>JAZJXV010000010.1:45559-128510 GCA_040390795.1 Pseudomonadota bacterium | reverse complement strand
ACCTTTAGTTACAGGTCGAATGCTACTCCTGTCTACTAAATCCTGGTAACTCCACACTGCCGAAATCTACAAACCAAAGTGTGAGAAAAATTGGCGCTTAAGTGGTGGAAACCAATGCTAATTGGGCTACTTCATTACGCACGATCCATCCACTCAGTGTCTATTATTTCGCTAATAAGTATCTTAATCATTGACTCCGAATCAGTCACAGACTTAGCGAGCGTATTGCGCAATTTTTCGCATTTATCCATGAGAAGGACCAATTTATTTTGATCCTCAATTGATGGCAAAACGACTTTGATTTGTTTAATGCTGCCAATTGATAACGTGACATTGGCCATTCCTTTCATTAGAGGGACTACAACCTCCTCTTTGAAATTGTTCAGGTAAAAATATAGATACTTTGCAGACACGACTGATGGATCGTTTGGTATTGCTGCTGCCAATATGTTACCTAACGCAAATTTGCCATCCTGATGATGTATTCTTTTAATTGAGGCATGACCATGGCCCGTCGAGGAGACTATTGGTATGCATACGGCTTCACAATCCAGTTGATATTCATTGTGCCATTTTCTTTCCTCTCCAGTCGTAACTAAAGGATAGTCTCCTGGTATGGCTTTCGTAATCCCCGTTTGGCCTTTTTCTACCCTGCATATCTCACCTAACTCAAAAATTCTTGATTTGCTTAGTTTAAAGTACGAGTCGAATATATCTTTAACTTCATCGGAAATTTCTTTCAGATCTTCATTTATCGTATCGATATAGTCTTTTGCAGACCTCTCATTTGATCTCAGTCGAGTGGGGTTTTTTATATCTAGATCAAATTTTCTTTCTTTAATTTCGTCGATTGATACACGCCATGAATAGTCCCCCTCAGTGCGGCTATTCCACCACTTCCGAAGCGCAACAAAATCCTCATTGCTAATCGGCTTCGTTTTTGAATACGCTTTTATATCAGGAGGGCAAACATGTTGGTAATACCAGATTTCTTTAGTTGGACTTCCTTTGGTAAAAAAGATGAGATTCGTAGCAACCGTGGCGTACGGCTTGAAAACTGAATTGGGTAGCCTAATAATCGTGTGAACATTGCAGTCTTCAAGCAACTTTTGGCGAATACGCTGCTTAACTCCATCGCCCGTGAGTGAACCATCCGGTAACACAATGGCGGCTCGGCCACCCTCCTTGAGCAGATGAATCATTAAAATCAGAAACAGGTCTGCCGATTCCTTAGTGCGAAAGGTTTGCGGAAAATTATTCTCGTTATTATTAGATACGACCCCGCCAAAGGGCGGGTTGGCAATGATTACATCCACTCTATCTTTATGCGTATATTCGCTTAGAGGCCGCTGCAGTGAGTCACCGAATTGAATGTTGGGAGTAACAATGTCATGCAAAATCAGATTGGTGTTGGCTAGTATGTAGGGAAGTGGTTTATATTCCCAGCCACACACATCGTTCCCGATAGCTTCGCGTTGCTTCACGTTTTTCGCACTGGCCTTCAGGTGTTCGATAACTGCGGTTAAAAAACCGCCGGTGCCGCAGGAAGGGTCGAGCACGGTTTCGCCGTGGGTGGGGTTGACCATCTCGGTCATCAACTGGGTGATGGCGCGAGGGGTATAGAACTCACCTAGGGTACCCGCACTTTGCAATTCGCTCAGAAAGGTTTCATAAATCTGGCCGAAAAGATGCAAGTCTTTGCTGTCGTTGAAGTCGATTTCGTTGAGCTTGTTGATCACCTGGCGCAGGTGAATGCCTGACTTCATGTAGTTGTAGTTGTTGGCAAACACCTCATGCACCAGCACGGCGCGGCGCTTGGCGGTGGATAGATCAATTCCCGACAGCGTGGGAAAAAGTTTGCGATCAACAAACAGCAACAACTCATCACCGGTCATTCCTTCGTCATTCCCGGCCCATTCGTCCCAGTGTAGTTCAGCGGGGATTGGTGAGGTGTAGTTGTCGTCCATCAGCCCCAGCTCTTTGTCCTTGTCGCTAAAGATTTTTAGGAACAGCATCCAGCCGAGTTGCAGAATACGCAGCTCGTCGCTGCCGGTACCGGTGTCCTGACGCATGATGTTGCGGGCGGATTTTACGATGCCTAGTACGTTTGCCATATGTCGTTACTGTTCTCTTAATGGTTATTCAAGCTGCCTGATAGAGGGCTTGTTCAAGTTCGGTTAAGGCCCGCAAGTATTGTGGCTTGCCGCCGAAGAGCTTAATGATTTCTGTCGGGGTGCCGAACTGATCAAAGGGGTTGACCTTGAGCACCTTGATGTCTTCGATGTTCTCGATGCCTTCGTCTGCGTATTTATCCAGGAGGGCTTCCAATACCTTGCGCGCTTGTTCACCGTATTGGGTGAAAACGTCGCGCTTTCTGACCTGTTTCGCACGCTCTGCGCGGGTGAGCGGCGGCTGGTCGAAAGCTGTATGGCAGATCATATCGAAGATGTCCATCTCCTTGCCGGTGGCTTCCGTGAGATTTTCCAGCACGATGCCCTGTTCGCTCAGCTCGTCGATGATGGCCTGCTTTTTGTCGGCGGTGTGCCATTTGCGGAGAAAGTCGTCCAGTGACTGGTATTGTTCGCGAACTTTCTGGCGGGTGTAGTCCTTCAGGCTGCTGGTGATCAGCTTGCCGTTACCATCCATGTACTGGATGCGCTCGTTGAGAATGGCAACACTGACGCCGTTGACGTAATACTTGGGGCGCGGTTCGCTTATGATCTCCCCACCAGCGATGATTTCCAGGGGTTTAGGCGGCGGCTCGAAGATGATCTCTTCACCCGTTTCATCGGTAATTCTTTCGCCTTCTTCGATCTCCTCTTCCGGCGTTTCAAACTCATCATCTTCTCCCAATTCCTTGACTCGCACTGGGTCGCCGTCGAAATCCGGGTCAGCAAATAGGTCAGTGACACCGCGGAAATCGAGAATGGTAAAAAAGGTTTTGCCGAATTCTTCATTGATGCGGGTACCGCGCCCGATGATCTGCTTGAACTCGGTCATCGAACCGATATTGCTGTCGAGCACGATCAGTTTGCAAGTTTGCGCATCGACGCCGGTGGTCATCAATTTGGAAGTGGTGGCAATCACCGGGTAGCGTTCTTCCGGGTTGATGAAGTTGTCCAACTCGCGCTTTCCTTCCTCGTTATCGCCAGTGATCTGCATGACGTATTTGGAGTTCTGCGCCACCAAGTCGCTGTTGGCATTGGCCAGTGCGGTACGCATACGTTGTGCATGGTCAATATCCACGCAGAAGACGATGGTTTTATCGAAGCGGTTGGTTTTGGTCAAGTATTCGGTGATCTTGTTGGCCACGGTCTCGGTGCGCTCATCGATCACCAGACTCTGGTCATAATCACGGCGGTTGTAGATGCGGTCATCCACCAGTTGACCGCTCTTATCGGTTTTTCCTGTCTCGGGCCGCCAGCCTTCCATATCGACATTCAGGCCAACCCGCAACACCTTGTAGGGGGCGAGAAAGCCGTCCTGTATGCCCTGCTTAAGCGAGTAAGTGTAAATCGGATCGCCGAAGTATTCCGTGCTGGAAACCGTTTCGGTTTCCTTGGGAGTGGCCGTCAGGCCAATGTGGGTAGCAGTTTTGAAATAATTCAGAATCTCGCGCCAAGCACTGTCTTCCGATGCGCTGCCACGGTGGCACTCGTCGATAACGATCAGATCGAAGAAATCCTGACTGAATTCGCGATAGGCATCCTTGTCTTCATCGTAGTTGGTTAGACCTTGGTAAAGCGCCAAATAGATTTCGTAGGATTTGTCGATCTTCTTGTGCTTGATAACAGTCATTTTGTCTTTGAAATGACGGAAGTCACCGCGCCGGGTCTGGTCGATCAAGGCATTGCGATCAGCCAGAAATAGAATACGTTTTTTGGCCCCGCCCTTCCATAGGCGGTGAATGATCTGAAAGGCGGTATAAGTTTTACCGGTGCCAGTAGCCATTGTCAGCAAGATGCGCTGTTGGCCGCTGGCAATCGCTTCTACCGTGCGATTGATGGCAATTTGCTGATAGTAACGCGGGCTGCGGCTGGTGCCGTCGAAGAAATAGTCCTGAGCGCTAATGCGTTCGGCTTCCGGCGTGGCAATGCCTTTGTAGCGTTTATAGCGTTCCCACAGTTGTTCCGGTGTGGGGAATTCATGCAGTGGGATTTCTCGTTCTACACTTCCTCCAGAAGCAGTGCGATCATGCTCGTAGAAGCCATCGCCATTACTGCTGAACACCGTGGGGATATCCAGAATAGTGGCGTAATCAAGCCCTTGTTGAATGCCTGACATCACAGAATGCTTGTTGTCCTTGGCCTCGATAATAGCGACTGGAATATTCGGCTTAAAGTACAAAATATAATCTGCCCGCTTACGTTTACCACGGGTAGTCAGGCTGCCCCTAACATAGATGCGGCCATCGGTGAATCCCACTTCTTCACGAACTTGCTTCTGCAAGTCCCACCCCGCTTGTGCCAGAGCTGGCGTGATGAACTTGGTGCAAATATCGCGCTCCGATAGGTCTTTTTTATTTGTCATCTAAAGCCCAACTTCCCTTAATTGTTGTGTCACCGCGCCATCATCCTCGACAGCTCATGGATGCATCAAATCCACATTCAAATCTCAAAATTTTATTTCTACCGATTATGCGGGCAAACAGTTGCAAGATAGCATCGAACAACACGAGAAACTGCAAGTATCAAAACCCGGAGCTCAAGGCATCTACACTAATAAGTCACTCGAAAACCGGCTCCAATCTAAAACCTTCTTTCACATCAAAATTAATAATGAGGGCATTGGGACACAATTTTTTATCTATATAAAAAATATCTGATAAGACTAGAGGCCGAGATGCGAGTGCCACTGTCGCCCCGCTCTTCGTTGATGTTTAAAACGCCTCGTTTGATTAAAGTCTGAAATTCAGGATTTTGAAGTCTCGACTTACCATCGAGGCATAACAACCAGTTACACACATCTAGTAACTCAGAGTGCGACTTTTAGGAAATTAAATTACAGAAAACATTTAAAGATATTGGTCCACGAAAATCCTTGATCGTAATCGATTCAAAACAACATTCATTGAAATTTCAAAAATATAGAACGGATTTGCGGTAATCAAAGCAGAAATAGAGGGCAGGTAGTGGTAAGGAGAGGGGGGGACTATTTATTACTGCAGATTTTTTCTTACCAAACTTCTTACCAAGTGGCTTGGCAAAACAAAAGGGGTTACGTCTTTTGAACGTAACCCCTTGATAATGCTGGTGCGGCTGGCAGGAATCGAACCCACGACCCCTTGGTTCGTAGCCAAGTACTCTATCCAGCTGAGCTACAGCCGCGAAAGAAAAAATTATAGCATGAGTAGAATTCATTTTGGAAGCCTCTCGTGAAGATTTTTATCAACTTTCTTTCATCGATACTGATGAGCTACGCATTTCAACAGCAAGAAATCATGAAAACGATACGAGATACACATCCTTCATCAACAAGTTCTTATATATAAAGCACGCATCGTTTTACACATCGTCGCATTCAAGACAAACTTTCCGCCCTCTTATTACTAGCGAGCATGTTGGTGAAAAAACTTATGCTAAAGTCGGCAAAGTGATTTTTATCGCCAAATACAGTAGCTTGCCGGAGCCAATATGGTCGCTAATCACCAATACCAAGCCCGTCGTCCCAAAAGCGAAAAAAACATTGAACAAAAAGGAAACATCATTAACACGATGCACGCCGAGTGGTTACCAACAATCCTGCAAGGGTCGTTTAGCGAAATCTACGTATTGAACTGCAATACCTTACGCTTTGAATATGCCAATCCCACCGCTTTAAATAATCTGCAATACAGTCTGGATGAATTGGCACAGATGTCACCGACCTGCGTCGCCAAGAACGTGACGCCAGCAGTCTACTCACAATTTATCCAAGGCTTGCAGGATGGCAGCAAAACATCTGTCGCAATCAACACGCTGCATACGCGCAAAGATGGCACGCACTATCCGATTGAATTTCAACTGTTCTATTTAGCATCCGATACTGCGCCAACCATCATTGCCATCGGTAACGATGTCAGCTCGCGCGACAAATCGGATAAAGCATTGCGCGCAAGCGAATCGCGTCTCAGCGCGATGGTGTCCAATACACCTGGACTGGTTTATCAGTTCCTGCTGCGTGACGATGGAAAGTTTTCATTCCCGTATGTAAGCGATGGTTGCGAAGCGCTATTAGGAATTACATCAGAAGAATTACATGACACGCCATCATTGTTTGTCGATCTGATTCTTTCTGAAGACAGAGCCTCTTATCGCGAGACGATGCGCATCTCCACCTCAGAAATGAGCAACTGGAACTGGGAAGGTCGCATCTGGGTAGAAAAATGGAAAGACATCAAGTGGATCAACCTTCGCGCCACGCCACGCGCACTTGATGAGCATAGCGTGCAGTGGGAAGGCATCATGACCAACATCACTGCCAGCAAACTAGAGCAGGAAGAAATCATTCGTTCGCGCGCCCAATTAGCAGAGCTGTCTGCCCACATCGACACCGTAAAAGAAAAAGAGCGCACGCGCATCGCACGCGAAATCCATGACGACTTGGGCGGCAATTTGACTGCTATCAAAATGGCACTCGCTCTATTAACTCGTCGCCTGCCCGTCAAAACGCCAGAACTAACAGAAAAAGCCGCCTACGTTGAATCGCTAGTCGATCGCACAATAGAAACCGTACATCGCATCGCCGGCGATCTGCGTCCGGGCATACTCGATTTCGGCCTGGTAGCCGCGCTTGAATGGCAAGCCGGTGAGTTCGAGAAACAATTGGGCATTCCCTGCGAGTTCCTGTCCAACAAGGCTGAAATCGATCTGAGCGTGGATCAGGCTACCGCCCTATTCCGTATCTTTCAGGAAGCACTGACCAATATTGCCAAACACGCAAAAGCAAGTCAGGTCAATGTGCAGCTGGTACACACGCATCTATACGTCAGATTGGAGATTACAGACAATGGACGTGGCATCAAGGTCGCTGATCGCACCAAACCAAAATCATTTGGCATCCGCGGTATGGTAGAGAGGTCCGTCGCAATGGGTGGCAGTTTGTCTGTCAGCACAGCACCCAAAGGTGGCACAGTCGTTGCTATCAATGTTCCGCTGCCCCATACCTTACCGTCTGACCGCATTCAGACGAATAATATTGGACATTAAACGACATAATTTGGTCATATAGCGCTATGCTCGTCCAAAATTTGTCACATTCGGACGAATCGCCAACCAGTATCTGGCGACACGCAGATTCTATAAAAACAGAACAATGACAACGAAGAACGTAATCAAAGTCCTTATTGCTGACGATCATGCGATCGTACGCGAAGGGCTGAAGCAAATTCTGGCAGACACCAAAGACATCATCGTGGCCGGTCACGCTGAAAACGGGATAGAAGCAATCAAGTTATCGCGCGAAGGCGCATGCAACGTACTGCTACTGGATATTTCCATGCCAGACCGCAGTGGCATCGAAGTGTTGAAACAGGTCAAGAAAGAGTCTCCGAAGATCGCCGTTCTCATGCTCTCCATGCATCGTGAAGATCAATACGCAATTCGCTCGCTCAAAGCTGGCGCCTCCGGTTATCTGAATAAGCAAAGTGCACCGGCTGAACTGGTCAACGCCATTCGCCAGGTCGCAACCGGACGCAAGTACATCAGTGCAGCCTTGGCGCAAGAACTCGCCAATCAAATCAGCGACGATCACGAAACACCCCTGCACGAAACCCTGTCCGATCGCGAATACCAAACTCTGACCATGATTGCTTCCGGCAAAACTGTCAGTGACATCGCCAACGAGCTCGTCCTGTCCGTCAAAACGATCAGCATGTATCGCTCGCGCTTATTGCAGAAAATGAAACTGCGCCATAACGCCGAACTGACGCATTACGCGATCAAGAATCATCTGGTCGAATAAACATCTAAAACATCTGCCCTGAGACATCAATTCAGACAATCTCTTATCTAATCAATAAGACATCAAATCCTCAGCAGCCCTCTTTTCAGCGCGAATATAGATAAAGCGGCAAAGTGACAATCATTTGCCCACCTAATCCCATCATCAAACTTGTCTGCATAGTTATATTATTCAGAGATAGGCCGACTTCCGGCCAATCAACGATAAAGAAACGTGCGTGCCTTCATGCAAGACAAGCGAGACAACCCGTCACAAAACCCTGCAGAGATCGCACGCGAAGCTTTCCGCCAACTAGCCGTCCGCAGAATTGCTCCAACACCTGATGCCTACCGCGCGATCTACGACGAGATCGCCGGCTACGCCATGGAACCGACAGCAGAAGAAGTTCTGAGCGAATTTGCCACCACTCTGCTCAATGCACCGGATGGTGTCGCCATCATCGGCAAGACCTTGCAGGAAGCCGCAACCACACCTTACTGGCCGGATTACAGCAAAGGCCTGACCCAACTGGTCAAGCATTACCAAACCCAGCTATCCGCACAAAGCAATACCAATACAAGTACAGCGCCGACTGTCGTCAACACGACGATGTCATTGATAGACGATCCACAGCCGCTCATGCTGCGCGACTTGCTGACGCGCACCCTCTCGCTCGCAGTTGCCTCTTTGCTGCAAGGTGCACCTGCACTAGCGGAAGAAGCGGAAGCCTTAGGTCGATCGATCAAGGATGCGCAGACTGAATCAGCGCTCAACGAGGTTTCAGCGCGACTGAAACAGCTGTGTTTCAAGATTGAATTGCAAAGCGGTGACATGGCAGAACAGCAGGAACTGCTGCTCCGTGTATTTAGATTGCTACTGGAAAATATCAGCAATCTGCTCGAACAAGACTCATGGATGCAAGGACAGATCGAAGCCGTCCGCAATCTGATTTCAGCACCTATTAATGACGTTGCACTCAACGAAGTTATGCGTAGCCTGAAAGAAGTGATCTACAAACAAGGGACTCTGAAGCACAGTCTCTCCGACGCAAAAACTTCCGTCAAAAATATGGTCAATACATTTATCGATCGCCTTGCAGACATCGCCAATACCACCGGCAACTATCATCAGCAAATCGACCGTTACTCAAAAGAGATTACGCAGACTGCCGATATCACCAAGCTCAACAAGATTCTCGACGAAGTGAAGCGCGAAACGCGCATTGCACAAACCGAGGCACTGCGTTCGCGCGACATCATCATCGCCGCACGTAAAGATGTCGAAGACGCCGAAGCACGCATCCATAATCTGGAGCTGCAACTGGAACAAATGAGTGAGCTGGTACGCGAAGATCAACTGACCGGCAGCCTCAACCGTCGCGGCCTGGATGACGTACTCGAACGCGAAATGGCACGTGCTGATAGACGTGCATCGCCACTTTGCATCGCCATGCTTGATCTGGATGACTTCAAGAAAATCAATGACAAGTATGGCCACACTGCAGGTGATGAAGCATTAATCCACCTGGTACGCGTTATCAAGGAGACACTGCGCTCCATGGATATGATTGCCCGTTTTGGCGGCGAAGAGTTCTTGATCGTGCTGCCAGATACGTCGATGGAAGAAGCCATTCAAACCATCACACGCCTGCAAAGAGAACTCACCAAGCAGATATTCATGCACAACCACACACGCCTGCTGATGACTTTCAGTGCCGGCGTCGCCCTGCGCAACGAAAAGGAAGACCAGCCATCAATGATCAAACGTGCGGATGCTGCCTTATATAAAGCGAAAAAAGCCGGTAAAAACCGGGTTATTGCAGCAGACTGATACGCTTCTCTTGCGGCAGAACTTAAAAATACGCACGCGTAATTCATCGCTTTTTTGAGATAGAACATTATGCAAGAATCAGAGCAATTGAAAGAGCAAACTTCGGATATTGAGCTTGACTTACAAGCTGCCATCGATCTTCATCAAACTGGCAATCTTGAGCAGGCGAGCATTCGCTATCGACAGATACTAAAGCAAGAGCCCAACCATGTAGCTGCGACAAATCTCCTCGGCGTTCTTGCTCATCAAATTGGCAAACACGAACTCGCGATCAATTTGATTAGCAAGGCGATTACACTCAAACCAGACAATCCCGATTTTTACTGCAATCTGGGTGCTGCCTATCACGGATTGAAACAGACTGAAGATGCGATTGCCTGCTATCGCAATGCCTTGTTGATTAACCCCGCCTATGCGCTCGCACACAATAATCTTGGTTCTGCATTAAAAGAACAAGGTCGACTTGACGAAGCGATCACATGCTTTCAACAAGCACTGTCGCTGCAACCGGATTTTTTCCTGGCGCAAAACAATTTATCGATAGCACAGGGAAACGACAACAGGAATGTACATCTACCACTATCGGGACCAGCACAATTTTATGCAGAAGCTTTACGATTCGCCGCGCAGTTCGAAACGCCACTGAAAGTTGGTTGGCCCGAGCACACCAACACACCGGATCCGGAAAAACGGATCAAACTCGGCTATGTATCTGGCGATTTTCGCAATCATGCGGTGGCATATTTTATCCTGCCTATTTTTGCAAACCACGATCACGCTCATTTTGAGATTTTTTGCTACTCCAATTCTCACATTCACGATGACATTACCGAACGACTCAAAAAGTCAGCCGATCACTGGCTGGTCTGCAAAGATCTATCAGAGGCTCAACTTGCTGCGCAAATCCTGCAAGACGGAATCGACATACTAGTCGACCTGTCTGGGCACACTGCACATAATCGCCTGTTAACATTCGCACGCAAACCTGCACCGGTACAAGTAACATTCGTTGGCATTCCTGCATCCACCGGTTTGCAAGCCATGGATTATCGCCTCACCGACATTGACATGGATCCGCCCGGCATGACCGAGGCATGGCATACCGAAACGCTAGTGCGTTTGTCGACTGCAGCAACTTATCAAGCGCCGACTGACAGTCCAGAAGTATCACCATTACCGGCCTTGAACTCCCCCATATTTACTCTGGCCTGTTTAAATAACCTTGCCAAAATCAGTAAAAAAACAATTCGGCTCTGGTCTCGCATCCTACATGCGCTACCCTCCACTCGCTTGATACTCGGCAATGCCCGTAACGAACGAACACGCCAACAATTACTCGAACAATTTGCTCAGCACGGGATTGCTGCCGAACGCATCATACTGAAACCCAACATGCCGCTGCGCGATTATCTGGCACTTCACGGTGAAATAGATCTTGCGCTCGACCCCTTCCCTTACAATGGCGGCACAACATCCAACCATTCGTTATGGATGGGCGTACCCGTCATTACACTTGCTGGTAATTCGTCGATTTCACGCGTCGGTGTAGCGATCATGTCGCGCCTCGGACTGACAGAATGTATCGCTGTGGATGAGGAAGATTACTTACGACTAGTTGTAGAGTACGCCAACGATCTGCCGCGTCTTTCCGCGCTACGATCTCGCTGCCGTACAATGGTTGAGTCGGGGTCAGGTTCTGGCCCGAAGGAGTTCACATTGGCAGTTGAAAACGCCTATCGAACAATGTGGCGCAAATGGTGCGTATCTCAGGGATCAGCACAATAAAAAAACATGAAAACCATTATTTACGGAAACGGCTCAATGGCCAAAGTGTTGTATTCCTACGCGCGCCATAGCATGGATATCTGCGGTTTTACTGTGGACGACATCTGTATTGCCGAAGGCACCGACAGCTTTCTCGGATTGCCGCTAGTACCGTTCAGTCAGGTAGAAAACAAATGGGATACGTCATCGCATAATATGATCCTCGCGATCGGTTACATAGATTTGAATGCACTACGCGAACAGAAATATATCGAGGCACAAGAAAAGGGATTCAGCTTTACTCGCTTTATCCATCCATCGGTCATTCAACACGATGGAGTGACGATTGGTGAAAATTGTATTTTGCTTGACCACGTTTCAGTGCATCCGGGTTGCCAGATTGATGTTGGCACATTTATCTCGAGCAACGTCAATATCGGCCACGATTGCATAATCGAAAATCATAACTGGATCAATTCAGGTGTAGCGATTGCTGGTGGCTGCACAATCGGTGCAGGCAGTTTTTTCGGTGTCAATGCATCTGTTGGACACGGCGTAAAGGTCGGAGTACGCAACTTCATCGCTGCCAACACGCTAATCAATCGATCGACCGAGGATGAACAGGTTTACTTATCTGAACCTGGCCTGTTGTTCAAACTAAAAAGCAAGGCATTCCTTAAGTTCAGCCAGTTGATGAAATAGCGAAAGAAATAATAATGCCCCTCGCCCATCATATCCCGATCATCCCGCAAGCAAGCGATACACTTGCTGCGATTTTTCTCGCGTGCTCGCAACGCGATCCAGGAAAAATTGCGGTCATATGCCAAGATGAAAAAATAACGTACCACGCGCTTGCATCGTTGGTATGCCGCTGGTCAGAGGCAATGTCACAAAGAGGCGTCAACCGTGGCGACCATATCGGCGTATTGCTACCTAACAGTATTGAGTTAATTGCACTGATGCTGGTTGCCGCAGACCTTGGTGCCGTTCTGGTACCGCTGAATACATCACTGACCGCTGCTGCCGTACGCAAAGCGTTCGATGCCACGGATGTCAAACATGTCGTCTCGACTACCACCTTGCTGACAGACCTGCCGCGCGACGATTTTCCTGAAGTGGCAGGATTATGGCTGACGATTGATGAAGCGACAGATGAAAATAATACATTACCCAACGTTGAACATCTCACGACGTTACTGAAAATGGTCCGTCATGATGCGACCTTGCTGAATTGGGGGCAAGCTAATGATGCCTTCATCTTGACGATGACATCTGGCTCTACCGGCGACCCTAAACCCATCATTCTCACTCAACGTACCAAGCTCAATCGTGTAATTTCGGCAGTAACGTTGTACAGCATCCATGCAACCGATATCACTCTAGCTGCCACTCCGCTCTACCATTCATTAGCGGAAAGACTTGTCCTCATTCCACTACTGACCGGTGGCACATCGGTATTAATGGAAAAATTCTCTGTAACAGAATGGTTCAAACATATTGAGGCGCAAGCCGTCACGTTCACAATCGCTGTTTCATCTCAACTCAAACAGATCATTGATTACCTGCCAAACGTTGCACCCGCTGTCATGCGTAGCCTGCGCTGCGTGGTTTCATCTTCCGCATTACTGGAGCCAGAATTAAAGGAAAAATTGTTTGCCAAATTGGATTGTGACTTTCACGAATGCTATGGCACGTCCGAAATCGCCATCGCATCCAATCTGGACAGTATCACCGCACGGAGCAAATTAAATTCCGTCGGTGTCACCGCACCCGGCGTAGAGATCTTGATTATCGATGCTAACGACCGTGTAGTGGTAACCGGTCAAGCTGGTGAAATTATCTGTAAAACAACGATGCTGTTCGGCGGCTATTACAAGCGGCAGGAACTGACTCAGGCAGCAATGTGGGGCGAGTATTTCCGCACCGGCGACATCGGCACATTGGATGCCGATGGTTTCCTGCATTTTCTCGGTCGCAAGAAAGACATCATCGTGACTGGTGGTATCAACGTCTATCCTGCCGATATCGAGGCTGCACTTACCGAGCATCCAGCGATACTAGAAGCGGCTGCATTCGCCTATCCGGATACCAATCTGGGAGAAGTTGTTGCCGTCGCCATCGTTCCGA
This sequence comes from Pseudomonadota bacterium, assembly GCA_040390795.1. GTDB lineage: Bacteria > Pseudomonadota > Gammaproteobacteria > Burkholderiales > Burkholderiaceae_D > Oxalicibacterium. Next base: position 114,869 of record JAZJXV010000010.1, on the reverse strand, counting down.
AAGATATTGTGCGCTTCGATGCCGATGGCGAATTGCGAAAACTCCGGTTTCATTGCGCCGCACAGTTGGCAGATTTTCAGCAACCGCGAAAATTTTTCATTGTCGAAACATTGCCACGCAACAGCATGGGGAAACTGATGAAATTTCAGTTGGTAAACAGATTTAGTAACGCCGCAAGCGATGTCGCAATTCACATCGAAACCAAGGCAACAACCGCCTGATCGGCCAGAACAACTATGCAGACGCAAACACAAACCAAGCCACCATTACAACTCGGCTTCATAGGCGGATCGCTCAATGCAGCAGTCGGCTATTCGCATTTTGTCTCCAGCACGATGGACGGCAAATGGCAACTCGTCGCAGGCTGCTTCAGCAAGAATCTGGAATCAAACGCGAAGACCGCGGAAGTCTACGGCGTAGCCACCGACCGCGTTTATACCAGTCTGGCCGATATGCTGCTGCATGAAAAAGACAAGCTGGATGCTATCGTTGTTCTGACCCCGACACCAAACCATTTTGACAACGTCAGCGCCTGCCTAAGCGCTGGTGTCCCCGTAATCTGCGAAAAATCGCTGGCCGTCTGCAGCGATGATGCACAAAAGTTGATTGCACTACGCGACAAGGTCAAAGGTTTTCTTGCTGTCACCTACAACTATTCCGGCTATCCGATGTTGCGCGAACTGGCGCTACGGATTCGTCAGGGGAAGCTTGGCAAGATTCTGCATTTCCAGGCCGAGATGCCACAGGAAGGTTTCATCCGGCTGGACGCCCAGGGCAACAAACCTCAGCCTCAGTCGTGGCGATTGTCCGATGGCGACATCCCAACGCTTTATCTTGACCTCGCAGTCCATCTCCACCAAATCATGCATTATCTTACCGACGAAAAACCGATCGAATTGGTAGCCGATCAGAATAACTACGGCTGGTTTTCCGGCGTAGTTGATAACGCCAGTTGTCTAGTTCGTTACAGCAACGAGATACAGGCCCAGTTCTGGTTCAGTAAATCCGCGTTAGGCCACCGCAACGGCTTGCGTATCCGCATCTATGGTGATCGCGGCTCGGCCGAGTGGTATCAGGCCAATCCGGAAGAGCTGCTGCTGGCGCATGTCGACGGCCGCCGGGAAATTCTAGACCGATCCGGTCAGGTCGAGATCAGCAACCAGTTACGCTATAACCGTTTCAAGGCAGGTCATCCGGCCGGTTTCATCGAGGCATTCGCCAACTTATACAGCGATATTGCGGTGAGCTTGCGGCGTTTCCAACAAAACGGTGAATGGCAGTCGGACGAAGTATTCAGTGCGGAACTGGCACTGGAAGGTATGTTCTTTCTGGAAGCAATGGTGAAGTCGTCGCACAGCCGGAGTTGGCAGACCATCCCGTCTGGCAGACAGCACGATACCGACACAGACCATACATTGTTGAGGGCGATTTGATGCAAAACGACATACGACTCTATGTGTTGACACTACTACAAAAAAAATCCCGGCTACCGAAGGATTTCGACGATACCAACGACTTCATCTCAGCCGGCATCATCGACTCAATCGCCATCATCAAATTCATTCTCGAAATTGAAGAGAAATTTGATATCGAGATCACCGAAGCGGATATCGAAAGTGCCGGTTTCCGTTCAGTCAATGGCCTCGTTGCAATCATCGGAAAGAAATTGGCAGCAGCCAACCATGCCGAATAAACAGGTGCCCGCTGTATCGAACAATTATTTTGAAAGCAATCAGGCCATGCTCGATTTTCAAGACGTCATAACGCACTATGCGGCACAGCAGGACGGCGCTACCCGCACGCTCGCGCAATCATTGCTACACCCTCACACTCGTCCCCCGCTGTACTACTTCGGACGTAACGAACTGTCGGCAGGTCTGCATGACGTCATTCCTGCCGATGGATTCATTGACGATTTTGCGCCGTCAGGTACGACTTGGCATGCGATGCCCGTCGTCGCACTGGCCCAGCTCGATAAAGGCAGCGTGATTGTCAATTGCGTCATCAATGCCAAGCCGAGAACTGCTTTTTCCCGTCTGGCGCAAGCAGGCTTTTCACAACTTTTGAGCTATGCAGATTTGTGCAGAGCCATGCCGGAACACATCCCTCTGCCCGATTTTGTTGCAGCTACACGCGCAGATGTCACCGCCTCTCCTGCCAAATGGGCCGCTATTTACGCCAAGCTGGCGGATTCTGCCTCGCGTCAGGTATTCAACGACGTACTGCGTTATCGATTGACGGCCGACCATACCTGTTTGAATGCATATGCATTCCGCCCGCATGAACAATATTTCGAGGATTTCATGCATTTCAATCGGGAAGTGTTTGTAGATGCAGGCGGCTTCGACGGTGATACCACCGAGCAGTTTTGCCAGCGCTACCCAGACTATCAAAAGGTTTACCTGTTTGAACCAGCGTCAGCCAATCTGACCTTGGCGAAAAGTCGTCTAACGGGATTTCGCGATATTGAATTCATTGAAAAAGGCGTCTCAAATGAATCCGGCACGCTCTATTTCAACGCTAACCAAGGATCGGCCAGCGCAATATCCGATTCCGGCGATAGTTCGATCGAGGTGACGACAATAGACGCCTGCGTGAGCGCCCCTGTTTCTTTCATTAAGATGGATTTGGAAGGCTGGGAGATCAATGCTCTGACCGGCGCCCGTGATCACATTCTTACAGACCATCCAAAACTGGCAATTGCGGTCTATCACCGCCCTTCGGATTTTTGGGGTGTTTTTGAATTAATTATCGGTTTGCGCGACGATTATCAAGTCTACTTGCGACACTACACGGAAAGCTGGACCGAAACGGTCATGTTTTTTCTGCCGGCACCTGCGACGAAAAACTGATTGCATTTGCGTATCACGTCACCCACCTTAAAGCCTGTTTCCTTTTGAAACGCCATGTACAAAACAGAAAATATCAAACCTATCCTTATTTTCCCGGCGGGAATGCCACGCTCTCTAGACTATCTGAGCACGTGTCTGCGCGAACGACGTCCGGTCATTGGATCGTCATCGCTGGACTACGACGTCTCCCGCGGAAAATATCCTGCTTGGTGTCATCTACCCTTCGTCAACGATCCCGCTTTCAACGATGCATTGAAAGCAGCCATCAAAGAATTTGGCATCGGTGGCATCTATACGCCCAACCCGGTCGTGTGGGGCTATCTGAATCGCGTGCTGCAGACAATCGATCCCGAGGTGTTCTTGATCAACGACTCACCCGTGACAAATGAGCTAAGCGGATATCGCGCCGCCACCGCCTACGCACGACAGGCATTTAACGCTCCCTTGGAAATCGGTTCTCCCATTCGACCCAGACAATCGATATCAGAACTGGAGATTGCGACGCTATTTCGGCATGGCAATATCATCCCCGGCATGTGTGACGGCGAAAAGATCAGCGCACTCTGCGAGATTTTTCGCTACGCAGTTGAAGGTGACGTGGTTGAAATCGGCAGCGCATGGGGCAAGTCCGCGTTTATCCTTGCGCGTCTGGCACAATGCTACGGCATTGGCAATACACTTTGCGTCGATCCATGGTCAGTCGAATTTTTGAAACAAAACGATAACGGTGGCCTAGTCGATCAAACAATTGATCAATACGATACCAACGAGACATTACGAGTCTTCGAAATGAATCTGCTACCCTACAACAAGGGCGATATCAATTATTTGCGGATGGCTTCCGTGGCGGCAGCCGGCCATTACACCGCGCATCGGAACGCAACCACCGAATCGTTCGGCTCCACCGACTATGCAATGCGGATCGCCGTGCTGCATATCGACGGCAATCACAGCCATGATGCGGCCAAATCCGATGTCGAAGCGTGGGCTCCCCACGTTGTCGCAGGCGGCTGGATTATCGTGGACGATTACGTGTGGCCCTATGGCGATGGACCGCAACGCGTCGGCAACGCCCTCATCGCCGAGCATCAGACGCAGATCGCCGTATCCTTCGTCATTGGCAGTGCGTTGTTCATTCAGTTGTCGACGCAATTGCAGATGGTAAAGCAGTAGGCCGCCCAAAACTTTAATCGCTGTCCTTGCCAAGTGTGCCCGATGAATAAGAAAAAATTGTATGTCACCGAACCCTATCTGCCGCCACTGGAAGAGTTCACTCCATATCTGGAACAAATCTGGGAAAGCAAATGGCTGACCAATAATGGCCAATTTCATCAGGCGCTGGAACAGGCCTTGTGCGATTACCTCGGCGTTAAACATCTGGCTCTTTTTTCCAACGGTACGCTAGCGTTGGTCACGGCATTGCAAGCATTACGCATAGGCGGCGAAGTCATCACCACGCCTTACAGTTTTGTAGCTACCACACACGCGCTGAACTGGAATGGTATTAAACCGGTATTTGTCGATATTGATCCGCTCACTTTCAACATGGATCCGAGCAAAATTGAAGCCGCCATCACGCCCCAGACCACCGCGATCCTGCCGGTACACGTCTACGGCAACCCATGCGTGACCGACGAAATTCAGGCAATCGCTGACAAATACGGATTGAAAATCATCTACGACGCTGCGCATGCATTTGGCACCCGCCTCAAAGGCGAATCTATACTTAGTGCCGGCGATCTATCCGTATTGAGTTTTCACGCGACAAAAGTTTTCAACACGTTGGAAGGCGGCGCCATCGTCTGCCCGGATGCAAAAACCAAGCAACGCATCGATCACTTGAAAAATTTCGGCTTCGCCGATGAAGTCACGGTAGTTGCGCCTGGCATCAATGCGAAGATGAATGAAATGCAAGCTGCATTCGGATTGCTGCAACTCAAGCATATGGATCACGTCTTTACCGAACGCCGGCGCATCGACCGAACCTACCGCAGCACACTACAAGGAATAAAGGGCTTGCATCTACCACAAATACCGCCCCAGGTTGATCGCAACTACGCATACTTTCCGGTTCTGATCGACAACGATTTTCCAATCAAACGGGACGCGCTGTACGACAAGCTGCGTGCGCAGAATATCTTTGCTCGACGCTATTTTTATCCGCTCATCAGCGAATTTCAGCCTTATCGCGGCTTACCATCAGCCCATAAAGACAATCTGCCGGTTGCAACGCAACTGGCGCAGCAAGTGCTGTGTCTGCCAATTTACCCGAACTTAAGCCACGCCGAGCAAATGTCAATCATTAATGCGATTAAATCAACCTGAACCAAGAACGGCTCCCGAAGAAATAACGTCTTTATACCCATCTCCTCGTTCTACTGGACGAGAGCGAGATTCCATATCCTGTTAAATCAATAAAAATCCCTGTTCTCGCTTGCACCAGAAACGGCAATGAAAAAACATAGATCAAAAGACATCCCGTCTTCCACCATGCACAACACCATCAGCGACCTGATGAAATTGGCGCTCAAACAACAGCAATCCGCTCGTCTCGCTGATGCAGAAAAGAATTACAAAAAAATACTGACATCGTCGCCAACCCATGCAGGCGCACTACGCCAACTCGGGATCGTTCTGCGCACATCTGGCAGATCGCTAGAAGCACTTGAACCACTAAGCGCCGCACAGGCACTACAACCCGGCGACGAGCAGACTCATCTCGCTTTAGGCAATGCCTTCCACGATCTGGGGCGCTTGAAAGAAGCCGCCACCTGCTACAGTAAGGCCATTGAAAGTAACCCCCAATTCGCAGAAGCACATCACAATCTCGGCCACACCCTCAACCTGCAGGGATTGTCACAGGATGCGGCAAGCTGTTATCGTCAGGCACTGACCCTCAATCCTGATTACATCGCGGCCTATCTAAACCTGGGCGGCATTTACAAAGAGCTAGAACAGTTCAGTGCCGCCGAAGACTGTTATCGCCAAATGTTAAAACGCCAGCCAAAGTCGGCAGAAGCGCATTACAACCTGGGTTGCACGTTCCAAGCACAAAACCATTTCGACACCGCCATTACAGAATATCGGCAAGCGATTATATTGAAAAACGACCATATCGATGCGCGTCTCAATCTCGGTACAGTGCTGTTTGGACAAGGGCACTACGATGATGCGATCGATTGTTATCGTGCATTATTGGCAATTGCACCATCGCACGCATCGACGTATTCCAATATGGGCTTGGCTCTTCAGGCACAAAGCAAACTTGACGAAGCAGAATCTTGCTATCGCACAGCACTCAAATTGAATCCGCTACGGCCAGATGTTTTTTGTAACCTCGGAGTAGTGCTGAATTTGATGGACCGTACGGAAGATGCTTTACTTTGTTACCAAGAGGCTATCCAGTTACAACCAGATTACGCGCTAGTTCACAACAACATGGGACTGACACTGATCAACCAAGGGCAGCCAGAAGCAGCCATTGCAAGTTATCGCCGCGCGCTCGAGATCAAGCCTGACTACGCGGAGGCGCACAGCAACCTGCTAATGACGTTGTTATATACGGAGTAAAACTATGTCTAACATAGTTAAACGTTTATTTTTAAATAACAACCTGTTTTACCTCCGTTGCCCCTCTCCTTGATGTCACTTTTCCCTTATTGCATGTGATGTGCTTCAAGGTATTTACATCGCCATCGAACATCTATTTAAAAAAACCTTCCATCAAAATTTATGAAACTGCATGAATAACTGAGGGACATACTTACTTTCAAAAAACTTGAGGGTTAATTGAAAAAATATATTCTTAAAGAATTTTCTGGTTAAGTCGAAGAACAAGATGTCTGGCGCATATTGAGACGGAACCGGAAAAAATTAAGTTATTCATTAAACTTTTTCCAGTAGCGTCCGATAAAGGTAGTAACAAGGACGGAAGCACCTCCCAAACCGGGATCCAACCGAAGTTGCAGCCCTTACGTCAGAATTCATTGCACCTAACTGGAGAAAAAACATGGCAGCAGTCATTAACACCAACGTCTCGTCGCTGAATGCACAACGCAATCTGACGACATCCCAATCTTCCTTGGCAACTTCGCTGCAACGTTTGTCGTCCGGTCTGCGCATCAATAGCGCAAAAGACGATGCTGCGGGCTTGGCAATTTCTGATCGTATGACCAGCCAGATCAACGGCTTGAATCAAGCAGCACGTAACGCCAACGACGGCATCTCGCTGGCACAAACGGCTGAAGGCGCACTCGGTCAAGCAACAGATTTGCTGCAACGGATCCGCACACTGGCAGTACAGTCTTCCAATGCTTCCAACAGCGCAAGCGATCGTGGCGCATTGCAAAATGAAGTAACACAGCTGGTTGGCGAATATGACCGCCTTGCTACACAAACTCAGTTCAATGGCCAAAACGTGCTGGATGGCTCGTTTGCCAATGCCAACTTCCAAATTGGTGCCAATGCCAACCAAACCATCGGCGTACAAATCGGTGATTCACGCTCCAGCTCAATTGGCAACCAAACGGCTGCTGCGACTATATTTGCTCCTACGAATGTAGCAAGTACCGGTCTGACCATCAATAGTATCAATGTCGGTACTAGTGGTACAACATCGAAAGCAAAAGTTGATGCGATCAATGCACAAACAGGGTTGACCGGCGTCTCCGCAACGCAATCCGGCAACTTCAGTATTGGTGCTGCCATCACTGCCACCGGAGCAATTGCATCTGGCGACATCACTATCAATGGCGTCCAGGTTGGCGCGGTCGCTGCTGGTGCAAGTGCAAGTGCACAAGCAACTAATATGGCTGCCGCCATCAATGCAAAAACAGGGGCGACCGGTGTCACCGCGACTATTGGCGATGGCTCAAACGGCGGCGCTGCCAATGCCATCATCCTCAGCAACACTTCGGGCGCAGCAATCTCAATCGGTCTTGGTGCTACTGCAACTGCCACTGCCGCCGGCCTGACTGCTGGCACCACTGCTGCAGGTGAGAATGGAAAAATCACCTTGGCGACCGATTTGTCAGGCAGCATCACTCTCGGTGGCTCTGCTGCTAATGCTGGAAGCATCGGTTTCGCAACAGGTTCGGTAAGCACCACCCAAAATCTGTTGAGCTCGATTTCGATCGCTACTGATAGTGGCGCACAAAATGCATTGCTGGTAGTCGATGCGGCCCTGTCAGCCGTCAGCAGCACCCGTGCACAACTTGGTGCGGTACAGAATCGTTTTACCTCGGTCGTAGCATCGCTTGGTACCACCAGCGAAAACTTGAGCGCAGCCCGCAGCCGTATTCTGGATGCTGATTTCGCTTCGGAAACAGCTAACCTGACACGCGGTCAGATCTTGCAACAAGCTGGTACAGCCATGCTGGCACAAGCGAACTCACTGCCTAACGGTGTGCTCGCCCTGCTCCGCGGCTAATCAACAGCAGCTAGCGTAGTAAAAAATGAATCCCCGGCTGCATTTCAGTAGCCGGGGATTCGTTACAACAGGAGTGAATCATGGATATCGGGCAAATCGGTAGCATTGCGAAAGCAAGTATACGAATCGATAATCAATCAGCGCCGATCGCCGGCTCAGTGACCGCCCCGGTCAAAGCTGCATCAGCACCAGTACTTACATCCAGCGCTGTACAACAGCCAGATGCCGCCCTCGCAGAAAGCCAGGTCGGACCAGCACTAGAAAGTATCAACAAAGCACTGCAAGCCTTATCCTCCAATCTGGAATTTACCGTTGACTCCGACAGTAATCGCACTGTCGTCAAGGTCGTCGATCAACAGACGAAGGAAATCATACGTCAGATGCCGTCGCTGGAAGCACTCGAGATTTCCAAGGCATTAGATAAATTGCAAGGTTTGTTGGTTAAGCAAAAAGCATAAATTGCATCAAACAGACGGGTAAATTGCCCTCTAACCTCGGGCTTACCCTAGTCTGCCTTCCTTTATATTATGGTTTTTCTCTAGCAGGAGAAGCAAATGGCCGTTTCATCTATCGGCGTTGGCTCCGGTCTACCCCTCGACACTTTGTTAACCAACCTCATGACGGCTGAAAGTCAGCCTCTGACTTTAATGTCGCAAAAGCAAGCGAGCTATCAAGCCAAGCTGTCCGCTTATGGCATCCTCAATAGCTCACTCGGCGCTTTTCAGACGGCAATGGCCAATCTGGGGAAAAGTTCAACCTTCGAAAACCTGCAGACCACGATCGCAGACAAAACAATTTTTAATGCGACTGCTGGCAGCAACGCCGCATCCGGCACCTATCAAGTCAATGTTACGCAACTGGCCCAGGCACACAGCATCTCCACGGCTGGACAAACCAGTAAAACGGCACTGATTGGTGGAAGTGGCACGACCACACTGACCTTTCAGTTCGGTACGATCAGTGGTGGTACGCTCACCAACGGCACTTACACTGGTGCAAATTTCGTACAAGATGCCAATCAGGCTACCGGCACTGTCACGATCACGGATGGTAACAACTCGCTGCAAGGAATACGCGATGCAGTCAACGCAGCCAATATTGGTGTAACAGCGACGTTGGTTTCTGATGGTAGCGCTGCACCTGATCACTTGATCTTTACCTCCAATAAAACTGGTGAAATTTCCAGTATGAAGATCGATGTGAACGGTGACGCTGCCTTGAAGAATTTGCTGGAATACGATCCTGCTGGCACACAAACTTTGACACAAACCAGTGCTGCGCAAAATACACAATTGACGGTGAATGGATTCTTCGTCAATAGCGCGACTAATGAAGTCAAAGAAGCGATTCAAGGTGTAACCTTGAACGTCACCAAGATCGGTACAACTTCGATGACCATCGCAAAAGATACAGCGGCGGTCGAAACGAGTGTCAATGCTTTTGTCAAAGCCTATAACGATCTCAACTCAACTTTAAAGAGATTGACTGGCTACGACCCAACCACAAAAACTGGTGGTTTGTTAGTCGGTGACTCCACCGCACGTAGCATTCAGGATCAACTTCGCAACATGCTGTCATCTTCGCTGCAAGGATTAAGCAACAGTAATATGTCGCTGCCTCAAATCGGTGTTACCTTCCAAAAAGATGGCACACTCGCAGTGGATTCTACCAAGCTGAGTAAAGCGATGAGTACCAACTACGACGATATCGCAGGCTTATTTGCGACCGTAGGCAAGGCGACCGATAGCTTGATTAACTTCAACAGTTCTACCTCCGCAACCAAGGCCGGTAGCTACGACATTACCGTCAGTAAACTGGCAACCCGCGCCAATATGACTGGCGACGTCAATCTGAATGCAAGCAGCACCGTCATTGCAGCAGGTACAAAATTGAGTGTAAAGATTGACGGCATCGAAGCCAAAATCAATTTAACAGAAGGAACATATACAGCGAAAGAACTCGCTGCGATGGTGCAATCGGCTATCAATGGTGCTTCCGAGATATCAGGAGCAGGTTCCAAAGTCAGCGCAACCATCGACAGCAACGGCTTCCTTAATTTGCAATCCGACCGCTACGGCTCTGCCTCCAACATCACTATTACTTCGGACTCGGGAACGCCCGCGTCAGCTTTGTTGGGTACAGTATTGACTGGCACTAATGGCGAAGACGTCGAAGGCACCATCGGCGGTATTGCCGCGACTGGCTCCGGCCAAATGTTAAGTGCTGGTAGGGAGTCAGACGCTTATGGACTCAAGCTGGAAATCGTGGGTGGTAACTTAGGCAGTCGTGGCAGGATTGATTTCTCACAAGGTTATGCTGATCGTCTAAACAAACTGACTGATAACTTTATCGGGACAAATGGATTAATCGCAGGAAATACTGCCAGTCTTAACAGTAGTATCAAGCGCGTTACAGATGATGCAGATGCGTTCAAAATCAGATTAACCGCTATTGAAGCCCGCTATCGCAAACAATTTTCAGCACTGGATTCCTTGGTTGCAAGCATGCAGACAACACAAACTTATTTGACACAACAGCTCGCGGCGATTGCTGCGAATACCAATTCGAGTAAATAAGTAGAACTCCCGGAGATATCAATGTTTGGATCATCGCAAAACGGAGCAAAAGCCTATGCCAAGGTTGGCATGGAAACTGGTGTGATAGCAGCCAATCCGCACAAGCTCATCATCATGCTGTTCGAAGGTGCGCAAATCGCACTCAACAATGCAATGCAGCAGATGCAAGCCGGAAACATCCAAGAAAAGGGTAAAGCCATTTCCAAGGCCATCATGATTATCGAAAATGGTTTGCGTGCCAGCCTCGACAAATCCGTAGGTGGTGAAATTGCGATCAACCTCGACGCTCTATATGAGTATATGGGCGGACGTCTGTTGCTTGCGAACAGGAACAACGATTTCGAAATTATTCAAGAAGTACAAACCCTGCTCAAAGATATTAAAAGCGCATGGGAAGCAATTGCTCCAGAATCCGCAACATCAAAACCTGTAACAGAGTTAGCCGGGCAAATACAATCGTCTTCGTACGATGCTCTCGCACCTAACATGCCTCGCTTAATGAAAGCCTGATCGATGATGAACGAACAAGAAATCATTTGTCTTTACGAAAACGTTGCAACGATTACTGATCAGATGCTGACAGCTGCACGCCTTGGCAACTGGGAAGAATTAACAGCATTGGAACAGCGTTGTGCGGCACAGGTCAGTATCCTGAAAACCGGTGAACCACCAGTGCCGTTGACCGGTGCAGAGCGTGAGCGCAAAGTTGCGATCATCAAAAAAATTCTGGCTGATGACAAAGAAATCCGCAACATCACCGAACCGTGGATGGCCAAGCTATCGATGCTCATCAATAGTACCGGGACTGAACGCAAGCTCAGTCACGCCTATGGTGCCAGTCAATCGAGATAATAGATGCTGCCACGGGCCGACATAACAGGAACCCGGCCCGTAATCTTGATCGAGGCAACCACGCCGTCAACGGCGTTGGGACAAGCCAAACAGGAAACACTAGACCGGCTCATCCAGCTCACGCTTGGTAAGGAATACCAGGCGCAAGTTTTGTCGCGTCTGGCAGATGGCACCTTCCTGGTTAAAGTGGACAATGCGCCAGCCAATATGGCGCTGCCTCCCGGCACCAAACCGGGCGACATACTGGATCTCACCTTGCTGGCGATTCAGCCACGCCCTACTTTTTTGCTGGGCAAACCAGACGCTAGTGCTACGACATCTCTCAGCAATGCCGGCCGCTTGATCGGCAACATGCTGCAACTGGCTGAGCAAGGCGCGATGCCAACTGCTGTTGTTGGTAAAACACCGCTCGTCGCTACACCCGGCGCAAGTCCACAACAGATCGCTACCGCCTTGCATAGCGCCATTGCCTTCAGCGGACTTTTTTACGAATCGCATGTTGCACAATGGGCTGTCGGCGCACGTCCAATAGCCGACTTATTCCGCGAACCGCAAGCCAAACGCGTCAGCAATGCACCGACGGGAACTGCGCAGCCAGCATCAGCAGAAGCAGAAATCGGCAAAAACGACTTGAATCGCTTAATGAGCAACATCCGCGAATGGGTCGGTGCAGAACGCCTACCGGATAAATTGCAGGCAACGCAGGCACGCAATCCTGCTATACAAGACAGCGTCGATCCCATCGTCGGCAAACAACAGGAGCTATCCGGAATAGAAAGCGTCAAGCTCATCAGCTTGCAGCTCGACACACTGGAACAGCGCCGCGTCATGTGGCAAGGTGAACTCTTCCCCGGTCAGCCGCTGGAATGGGAAATTGAAGAAGATGCGCCAGAAAAAAACAAGGACCAAGCCGAGACTGAACCAGTCTGGAACAGCACGGTGCGCTTTTCCCTGCCAACGCTGGGCTCAGTATCGGCAACCATCCGTCTGATCGGCGATCGGGTTCAGGTACAGGTCAATACAGCCAACCCAGACACAGCAACCGCATTACGTACACACGGCGATTCATTAGCCGAGGCATTGGGTGCCGCTGGCTCAACGCTGGAATCCTTGTTGGTAAAACAGGATGGATAAGGCCACGCCACCAGCCAAAGCCGTTGCAATCGCCTATCAGAGTGGCGATTCAGCACCGCGCGTCGTCGCCAAAGGGCGTGGCGCCATTGCAGAACAGATTATCGAGCGCGCCAAAGAACATGGCGTAGCAATTCATGAATCGAAAGAGTTGGTGGCACTATTATTGCAAGTTGAGCTTGATGATCACATCCCGCCTGCCCTGTACCGTGCGGTGGCGGAACTTCTGGCGTGGTTATATCGCGTCGAAGCCGCCCAACAACGCGGCGGCAATGTATCATAGCCAGCTGTAATTTTTGCTACCAATGAATTACACCCAGTTTTGAAGAAATAATAATGACACTTGTTAGCGATCACGATAATGATGCATTGAACCCTTATCGGGTTAATTCCCGTCGGGAAGTAATCGCTTTGCTGCGCAGCATAGGTGAACGCAATCAGCTCGTCAGGATGGTCATTAATCACGGCGTGGATACGATCGTGACATCCATCCTCAAGATTGATGAAGCCAACAACACCGTTTTGCTTGACTGCGCCCCTACGGCCATCATGAATCAGCGCGTTCTCGATAGCAAAAAGTTATCGTTTGAAACCGTGCTGGAAAACATCCGCATTCTTTTTACCTCGCCCGCAGCCGAGAGCTGCATATACGAGAACCTGCCCGCCTTCATCATTCCTTTGCCGGAAAGTGTCATTCGTCTGCAACGGCGGGAGTTCTATCGCGTCCCGACACCACTCACGACGCCGGTATCTTGCACCATTCCGGTCACAGTGGATGGAGTAACTACCGAGGTTGTCACCACACTGCACAATATCAGCGGCGGCGGCATATCGATAGTCGATGAAAAGAAGCTACTCGATGCGACATCTGGTCTGATCTACAAAAATTGCAAAATCGATTTGCCTGGCAGCGGCATCATTACTGTCACACTGCAAGTACGTAATTTGCTGGAATTTACTCTGACCAACGGCAAGAGCATCAATCGGATTGGATGCGAGTTCAACAATCCATCTAACGGCACGCTGGCGGTCGTACAAAAGTACATTACCAAGATTGAAAGAGAACAGAACGCGAAGGCAACCGGACTCGGTTGATGTAAAGCGGAAGTAAATCGAAGGTAGAACGAGGAAGATACAATGCCGCGCAAGGCGGCATGTATATGGGCATTACAACGGCGTCACACCTGCATGTTCATGATTTCCTGATACGACGATACCAGCTTGTTACGCACCTGTACCGTTGCCTGAAATGAAATACTCGCCTTCTGCATTGATATCATCACATCCGACAGATTGACACTGTCATCACCTGTAGAAAATCTCTGCCCCAGCTTGTCCGCACTGTTTTGTGCACTGGCGACGTTATCCAGCGATGCCTTCAGCGCTTGCGAAAAATCGACACGCGTCGCCGATTTTTCCGTCTGCGCCACCCCAGCCAAGGGATTAACATCAGGCTGAGCGCGCGCTGCGGCAGCTTTAAGCTGCTTAACCATAGCGTCTATCGCGCTTGAATCAATTCCACCAACTTTCATCATTCTCTCCATCTAGTTGCTTGCGGGCACTATACTTGCCTAAACTGAGTGACTCGGGTGCCTCGCACAGGTGTGTTCAAACTACCTCGACAAGTTATCACGCTGTCTAATTTGAATCGCTCTGATAAGCCATAGAAACATTGCTCTATTCCAAAGATTGAAATTTCGAGCAAGCCCGACAATTCAAGCTACGGAAAAGCTTCGATAGCGAGAACAGCAATGAACAACACACTCACATTTGACGATAGCCAAGCAGGAGCCCAATCATGGCAGTAGTCGTAGCAGGCGAAGGCGGCCTTCCACAAAACGTCCCTGCGGACGGTGCTACCAATATGTCCAGCAACTTCCTCAATTTGGCGAAGTCGCCGAACGGACGCAAAGTCATATTGATGCTGGGTGCAGCCGCAGTCATTGCAGTCATGATCGCCTTGGTACTCTGGAGCCAAAAGCCGGAATATCGCGTGCTGTTCTCCAACTTCTCCGACCGTGACGGCGGTGCCATCATGTCTTCGCTGCAAGCGGCCAATGTGCCGTACAAATTCGCAGAAGGCGGCGGCGCGATTCTGGTACCCGCCGATAAAGTGCATGAAATTCGCCTGAAACTGGCCGCCGAAGGTTTACCTAAAGGCGGCGGTGTCGGCTTCGAGTTGATGGAAAATCAAAAACTCGGCGTTTCTCAATTCCTCGAACAAGTGAATTTCCAGCGTGCGCTGGAAGGTGAACTGGCTCGCTCCATCCAATCCGTCGGCGCAGTACAAGCCGCACGCGTGCATCTCGCTCTGCCAAAAGCATCCGTCTTCGTACGCGATCAGCAAAAACCAACTGCATCCGTCTTGCTGAATCTACGCCAAGGCCGAGCACTTGATCAGCAACAAGTCAGCGCCATCGTGCATCTGGTTGCCAGCAGCGTTCCTGAGCTGTCACCGAAGAATGTCACCATCGTCGATCAATCAGGCAATCTGCTGTCCGAAAACAACAAACCGGCCGGTGCCAACACGCTGGACCCGTCGCAACTTAAATATGTACAAGAGCTGCAACAAAGTATTACCAAGCGCATTGAATCCATCATCACGCCTATCGTTGGTCAAAACAATATTCGTGCTGAAGCAACTGCCGATGTCGATTTCTCGACCAGCGAACAAGCTGCCGAAATTTACAAGCCGAACCAAGTAGCAAACAGTGCAACCGTACGCAGCTTGCAAACAAGCGAATCGAGCAACGGCGGTGCCAATGCAACCGGTGTTCCTGGAGCACTGACTAATCAACCTGCACCAGCCGCTACCGCACCGCTAGATACAACACCGCCACCTGCTGCACCAGGAACACCTGCAGCAGTAGCTGGTGCACCAGGAGCGCCCGGCGCAGCTGCTGCCACTGCAGCCGCAGCACAGGCCACACCAACACAAAAAGATACGACCACCAATTTCGAGGTGGATAAAACTGTCCGCTACGTTCAGCAACCTATGGGCGGCCTTAAACGCTTGTCCGTTGCGGTCGTCGTCAACTACAAACGCGTAGTAGCGAAAGACGGCAAAGTCACCATACAACCTTTGAGCGACACCGAAAAAACACAAATCACCGATCTGGTGAAAGAAGCAATGGGCTACAACAAAGATCGTGGGGACACGCTCAACGTCGTCAACAGCCCATTTGCCGGTGTAGACAAGGAAGAAATTGCCAAACCGCCACTCTGGGAGCGTCCTGAAGTCATCGATATGGCACTACAGGCTGCCAAGTATCTGGCTATCGGTATTGCGCTCCTGATTCTCTACTTCAAAATGTTGAAGCCTATGCTCAACAAGCTGAACCCACCACCGCCACTGGCCTTGATGGATGAGAGCGGCGAACCAATACAAAAGATACACCTTGAAGAACCAGAAGTTGGACCGATGGGTGTACAAAATACGTATCAACAAAATCTGGAAGCTGCCAAAGAGCTGGCCAGAAAAGATCCTAAAGTCGTCGCAAACATAGTTAAAGCGTGGGTGGGAAATGATTGATAACGGCATACACAAAGGCGCCATTCTGATGCTCGCACTCGGCGCAGATGAAGCTGCCGAAGTCATGAAGTATCTAGGTCCAAGAGAAGTGCAAAAACTCGGCGCAGCCATGTCCACGATGAAAGCAATCCAGAGTGAAGAACTGGTTGCCGTACTCAGTGAATTCAGGGGCGAGACGGAGAAAAATACTTCGCTCGGTCTGGATTCCGATGACTATATTCGCGACGTATTGACCAAAGCACTGGGCGACGATAAAGCTGCTTCCCTGCTCAATCGGATTCTCGGCGCGCGTGATGCCAGCGGTATCGAAAGTCTGAAATGGATGGACGGCCAATCGGTCGCCGATCTGATTCGTAATGAACATCCGCAAATCATTGCCACCATCCTGGTCCATCTCGAACGTGATCAAGCGTGCGAAGTACTGGAACGTTTTACCGAACGGCTGCGCAACGATGTCGTCTTGCGTATCGCCACGCTGGATGGCGTACAGCCAGCCGCCTTGCGCGAGCTCAATGAAGTGCTGACCAAGCTCCTCACAGGTAACGAAAATCTGAAGAAAAAACCGATGGGCGGCATACGCGCAGCGGCAGAAATTCTCAACTTCTTCAGTGGCGAAAACGAAATATCAGTTATGGCCAACCTGAAAAGCTACGACAACGATATGGCGCAAAAGATCATGGACGAAATGT
This sequence comes from Pseudomonadota bacterium, assembly GCA_040390795.1. Classification (GTDB taxonomy): domain Bacteria; phylum Pseudomonadota; class Gammaproteobacteria; order Burkholderiales; family Burkholderiaceae_D; genus Oxalicibacterium. The sequence continues at coordinate 97,809 of JAZJXV010000010.1, read as the reverse complement.
TCGTCTTCGATAACATCATGGATATCGAAGATCGCGGCATTCAATTGCTGTTGCGTGAAGTTCAGTCCGAAGCTCTCATCATTGCACTCAAAGGTGCAACGCCAGATTTGCGCGAAAAATTTTTCAAGAACATGTCACAACGTGCCGGCGAGATGATGCGCGAAGATCTCGAGTCGAAAGGCCCTGTACGCCTGTCCGAGGTCGAAGCAAATCAAAAAGAAATTCTGCAAATCGTCCGTCGTCTGGCCGACGAAGGCCAACTGACACTGGGCGGCAAAGCGGAAGATGCCTATGTCTAATGTCATTCCAAAAGAACGTCAGTCAGCGTATCAACGCTGGGAAATGACGTCTTTCAACGAAGAACCAGCCAGCACAAGCACTGTTGCAGCACCGGTACTCGATAGTGCCAGTATCGCGGCTGCCAATGCAGCAGCGGCAGCGCACACGGCCAACATTGCGGCGATGGAAGAACAAATCGCCAGCATCCGTGCGGAAGCGCATACCGAAGGCTATGCGACCGGCATGGAAGAAGGTCGCGCCGCAGGTTTGGCGGAAGGACGTGCACTGGCAGAACAAGAAAGACTCAGCCTGTTGCAGATTGCCGATACCTTCGGTACCGAAATTGCACAAGCCAATGAATTGATCGCCAGCGACATGCTGGATCTGTCACTCGATCTGGCCAAGGCTATGCTGAAAACAGCATTGAACGTACGTCCCGAGCTCATCATCCCACTGGTACGCGAAGCGATTCATTATTTGCCGACTTTACAACAGCCTGCCCTGCTCCATCTGCATCCGGACGATGCAGCGATCGTCGCCACGCATCTGGGTGATGAATTGAGTACCGCCAGCTGGCGCGTGGTCGAAGATCCGCACATGGATAGAGGCAGCTGCCGGGTAGAAACCGTCACCAACCAGATCGACGCCACCACGTCGACCCGCTGGCAGCGCATTGCCGCTGCGCTCGGCAAAGAATCTGACTGGCTGGTCTGATGACTCCTGATCATCCCAACAGCGGTCGCTGGCAAGCCTATCTGCGCGATTGCCGCATGCTGCTGGATATCGCTGAACCCATGCAGGTATCCGGCCGTATTACACGCGTCGCCGGCTTGGTCATGGAAGCGGTTGGCTTAAAACTCGCTGTCGGCAGCGCCTGTACAGTGCCATTAGCCAACGGTGCACGGATCGAAGCAGAAGTTGTCGGCTTTGAAAACGACCGCCTATTCCTGATGCCGCAAAGCGATGTCGAAGGCATCGTCCCAGGCACACGCGTATTCCCGGTTGAAGTCGTGCAATCCTTGCCGCGCCCTGGCGCTGTCACGCATCCGCGACGTCGCCCTAGTGATCGTGGCCGCCATTTGCCAGTTGGGATAGAACTGCTCGGTCGCGTACTGGATGGCGCAGGCCGCCCGCTCGACAATCTCGGCCCGCTCAATGCCGTCCATGCTGCACCACTGAATGTGCGCGCCGCCAATCCTTTATCACGCGCACCGATTACCGATGTACTGGATGTTGGCGTACGTGCTATCAACAGCATGCTGACCGTCGGTCGCGGCCAACGTATGGGCTTGTTCGCAGGCTCCGGCGTCGGCAAGAGCGTTTTGCTCGGCATGATGGCGCGCTACACCACCGCTGATGTGATCGTAGTCGGGCTGATCGGCGAACGGGGTCGTGAGGTGAAAGAATTCATCGAACAAATTCTCGGTGCGGAAGGCCTGGCACGTTCTGTCGTCGTCGCCGCTCCTGCCGATACACCGCCGCTGATGCGCTTGCAAGGTGCTGCTTATGCCACCGCTATCGCCGAGCATTTCCGCGATGAAGGCAAAGACGTCCTACTGATTATGGATTCGCTCACCCGCTATGCTATGGCGCAACGTGAAATCGCGCTGGCTATCGGTGAGCCACCTGCGACCAAAGGTTATCCGCCATCAGTTTTTGCAAAACTACCTGCCTTGGTAGAGCGTGCCGGTAACGGTAAAGAAGGCGGCGGCTCGATCACGGCTTTTTACACCGTGCTGACCGAGGGTGACGATCAACAAGATCCGATCGCTGATGCAGCGCGCGCGATTCTGGACGGTCATATCGTGCTTAATCGCTCACTGGCCGAAGCCGGCCACTATCCGGCCATCGATATCGAACAATCGATCAGCCGTGCGATGCACAACATCACCACGCCAGAACATCAAAAGCAGACACGGAAGCTGAAACAACTCACCTCACGCTATCAACGCAATCGTGACTTGATCAGCGTAGGCGCTTATAGTGCAGGTTCCGATCCTGTGCTGGATGAAGCGATAGCATTGAACACAAGAATAGAGTCATTTTTACAACAGGATATTACCGAGCGCTGCGGCATAAACGAGAGCTTGGGGCAACTTGCCTCTCTATTCGACTGATGGGCACCCCGTTCTCAAAAATATAATCAAGAAAAATGGCTACATCTTCTGCATTAGACACATTGATCGAATTGGCAACCAAGGAAACCGACGAGGCCGCCAAACGTCTTGGGAAATGCATGAAGGCCGCCGAAGAAACCGAACAGAAACTGGCTTTGCTGCAGCAATACCGCGACGATTACGCAACGCGCTTTCAGCAAAACCTGACCACCGGTTTGACAGCGATGGGTTATCGCAATTACCAGCTCTTTCTGGACAAACTGGAGCAAGCGATCACCAGCCAACAGTTGGTCGTCCGCGACGCACATATCCGTGTTGACCGCGAACGAGCAGCCTGGCAAGCCAGCGAACGCAAGCGCATGTCGTACGGCACGCTAGCCAATCGGGCATTGAAAGCGAAGCAGTTGCAAGAAAATAAACGCGATCAAAAACAGACAGATGAACACGCTGCAAGAGCTTTGCAGTACAAAAGATAAACGATCAAGAAGGCGGCACAACGATGAACACCTCAGCAGTCAACAGCCCTCTCAGCGTATTGCAGGCTCCAGTTCCTGGCAATAAACAAGACGCCAGTTCAACCTCTGATGCGGGCACGTTCAATCAAATGCTTTCGCGTGAAATCGCAGGTCGCAACAATTCCGGCAGCAGCGCCAACGAAACCAGCAAGAACGCGCCTAAAGATAGCGCTAATAACGGCGACAAAACCAAGACCAAGAGCGACTCTAATACCGCAGCATCGACCACCGAAACAGCCAAAACAACTGACGCAGACAAAACCGCGCCCGTAGCCGATGGCAAAACGGATGAAACCGATACCGAGCCGACCACCGTTTCGGCTGAATTACTCGCCTTTGTCGCAGCCCTGACACAAGCCAATACCGCAACTGCCGTCACACCAGCAGCGACTGCTGAGACAGATACCGCAGTCAAACTCGGCAAAGGTGCTGGCCTTGCAACTGACACTGCGACCGACATCACGCTAGGCGCTGCAACGGCAGGAGCAGCCAATGCCAGTGAAAAAGATGCCATAGGCAAGAAATCTGATTTCGTCTCCGCTCTCGATAAAGCGACCAATGCAGCCAGCGATGGCAAACCTGCGCCAGCCGCAGCAGCACCTAAAACCGATCTTGAAGTAGCCGCTGCCGTTGTACAAACGGCCAAGACCATCGAACCGGCCACCGTTTCGAATCCACAAAATATCGCCGCTGTCACAACTGCAGCATTGCAGCAGATGAATGACGCACAAGGTCCGCAATCCAACAAGCTCGCGCCACAAGTCGGCACTCAGGATTGGAATCAGGCCTTGGGCCAAAAAGTCGTATGGATGGTGCAAGGCGTGCAACAAACTGCAACGCTGACATTGAATCCACCTGATCTGGGCCCGATGCAAGTCACGCTACATGTCTCCAACAACCAGGCCACTGCCAACTTCACCGCACATCAGCCTGAAGTCCGTCATGCGTTGGAAGCCGCCATGCCGCGTCTGCGCGAGATGTTAAACGACGCCGGTATTCAATTGGGTCAATCCAACGTCAGCGCCGGCTCGCCTAATCAGCAAGGTGCTTTCAGTGATCAGCGCCAAGGCGGTTCACGTCAATCGAATCAAGCCGACAATGCCGTAGAACCGGCACTTCATGTCAGCCATATCCCCGTCTCCACCGCGGGTACCGGGATCGTCGATACATTTGCCTGAAGAAGGAAGGGATGGCAGTTACGACAGAAATTGCCATCCTGTTACCTGCCTTTCCAGCCTGATCACGTCTCTGAACGGCAACGTATGTCTCGCCTTCATTAAAATTCGCATTGTTTTCGCACACTGCAGATGTTTGCTGCAATTAATAATGGTTTAATACGCCTTGAGCATCGCTTTCGTCTCTGTCAAATGGCAGAACGGAACCCCGCTAGAAGATTCGACCTCAGGCCTTGATGGCGCGAATACGTCGATATGCGTCGTGTTCCCCTCTCTTTTCAATGCATCCTGTGCGTCGTTTTTTTTTAATAATGGCATGTAAGTAAAAGAACGCATGTCGTACTTGAGGAAAACAGATGGCAACAGCAGCACCAAAGGCAGGCGCAAAAGGTAGCGCCGATACAGCAACAGGGAAACCGAAATCCCGCCTATTGATCATTTTGATTGTGCTTGTGCTCGCACTGGGTGCTGGCGGCGCAGGTGCATGGTACTTCCTTGGTCATAAAGCGGAGTCGCATGCGCCGAAAGCGGCTGATGCCGTTGATCTGAGCAAGCCGCCAGTGTTTTTGCCTATGGAAGCATTCACGGTCAATTTGCAGCAAGGGGATAACGGCGAGCAATTCCTGCAAACCAGCTTCACGCTGCAAGTACCGAACCAAGCGCAACTGGATTTGATCAAGCTCTACATGCCGCACGTGCGCAGCCGCTTGCTGCTTTTGTTGTCGGGCAAAAAAGCTTCCGAGATTTTGAGCGTCGAAGGCAAGAACAAGCTTTCTGAAGAAATCATCGCTGTCTTTAAACAGCCATTTACGCCACAAGGCCAAACAGTGAACGTCACCAACGTTTTATTTACCTCATTCGTCGTTCAATAAGATCATGGCCGATAATTTCCTCTCTCAAGAAGAAGTTGATGCCCTACTCAAGGGCGTCAACGGCGATCAGGATGAGACCGGCAAGCCGGAGGATGCGACAGGTGTACGCCCCTACAATCTGGCAACGCAAGAGCGTATCGTCCGTGGTCGGATGCCTACGCTGGAAATTATCAATGAACGCTTTTCGCGTCTGCTACGCATAGGTCTGTTCAACTTCCTGCACCGTAGTGCCGAAGTATCGATCGGTCCGGTACGGGTATCCAAGTACAGCGAATTCATCCGCAATCTGGTCGTGCCGACCAATCTGAATCTGATCCACATGAAGCCGCTGCGCGGTACCGGTCTGATCGTGCTCGATCCGAATCTGGTATTCCTGCTGGTCGATAATCTGTTTGGTGGTGATGGCCGCTTCCACACACGGGTGGAAGGTCGCGACTTTACACAAACAGAACAACGCATCATTCAACGCATACTCGGCATTATTTTCGAAACCTACGCCAAATCGTGGGAACCGGTTTATCCGGTCGAATTCGAATACATCCGTTCCGAGATGAATACCCAGTTCGCCAATATTGCGACGCCAAATGAAGTCGTCGTGGCTACCACCTTCACCATTGAGCTTGGACCAGTTAGCGGCGATATGCACTTCTGCACACCGTACGCGATGATCGAACCGATCCGCGATCTGCTGACCAGCAGCATGCAGGGTGAAACGCTGGAAATGGATAAGCGTTGGATACGTTTGATGACGCAACAAATCCAGACCGCAGAAGTAGAAATTCTGGCGAATATGGGTTCCGCCAAAGTTACACTGGGCGATATCCTGAATATGCAAAAAGGCGACATCATCCCTATCGCCGTGCCAGACACAATTACCGCTGAAGTCGATAGCGTGCCGGTGATGGAATGCTCGTATGGGAAGCTGAACGGACAATACGCATTGCGCGTAGAAAAATTGATCTATAGCGCAAACGATTCAACGCAAGGAGAAGATCATGGCTGATGAAAACGAACCGCAAACCACAGTAGAAGATGATTGGGGCGCAGCAATGGCGGAACAAGAGCAGACCGAAGCGGCTGCCATAGACGCCAAACCTGCATCGGCTACCGTATTCAAGGATTTCGCCGGTGGCGACTTGAAGACAGGTACGCACAACGATATCGACTTCATTCTCGATATCCCGGTACAACTGACCGTTGAACTCGGTCGTACCAAGATCGCCATCAAGAATCTGCTGCAATTGGCACAAGGTTCGGTCGTCGAGCTCGACGGCTTAGCTGGTGAGCCTATGGATGTATTGGTCAATGGCTGCCTGATCGCACAAGGTGAAGTCGTCGTCGTCAATGACAAATTCGGTATTCGCCTGACCGATATCATCACACCTGCGGAACGTATTCGAAAACTGAACAGATGATTTGCATTCGTCCTGCCTTACTCGCATCTGGGCTGCTCGCATCGAGTTTGCTCACGGCCAGCGTCCACGCAGCCACCGCTTCCGCCAAGACCACTGTTCCATCGACTGCCGGCAATCTATTGCAGGTATCGCTAGGACTAATCGTTGTACTAGGCTTGATGGCAGCCGCAGCATGGTTGCTGCGTCGTCTTAACGCAGGCAAAGGCGTCAGCAACGCCAACATCAAGATTATCGGTGGCGTCAGTGTCGGTAGTCGCGAACGCGTTATCGTGGTTGAAGTAGCCGACCAATGGATAGTCGTCGGTGTCGCACCAGGTCGCGTCAATTCTCTGGCAACCATGCCTAAGCAAGAAACCACGATCGCAACCGAAGCACCGCCTTCGAGAAATTTCTCGACCTGGCTTGCGCAAACAATTGAAAAACGCAATGGCCAATAAATTCCATCCATTAGTACGCCGCGGCTTGCCGCTGCTGTTGCTGGCCTTGCCTATCGCTGCGATGGCGCAAGGTCTGCCTGCATTCACCAGCACACCGGCAGCCGGTGGCGGCCAGAACTATTCGCTCAGCCTGCAAACCTTGCTGCTGCTGACTGGCCTCTCCTTCCTGCCTGCAGCATTGCTGATGATGACCAGCTTCACGCGCATCATCATCGTGCTGTCGTTGTTACGTCAGGCACTTGGTACGCAGAGCTCACCACCGAATCAAGTCATCATCGGCCTCTCGCTGTTTTTGACTCTGTTTGTCATGAGCCCGGTGCTCGACAAGATTTACGTCGATGCGTATCAGCCCTTCTCGCAAAACAAGATACAAATGACGGAAGCCTTGGACAAAGCTGTTGCGCCGCTGAAAACTTTCATGCTCAAGCAAACACGTGAATCCGATCTGGCGCTGTACGTCAAATTATCCAAAGGTCCTGACTTGCAAGGACCGGAAGATATTCCATTGCGTATATTGGTACCGGCCTTCGTGACCAGCGAATTAAAAACCGCATTCCAGATCAGCTTTGCGATCTTCATTCCCTTCCTGATTATCGACATGGTGGTCGCCAGCGTCTTGATGTCGATGGGGATGATGATGGTGTCGCCCGCCATTGTGGCGCTGCCATTTAAATTGATGCTGTTTGTTCTAGTCGATGGTTGGCAATTGCTGATCGGCTCGCTCGCGCAAAGTTTCTACTGAGGACGCTATGACTCCCGAAACCGTCATGACCATGGGCCGTCACGCAATTGAAGTAACGTTGATGGTAGCCGCACCGATGCTGCTGGCCGCACTCGGCATCGGCCTGGTCGTCAGTATCTTCCAGGCAGCCACACAGATTAATGAAACCACCCTCTCCTTCATCCCGAAACTGGTTGGTATTTTTGTCGCACTCGTCGTGGCAGGGCCATGGATGTTGACCGTGCTGCTCGATTACATGCGCGAAATGTTTACCAACATTCCTCTGTTCGTCAGCTAGTGTCACACGCAAGCACCTCTGCCTATACTTCAAGCAGATCGGCATGATTAACCTCACCAGCGCAGAACTGAACACCTGGATTGCTGCATTCCTGTGGCCGCTCACGCGGATCATGGGCTTGATCACGGTTGCACCTCTGTTCGGCAATGTCAGTGTTCCAGCACGCGTCAAAATCGGACTGGGCATCATGCTCGCCATCATCATTGCGCCGACCGTACCCGCCATGCCGGCGATGGACCCATTCTCACCAACCGGATTACTGATTCTGATGCAGCAATTGATCATCGGCCTGGCGATGGGCTATGCCATGCGTATTGCTTTCGCCGGCGTTGAAATGGCTGGTGAAATTACCGGCATGACGATGGGCCTGGGCTTTGCCAGTTTTTTCGACCCACAAACACGTGCGCGCTCATCAGCGATTAGTCAATTTCTCGCTTTGCTGACACTCATGATTTATCTCGCGACCAATCTGCATTTGGTCGTGCTGAGCACATTGGCACAGAGTTTTGAGTTACTGCCTATCAACAGCAGCTTTATATCGCCTGGAGGCATGCTACAAGTAGTTCACTGGGGCGGCCGTATTTTCAGCGCGGGGGTGCAACTGTCCTTGCCTATCGTCGCAGCCTTGCTGATTACGAATATCGCGCTCGGTATCTTGACGCGTGCAGCGCCGCAATTGAATATTTTTGGTATCGGCTTCCCGATCACGATCGGCGTCGGCTTCATCATGATAGGCATAGTGCTGCCTTATCTGATGAATCCGATTATCAATTTACTGCAGGAAGGAATTGATGCGATGGGGAGAATTACTGTGGCACTGACACCGCTTAGCTAAGCAGCGTAGATATAGTCGGCTTGTCTTTGCAACTGCGCAGACAAGCCAGCTTATCAACTCAACATATTGAACAAGGACAAACCTGCAATTTTAATGAACGATTGACGTGCTGCTTCCAGCGTAAATTGCTGTTGCGTAAATTGGGAGTACGCCTCAACCGGATCTACACCTACCAAGTCATTCAAAGTCTTCGTGTACTGAATTTTCAAATCAGAGCCAGCACTATCAAGATTGTCGATTTCATGTAAGCGCGTACCAACTGTGGCGCGCACAGTAGAAATATTCTCGCGCGCATTTTCGATATTGGTATTCGCTGTCGCCAAACCGTTCGCCAATTTAGTCTGTCCAGCGGGGCCAACCGCAGAAGTAGACAGTACCCCTATCAAATCTGTGATGGTAGTAAAAACACTTTGAGTGGTGCTCGGCTTCACGCTAAACGTGTCACCATCGGCTGGACTACCCTTGATATCGAACTGCATGCCACCGAATGTAATCGGTTGTCCGCTCACGTAAGGTTGTGGTGTCGCAGGTATGGCCGGTGGCGGTGTTTCTGTTACCAGATAAGTCGTTGCACCTGTTGTTGCATCAACCGCAAACGTGACGCCATAGTTATGGCCGGTCAGCTGTGCAAGGTCGGTAACCGATCCTGCACTGACAATACCGGTCCCGGTATTGCTTGTACTCGCAGCGGTCACGAAACGTCCATTACCCGTAACACCGCCCTCAAAAACCGTAGAACCAGAGTCGCTCGATGACAATTGACGCGCAGTACCAACCTGTAACATGCGCTGTCCCTGATCACCATTATAGGTAGCGCCTGTAGCTGATTGAGAAAACGGTTGGGTAGATGTCTGATAGCCGGCAAAAATATAATTGCCACTGCTATCGCGTGTATTGGCCAAGCCCATCAGTTCGTCAAAGTTACTACGTAATTGAGTGAGATACGTTTGGCGATCTAGATCAGTCAATGCACCACTACCGGCAGAAACAACTACATCTTTGACTGATTGCAATAAGGAGTTAATACCTTGCAGAACACTTTCTTCTTCTGACAAAGCGCTTTTCGCATTTGAACGATTAACGGCTAGCTGATCGTTTATCGACATGGCTTGATTCACGCCCAAGGCTGCTGCAGCTGCGACAGGATCATCCGATGGCGTCAGAACACGACGGTTGGTCGAAATCTGTTGCTGCGTCTTGAGCATGGCAGCTTGCATGTCACCGATCTTGCCCGAGCCCATTTCAAAAATTGTATTCGTGCTTATGCGCATGATCTGTAATCCTTATCGGCCTAATGAAATCAACACATTGAACATATCGCTGACTGCCTGCATCACTTTGCCAGACGCCTGATAAGCCTGTTGATAGCGCAACAAATTGGTCGCCTCTTCATCAAGATTGACACCTGACTCCGATTGCTGCGCGGTCTGCATCTGCTTGAGCAATGCACCTTCGGCAGCGCTATTGGTTTCCAGTTCGCGTGTTTTATTGCCGACCAGACTTACGAGTTGACTGTAAGCGGTGTTGTAATTGGCGGTGCCGCCCTGTAAGACATTCTTGGTCTGGAGCTGTCCCAATGCCAGCATATTGCGGTTATCACCGTCACCGTTTGAATTGCCGCTAATGGTGAAGGTATCGCCATTGGCTGGTGCACCGGTCATCGTGATCTCAGCACCACCGAACGAAATGCTTGAACCTGCTGTGTAAGTTACTGGCGTGCCCGCGGGGAAAGTCGTCGGAACGCCATTTGTCGTTACTGTCACAGGCATGCCCGCCGGGAAACCACTCAAGGTCCCAGTAGCCGCATCAAACGTCAAGGTCACTGCCGGCGCAACTGTCGCTCCGGTAAAGCTTGAATTGATCGTGCCCGCGCTGATCGCGCCACTACCAGTATTTGTCGTCGGTGCATTAGTACGAATCGGCGTAGCAGCGGCAATTTCTTTCACATCCTTAATCAATACACTCAGACCAGATGCACCATTGATCGTTGGGCGGACAACGAACTCATCGCCGGCAGCCATTGTTCCAGTGCCTGGCGTGAAAGTCACGCCATCAATTGCTGTAGTAGGGAAAGCCGTATTCGAATACATCGATGCGTTGTCCGACAGACGCGTCACGTTAAAGTTGGTGCCATCATAGGTCAAACGATAGTCACTGGTTGTCAGAGCACCTACGTCGCTGATACTCGCACTAATATTCGCATTACCGGTATTTTTGCTGCTGGCATTCACAACTGGCGGAGCCATGCTGAAAAAATCGCCGCCTAAATTGCCGTTTTGATCTTGCCCCAGATTATGTTGCGCATTGAAGGTCGCCGCTAATCCTAGTGCAATACGTCCCAGTGAATTCTGTATCGTATCCAAAGTCTTGCTGCGATATTCAAACAAGCCACCCAGATTGCCGCCGACTAATGCACTTTCCGGCAGAATCACCGTCTTACCGTTTGTGACGTAGCCAACTTCGGTACGGCCTGGATCGGTCAGCGATGTAACGGCAGTCAGTTCATACGAGGATGTTCCCACCACGATGGGCTGACCATTACCGATGAAGACGTTATAACTGCCATCTTGCTTAACAACCGACACTTTGCTTTGCTTCGCCAACTCTCCAACCAAAAGATCGCGCTGATCGAGCAAATCATTTGGTGGCTGACCAGTGCCATTCTGTGCCTTGGCGATCGCGTCATTTAATTGCGCAATCTGCTTGGCGTAAGCATTGATATCGGTGACCGCACCGCTGATTGCATCATTAACGCCATCACGCATACCGCGGAATTGCGCATCCATGCTTTGAAAGCGTGCCGTCAGTGCTTCCGCTCCCGACAACATGGCCTGACGTGATGACGCAGAGCCTGGATTGGCAACAAGATCTGCAACACCCTTGAAGAAATCTGCAATGACCGGTGTCAATCCGACATCCGAATCGGCCATCATATTATTGACCTTGCTGATCTGCGCGTAATACGTATCCAGCTGGCTTTTGCTGGATTGCGCGCCGATTATTTGCGCACCGAGGAAATCGTTATAGATGCGTTTAACGGTTTCTACGTTGGTACCGTTACCGATATAACCGCCACCAATATTCTGACCGCCCAGCGACGCCTGTATCACCACCTGCCGGCTATAGCCCGGCGTTGCCTGGTTGGCGATATTGTGTCCTGTCGTAGCAATTCCAGCCTGGGCTGCGGCAAGTCCACTTTGAGCAATGCTGAGAAGATTAGACATAATTTATTTATTAACTCTATGTTGGTATGTACGGCACATCGGTGAAAAACTTGAGCCGAAAATCATGTTGCCAATGCAAGAAAGTTATATTTCTTGCAAATATAAGGCGGGTCAAGCAGACAAATTACGATTGATCAGGTTTGTCAGTTTGGTGGCGTAATTCGGGTCAGTTGCATACCCCGCACGCTGCAAACCTTGCGCAAAGCCATTAACGTCACTGGCATTCGCCAATACTTTTTCGTAACGCGGATTGCTGCGTAACAGCTTCGCGTAATCACGGAATGAATCAGCATAGGAATCATAAGCACGGAATTTTTCAACACGTTTTTGCGCGACGCCATCCACATACTCGGTGGTCACAGCATCCACAGTTTTGCCTTTCCAGTTGGCGCCTGCCTTGATACCAAACAGATTGTTGCTACTACTACCATCAGCAGTCTTGATAACGCGCTTGCCCCAACCGCTTTCCAACGCGGCCTGTCCAAGCATGAATTTGGCTGGAATGCCCGTAGTAAGACTGGCTTCTTCCGCGTGTGCACTCAATTTGTCTTGGAAAGCCTGTACGTGAGCAGGTTTGGCAGAAGCTGAGGTGACGCTGCCGCCTGATTGCAAGGCATGCGCAGCATTCGAACGTTGTGCAGCAAGCGCATTACGCTCCGCCATCGAACGCATGATTTCCGTTCTCAAGCTTGCTGATGGATCAGCCAGATCCTTAGCCGCATCGGCACCATCTGGCGCGACGGCTGAATTCATCTGATTGCTGGACAATTGACGTATCAACACGTCCGCCAGTCCAATGCCACGGCTGGCCAGGTTCTGGCTCAATTGCTGATCCAGCATGGACGTGTACATCTTGGTTTGCTGATTGTCCAAAATGCCGTCTTGTGGCGTCGCTTCACGCATGCTCTTCATGATCATGTTCATGAAGAGTGCTTCGAATTGCTTGGCAGCCGCCTTCAGTGAATCGGGCGAATTCTGCCGCGCAGATTGCTTCAGTGATTCGAGGCCCTTGGCATCGATCGCGAGGCTGCTGTTCGAATTGTCGGCAGGCGTAATCATAGTGAGCTTAAATAATTTCCAGTTCTGCGCGCAGTGAACCTGCTGCTTTCATCGCTTGCAAAATCGCCAGCAAATCCTGCGGCGTTGCACCTATCGAATTCAATGCCTTGACGACATCAGCCAAGGAAGCTGAGTTTTTCAAAAGTATGACTTTGCCCGGATCTTTGTTGATCTCGATTTGCGATTGCTGCGCAACCACGGTTTGTCCACCGGAGAATGGTGCAGGCTGACTGATAATCGGTTGTGTATTGATCGTGACTGACAAGTTGCCGTGCGATACCGCACAAGTATCCAGTGTCACAGCCTGATTCATCACGACCGAGCCGGTACGTGCGTTCAGAATTACTTTGGCACTTACTTGTGCCGGTGTGACATTGATGCTTTCCAATGCGCCCAGGAAGGACACGCGTTCGTCATTGCTCATCGGTGCACGCACACGAATGACACGACCATCTTGTGCTGCTGCTGTTTCCGGACCAAAGCGCTTGTTCACGGCATCAACCACGCGGCTGGCAGTAGAAAAATCGCTATCCTTCAACTCCAGAAAAATAAGATCGCCCTGCCCCAGCGACGTTACCACTGCACGCTCAACTGTAGCGCCGGCAGAAATACGGCCAACACTTAAATGATTGATCTGTGCCTTGCTACCGTTCGCAGCCGCACCTGCGCCACCAACGACGACGTTACCTTGTGCCATACCGTAGATCTGACCATCCGCACCTTTGAGCGGTGTCATCAGCAAGGTGCCGCCACGCAAGCTTTTCGCATTACCCATGGAAGACACGGTGATATCCAGCGTTTGCCCAGGTTGTGCGAATGCAGGCAGCGATGTTGTCACCATCACGGCAGCGACGTTCTTCAACTGCATATTGATACCTTGCGGCAGATTGACACCCATCTGCTGCATCATGCTGATGATGCTTTGAATCGTAAACGGTGTTTGCGTGGTTTGATCGCCGCTACCATCCAGACCGACAACCAAACCGTAACCGATCAATTGATTCTGACGAACGCCTTGCACACTGGCGAGATCCTTCAGACGTTCAGCCTGCGATGCAAACGGCATCAACAGGCAGACCGAACATGCAATGATTTGCAGTGATTTTTTCAGCGATATAACAGATACGGTATTCATGGAAAATCCTATTAGCATCGGCATTAAAAAGGCACGACACTCAAGAAGAAGCGAGCCATCATGGACATCACTTCGGCGCCGTCAATACGGCTGTTGGTACGATATTCGATACGCGCATCGGAAACTCTGGTCGACGAAACCACATTGCCGGAACCAACCGTACTAGGATCAACTACACCAGAAAAACGGATGAATTCAGCCCCCTTGTCCAGCGAAACTTGCTTCTCACCGGCAACAACCAGATTGCCATTCGTCAGTACATCAATGACAGTAACGGTGATCGTACTCACAAAGTTATTGCTGGAAGTAACAGCACCCTTCTCTGCAAATTGCGCAGCCGACGATGCGCTCGCACTCAAGTTCTGTGTCACGCCACCAAACAAACCAAACAGGCTAGGTGCTGCGGCATTCACGCTACCTGATTTACTGCCGGAGCTACCCGCAAGTTTGCCCGCGGAGCTATTCTCGTTAATCGTGATCGTGATGGTGTCGCCTATCAGGCGTGCGCGCTTGTCTTCAAAAATTGGACGGTAGGAAGCTGATTGAAAAATCGCACCGTTTGCCGCCGGCTTAATGGCATTCGCAGACTGTGGACGCGCCGATAATGGCGTTTGCACTATCGTTTCTGGCATGCCACCACAACCGCCGAGAAAGACGATAGTGAGCAGCATCAGGTTTAATAATTTACTCTTCATCACAATTCCTCTACGCCTCACGCTGCTTAATTCTGCGTCAAGCGTTGCAGCATTTGATCCGACGTCGTAATCGCCTTGCTGTTGATCTCGTAAGCACGTTGTGTCTGGATCATGTTGACCATTTCTTCAACGACGTTCACGTTCGATGTTTCTACATAATTCTGTTGCACGAAGCCGGCGCCATTGGTGCCTGGATTATTCGTGGTTGGGTTGCCGGATGCGGTGGTTTCCACATACAGGTTTTCGCCCTTGCTCTCCAGACCAGCCGAATTGATGAACGTCGCAAGTTGCAGCGTACCGACCTGAGTCTGCGCTGTGGTACCTGGCACAGTGACGCTCACGATACCGTCGCGGCTGACTGAAATCGCAGTGGCGTTGGCAGGAATAATGATCGCAGGCTGAATCGGGAAGCCGCTGGACGTCACCATCTGTCCTTGGTTATCGCTTTGGAAGGAACCATCACGCGTATAAGCGGTGGTGCCATCCGGCATCATCACCTGGAAGAAGCCATCACCCAGAATCGCCAGATCCTTGCTATTGCTGGTCAGTTGCAAATTGCCTTGCGTATGAATACGCTCAGTAGCAACAGGACGCACACCGGTACCGATTTGCAAACCGGATGGCAGTTGTGTCTGCTGCGACGATGCCGCACCTGGTTGACGCAAATTTTGATACAGCAAGTCTTCGAATACAGCGCGCGTGCGCTTGAAGCCTGTAGTACTGACGTTGGCCAAGTTATTGGAGATAACGTCCATCTGCGTTTGTTGCGCATCCAGACCTGTTTTGGCTATCCATAGTGAACGTATCATTTTCTTCTCCAGTATTTCGGCAAACTGCTTACGGATTCAGCATCCATCTTCATTTTGCCTGTACTCGCATTAACTCAAAGCGAGAAATTCAGTGGCTTTGGCAGCGTTACTCTCCGCATGCTTCAGCATATTCATGTTTAATTCAAACTGTCGTGCAAGGCTAATCATGTTAACCATGGCATCCACCACGTTGACATTGCTGCCCTCAACCGCACCGCTGATCACGCCTACAGTGGCATCGACATCTGCCGGCTGGCCGTCTTTGGTCACAAACAAGCCATCCGTACCGCGTACGAGATTGGCTTCGTCCGGATTAACTAATTTGAGGCGAGCAATTTCAATCGTTGCGCCCGGCGTCGTGCCGGAGTCAACGGAAGAAATCGTGCCATCCTTGGCAAACGAAATTTTCACGTTTGGTGGAATCGTGATCGGACCACCATCTGCCAACACATTCAGTCCGCCCTCAGTTTGCAAGACGCCGTTTTCATTCAGCTTCAAGCTGCCGCCGCGTGTATATCCTTCAGTACCGTCAGCGCGCTCAACAGCAAGCCAACCTTTTCCCTGCACAGCAAGATCCAGCGTGCGACCAGTTTGTTGAATCGGTCCCGCACGGAAATCCGTGCCTACCGTAGAATCAACAACAAAGGTGCGTGTCGGCAAACCATTGCTCACGACAGGCACGGCACGGAAAGTGTCGAGCTGGGCGCGAAAACCTGCTGTCGAGACGTTAGCCAGATTGTGTGAAGTCGTGGCCTGCTGCTCCAGAATCTGTTTCGCACCCGACATCGCGGTATAAATCAGCCTATCCATTTCATTCCTCCTGTGATCGTGCGTGTTCGTATTACGAGAAAACAAACACGCCGATCATTGGTCACCTTCATTAATGCAAATCGCTTAATGCATTAACGCAAATTCACCAAAGTCTGCATGATCTGATCTTGCGTCTTGATGGTTTGTGCATTGGCCTGGTAATAGCGCTGTGCAGTAATCATGTTGACCAGCTCTGCTGTCAGATCGACGTTCGATTCTTCAATCCGCGCCGATTGCACTGCCCCCAGACCACTACTACCTGGCGTACTGGTCAATGGCACACCGGATTCAGCTGTCTCCACCCATTGGTTGTCGCCGATGTTTTGTAAGCCATTTGGATTGGCAAAGCTGGACAGGATGACTTGACCCAAAACGTTCACTTGCCCATTGGTGTAACGCCCGACAATGGAGCCGTCATTGGCGACATCAAAGCCGGTTAAGGTGCCTGCCGAATAGCCATCTGGAAGCTGCTTATTGATACCAAAGGTCTGAGCAAATTGCTGTGTACCTTTGTAATCGATAGCGATATTAAAAGGCGTCGCTGCGCCTGTAGTCACAGCCATGGCTGCAACTATTGGATTTGGCGTAGTGCTGACCAAGACACCACCCGTACCAAAATCCATCGTACCCAATGCTACTGGCGGCTCAGGTGGCGTGGCCGTAGGATCATATCCAATCGGTACGCCATCATTGGTTGCAAATACACTCCACTCGCCACCGGCGGTCTTGACATAGAAGGTACGCAGCACATGCGAGTTGCCCAGACTGTCATACACAGATGCCGAAGTCGAATCGCTGAAAGTAGCCGGATCGTCTGGATTAAAATTAAGCGGATCCAATGCATCCTTGCGCGAATCCAGCGTCAGCTTGAGTTCGTACTTGGTCGTTGCTTTCGGAGCCAGATCAGCTTTGTTGATGATTAACTCAGTTGGTGCACCCGATTGAATCACACCGTTTGCATCCGCCATATAACCGGTCAAACGCGCACCGGATGCGCTCTGGATATAACCTTCCTTGGTTAATTCAAATTGGCCGTTACGCGCATAGGTAATCGTACCGCCGCTACTCATGCGGAAAAAACCATCACCATTGATCGCCATATCGAGCGGATTGTTCGAAGCAGTGATATTGCCCTGACTGAATAATTGCGCCACGCGTGCGATCTGGGTACCGATACCGATCTGCGCTGCGCCCGAGCCGGACAATGTGCTGGCGTAGATATCTGAAAACTGAACTTGCGACTGCTTGAAACCTACGGTGCCAGAGTTGGCAACGTTATTACCGATAGCTTCAAGACTTTTACTTGCGGCATTCAATCCGCTCAAACCTTGTTGGAAACTACTCATTCTATTTCTCCTGGGTTATGTGCCGCTGTATTAAAGAATTTGACGAATGTCTGAGAGGTTCAATGCACCCAAGCCAGGCACATTGATCTGCACACCGGTAGACGAAGTAGAAACGGTTGTGACTATGCCGAATTGCAGTGGATTGACCTTCACAGCCGTACCACCAAGACTGGCAGTGACTTCAAATGTGTAATTACCATCTGGCGCTTTAGTACCATCTGCCATACTGCCGTCCCACAACAGCGGCACCGTACCGGCAACTTGCTTACCGAGATCGATAGTCTGGACTACCTTGCCTGTGGAATCCTTGACGGTCACTGTTGCCGTATCGACGGCTTGCGGGAATTCAACGCCCATCAAACCTTTGCTTTCAGTCAGGCTAATATCAGATCCTGGAGCAAGCACACCGTGACCGATCATGTTCGCTGCTTGCAGCGATTGGCTGGTCTGGTAACTACCCATCAGGGATTCCAGCGTGCCGTTCAATTTGTCGATACCGGTAACGGTCGATAACTGCGCCAATTGGCTGGTGACTTGTGCGTTATCCAGCGGATTCAACGGGTCCTGATTTTTCATCTGCGTAACCAACAAGGTCAGGAAGCGATCCTGCGCTTCTTCTGCCGTACTTTTTTTACTGGCGCTAGCACCATTCATCTGGTCCAGCAATGCTTGCGGCAGAACGGTGGTATTACTGTTGACTGCGGTCATGATGAATCCTTATTGTTTTTACTGACCGAGCGTCAGCGTTTTAAGTAGCATCGTCTTTGCCGTGTTCATGGTTTCGACGTTGGTCTGGTAGGAGCGTGAAGCGGAGATCATATTGACCATCTCTTCCACTACATTGACGTTCGGCATCGCGACGTGACCGGTTTCATCCGCATTAGGATGCTTCGGATCGAAGACCATCTTCAATGGGGAAGCATCTTCCACCACGCGATTGACTTTGACGCCGGTTGAAGTAGCACCACCCTTCATCGGCAGCGATTGGAATTCCACCTGCTTCGCGCGATAAGTCTTGCCGTTTGCACTGGTTGTGCTTTCCGCATTGGCGATATTGCTCGAGACCACATTGAGACGCTGACTTTGCGCACTCATGGCCGAACCGGCGACGTTGAAAATATTAAATAGCGACATGATTATTGTCCTTGGATGGCGGTAAGCATTCCCTTGATCTTCGACGAGACAAGTGTCAGGCCGACCTCGTAGCGCATCGCGTTATCAGTAAACTGATTACGTTGCACATCCATATCCACGGTATTGCCGTCGACATTTCCCTGTTGCGTGTTGCTGTACAGTAGTGACGCACCGCCCAAGGTCGGCAGCACTTTCGATGACAGATGCGTCGTCGATGTCTTGGCCAGTTCATTCGGCGATGCAGCTGCGCCAGTACTGCGTGCTAGCGCGCCTTGCAAGGCCTTGTTAAAATCGATGTCACGCGCCTTGAAATTAGGCGTGTCCGCATTCGCAATATTCGATGCCAGCAATTGTTGGCGTTGCGCACGCAAACTCAGTGCCGTCTCCTGAAAGCGCATCAAGTCATCAAGTTTTCCGATCATTACGACCTCCGAAGTGTGCATTCAAGGATTGGCTACCTTGCACTGATAATGGATTTGTATAGCGTCGATCATACGGAGCACCTCTTCGCTTCGATCAAACGATAAGAAGACAAAAATCCATGCTATTCCCGGCTTTACCTGCGTTCGAAATCAGTACCATGATCGAGCAATCACTACATTGGCCGCCATGAAACACTCTTTCTACATCGCTATCGCTGCACTCTCGCTGACAACGCAACTGGCGTTGGCACAGACCGCCGCTGAGCCGCGTCAGGATCTGGCTGTGCTGAAGCAGACTGCCGAACAGTTTTTACGCACGCAAGCAACCGGATTGCCGGGCGAAGTACAAGTAACCGTCGGTGCGATCGATCCCCGCATGAAATTGCCAGCTTGTACTGTGCCGGAAGGATTTTTACCGCCCGCAAGCAAGGCTTGGGGCAAAACCACGGTAGGCATACGCTGTAACGCGCCATCGGCATGGACTATTTACGTTTCAGCGCAAGTGCGGGTGCATGGCGAATATATCGCTGCCGCGGCACCGCTGGCACAAGGGCAAACCATTACCCAGGGCGACATTGCCAAGGTCAAGGGCGACCTGACCAATTTGCCATCCGGTGTGATTACTGACGCGTCGTTGGCAGTCGGCCGTACCGCAGCCACCACCATTTCATTAGGTTCACCGTTGCGCCAGGATGCTTTGCGCAATCAGCAAGCGATACAGCAAGGTCAGGCAGTACGCGTTGTTTTTAATGGCGACGGCTTCAGCGTATCCAGCGAAGCACGCGCCTTGAACAATGCAAACGAAGGACAATTGACACAAGTTCGCACACCGGCGGGTCAGGTTGTGAGCGGAATTGCAAAGTTGGGCGGGATAGTAGAGTTAACGTATTAGCAACATAAATTAATACACAATGTTTTACGTTTCACCCATTTAGGACTAAAGTTTGCCGTGATTACGCCGATAGACCAAGCAGAGATAGGCGTTTTGCCGCAAACCAAACGGGGTGATGTCGTGAAAATTAATGACGCAAGTAAGAAAATCGCAGGAGTAGGCGTTGCAGCAACGCAAACTCGTGCTGGGAAGGCGCCGGAGAAAGCCGATACTGGCGCGGCCTCTTCCAATGTAACGTTGTCGACACAGGTGCAGGCACTGACAAGTCAAGTTTCCAGTGCCAGCGTATTTGATGCTAAAAAAGTTGATGAGATCAAGGCAGCGATTGCCGGTGGTCAATTCCAGGTGAATGCAGAACGCGTTGCCGACGGATTGATGGATACGGTAAAAGACCTGATCTCCGCACGTAAAGGTTAATAAACATGGATTCGTTCGGTACCAGCCCTGCAGATAGTTTGAGTGAAGAACACAAAGCCGTTCGTGCTCTGACGCAATTATTGAAGCTGGAACAAGAGCACCTGATTGCCGCTGATATTGATGGCATCACTGCTCTGACCGAAGCGAAAGCCAAAGCAGCAGCCCACATGACTGAGCTGGCAACCAGCCGTCACAAGGCCTTGGCTGCAGCAGGTTTCGAAGCAAAAGAATCCAGCATGAAGACTTGGCTGGAAAGTTCCGGAGCCTCGGCAACCACGAGCAAATCCTGGCATGAACTCATAGAGTTGGCGGAAGAAGCCAAAGAACTCAATCGCGTCAACGGGACGCTGATCAACAAGCAGATGGTGCGTAATCAAAACGTACTCAATATTTTGCAGAACGGCAACGTACAAGGCGGTAACGTCTACGGTCCTAACGGCCAAACCGCAAACAAAACCGTCAGCCGCCATATCGTCACTGGCTAAGCAACATAAGTCTCACACTCGTTCGCACATCTATCTCTAGATAAAGCGCGCAAGAAATTTTAAAAAGAAAAAGCCACCAAACATCTTGGTGGCTTTTTCTCTTTACTCAATCAAAATACCGTGCGGGCAAATATCACCTATCGACGCGGCGCATAGATATCACGCCCGGCTTCATCGATCTGGCGACGCAAGGCACGTCGTTCATCTGCGGACAAACGTCCATCCCGGCGCGATTGATCCTGCTGTCTTTCCATATTGCGGTTGTTGTCGTAATTGCGCTCGGCTTGCTGACGACGTCCATCATCACCACGATTCTGCTCTCCTCTATTGCGATCGTTTTGCACGTAGGAGCCGAATGTATTGCTTTGAAAACGTGACTGTGCGAAAACCGCCGTCGTACCAGCAAACGTACTGACCAGCAGCAATACCAATCCCATTCTTTTCAATGTTATATTCATCATCATCTTCCGCAGCACTTTTGGATGCCTGGCAAATATTTATTAACCATGCACAAAGTTTATGCTGCTTTGCCTCAAGCCCTAAGTTCATTTCCGTAAAGGTTGTAACACTTTGTAATGCCTACACTCCTCGCTATGTCGAGAAGTCTTTCTGACGTTACCATAGCAAAATGAATACGACAAATCCACCCAGCAAGGACACGGCCCACTCCACCAATTCTCACCAGACAAAAATTCTGGTAGTAGATGACGATCTGCGTTTGCGCGATCTGCTGCGCCGCTATCTCGCCGAGCAGGGGTTCAATGTAGTCACCGCAGAAAATGCGCAAGCCATGAACAAACTCTGGCTGCGCGAACGCTACGATTTACTAGTGCTCGATCTGATGCTACCGGGAGAAGACGGCTTGTCCATCTGCCGACGTCTGCGTGGTGCCGGCGACAAAACGCCCATCATCATGCTCACAGCCAAAGGCGAAGATGTCGATCGTATCGTCGGCCTGGAAATGGGCGCCGACGATTATCTCGCCAAACCTTTTAATCCACGCGAATTAGTTGCGCGCATCAGTGCCGTATTGCGCCGTGTCGCACCGGACGAAATTCCTGGCGCACCATCCGAGACACCGCAATCCTTTACCTTCGGCGAATTCGTGCTTGATCTAGGCACACGCACGCTGAAGAAAAATGACGAAACCATTCCGCTGACTACCGGTGAATTTTCTGTGCTGAAAGTCTTTGCACGTCATGCACGTCAACCTCTTTCTCGTGAAAAATTGATGGAACTGGCTCGCGGCCGCGAATACGAAGTATTCGATCGCAGTCTGGATGTGCAAATTTCACGCCTGCGCAAACTGATAGAACCTGACCCGTCCACGCCGCTGTATATTCAAACCGTGTGGGGTCTCGGTTATGTATTCATTCCAGAAGGCAAGCCGCGCTAAGGTAGCGCTGCCCGACTGAAAACGCAAAGGATGCCCAACACATCAAACCGTCTGAACTGGATTAAAAGCGGCCTGTTCTGGCGTACTTTTTTCCTGCTCGCTTTTGTGATCGCTGCCAGTATGGCTGCGTGGGTAGCCAGCTATCGTGTAGTTGAACAAACCCCACGCGCCAATCAAATCGCAGCACAAGTGATTTCTGTCGTCACCATCACACGCGCTGCACTGACCCATTCCGCACCTGATTTACGCCGCGAACTCCTGTTCGATTTATCAAGCAACGAGGGTATACGCGTGTATCCGCTGGAAGATACCGATCGCGTCGAACCGCCTACCAATAACAGTCTGATGCGCACCATCCAGGAACATGTGCGTGCCGGTCTGGGGCAAGACACGCGTTTTGCACGCACAGTCAATGATGTTGCCGGATTCTGGGTCAGCTTCACGATCTCCGATGATGAATACTGGCTGATGCTCGATCGTGATCGAATAGAGGGCAGTTCCGGCGCGCAATGGATCGGCTGGGGTGCAATGACGCTCTTGCTGTCCTTGATAGGCGCACTGATTATTTCCGGCTTGATCAATCAACCGCTAGCGCGTCTGACCGCGGCCACACGTGCCATCGCCAATGGGCAACGTCCGCCGCCACTACCGGAACGCGGCCCGACAGAAATTCGCGAAGCCAATCACAGCTTTAATCAAATGGTCGACGATCTCAACCGTGTGGAATCTGATCGTGCCGTTGTACTCGCCGGTATTTCTCACGATCTACGTACACCGCTCGCACGCATGCAGTTGGAAGTGGAATTAGCGGGCTTGCCAGATGCGGCACGCGAAGGTATGCAATCTGATCTGGAGCAGATGGATGCCATCATCGGCCAGTTCCTCGACTATGCAAAGCCGACCGACAGCACGCACTTCCAACCTGTCGATATGACCGCACTGATCGCAAGCACTGCATATGAAGCAGCGCGTTTAACTGATGTAAAGATCACCAGCAAGATCGACGACAACATCACCGTGCTCGGTAATGCCATCGACATCAAACGTGTCGTCAGCAATCTGATTGAAAATGCACGGCGCTATGGCAAAGCCGACGGTGCTGATTTTGTAGAAATCGATCTATCCTGCCATGTCGAAGGCGATAAAGTCATTGTTGAAGTCGCCGATCATGGCGCTGGTGTACCGGAAGCAGAAATCGACAGATTGCTGCGCCCCTTCACTCGCATGGATAGCGCACGTGGACAAGCGAATGGTGCCGGCCTCGGCTTGGCGATCGTCGATCGCATAGTCAAAAGACACGGTGGGAAATTACAACTATCGAATCGGGATGGCGGTGGTCTAACCATACAAATCGTGCTGCACAATGCGAAAAAACGATACGGGCATTTCGCTACATAAAGACATCGCACTATTGAACTATTGCAGCAGACAAAATAAAACGCACATGCTCTTTTAGAGGATGTGCGTTTTATTTTAGAGCCGCGTTCTTAAAATCAGAAAGCAGCATTCAGATTCAGATTCAGACTCTTTCGTCTTTTACCTCGGTGATCCCGCCTTCGATGATGACATCATGGCGTGATTGCGTTTGTTGATACGCATAAGCACGTTCAGCAGCAAAGCGCGCTTTTGCAGCTCTGCGTTTTTTAAACAGCAAAACTGGAATCAGCAACCAGCTCAACAACAGTACCGTCACGATCACAACCAATCCTGCTGCCAAGACCAAACCCAGCACCAGCCACGCGATCAGGCGCGAGAAAAATCCGCCAGATTGATGACGGCGGAATAGTTGTTGCCAGTTTTGAGCCTGTTGGCTGAAAAAGAAAGATGCCATAGTTGTAATCACTCCTGTCTCTTTAGTATACGCCAAATAAGCGCAACCGATTGTTTCCCGACTTATCCTGCTATGCACATAGTGCGCATGCCTGCATACAGTCCGTTTTCAAGTAGATAGCGATTTTTCTTGAAAATTCAATACATAATCACTTTTATTCGCAAAATTCGCTGCAAGAAGGTCAAAAATACAGTGAATGCAGCAAAAATTATCCTTTTTGCATGAGCTGACTACGCTACGCGCTCAACAGACATAACATTTTCATACGGTTCGATAAATCAAGGCGACGGCTTCGGCAGCAATTCCTTCTTCACGCCCCAGATAACCCAATTTTTCATTCGTTTTTGCCTTGATATTGACCTGATCGATAGCAAGGCCCAAGTCTTCCGCGATATTCGCCACCATGCCTGGAATATGCGGCGCCATCTTCGGTTTTTGCGCAATGATGGTGGCATCCACATTACCGATGCTGAAACCGGCCGCTGCCACGCGCTTCACCGCTTCACGCAGCAACATGCGCGAATCAGCGCCAGCAAATTCAACCGCCGTATCCGGAAAATGTCTGCCAATATCGCCCAAGGCTGCTGCGCCAAACAAGGCGTCAGTAAGCGCATGCAGCAACACATCCGCATCGGAATGTCCCAGCAAACCCGTCGTATGCGGAATCGTCACGCCACCTATGATCAGCTTGCGGCCTTCAACCAAGGCATGGCAGTCGTAACCTTGTCCTATGCGGAATGGAACACTCATACAAATCCTTTTAAATAAAGTTCGGCAAGCGCCACATCATGCGGCAACGTCACCTTGAAATTACGTGCATCGCCTTCGACCAGCTTGGGCTGCAAGCCCAGCGCCTCGATTGCACTTGCTTCATCCGTCACTGCCACCGCCCGCTCCAGCGCACGACGTAGCAAGCCGTAGCGGAACATCTGCGGCGTCTGCGCTGCCCACAGGCGATCACGTGCGACTGTTTGATCAACGCGCCCTTTTTCACCAGCGCGCTTCAAGGTGTCAACCACCGGCACTGCCAGCAAGCCGCCGACCTCATCATCGCGCAGAATATTGATCAGTTTATCGATCAGCGTAATGCTCAGCCCGGGACGAGCAGCGTCGTGCACCAGCACCCAATCTTCATCGTCAACCATCTCGCGCATCGCGTGCAAACCGTTCAAGACTGACTGATGCCGCGTTGCACCGCCGACGCGCAATACCGTGACGTATGAACTATCGTGCAAAGCCGCCATGGTCGCATCGATATAACCATCCTCTGCACTTGCCACGACAAAGGTATGAGTAATCGTATCTGCGCTGGAAAAAGTATCCAGCACATGACGCAGCATGGGCTTGCCGGCAATCGCGACGTATTGTTTTGGAATCTTTTCGCCCATGCGTGCGCCAACACCGGCGGCAGGGATCAAGGCGAAATAGCGAGGTAAATTCATGTTGTCGTGGTGGGAAAATGCGTAGCTGCGTGCATGGGTGCGCTCTATTGTAGGGAAATTGTTATCCGAATACGCACGCGCCCGACGTAAAGAAGGGCTTGGTTTATAATCGCATCATAATTTTTCACTGTCAAATGAAGTGCGTATAGGCAAGTTGCAGGCACTTTGTGACCACCCTGACATTTTCAATGTCGCTATTTAATGTCATTCGACCTAAAAAAATCTCTCCCCAAACCCGGCTCGCGTTTCGTTCTGCCTCCTGTTCATGGTTCAGCGGATGCTTATGTACTGGCGCAAGCCGCCGCAGAACTGAAATCGCAGAAGCGTATGTTGACGGTCGTCGTGGCCAACGCCAGCGATGCACAACGCTTACTGGCTGAAATTCCCTGGTTCGGTAAAGAACAGAACAACCTACGCTGCCATTTGCTGCCAGATTGGGAAACGCTGCCTTACGATGCCTTCTCACCGCATCAGGATCTTGTCTCCGAGCGCCTGGCGACCTTGTACGAGGTTTTAAACGGGCAATGCGATGTCTTGATCGTACCTGCCACCACTGCGCTGGTGCGCATGGCACCGCCCGCCTTCCTCGCGTCCTATACCTTCTTCTTCAAACAGGGCGAAACGCTGGATGAAGCGAAGCTGAAAGCGCAGTTGCAGCTCGCTGGCTACAGTCCAGTCAAGCAAGTGATGTCGCCCGGCGAATACTCAGTACGCGGCGGCTTGATCGATATCTTCCCTATGGGCTCCGTCTTGCCGTATCGCATCGATTTGTTCGGCGACACGATAGATACGATACGCACCTTCGATGCGGATTCGCAGCGCTCTCTGTATCCGGTCAAGGAAGTACGCCTGCTACCTGCGCGCGAATTCCCTATGGATGAAGAAGCGCGCACCGCCTTCCGTGGCCGCTGGCGCGAACTGTTCGAAGGCGATCCTAGCCGCTCGGTGATTTACAAAGACATAGGCAGCGGCATCGCATCCGCCGGTATTGAATACTATCTGCCGCTGTTCTTTGAAGAAACCAACACGCTATTCGACTATCTGCCGACAGATACGACCTTCGCGCTGATAGGTGATATCGAAGCCGCGATCAAACGCTTCTGGGACGATACGCAATCTCGTTATCGCTTCCTCAAATCGGATCGCGAGCGCCCTATCCTTGCGCCGGAACAGATTTTCCTCAGCGATGAAAATTTCTTCACGCTGGCAAAACCTTACGGTCGCTGGATACTACAAAACGAAGACGTCGCCTCCGAGCTATCTGCACCACTACCGAATATCGCAGTCAATCGTCGCGCCGACGATCCATTGGTCAACCTGCGCTCGTATCTACTGCAAACCGATAAGCGCGTATTGATCTGTGCAGAAACCAACGGTAGACGTGAAACGCTCCAGCAATACTTCAACGAATACGATCTATCGCTCGCACCCGCAGAGAGTTTTGCCGATTTCAGCACCGCATCCGCCAAGCTGATGCTCGGTGTTGCACCTATGCATGCAGGTTTCGAACTGGGTCATGCGTTGGGCGGCTTCGCCTTCATTACCGAAACCGAGTTGTACGCAGGCTCCGGCCGTCGCGTAGGTAGCAAGAAGCAAGAAGGCGCGACGCAAGTCGAATCGATGGTGCGCGATCTGTCCGAACTCAAGATCGGCGATCCCGTAGTCCATGTCAATCACGGCATAGGCCGTTACATGGGCTTGATCAGTATGGATCTAGGTGAAGGCGAAACCGAATTCCTGCATCTGGAATATGCGAAGGACACCAAGCTCTACGTGCCCGTATCGCAGTTGCATGTGATCTCGCGTTATTCCGGTGCTTCGCCGGAAGATGCGCCGCTGCACGCACTCGGCTCTGGCCAGTGGGAAAAAGCCAAGCGCCGTGCCGCCGAAAAAATCCGTGACACCGCTGCCGAACTCTTGAATCTGTACGCCCGCCGCGCCCTGCGCGAAGGCCACAGCTTCGAATATTCAGCACATGACTACGAAGCCTTTGCCGAAAGCTTCGGCTTCGAAGAAACCGCCGATCAAGCTGCTGCGATCAATGCCGTCATCAAGGACATGACCAGCGGCAAGCCTATGGATAGATTGATCTGCGGCGACGTCGGTTTCGGCAAAACGGAGGTTGCATTGCGCGCCGCATTCGTTGCGGTACTCGGTGGCAAACAAGTCGCCATTCTTGCGCCAACGACTCTGCTGGCAGAACAGCATGCACAGACCTTTGCTGATCGCTTCGCCGACTGGCCGGTACGTATCGCAGAATTGTCGCGCTTCCGCACCGCAAAAGAAGTTACGCAAGCAATCAAAGGCATGGCCGACGGTACACTGGATATCGTCATCGGCACGCATAAACTGCTGTCAGCCGATATCAAATTCTCACGACTCGGCTTGGTCATCATTGATGAGGAACATCGTTTCGGCGTGAGACAAAAAGAAGCACTGAAAGCATTACGCGCCGAAGTCGATGTGCTGACGCTCACTGCGACACCTATCCCACGCACATTGGGTATGGCGCTGGAAGGTTTGCGCGATTTTTCCATCATTGCTACCGCACCGCAGAAACGTCTGGCCATCAAGACTTTCGTCCGCGGTGAAAACGATTCTGTCATACGCGAAGCCTGCCTGCGCGAATTAAAGCGTGGCGGACAAGTTTATTTCCTGCACAACGAAGTAGAAACCATCCAGAACCGCAAGGCAATGCTGGAAGAGTTGATGCCGGAAGCACGCATAGGCGTGGCACACGGCCAGTTGCACGAGCGTGATCTGGAGCGCGTCATGCGCGACTTTGTGGCGCAGCGTTTCAACATCTTGCTCTGTACTACGATTATCGAAACCGGTATTGACGTCCCGACTGCCAATACGATCATCATGCACAGAGCCGACAAATTCGGCCTGGCACAATTGCATCAGTTGCGCGGTCGCGTTGGACGTTCGCATCATCAGGCTTACGCTTATTTGCTGGTACACGATGTACAAGGTTTGACCAAATTGGCGCAACGTCGACTCGATGCAATTCAGCAGATGGAAGAACTGGGCAGTGGCTTCTACCTCGCGATGCACGATCTGGAAATCCGTGGTGCCGGTGAAGTACTCGGTGACAACCAATCCGGCGAGATGAGCGAGATCGGCTTCCAGCTTTATTCCGACATGTTGAATGAAGCGGTACGCTCACTGAAAAGCGGCAAGGAACCTGACCTCGCAGCGCCACTCTCGACCACAACCGAAATCAATCTGCACGTGCCCGCCTTGTTGCCAAGCACTTATTGCGGCGATGTACATGAGCGCCTGTCTATCTATAAGCGTCTGGCCAATTGCAAAACACAGGAAGCGGTCACTGATCTGCAGGAAGAATTGATTGATCGTTTCGGGAAATTGCCGGATGCCGCACAAGCGCTAGTCGAAACGCATAGATTGCGGGTAGCCGCGGTGCCGGTTGGCATCATCAAGATTGACGCACACGCAGAATCTGCCACACTGCAATTTGAGCCGAATCCACCGATCGATGCGATGCGCATCATTGAGCTGATACAAAAGAATCGTCATATCAAATTGAACGGTCAGGATAAATTACGCATCACGGCCAATATGCCTGATCTGGCGGCACGCGTGCTGCAGATCAAGAACACGATACGCGCACTACTCGCATAAGAACTTAACTGAATTGATAAACTCATGAATCTGATCTTGCAAGGACTTAACACCCAACGCCATATCGTCGAACAAATCGCCGGTCTTGCCCGTCCACGCTCGATCGTTGCCATCAATGAGCATGCCTACCGCTGCACCGACATCAGTTACAACGATGAAGTGAAGTCGCAAATCGATATCGCCGCCTGGGCTGCCAAACTGGACTATGCGTTCATCGAACGCAGCTGCACATTGTCCGACTTCAAGCTGGTCGCAATGGATATGGATTCGACCTTGATCACGATTGAGTGCATCGATGAAATCGCCGACATGCAAGGCTTGAAGCCGCAAGTTGCAGAAATCACTGAAGCCGCCATGCGCGGCGAATTGGAATTCAAGGAAAGTCTGACCCGTCGCGTCGCCCTGCTCAAAGGCCTCGATGCCAGCGCACTACAACGTGTCTACGATGAACGTCTGGGGCTGTCACCCGGTGCAGAAAAAATGCTGACGGCAATACAAGCTGCCGGCATGAAAACCTTGCTGGTATCCGGCGGTTTTACCTTCTTCACAGACATGATGAAACAACGCCTAAACCTCGACTACACCCATTCCAACCAGTTGGAAATCATCGACGGCAAACTGACCGGCCGTGTCATCGGCGACATTGTTGATGGCGAGGAAAAGAAATTGACTGTAGAACGCGTCTGCAAGGAACTAGGGATTTCACCAAAACAAGCAATCGTCATGGGTGATGGTGCCAATGATTTGCGGATGATGAGTATTGCGGGGCTGTCGGTCGCATTCCGTGCCAAACCAGTGGTCCGGGCGCAAGCGGATATCGCCTTGAATTTTGTCGGTCTGGATGGCGTGTTGAATCTGTTGCCAAACTGATTATGTACTCGCTGCGGACGGCAAGACATGTAGCTTGTTTGCCAAACGCACGCCTAAAACCTGCTTACCGATAAAAAACACTCGCCCGGTGCCGAGTTTGTTGCCTTCCCTGCCAAATTTCCTTTATGCTCTA
The DNA here is from genome assembly GCA_040390795.1 of Pseudomonadota bacterium. GTDB lineage: Bacteria > Pseudomonadota > Gammaproteobacteria > Burkholderiales > Burkholderiaceae_D > Oxalicibacterium. The sequence goes on along the minus strand of JAZJXV010000010.1, from coordinate 67,400 downwards.
AATAATCTTAAGTAAAAAAAGATCATCGTAGTTCAGGTTATTGATGTTTTTGAGAAGTCCCTCTCATTGAAAATCATTTGCTTCGACCATCATGATGAATACCTTTGGACCTCGGCAGGTTGAAACATCCAGCTGGCAACGTTGGATCAAGGAAGCTATCCATTTCTCCGGCAAGCATTTGGCACTGAATGTCTGTCTGGTACTTGCGACAATAGGCTTGTTCGGATCGTTCCCGCCCTTGGTTCTGATCATCGTTTCGCCGGTTCTGGTCGGCGTCTTTGTACTGGTCGCCTACAGCGCCGACACTAAACAACCCGTTCTGCAAATTCTAAAATCCTCGCCCGCCGGACTTTTACGCATTCTGCTGTGCTCAGCGGCTACGGTCCTGATTATGGCGCTCGTCATTTCCGCCACCGTACTTCTCATCAAAGGATCCGTCGTTGCACCGGAATCTACCGTCCCTTATATTGCGCAATCCTATGACGTCAGTGACTTCATGGGTGGCTCCAAAGCATTGTTCACTATCGGAATCTGGCTGCTCGCGATCCTGCCGTGGTTCGCGATCCCACTTTTCGTATGTACCAGCTTGTCCTTGAGGATGTGCCTTGACCACACCTTCGTCGCCTTTAATCAAAACAAATTCGTCGTGGTCGTCGTATTCCTATGTGCGCTCGTTCTGATGGGAGGTGCACTATTCCACGGTCTGACCGTGGTGCCTCTCTATCCTGTCTTGGGCGGACTCTTGTACGCATCTTATCGCCACATTTTTCTCGGTCTGCCGCCAGCCGAACCGCAAAAAGAAAAAATCAAGGTGCCACTGTTTGCCCGTTTCATGCAATCAAAGTAAATCCTTGTATGCTCTTCTGATACGATCATCACCATCTGATTGTGCATTGAAGCAGCAAGAGGAAATCATGCTGCAAGGAACTCTGCCGGACAATTGATATCCTAATTACATACTCACAAGAAAATATCATCATGGACCAGCAACTCGTTTTAGACACCTCGACACAATCCGCCAAAAATCTCGCATGGTGGTTATACATCGCACATGCAGCCAGCCTGTTATTTTCACTGGGCGCATTTTCCTTCATCCCGCTGATCATCAATTACGTTAAACGTGCTGACTCTGCCAATACCTTTGTGTATAGCCATCACGGCTGGCAGATACGTTCGTTCTGGTGGTATCTGGTGTGGATGACGCTGGGCGGCGTATTGTTTCTGACCTTTGTCGGCATTCCTGCCGCTTTTTTGATCTGGGGTATAGCCTGGCTGTGGAAGCTGTATCGATTGATCAAGGGCATTGTCGATTTGAACGATAACAAACCCATGCCTTAAGTTTGTTCATCTTGATCTCATAAAAAAAGCATCCATACGGATGCTTTTTTCTTTGTGCAGCACAATCCTCCTACTGCTTAAGCAGATGCTAACACAGCCTCCTCAACTGCCAGCGGAATCACAGGATGCCAGCAAGCCAAACGCTCACCCCCCAAAGTAATCACCGATGGTCGTTCACTCAGGCACTGCTCCTGCACATTACTGCAACGCGGTGCAAAGCTGCAGCCCGGTGGCAAAGCCGACAAATCCGGCGGAGAACCAGGCACGGCCAACAAAGGTTTCCCTCGATTTTCAGTCCCGACTGTAGAAGCAAGCAAACCGGCCGTATATGGGTGACGTGGCATGTGCACGATACCGCTGACGGTATTTTCTTCCACGATGCGTCCGCCATACATCACGGCAATACGGTCAGCCACTTCAACTGCAGCGCCTATATCGTGTGTAACAAAAATCACCGACATGCCGGTTTCTTTTTGCAGCTCGCGCAGCAAGAGCAGAATCTGAATCTGTACCGTCGCATCCAGCGCCGTCGTCGGCTCATCTGCCAACAAGAGTTTAGGTTTGCATGCCAGTGCCAGCGCGATCATCGCACGCTGACGCATACCACCTGATAGTTCATGCGGATACGCATCGTAACGACGGCGCGCCTGCGGAATCTGTACGCGCTCCAGCATTTGCAAGGCGCGCTGCATAGCGGTCTTGTGATCGACTGCCTCATGCGCGCGTATCGCTTCGGTAATTTGCTGACCGATGGTGTAGACAGGATCGAAGGCCAACCCAGGCTCCTGAAACACCATAGACGTCGTACCGCCACGATAAGCTTCCAGATCGCGTCCTGTTAATGCCAGCACATCCTTTCCATCTACCTCAATGCTACCGCTGATGCGTGTCGTGCGCTGTGGATGCAGGCGCAACAAGGTGCGCAGCGTGACACTCTTGCCGGAGCCTGATTCGCCCAACAATCCCAGAACTTCTCCAGCCTGCAATTCAAAACTGACTTTGTCCAGCGCATTCGCACGGCGATTGCCGTGGAATTCCACACTCAGGTCACGTACCGATACCAAAGGCTTGCTCATGCCGCCACCTCCATCAAGGTTTGCGTATGGCCGGACTGCGGGTCGTTCATGTGGCAAGCAACGGTGTGCCCGACATAAGCACCTGCAGTGACCAACGCAGGCACATGCGATGCGCACACGGCTTCTGCATGCGGACAGCGCTCACGAAAACGGCAACCACTAGGTGGATTAATCGGATTTGGCGGATCGCCACTGAGCGGTGAATGCTGTGTACGGTTTGCCGGATCCATCGACGGCACTGCCGACAGCAAGGCACGCGTATATGGATGCCGTGAATTGCCGTAGATGCGATCAACCGGCCCCATCTCTACCACCTGTCCCATATACATCACCATCACTTCATCGCTGATGTAATGCACCACATGCAAATCGTGTGAGATAAACAGATAAGTCAGATCGTGTTCGGCCTTGAGTTCCTGCAACAAATTCAACACTTGCGCCTGCACCGACTTATCCAGCGCCGCAACGGCTTCATCGAGTATCACCAGACGCGGCTCGAAAGCCAACGCACGCGCGATATTGACGCGCTGGCGTTGCCCTCCCGACAGTTCATGCGGATAACGTGTCGCGAATTGCTCAGGCTTCAAGCCGACACGTGCCAGCAATGCATGTGCACGCGCTGTCGCATCTGCCTTCGATACGCCATGCGCCTGCGGCCCGTACGCCACCGTTTCGCTAATCGTCAAACGCGGATTGAGCGAAGCAAATGAATCCTGAAATACCATCTGTAGATTACGACGGAATTCCTTGAATTCGATGCCGCCGAATTCAGCTACGCCTTCACCATCAAAAATCATGCTGCCGCTATCAGGCGTTACCAGACGTGCGATTAAACGTGCCGTGGTCGATTTGCCGCAACCGGATTCACCGACTATGCCCAGCGTCTTGCCCTTGGCAACGGAGAAGCTGACGCCATCAACTGCGTGCACAAATTTGCGTTCGCGTTGGAACATGTCGCCGCGCACGGGGAAATATTTCTTGAGATCCTTGATCATCAACAACGGTTGTGCAGGGCCGCCTTTATCTGTTGAAGCCAGGTTTACAGTTTCTTGTTTCATCGGCGTATATCCATAGCAGAGCGCACACCATCGGCAAGTAAGTTAAAGCCGATAGACGTGATGAAAATCAACAAGCCGGGCAAAGCCGCGACCCACGGATTGCGGAAAATAGCCGAGCGTAAAGTGTTCAGCATCAAGCCCCATTCAGGTTCCGGCGGTTTAACGCCCAGACCAAGGAAGGACAGGCCAGCTGCCAGTATCATGCTGACGCTGAGCAAGCCGGTCGCATAGACAAACACCGGGCCCAATACATTGCCCAAAACATGCACACGGATGATGGAAAATGCGCTGGCACCACTCATGCGCGCTGCTTCGATGTAATCGAGCTTGCGTACTTGTGTAGTTACGCTTTCTGCCACACGTACCACTTGCGGTACGAAAACCAACGTCAAGGCCAGAATACTGTTCGTCATACCTGGACCGAGCGCGCCGGAAATCGCGACTGCCAGCAACACCGATGGAAATGCGTAGAACACATCCAGCACGCGCATGATGATCATATTCAAGCGACCACCGACATAACCTGCCAGCAAGCCGATGGAAGTACCAATACCAAAAGCAGCCAGTACCGGTGTCACGCCCATCAACAAGGACAAGCGTCCGCCGTACATCAGGCGACTCAGCATGTCGCGACCGAGCTCATCGGTACCCAGCCAATAACCCTCACTACCGATAGGTAGCAAACGTTTGATCATGCTGCCCTTGTACGGGTCCATAGGCGCCAGCCAAGGTGCGAATACCGCCGCACAAACAATCAGTAAGACCACCAATGCAGCAGTCATGGCAACCGGATCGCGCATCAACTGACGCAATACGACCGTCCAGTAACCACGCGTCGGTGCCGGCATTACCGGCACTGCAGCGTGCGCTCCAAATTTTAAAGATAAGGCCATAGTCAACGTCCCATACGTGGATCAAGCAGCGGTTGCAGGATATCGACGATCAAATTCAAGCCGACGAAGAACATGCACAGCACCAGGATCGTGCCTTGCAGCAGTGGCATATCGCGTTGGAAAATCGCGGTGTTCAGCAAGAAACCGGTACCCGGCCATGCGAACACGGTTTCCACCAGAATCGAACCGCCCATCAGATAACCGATCTGCAATCCGGCCACGGCCAACACAGTAGGCGCGGTGTTCTTGGCGATATGGAGGAAGATGGCGCGATTGTTCAAGCCACGTGCGCGCAGCGCCACCACGAACTCCTGCTCCAGCATGTCAGCCACCAAGGCACGCACGGTGCGTGTGATGATGCCCATCGGAATCACCGCCAACGTAATCGCAGGAAGTATCAAATGTCTTATGTGTGCGTAGTCCCACAACCATTCAGATGAACCGCCCGGCCCTGCACCCATCGCCGGGAACCAACCCAGCCAGATGGAGAAAATAATGGTCAATACCAGTCCCAACCAGTAGTGCGGCACACTCACGCCTATGACGGACAAAAAGGTAGCGATACGATCGATCCAGCCGCCATGCCAGTAACCGGCCAGCGCACCCAGCACACAACCGAACAGCACGCCGATAAAACCAGCCACGCCAGCCAACAACAAGGTATTACTCACGGCACTCATGACTTCAGTCACGACTTCACGACCAGAAGCAATCGAGGTCCCCAGATCGCCTTGCACTGCGCGCAGCAACCACATGCCGTATTGCACTGGTACTGGTTTATCCAGACCGTAAGCACTCTTCAGTGCAGCGATGACATCGGCAGGCGCATCAGCAGGCGCAATCGCATTCAGCGGATCGCCAGGTGCCAGATACACCAGCATGAAAGACAGTAGCGTGACGCTCAACGCAATCGGTATTGCATACAGCAGACGCTTCAGAATGTAGGAAAACATGGACAACTTTCAGTAGTACAGAAAATGGGCGTATGGAGGGTGAAGCGCAGAACGCGCCTCACCCAAACGCTTAGTTACATACGGATCGTGGTCAGATCCTGGAACCAGTGTTGAGCCTGGATAAAGCCCTTCACTTTTGGCGAAATCATGTGCGGATTGACGTCATGCACTACCCACAGCATCAAGGCATCGTCGACCATCGCTTGATGGACTTGTGCCAGCAATTTGTCTTGAACTTTGGTATCGAAAGTTGTGCGGATTTGATCCAACTCTGCATCCACTTTCGGATTCGACCAACCGCCCCAGTTCACACCATTCGGTGCGACATAACGGCTATCGGCAAAGCGGGTCAATGCATAGAATGGATCGGCAGTCACATAACCAAGGTTGATAGCGGTGATGCCTTTGCTTGCATTGATATCGCCCTTGGCACCACTACGCCAGTGCAGGTACAGAGTTTCCAGTTCCACGACTTCAAACTGAACCTGAATACCGATTTCTGCCAGACTTTGCTGAATATATTCATTCATAGGCAGCGACAACATCTGACCGGTACCACCTTGTGCGATTACGATCTTCGCTTTCAGTGGCTTACTTTGGCTGTAACCAGCTTGCGCCATCAATGCACGAGCAGCAGCAAGGTCGTACTTGATTTTGAAAGTCGGTTTGCCGAACCATGGGCTGGTTGGATCCAGCTGACCGTAGGCAGGAACTGCCAAGCCATTCATCAGTGCCACGATACCGCTGCGATCAACGGCCAGATTGGCTGCTTTACGTACGCGGATATCAGTCCATGGCGAACCCGGTTGTGTACTGAAGTGGTAAGGCCAAACGTGCGGTGTGACGTTGGTCACCAATTTGAAGCCTGAGCTCTTCAGTTGTGGCAAGACATCAGGCGGTGGCGTTTCGATGATATCGACCTGGCCGTTCATCAAGGCGTTCGCGCGAGTCAGTGCATCAGGGATAGGCAACAAGATGATGCGGTCAGTTTGCGCCAGACGTGATTTATCCCAGTAGTTCGGATTTTTCACGAGTTCAGCGCGTTCACGTGGCACCAACTTATCCAGTTTGAAAGGACCGGTACCGGACGCTTGCGAAGCAAACTTGTTCCAGTCCTTGCCGACTTTTTCCCATTGCGCAGGACTGGAAATCAGGAACCATGGCAATTGATAAGGGAACAGTGCATCGACATCTTTGGTCGTGATTTCAACCGCGTAGTCATTGACCTTGCGATACGACACGATGGAAGGAATACGCGGACGTACTTGCGCACTTTGCTTGGCATCGAACTGTGGCGATTTGTCGTTCAATACCTTGTCTAGGTTCCACACTACGGCGTCAGCCTTGAAGTCGGAGCCATCGTGGAATTTCACGCCTTTACGCAGCGTGAACATCCATTTCTTTTGATCCTTGGGATCAACCTTCCATTCAGTTGCGAGACCCGGGATCAACTTGCCCGGACGGGTGCCGATATTCGCTTCCCACGCGATCAGCGGATCGTAAATCGTGTGACCTGTAAATTGATAAGCACCAGCACCGCGATCCGGCTGGCCTGTAGTCAGCGGGATATCCGCCATCGAGATCCCGTAGCGTGCTACTGTTTCGGCGTGTGCTCCCGAATGCAGTGCCAGCGCGACAGGTACCACCATCAACCATCGTGCAATCCATTTATCCAACGACATAACAATCTCCCAGTAAATAAGCCACCAAAACAATGTGACATGCCAGAGATAAGCACGTGGCATGCCAACCCTTGTTCGGATGGAAGATTGCACTCTGATAAGAGGCGTATATCCCTGACTTTACTGAGCAATTTCCGTACGCAGCGTTTCCCTCTTATTGGCGCGAGTGCGCACAATCGTGATGCGTGCATTGCCAAAAATGATGTTTTGGAACTGAGGTTTTGCCCGATTTTGGACAGTTGAATGAGACAAGTTGAGGATGCACAGCAAGGTGAGCACCTATTTGCCAAGCAAGCGTGACAGAGTGCTGAAAGCATCCAAGTGGAAGTAGAGAAACCTGGCCACATTTCAGTTCAGCATAGCGATGCTAAACTGGGGCAAACCAAGTCATCACGGTCTCTGTGCGATGGGCTACAACGTTACCGCGATCCCAAGCTGACAGCGAGCCTCACTCTCATGGTTCATTAAATTCAATGCGCTATTTCGATTTCAGTTCGTGGCAAGGCATTTTGACGACTCTTCTGGGAATCGCTGTCTTCACCCTGATAGGCGTGGGCATTCGTGTGCTCATGATGCAAACCATACAGCAACGCCGCGAGCGCATGAACCGCCAGATCAACGAGCGGCTGAAAACCCTGATCTCTGCATATAGAACCTTGGGCGGCTCGTTTACCGGCCAACTGACGGTGAACCCCACTCACCTCCGCGACTTGCGACTTAGCGAGCGAGAAGAGACAGAGGAAGACTCCGATCAAGGTGAATACAAAAGTTCTGATCGTTCCCGCCGCATACGCGACGCAGTCGAGGCAGCATTGGCAGATATTATTTTGCTTGGCACCGAAGAGCATGTTCGTTTGGCGAGCCAAGCAGCAATCGATATGGCTGCTGGTCGCCCCATCCACACGGCAGCACTCGTTACCTCCCTCCGCAACTTTATTCGCACCGCTCTCGATTTAGGTCCGATACCGGATGACGTCGAGATTCCGCTACAAGGACCGACTAGGGGGCAAAGCAGCGGCAGCCGTGGCAAAGGCGATGGTGACAAGGAAGGCGGTAGAAATTCTGCTCGTGGAGGCAATACCGGCGGCGCGGGTGCTGCTGGCATGGGTATGGGTCTTGGACTGGGAATCGTGCACAAGGACAATGATCCTCCTGGCCAGTGAGTCGGCTCAAACACACCAGCAAAGCGCCTTGCATCGAATCATGAACAGATTTCTAGCAAATTGATTCCGAAATAAAAAAGCACCCTGCGCGAGGGTGCTTTCTTTTTAAATTGCTTCAACACATCATTTCCGGGTCAGCTAGAGATCAGTGCATCTTGTGTTTTACGCCTTCAGCGCGCCAAAAGCTTGTTCTATATCAGCCATCAAATCCTGCGGATCTTCCAGCCCGATATTCAAACGCACCAACTGCCCCTGATGCGGCCAGTTCTTGCGCATGTGCTGCATGCGATACGGCACAGCCAAACTATGCACGCCACCCCAGCTAAAACCAATTTTGAACAATTTCAGACTATCGACAAAGCAATCTGTCTGCGCTTCCGTATATGACGGATCGAACACGACGGAGAATAATCCGCCCGCACCACTGAAGTCGCGCTGCCAAAGTTCATGCCCTGGACATTCCGGCAAGGCTGGATGCAGCACAGTCGCGATCTCTGGCCGTGTCTGCAACCACGCAGCGATCTTGCGTGCTGCAGCATCATGCGCATCAAAACGCAATTTCATCGTCGGCAAGCTACGCAGCACCAGATACACATCATCCGCCGCAACACCGAAGCCTAGACGCATGTGCGCATTCTCCAAGCGCTGATTCAAGGCCTTGTCTTGTGTAATGACTGCCCCCATGAGAACGTCGGAGCCACCTGATTGATATTTGGTTAAGGCCTGCATCACGATATCAACACCAAGATCGAAGGCACGCAGTGCGATGCCAGCCGACCAGGTGTTGTCGAGTGCAACCAGCACGCCTTGAGCATGCGCCGCTTTACAAATCGCAGGCAGATCCGGCACTTCCATCGACACCGAACCAGGCGCTTCGGTCCAGATCAATTTGGTATTCGGCTGTATCAGATCGGCGATGCCACTACCTATCAATGGATCGTAGTAACGCGCAGTAATGCCAAAGTCGCTCGTCAGCCAATTGGCCAAATCGCGATTCGGGTTGTAGACATTGTCGGGGATCAGTACATCGTCGCCACTTTTGAGAAAAGCGAAATCAACCAATGCGATTGCAGCCAGACCGCTAGGTGCAAGCACGCAATGCTTGCCATCTTCAATCGCGGCTAAACGTGCTTCCAGCGTAAAGGTGGTCGGTGTGCCGTGCAAACCGTAGGTATAAGCACTCTTGTCCTGCCAGTTGCGTGAGCGCATGCTGGCCACATCCTTGAACAAGACTGTCGAGGCGTGATGTATAGCTTGTGGTAGTGCGGAGAAACCATCGGGAGCGCGATAGTCATTGTGGATTAATGCCGTTTGTAACGATGTGCGATCAGTCACGCGCGCTCTCCAATGAAATGATTACTTGCTGCTGGTGCCCGTCGCCACTTTTTTGGCAGCACGTGTTGTTGCCGCCGATTGCTTGAGCACAACCGCTTTTAAGGTAAATGGTTTGGTAATCGAACCGTCGGCAGATGTCCATAGACCGCCTACGGCATCACCATCAATCTTGCCATCCCATTGACCAGAAATATTCGTACCGTTTATCGACTCTTCCAATAACAACTGGTCGCCTTCAACTTCACCAGCCAGCAGAATCTTGTGCGAATTACCGAAGATAAAGTACTCGCCTTCTATGCCTTCTTCAATATCGGCTTTAGGACGAAGATTCACTTGCACCTGCACATCGCCCACGGCACCGCGGAAAGAAACCGGCTTGAGGAAAAGTGCTGGCATAGGCGCGCTGACGACAGCAGGTGCCGGCGTCATTGGCTCTTCTTCTGCAAATACATTGGTAGCCGCGCATCCAAGTAACGCAAACAGAGACGTGATCAATATTTTTTTCATTATGCTTCTGCCCACAAATCATGTGCATCGGCTGCTGTGATTTTTACATCGACGAACTCTCCGACCTTCAATTTCAAATGTGGCTCATACGGTGGTTTGACGTAAACCACGCCGTCGATTTCTGGTGCATCAGCACCGGAACGGGCAACACCGCCGTTGCGATTGACTTCATCCAGCAGTACACGCATGGTCTTGCCAACTTTTGCCTGCAAACGTTTTTTCGAGATTTCTTCCTGCAGCAACATGACGCGGCCACGGCGTTCTTCGCGCACTTCTTCCGGCACAGCATTCGGCAAATCGTTGGCGGTAGCACCTTCAACCGGGGAATAAGCAAAGCAACCGAGTCGGTCGATTTGCGCTTCTTTCAAGAAATCGAGCAAGTATTCAAATTCAGCATCGGTCTCGCCAGGGAAACCGGCGATAAAGGTCGAACGGATAGTCAAGTCTGGGCACATCTCGCGCCAAGCCTGGATGCGTTCGATATTCTTTTCACCACTAGCTGGACGCTTCATGCGCTTCAACACATCGGGATGCGCGTGTTGCAGCGGCACATCCAGATACGGCAGGATTTTGCCTTCGGCCATCATAGGAATGATCGCGTCTACGTGCGGATATGGATAAACGTAATGCAAACGTACCCATGCGCCGTATTGCTTGGCCAAATCGCCCAAGGCATCAACCAGTTGCGTCATGTGCGTCTTGACCGGCTTGCCGTTCCAGAAACCCATGCGGAACTTCACGTCCACACCATATGCGCTGGTGTCTTGCGAAATTACCAACAACTCTTTAACGCCAGCCTTGAACAGGTTTTCCGCTTCCATCATCACATCTGCGATCGGGCGCGATACCAAATCGCCACGCATGGATGGAATGATGCAGAAACTGCAACGATGGTTACAGCCTTCAGAAATTTTCAGATAGGCAAAATGTTTAGGTGTCAGCTTGATACCTTGCGCCGGCACCAGATCAATGAACGGCGCGTGCGGCTTAGGCATGTGTTTGTGCACAGCATCCATCACCTCGCCCAGCGCATGTGGGCCAGTAACGGCCAGCACTTTCGGGTGAACTTTCAGAATGATGTCGTCGCCATCGGCGTCTTTTTTCGCGCCCAGGCAACCGGTCACAATGACCTTGCCGTTTTCATTCAATGCTTCGCCGATCGCATCCAGCGACTCTTGCACGGCGGCATCAATGAAGCCGCACGTGTTGACGATGACCAGATCGGCACCATCGTAAGACTTGGCAGTGTCATAACCCTCAGCGCGTAGCTGAGTAAGGATTTGTTCTGAATCGACCAGAGCTTTCGGGCATCCGAGGGAAACGAAGCCGATTTTGGGTGTTGCTTGAAGAGCGTTGGTCATGGCTGAGGCGGGCAAAAAGCTGGCTGTGTAAACGAAGCCGCTATTGTACCCTTTTGGCTGGCACGCTCGCCACTTGACGTAGCCCGTGCAGCCAGATGTGCTTACTTGTTGTTTTTATCGCTAGGTGGTGGGGCTGGCGGGGCAAAAGGGAAAGCACCGAACATGTTTTTCGACTGCGTCTGCATCTGCTCTTGCATTTGCACAAACAAGCTTTTGCTCTGTTCGATGTAATTGCTCATCATGCCTTGCATGATCGGGCCTTGCACGTTCATGAATTGCGCCCACATTTCCGGGCTGAATGGCTTGCCTTCGTACAGATCCTTCGAGTTTTCCGTCAATTTATTCTGGATATCGATAAAGGCCTGGATATTCTTTTCCAGATACGAACCCATCATGCCCTGCATCGCGTGACCGTAGTAACGAATGATTTGCGACAAAGCTGCGCTGGAAAACATAGGCGAACCATTCGACTCTTCTTCCAGAATGATTTGCAACAAGATGCTGCGCGTCAAATCTTCATCGGTCTTGGCATCGAGCACGGAAAACTGCTCGCTATCCAGTACCAACTGTTTGACATCGGCGAGCGTGATGTACGAACTTGTTTGCGTGTCGTATAGACGACGGTTCGGATACTTCTTAATCAAGCGCTCGGAGATTTTTTTTGTACTCGTCATCAGTCTTCCCAACTTGTGGCGTCACAACGCATTTATATCAATCGGCTAAAAAAGCGAACGAAGTCTAATTCGACAAACCATTATAGTGCGAAAAAACAAAGGTTTACGCAACATTACGCCAGACCTTGACCCACCTCAAGACCAAGCCAAATTACTGCCCCACCTCTGTGGCGACGATTTACGTCGCTTTTGCCTTTACGTAACGGCCTGGAGCCGGCTCTATCGGCTTGTATTTCGCATTACCCAATTTGCGCGGTGCTTTTACGCGCTCACCCGAATGACTGGCCAGAAAATCCGACCACGCCGGCCACCAGCTACCTGCAATTTCTTTTGCACTCGCTAACCAGGAGAGTGGATCAAGCACTTGCTGATCATCGTTGATCCAGTATTGGCGCCGACTTTTCTCCGGCGGATTGATGACGCCAGCTATATGCCCGGCGGCACCCAGTACGAAGCGGTTCTGCTGCGGTTTTTTGCGATTGAGAATCTTGGTCGACTCATAAGCGCTGGTCCACGGCACGATATGATCATCGCGCGATCCATAGATAAAACTGGGCGCATCGATTTTTCCAAAATCTATTTTTTTACCGGCAAGCATGAATTCACCGAATTTCTTCAGATTGTTTTCCAGATAAGTATTGCGCAAATACCAGCAATACATGGGACCCGGCAGATTGGTACTGTCCGCATTCCAGTACAGCATGTCGAACGGCGCAGGGTTCTCGCCCTTCAGGTAATTCGATGCGACATAATTCCAAATCAGCTCATTCGAACGCAAGCTGGCGAAGGCGGCATTGAAATCCAGTCCTTTCATCAAACCGCCATGCCCAATCGACTCTTCAGTTTCCTTGACCTTGGATTCATCGATAAACACATCAATGATGCCGGTATCGGAAAAATCCAGGAAAGTCGTCAGCAAGGTCAAGCTCGCCGCCGGCTTTTCGCCGCGTGCACATGACAGCGCAAGCGCGTTCGTCAGCAAAGTACCGCCGACGCAAAAGCCCAGCACATTGATTTTCTCTTGATCGGAAATGGCTTTGGTGACATTCATCGCCTGGATCACGCCATTTTCGATGTAGTCATTCCACGTTGCATGCGCAATCGAGGCATCGGCATTGCGCCACGAGACTAGAAAAACTGTATGTCCCCGCTCGACCGCGTAGCGCACGAAGGAATTATGCGGCTGCAAATCGAGAATGTAATACTTGTTGATGCAAGGTGGCACCACCAGCAACGGCCGCTCATACACTGTTGGCGTCAGCGGCTTGTATTGCAGCAACTGAAACAATTCATTTTCAAAGACAACTGCGCCTTCGGTAATCGCTACATTACGACCAACTTCAAAAGCGGTTTCATCACTCTGTGAAATCCGCCCTTTTTGCATATCTGCAAAAAGATGTTTCAATCCATTAGTCAGGCTTTCGCCTTTAGTCTCGATAATTTTTTGCTGTGCTTCCGGATTGGAAAACAGGAAATTGGCAGGCGACATCGCATTCACCATTTGCTCGACAGCAAAGCGGATTTTTTGCTTGGCTTTCGGCGGCACTTCCATCGCATTCGCCATCGCTGTGAGGAATTTGGCATTCAGCAAATATGCAGCAGCATTAAACGCATGCAAGGTGCTCGACTGCCAAGCCGCATTGGAAAAACGCTTGTCGGCAACAGGCGGCACTTGCGCCGTCAACATCTGCTGCCATAACGTAGTCAGCTGTTGCGTATAGTCGCGCTGCATTTCTGCAGCAAGTGCGGGATCTATGCCCATGCTTTGTGTCTGCGCGGAGGACTGAGACGATTCGGACTTATTCATGCTTGCAGTTCTCTTTTCGAGTATCTTTGCGGTTTGAATTTCACTTCAGGCATTTTTATGTACATTGTTGCCATCGCGTGGATCTACGTCGTATTCATGATGGCGATCACCGAAGTATCGGTAGTCGCGGGCATCATGACCTTCCTTTTATACGGCGTATTGCCTGTCTCGATTATTGTATACGTGATGGGGACAGGACAGCGCAAGCGTAAACGCCAAGCGAAAGAAATACAGCGCCGTGCAGAAATGCAAAAAAGTGAGGGTTCACCGGCAGAGCACAAACCGGAAGTTTGATCGAATGGCGATTATGAAATCGTTATCTTAGCCAGATCAGCGCGGCCATGCGCCCAGTCACGCCGTCGCGGCGATAAGAGTAAAAGCGATGTGGATCGCTGACGGTGCAGAAGTTGCCACCAGACGTTTTCGTGACGTCAACATTCGCCAGCGTCTGTCGCGCCAGCATATAAATGTCGGCCAGATATTTACCAGGGCGGCCGTCAATCGCTATAAATGCCTGACGGGCAGCAGGATCTTTCGCCACAAACGTTTCCAGCACGTCCTCACCCACTTCAAATTGCTTTGGACCAATCGCCGGGCCTAGCCATGCATGCAAAGTTTCTGCACCAGCCGCACGCATCTGTGCAACGGTGTTTTCCAGAATGCCACCTGCCAAACCACGCCAGCCCGCATGCGCTGCACCGACAACGCGACCTGCCGTATCCGCAAACAGAACCGGCAGACAATCCGCCGTCATGATTGCGCAAACCACACCAGCTTGCGTAGTAAAACTGGCATCGGCTTCCGGCGCGCCAGAGACCTTCGCAGCATCAACAACGTTGGTACCGTGTACCTGCGTCAGCCACGCTGGTTCCGCTGGTAACTGACGACGAATTTGTGCGCGATTGTGCTGCACATTATCGATAGCATCGCCAACGTGCACGCCCAGATTCAAACCGCCACCACCGCATCCATCGTCATACGGCGCAGGACTGATACCGCAAGGACGTGTAGTCGCCAAAGTACCGACTGCCGGCAATGAGATGCCCCATTGAGGAAGAATCAATTCCATGATCGGTACATTGTTGAATGTGAACAGGAAAACATTAAAACCAGCTTAATAGGTCTTGATGCCAGCGCGCGTAATCAGATCAGCAAAATCCTGCGGTGCTTCCGCCGACCATTCCGCGGTTTCGCCGGAGACTGGATGTATCAAGCCCAGACGACGTGCATGCAAAGCTTGACGTGGAAATACCGGCACCAAATGCTGCTTACCATACAAGCCATCGCCAACCAGCGCGAAACCGATAGATTGCATGTGCACACGGATTTGATGTGTGCGGCCTGTTTCCAGTTTGCATAACATCAAGCTAACTGGACGACCTTCCAACATACCCGTTGCCAGTCGCTCGAAATGCGTCACCGCAGGTTTTGCCGTCAGGTTTTCAGAAACAGCCATCTTGATACGATCACGCGCATGACGGCCGATAGAAGCATCGATTCGTCCGGAAGCATTAGGCGTACCCCACACCATAGCCAGATATTCACGCTTGACCGTACGCGCCTGCAACTGGCGCACCAAATCGGTATGTGCAATCAGTGTTTTAGCCACGACCATCAAGCCACTGGTGTCTTTATCCAGCCTATGCACGATACCCGCGCGTGGCACACCGGCAATTGATGGCAAATAATGCAACAAACCATTCAACAAGGTGCCAGACCAATTACCGGCGGCAGGATGCACGACCAAACCAGACGGTTTATTAAGAACCAGAATCTCTGCATCTTCGTGCACAATGGCCAAATCCATCGCTTCCGGCTTGAAAGCTTCATCTTCAGGTGCTGGCTGAGGGAGAATGATGACTTTTTCATCACCGTAGACAGTCATTTTCGCGCGGGCAACTTCACCATCCACGCTGACGTGGCCGGCATCTATCCATTGTTGCAAACGACTACGGGAATATTGTGGAACCAGCGTGGAAAGGACCTTGTCCAAACGGACGCCACAGACTTCAGGGCTTAAATTCAGTTCAATCGGGGGCATATCCAGCGACAGGTCGTAGCCATCATCCACGCCCTCTAAATGACTGTCGGGCATGGTTTTATTCAAAATCGGTGTTTCGGTTGGTATCACTACAAGTCCCATCGGCTATAATCATTCATTGTCTAGCGGCATCCTCGCGAAATCTCATGCAAAAACAAATGCTAAAAATTACCATCGTCGCTCTCGCCTTCCTACTCTCGGCATGTAGCCTCACACCTGAGAAATTCGACGAGACCAAAAACTGGTCTCCGTCCAAATTATACTCGGAGGCACGTGAAGAGATGAATGTAGGTGACTACACCAAAGCCATCTCCCATTTCGAAAAACTCGAATCACGCTATCCGTTCGGTACCTACGCCCAACAAGCGCAGATGGAAATCGCCTACGCCTACTATCGTCAGAGTGATCAACCACAAGCACTGGCTGCCGTTGAACGCTTCATCAAACTGCATCCTGATCACCCAAATGTCGACTACATGTACTACTTGCGTGGTCTGATCAACTTCAACGACAAAGTCAGTATTTTTGATTTCGTGTCACGCCAAGATGCAACTGAGCGTGATCCGAAGGCAGCACGCGAAGCATTCGACTCATTCAAGAAATTGGTTGAACGCTTCCCTGACAGCAAGTACGCACCTGATGCAACAGCGCGTCTGGCGTATCTGGTCAATTCGATGGCGCAATACGATGTGCACGTCGCCAATTACTACTACCGTCGCGGTGCATACATCGCCGCAGCCAATCGCGCGCAAGCAGCCGTCAAGAATTATCCAGGTGCACCGGCAGCCGAAGGCGCGTTGTACGTAATGATTAAATCGTACGATGCCTTGAACCTGCCGCAATTACGCGATGATGCTGAACGCGTGATGAAGACGAATTTCCCGAACAGCGTTTACTTCAGCGGCGGACCGAAGAATGACTCACCTTGGTGGAAGCTCTGGTAATAGTTTTTCGAAACTGATACATACAAATAAAAAGCCTCGCATTGCGAGGCTTTTTTAATTCAGCAGTAAGACAAGTACTTAAACATACTGCACATTGATACGTGCGATTTCATGCGCATAGGTAGCATCACTGTAGAAGGCATAGTAACTTTGTGAGCCATTCTGTCCAGCGCCGAAAAAACCATTGGCCACGATAGCGTCGTTTGACGTGTTATTGTCCAGCATCACGGTGAGCGTTCCGCCCACACCCACCAAAGCCTGTACATCAGCGGCTGTAAACAAGAGCTTGGTTGAAGTACCGTCCCCTGTCACATCAATCCGGTTAATACTGCTGACTTTCCCGTCGAGGAAAGTATTCATATTCAAGACGGGCTCGGCACTGGTTAAGCCAAATATCTTCAAGGTGTCGAAAGTGCTGGCGGCATATGTAGTCGGGCTGATACCACCACCACCGTTGATCGTCGTGATATTCGTCATCACACCGCCAGTCGCCTGCACAAAGAACGTATCTGCTCCCAAACCACCATACAAACTATTGTGTCCCCCGGCACGCCCATCGAGCGTGTCATTCCCGGCACCGCCATCCAGCATATTGGTATTACTTAGGCCCAGCGTCGTCAAAATATTATCGAGGCCATCACCAGTCAGCGAACTGTTGACATTCTCACTGCCGGTCAAGTTTTCGATCGAGATATATTTATCGCCGTTGGCATCCCCGCCGGTACCGCCTACACCGCTTACCAGGCTTGCCACGATAGGTGCACCCGTTGAATTCTTGTAGCTCACCGTATCGTTACCAGCCGTACCACCATCGAAGGTATTGGCAACCGTACTCGCATAGAACAGATCGTTGCCAGCGCTACCAATCACGTTTTCTATGCTCACATAACTATCACCCTGAGCATAGCCACCTGTACCAGTACCATTGAACAGATCGACAGTCACCGCTACACCAGATGCAGAATAATCAACGGTATCGCTTCCGGCACTCCCGCCATTAAAGACGCTGACAGCATTGTTTGCGACAAAAGTATCGTTGAACGCACTACCCACCACGTTCTGAATCCCTGTATATGTATCGCCAACAGCAAAACCAAAGCTACCCAAACCAGTATTCAGATTAACCGTCACGGCTACATTTGAATACTGGTAATTGACGGTATCAACGCCACCATTGCCAGTGAATTGATTTGCTTCGGCACTTGCGTAGAAAGTATCGTTAGACGTGCTGCCGATGACATTCTGGATCCCGGAAAAAGCATCGCCATACGCTTCGCTGCCGACGGCAGAACCGATTGCATTGCCGTTGAACAGATCGATCGTTACACTCAGGGTCGAACCAGCGTAGTTAATCGTATTGTTCAACCCAAGACCGAACATCTGGTCGGCGCCCATGCCACCAGTCAGAATCGAGCCCCCGCCAGCCAGACCGGTCAAGGTATCGTCAAAGCTACTGCCGATAAGATTTTCAATACTTATATAAGTGTCACCAGTTGCATTACCCGCAGAACCTGTCGGCGTATTCAAATTGGCAATCACTGCCCCGGAAGAGCCAGCGTAACTGACTGTATCGTTACCGGCAGCACCACCATTAAAAATACTAACCTTGTTATTAGCGATAAACGTATCGTTAAACGAACTGCCAATAAGGTTATCAATATTGCTTAATGTATCGCCAGCTGCATCGCCGCCAGATCCAGAACCGGTCAGCAAATTAATCACAACACCGACAGTTGAGCCTGCGTAACTGGCATAGGTATTTGCGCTATTGCCAGCAATGCCAATCAAAGCATCCGCTCCTGCGCCGCCAGTGAGGACCGTCATACCAGTCGCAGCACCAGTTAAGGTGTCGTTATTCTTGCTCCCTATTACGTTCTCGATATTGGTATAGGTATCGCCTAGGGACCAACTTCCAGCTCCGCTACCCAATCCTGTGCTTAAATTAACCGTGACGCCCGTGTTACCGGTAACTGATGCATAACTAACGGTATCCGTACCTGCGCCACCATCGAAATAATTTGCAACCGAGCTGGCAATAAAAGTGTCATTGCCAGAGCCGCCCGTCACGTCCTGAATGCTGGCATAAATATCACCAGCCGCACCGCCACTACCAACATTGGTCACAAGGTTAACCGTCACACCTACAGTTGCTGATTCATAACTCACGCGATTATGCGAGCCACCACCGCCATCGAATTTGTTGGCCGCTGCCGCCGTATCCGCACTCGCATAAAAAGTATCATCGGCACTACTACCGATAATATTTTCAATACTTGTATATTCATCATTGTTAGCATAACCACCACTGCCTCGCATCGATGCGAGCCCACTCAAAGTCGTCACAGCAGACAAATTAACCGTGACCCCAACGTTCGATGCTGCATAGCTGACGGTATCGCTGCCTGCCCCGCCATCAAATCTGTTCTCAGCAGTGCTAGCAATAAATGTATCGGCACCAGAGCCACCCGTTATATCTTGAATATTGACGTAGGTATCACCTGCCGCATTGCCACCAAGGCCAGTACCAGTCGCCAGATTGATGGTCAAAGCCACATTATCACTGGCATAGCTGACACGATTGTGCGTACCGCCACCGCCATCGAAGTTATTCGCTACTGAGTTAGCGATAAAAGTATCGTCGCCAGCACCGCCCGTCACATCCTGAATATTGACGTAAGTATCACCAGCCGCACCGCCACTGCCGATATTAGTCAGCAAGTTGACCGTTACACCGACACTGGCTGCTTCATAACTCACACGATTGTGCGTACCACCATCACCGTCGAATCTGTTGGCCGCTGCGGTCGTATCTGCACTTGCATAAAAAGTATCATCGGCACTACTACCGATAATATTTTCAATGCTCGTATATTCGTCGTTATTGGCATAACCACCGCTGCCACGCATTGATGCAAGTCCGCTCAACGTCGTCACACCAGATAAATTGACTGTAACCCCAGCAGTCGATGCTGCATAGCTGACGGTATCGCTTCCTGCACCGCCATCAAATCTGTTCTCAGCGGCGCTAGCAATAAATGTATCGTTACCAGAGCCGCCCGTTATATCTTGAATATTGACGTAGGTATCGCCCGCCGCATTGCCACCGAGGCCCGTGCCTGCCACCAGATTGATGGTCAAGTCGGCCGTATCATTGGTATAACTGACGCGGTTATGCAGAGTACCAAGACCGCCATCCAAGATATTCGCAACACTGCTGCCGTAGAACAAATCGTCGAATAAACTACCAGTGACATTCTGAATGTTCGTATAAGCGTCGTTATTCGCATAACCACCACTACCACGCAAACTAGCGACACCGTTTTGCGACACCGCACTCAGATTAACAATCACGCCGGTATCTGAAGCACCATAGTTCACCGTATTGTTACCTAGGCCACCGTCGAAAATATTCTCCGCGGCACTGGCAATAAACGTGTCATTACCCGAAGTTCCAGTGACGTCCTGGATATTGATATAAGTATCGTTATTGGCATCACCCAGTGAGCCACGGCCTGCGTTCACGCCCAATATCTGTTTGTCGGACAAGTTGACGATAATGCCGGTACCCGATGCGCCGTAGCTGACGCGGTTGTGTAATGTTCCACCACCGCCGTCAAAGGTATTAACCGAGCTATTGGCAAAGAACACGTCATCAAACAAACTACCGGTCACATTGCTGATACCAACATACGTATCGTTGTCTGCATCACCACCCACACCACGACCAGCACCAACCGTTTCCAGCTCAGTAGCGGACAAATTGACTTTGACACCCGCCGTCGATGCCGCATAGCTGACGGTGTCGCTGCCGCCGTTACCTGTGAAGGTATTGGTTGCTGCTCCGCCTATGAAGGTATCGTTACCAGTACTGCCAATAACATTCTGGATATTGGTGTACGCATCACCTTCTGCATAGCTACCGCTACCCGTGTTGCTTGCCAGACCATTGATTGTTTGCGACGACAGATTGACTGTCACACCGCCAACGGATGATTCATAGCTCACCGTATTAGAGCCAGCACCACCATCAAATTTATTCGCCGCCAGGCTAGCGACAAAGATATCGTTACCGCTACCACCAGTGGCATCCTGGATGTTGACGTACGTATCGCCCTGCGCATTACCGCCAGCGCCAGTCCCAGACGTCACACTAGATGCGGTCTTATCCGACAGATTGATCGTCAAGTTTGCTGTATCACTCGCATAGCTCACACGGTTATGTGAAGTCGCTATGCTGATGCCACCATCGAAGTTATTCGCAGTTGCATTTGCGATAAAGGTATCGTCGCCCGAACCACCTGTAATGTCCTGGATATTGGTATAGGTATCACCTTGTGCATTGCCGCCCAGGCCAATTGCACCTGCATTCAATAAATCAATCGTCAGGTTCGCTGTATCTGTCGCGTAGCTGACACGATTGTGTGTGCCGCCACCACCGTCGAACGCATTTGCGGCTGCGCTAGCGATGAAGGTGTCATTACCCAAGCCACCTGTCAGGTCCTGGATATTGGTATAGGTATCGCCTTGTGCATTGCCGCCCAAACCAATCGCACCAACGGTCAACAAATCTATCGTCAGGTTCGCTGTATCTGTCGCGTAGCTGACACGATTGTGTGTGCCGCCACCACCGTCGAACGCATTTGCGGCTGCGCTAGCGATGAAGGTGTCATTACCCAAGCCACCTGTCAGGTCCTGGATATTGGTATAGGTATCGCCTTGTGCATTGCCGCCCAAACCAATCGCACCAACGGTCAACAAATCTATCGTCAGGTTCGCTGTATCTGTCGCGTAGCTGACACGATTGTGTGTGCCGCCACCACCGTCGAACGCATTTGCGGCTGCGCTAGCGATGAAGGTGTCATTACCCAAGCCACCTGTCAGGTCCTGGATATTGGTATAGGTATCGCCTTGTGCATTGCCGCCCAAACCAATCGCACCAACGGTCAACAAATCTATCGTCAGGTTCGCTGTATCTGTCGCGTAGCTGACACGATTGTGTGTGCCGCCAC
>JAZJXV010000010.1:0-45459 GCA_040390795.1 Pseudomonadota bacterium | reverse complement strand
AGGTATCGCCTTGTGCATTGCCGCCCAAACCAATCGCACCAACGGTCAACAAATCAATCGTCAGGTTCGCTGTATCTGTCGCGTAGCTGACACGATTGTGTGTGCCGCCACCACCGTCGAACGCATTTGCGGCTGCGCTAGCGATGAAGGTGTCATTACCCAAGCCACCTGTCAGGTCCTGGATATTGGTATAGGTATCGCCTTGTGCATTGCCGCCCAAACCAATCGCACCAACGGTCAACAAATCAATCGTCAGGTTCGCTGTATCTGTCGCGTAGCTGACACGATTGTGTGTGCCGCCACCACCGTCGAACGCATTTGCGGCTGCGCTAGCGATGAAGGTGTCATTACCCAAGCCACCTGTCAGGTCCTGGATATTGGTATAGGTATCGCCTTGTGCATTGCCGCCCAAACCAATCGCACCAACGGTCAACAAATCTATCGTCAGGTTCGCTGTATCTGTCGCGTAGCTAACACGGTTGTGTGTACCGCCACCGCCGTCGAAAGCATTCGCTGCTCCATTCGCGATAAACAAATCATCGCTGGTACTGCCGATCACGTTTTGAATCGAAATGTACTGATCGCCTTGTGCATACCCACCAGTACCTGTTCCAGCCAACAGATCAACCGTCACTCCGCTAGTGGAAGCAGCGTAGCTAACGGTATTGGAACCTAGACCACCATCGAAAGTATTGACCAGATCGCTAGCGACGAAGGTATCGTCGTAGCTGGTACCGATTGCATTACGTATGCCCTGATAACGATCGCCTTCTGCATAACCGCCAGTACCTGCGCCGGCATTAAAATCTACCGTGACGCCATGACCATCAGTCGCTTTGATATAGCTGACGGTATCCACACCGCCGTTGCCGACGAAAGAATTGGCCACACTATTCGCAATGAACAGATCATCGCTGGTGCTGCCTTTGACGTTTTGAATATTCGTGAGCGTATCGCCATCTGCATAACCACCAGTGCCCGTGCCCGCAACCAGGTCTACCGTCACACCGACGTCCGAATACTCATAGCTGACGGTATTCGTACCCAGTCCGCCATTGAAGGCATTGGCTACATTGCTGGCGATGAAAGTATCGTTACCGCTACCGCCGGTCGCATCCTGGATATTGAAGAACTTGTCACCTGCTGCCAGGCTGCCTGCGCCCGAACCTTCACCATTCACCAGATCAACTGTTACGCCTACCGTATCGTTGGCATAACTGACACGATTATGATTACCGCCGCGACCATCAAAGGTATTCGCAGCTGCACTGGCGACAAAGGTATCGTCAAAGGTACTGCCGATGACGTTTTGGATATTGATGAATTTATCGCCTTGCGCGAAACCACCGCTGGTACCGACGCCATTTGCGTGAAACAGATCGACCGTTACCGCACCGGTAGTCGACGCGCTGTAATCTACTGTGTTGGAGCCAGTACCACCATCGAATACATTGGCGGAATCATTCGCGACAAATGTATCGTTGCCGCTACCACCGATGACGTTTTCGATATTCGCCAGCTGGTCGCCATCGGCCAAACTGCCAACACCAGACCCAAGTCCGGTTACCAGATTAACCGTCACACCTACGGTATCCGCTGCATAGCTGACAGTGTCTACGCCACCCAAACCGTCAAAATTATCAGCACGATTACTGGCGATAAATGTATCGGCGTAAGCTGTACCTACGAATTTTTCTATATTGATATAGCTATTGGAGTAGGTCGCCAGATGCTGTGCATCAGCAGGCGTAAGTTCGATGCCGCCAACATTACGCGACGCATCAACGATCACACCTGACAAATACCTTTCATAACTAACAGTATCGTTGCCACCCGCACCACCATCAAAGTTCAGGCTATCGGTATCGGCAACAAACTTGTCGTCGTGAGAACTACCGATTACGTTCTGAATATTTTTATAGATGTCGCCCGCGGCATTACCACCCGCACCCTGACCTTTGTAAAAATCGACTTCAACACTGGCAGCTGAGCCCGCATAGCTGACCGTGTTAATACCACCCATACCATCGAAATTGTTGGCTTCTTGGTTGGCGATGAACGTATCGTTATAAGCACTGCCGATCACGTTCTGGATATTGATGTACTTATCACCAGTTGCATCATTACCGCTGCCTACACCGTTCAGCAAATCGACTGTCACACCTGACGTCGAGCTCGACGGTGAATTCGCATACGACACCGTATTCGATCCGCCTGCGCCACCATCAAAAATATTCGCAACGCTGCTAGCGATGAAAGTATCGCTATAGCTACTGCCGACTACATTCTGAATATTGCTGAACGTCACGTTCTGCGCATAACCACCAGTACCCGTACCGGTATTCAGGTTGATGTTAACCGCCGCGTTCGACGCCGAGAAATCAATAGTATCGCTACCAGATACACCGCCATCAACTCCCTTGGTTGTAGCACCGACGACGAAGGTATCGTCATATTTGCTACCGATCACCTTCTGGATATTACTCAAGGTATCCTGTCCGCCAAAACCATCCAGCGCATGACCTGTATTCAAATCGACAAACACGCCTGCAGTTGAGTTTGCATAACCAACAGTATTGACAACCGTGTTGACATTATTAATATCAAGATTCACGCCACCAACTAAAGTATCGTTGCCGGCACCACCTTCGAAATAGGTATTGCCCTTGCCGCCATATATCGTATCGTTGCCAGTGCCGCCATAAAGGAAGTCATTAGCATTGCTGCCATATATCGTCGTTCCAGCGTTGTCACCGGCATGCACAATGTGCGACAAACCTTGTGCCGGCAATACAAAAACACTTTCGCCCGTCACTGGATTGGCATACGACAGATCATTTGCGGTAGTCGCATCCTTGACCACAACTTGCTTGACGCTAGTCAGCGATTGCACGCCATCGGCGGTCACAACCGATAACGAAAATGTCAGTTTGAAATCTTGATGAATCGGTGCGCCAGCATCTGGCGGTACAGTGTTGTACTGCAGCTCCAGCCCATAATTCTTGGTGTCTGGCGATACGGCAATTTGATACACTCCGCCGCCCAACGATGTCGCCCCCACAATGCTCATACCTGATGGCACACCCGATACCGTCAGCGACTGTACTTTGCCATCACCCGTGATTTGAACATCCAAAACTTTACTGAAGGTATCGGCCGGTATATTGCTGCCTGCCGCTGGCGCAATACCTGTCGCGTAAATCGTACGGACGTCATTACCTGCATTGATAATCTGCGGAGCAATCTGTGCAGCGTTGGATGTATTGGTTCCGGACAGCAGGCCACTACTGCCACCACTGCCGTACAACACATCACCTATTTGCGTAGTACCAACCGTATTAACAAGATGAATAGCAATCGCCGGTTCATTTGGTCCGATGACAAACTCTTGCGGTGCCTTCCCCGGACGTTCCGGCAGAATTTCAGCAACTTGTTTGACCAAAGGCTGCTGCTGCGCAGCTTGCCCGTCAAAATTGGATTTGAAGTTATTGACTGGTGTCGTGTTGGCTTGCACCACGTTGGCTAATTGCACCATGGCTTTACTAATGGCCGACAACGCGGCATTGGCTGCCTGCGCCTGACTTGCGAGATCCTGCGCGCCCTCAGTCTGACGATAGGCAGCATCCTCGGCTCCATTGCCACGGCCATCCGAGTTCACAGGTTCCGTACTAAGTACCAAGGGCTGATCGAGTTTTTGCAGTGGAATTTTGCCGACTTGATCCAGCATGTGACTGGCACTATCGCGGCCGCTGCTGAAATCCACCATGACAGTTGCATCCATCGCGCCGATGGCACCGCCTGCCAGCACCAACTTGGTGCCATCATTCAGATAAAGTACCATATCGACGTCGACGATATGGATTTTCGCGACATCGCTCTGCGAAATTTTCAGTTGAAAATTACCACTTTGATCCGGCGTGACGACTCTGATCGGCGCACCGTTCTTGTCCACGGTGGACTGATTCGTACCCGACTTGGAAGCAGGAGCAGTTGCCATCTGAATTTCCTTCATTGTGAAACCGGCATACTCCCGGCCCATCAAAGTGATTACTGCAATATTTGAGCCCGTGGCCCGTCAGCCACGATCTTGCCGTCATTAATAACGATAATGCGATCCATCTGGCGCAATAGCACCGGACTGTGTGTTGCCACCACCAGCGTGCGATTCGCGGCAAACGCGACCAATCGCTCGATAATCTTGTTTTCTGTCACTTGATCGATGCCGGTTGTCGGTTCATCCAGCAACAAGACGCTAGGCATGCCAGCTACCGCACGCGCCAGCGCAACCATTTGCCGCTGACCACCAGATAGATTTCCCGGCGCAGTGATCATCTGATCAAGGCGTAGCTGCCCACCTCCCAACAAATCATCCAGACAAGACACATGCAATACAGTCTGATAAATCCCCGTGCTGATGGTGTTATCAACAAAGATATTGGAAGCCAACGTGCCATCGAATAGAAATGGATCTTGCGGCTTGTATGCAATTGAACGCATCCGCACGGCTTCTGGATAAGCATTGACGGAAATACCATCCATCAAGACCTGCCCATCGTCAGCATGATGGACACCCGCAAGACAACGCAGCAATGTCGATTTACCAGAACCTGAGCGCCCGACCAAACCAACCTTTTCACCCGGATTGATCACGAATGAAATCTGCTTCAACATCGCCGGTTCCGTAGGTTTGATGCTGAAGCTCAAATTGGAAACCTGAATTTTTCCCTCTATCTGCTGACGATCGACTTCGTTCGTGGCCTTGGCGTGCGGCCCTTCGACAAACAACTCTTCGAAGGATGCTCTCGCCTGCTTGAACGCATCGATACGTCCCACCACTAATGCGACCGAAGACAACATCGATGCCGCACGGCCAGCCAGCATCGACGATGCAATCAAGGCACCGACTGTCAGCGAATTGGCCTCTACCAGATAAACACCAACGACCATCGTGCCTATCGTGATCAAGGTATAACCGCTGGATGAAATTGTATAACCCACAGTCGACCAGAAGCGGCTCTTTGCCTGTGTCACGGCCGATTGCTCTGCATCTTTTGCAAACAGATCAATCACGCGTTTTTGCAGCGCAGATGTTTTAAGTGTTTCGATACCAAATACCAAGCCCGCAAGTTTGTCGGTCTTGGCAGCGCCTACGCCCATGCCTATGCGCGCATAGTCGTTTGCAGGAATCTTGCACAGCAACTGCGCGCCTACCAACAATAGTCCACCGACCAGCACTACCCAAACAATAGAGCCGCCGATCAAACCAATCGCCAGCAAATACAACAGAAGGAATGGGAAATCGATGATGATCAGCATGTAATTCGATGACAGCAGATCACGCGCACCGGTGATATCACGGTACTTGGCCAGCACGACACCAACCGGCCATGAGACACGCGCTGCCAGCAATTTCTTGACGACCGCCTGGTCGAACTCGATATCGAACTTGCCAGCAAGCTGCTCAATATAAAACGTGCGGATCACGCGCAAAACGAATTCCAGCACGATGAACAACAACATACCCAGCGTCAACGCCCACAAGGTATCTGGAATGTGATTGCCAATCACCTTGTCGTACACAAGACGCGAATAAAGCGGCAGCAGCAAACCGAATATATTGATCAAGAATCCGGCGACCACGATCTCCACCAGTCGCTTGCCGTATGCACGCAGCAGTGTCACATACATCGGATCGCGGGTAATTCCCTCAAAAGTATCGTGCAAAACACCGACGCCGACAGCGGCGGGAGCACCGGTGTCGGCTGGCTGCACAGCTGCAGCGGGAAGGTCGGGCATCTTGCTCATAGCTGAATATTTCCTGCTTATTTGTTATCAGTACGCGTGGCGAGTTCGCGCATTGCTTCGCGCAGTTCGAGACGTAAGTCCTTGATCATTGTTTGACGTCCATTACGCATCTCTTCAATGATGGTCTGTGACATGACATTCTGACGAACCAGTGCTTCGCTGATGTTTGCCAATGCTTGCGGAATCGCATCGAGACCTTTGATACGTTCGTTCTGCGTGGCCATGTGCTTGGCCAAATCGATCTGCAACTGACGTGCAGCCAAGGCGTCGCGTGTAATGTTGCTGGAGTTCTCACCGATGACCGTACCAAGTTGACCAAGACGTGTCGCCACCGTCGAATGAATTTCTGCCTGATGTTGAATCGCATTCAACTCGTCGCCCATGCGGATAGAAACCTGCGACAGCAAGCCAGGCAATTGCGCAATGTGCTGTGCGGACTTCTCATGCACACTGGCCAGATCGGCTTGTTGACTTTGCAGCGAAGACAAAGCTGACGACAATGCTGTCTGCCCGCTTTGCATGGTGCCGACGATTTGCGGCAACACATCGAAGCTGCGCAGCGCGATATCGCCATTGACGCTCAAACGTTCGCTCAACAATGACAAACTTTGTGTAATGTCTTCTGTCGATGCCAACTTTTGATTGATCATCTGGCCGAGGTTGCGGATCTCTTCCAGCGTCTGTTGCCCGACTTCATGCATACGTGGTCCGAATGAAACCAGCTGCCGCATGTTCTTTGATTCATCGATGCTGTCCTGGAACAGGCGCGCAACCGTCGCAAGACGATCATTCATTGCTTCCAGTTTCACACCTGCTTGCAATGAAGCATCTGAACTGTTGCGCGAAGTCAGTACCGATTCACGCTGCAAGACCATCAAGTCATGCAGGAATTCAGTGAGGAAAGATTCGGAAATACCTTGACGTTGTGATGCGCCCGGACCGGACATTTCATGCACAACGTGCTGCACCATATCGCTGATGCATTGACGTGCAGCCACGACCAAACGTTTACCTGCTCCGCGCAAACAAACCAGCGTCAAGCCCAGTGTCAACGATCCGATCAAGCCGAACATGGATGCACTAAACGCCGTACCCATACTGGCCAGTGGTTTATTCAAATCGGCCACCAGATGCGCAAACGATGCATCCATGTCGCTACCTTGGCTGGCCTTGCCAAATCCATTAATCAGGTCAGCAGTGCTAACCAAGGTTTCCAACAAACCGATAAACGTACCCAGCAAGCCCAGCGCAATCATGAAACCAGTCAGATATTGTGGGAACTCCATCCGCGCTTCCAGATGGGTATGCAACTCAGCCAGCGAACGCTCGATAGTTTCCTGCTCGATACGCGTAGTCAAGCGCCCTTTGGTATTGGCCACACTGACCAGCACCTTGGCAATCTCCGTACCTTCGAATGTCGGATCCAGCACCAAATCTTCCAGCGACTCGCCAGCAGATGCGCGCGCATAGAATAATTTCAGTTTGTTGTATTCCCAATTGACCTTGTAGATGTCGTAAATGATCAGGGCAACACCAAACACCGCCACCCCGATGATGAACAAATTCAATACAGGATTGATATGAATCGCGTGAAGAACGAAGTCCTTGAAAAGGATGCCGCCCGCCAGCAAAACGAGGGAAGGAATCATCGCAAGAAGGTAGTATTTGCGTAGCGTTTTCATGGTGCGGAATATTCCGATCGGGTAATTGAAATTAACATTGCGGCTATCAGGAGCATTTTCGTTTTCATCGTGGTTCGCGCAGAGCAGTTTGCGAAAAACGATTCAACGGTGAAATCAGGTATTGCCATACTGTGCGACGGCCAACGACGATATCGGCAGTAGCCGTCATGCCAGGCATGAGTGGTGTGCCGTTATCAGCGTTTTTAAGGTGTTCTATGTCGCGTGTGACTTCGATCTTGACGCGATAGTGGCGCTCGCCACGCTCTTCCGGCACGGTATCGGCACTGATCTCAGTGACCACGCCTTGCATCGAACCGTAGACGCCGTAGTCATACGCGGTCACTTTGACGCGTGCTGGCTTACCAATCGTCAATTCAGCACGATCAGTCGGATTGACGTTCGCTTCAACCACAACCTTGTCGTCAATCGGAGTCATTTCCAGTATCGGATCACCTGGCTTGACGACGCCACCTACCGTATTAACGAAGATGCGATTGACTACGCCATCCATAGGCGCTTTGACTTCAGAGCGCAGTACGCGATCATTGCGTGACTTCATCTCTTCCGACAAACGCGCCAATTCGGTTTCTGCAGTCGTTAAATCAGCACGCGCTTCCGCACGAAAACGTGACACACCATCCGCCACCTTGGCCTGCGCTTCAGAGATTGCAGCGCGTAAGCGCGGGATCATCGCGCTAGTCGCATTCAAGCGGCTACGTACATCCTGCGCTTTCGATTGCGCTTGAATGTCTTCCAGTTGGGATGCGGCACTTTTGACATACATCGCATGCACTAACTGATATTGCTGTTGCGCGAGGTTGTATTCATCAGTCAAACTTTTTTGACGGCTAGTCGTTTCACTTAACTCTGCCTGACGTTGCGTGCTTTGCTCACGCAAGATATTCAATTCGCCATTTAACTTGGACTGACGCGCAACAAAAGCAGCTTGCTCACTCTGTACCGCTGCCGCATCGAGCGGTATATCGGCAGGCAAGCTCAACTGCGTTGCGCCATTAGCCTCCGCTGTCAGTCTCGCGACACGAGTACGCAAGCCAAGTAGTTTGACTCGGCCTTCGCCTTGATCTGAACTGGCGCGTACGTCTTTGATCGTGATCAGTATTTGATCTTTGCGTACCGCAGCACCTTCGCGTACAGCAATCGTCGAGACGATGCCGCCTTCCAGATGCTGAATAATTTGATTATGATCAGAAGGAACGATGCGCCCCTGTCCGCGTACGACCATATCGATAGGTGCGAAATATGCCCAAACTACCAACAAGAACAAAGCAGCTAAAAGCCATAATACGAACAGCTTCGGTCCTGGCATCTCGCGATGCATTTCCAAGCCTCTATCCAGCAAAGGCACGGCCTTGCGCGTCGCAGCTTCTGCGCGCTGAAGGCTGGTCTTGATAAAGCTGGCTAGTCGAGGAAATTTCATTTTGCGGATGCGGAATATTGAATCACTACGGTCGAATCACTTTCCGCGCTTTCATTGCCCGGTACAACACGACTGATGACACTGGTAGGTGCAACACCAAGATCGATCAGGTAATTGCGAACTGCAATCGTGCGGTAATAAGCGCGGCGACGACCTTCGGTATAGGCAAGCGAGCCAACCACACCGGTAATGACCAACTTGCCTTGGCGTGATTTGATCTTGTCAGTCCAGCCTTTGATATTGGCATCTAGCGTTTTGGTCGCGTCGTTGTTCAACTCGACGCCATCTTTATCGAAGCGCAATGTGATCGCATCAGTACGGCCATCAATCTTGATCCCTGCCAAGGTATCGACTGCAGTCGAGGTACGCGTCTTCTCAATCTGGATAGCATTCGTCGGTGCACCTTCATCGCTACGCAAACTGCCAGCAGCTGATGTGCTTGTACTGTTCAGCTTCGCCTGCAACAAAGCGACTTGCCCTTTTAATGCTGCGATTTCTTTTATCTGCTCTTGGCTCTCCAGCTTGAAGCGCGCGACATCAGGATTTTTGCCATCATCGAGACGGCTGATATTCGGCTGGTTCTTCGATGGCGTAGCAACCTGCTCCTGCAATTCCTTCTTCTCCATGAACTTCACGGCCTTGAATTGCGCAAGCTTCTGCGAGTAGTAGAACAGTGTCACCACAAAAACGACGACGACGAAAATCATCACCAACACGACGTTGGATAACGCATCGACGAATCCGGGCCAGAAATTCTGTTCCTTTCCACCTTCCATCTTTCCTCCAAGGTTACGGCATTAAGGCTGCTGCATGCCTTCCACGAAGGAAGAGGCACGACCGGTATTACGCAAAATTTGATAGCTGATATCTGCCTGCAAAAACAGTAACTGCGCCAGATCAACCCGCGATAGATACGCCTGTTGATACGCATCAAGTACATCAAGCAATTGCTTGTTGCCCGTCGTCAGCTGCTCGAGAAATACGTCGGCTACACCAGCATTGGTTTGATACGCCTGACGAGCAATGACGATTCGTTTTCTAACCGCATCGAGCGTGCGGTAATTGATCTCGATCTGTTCCTTGAGCTTGCGCTCGACATCGGCTGCGGTATTCGACTTCTCGACAAACTTGCTGCCGATCTGCTTTTGATAGTAGTAGTCAGAACCACCGTTCAACAGATTCATGTTCATGACCAACATGTAGCGTCTGTCCGTGGTCAATATGCCGCCACCACCAGCGTTATTAGTCCTGGCCTGTGTGACTTCGACTGACAAGTTTGGTGAAAAACGTGAACGTGCCGATTTCAACTCTTCGCTCGCTGCTGCCGCATCTTGACGGGCAGCGCGCACTGCAGGATTGTTTTCATAAATAAGCGACAGGGCTTGTTTGGATGTAACCGGAACAATCGGCATCATCTTTGATGGAATGCCAAGTTGCTGCGAACGTACGCCAGTCAATTGCACGAGCGTGATCATTGCGCTCTCCAGCACGCCTTGCGCCTCGATCATGGCCGACTGTGCCGTCAACGCGCGACCACGTACACGCTCGAAATCAACCTTGCTCGCACCACCGCCCTGCAAGCGCTTGTTCATGTAATCCTGCAAGGTATCCATGCGCTCGGCGTAGCTGCGTGCGAAGGTCAATGCGACGTAGCTACGCAGCAAATCGTAGTACGCCTTGATCGTCTGGTAGTACAAGGCTTCACGCGCATCTTCTTTGCGGAAGTCGGCAGCATCGGCCAACGTCGCCTGCTTGCGATATTCAAAATAGGAACCCGGGTTGAAAAGCGGCTGGCGAATGATGACGCTGTTATCCCAACGAATATGCGTATCGTTTGCCACTGCTCTACCGGTACTCAAATCTGTGTACGCACCAGGTGCTGAATACTCACGACCACGCTGTCCGCGCAAATCAATCGTCGGCCCCATTTGCCCTAATGCTGCCTTCTTGCCATACACCGCACCTTCAGCCTGCGCACTCGCTGCGGCGTAGCTGTAACTATTTTGCAATGTGCGTGCCAGCGCTTCTTCAAGCGACAGCATGTTTTGCAAACGCCCATCTCCTGCCGCCACAATGTCTTCAGGCAAGGCGACTGACGCACTTGCAAATGCCTTGTCGGATTGGCGCAGCAATTGAATGATTTCATCATCCTTCGCCAAATCCGCAGTCTGATTCTCCGAAGCTTTTGCCGCATTACCGCTATTACGCGGCTTCACTGACTTCGGCTCATCGGAAGGCAGTCGCAATGCAGGAGATGCCGGCGCTACATCTTCGCTCGGTGTTGGAGTGAGGCGTTGTACGTCTTGAGAAAATGGTTGTTCGCGTGATGGGGAGCGGAACAGATTTGCATCATTCAGTGCGGTTGAGAGTTGCAGAGGCTCTGCAAATACTAATTGCGAGCTAATGAGAAGTTGAAGACCTGCGAGCAATCTGAATTTGAATGTACTTGTCATCTAACAACTGGCCGATCAATTCCGCCAACCGGCGATTGTGCTGCAAAAAGGTGCATCCAATGCAATCTCATGCATGCTGCTCTAAATAGATTCGAAATGTAACAAAAGGTAAAATTATTTCCCGCTATCCCAAGGAAGTATTATAGGGGAACATGCCTGAGAGAATGCTTGCCGCATGACAAAGAAGTTGTAGACGAACAACGATAAATTGCTCAGATTTGCTTAGATAAGCTATTGATTTAACAATTAAATTTGCAATGCGTGATATATCGACAACTCGAATTTACAATTCAATCTCATCAGCAATTCAAGTTTGCCTTGCAATGCAACAAATAGAGGGGATGAAGCAGTCGCAGAACGCGAAGAAGGATTTAACAATTGCATTGATACAAAAAATATTTGATGTAATTGCGCAATTACAAGCATTTTATTTCCTTGTAGAAATATTAATTTCCACAAGGAAATTTAATCAGCCTTTTTCTGAAAATCAGGCTGTTATTTTTCGTCTAAACATCCATGTTTTTTCATCCGACAAAGCATGATCGAACGCATAACCATCAACATTGAACGACTTTAGTGCATCAGGATTAACGATTCCTTCTGTTGCTGCATAACGTGCCATCAAACCACGTGCACGTTTGGCATAGAAAGAAATCACCTTGTATTGCCCATTCTTCCAATCCTGAAAAACAGGCGTGATCACCGGCGCATTCAACAATTTGGGCTTCACAACCTTGAAGTACTCTTCCGATGCCAGATTGATCAAAGCCTCCGATTGCTGCTCGGCCATACGCTGATTCAAGGTATGTGTGACGGCATCGCCCCAGAATGCATACAAATCCTTGCCTACAGGATTGGCCAGTCGAGTCCCCATTTCCAGGCGATACGGCTGCATCAAATCAAGCGGTCGCAATACGCCGTACAAGCCGGATAAAATGCGGATATGCGATTGGGCATAAGCGAGTTGTTGCGCGTTCAGACTCGCAGCATTCAAGCCTTCATACACATCGCCATTAAACGCCAGCATCGCCTGCTTGGAATTTTTCAGCGTAAATTTGGGCGACCATTCCGCAAAACGATTAGCATTCAGGGTTGCAAGAGGATCGGAGATACGCATTAGGCTAGCGATCTGATCCGGTGACGACTGCCGCAAGATAGCGATCAATTCTGCAGATCGCTTGATGAAGTCAGGTTTGCTACTGATCTCCGTATGGGCAGGTGTGTCGTAATCAAGGGTTTTGGCAGGCGATAAAACAATAAGCATTTCTACATCCGGGCAAGAATAATTTTGACAATGATACCGAAGCGCATCGTACTCGACACAAACGTCTGTCTGGATCTGTTTGTATTTCGCGATCCACGCTGGACGCTGCTGCATGACGCGCTCAAAAGCGGACAAGTACAAGCCATCACACGTGACGATTGTCGCATGGAGTGGAGTATCGTTTTAAGCTATCCACATTTGAAGTTGGACGAAGCTGATCGCGTGCGCGTCTCGGCAGAGTTTGATACCTTGATACATTGCTATCCTATTACTGAAGCAGATCCAGAATCGGCCAAACTGCCCGTCTGCAAAGACAAGGATGACCAAAAATTCCTTGAGCTATCGCGTGATGAAAAAGCGGACGTGCTGATCACAAAAGACAAGGCACTTCTGAAATGCGCCCGAAAAACGCGTCGTGACGGTTTTTTCTCTATCATGACACCAGAAGCATGGACGCTTGAAATGTCAGCAACACCTCAAGCAGCTGAATAACTTGTACCTTCATACAATCGACACCGCATGCCTACTCTCAACAATCCCGCAAACGACGCATCCTTATTCGATACGCCATCGATAACAAGCAAGCTGCCGCAAGTAGGCACGACTATTTTTACTTTAATGTCGGCGCTGGCCGCAGAGAAGAAGGCTGTCAATCTAGGTCAAGGATTTCCGGATTTCGACTGTGATCCAGCCTTACTCGACGCAGTAACAAGCGCCATGAAAAATGGTTGGAATCAGTATCCACCTATGACGGGCGTAGCTGCATTGCGTGAAGCAATTGCACTGAAGATAGCATCCATCTACGGCCATCACTACAACCCACAAAACGAGATCACGATTACAGCAGGTGCCACGCAAGCATTACTGACCAGTATCCTTTGCTGCGTCCGTACTGACGATGAAGTCATCGTGATAGAACCCGCTTTCGACAGCTACTTGCCAGCCATCGCACTCGCTGGCGGCAAAGCCGTTTGCGTACAGATGGAAGTTGATGAAACCGGCTATGCAGTGCCATGGGACAAAGTCGCAGCAGCAATCACGGCAAGAACACGCCTGATTCTGATCAACTCGCCGCACAATCCTACCGGCTCCATACTGCGCGCGAGCGATTTGCAGAAGCTCGCAGATATCGTGCGCGGCACAGACATTTTATTGCTGTCCGATGAAGTTTATGAGCACATGGTGTATGACGGCATGCAACATGAATCCGTATGTCGCCATCCTGAATTAGCCGCACGCACCTTCGTTGTATCCAGCTTCGGCAAAACCTATCACGTCACAGGGTGGAAAATCGGCTATGTCGCAGCGCCAGCTGAATTGATGAAAGAGTTCCACAAAGTTCATCAATACAGTTTGTTCTCAGTCAATACGCCTATGCAGCACGCAATTGCAGCTTACATGGCAAATCCGCAGCCTTACCTGACCTTGCCGACGTTCTACCAACGCAAGCGTGATCTGTTCCGCGATGGTCTGGCAAACACGCGTTTCAAATTATTGCCGGCAGACGGCACCTATTTTCAATGTGTCGATTACCGTGC
This sequence comes from Pseudomonadota bacterium, assembly GCA_040390795.1. GTDB lineage: Bacteria > Pseudomonadota > Gammaproteobacteria > Burkholderiales > Burkholderiaceae_D > Oxalicibacterium. The sequence continues at coordinate 31,279 of JAZJXV010000010.1, read as the reverse complement.
GATTTCAGATTTACCAGAGAATGATTTTGCACAATGGCTGACTGCCGAAATCGGCGTAGCAGCCATACCCGTATCTGCCTTCTATAACGAGCCTAAAAATTCCGGCATCATACGTTTCTGTTTTGCGAAGAAGGAAGAAACGCTGAGGACCGCGTTAGCGCGGTTGGCGAAAATATGAGGAAGCACCAGCCTAGCAACTAGGCAGGTGCATAGAATCAGCGCGGCAACTGCTTCAATTTCTGGTCAACAAAGGCTTGCAGCTCAGGCGACAATGTTTGTGTTTCGCGTGCACGCGTAAATGCCTCACGCGCTTCGGCATCACGCTTATCTGCCTGCATGGAAATTCCCATCCCCATCCACCACAAACCGCTTTGCGGCGTTTTGCGTACAGCTACCAGATAATGTTCTATCGCATCCTTGTGTCGTCCCTCGCGTTGCAATAGCGCAGCCAGGAACGCTTGATATTCGGCACGATCCAGTGCGTAAGGCAGGCTGCGCTGCAAAGTATTGATCGCCAATTGCTGATCGCCTTTTTCAACCTGCAAGCGCGCCAGTATCATCGCAAAGCCAGTTTGTTTCGCATCGAGACTCAATCCTTCTTGCGCATAACGTATTGCATCGTCCTGTCGCTTGCTACTGATCAACAACGCAATCAATGTTTGTCTCGCAGCGGCATTGGCGGCATCTGTTTGCAATACTTGTTCGAGCAAACTAATCGCCTCTGCTGTGCGTCCTTGCTGAACCAAGCTGGTCGCCTTGCGATAATCATTCTCTGCACGCTGTTGCGGAGTCAGTTCTTTGACTTGCTTGTTCAGTGTTGCTGATGTGTCCGTTGCCACTACTTTATTCGTGGCCGGCGATGCCACATTATTAGCTGCCACTACTGGCGCTTGCACGTTTTCAACTGCCTTGGTTTTGATAGGTGCTGGCTGTACCGGTGCAAGAGAAGCAGGAACCGGCTTGATCGCAAGAGGTTTATCGTTTTTGACTGAAGAAGGGATCGCAGCATTTTCCTGAGGTGGCGCATTTGCCGTCTGGATAGCCGCGACTTCAAGCAAAGGTGGTGCTGATGGCGCTTCTGCTATTTCAGCTAACTCCGTCACTGCAGCTTGCGGCAACTCGCTCAGATTTGCTTCTGGCTTCAACGCCAATGGCACTTGCACTGTTTGCGCAATTGGTAATGATTTTACGGCTGGTACAGGCTTCAACCAAAACCATGCCAACACGCCGCCCAGTAACACCGCGAGCAATGCCGCAACCAGCCATGGTGCACGCGACTTCTTCTCGTAAGGGACAGCTCTGACCTGCCCTGATATTCCATTGACAACACCATCTGGATGACGTTGCTCCAGGTCCTGCAACATTTTATTAATAATACTCATCGCAAATAAGCCCAAGCCATGCCTGATACGGTAATCAAAAGTGTTGCGCCTGCAAGCCAGGTCATCCATGGTCGCAAACCGTTTCGAGCCGCTTCTGTGTCTTTTACTGCTGAGTGTATATGCCGCGCCCGCACCTGCTGCTTGCCTTCGCCATAGGCCAGCATCAATGCTTTGTTCACAAGAATATTGGCCAAACGAGGCACACCACCGCTGGCGGAATGTAGTGCCCTGATCGCATCTCGCGCCAATAATCTGCTACCTGAAAAACCTGCCACGTTCAATCTATGCGCCACGTAAAAATCCAGTTCATCTCTGGACAAGGCTTGCAAGCGGTAGTGAAAGGTGATGCGTTGCGTGAGCTGTCTAATCTCATCCTGCTGTAACTTGACATCCAGTTCCGGCTGGCCGAATAAAACGATTTGCAGCAACTTACGCTTTTCTGTTTCCAAATTTGTCAGCAGGCGCAATGCCTCTAAACTTTCCAGCGGCATCGCTTGCGCTTCATCTAGACAAAGAAGAACACGTTTGCCATCGCGCGCCAGTATCAACAAGCGATGATTGATCGCCTTCAGCAGTTGATGTTGATCAACGTCTTTTTCGAGTTCGATTTCCAGCTCATCTGCCAACGCCAACATCAAACTGCGCGGTTCCAGATAAGGATTGGGAATGTAGGCGGTGACAAAACCATCGTCGAGTGTCGCCAGGAATTTTCGGCACAACAACGTTTTACCCGTACCAACTTCACCGGTAATCTTGATAAAACCCTCGCCACTTTTCGCCGCGACCAACAAGGTATTCAACGCCTGCTGATAACTCGGGCAGGCAAAGAAGTAACTGGTATCAGGTGTGATACCAAACGGCAGTTCTCTTAAACCAAAATGTTGCTTGTACATTTCAGTTTTAATCCCGCGCTCTATCTCGCGGCGCCATATTTTGAATGCGACTCTGCGCGTCCAATATATCCTGCGCCCAACTGCTTTCGTTCTGGATCACTGTCGGTTTCAACAGAATCACCAGTTCGCGTTTTTGCGTCGTCTGATTAGTGTTGCGGAAGAGATTGCCCAACACCGGCACATCACCTGCGCCCGGCACTTGCGAACGATCCGAACTGGTCGCTTGTCGCATCAAGCCACCCAGCGCAATGATATTGCCGTCTTGCGCACGCACTACGCTATCTGTTTCGGATGTATTGCTCTTTGCCAAAGGAAGAATCAGCGTGCCTCCGCTAGTACCCAGATTGATGACTTTTTCAGAAGTTTGTACATCGCTGACCGAAGGATGAATGTGCAAAATAATATTGCCTTGTTCATCGATTTGCGGCGTCACGTCCAGTACCACACCGGAGAAGAACGATTGCAAAGTCACATTCGGTGTCGATGTCGTGCCCGTGACCGAGGTGTTGATATTGCTGCTGACGTTGGTCACGAAGAATTCATCCGTACCCACTTTCAAGACTGCCTTCTGATTATTCAGCGTCGCAATACGCGGGCTGGACAACACATGCACATTGCCCTGTGTTTCAAGGAAAGAAATCAAGGCAGAGAAATTCTTGGTTTGCAAAGCAAGACCAAACATACTGCCCAAATTGGCAGTGTTTCCAACCAGATCCTGACCGGCGACTGAACTCAATACACCGCCTGCAAATGTTCTAGCAGCGGAATCGATGCTTGTTGCGCCTGTTACCTGAGCGCCGTTAGTTTGCAACACAGTACCGGGCGCGACTGAACCAGCCGAAATGCGCGTACTACCAGTTCGGAATCCAGACCAGTTGATACCGGATTGGAAGCTGTCGCTCAACTCCACTTCCAGAATCTTCGCTTCCAGAATTACCTGACGATCTACCGATAATTGTGTGGCTTTCAAATAGGTGGCAACGCTACGTAACTCATCCGGCATCGCTCTGATCACGATCACACCAGATTGCGGACTGATCACCACACTGCGACCATCTTTGCCATTACCAACAATGGCATCCAGCGCCATTTTCAACTCCGCCCAGAAATCGCTGGAAGAAGTCGTATTGACCCTGCTACTTTCCATTGCTGCCTGATTGGAAGTAGTTGGATTGGTGCCGCCGGTATTATTTTGGTTATTCGCATTCCCTGATGAATTTGGTTGCGAAGTGTTGGATCCGCCAGAGATAACACGTGTATTCGACACACCTTTACGATTACCCGTCAGATAGTTCACCTGAAATACACTGGTTTGCATCGTCAGCGGTTTGATGACAATACGCGATCCTTCTACCTTGTAATCGTAGCCATACAACTCACGTATCGCATCCAGCGCTTCGAACAAAGTCACATCCTTCAACGTTGCTGAAATCGTTCCATTCACATCAGGATGCACCAGCATGTTGTAACGTGTACCCGTCACTATCGAATTGAAGAACTGCGTTGCCGGGACGTTATTGAATGTCAGGCTGAAACGTTCTTCCAGCGGCTGTCTCACTTGTGGCAGCTCGATATTAATAGGAGGGAGAAGCGCTGCGGACACAGCATCCTGTTTCGCAGGCTGCACATTACCCTGTACCGCTTTGGCCATTTCCTCGTTCATCAAGTCGTAGGTTGCTCGCTTGGACGTAGGCGTTGCACATCCGGCAACGAAAAGAACCAATATGGCTAATGAAAATTTATACACGCTTGCCTACCTCATCACTTCCGATTATCGGGATTTTGATCCACACGATTGGACATCAATTTTTTTCCAAGACTGGGGAAAAGCTTCAGAGTCTGCAACTCATTGCCGTTACGCAGCACCACTTCGTTTTCTACAATCTTCACCACTCTCGCACCACCGAACTGTTCGCCCAATTTGACGGTCTGCCCGCTAATGACAGCGACACGGCGGCCGGAAGAAATAAGCACCGACTGCAACACCGGCCCACCATCGGCACTCATCGCACCACCCAGATCGTTCACGCCTGATGGCCGGGTTGGGTCTTGTAATTGCTGCGCTGAAGCCGTTAAGCTCAAGGACAGTGCGCAGAGCATTCCAGCTATGGATAAAAGTGTTCTCACAGATTCAGCCATTTCTTGTCCAGGCTTAATGTAAACAGGGTCAAGGTCAATGTCGCTCTTGGATACTCATCCACATTCAATTGCGCACTTCCCCAAAATATCTGCCAAGGCATACGTTCTAGCGATTGCATGTAATTGAGCATGTCCATATAACTGCCCTGCACCTTCAATTCGACCGCATGTTTGAAAACCGCCTCCACGTTCCCAGCTTGCTCGTCGCCTGTCTTCACCGCACCGGCCTTGTTGGGCAGAATCGCATCAATAGGCTCATTCAAACTTTTGACCGGCAAAGTCTTCAAGGACACAAGCAATAGCTTATTGTTTTTCTTTAAAACGCTTTCCAGCAGATCTGCCATCTTTTCCGGCGGCACCAAGCCTTTTTGCATATCGCTCAAAGCACCATTCATTTGGCTGGCACGTTGATTCAATACTTGCAGATGTTCCTGCATCAGGCGATTCGGATCGTCTGCCTGCGCTTTGACTCTCTGCTGAATCTGATTCTGAATATCAGCGATCTGCGATTGTTGTTGTCTGATTTGTTGCGAGAGCTTGGTCTGCTTTGCATATTGCGGATCAAGCAATACGGTATTGATTAACACAACAAGAATCAGCACCGCTACGGCGAAAACAATTACGCGCTCACGTAATGACAAGGCATCGATCTTCAGTGACCATTTTTGCCAGAACTGCTTCATTGCGTATTCCCTCCTGGCAAATTCGATTTCTCTTTGATACCAGAAGAATGTAAGTTGAAATTAATAAACGCAGGCGTCACCGCTTTCTTGTCACCAGCATCTGGCACCTTGTCATCTTTCTCTTTCGGCAAAGCCATTTCCAAAGTAGCGAAGGATGCACCCTGCATAACAGGCTCAGACTTCAGCCGCGTCAAATAGGCTGGTACCAATTCCGGACGCAAGGTACTACCTTGTATGGAGATTTCGCTGCCAGCTCCATGTATCGTCAATCCCGTCAGCCACACACCATCGATAATCTGACGCGCAAATGCACGGAAGTAATCAGCGTACCCATTGGTATTACCAAACTCGCCTTTGCCCAATACATCCGACACTTGCTGCAAGGATTTCACACGCGCTTCCGCCTGCTGGAATCTCGCCTCCAACCGCGCGTCTTTTTGTTTCGGCGGATAGTCAGCCGTCACTTTCGCCAATTGGTTTTTCGCCAGTTGCAATTGCGTCGTCATATTGGCTTGTTCATTTTGCAGACTGGACAATTGATAGCCCGTATACGCCGTCAAAAGAATGCCTGCAAACAGAATCACACCCAAACCCTGCAACATCGTCAGCGCAGAAAAATGCTTTTCCTGCTTCAGGAAAATCGGATTGAAAAGATTGATCTGCTGACTCATGACGCCACCGACTCTGGGCGAAGCGACGCGCCTAACGCAAGGAAATAAGCTTGCTGCACATCCAGCGATCTCAATGCAGGGACTTTGGAACAATCGAGGATAGTTTCCAGATTCAAAGCCTCAATCGGTATGTATAGATTCTCGGTCAAATATTCGAGCAAACCGGTTTCCGTCGCACCGAGCGGTGCCAACACCAGTTTGGACAAAGTAATGTAGTGATATTGACGGTCGAAGTGATCCAGTGAACGCTGCAATTCCAGCGTAATACGCTCGTAGCAGGATTTGCGCTGATCTTCATCCGTTTGCTGCAATTGCTCCAAGGTGACATCAATACGTCGCGACAGATACAAATCGCCGCCATACGATACCGTCAGCAAGCCACCTTCCGTATCGAACGACAACAATGCCAAGCCACGTCCTTCCGGCTCTAGCAAGGCCGCAATATTACGTTGCGCCATTTCCGGAATATCTATCACGCGCAATGCCAGCTTTGCTTCACTGAATAAGGTCTGGCGCTGTTCAATGACCTGATTGCGTGCCGCGACGGCATACATCGAATGATTACGATTACCTGCATTTTTATCCAGCGGCACATCCAGCACATCGATGGTGGCATCATCGATATGAAAATCCAGCATATCCTTCAAACGCCAACGTATCGCCGTTTTCAATTCATCGACAGGGACATTCGGCGCTTCAACCGACAGCAGTTGATATTCATTCGTCGTCAGCAGATTCGTAAAGCCGTAACGCTCAGCACGCAATTCTTTAGCCAATCGGGGCAAGGCATCGGAAGACGTTGTTCCATCCAGAGAGAAACGCGCCGCCACTTCCACCAAAGGTTTGGTAGAAGGCGAACGTTTGATGCTTGTCACATAGATGCAATCCTGCGCTATGTGAACAATCAACCACCCTGTAAATTTTTTGTTCTTGTCAAACAAACCCATGCCGGTATCTTTGCTAAAGCTTGCGTCGAATCAGATGCGATGTTTAAAAAATCACATTTTCTTCATCATAAAAGGAATGACGGTAATCGCAGTCATTCAATTGTTAATTCTGGTTAAGCGTCAATCACACAACGATATATTTCCACTTCATTCTTACGTATTTCATTCTCATTGCACCTGCACCTGCAAAACTCTCTGTACATAAGCACTGCTGTTTGCAGCCTGATTCGGGCAAGCACCACCCGCCGCCGGTTGATTGCATGCCGTTGCTTGTATAACGGCATTCGGAATATTCAAACCCAGTCCAGTATCCGCAACGCAGGCCACAGTCACAGTAAAACCCGTCAACGACGTTCCAGCTGGTAACGCGATATTCGTGCTGCCAGCGCAATTACCCACTATCCGCTGTTGATACAAACCCCACTCAATTCCAGCCCGCGCGGCCTGATAAGCACGCACGCCTTGTATATCTAGTGCAGAGCTTTGATGCTGAACGGTTGAAACGGTCACGATGGCAGCGCCCAATGCAGCGAGCACAACCAGCAGAAATATTGCACTGACCAAACTGAAGCCTCGCATGCGATGCAGACCAAGCGAAATCTTGTTGCGCATTTTTCTCTGGAAAATCATGGCGTATTGTCCACATGAAGCTGATGGAACAAAGTCACCTCACCGCTACTCGCATCACGTCGCATGCTTAAAGTAATCCCCACCAGTGCACTACGCACATTGGCCAGCGTTGCATAGTTAAATGCGCAGCCAGTCACATTCGTAGCCAGCAATCCATTCGCTGCACCAGAAAGTGGTGCAGCATTTGCATTAAGAGGCTGTGCAGCCTGAATTCCATATCTGTCAAATCGTGTCAGCGTTCCCACCGCCAAATTACATGCATACGTTACTGGCGTACTCACAACCTGGAAGCGATTGCCAGGTGAACGCATAGTCGGCACTTGCAATGCAAACGGATTGTTCGTCAATGTAATCGTTCGCGCAGTAGAATTAGCACTAGCAACTTCCGCACGATTACAAGAGACTGAACAGTCATATGCATTCGCAGGTGCTTGCCCTACGCCCAGGTTATAAATCACGACTTCATCGCCAGCCACAATCTGCTGAGCACCTGTCGCTAATGGCCCTACTACTCTAAAAACACGATCTGATGCATCAGTGAAACTCAGAATATCTCCATTCAAGACGCCATCTTCTTCTGCCAAATATCGGCCGCCTGTACGTGTCAATAAAAATTCAAGATACACGTCATTGCCAACATTACTGACGCGTATGCTGTTGGGCAGCGCCAGACGCAAATCGCGCGACATCCGCCGTACTGCCGTATCGGCTTCATCTGCCAGTTCAGCCCTACTTACGGTATCGACATAACCTTGCACCGGCGCACGAATAAACACAGCGACAATCGCAGCAATAATGCCGGTAATGGCAATCACAATCACCATTTCAACCAGCGTAAATCCACGCAGGCTTCTAGCCGATGCCGAGAACAAGGGAAAAAGTCGCTTGCTCATGGCACCCAGTTCGGTGCGTAACGAGTGCGGTAACCATCCAATCGGATAGTTTCGGCACCGTATGACACCTCTATCGTAATCAGCAAAGATGCATCCGCAGGTACCGCACCCAACGCTTGCTGTGTAATCGTCAGCATTGCTGCATAGTTAGCCAAGTTAGGAGCATTTACTCCATTTACATCTGCAATCGCAATTGCTTGCGGCACACCATATGCAGCAACATAATCATTCACATTATCGAGAGTGCCATTCTCCGGGCCAGCTGCTTCTACGGTTGTGCAATTCGCCACGCCCGCAGCAATTTCTGCATTTTGGTCCGAAGGATCACAAAAGGTAAAACGCGCCGACGATACTCGCTCCATCAGCGCTTCTGCTATCGACAAGGCTTGCTTGCGCAATTGCGGATCGACACTATTCCTTGTCGTGACATTCAGTACCAACAACACTCCGGCTACAGCAATGCTCACGATGGCGATAAATATCACCAACTCCACCAGTGTAAAACCGGATCGCGTAGATCCAGACAATAGACGGCGATTAATACACATAACCGGTTTCCGGCTCGACAGTAATCGTGCGAGTCAAATCACCACCGGTCATTTCAAAATTTAAACGTACAAAAGTAGATGCAGGATCATTATCAATTGCTTTGAACGGACGTCCCAAGGCATTGAAATAAAAACTTGTATTGGCAGGCGCAATAGCCACCTTACTTGGAATCGCTATACACATCCATGTCGCATCATTTCCGCATACTGCCGATACCTTCTGATTCGAAGGGGAATGGACAGGCATAGCGCACGCCGCATCGTAACAAAGCGCAACGCTATTACCATTGAAATTGACAAAGACATGTCGATTTTGTGCAATCGCCATTTTTTGTGCGTAACGTAGCATCGCCTTCACCTCATCGCCAAAAGCACGTGTATCGAAGGTGTTGCGATCAAACATACGTGGAAGCGCAACAACTGCAAGAATGCCAGCGATGACCAAAATCAATATCAGCTCAACAAGAGTAAAGCCCTTGCAACTGCTAAGGATTTCAGAGCGTTTATCAGCGATCAATTCAACATTGCCAGCTTAAAGTTAATACAGCAAACAATCACCTAATTGCAAACAGTGTTCACGTTTGCAATTAGGTGAAAGATGAAAATATTACGACCCACTACAGATGACAGTTGCAGTTTGCGCGGTACCTTTATATCCAGCTACGTTACATGAAACAGCCGTTCCGGCCGCAGCGGCTGCCGAACAATCTCCGGTACCACTTGCCAGATATTGATTACCATTTGCAGGAGCCGCCACAAACGTCACACCGGTAACAAGAGATCCGAGTATTGCATTAGTACAGACATTATTAGAGGTAAGAACAACAGTTCCTGATTTACCAGCAACTTTGGCTGCGTAATTAACCGCGCTGGATGAAGCAATTGAGCCTGCAACACCATTCGCTGCTGCATTACCAGCTTCCGCACTCAAATCAACGAATTTCGGCAAGGCAACGACAGCCAGAATCCCCAGAATCACAATCACAACAACCAATTCAATCAAGGTAAAACCCGATTGTTTTTTCGAAAAAGACTTCATCTTCATTGCTAACCCCTTTTAATTAATAAAACAAAAACTCACTCCCACACATACGGAACAATCTGCTCCAACACCACACCTACTACATTTTTTCCAACACCTGCACTATCGGTTTCTGAAGATTTTTTTTCCTTCAGTAGCAGTTTTGTCGCGAAGGCTATACGCACATGCGACTCATTCTTTTTTCGGTTACGCACCAGATAAATCAAATCCCTGCTCTGCAGATCGAAATACCATTCACCCGATGCAACATCCTCCGGCTCATCACCAAAAAATTCGCCGGCATAATTGCCAGGTTTTTCAGCCAACCAATTCATCGGGTTCTGCCCAACTAGATATTGCGCATCAGCCACTTTATCTTTTGTTATCAGCTCGGCGAACTGCAGATGCAATGCACTGCGTAAAATGCCCGCGGTTTGTTCCATTGCCGTTTTTTCTGCCATCTTTTGGTAAAACTGCACACGATCTAACAAGATCGCTGCCAGGACAGAAATAATGCATGCGGTAAGCAGCAACTCCAGCAACGTAAAACCGGCGTATTTATTAACCGACGTCCGAAACGAAACTGCCATCAATGACCCAACGCAGCCTTGCCCAAATCCCAGATTGGCAAGAACACACCCAAAGCCAGTATCAATACCAATATCCCCAAACCAATAATCAAAATTGGTTCTATCTGTGCAGAGAGCGTCTTCAACTCATAATCCACTTCGCGCTCGTACATTGCCGCGATCTCATCCATCAGACTATCCAACTCACCGGTTTCTTCACCGACTGCAATCATCTGTATAACGACCGGCGTAAACACGCCCGTAGTCACGGCTGTGCGCAAAATGCTTTCACCTCGCTCCACGCCATCGCGCATTTGCTCAATACGACTAGCGATATAGCTGTTATCCACCGTCTGTGCTACCACGTTCAGACCTTGCACGATCGGCACACCGCTTTTGCTAGACAAGGCGAAGCTGCGCGCAAAGCGAGCCAACGTACCTTTCAACATGATTTTTCCTGCGATGGGAATACGCAGCTTGGTTTTATCCCATTGATACTTGCCGCTAGTCGTGCCGATATACATCTTGAAACCGACTACTGCACCCAAAGCCAGCGCCAAAATCACTGGCCAGTACTGCACAGTGAAATCCGATGTACCGATCAAGAGCTTGGTCATGAAAGGTAATTCCGCCTTGAAGCCGGCGTATACCTTGGCAAAGGTTGGAATGACGAATAGATTGATCACAGCCATCGCCACGCACAAAGCCGAGACCACGAACATCGGATAACGTAATGCAGTGCGCACGCGTTGACGCATCTCGCGATCGAACTCCAGATAATCAAACAAGCGCAGGAACACTTCTTCCAATCGCCCGGTCATCTCGCCGACGCGCACCATGCTGGTATAAAAAGGAGTGAATATTTTTGGATGGCGACGCATTGCGGCGGATAGTTCACGCCCTGCATCCAGCGATTCGCGCAAATCCTTGATGACGCGTCCAAAGGATTTATTGATCGCCGATTCTTGCAGTCCTGCCAGGCTGCGCATGATGGGCACGCCGGCCTTCAACAAGGTGTACAACTGACGACTGAAGAGTTGCACATCGATAGAACGTACTTTTTGCTCGGTCAGCTTGCTCCACCAGCTATCGACATCATTGCCCGCAGGTTTGCTGGTGAGGACAATCTCAACCGGTGTAATGCCTGTGCTGAAGAGTTGATCGGCGACGCCTCCGCTATCTGGACCTTCCAGAACACCTTGCAGCATTTCGCCACGAGCATTTCGAGCTTTGTACGCAAAAAACGGCACATCGATTCCTAAGATGAGTTCTTGCGCGAGAGTAATAGAAAAAAGCTTATGCACCAAAGCGAATAAGCTTATTTAACAAAAATTGACAAATATATTGGAAGGAAACGCACACAAATTTCCATGTGGAAACTTATTGTTCATCATCGCGCTTTTATCGAGCAAGTAGCTCGAAATAAAAGAAGCTGTTTCTTCCATCAATCACATTGAAAATGTGGCCGCCCGCATTAGACCAAACATGCGGAGAAGAAACAAGCAATCAATGCTGAGATTAAAAATCGAGGGGAGCAACGGCCGCCATATTGCCACGTTGCAAGACAATTTGACGTGAAATATATTGCATCACTCTTCAAATTGATTCGTTATCCGCATGGCTTCACTCACTGTTGTCTTACCTACAGTCACCAGAGTAACTGCATGACGACGCAAGGTTTGCCCTGCCATTTGCTCCTGAGCAACTTTAATGAACAGATTTGGATCCTGACTGTTTGCAGCATGTGTAACAGCGGCCGTCATCTCCAGCATTTCATACACACCGGTACGTCCGCGATAGCCTGTGCCATTGCAATGCGAACAGCCTCGGCCGTGTTTATAGTGATAGCGATCCACCGTATCGCCTAACTCTATTTGCAACCACTCATGCTCGGCAGGCAGCAATTCATAGTCGGTCTCGCAGCTTTCGCAATTAACGCGCACCAAGCGCTGCGCCAATACTGCCTGCAAAGAAGTCGCGACCATATAGTGCGGCACACCCATATCCAGCAGACGGATAGGCGTACTGATCGCATCATTGGTATGCAAGGTTGATAGCACTAGATGGCCGGTCAATGCGGCGCGCATACCGATCAGCGCAGTCTCTTGATCGCGCATCTCGCCGACCAGAATCACATCGGGATCTTGCCGTAATGCCGAACGCAGAACACGCGCAAAATTCAATTCAATCTTGTCGTTAACTTGCACTTGATTGATGCCGGGCAGACGATATTCCACCGGATCTTCGACGGTAATCAATTTACGTTCTTGTGAATTCAATTCCGCCAAGGCGCCATACAGCGTCGTCGTTTTACCGCTACCGGTCGGGCCAGTTACGAGAACCAAGCCATTCGGACGGCGGATGATCTTGCGCAGGCGCTTCATCATCTCGACCGGCATGCCGATCGAATCCAGCATCAGCGTGCCGCCGCTTTGATTGAGCAAACGCATGACAACCGATTCGCCATATTGTGTCGGCATAGTCGAAATACGTACGTCAATATTCTGATTACGCACCTTGATCGCAAAACGTCCATCCTGCGGCAAGCGTTTTTCAGAAATATCCAGTTCGGACATCAACTTCAAACGCAGTGCCAGCGAAGCGGCAATTTTGATGTCGGCCTCAGTTTGCAGATGCAACATGCCATCGATACGGAAGCGTATCTGCAAGCGCCCTTCTTGCGGCTCAATATGAATATCAGATGCACGCACTTGCGTCGCATCATCAAATACGGATTGCAGCAGCTTGACGATAGGCGCTTCTTCCAGCCCTGGCGTCATACCAGACGAGCCGAAATCGACGTGGCTATCGCCCAGATCCTGCTCTAACTCACGCGCGAAATCCGTAATCTCTTCCGTGCGACGATAGATACGATCAATCGCATGTAGCAACTCACTCTCATTAATGACAGCAAGCTCGATATCTCTTTTTACCGCGCGGGAAATTTCATCGTAGGCGAACAGATCGGTAGGATCGGCCATACCGATCAGCAGCGTCTTGCGTCTGTCTTCCAGCACCAAGGCGCGGAAGCGACGCGCTTGCGTCTCTGGCAAGAGACGCACCGTCTCTGGGTGTACGTTGAAAAACTTGATATTGATGTAAGGAATATCCAACTGTTTGGCGAGTGCAGTCGATATCTGCTCTTCTGTCACCAAACCGTTTTCGACAAAAACGCGACCGAGCTTTCTCCCTGTGCGCTTTTGTTCAGCGAGAGAAAATTGAAGCTGTTCTTCAGAAATCAGTTTCTGCTGAACCAGGATTTCACCTAAGCGAACCTTTTCGGGCCGTGCCATATCGTCCTTTTCATTAAAAATACGTGCGTATTTTATGCCGGAATATCCTATGTTCCGCCGCATTTATCGTGAATTAACAAATTGATCGTCGTTAATGAAACACTTCATTGCTCATCGAGAATGCCGTACTGAGCAAAGCAGCCTTGACTTCCATCCAATGCCGCAAGCTGCCAAACGCAAAAGCTTGCTGTATATTCTTAGACAATTCCACCCTACTCTAACGGCCACCATGTCTGCAGAAATCCAAGCATCCCGCCACGAAGCGACCTTGATCTTGACTCTCTCCAATCCTGGTGCAAAGAATGCACTGCACCCGGATATGTTCGCTGCCGCTGTTGAAGCGCTGTCGACAGCGGAGCGCGATGACTCCATCCGCGCAGTGATTCTGACTGGTGCAGACAACTTCTTCTGTGCCGGTGGCAATCTCAATCATCTGCTGGAACATCGTGCCATGAGCAAGGTCGATCAAGGCGATGCGGTCGATAGCTTGCGTAGCTGGATAGATGCGATACGCGATTGCCCTAAACCTGTGATCGCTGCCATCGAAGGTGCTGCGGCTGGCGCAGGATTCTCTCTGGCCTTGGCTTGCGATTTGATCGTCTCCGGTAACTATGCAAAATTTGCCATGTCTTACGTCAAAGTGGGATTGACGCCTGATGGCGGTGCATCCTGGTTCTTGATGCAAAGCTTACCGCGTCAATTGGCGACCGAAATTTTGATTGAAGGCAAAGCGATTCCAGCTCAACGTTTGTACGATCTGGGTGTGATCAACAAGATTGTTCCCGATGGCACGACACTGGATGTAGCACTGAAGTGGGCCGATGAATTGGCTGAGTTATCGGGCAATGCTGTCGAGCGTATCAAGTCATTGATACGCGATGCCAAAGATCATCCACTCTCACAACATTTCGAGCTGGAGAAATTCAACTTCGTTGAAAGCCTCAATCATCGTGATGCGCAAGAAGGTATCCACGCATTCCTGGAAAAAAGAAAACCACATTACAAATGACATTAGCGAAAAGAAGACGCGTCTATCTGATGCGTCACGGTAGCGTGACTTACTTCGATGACGAAGGAAAACCATACGCACATGATGAAGTACCGCTGAACGAAAAAGGCCGCATGCAAACGAGCGAAGCAGGCAAAACCTTCGCACAACAAGGCATACAATTCGACCGCGTTATCACTTCCAATTTACCGCGCACGGTGGAATCCGCTACGCGCGTACTGGCAGAAACCGGCCAGCACATCACGCTGGAACAATGGCAAGACTTACAGGAAGTGCGTGGCTGTCACTCACTGGAAGATATTGTTGACGACCATCTTGAGCATGCTTTTACCAGTGCATTTACATGCATGGCAGCGGAAGATAAAAAATTTCTGGAAGGCGAAAGCGTCGGTCAATTAATGGATCGCATCCATACAGCGATTGATCGCCTGCGCGCAGATCCTTCCTGGGATACTGTTTTGCTCGTCTTGCACGGCGGTGTCAATCGCGCCGTCTTGTCTTATGCGATCACCAATCAACGCCTGTTCCTCGGCAATATCGAACAAGCGCCTGGCTGCATCAATATTCTGGATGTAGGCGATCGCGCAGATGATTGGGTCATTCAAACCATCAACTACGCGCCGCCACTGCCACTACATACAGCATCGCGCCTCACCACGATGGAAGAAGTCTTGCTGCATTACCGCAGATCACGTGGCCTGTAAGTAAGGTTGCGGGCAATCCTCCGCCGTTTCGTGTGTTGCAGAGCAAGGAATCCTGAATTTCTGCATAATCTCGCCCAAGATTCGGATTTATGCGTTCTGCTGCGAGCGCTTTGCAGCAGGATTACTCACAGGAGAAAAAATGATAGACCTTTATTCCACCGCCACGCCCAACGGCCACAAAGTCCACATCATGCTGGAAGAATGCGGCCTAGCGTATAACATGCACCACATCGATATCGGCGCGGGCGATCAATTCACACCTAATTTCCTCGCCATCTCACCGAACAACAAGATCCCGGCCATCATCGATAGCGACGGCCCTGACGACAAACCTATGTCCTTGTTCGAATCCGGCGCCATTCTGGTTTATCTCGCCAGCAAGGTTGGCAAATTTCTCGGTACTACTGATCGCGAAAAATTCACGACCTTGCAATGGCTGATGTTTCAAATGGGCGGCGTCGGTCCTATGCTGGGCCAAGCGCATCACTTCCGCATGTACGCACCAGAAAAAATCGACTACGCAGTCAATCGCTACACCAATGAAGCGAAGCGCTTGTACGGCGTCATTGAAAAACGTCTGGCTGAAAGTAAATACCTCGCCGGCGATAACTACACTGTCGCCGATATCGCGACTTTCCCTTGGCTGCGTTCGTGGGAAAAACAGGGAATTGAATTGTCCGACTACCCTCATCTGCAAAACTGGTTCAACGAAATCAGCGCACGCCCGGCAGTAAAGAAAGGCGTCACGCTGTTTGCAGATTTGCGCAAACCGATAGCGGATGAAAAATCGAAGGAAATATTGTTTGGCGCAACGCAGTACGCGAAGCGCTAATCAGAAAGTATCAGCGATTATTCCCGCTTCAATGTGAGGAATAATCGCTGGTGTTTGAGAGTTAGATGTAATGCCGCAGTATCAATTCAGCGACGCAGACAGGCTTGTCACTGCCCTCGCATTCAACTGTCACTTGCCACACCATCTGCATTCCGCCTGTAATTTCTTCGACTGACTGCAACAGCATACGACCACGTACGCGATGATCAACTGGCACCGGAGCCGGAAAACGCACACGATTCAAGCCGTAATTCACCGCCAGTTTGCATGGTGGGAATGCAATCGATGCCTGCAACATGGTCGGTAATAAAGAGAGCGTCAGAAATCCGTGTGCAATCGGCGCACCGTAGGGCGACTCTTTGCGGCAACGTTCAGGGTCAACATGTATCCATTGATGATCGCCGCTGGCCTGCGCAAACAGATTGATGCGCTCCTGCGTGATCTCCAGCCAATCGGACATAGCCACTTCTTGTCCAACCAAATCTTTTAATTCAGCCAGCGATGCAATTTGACGCATATCGTTTCCGATCAATTTTATTGAAGCGGTTGTTTCAACACATCAGGAATCGGCAAAGTCATGACATCGATCCCCTCTTCTGCCAAGGCAGAACGTTCGTCAGCCGTCGCGGTACCGCGTATGCCGTGCTCCGCGACTTCCTTGTAATGAATGCGACGCGCTTCTTCGGCAAATTGATTACCGACGTCTTCCGTATTGGCAATCACCTTGCGCGCAAAATCCATTAACTGATCTTGCATACGCGCACTGTCGTCATTCACACGCGCAGTTGCACCGGACAAATTTAAACGAGGAGATGATGGTAAACGTTTGATCTCTTGATTGCCGCATAAAGGGCATTCAATCAAATGTTTGGAGGATTGCGTGAGAAAGTCATCTTCGGAGGCAAACCATCCCTCAAAGCGATGATCGTGTTCACAACAAAGGTTATAGACTTTCATGAGTTTGGTGCCCGGGGCCGGACTTGAACCGGCACGCCTATTAGAGCGAGGGATTTTAAGTCCCTTGTGTCTACCGATTTCACCACCCGGGCATAATCACGATTTTAAACCACGATTCTAGGACAAAATAAAAGCGCTCGCGGCGCTTTCAAAAAACTGGAGGCGGGGGTCGGGATCGAACCGGCGTAAACGGCTTTGCAGGCCGCTGCATAACCACTTTGCTACCCCGCCATGGGGCCGTATTGTACAGCGCATACAATGTTGCCGCATGTGCATAACAAAACGAAAACGAAATCTCAAACCTACAGCGAATAAAAAAGGAAGCTGACGAACGAGCTCCCTTTTGGAAATCCGAGTCGGAAAGATTTTCCGGTAGCGCGTATTATGCCCTAGTATGCTGCACCTTTGCAAGATGTACTGGCACGCAAATGCTTGTGGCATTCCCTGAATGACATTAATACACTTGCTCCCGCAATTGCCCTCTCCCTGCAGAGACAAAATCTGAGTGTCGGGGCTGCACTGGTCATGTGATTACTCTTTGCATAGAATGCTGTTTTTTATCATCGCGACAGAATCGGAATTGTTTATCCATGAATAGAACGAATACGGCGACTTCCCCGCTCGTACTGGTCGTCGAAGACGAAACCGAACTGTCCGACATCCTGCTGGCCTACCTGCAACGCGACAACTTGCGTACTTTGCATGCGGCGACCGGACCAGATGCCTTGCGACTCTTCCGCGAACATCAACCTTCCATCGTATTGCTCGATATTCGTCTGCCGGGCAAGGATGGCGTGGATGTCTTGAAGGAAATTCGTCAGGAAAGCGATACGCCTGTCATCATGACAACAGCATTGGCAGACGATCTGGACAAAATGCTCAGCCTGCGATTAGGCGCCGACGACTATGTTGTCAAACCGTACAATCCCGCCGAAGTCATCGAGCGCGTGCGCGCCGTGCTGCGTCGTACCTTCCGTGCATCGGAGCCACGCAACGATGCTCCTTTACGCATAGGTCAACTCGAAATCGATCAACAGGCTTACACCGCGCGCGCTTTCGATGCGGAAGAGCGTCCTGTTGTGCTGCCACTGACATTGACTGAATTCCGTATTCTGGTCTGTCTTGCAAAACGTCCCAAGCGCTGCTTCTCACGCGCAGAACTGATAGAGGCATGCCTGCCGGAAAGCGATGCACTTGATCGCGTGATCGACTCCCATCTCAGCAAGTTGCGGAAAAAATTACAGGACGCAGGCTGCAACGATTTGATTGAAACAGTACGAGGCATCGGATACCGACTATGGCGCGATACCTAGACCGTATCTGGATCCGCTTCGGCCTGGGCATCGCCGCAACGGTACTGGTCACGATGGTTGTCATGGGCGCGACCAGCTATATCTATGGGCAAGTGGAATTCGAGCGTTTTCGCGATAGCCTTCCCGAGCAAGTGCGCGTCGAATTCGATCTGCTCAATGCCCGTGATATGGATGACAGTCCGCGTGCGATGGAAATCTATCAGCAGTACTGGCTGGGCAATCGCTGGGATACGGATGTCTTTGCGATCATCATTGATCTGTTGGTATGTCTACCATTCGGCTTGGTTGCCGGCTTGTGGACTTCGCGCATGGTCACGCAACCGGTGCAATCAATCGCCGAGGCGGCACGTCGCGTCGCGGTCGGCGATTTCAGCGTACGTGCACATGCTCGCAGCCAGGGCGGCGAAATGACTAGCCTCGTCAACGATTTCAATCACATGACCGATGCGCTGGAAACGCTGGAGCGTGAGCGCAAATCGACGATGGCTGCCATCTCGCACGAATTGCGTACGCCGCTGGCAGTATTGCAGGCCAGACTGCATGCGATATGCGACGGCGTAATCCCGGCCGATCCGAAAGAATTTTCACGTCTGCTGGAACAGGTACGTCATCTGACACGACTGGTGAGCGACTTGCATACTCTTTCCGTTGCCGATGCGGGGCGCTTGTCCTTGCATCGCAAAGAACTCGATCTGGTTGCATTAGTACGCGATGTGCTCGCCAAATACGCCAGCCGCCTGGAAGCACACGGCATGCAAGCTGAATTGACGATACAAGGCGAGATTCCGCTGATTCAGGCTGACGAAGACCGCTTGCATCAGATGTTGAACAATCTGATTGAAAATGCACTGCAATACGCCCAGAGCGGTGGCTGGTTAGGTATCGATCTGCAATCCAAGGATAACGATGTTGTCATTTCAGTCAGCGATGCAGGCGAAGGACTTTCTGCAGATATGCATGAACAGGTATTCCAGCGCTTTCATCGCCTGGATCCGTCACGCAATCGGGCCACCGGCGGTAGCGGATTAGGTCTGTCGATAGTGCGTGCCTTGGTAGAATTACAAGGTGGCACTGTTTCCATCGACAAGGCTGAGCGTGGTGGCGCACGTTTTGTCATTCAGTTACCGCGTAGCTAAGCCCTCCTTCTCCATCATTTCTCCACAATATCTGCATGGCGGCGCAATCTTGCGCGGCCAGAATCGGGTTTTCGGCAATAAAGGGCTATTTCGCCTCTTGCCCCCCCTTTCAAGCGGATACCCATTTGCTGCGATTCCCTCTCTCCAGATTTGCTGTTTCATGCGTATCGCTCATGCTGGTGTCAGGCTGCGCGCAAGTGGACATGCCCAAGCTGCCCAATCTTCTGCCGTCACACTGGACGCAGACACCGGCCGCATCTGTACCCAATAAGAATATTCCGCCTGTCGATCTGACGGGCTGGTGGAAACGTTTCGGCGATGCCGAGCTGGATGCGCTGGTCGAACGCGCCTTGAGTTCGAATATGTCCTTACTGCAAGCCAAGCTCAGACTGCAATCGGCTCGCGCATTGGCTGGTAATGTCAGCAAAAGCTATTTGCCGCGCTTGGACTTCAGCTCGTATGGAACAGAAGATGCGGCGGCAGTGGACTCTTATTATCAATTGAGTCTGGGCGCAGTCTGGAAACTAGGATTGTTTGGCGCGCAAGAAGGAGCTGAACGACAAGCTGGTGCCAGCGTAGAACGTGCTGCCGCGGCCGAGCAAGAAGCACGAGTGGCATTGGTCGCTGAAGTCGTACGCAATTATCTGGAACTGCGTGCCGCACAACAGCAAATCGCCACCGCAGAAGAATTGGTCACGCTGGACAAACGCACTCTGGAATTGACAGAGGTACGTATCACCAATCGTCTTGCCGGCCCCGAGCAACGTCTGCAGTTGCAAGCACGTCTGTCGCGCACGCAAGCAGCACTCAGCCAGCCCAAACAAGCAGAGGCGCGCGCGCTATACGCATTGGCGGCATTGGTAGGACAAACCCAGCCAGACAGTAATTGGTCCCAGCCTCATCCTTTGCCGGAATTGCAAACAGCATCCATTACACAAGTTCCGAGCGACCTCTTACGTAGCCGCCCCGACATGCGTATCGCTGAAGCAGAAGTGTTGCAAGCGGTTGGCGAACTTGGCATTGCCAAATCTGCGCTGTATCCGCGTATCGCAATTGGCGCGTCCTATCTGTATTCCTACAATATGACCCAGAACAGAAGAATGACGGGAAGCGGCGTACCGACCATCGGACCGATGATCGATTTACCGCTGTTTGACTGGGGGCAGCGCCAAACCATCGCCGCAGCACGCAAGCATGAAGTAGATGCATCACTGGCCGGTTACCGACAAGTATTGCTGGACAGTGTTGCGCAGGTAGAAACCGGCATTGCACTGCTAACGCAAGCACAGCAACGCGTGCAACATCTGCGCGATGCGCTGGCAGCAACACAAACGATGGTAGATAAAGACCATTCACTGACACGACTGGGATTATCCAGCGAATGGAGCGGCCTCGAATACAAACAGAATGTGCTGCAGGCGAAGCAATCGCTGACCGCTGCTGAAACTGACTACGGCATTGCCTTCGCCACCTTGTTCCGTGCTCTCGGTGGCGCGCCTATGCCACCAGCTGATAACGAGCCGCAATCATGATTCCACTGGCTCGCAAGACACTACTCTACGAATGGTTCCGCTTCATGCCAGCCGTGATGGCCGTTGGCTTTGCCGGCGTTCTTCTTGCCGTACAAGCTGCGCTGGTAATGGGTATTTTTGGTAGCGCCGCGGTGTATGTCACCGCTTCTTCCGCTGATTTATGGGCTGGTTATCCGGGTACGCAAAGCGTCAATTTCGGCCGTCCGATAGGACAGGATGTAGAAATGCGCTTGCGCATGGATCCAGACGTGACCGCAGTAGAACCATACATTTGGGTCGATGGCGATTGGCGCGGCAGTGCCGGTGCCAGCGGCGTCTCGGTGTATGTATCCGGTATCGATACACAAGGCATCATGATGTTTTCGCGCATACTCTCGCCGGGTATGCGCCAGCTCTTGCAAGAGCCAGGTGCAGTCATCATCGATCGTGCCGAGCGTGATCAATTACGCGCTGGTTCTGATGACACTGCCTGGATCAATGGTCAGCGCGTCCATATTGTTGCGGCTCTCAACGGCTTGCGTGGACTCGGTGGCGTCAACGTGATCACATCGCTGGATACCGCACGCATGCTGCAAACAGACGGTGCACAAGGTCCTAGCTATTACGTGGCAAAACTGCGCCGTGACGCGAAACCTGCAACGGTCGCAGCACGCTTCCAACCTGATGCACGATTCGGCCCATTCTCGGTATGGACCGCACGCACCTTTGCCAAACGCTCCCAGCTGTATTGGCTGTTCGATACCGGTGCCGGTGTAGCCGTCCTGTTCATGGCTGCAATCGTGTTGCTGGTGGGTGCCGTCATCACCAGTCAATCGTTACTCGGTGTGGTCGCATCTTCAGCACGTGAATACGCCATGCTTAATGCCCTCGGCGTCAGCCATCGCTCGCTCAGCCGTGTCGTCATCTCACAGTCCGGCTGGATAGGCGGCGCGGGATTGATCATCGCTGCATTGGCTTCTGCTGCACTGCTGACCATCGCTGCCGCTTATGGCGTACCCATCAACATGAGCTTACCGGTCGCGCTGATTTGCACGGCCTTGGTCCTGATACTGGCGCTCGTTTCCGGCCTGTTTGCATTACGCGGATTGATGCGTGCAGACCCTACCCTGTTGCTAAGGTAAATCATGCCGCTCGACATTAACAACTCCCCACCCAGCCTGGCTGCCGAGCGCGTCAGCAAGTCGTTTCTTTCCGGCTTGGTGCGCATCCACGTCCTGCAACGGCTGTCAGTATCGATCTACCCCGGTGAACTGACATTAATCTCAGGACCATCCGGCTGCGGTAAAAGCACTTTACTGTCGCTACTCAGTGGACTACAGGCACCGGATGAAGGACGTGTGACGGCGCTGGATGAAGAGCTGGGCAACATAGGTCGGCATCAACTGGAACGCTTCCGCCTCAAGCACACAGGATTCGTGTTTCAAGGCTTCAATCTTTTCCCTGCCCTCACCGCTTGCGAACAAGTGCAATTGCCGCTTGGTTATATGGGTATGAACGATAACGACTCACGCAAAAGCGCGATGGCCGCATTGGAAGAAGTCGGCATGTCGCATCGCGCCGACGAACGTCCGGCAAAACTGTCCGGCGGCGAACGCCAACGCGTTGCGATTGCACGTGCAATCGCCAAGCAACCACAACTTTTATTTGCAGATGAACCGACCAGTTCACTCGATGCTGACAATGGTCAGAACGTGATCGACATCTTGCATCGCATCGCCCACACGCACCAAGCCACCGTGCTTTGTGTCAGCCATGATCCGCGTCTAATCCGACACGCTGACCGCGTACTGGAAATGGAAGATGGCGTGATCCGCAATGATTGGCGCCCTGAACGTATTCGGCCCACGCCACTTTACAAAGAAGGACAACAATGATGAATGCCCATCGGCATATTTGCAGCCTGCTGACATTGAGCGCCTGCATAAGCCTGACCGCCTGCTCCGATGACAAACCGGCCACAGCGCCCAAAGCTGCTGGAAACGATCATGCCTACATTGCCATCGCACGCGGCAAGATTGAAGCCCAAGGAGGCTTGGTCGCTATCCAACCGGCACAGGACGGTCGTGTCGTACGTTTGCCAGTGAGCGAAGGGCAACAAGTTGCGTCCGGTGCCGTACTCGCTGAACTCGACAGCCGTAATGAACAAATCGAATTGAGTGAATCCGAAGCGCGTCTGCGTCAAGCACAGGCACAGGCGCAAGCCGCCACCTTGCCGCTGTCCGGCGCACGCGATCTGGCGCAACGACTGCATCAGGCGGCCGAAGCTGGTGCCAGCGACGTACAACGTGCGGATGAAGCCAATCAACGTTTGCAACAACTACAGGCTGCCGCCACGATATCCGGCAACGATGTCGCGATTGCACGTGAACGAGTAGAAGCTGCCAAGCAACGTCTTGCCGCACGCACTTTGCACGCACCGCAAGCAGGCACGATCATCATGCTCGACGCTACCATCGGCACACAAACTCTGGCACAAGGTGGCAAGCCGCTGATGACCTTGTTGCCAGCGCGTCCACCGCAAATCCGCGCCGAGTTGAATGAGAGTTTTGTATCGCAAGTCAAACCCGGCATGCATGCCGACGTCAGCATCGAAGCTGACCCACAACGCAAACCCCTGCGCGCACGTGTAGTACGCATCGGGCAGGTATTCGCCAACAGCCGCCTGAGCGACGACGGCAATCCACGTAGCAATTTACGCGTGGTCGATTGTGTACTGGCCTTCGACGAAGTGCCGGATGTACGTATCGGACAAAATGTGAGAGTGAGCTTCCATGAATAAGAATCTGAACTTCCGCCCTGTCACGGCATCAAGACAGACACCATCCGAAATATCGGAATGGGCAATCCAATGTGATTTCGACGGCACGATCAGTACTGTTGACGTCACCGATTCTCTGCTTAACCGCTTTGCCCGTGACGGCTACGAAGAATTGGAAGAAGCGTGGGTACGCGGAGAAATCGGCTCACGCGTTTGCATGCAAAAACAAATCGCCTTGCTCGATATGAGTATGGATGACTTGCATGCGCATCTGGATCTGATTGAAATCGATCCAGCCTTCCCTGCCTTCGTACAAGCTGCATCGGCACGCGGACTGCCGCTGCAAATCGTCAGCGATGGCATGGACTATGTCATCTCTTATGTATTGAAACGCCATGGCCTCGGCCATCTGCAAGTCCTCGCCAATCACTTGGTACAAACCGGACCACGTAGCTGGCAATTACAATCACCACACGCCAGCACATCTTGCAGTCGTAACAGCGGCACTTGCAAATGCGCACTACTGGAAACACAACGCGCCAAGCATGCTCGCGTGCTTTTCATCGGCGATGGCACATCTGATTTCTGCGTATCTGGTCAAGCTGATTTCGTATTGGCCACCAGCCGTTTGCTCGAACACTGCCGCAAAAACGCTTATTCGCATGCCGCGTTCACCGACTTTGATGAAGCCATCACGCTGCTGTCGCAGGTAGTAGCAAAAGAGGAAATGCAGGCATGACCGAACATGAATTTCTGTTCGAAGGTGGACGTACTGGCGTGCTGCTGATACACGGATTGACCGGCACACCAAATGAAATGCGCCTGCTCGGTAAAGGTCTGCATCGTGCTGGCCATACCGTGTACGGCATGCAACTGGCTGGTCATTGCGGCACTGCAGATGATTTGATTGCCACTAGCTGGCAGGATTGGTACAACAGCGTACGCGTTGCAGCCGATCATTTACGTACACGCGTGGGCGTGGATCGCATCTTCGTCATGGGTTTATCGATGGGTGCACTATTGTCCTTGAAGCTCGCCGCCGATCAACCAGAAAAAGTGGCCGGCGTAGGCGCATTGGCGACCATGTTCCAGCATGATGGCTGGAGCATGCCACGTTATACGCGTCTCAGTTTTCTGCTGCGTATTTTCAAGGCACTGCGTATAGGTCGTAATAGCTGCTTTATCGAACAGCCACCGTATGGCATCAAGGATGCCGCGCTACGCAAGCGTATCGTAGCGCAGATGAATTCCGGCGATAGCGCGGAAGCCGGCCTGCCTGGCAATCCATGGTGGTCGGTAGCGGAACTGTATGGTTTAGCTGCTGAAGTGCGCCGTCAGCTGCCTGCGATCACCGCTCCCTGCCTGCTGGTTCACGCCACAGAGGACGATGTCGCGAGTCTACAAAAGAACGCTATGTTGGTACAGAACAGCGTCAAAGGCCCAGTACAAACACTGTGGCTGCAAGACAGCTATCACATGGTCACCATCGATCGCGAACGCCGCTTGGTGATCGAACGGGCTTGCGATTTCATCGCACAGACCTTGGGTATGAATTCCTCGTCCAGCAAGCACGCCAACTCCACTTCATCCCATCTGGCCGCAGCATGACAGGTGCAACCTTGCCAT
This sequence comes from Pseudomonadota bacterium, assembly GCA_040390795.1. GTDB lineage: Bacteria > Pseudomonadota > Gammaproteobacteria > Burkholderiales > Burkholderiaceae_D > Oxalicibacterium. The sequence goes on along the minus strand of JAZJXV010000010.1, from coordinate 5,743 downwards.
GGCTGGCGATAGCTCTATGGGCTGCGAATGTGATTGTGGATAGCGCCGGTCAACTGGCATTCAAGGCTGCTGCCATCAATGATGCAGATGCGGAAGGTTTAGCCCGCTGGTATCGAATGGCGCAACAACCGTGGTTGTGGCTGGGCATAGGCTGCTACGTGCTGGAATTCGTACTGTGGCTGGCTTTTCTGTCGCTGGTACCGTTGTCGCAAGGCGTATTAATGGGATCGATCAACATCGTCGCCATCATGCTGGCTGGCCGCTGGCTGTTTCGTGAAAAACTCACGCGTTTGCGCGTGATCGGCATTCTGCTGGTGTCCTTGGGCGTCGCGATTGTGGGATTGCCGGCATGAAGAAGAGTTTTTATATCATCGGCTTCATGGCCTTGCTTGCCTTCGATACCTTGGCGCAGCTAAGCTTCAAATACGCAGCCATCCACGCGCTACCATTGCAAGCAAATACAGAGTGGCTGTTACGGGTATTCAGCATGCCGTGGATCTATGGCGCCTTTATCGGTTACATCGGCGCATTCTTCAGCTGGATGACGCTGCTGAAACACGCGCCCATCGGCCCGGCCTTTGCTGCTTCGCATCTAGAAATCCTGTCCGTCATGCTGTTGTCAGTCTGGCTGTTTGACGAAAAAATCGGTTGGCCGCAAATACTCGCTGCCGTTCTGATTGTTGCCGGTGTCATCTGCCTCGCCTTCAGTGAAAATGAACTCCATCCCGAAGCCGCCAGCGGTGAGGAACATGCCGTTCGCTGAAAGTAAAAATGCCAGGTACGAGGTGCCGCCGACCGCCGGCTTGCCTTTGTACCTAAGCGATCTACGGCCTGGCAGTGCCGACCTGGCCACAGCCATCGCACAATTCCTGAATGTAGAACACGCACAACTGGAAAGCTCAGGCACTGCTGCGTTGGTCATTGCCTTGCATGCATTACACGACATCGCGCCGACACGTCACGTCGTCATTGTCCCTGCCTACACTTGCCCACTGGTTGCATTGGCCATCGCACAATGCGGCCTGAGCTTACGCATCTGCGATCTGCTGTCTGACAGTCTGAGCATGGACCCCGTCATGCTGGCCAGCTTGTGCGATACAAACACACTCGCCATCCTGCCCACGCATTTATGCGGAAGAATCAGCACAGTCGCGCCCATACAAGCATGCGCCCGCGCCTGTGGTGCATGGGTGATCGAAGATGCTGCGCAAGCACTGGGTGCGCGTGTAGATGGCCACAGCGTCGGTACTGAAAGTGACCTCGCCATTTTCAGTCTTGCAGTCGGTAAAGGTTTGACTATCTATGAAGGTGGCATTCTGATCGCACGTGATGCCGCAGTGCGTGATGCCTGTGCCAAGGCCAGCGCACGTCTTGCGCCAGCGCGTCTTCTGATCGAATGCCAGCGTTTGCTGGAACTGGCTGCCTATGCGGCGCTATATCGCCCTTCGCTGTTACCGCTCGCCTATGGCAAACCATTACGTCGCGCGCTACAAGTCAACGACTGGCTGGAAGCTGCGGGTGATTGCTTCCCTGCTCGTACTGTATTACATCGACCTGGAAAATGGCGGCAAGCAGTTGGTGTACGTGCGCTAAAAAGATTGGCTGCATTTCAAACAAGCACGCGTGAACAAGCATTGCGTCGTCTGCCGCGATTGCGTGCCATCGAGGGAATCGTGCCATTTGAAGATGAAGAAGGTAGCGGCACATGGCCAGTGCTCAGTTTGCTCATGCCAGATCGTGTGCGTCGCGATGCGGCATTGCAGGCTTTATGGGGAATGGGATGCGGTGTGAGCCTGCCTTTCGTGCATGCTTTACCCGACTACGCGTATTTGAATGAATTGATACCAGCTGCCGCGCAAGATCAACATGCTTTGCCAAACGCACGCATGCTGGCCTCGCGTGTACTGACAATCAGTAATAGTCCATGGCTGGATGACGCAACATTTACATCTATCTGCAGCACGCTTGCCCGTATCTGCAAACAAGCCTAATTAATCTCTGTTCATCGCCTGCTGCAAACTCGTTACCAAGCGCTGATTCAATGCTTGCTGATCGACCTGCCAAGCTTGCAGCGTAGCAGGAGGAATCGCCAAGGTCTGTTCATCCCCTGCACTCAACCAACGCTTCCACGCACTGGCATGACGGTATTCTGAAACGTCACCAGTAATATCGCTGGCTATCATTTGACCATTGAGCGTATCTATCACCTGCATCAACTGCTCCTCCAGCAACTGCCCTTGATCCCAATTGGTACGCACCACATCCGGACTGAACGCATCCTTGTCTATGGATAGATAAGTATCTTCTTTATTTTCAGATAGCATCGCACACACTGCATCAGTCAGCGTTGCCGCATTATCGAAGTTGTGAAAAGCACGGTTCAGTCGCAAGAAACGCGACCAGCTCGTATCCACACCTACACTCCAATAACTAAGCTTGCCTGCCAGCAGCGGCGTCAAATAGTTTTCCCACGCATGACCACTGCCAATATCGGAAGAAGTAATTCCGACCACATGCACATGACTGACTTGCGGCAGCATCGCCACGCGTCGCACCCACGAGCCGCAATGCACGCCAAACAGGTAACGCATATTGTCTGGATGATTATCGATCACCACCAGGCGCAGCGGACGCTGCCGTTTTTCCGCCATGCGTTTTACCAAGGGTAAGCTTAGATGATGAAAATCGCCGCTCCCCATCAACACCGGACCATATTCAGCTGGCAACTGCGTATCCAGATAACGATCAAATGCATCCAATACACTGCGACCGCAACCAAAGCGCAAACGTTCCTGCCAATCCTGCAACGGCACATGCAATGCGCCATCCGGCACACCGGTGGAACCGTCGAGGTCCAGCACTATCGGCTGTTTATGCATGATGCTGCTCGCTCCATTGTCTATCGCTTTCAAAGCTGCCTACGAATCGTCGTGCCAGCGCACGCAACACTCGATTACGCACATACACCGCATGCCTCGTATAAGTAAAGGATGCGCCTAAGTCAGCCTTGACCTGTGGATCGGTCCAGCCTGCTACGTAATGTGTGAGCCCACGCTCCAAAGCGTACTCAAGATTCACGAACCAGCTGATGAAATACAAATTATTCTCTCGCGCTTGCGGATAACGCAAACCGATATATTTATCGATCAAGCGCCCATCGTGCTCAAAGCAAAGGTTGTAGCCTATCAGCTCACCTTCGACTCTATATTCAAAACTGATGCCGCCGTTATTGCCATCGCGCAGCATAGCCGCAAAGAAATCGCGCGTGAGCAAGTCAAAATGTATCTCGCTCTGCTGATACACATCCAGATACAGCGCGTAATAAGTATCGACGACAACATCGTCGTCAAAGAGTGAATTTCCGGTATGTACGCGATCTATCTGCAAACCATCACGCTTGCGCAATTTTCGACGCAGATTTTTACGACGGCTGTTCGAGAGCCGTTCAAGATAAACATCAATACTGTCGAAATCGATCGCCACATAAGCCAGCGCCTGTCCCTCGACCAAGACAAATCCCTGCTCCGCACACGCGAGCGCAAATTGTTCTGCACGTGCATTGGCATGCGCATCGAGTAAAGGAGATTGTTGCGGAATGTCTTTTACGATGACGAGACGATAATCGCGCCCCGGCACACGGCGCAAACTGTCAGCGAAGCTCATAGGCTCGACATCTGGCAGCAAGGTGTATTCAGTTACAGTAGTACCGACAAACGCGGTACGCACACGTAACCATGGCAGCCAGCGGCTGGCCCAAGGCAAGGCATACATACGCCGCCTCAGCGTATCGTCAGCTGTCGTCAATAAATCAAAAGACGCGACGAAACCAGGTGTGCCGTGCAACAGTGAAAGAGGCGCAAACCCTTGCGGAGGATGCGCCTCAAACAATGTAACCAGCGCATCCGGCTCGAGCTGATTCAGGCGTGTCGCCGACACGCCATCTTGCACATCAGGCACGCTTGGCGCGTGTCAGTAGTTGATCCAGCAAGACCATTGCTTCATCGATCTCGTCACGGCTAATCATCAACGACGGTGCGAAGGTGATCACGTTTTTGTAGTAGCCGCCGACGTCCAGTACCAAACCACGTTTTTGGCCTTTGTATTCGAGCGTACCTTCCAGTCCCATGTCGACCATCTTGTCGAGCAATGCGCGGTTAGGTGTGAAGCCATCTTCAGTGCAAATCTCTGCACGCAAAGCCAGACCCAAGCCATCGACATCGCCGATTTCCTTATGGCGTTTTTGCAAATCGCGCAAACCTTCTAGGAAGTAAGCACCGCTTTCGCAGACTTGTTTTCCAAAGTCCACTTCGTGCGTCATCTTCAACACTTCCAGACCGATGGCTGTGCCCAGCGGATTGGACGCGAAGGTTGAGTGTGTCGAACCTGGAGGGAAGATCGTAGGATTGATCAACTCTTCGCGCGCCCACAGACCGCTCAGTGCATTCAAACCATTCGTCAACGCTTTGGCAAAAACCAGTACGTCAGGTTGCACGCCAAAATTTTCGATCGACCAGAGCTTACCGGTCCGCCAGAAACCCATTTGGATTTCATCGACCACCAGCAGCACGCCGTGATCGTCCAGCACCTTCTTCATGCCTTTGAAATAGTTCGGTGGTGGGATAACGTAACCACCAGTGCCTTGAATAGGCTCAATGTAGAAAGCAGCGTATTCGCACTGATTGGCCTTTGGGTCCCACACTGCGTGATATTCGTTTTCGAACTTGCGCGCAAATTCCTTGACCAGCGACTCACCATATTCTTCAGCTGTCATACCTTTAGGACGACGGAATGGATAAGGGAAAGGCAGGAAATGCGCACGGTCGCCGAAATGACCGTAGCGACGACGGTAGCGGTAGCTGGAAGTAATGCTCGATGCGCCCAAGGTACGACCGTGATAACCGCCTTCAAAGGCAAACATCAGGCTCTTGCCATTGCTAGCATTACGCACAATCTTCAGTGAATCTTCAATTGCCTGCGCGCCACCAACGTTGAAATGCACGCGGCCTTCACGACCCCATTTTTTCTCAGCATCTTGCGCTATCCATTTTGCCAATTCAATCTTGGTCGGATGCAGGTACTGGCTGGCAATCTGTGGCAACACGTCGAGCTGCTTGCGCATCGCATCTTCAAGACGTTTGTTCTTGTAACCGAAGTTAACAGCCGAATACCACATCTGTAAATCAAGGTAACGCGTATCTTCAGCGTCGATCATGTAGCTGCCTTCGCAGCCGGCGAAAATCTTAGGCGGGTTAACGTAATGGACGGTATCGCCGAAGGAACAGTATTTCGCTTCGTCAGCCAACAGGTTTGCGCTCATGCATACTCCAGATTGTGCGTTGAAAAGTCATTGCTAGCCCTTGGGCGCAACGACGACTGACGTCATTCTGGAATGGCAATCTTTCGCAACTGTCGAGGAATTGTGTGGAATTTGTGGAGGGAAAAACTGGAAGGCTAGAACATTTCACAAACATCATGGCAATGACAAAATTGAAAGCACATCAGAAGCGAGCTGATGACAAAGCGGAAATGCGACGACGTTCAATTTTGCATAGGCAAGGCGGTATAACAGCGCATGCATCATGCTCAGAAAAAATACTACTAGTAGGGGAATTGAAGAATGGTTCGGAAATAAAAAAAGGAGCTATAAGCTCCTTTTTTAACACCTGATGTCTGCAAATTATTGCAGTTAAATCTGGAGCGGGAGAAGAGTCTCGAACTCTCGACCTCAACCTTGGCAAGGTTG
>JAZJXV010000009.1:0-466778 GCA_040390795.1 Pseudomonadota bacterium | reverse complement strand
CTTCGTTCTGTTTTAGACATTATCAATTGTCTAGTAGAACGGGTGAAGTCCACAGTATAAATAAGCATATCTGGCTTTGGCAATATAATCAATTGCAAAATCAATTCTCTGAGTTATCTCACTATGTACGCTTCTTTTTGATCAACCGGATCACTCATTTAAGAATGACGCCGGCTCAGCTTCCGCCAAGGAAACAAAGGTCCACAATTCGAAAGCCCATCAATATTTTGATGTGATGATGACTTAACGTGCTGAATTAGGAGAACATTTCTTTACACCTAGAAATACTAAGGCGGCAAAGCCAGTTCAAAGATAAATGAATTTCGACACGACAGACTTTATTCTCGCCCGACAGACTTTATTGTTTTCGATCACCCGCTTGAATTATTAAACAACCGTCCCTATACTTAGCACTCACCGGAAGAGAGTGCTAACAACTTTCCCCGACTGACCAACTTTCTAGTGCGGCATGTATGCACTGTAAAGCACGCTTTGCAGCCCATGCCGCAAATCACCATAACCTATTGAAAACTAAGGAGTTTGTATGAACCTTCGTCCTTTGCACGATCGCGTCATCGTCAAGCGCCTCGACCAGGAAACAAAAACTGCGTCCGGCCTCATCATTCCTGAAGCAGCTGCTGAAAAGCCTGATCAAGGTGAAATTCTGGCAATCGGCAACGGCAAAATCCTCGAAGACGGCAAAGTTCGCCCACTCGACGTTAAAGTCGGCGACCGCGTTCTGTTCGGCAAATATGCTGGCCAAACCGTCAAAGTTGATGGCAACGAAGTTCTCGTGATGCGCGAAGAAGACATCATGGCAATCGTACAAAAGTGATGCCGTTCTGATCGCAACGGCAATGCTGATGCGATCGAAACCGGTTTCATCCTAGTGGATATGCAGTGATTACCAATTAGTCACGCATCCCAAACAGCGAACATTCAGGAGTATTCAACATGGCAGCTAAAGAAGTAATTTTCGGCGACGCAGCGCGCGCCAAGATGGTTGAAGGCGTCAACGTTCTGGCGAATGCAGTTAAAGTAACCCTGGGCCCTAAAGGCCGTAACGTGGTTCTGGAACGCTCGTTCGGCGCACCTACCGTCACCAAAGATGGTGTTTCGGTCGCTAAAGAAATCGAACTCAAAGACAAATTGCAAAACATGGGCGCGCAGCTCGTGAAAGAAGTGGCTTCCCGCACCAGCGACAACGCAGGCGACGGCACCACTACTGCAACCGTATTGGCACAAGCGATCGTTCGCGAAGGCATGAAATACGTTGCAGCTGGCATGAACCCTATGGATCTGAAACGCGGTATCGACAAAGCTGTTGCAGCAACTGTTGAACAACTCGCGCTGATCGCAAAACCATGCACCACGACCAAAGAAATCGCCCAAGTTGGCGCGATCTCGGCGAACTCGGACTACTCGATCGGCGAACGTATTGCTGAAGCGATGGAAAAAGTCGGCAAAGAAGGCGTCATCACTGTTGAAGACGGCAAATCCCTGAACGACGAACTCGACATCGTTGAAGGTATGCAGTTTGACCGCGGCTACTTGTCGCCATACTTCATCAACAACCCAGAAAAGCAAACCGCTATTCTGGAAAACCCGTTCATCCTGTTGTGCGACAAAAAAATCTCCAACATCCGTGACCTGCTCCCGGTATTGGAACAAGTCGCCAAAGCTGGCCGTCCACTGCTGATCATCGCAGAAGACATCGAAGGCGAAGCATTGGCAACTCTGGTTGTGAACAACATCCGCGGCATTCTGAAAACCTGCGCAGTTAAAGCGCCAGGCTTCGGTGATCGTCGTAAAGCAATGTTGGAAGACATCGCTATCTTGAGCGGCGGCCAAGTCGTTGCTGAAGAAGTTGGTCTGACACTGGAAAAAATCACGCTGGAAGAATTGGGCCAAGCTAAACGTATCGAAATCGGCAAAGAAAACACCACGCTGATCGACGGTAACGGCCAAGCTGTCACCATCGAAGCACGTGTTAAACAAATCCGCGCTCAAATCGAAGAAGCAACTTCGGACTACGACCGTGAAAAACTGCAAGAACGCGTTGCCAAATTGGCAGGCGGCGTTGCAGTCATCAAAGTCGGTGCAGCTACCGAAGTTGAAATGAAAGAGAAAAAAGCACGCGTTGAAGATGCACTGCACGCAACCCGCGCAGCTGTTGAAGAAGGTATCGTTCCAGGCGGCGGCGTTGCTCTGTTGCGCGCACGTGCCAACATCAACGTCAAAGGCGACAACTCGGATCAAGAAGCTGGTATCCGTATCGTTCTGCGCGCAATGGAAGAACCACTGCGCATGATCGTACAAAACGCCGGCGAAGAAGCATCGGTTGTTGTAGCTAAAGTATTGGAAGGCAAAGGTAACTTCGGTTACAACGCTGCTAACGGTACTTACGGCGACATGGTTGAAATGGGTGTTCTCGATCCAGCTAAAGTGACACGTTCGGCATTGCAAAATGCTGCTTCGATCGCTGCGCTGTTGTTGACCACTGATTGCATGGTTGCTGAAGTTGCTGAAGACAAACCAGCTGGTGGCGACATGGGTGGTATGGGCGGTATGGGCGGCATGGGCGGCATGATGTAATTGCTGTTCCGCTTTCGACATCATGCAAGTGGTGTCGAAGCTCCCATGTGCTTTATCTGCACATCAAAAAAGCCCGCAAGGTTTATGCCTTGCGGGCTTTTTGTTTGGACTCTGAAAAATCTGCTAACGAAATTTCTTAACGGCGACGTGATGCGCTATCGTCGCGGCCTTCTTCCACTGCATCTTCTTCGCTATCGTCTTCTACATCGCTTAACGATGGTGGTGGTTGGAAGCTCGCCAGCAAAGCGATGCGACTTTCTGGCGTTTCCAGACTGATGCGACCTATAGCGCCCGTGCGGTAATCCTGCAAAAAGGTGTGTGCTGCTTTTTCCAGATCCAGCTCACCACCCTTGATGCGGAAACCGCGACGCAAGGCCACGCCTTCGATCACGCTGACACCATCGATGCCTTCGGTAGGAAAACCGTAACGTGCAGTCAACAATTTCGGATAGTGCATCAAGATGATGTCGGCCAGAAAGGTCGCGACTTCTTCTTCAATCAGCGCGTTACTACCAATCGCATGACTTGCTGCCAGCATCAAACCATCACTAGGATGCTCAATCTTTGGCCACATCATGCCCGGCGTATCAGTCAACACCATGTTATTGCCGAGATACAGGCGCTGCTGCATTTTGGTCACAGCAGGTTCATCTCCAACTTTAGCAACGCGCTTTTTGAGCAATGCATTCATCAACGTCGATTTACCAACGTTAGGAATGCCCATGATCATGATGCGTAACGGTTTCAGTGCCGTACCGCGATGCGGAGCAATCTTCAAACTCAAGCCAGGGATCTTGGCGACGTCGGATGGCTTCTTGCAACTCAAGGCAACCGCGTGCACACCCTTCTGCTTGTTATAAAAATCCAGCCATTTTTGCGTAGCGATAGGATCGGCAAGATCGCTCTTGTTGAGTATCTTGAGGCAAGGCCGCTGGCGAAACGTGCGCAGCTCTTCGATCATCGGATTGCGGCTCGCTTGCGGTACGCGCGCGTCCAGCACCTCGATGATCATGTCGGTCTTTTCCATGGCTTCCGCCGCCTTCTTACGGGCGGCGTTCATGTGACCTGGGTACCATTGTATGGACATGCGTGACTTTATCTTAAGGAAGCAAGTCGCTATTTTACTCGCTCACAGCCTTCTCCGAGAGGAAGCCGCGCCTCCTTTCGTCATATTCCAGGCATTAATCAGCCCAAAATGTCATACACACGTCATATCCGGCATGCAGACTATGTTCCGCAGCGCCAACGGGGACCGGCGCAATAAAGGCCCCGACCAATTCCTTTGCGATGCTTTTGCTCATATCGACATTGCAACAAACTTGTCTATCGTGCACTTCCTTCGCTCCTTTTATCCCTCGCATGGCGCGCAACCGTGTGCCGGCATCGCTTTCCCCTCACTGAATAAACGATGATAAGCACCAGCGGCTTGACCTACGGTTCAGATCAATCCGGCTTGATCTGGGGATTTTTATTCAAACCAGACTTGCCTGCGAGTTTGATTAACTCCAATCAGGCATTGGAATGGTTAAACCAGAAATCAGAATATCGCCCCGGCGAATTCATCTGGCTGCACTTCAACCTGAGCAATACCGCCAGCGAAAAATGGATAATCGAATATGCTGGTGTGGTCGATGAATTCAACGAAGCGCTACACGACGGCTCACGCTCCACCCGCATTGAACTGGCCGATAACACCTTGATCGCCGTCGTCAATGATGTCCTGCACAGCTTTTCCTTCGAATCCGCCGATATCGCTACCTTGTGGCTCAGCGTCACGCAACATGTTGTCATCAGCACACGTCGAACTCCATTGAAATCCATTGAGCGCCTTCGCCAAGCAGTCGAAGGTGGGGACACGATACGTTCATCGGTCGAATTACTGATCCATCTACTGCGCGATCAAGCCGATGTATTGGTCAAAATCGTGCGCGATGCCGTCGCACGTATCGATAAGGTGGAAGACAATTTACTCGCTGGTCGCTTGAATAAGCAACGCACCGATCTTGGCGCACTGCGACGCATACTGGTTCGTTTGCAACGTCTGCTGGCACCGGAACCTGCAGCTTTGTTCCGTCTGCTACAAAAGCCACCAAACTGGGTTGCTGAACTGGATACGCAAGAATTACGACAATCGACAGAAGAATTCTCCGTCGTATTGAGTGACATGAGTTCGCTACAGGAACGCATCAAATTGCTGCAGGAAGAAATCGCCGCACAGGTCAATGAAGAAAACAATCGCAGCCTGTACGTGCTGACCATCGTCACGGTGCTGGCATTGCCGATCAATATCATCGCTGGCCTGCTCGGCATGAATGTAGGCGGCATACCGCTGGCGGAGCACTCCTACGGCTTCTGGATCGTCGCCGGCATAGTCGCCACTTTCACCGTCGTGGCGGGCTGGTTTGTCATACGCAAGCAAAAGCAGGATTAAAAACCAACACCGTATCTCTACAAAGCAAAGCCACGCTTTACACAACAATCCAACACCACAGATTCAATACACGTTGAATTACAAGCCGGGCAAGCAAAAGGATTTGCTACGCCCGCTCGCCTTCGGTAACATCAAGCGGCTAGCGATAACGCTGCGGATAAGCTCAATAATCATCCGACCAATACTATTGATGCAGCGCTCGCCTCAGGCAGAGCGCAACAAAGTATTCGTGCCACGCACATAAGGTTGCACTTCTGTTCCGTATGATTATCTCGCTCTACCGAACTATCACGCCCTAGATGCTGTCCACACTCACATCATTCCTGAATACATAATTCAATGAAATTTCCGTTTCCTTCCAAACGATCTGCCTCGCTGCTCGCCCTATCATCCGTTCTTGCTCTAAGCGGCTGTGCCTTTGCTACCGATACCAACAAGAAGCCAGCACCAGTAGCGAAAGCCAAGAAAGTCGTCAAACCTGTGCAAGGCGATGAATTCGCCAACTTCTCGCAATGGGGCGACGTCTCCACATTCATAGACCAAATGGTGGAGAAGAACGGCTTCAATAAACAGCAGTTGCAAGCGACGCTGAACAAAACCCATTACGTCGACAGCGCCATTCAGTTGATGAAACCTGCACCTCCGGGCAAACCGAAAAACTGGGCAGCTTATCGCGCCCGCTTCGTTGAACCGGTACGCATCAATGCCGGTGTCGCTTTCTGGAATCAGTATGCAGACGCGCTGGCTCGTGCTGAAGCGCAATACGGTGTACCGGCAGAAATCATCGTCGGCATCATCGGTGTAGAAACTGTCTACGGTCGCAACACCGGCAACTTCCGTGTGATGGATGCCATTACAACGCTCGCGTTTGCCTATCCAGAGACGCCAAATCGCACCGCACGCATGAACTACTTCCGTGGCGAATTGGAGAACACACTGCTGTTTGCGCGCGATGAGAACATTGATCCGTTTTCATTACTTGGCTCTTATGCAGGTGCCATCGGCTGGCCACAATTCATGCCCGGCAGCATACGCAAGTTCGCGGTTGATTTCGACGGCAATGGCCACATCGATCTGCGCAACTCGCCGGTCGATGCCATCGGCAGCGTCGCCAACTTCCTAGTGAAACACGGCTGGCGTACCGGTGAGCCGACTGTCTTCCCCGCAAAAGTGGATATGACGGAAAACTGGCAACGTTTTATCGGTCAGGGACTGGAAGCGAAGTTCACTCTGGCAGAAATGAAAGCAGCAGGCGTGACACCACTGGTTGAACCACCTGCAGATATGCTGTTCGGTCTGGTAGATTTACAGAATGGTGCAGATCCAAGTGAATACTGGCTGGGTGCACCCAACTTCTTTGCGATCACACAATACAATCGCAGCTTCTTCTATGCGATGTCCGTGATTGATCTGAGTCGCGCAGTGCGCGCGGCGCGTAATCCCTAAGAAGTAATACAGTAGCCGACCAACGCTGTTGGCGGCTACTGATCAGCGCGCTGCGTTCGCTGGCGCTTTCAAGCAAGTCAAATCAATCTGAATTGATTCGCCCTCTCCATTAATCCAGACTTGCGCATCCTGGATCGTGCACTGCAATTGCATATTGCGCTGTGCCAGTTTGGCTAGCGCCTGACTTGTTGCCGCTGGCACATTAAATACACTTAGATTCTTTGCACGGTCGACCTTGTTGGCGATTTGATTCCACCAGATATTGCTCATGCTGCTATAGCTATAGATGATGACGCGATTGGAACGACCGCAAGCCTTCATGATGCGCTTATCATCTGGCTGACCAACTTCTACCCAGAGATCAATCGCACCAGTCAAATCCTTCTGCCACAAGTCAGGCTCATCATCCGCACTCAAGCCTTTACCGAATGCAAGCGCCTCATTGGCGTGTAATACAAAGGCCAGAATCCTGACCATCATGCGCTCATCCGTTTCCGATGGATGACGCGCAATCGTCAGCATGTGGCCATCGTAGTATTGCCTGTCCATATCGGCAATTTGCAGATCGGCTTTGAAGATAGTTGATTTAAGTGCCATGAATTCTACTTTGATGAAAATGTCGCGATAGCGCGGAACGGTGGCAAGAATAGCCGATCCGCCTATCGCATGGCGACATTTTTTAACTGACACGGCAGTAACATGGAAATTGCTACAAGCGTTTAAAATAGAAGACTAATAACAGGATGTCCTGCATGCAAACAACTCAACACGATGCAATTGTCGCGACCACGCAAGCGTGGATAGAAAAAGCCGTGATCGGCTTGAATCTCTGTCCGTTTGCCAAGTCCGTCTACGTCAAAAACCAAATCCGCTATACGGTCAGTCTAGCCACTGAGGTGGACGCCTTGCTGGAGGAGCTGGAGGAGGAATTACAAATTTTGCACGCTAGCGACCCCGCTGACATCGATACGACTTTGCTGATCCTGCCAGACGTGTTGGGAGATTTTCTGGACTATAACGATTTTCTCGACCTTGCCGATGCCGTTATCGAGAAATTGGAATTGGATGGCAAAATTCAAATTGCCAGCTTCCATCCGGACTATCAATTTGCCGGAACCAAGGCCGACGATATAGAAAACTACACGAATCGTTCGCCTTACCCGATTTTGCATTTATTACGTGAATCCAGCATCGAACGCGCCGTCGAAGCATTTCCGAAAGCGGAAGATATATACGAAAAGAACATGGAAACCCTCCGCAGACTCGGAATAGAAGGTTGGCAAAATTTACATTTGGCCACACCGCCGCGCCCAAACACGAAATAACATACAAGTATTATTTAACAGAGAATGTTGCCAAAAAGAATCATTCCTTAAAACAACAACAAGCATTGATTTTTAAGGATTTTTTGGTGAATTCAGGCAGAAAAGAATAAAATTTCAATAACGCTACTTTTCTCAAAAAGAAAAGATTGTTTGATGGAACTCTTAGCCAATTGTGAGGCCAAAAGTACACTGAGTTGTAATTGCTTTTTTGAAATTTCTTGCTATATTGATTGCATATAGTTAATTTTTTCATATATAGCCTTGAAAAAGTCGTCGCCGCCTGCAACTTTACTAATGTGACAAGACTCCAATCAGTAGCCGTCGAAATTGCAACACAATTTGCATTTCCCGATCCCACGTTTGACATTTTAAAATCGAAGATATTATGACTACTCCGGATAGCCAAATGACTAGTAACCGACTCGCAGATCAAGTTGCGTACGATCCCAATCATCTGCTGGACTCGTTGATTGAAAGACTGCATCTGAAAAATGATGCGGCTCTGTCGCGCGCACTGGAAGTCGCCCCGCCAGTAATCAGCAAAATTCGCCACCGTCGTTTGCCGGTAGGCGCATCCTTGCTGATTCGCATGCACGAGGTAAGCGATTTAAGTATTCGCGATCTGCGTATTCTGATGGGCGATCGTCGCGATAAATTCCGTATCAGCGACAAGCAATTCAAGCCTAAAGAAGGCGTTGCGACCGAATCGCACGAGTAATACTGCCGTATAGACAGCGTATTTCCGGCTTAGGCCGGGAATACGCCTGTTGAAAGGTAACGATCGCCTCTATCGCAGACGATGAAGACTACTGTTGCATTCTCTACAGTTTGAGAAATTCTGAGCGCAACCTCACACGCGCCCGCAGCTGAAATCCCGCAAAAAATCCCCTCTTCTATCGCCAAACGGCGTGCCATTTGCTCGGCCACAGCCTGGCTGACGTATTCAAGCTGATCGACTTTGCTCGAATCATAGATTTTTGGCAGGTAAGCTTCCGGCCATTTTCTGATTCCCGGGATTTGGGAACCTTCATCCGGCTGCACGCCGATGATTTTGATCTCCGGATTCTGTTCTTTCAGATACTCCGATACACCGATGATTGTGCCCGTCGTACCCATTGCGCTGACAAAGTGCGTGATTTTCCCGCCAGTATCACGCCAGATTTCCGGCCCGGTGGTTTCGTAATGAGCGCGTGGATTATCGGGATTGGCAAATTGATCCAGAATCAGCCCTTCGCCATTCTTTTGCATTTGCTCCGCCAGATCGCGGGCATATTCCATACCGCCGGTCTTTGGCGTCAACACGATCTTCGCACCGTATGCGGCCATCGCCTGACGACGCTCTTCACTCAGGTTCTCTGGCATGAGCAAGATCATCTTGTAGCCGCGCATCGCTGCCACCATAGCCAACGCAATACCGGTATTACCACTGGTCGCTTCGATCAGAGTGTCGCCTGGCTTGATATCACCGCGCTCTTCTGCATGTTTGATCATCGACAAGGCCGGTCTATCCTTGACCGAACCTGCCGGATTATTCCCTTCAAGCTTGCCGAGAATAATATTGTTGCGACGCGCAGCATCTTCGCCGGCCAGTCGTTTGATTTGCACTAAAGGTGTATTGCCGATGGTGTCTTCAATGGTCAAATATTGCATAGTGAGTGCTTGGCTACTGTGTCTGGGAAAACGTCATTTTAATCGCAGATGCCATCACGCGTACAAACTCGATCAAAACCGTCCGCGTAAGAAAAAGCCCCGGCAATCTGCATTGCCGGGGCTGACGTAATCAAGCGCTTCTATGAGCGCCAGTTTCTTCTTTACGGCTTGGCTGATTTGTCTTTCGCATCACCTGGTTTAGCTGTCGTGGCTTTAGCAGCATCGGCTTTCGCCACAACGTCCTTTTTCTTCGCCACAGGTTTAGCTGTATTCGGCTTGGAGGCACCACTGACAGTTAAACCAGCCTGCGAGAATTTTTCCGAATTCTTGTCCCCTATGCCTTTAACGCGTGACTGCAGATCGGCCCAGTCTTTAAAGTTTCCGCCCTTTTTGCGCTCATCCAGAATCGCCTTCGAAACAGTCGGGCCTATGCCCTTGATGCCGTCGAGCGCAGCCTGATCCGCCTTGTTGACATCCACATCTGCAAACGCAAAGCTCATCGTTACAACCACTGTTGCCATCGCTAATAACAATTTCTTTAACATTAAATATCTCCAGTCAATTTGTGAGAAAGCTAGGAATGGCGATGCTACACGCCATAATTTATTATTAAACACACAATAAATTAGTTGAAGTATAACAACATTTAAATTTAAATGTCATTTAGATAATTGAATTGTTTTTTTGGGGGGGAGCTACTTGCAAGGCAAGGCTTGGAGGGGAATTTGGCTATCTGATTAGATAAATCTTTAACAATCAGATAGCCGGCCTATCAGTTCATTACATTCAGTTCTTCGGTACGACGTGGTGGATAAGTTTCCCACTTGCTGCAGCCTGGGCACTGCCAATAATATTGACGCGCCTTGAAACCGCAATGGCTGCATTGATAGCGCGCCAATTTTTGCGTATAGCCATGTACCAGATTCTGGACCATAGACAATTCTGAGCGCATCTCTGGTGGCGCATCCATCAAACGCGCCTCCAGTAATTTATCCAGTCCCAGCAAAGTAGGCGTACGGCGCAATTCATCGCTGACCAGTTGTGTTGCTGCGTCTACACCTTCGAGCTCCAGCACAGCCTTGAATACGACATCGATCAAATCGATAGATGACGCTTCTGCCAGATAGAACTTCAGCAGATTAGCGCCTTCCTGCGCGCGCCCTACGGCACGGTAGCCATCCATCAGGCGCTGCGCAACCAAGGCCACATGCGGCACGCTCTGATGCTCGACACGACGCCAGGTCAGCAACGCTGATTCGATATCACCTTTGGCCAATTGCGCATCACCCAGCAAGATAGTCGCGCGCACATTTTTACGATCAGCTGCCAGTGCTTTTTCCAACAAGGTAATCGCTGCATCAGGATGCGTATGTACCAGTTCATCCTGTGCGAGCTCACAATAGAACTGCGCCACTTCCTTTTGACGTCCGCCTGCGCCCGATTCCTGCAAGCCTTGTGCTGCTTCGATGGCGCGTTCCCATTCCTTTTCACGCTGATAAATTTCCAGCAAGGCACGGCGTGCTTGCGCACTGTATTGCGTATCGATCAGCAGATTGAAAGTTTCTTCTGCGCGATCAAGCAAACCCGCGTTTAGATAATCCTGACCCAATTCATATTGCGCATGCACCTTGTGCTCTTGCGGCAAATCCGGACGTGCCAGCAAGTTTTGATGCACGCGAATAGCGCGCTCAGTTTCACCGCGACGGCGGAACAGATTACCGAGGGCAAAATGCAATTCGGCAGTTTCGGGATCCAATTTAACGATCTCGATAAAAGCATCAATCGCTTTATCAGGCTGCTCGTTCAACAGGAAATTCAAACCCTTGAAATAGCCGCGCGGCAGGCTGCGCGATTCAGAAACCAACTGTTTGATATCAACGCGCGCAGCAATCCAGCCCAAAGTAAAAAAGGCTGGAATGGCAAGCAACCACCAAGTTTCAAATTCCATGCAATGTTGTGTTGTAGAGAGTAATCAAATGACTAAAAAAGACACGCGACTCAAAGATAAATCACGGCGTCCGGTTGTGGCGGCTGCGACTTCGCCAATGCTTGTTCTTGTACTTCTTTTTGTATCGCAGCGATTGTCTTCTTATGCTTTGCCAGCTCACGACGGTGACGGAATACCGTCGGCGTCATCGCCAATACACCCAGCGCAGCACCACCTGCAAAGAAACCCAGCAACAAAAGAACCAGCGGTCCACGTATTTCGTAACCAAGGAAAAACTGCAGGGAAACTTCCTGCGTATTCTTCAAGGCAAAACCGAAAAACACGACGAAAAGTACGACGGCAAGGATTCTAAGAAGGATTTTCATGGCGCACATTCCTTTTATTGAACAGATCAGGACAAAAACATCTGACCAGTTTGACACAGCAATAGATTAACGAAATTGTACGTGAAAAAAAACGGCATCCGAAGATGCCGTCCTTATTTCGTTACAAACAACTCAGTCTTCGATAATCGGTTGCCCGACCATCGCATCCACACGCTCACGCAACTGCTTGCCTGGTTTGAAGTGCGGTACCCGTTTTTCAGGAACCATCACCTTGTCACCCGACTTAGGGTTGCGACCAATACGCGGTGGGCGGCTATTGAGTGCAAAGCTGCCAAAACCACGTATCTCGATGCGCTGTCCGGTTGCCAAGGCATCGGACATTGCATCAAGTATGGTTTTGACCGCGTAATCCGCATCCTTAGCTACCAGTTGTGGATAACGCTCAGCCAAGCGAGCAATGAGCTCCGACTTTGTCATTGACGATTACTTAGTTCTTGCTGTTATCGAGCTTGGCTTTCAGCAATGCGCCGAGGCTGGTCGTACCGGATGCAGCGTTCGAATCCGACGACATTTTTTGCATTGCTTCTTGCGTTTCAACATTGTCTTTAGCTTTGATCGACAGTTGGATGCCGCGTGCTTTGCGGTCAACGTTGATAACCATAGCTTCAACAGTGTCGCCGACTTTCAAGTGCGTACCAGCATCTTCCACGCGATCGCGGGAGATTTCGGAAGCGCGCAAGTAGCCTTCAACTTCTTCGGACAATTGGATCACTGCGCCTTTAGGCTCAACCGATTTAACGGTACCAGTAACCAACGCGCCTTTGTCGTTCATTGCAGCGAAGTTGTTGAATGGGTCGCCTTCGAGTTGTTTAACGCCGAGGGATACGCGTTCACGTTCCACGTCGATTGCCAACACGATTGCTTCCAGCTCATCGCCTTTCTTGAAGCGACGAACAGCTTCTTCGCCTGTTTCTGTCCAGGACAGATCCGACAAGTGAACCAGACCGTCGATGTTGCCAGCCAGACCGATGAACACGCCGAAGTCGGTGATCGATTTGATCGCGCCGCGGACTTTGTCACCTTTCTTGTGGGTGACTGCGAAGTCGTCCCATGGATTAGCTTTGCATTGTTTCATGCCGAGGCTGATACGACGACGTTCTTCGTCGATTTCCAGAACCATGACTTCAACTTCATCGCCCAATTGGACAACTTTGTTTGGTGCCACGTTTTTGTTGGTCCAGTCCATTTCGGAAACGTGAACCAGGCCTTCGATGCCTTGTTCAACTTCAACGAACGAGCCGTAGTCGGTCAGGTTAGTGACTTTACCGAACAGACGTGTGCCTTGTGGGTAACGACGTGACAGACCGGTCCATGGATCGTCGCCCAATTGCTTGACGCCCAGCGATACACGGTTTTTCTCTTGATCGTACTTGAGGACTTTTGCGGTGATTTCTTGGCCGACGGTGAGTACTTCCGAAGGATGACGCACACGACGCCATGCCAGATCGGTGATGTGCAACAGACCATCGATACCGCCCAGATCCACGAACGCGCCGTAGTCGGTGATGTTTTTAACGACGCCAGTAACGATGGTGCCTTCTTTCAAGGTTTCCATCAGTTTTTGACGCTCTTCGCCCATCGATGCTTCGATGACAGCGCGACGCGACAGTACAACGTTGTTACGTTTGCGATCGAGTTTGATAACTTTGAATTCGAGCGTTTTGCCTTCGAATGGGGTCGTGTCTTTGACAGGACGTGTATCAACCAGCGAACCCGGCAAGAATGCGCGGATGCCATTGGTCAAAACGGTCAAACCGCCTTTGACTTTACCGTTAACGGTACCGACAACGATTTCGCCAGACTCCATCGCTTTTTCGAGCGAGAGCCACGACGCCAGGCGTTTAGCCTTGTCGCGCGACAAGATTGTGTCGCCAAAGCCGTTTTCGAGGGATTCAATAGCGACGGAAATAAAATCGCCAACGTTGACTTCGAGTTCGCCATTGTCGTTTTTGAATTCTTCGATTGGAATAAATGCTTCCGACTTCAAGCCAGCGTTGACGATAACGAAGTTATGGTCGAGGCGGACAACTTCAGCCGAAATCACTTCACCAGAACGCATGTCCTGACGTGACAACGATTCTTCAAAAAGAGCGGCAAAACTTTCCATACCAACAGGTGTATCTTGGATTGAGGTGACAACAGTAGTCATAAGATGATTAATACAAGTTGACCAGAATTCGTGGTTAATCGGTTTGTCGTATAAAAAACAAAGCGAACGAATAATGGGTTAGGTTTTTCAACGCCTGCCAGACTTTGCGTCTGGACAGACACCAGGTACTTCTACAACAAACAGCTTTATTTATTCAGATCTGCATACCAAGCCAGCACCCGATCTACCGCCTGCTGCACGGTTAAATTCGAGGTATCCAGCAAATACGCCCCCTCTGCGGGCTTGAGCGGAGCAACTGCGCGATTCACATCACGTGCATCCCGCTCGTTCAAATCCTTCAGAAGGTCTTCTATATTAGCAGAAAATCCCTTGTCAATCAATTGCTTATAACGTCTTTCCGCCCGCGCTTCGGCACTGGCAGTCAGGAAGACCTTCAGCTCCGCATCAGGGAAAATCACGGTGCCCATATCGCGTCCGTCTGCAATCAGGCCTGGTGCTTCGCGGAAACGCAGTTGCAAATCAACCAATGCCTTGCGTACAGCCGGCAAAGCGGCAATTTTTGATGCCGTATTGCCAACTTCTTCAGCGCGTATCGACATAGTGACGTTTTCACGATCAAGGAAGATGCCGCCATCTTTGAAGCCGCAATTGAGTGTTTCCACCGATTTAGCCAAAGCTTGCTCATCATCCAGAGCAATGCCGCGATACAAAGCAGACAAGGCTGTCAGTCGATATAAAGCACCGGAATCGAGATAGTGAAAGCCCAATTCGGTCGCGACCAGTTGTGCAACCGTGCCTTTGCCGGAAGCAGTGGGACCATCAATAGCGATGACTGGAATGGCGGAGGATGGAGTGGATGTCATTTCAAGAGTGTTTCAAAAATACAACTCAAGCACAGAGTCGCAAGGGAATAGGTTCATGGCGAGATGATTACTGCGTCTCGCCATGCATTAAAACAAGCTGTCTTCGGCAACTTTGGTAAAGGCGTCGAAATACTCAGGGAAGGTTTTCGCCACGCATTGCGGATCATTGATGCGCACTTTGGCACCGCGCCGCGCGGCACCATCCAGCGTCGCCAGCGAGAAGCACATTGCCATCCGATGGTCATCATAAGTATCGATCGCGGCTGCTTGTATCTGTGCCGGCGGCGTTACCTTCAGGTAGTCGTCACCCTCTTCCACTATCGCACCCAGCTTGCGCAATTCAGTCGCCATTGCGCTGATGCGATCAGTTTCCTTCACGCGCCAACTGGCGATATTGCGCAAAGTACTTGGACCGTCAGCATACAGAGCAGCAACAGCTATCGTCATTGCCGCATCTGGGATGTGATTGAAGTCGGCATCAATAGCGCGCAAGACACCATTCGATTCCGCTTCTATCCAGTTATCACCCATGCGTATGGTCGCGCCCATTTGCTCCAGTGCTTCGACAAAACGCACATCGCCCTGGATACTGTTTTTACCCACGCCTTCGACACGCACCGGACCACCGGCAATCGCGCCGGCCGCAAGGAAGTAGGATGCTGATGAAGCATCGCCTTCGACATGAATGGTGCCTGGACTCACATAACGTTGCCCAGCTTTAATAGTGAACGACTGCCAGCCATTGCGCTGCACTTCCACGCCAAAGCGTTGGATCAGATTCAGCGTAATTTCAATATACGGCTTGGAAATTAGTTCGCCGATCACGGTGATCGTTACATCTTGCTCGCGCGCCATCAAAGGCGCAGCCATTAACAAAGCCGTCAGAAATTGGCTGGACACATTTCCACGTACCGACATCTGATGTGCATGAATCAGACTGCGTTGTATATGCAACGGTGGATAACCCGGCTCACCGGTGTATTCGATATGCGTGCCGATAGCGTTCAATGCATCGACCAGATCGCCGATAGGACGTTCGTGCATACGCGCTACGCCATGCAGTGTGTAATCGCCGCCAGTAACAGCCAGTGCTGCCGTCAACGGACGAATTGCAGTACCAGCATTGCCCATGAAAAGATCGGCTTGATGCACAGGGAAAACGCCGTTCACGCCGTGCACGACATAATCCTGCGACTCTCCTATCTGTTCCCATTTAACGCCGAGTTTTTGCAAGGCCATCAGCATCACATGCGTATCGTCGGAAGCGAGCAAATCCTTGATGTGCGTCGTGCCATGCGCCAGCGCAGCCAGCAGCAAAGTTCGGTTGGAAATACTTTTGGAACCAGGCAAACGCACCACACCTTTGGCATGCATCGCCGGTTTCAGATCAAGATAATGCGGATAGTGTTTCATTCATCGCCATCTGGTTTAGGCTGAGGAGGTTCAGCCGTTTCTATGCTGCGCTGCCAGTTTTGGCGCGCGTGCTGTGCATTCGTAAACATTGCTTGCATCGCCTCGCCATCCTTGGCCGCCAACTGCGCACGGAAGCGCGTCAACTGAGCAATGTATGCGTCCAGCTCATTTAATATTGCATCTTGATTCGACAGACTGATATCACGCCACATTTCCGGCGAAGAACCAGCAATCCGCGTGAAATCACGGAAACCGCTAGCCGCATATTGGAACAATAAATCGGCATGCGGCTTGTTCGCGATATCGTCCACCAAGGCATACGCCAGCAAATGCGGCAAATGGCTAACTGCGGCGAACACGGCGTCGTGATTTTCTGGCGTCAGTTGATGGATGATCGCGCCGCATTGTTGCCAGGCTTGCGCCACCAATGCAACGTCAGCAGCTGAATTCTCTGCCAAAGGCGTCAACACAACTTTCTTGCCTACATATAAATCGGCAATCGCTGCTTCCGGCCCATTCGCTTCCAGTCCTGCAATCGGATGACCGGGCACGAATTGCGCAATCTTGTCACCTAATACTGCACGCGCAGTCGCAACGACTTCACCTTTGATACTGCCCGCATCTGTCACGACGGTACCCGCCTGCAAATACGGCTTGATCGATTTCAGGATGGCGGCTGTTTGCGCTACCGGCGCTGCCAGCAATACCAAGTCGGCATCACGCAATGCTTCTTCCAGCGAAGTGCTGGCAACATCGATAATGCCCAGCTCTTTGGCACGCTGCAAAGGTGCAGCCGTGCGGCCTACACCCACGATTTGTTCGACCGCGCCCGCCTGGCGCAAAGCGCGCGCAAACGATCCACCGATCAAGCCTACTCCAAAGATGACGATTTTTTTAAGCACGAGAGCACAGGAAAACGGTTGATCGGTTCAGCTTAGAAACGAACTGAGATAAGTACTGTAAAAATCAGGCCAGGGCTTTTTTCAGAGCAGCGATAAAGATCGCGTTTTCTTCTTCCAGCCCAATAGAGATACGCAACCATTGCGGCAAGCCATAGTTACCAACCGGACGCACGATCACGCCCTGCTTTAGCAAAGCCAGATTGACGCGTGCACCCGCACCATCATCATCGCCAACTTTGACCATGACAAAATTGCCGGAAGATGGCAAATAGCGCAGCTTCAACTCATCGAAAGCCTGCGTCAACTGGCGATAACCAGCGGCATTCAGTTGCGCACTTTTTTGTACGAAAGCATGGTCATTCAAGGCAGCAATCGCGGCGGCTTGCGCCAGCGAATTCACATTGAAAGGCTGACGTATGCGATTGAGCAAATCGGTAATGCCAGCCTGCGCAATGCCATAACCAATACGCAAACCGGCCAGACCGTAGACCTTGGACATGGAGCGGGAAACCAGCAGGTTCGGATATTGCGCGACCCAGCCGATGGAGTCATATTGCTGTTCCGGCCCAAGGAATTCGGTATAAGCCTCATCCAGTATCACCACCACATCCGGTGGCACGCGCTTGAGGAAAGCTTCGATCTCAGCACCAGGAATAAAGGTGCCGGTTGGATTATTTGGATTGGCAACAAAGATCAAACGCGTATCCGCTTCAATCGCATCTGCCATCGCATCCAGGTCGTGGCCGAAGTCCTTGGCCGCAATTACTAGCGAGCGACCACCAACAGCTTGCGTCGCCAATGGATAAACCGCAAATGAGTACTGCGCATAGATCACCGATTGGCCAGGTTGCACAAATGCATGCGCGGCCAATTCAAGGATGTCATTGCTGCCATTGCCCAACGTAATCCACTCAGCTGGGACACCGTATTTAGCGGTGATCGCGGCTTTTAATGCGAAGCCATTTCCATCCGGATAGCGACCGGCATCAGCTATCGCTGCAGCCATCGCCTGCTTGGCAGACTCAGGCATACCGAGAGGATTTTCATTCGAAGCGAGTTTGACGATTTTTGCTTCATCGAGGCCGAATTCACGCGCGACTTCAGCAATCGGGCGACCGCCCTGGTAAGGCGCAATCGCACGAACGTAGTCAGGACCAAACTTAATTGACATAGAAGATTCCAAAATAAATCACGTCTGAGGCAAAGTTGGACACCGCTAAGCAGCGTCCGCAACACATCACAAACTGAATGGATACGAACCCAGCACTTTAAAAAATGCTGCGTTGTCTTTTAATTCTTTCAAGGCATTTTCAACCTTGGCGTCTTGCAGATGACCTTCCACATCGACGTAGAAATAATATTCCCACGTACCCATGCGTGCAGGACGCGATTCAAAACGCGTCATCGATACGCCATGCTTGGCCAAAGGTGCGAGCAAGTTATATACGGCACCTGCCTTGTTCGGTACCGACAATACCAATGAAGTTTGGTCTTTACCGCTGGCCGAGGTCTGCAGGCGACCGATCACCGCAAAACGCGTGCGATTGTGCGGATCGTCTTGTATGTGTGCCTTGATGACTTGCAGATTGTATTTTTGCCCGGCGATTTCACTAGCGATGGCAGCAATACTTGGATCTTCACCAGCCAGACGCGCCGCTTCACCATTGGAAGCAACTGCCATGCGTTCGATGTTCGGGTAATTTTGGTTGAGCCAAACCTGACATTGCGCCAGTGCCTGTGAATGCGCACAGATAGTTTTCACGCCAGTCATGGAACCAGTGCGTGTCATCAAGCTGTGATTCACCTGTATGGATACTTCGCCGCTGATGGTCAACGTCGTTTGCAACAATAAATCGAGAGTACGATTAATCACACCTTCCGATGAATTCTCGATAGGTACGACGCCGAAATCGGCAGTGCCCGCTTCCGTTGCGCGGAATACTTCATCAATGGACGCACATGGCATCGCATCTACGGCGCGACCGAATTGCTGATACACCGCTTGTTCGCTGAAAGTCCCGACTGGTCCCAGATAGGCAACCGTTACACGTTTTTCCAATGCGCGGCAAGCCGACATCACTTCACGGAAAACGGTTTGAATATCCGTATCAAGCAAAGGCCCTGGATTGCGTTCTGCCACGCTGCGCAAGACTTGCGCTTCGCGTTCAGGGCGGAAAACCGGTGCGTTGGTCTCCGCCTTGACGTGGCCGACTTCCTGCGCGACGCGTGCGCGCCGATTCAGTAAATCGAGAATTTGCGCATCGATCGCATCGATCTGTTCACGCAGTGGTTTGAGCTTGTCGTCGGTCGTCATAGTTATGCAAACAATCTTTTATTTGAATAAAAATCAGCCGTACTTTTTCTCGAAGTCTTTCATGAACGCGACCAGCTTTTGCACACCTTCAAGCGGCATCGCGTTGTAGATCGACGCACGCATGCCGCCGACTGAACTATGACCTTTGAGTTGCACCAAATCGTTTTGCGCTGCTTCAGCCAGGAATTTTGCATCCAAGGATGCATCATGCAACACAAACGGTACATTCATGCGTGAGCGGTTCGCAATCGATACCGAGTTTTTATAAAATTCGGTCGAATCAAGATAGTTGTACATCAATGTCGATTTTTCGATATTGATTTTTTCCATCGCTGCGACACCACCCAAACGACGCAGATTGGCAAAGACCAAACCGGCGATGTAAATCGGATAGGTCGGAGGTGTATTGAACATGGAGTCATGGTCAGCCACTTCTTTCCAGTCAAATGCGGATGGACAAATCGGCAATGCATGACCCAGCATGTCTTCACGTGCGATCACGATAGTCAAGCCTGCAGGACCAATATTCTTTTGCGCGCCAGCATAGACCACAGCGTATTTCGAGATATCGATTTCACGCGACAAGATATTGGACGACATATCTGCCACCAAAGGCACATTGCCGACATCCGGCGTGTAGTCAAACTCGACACCACCGATGGTTTCATTCGTGCAGATGTGCACGTAGGCTGCATCAGGTGTCAGCTTCCAGGTATCGCGCGCAGGTACATAAGTAAAGTTCTTGTCTTCCGACGATGCGGCGACATTCACTTTTGCGTACTTGTGCGCTTCTGCAATAGTCTTGGCAGACCAATGTCCGGTGTTAACGAAATCGATAGTTGCAGGCTGCGATTTTTTGCCGACCAAGTTCATAGGCACAATCGCATTTTCAGCAATCGCGCCGCCTTGCATCAACAGAATTTTGTAGTTATCCGGAACTGCCAACAAAGCACGCAAATCGTTCTTGGTTGTTTCCAGGATTTCTGTAAATTCCTTACCGCGATGACTCATTTCCATCACTGACAAACCGCTATCTCTCCAATTCGTCATTTCATCCGCAGCCTGCTGGATTACTTCTTTTGGCAATGCAGCTGGCCCCGGCGAAAAGTTAAACACACGCTTCATTATTCTGCTTCCTCCGCCCCGGATTGATCTTCTTCAATATCTGATTCAAGTATGCGTTGCAGGCCGCTTAGCTTGGTGCCGTCTTCAACAGCAATCAGAGTCACGCCTTGTGTCGCACGACCCATTTCGCGAATTTCTGCTACACGGGTGCGAATCAATACGCCACCGGTCGTAATCAACATGATTTCATCAGCAGCTTCTACCAAAGTCGCGGCTACTACTTTGCCGTTACGCTCGCTAGTCTGAATTGCAATCATGCCTTTGGTACCACGACCATGACGTGTGTATTCAGTAATCGGTGTACGTTTGCCGTAACCGTTTTCAGTCGCTGTCAGGACAGACTGTTGCTCGTTTTCTGCAACCAGCAAGGCGATGACCTGTTGGCCTTCTTCCAGATTCATGCCGCGTACGCCACGTGCCGTACGCCCCATAGGACGCACATCGTTTTCGTCAAAGCGCACTGCCTTGCCGGAATCGGAGAACAACATGACATCGTGCTTGCCATCGGTCAAAGCTGCACCGATCAGGAAGTCGCCACCATCCAGATCAACCGCGATAATGCCAGCCTTACGTGGATTGCTGAAATCGCTCAGCGGTGTTTTTTTCACGGTACCGAGACTGGTCGCCATGAAGATGTAATGATCTTCAGGGAAAGTACGGTTCTCGCCGGAGATCGGCAAGATCACGGTGATTTTTTCGCCATCCTGCAGCGGGAACATATTGACGATAGGCTTGCCACGCGAGTTGCGCGAACCTTGCGGCACTTCCCATACTTTCAACCAGTACAAACGACCACGATTGCTGAAGCAAAGGATGTAGTCATGTGTATTGGCGATGAAGAGTTGGTCGATCCAGTCGTCTTCTTTAGTGGCCATCGCTTGCTTGCCGCGACCACCACGCTTTTGCGCACGGTATTCAGAAATCGGTTGCGATTTCATGTAACCGGTATGCGACAAGGTCACGACCATATCTTGCGGCGTGATCAAATCTTCAGTACCGAGATCAGTTGCGTTCAGTTCGATGGTCGAACGACGTTCATCCTTGTTGCCGATGCCGTATTCATTTTTTGCTACTGTCAGTTCATCAGTGATGATGACTGTGACACGTTCAGGCTTCGCCAAGATATCCAGCAGATCGGCGATTTGCGACATCACTTCTTTGTATTCATTGACGATCTTGTCTTGTTCCAGACCGGTCAGGCGTTGCAGACGCATCTGCAAAATTTCCTGCGCTTGATCGTCAGACAGCTTGTACAAACCATCAGGCTGAATACCGTAATGCTTAGGCAGGTTTTCCGGACGGAAGGCATTGACACCGCCTACGCCTTCTTCACCGGTGCGAGCCAGCATCTCACGCACCACGGACGAATCCCAGGCACGCGACATCAAATCAACTTTAGCCACTGGCGGTGTAGGTGCAGCCTTGATGATTGCAATGAAATCATCGATATTGGCCAATGCAACTGCCAAGCCTTCCAGTACGTGACCGCGTTCGCGCGCTTTGCGCAATTCAAATACGGTACGACGCGTAACAACTTCACGACGATGCGACAGGAAGCATTCCAGCATCTGCTTCAGGTTCAGCAACTTAGGCTGACCATCGACCAGCGCAACCATATTCATACCGAAGGTATCTTGCAACTGAGTCTGTTTGTACAGATTGTTCAGTACCACTTCCGGTACTTCATTACGCTTCAACTCGATCACGACGCGCATACCCGATTTATCGGACTCGTCGCGAATATCGGAGATACCGTCCAGCTTCTTGTCACGTACCAATTCTGCAATACGTTCCAGCAGCGACTTCTTGTTTACCTGATACGGCAACTCATCGACGATGATCGCGGCGCGGTTTTCCTTGCCGAATTCTTCGAAGTGAGTCTTGGCTCGCATCACCACGCGACCGCGACCAGTGCGATAACCATCGCGCACGCCGGACACACCATAAATGATGCCGCCTGTAGGGAAATCTGGCGCTGGAATAATTTCGATCAGCTCATCGACCGTCGCATCTGCATTACGCAAGACATGCAAAGCACCATCGATGACTTCAGTAATATTGTGTGGCGGGATATTCGTCGCCATACCGACCGCAATACCGGACGAGCCATTGATCAGCAGGTTAGGGATACGCGTCGGCAATACCGACGGTTCTTTTTCCTTGCCGTCATAGTTAGGCACGAAGTCGACGGTCTCTTTATCCAGATCGGCCAGCAACTCACCAGCAATCTTGTCCAAACGACACTCGGTGTAACGCATAGCCGCCGCGTTATCACCATCGATGGAACCGAAGTTACCTTGACCATCGACCAACATGTAACGCAGCGAAAATGGCTGAGCCATACGCACCAGCGTGTCGTAAATCGACGCGTCGCCGTGCGGGTGGTATTTACCCATGGTCTCACCGACCACACGTGCGCATTTTACGAACGGGCGATTCCACACATTGTTCATCTCATGCATGGCAAACAACACCCGACGATGCACAGGCTTCAAGCCGTCGCGCACATCGGGCAATGCGCGGCCTACGATCACGCTCATCGCGTAATCGAGGTAACTCTTGCGCATCTCTTCTTCGAGGGAAATAGGGATTGTTTCTTTAGCGAATTGATCCATTGGCGGTTCGTCTGGTCTTTGGCTAGGGGTTTTAATAATGAAGAATCGCTTGAGCAAACGGGCGATCCGGCAAATCGTAAGATTTTAACACGGCAGCGCCCTCTCTTCCCCGCTTTCGGCAATCGGGGGAGCTTTCGCTGCGGTGGCCATTGCAGCCACGTAGTGTGAAGAAAATATGTTTAAATGCTGACTGTCAAAAATATGCCTCTTTTTCAGCCCTCACCTATTAACAAGAGAAAAACATGATCAACAAAGTGGTCCTTGGCTTGCTGCTTGGCGCTTCCTCATCCTACGTCGCCGCGCAAACCGATATTCAGGTCCCAGCAAACAATGCATATACACAGGATAGCCGTGGCGTAGTCACGCGCAGCGCCTTCGGTCTGTGCTGGCGTTCAGGCGCATGGACGCCGGGCGATGCGGTCGCCGGCTGCGACGGCGCACTGGCGTCACCGATCCCGAATCCAACCGCGCCGGAAGTTGCCAGCCATCTGGACGGCAAGGTAGCGCCAGCAGCTATTGCAGCAAATTCTTGCAATTTCACTATTGCATTGGAAAGCGACCAAACCTTCGGTCTGAATCAGACAGTATTAAATAGAGCAGCCAAAAATCGCATCGATCACGATGTCCTGCCGAAACTGACTGCATGCAATGGCGCCAGCGGCATGACGATTACCGGATATACGGATTTGCTGGGCAATGCACGCTCCAACCAGGTTTTATCGGAAAAACGCGCTGCCGCAGTCGCCACCTATCTAAAGAAAAAGGGCGTAACGGTCAACATGAAGGTCGCCGGTGCTGGTGCGAGCCAGCCCATCAAGGATTGCGACAGCAAATTGCAACGCACCAAACTAGTTGCATGCTTGGCACCAAATCGGCGCGTTTTAATTGAAATGCACAACTTGCCGAAATAAAAGAGTGCTTTTTATTAAAGATTTCTCAAAAACATGAACGTTTTTGATGTTCAAAGGTCAATGTTTTGCAAGGGGAAATATTTCTTAGCAAGTCGTTGTTTAAACACAACGCTTTGAACAAAACGTTAATTAGTCGATTTGGCAATCGTTCGCTGGACGCATCGGCTGTGGCAAAATGGAGGCAAGTTAGACTATTGCATGCGAACAATTTTGTTTCATGTGGTCGTTGAAGCGCGTGTTAATATCCATTTCCGATGTCATTCACGTAATTTGCGCAGGTTAATCTGCGGATATCTCACTCGAGAGGAGAAAGAAATATGAATAAATTAGCAAAACTCGTCTTCGCTGCATCCGCGGTCGTTGCGTTCTCTGCACAAGCTCAAACAGACATCAAAGCAAGCACACCAAACAGCGCTTACGCTCAAGCCACTAACGGTACGATCGTTCGCAACTCGACCGGTCTGTGCTGGCACACTGGCTACTGGACTCCAGCAGCTTCAGTTGCCGGTTGCGATGGCGCATTGGTCGCAGCAGCTCCAGCAGCTCCAGCAACT
Source organism: Pseudomonadota bacterium (assembly GCA_040390795.1). GTDB lineage: Bacteria > Pseudomonadota > Gammaproteobacteria > Burkholderiales > Burkholderiaceae_D > Oxalicibacterium. Next base: position 442,190 of record JAZJXV010000009.1, on the reverse strand, counting down.
CCAGTTGCCGCTGTTCCAGTTCCAACTTCGGAAAAAGTCACGTTTGCAGCTGATGCATTCTTTGACTTCGACAAAGCAGTTTTGAAACCAGAAGGCAAAGCTAAGCTTGACGATCTGGCTTCCAAACTCAACGATTTGAACCTGGAAGTTATCATTGCTGTTGGTCATACCGATTCGATCGGTTCCGATGCATACAACCAAAAACTGTCGATCCGTCGCGCAGAAGCTGTTAAAGGCTACTTGGTTGGCAAAGGTGTTGATTCGAAACGTATCTACACCGAAGGCAAAGGCAAAAAACAACCAGTCGCTACAAACAAAACAGCAGCTGGTCGCGCACAAAACCGTCGCGTAGAAATCGAAGTTGTTGGTACACGTAAATAATTCGTTCTTTACGAATCCAAAACCCCGCTACGGCGGGGTTTTTTTTCGTGCATGAAACAAGCAGCTCTATACGTAACAACGCAACAAACACACTCAACGCACTTTCCAGTTATCATCTAGCCCATGAACGCCGACCCATTAGAACTGAAAAAATTTAGCGACCTGGCCCATCAATGGTGGGATCCAACATCAGAATTTCGCCCTCTCCATGAAATCAATCCATTGCGACTTGAATGGATCAATGGTCGTGTACCTATCAGCGGCAAAACTGTCGTCGATATCGGTTGCGGTGGTGGCATCCTTGCTGAGTCAATGGCCAAAAAAGGCGCGAACGTCACTGGTATCGATTTGTCCGAAAAGGCACTCAAGGTTGCCGATTTGCACAGTCTGGAATCCGGTGTGCAAGTACGCTACGAATTGATCGCAGCCGAAGATTTGGCAGAACGAGAAGCCGGTAGCTATGATGTTGTCACCTGCATGGAAATGCTGGAACACGTACCCGATCCCGCATCGATTGTTGCAGCCTGTGCCAAGCTCGCAAAACCAGGTGGCAAGATATTTTTCTCGACTATCAATCGCAATCCCAAAGCGTATATACACGCCATCATCGGTGCAGAATATTTATTGCGCATGCTGCCTAAAGGCACACATGATTACGCCAAATTTATTACACCAGCTGAATTGTCGCGCTTTGCACGTGAAGCTGGTTTGAGCATTGATGCACTCAAGGGCATGGGCTTCAACCCACTCACGAAGATTTATTCTCTTCATCAAGACACCAGCGTCAATTATCTGGTCGCTTGTACGAAGCCAGCCTGATTATCAATAAATCTCAGCGCTTAGTTTCAATTACGCAAAGCGCTTGCTCTCATCCTTCTGCATATTGAGTTCGCATGAAATTACGTACACCACAAGCCATCTTGTTCGACCTCGATGGCACACTTGCAGATACCGCCCCCGATCTGGCTGGCGCAGTCAATCAATTGCGCATTGCACGCGGATTGGAGCCGACTGATTATGAATTGTTGCGCCCTACCGCTTCTGCAGGCGCACGTGGATTGATAGGCGCTGCATTCGGGCTGACACCGCAAGATGCTGAGTACCCGGAACTGCGCGATGCTTTCCTGAAAAACTACGAAGAATCGATTGCGGTCGAAAGCCGCTTGTTCGACGGCATCACTGAACTACTTGCCAACTTACAAGCACAAGGCATCGTCTGGGGTATCGTCACCAATAAAGTTTCCTACCTTACTGACAGCCTGGTGCCGCAAATCGGCCTCGACCACGCCGCCTGCGTTATCTCAGGCGATACTGCGAGTCATCCGAAACCACACCCTGCTCCGCTGTTCGAAGCCGCTAAACGTATCGGTATCGATCCGGAGCATTGCTGGTATGTCGGCGACGATTTGCGTGACATTCAGGCAGGCCAGGCAGCCGGTATGACCACTATCGCTGCCGGCTGGGGCTACTGCGGCAACATTGCACCGGCCAGCTGGAATGCTGATGCTTTGGCGGAGTCTCCGCAGCAATTGTTTACGCTGATTAATCAGTAAAAACAGACACGCAGCTTCAAGGAGAGCCGCTAAATTCCAGCTCACTTGAATCTGGGATGAATCACCCCATCTAATGAGATACAATGGCAATGCTTGGGGGCGACCTGGTTTCGACAGGGGTTGCAAAGCAGCGCAGGGCATACCGAGGGCTGGTCACCTCGTAAATACAACCGGAAAAGTAATAACTGCAAACGATAACTCGTACGCACTAGCCGCTTAATAACCGGTTAGCTTCACACCGTTTCTTCCTTGGGGCGGGCTGGCAACAGCAGTGAAGTCATATACAAGGAATCGCGTCGTGCCGGGTCACTTGGCAAGGCGTTAAATAATAGGTGACTCGCCTGTCCGAAGCGTGCGCGTCCGCGTCGTCTGGGTTAAATCAAATGGCAGCGCTAAGTATGTAGAACTGTCTGTAGAGTGCTTCTGGACGCGGGTTCGATTCCCGCCGCCTCCACCAAATCAATGTTCTGAATCAGTTCATTCTGTTTCAGAAGACAATTAAAGGCCGCATTCCCATTGGGTTTGCGGCTTTTTTATTGGTTATATTGGTTCATTGCGTTTCTTGACATCTCGCAACTTAAGGCGGTATTTTTGACGGTATTCCTCCTTCCGTCCGAAAAATACCGTCATGCCACTCTCTGACCTCAAAATACGTAATGCCAAGCACGAAGGCAAAAACCTAAAAATAGCGGACGAAAAAGGGATGTACCTATTCGTTACAGCAACCAACAAGTCTTTTCGTATGGATTACAGATACGGAAAAGATAGAAAAACCGAAACCCTAGGTAAATACCCGGATGTCAGCCTCGCCAAAGCGAGGGCAAGACGTGATGAATCGCGGGCGATGCTTGCCGACGGCAAAGACCCCATGGTGGAAAAGAAAAAAACCAAGGTAGATCAACACTTAAAAATTGCAAATACCTTTGAAACGGTGGGCCTAGAGTGGTTTGCCACTTTTAAAGTAGGAAAAACATCGGGGCACGCAGAAAAAACCTATCGTCGTCTTGCAAATGATGTTTTCCCGTGGTTGGGCAAACGCCCGATACACGAGCTTGCGCAAGATGTTCAATCAATCAAGTCATGCTTGGATCGTATTATTAGCAGAGGAGCTATCGAGACAGCTCATCGAGCCATGCAAAATATCGGGCAAATTTTCCGTTACGGCATGATCACCGGCAAATGTCCTAGCGACCCAACTATCGCATTAAAAGGCGCTCTCCCTACCCCCAAGGTCATACATCATGCATCCATAACGGATACTGCCCAAATTGGCGGATTGTTACGGGCAATTGATGGCTACCAAGGGGCATATCTCACACGATATGCACTTCAGCTAGCACCGTTAGTATTTGTCAGGCCCGGAGAGCTTAGGCAGGCCGAATGGGCCGAATTCGATCTCGAGAAAGCTGAGTGGAGAATCCCGGCTGAACGGATGAAAATGCGTGAAACTCATATTGTCCCTCTCTCCACGCAAGCAATACGAATTTTGCGTGAACTTGCCCCTCTGACTTCTAGTAAAAAATATCTTTTCACAGGAGCGAGAACAAACGGTCGACCAATGAGTGAAAACACGATCAATGCAGCGTTACGACGTCTAGGGTACGAAGGAAATGAAATGACAGGGCACGGGTTCAGAAGCATGGCATCTACGCTTTTGAACGAACATGGATGGAATATAGATGCAATCGAGCGACAACTAGCCCATGCGGAACGCAACTCTATACGAGCAGCGTACAACTACGCAGAGTATTTACCAGAGCGAAAAAAAATGATGCAGGCATGGGCCGACTATTTAGAGCAATTGAAACAAGGGGCGGAGGTTATTCCTCTCATTGCACGTAATGGATGACCGCTCACCCACCCCTCCCAAACTGAACGCTGACAAGAAACTTTTTTACGAATGGAGTGATAGTTTCTTACGCCGACAATCGGTTCATGAACTAGCTACAAAAATTCGTACTATCACGACTTTTAGCAGCTCAGGAGAACTGCTCCTCGAATGCCTAATACGCGCATGTTATGACGCCCGTCAATGGGATGACTCCCACCTGCATGGAGACAGTGAACGTTCGCAATGGCGAAACCAAGTAGCGTCCATAAAAACACTAGATGAGCAGGCACAAAATTTTCTCGACGTTTTGAGCTCTGAGGATCAAATCGCTAATGAAGCCATGATGTATAGCAACCTTGATAAATCCTTAGCCTCTTCAAAGCTACGAGACATTAAAATTCTTATCCAAGACTTTCAAGCTGCTCTTAACGCTATGAAAAACCCAGATAAAATCGACAATCTGAATGTATGTCGAGATTATCAATATGGCCCTTTTCTGCTACTAGACAGATATCCGCTCCTCTTCCCTGATGGTTTGCAAACGATCATAAAGCGACCGCAACTCAAGCTGCGACGACGACACTTCACGTTCTGCGCGTTTTCTATCCGTGATATCACGCACGATGGCAACCAGATAACGATTCTTGCATTTACTGTTATCTATGGTTGAAACAAAGCTGTTAATCCAGATGGTCGAGTCATTCAAGCAATAGCGTTTCTCGATCTCGAACGATGCACGCTCACCGCTCAGCAATTGATCCAGCAACACTTTATTCGCCAGATAATCATCCTGATGCGTCAAACTTTCGATCGAGTGATTGAAAAGCTCCGCTTCATTCAAACCTGTCATTACCTGAAAAGCGGTATTCGCACGAATAAATTTTCCATCAATACCGGCAATCACAATCCCGTAGGGTGCACGATCGAATAAGGCTGCCAGCAAAGCATTGGCTTCATCCAACGCACACTTCTTTCCCATGCCCTTCTGTTCAATGTCCGTATGTGCAAGGCTCATGCCTGCATCAGGAGAAAGCACATGCGCAGGTGCTGACTCCGCCACATCCCATTCAGCACTGGTCTGCTCATCAGGCTCAACACGCCGTGATTTTTCATCTTCGAGATGGATGTTTCGTCGCAAGGCGAAAGAAGATGTGAAGAGCTTGTATTTGCTTAATCGAGTGCGCACACCACGATAAAATCTGCGTGGCCTATGTGTTGCACAGCGAGCCTAAATACAGAGATTTGCGCATTCTTGGATTACTTTTTCAGCTTACATATATCTTTCGATTTTTCACATCCGATCTATTCGATTCCAAGCGTTTAAAAGAGGACAACAGCTTGCTTATAAACGGTCCGATGATCCCCTCCGGAAAACCTCACTTTAACCTGGTCTCGCAACTCATCAACCTATCGCTAAATTTGGCGGGAGATCAATCTCTCGATACTCGCCAAGCCAAGGAAAAACTCAAAGACTTCCTCAATGCCTTCCCAGCTCCGACTCCCAAATCAGGGAAGGCGATTAGAACCCCATTTAATCAAATCTCTTGGGGTGGATGGTAGCAATCTTGGCGGGGGGGGGATCGTCGCTAGGAGGAGTGCGTTTACTTCCCCCCTTCTCAACGATGATGATCTGTTCAACGCGTTGAAGCGTATTGAACAGGAGAGAAACGTGAAAATCATCAGAATTGACGAAGTAATGCGACTATAAAAGTCCCCTCTTCTTTCTCGACTGTTTGGTCTGCATTTACCCCTAATTGCCACGCGATTTCCACTGCTCTTGTAGACGTTGGATCGGTTCCATTTACCAAACCAAAAAGCATAGTCTGTAAATAGAAACGTCTTGACCGCTTATTCTCATTGCTAAGTAATTTTTCTAGTAAATTAATTGCGTCATCAGAAAAACCTGAGCGGACAGCGATATTGAAATATGTCGAGAGTGCTAATTGATCCCGCGACCCCTCATTTACAAGTAATTTCAACTGCAACACTGCTTCCGCAGCATACCCAAGTTTATCTAATGCAAATGCTCTTAAGCCAGCAAAGCGACTTAGTGTCGAAAAACGCCTTATCCACAATTGGAACAATGATGCCGCGCAGATTAATGACACCCTTGATGAACTCAGGTGCATTAGCGATTTTGGTGACGGCATCGTAACCGCGGATTTCCTGCACTTTCAGAATATCGATACCGTATTCTTCGCTGCCTAGCGTAAACGCCAACACCTCGGTTCCGCCGAGAGATTGTTGTTTGTTTTGCATGGGTTGCCTGTCTAATATGAAGGATTGCTTGCGCGTCGTGAGCGATGCTTTTAGCGCAAAAATAATGGAACATTGAGGAGAAAAAATTTTCTCCTTAACTCACTCCTGATTACGTCAATCCAGAAGGAATCTTTAGAGAGAAACGATGCCGTCGCAAAGATATTGCGACCGATGTGTGAATATTGGTTAAATCCGGGAAAACGCTTGTGTTTTTGGTACGATTTTTAACGCTTTAATGAGAATAAAAAGCGACTGCTACATCCGTACAAAGACTAGCGATAATGAATCGACAATACATATCCATTACGGCTTGCCTTGCCAACTATTGCTGACGAATAGAGAAGATTTCCTTATTAACAACTGCATGCACACCACAATTGTCATCGACAACTTGCGTCACTCCAAAGTCAGGGCATATTCGACGTAATCATTCGACAAGCATCTACATCAAGCTCACTACAACTGAGCGGCATCATCGGCACGCATGTCAGCGAATATAGACTTCCGTATGATCGCGTGCACACCCCAATTACCGTTGACTACCTGCGTCACGCCAAAATCAACGGCGACTGAAATCAGGGAAATCGCTTCATCCTCAGTCAGCTTATGTGCAGTCATCAGGTAGCGACGCGTTTTTCGAAATGCGTCCCGCATCGCCAAATCCAATGTCGCCTTGTTATATACGTCAGTCTGGGCGTGCGGTCCTAATTGAACCAAGTGGTTTGCATAGCTAAATCCTTGTATGACCCACTCAGTCTCCGTTTCAAGGAAGGGATAGTCCAAGTCATCAAAAAACCCGCCTTCCAAATCTTGTTTCTTGTGCAGAACCAGTTGGAATTTACCGCTCAATGAACATTCAATTGCCGTCCCGCACAGCTCGGAATCGCCTTGTGATGCATGAGGATCACCAACTGAAAAAAGTGCTCCATCTACTGCAACCGGCAAATACAGCGTGGCACCCTTGGTCGCACGCCAGTTATCCAGATTCCCGCCAAAATAACTGGGCGGCACGGAGTCAAGAGGCTCATCCTGCGCAGGAGCCACAGCCAGCACACCAAAATGAGGACGTACCGGGATACGAGCGTTCTTGAGCACTTCGAAATTTTTGACTATGGTGTCGTGATCTACCGGCACGCCTGGGTAATCGATCGTTTCATGCACGACGCCGAACGGATCTGTTTGCGGAGTCCAGCGAAAGTTATAAACAGCCTTGGCGCAGCTACCGTGGTCTGCATCCAGAATTTCATAAATGGTGACAACTTCTCGCGGCTTGGGCTCAGTCAGCAGATCGTGATAATGGAACCCCCACCATGAGGCTGCGTTACTGCCAAATGACTGGCCGGCATGATCCGGACTTGCACTTGGCCGCGGCATGACGTCAAGAATGCGTATCTCCAAAACGTCACCAGGCTCAGCATTTTTGACATAGACAGGGCCGGTACATATATGGACGCCGAAACCCTCACCTGCACCACGTCCAAAAATAGAAGCGTTCACAGGTCCAGCACCCCTGCGATCTATCGCCTTTCTATCCTTATTCCAAAAGAAGATACTTTCAGCTCCAGGGTCGCCCTTGATCATGCGTTCGTAATCATCGTAAGCATGCTGGGTAACCGTTTCTATCGTGACAAAATCGCCGGAGTTGACCGAAATGATCGGCTTGATCAGTTGGCTGAAATAACCCCAATGGACGGTTTTGTCGGAAGCCGGGATGTAGTAATGAGTACTGGCCGAGCTGCCATCACCCAACTCAGCTTCGGAATCAGATGCAGTTGAACGTTTAGGCGTCAATGCGAGTGCTGTTTCTATCAGAGCGGCCTCAACCAGTACTTCGGCAAAACGCGCACCACGCATCAATTCTTCGTCTGGCGTGAGTACCTTGCTATGAATAAGCGCAACGGACTCGTCTCCCTTATGCGCTGAAGAAGTGCCAGGGTTCCCACGTTGCTGATGGCTCTTCGCAACAACACGCGGTTGAGATCGATATGTCTTCGGTGACACCCCAAACTCAAGATGGAAGGCACGGCTAAAGTTTGCCGCATCATTGAAACCCCAACGAAAACACAACTCCGAAATCGTTAGATTCTTTAAAGACTTATTAGATAGATCAATCCGACATCGATCCAGACGTCGCTTCTTTACATATTCGCCAAAGGTTGTGCCTGCAGAAGCAAACAGTTTTTGAAGATAGCGAGCGGACAATTGTTCTGATCGCGCAATATCGACCGCGGAAAGATCTGGATCAGTCAATTGTGCTTCGATTGTTCTACAAATTCGCCTTAAATGATTAAGCTGCATCGAAGTCGAATGCTCACCATCTTCTTCATCCTTGTGCGCCAAACTCGCAACAAACATCGCGCTCAGCGCGCCCTCCATTTGCTCCAAATCTTCCGGATCAAGTGAAGTGAGTTGCAACGTTATCGCCTTCACAAACTCAAACGCGATATTTCCGATGCCGGATACCGAAGAGATTTTGCAAATGTCTGTCTTGCCGGTGTGCATCAATCTGGATATAAAGTTAGCCTTCTCCAAACGGATAACAGCGGCGCGAAATGTGGAATTTAATTCCAAGCGCCATTTGCGAGATGAATCCAGAAGATAAATATCCCCGGATGAAACTGCAGCTGTCTCGGCGCCAACGTCAATTTGACCGGCGCCATCAAATACCACGAATGCGGTGACAGAATCCGTACGCATGAGCGTTGCAGGGTCACGCGCAGTAAACGCTTGAGGAGATGCGTTTAGCGTACTAAATACCGAATCAGACTGAGAAACGCCGAACGTGATGTAGCCCACTAAAGAAGCTTTGTTTTTGCTTGATATCTCTGATGTCAATGCAAGACTGGCGAGCGCACTCTGCCACGCTGCCTCGCGCAGCTCCACTGGAAATGCGTCAGTAGAAAATGTATGCGCATCGTCATGCATATTGGACCTTTCGTTATCAATCTCCCTCTGCAATACTAGGGCAACTGACACCTGAGAATCCAGCTTTATCACGTTGAGACCACATATTTTTTGATAAAAAGTACAAGAGCACTTCCGGAGTTTTTAGCAGACTATTATTCAAAGTTGCCATGAACGTATGCACTTTAAACTCTGTTTCTTCGTCCAATCTTTTCTCCGGAAGTACACATACCCTTTAGTTTTTCACGTGGTCTGCAAGAACTCTATGGATAAGAAACATGGCGGAAATACGCCACAGATCATTGCCTTACACAAAAACCAACTGACCACGCAAGGCGGCAACGAATACAAAGCCGATGAAGGTTCCGACTATGGCAAAAATGCCGCCCAGAACATTGGGAGCCGGAATCGGTGCGCGAACAGAGGTATAGATCAACCCTGTAACCAGCCCGACGCAGGACGCCAGAATTTCAGTAGTACCAAATCCAATTTCAACCATGAGTGTCTCCTGTTTTTTTGAATAGTGATTGCGGAAGCTGGTTACTGTTTCGGCGCACCGAATACAACCGCTTTACGTATGCGTTGCACAATCAGATAACCAACGTAGGTAAAGATGATCGCGAAAATCCCGCCCAGAACTGGCGGCGCAGGAATCGGCAAACTCAACCACGAGTACAAGGTTCCAGTGATCAGACCCACGACCAGCGCCACGATTTCATTTCTACCGACATATACATGTTCAGGTTTCATTTCTATTTCTCCTCCAGGATGATCGGCAAATATTTGCCTTTTAAAATTTCTAATTGAGCAGCTGACTGCTACAAAAGGTTTTTTAAATTCTCTGCGCCCCATTCACTCCCGTAAGGGAATTCATTTTTTTTTGAAGAATCAGCGCTTGCATGATGAAAGCGTGCTGACGGACAGTAGCCGTCAGCACAGCATCCAGCGATTACTTAGGGAAGATGGCTTTCTTGATGATGGCGTGCACGCCCCAGTTGCCGTCGACGACTTGCGTAATACCGAAGTCGACTGAAACCGAGATCAGCGAAATAGCCTCATCTTCAGAAAGATTGCGCGTATCCATAAAGAAACGACGTGTCTTGTTGAAAGCATCGGTCATTGCACTATCGAGAGAAGATTTTTTGAGCATCTCCGCACCAGCATCCCCGCTATCAGCAAACTCCTTGAGATAGTTGGCGCTACTGAAGCCATGAACGATCAGTTCACTTGCGGTTTCCAGCAACGGGTAGTCAAGACCGTAGAGCTTGGTGCCTGGCAGGTCTGCTTTCTTGTGCACGATGAACTGGAACAAGCCAGTCAGCGAACATTCAATCGCCGTACCGCACAGTTCTGCATCACCTTGCGATGCATGTGGATCACCCACCGAGAACATTGCGCCTGGAACCACGACCGGGAAGAAGGCTGTCGCCCCTTTACCCATACGCCAGTTATCGAAGTTGCCACCGCTGTAGCTAGGGATGATGGAAGAAACCATATCCGCTTCGACTGGTGCCACACCGATCATGCCGAAGTGAGGACGTACAGGGATTTCATAACCCTTGAGGATGTCGTAGTTCGGTTTGATCGTGCTCTTGTCGACTGGCACACCTGGGTAATCGATGATCGGATGCACGGTGCCAAACGGGTCGGTTTGCGGCGTCCAGCGGTAGTTATAAACTGCCTTGGCCCAAGTCTGTTCACTGGTCGCATCCACTTCATAAATAGTGATGACTTCGCGGCCTTTAGGCTCGGTAACCAAGTTGTTGTAGTGGAAGCCCCAGTTACTGGCGACGTTGGAGCCGAAGGTCTTGCCACGGTAATCAGGGTTGCCCGATGGACGCTGCATGGTATCGATGATGCGCACTTCGAGCACGTCGCCCGGTTCGGCGCCATTGACATAGATAGGACCTGTGCAGACGTGCACACCGAGGCCGCCGCCCGCACCCAATGGATCATCCATCGCGCCTGCGCCACGACGATTCACTGCCTTGCTATTGGCATCCCATTGGAAAATGCTTTCCGCACCAGCATCGCCCTTGACCATGCGATCGATATCGTCGTTGGCATGATGAGTAACAGTTTCTATCGTCGCGTAATCACCGGAATCCAGCTTCAGCAGCGGATCCATGGTTTTGCTGAAGTATCCCCAGTGGATAGTTTTATTATTGGCTGGAACGTAATAGTGGCTAACGCTCTCACCGGCTTTCTTGGAAGATAGTGCACGTTCGGTCACACCGGCCAGTCCCGCTGTACCAGCAGTTGGCGCACCGCCGATAGCGGCACGCAAGTTCTGACGAGCTTCCTTGAACTCGCCCATCAAGTCGGCATCGTTCAAGTGTGAGAAGTGATTGCACCCTGTACTGCAAATATGATCTGACATATGTCTCCTAATCTTTTAAAGCTCCACTTGATCGTGGTCTGGATCAGATCATATGAGGGGAAGAATTTTTATTCTTGTTTGGGGGCGAACTACTTATTGTAAATTCATGCCCAGTACAGATTCAGTGCATCACTGATGAGGAGACTTGCCCGAGTTATTTTTAAGCAAGATACAGTGCCCGTTAAGACAGGCATGCACTTCTTTCATGGAAGACGTATGGGGACGCGAACTGATGATGACTTCACGCACGCTGGATACGCACATGTCGCAAGTCAGAACCAAGCTGCAACTCAAGCTGGATAACAATGTACGGCTGACGACGGTGTACACCATCGGCTACCGTCTGGATACTTTCTGATTCTTGTAGAGATTCTCAAGCGATGCTGGATAGCCGCGCCAGTTTGAGTTGTGCGGCGGACAGCATGTCCAGATATTCCTGCGAACGGAAAAAGCGATACTCAACAACACGTTGCTGTGCAATCGCATCATCGGGATACGCTTCCGTCGCCGGATGGCACATGATCAACATGCCTGGCTGCGCTGCATCCAGCCAGCCCTTGAAACAAACCCCATAGTCAGCGCGATCAAAACCATATACGCCAGCAAAGCCGTAATTGCTGGCAATGCCCGAGATCTTCAATCCCGCCGCCAAGTCCTCGCCACCCAGATATTTCAAGATTTGTGGTTTCCCACGCCATGCCGGATTGGCCGGCACGGTATTACGCACCCAGAGCGGATGACCGGCGTAACGGCGCTTGATGACTTGCAACAATATCTGTCGCACACCCGGCAACTGATGCACATGCTGATGCCCGTCAATAAAATCAGGCGGTTGGCCGTATCCCGCTTCGAACGCATCCAGTTGTCGCTCCAGCTCATCCTGTATGCGATCCGCATTCATACCCTTTAACAAGCTGCGCAAAATGACCGCATGCAAGCTAGGCATCTTCGTTAGCCCAAAACCTTCAGTCAGATTGAAATGCAAACCGATATCGGCTTGCCCTTTACGCTCACGCAAGGCCGGTGCCGCCGTTTGCTGCCAGCTTGGTGCCGTGCTGAAGCAACTGACTGCGCTCAAACGGCCAAACGCCAGCAAATCGAGTATGCCGGCATCAATACCAGGGTTCTGCGCGTAATCATCGGAACAAAGTGCTATCGGTGTCATGGTATTTCTCAAGAATGTGCAGCGTGACGGAAGGCCCACAGCCGGCTCAACAAATAAGTCATGACCGCAACCGTAAAGACCACCAACGCCAGTGCCACGTAATACGGCAAACCCACGTAACGCAACAACAGATAAAACAGTAATTGATTCATGCAGAAACCCAGCACCGCCACCGCGAGAAAACGCAGAAAGGATGGATGATCACCATCCGCATGAGAAGCAACCGCATCGGAAAACGTCCAATGTCTATGGCCGAAGTAACTGACCCAGAATGCAACGATAAAGCCACCAACATTCGCAAGCAAAGGTGCAATATGCGCCAACTCCACCAAGCCGATCACGACCCAGTAATGCACAGCCGCGGCCGTCAGGCCGACTATGCCGAAGCGCAGCACACGCAGCAATTCCATCAAGCGCATGGCGGCGTGTCTTTATCGGTCGTCGTTGCCGGGCCGTTATTAATATCGTGCGCCACGACATAGAGGGGACGTTTTTTCACTTCGTCATACACGCGACCAAGGTATTCACCCAGCACGCCGATGGAAATCAGTTGGATGCCGGAAAAGAACATCAAACCCGCCGCCAATGTAGACCAACCCGGCACATCGTTACCGAACAAGATGGATTCGCCGGCAATCCAGAACGCATACAGGATGGCGATGATGGAAATCACGACACCGACCGCGCTCCAGATACGCAAAGGCAAAGTGGTAAATGCTGTCACACCAGCCAGAGCCAGACGGCTCAAGCTGCGGTAGTTGAAGCTCGACACGCCGGTTGCACGATCAGCCGGTACAAATGGCAAGGCAATACTGCTGAAACCAACCCAGGCATACAAACCCTTCATGAAACGATTGCGTTCCGGCAACTGGCGCAAGGCATTGACCACCTTCTTATCCATCAGGCGGAAGTCACCGGCATTACGCGGGATCGTGATTGGCGAACCTGATTCCATCAATTGATAGAACATGCCTGTACCCCAACGTTTCAGACGCGATTCATTGCTGCGATCACTGATGACGCCGTACACCATATCGATACCGCTCTGCCACAGACGCGTCATTTCCGGCAGCAATTCCAGCGGATGCTGATAATCACTATCCATCAAGATCACCGCATCGCCCTGCGCTGCATCGATGCCAGCCGACAAAGCCGCTTCCTTGCCGAAATTGCGGGAAAAGCTGATATAGCGCAAACCGCCCTCGCCCAGAAAAGACGTCATGACTTCATCGGTATTGTCTTTGCTACCGTCATTGATGACGATAATCTCGTAACGCGTTGCAAAGGTGGCAAGCGTTTTTTTCAGATCCCGTAAAAAGTCGGCCAGATGCGCCGCCTCGTTATAAGCCGGGATCACACAAGAGATCAGGGCATCGGTCGGGCGATTTTTCGGCAGTGTGGTCACTGTCACCATGAGAAAAACCTTTCTGGTTTGAATTGCAAAGCCACTTCCGGTTCTGCGAAAATCAAGGATATATGCATGGTTACGCGGCAAAAATTTCGTAGGTCATCTGACCAGCGATTATAATTCACCGCCACTGTATGCGATTGCTAAACTGGAATAGTTTCCACGCCAGACATACACCACTTCTCCTTTTCCTTACCGATGATGCCAACTCAACCAGTTTCTTCGTCCAAGCCATCCAGCCGGCTCTTTTCGCTGAATTCGTCCAATCTGGTGCCGCTGGTTCTCGTGCTGTTGCTGCTGCACCTGGCTTTATGGAGCTTCTTTACCGGCATCAGCCACCGTGCGCCCGACTGGGACAATATGGAAGAGCTGGTCTGGGCCAGCGGACTGGAATGGGGCTATTACAAGCATCCGCCGCTACCTTCGTGGATTTTGTATGGATTGGTATCCATCTTCGGCCGTCCGGTCTGGCTGACCTTCTTCACCGGCCAACTCAGCGTCGTATTGACCTTGTGGATAGTGTGGAAATTCGGTTGCGAAATCACAACGCAAAGCCGTGCACTGATCGCCACTTTGCTGGTATCAGTCATCGCCTACTTCACCGTGCGTGGCGTGATGAACAATCACAATACGATGCAGCTGTGGTCGGTTGCCGGTGCGATCTGGATGTTTTACCGCGCCACCCGTACCGACAGCATGAAAGCGTGGGCAGCGCTCGGCTTCTTCTGCGGCTGCGCCTTCCTGACCAAATACAGCGCGCTAATCCAGTTCGCCACCTTTGCCCTGTACTTGCTGATCACCGGTGGCCTGCTGCGCGCCAAAACATGGAAAGGCATCGCACTCGCAACGGCTATCCTGATCGCGATGGTCATGCCGCACTTGCTGTGGCTCAAACAACAAGCAGCCGGACCGATAGCCTACGCCGGTAGCGAGATGATTCCGCAAGCGACTTACTGGCTGGAAGTGCAAGATTTGTTCAGCTTCTTGCTAACAAATCTAGGACGTATTGCCGCGCTGATTCTGGCCGTACTGATTGTTGCCTTCTGGGCTGGCCGCCAATATAAATTAACGCCAAAATCTGCTCGCCCGCAAACTATAGCCAGTGAACTCGCCGCATCGGATCGCTTCTTCCTGTTGTTCGTCGGTCTGACACCACTATTGATAACCATGCTGGTCGCAGGCGCGTTCAAGATTCCTTTGGCGGCACATTGGGCGACCACCTTCTTCGTGCTGTTCGGCTTCTTCTCTTTCTGGTTCCTCAAAAGCGGCAATGATGCAGCTTTGCTGCGCAAGACCATCATCGTCGTCATCGTGATACAAGTTCTGGGTGCCGCAGGTTACGGTTTGGCACGCGGCCCGTTAGCGGATAAATCCGGCCGCGCCAGCCGCGCTACTTTCCCTGGAGCAGAAGTATCACGTCAAGTGCATGACCAATGGAAAGCACACATGCAAACACCGCTGACACTGGTTGCATCCGATACCTGGCTGGGTGGCAACATCGCTACGCATATTGGCCCTCAAGTGCAGGTATTGATCGATGGTGATTTCCATAAGTCACCATGGGTCAATGAAGAGAAAGCAGAAAAATGTGGGATGCTAGTTGCGATCAATCGCAGCAAGATCAATCCGGATCAAGTCGATATCGATGCAATTGCATTGATGGCGCAAACCACAGAACACGGTACGCTGGAAATTCCTTGGACCAAGAAAGCCGGTGGCCCTACAGTTGTCGTTGAGTGGGGCATCATCCCACCGCAGCCAAGCTGCAAAGATGTGAAGTAGATCTATCTAATTCAGTTCCTTCTAGTACGGTATAAACTGGAGCGAACTGCAAAGATTTATCCCAATAAAAAAGCCGCATCCAAAAAGGAGCGGCTTTTTTGTTTCCAGTAGAAGCAGGCTGAACTTAAGGCTGCAAGCGTTGCCGCTGCCACTTCCCGTCTTTATCCAGTGTGTACACTATCCTGTCGTGTAAGCGCGAACGACGCCCCTGCCAGAACTCGATGTAATCCGGCTTCAAGCGATAACCGCCCCAATTTTCCGGCCGCGGTGGATGTTCACCATACTTTGCTTCGACCTGTGCATATTGCGCTTCCAGCGCCTCGCGATCTGCAATCGGATGGCTCTGCGATGAGGCAAGTGCACTCAAGCGACTTTTAACCGGACGGCTCTGGAAATAGTGTTCACTTTCTTCGCTGGAGACACGTTCAACTCGACCTTCAATCCGTACTTCACGCTCCAGCGGAATCCAGTGAAACAGCAATGCCGCATACGGATTCTTTTCCAGCTCCACACCTTTGCGGCTGCCGTAATTGGTAAACCACGTAAAGCCGCGCTGATCAAAATCCTTGATCAGCAAAATGCGCGACGATGGGCGGCCGTTTTCACCAACAGTAGATACGCTCATAGCATTCGGCTCAGGGACTTCCGCACACAGAGCTTCATCAAACCATTTGGCAAATTGCGCAACAGGATCGGGATCGATATCGTGCTCGGACAATTTCGCCTGCGTGTAATCGGTACGAATATCTGCGATGGACATAATTATTCTTTCTCCTTATGCAGCAATGCCGCGACGTTGGCGCATGGCATCGCCGAGCTTGGTCATTTGTTCCTGATCGAACAAGCGCTGCGCCATCGGCGTGACAATCGCTTCTTCTTTTTCCATGTGTGCATTGTAAAGCTTGACGAACAGATGCACATTCCCTGCCGACAGTTCTGCAGCCTCGGCTTTTTCGATGGCACGTAATTGCATCGCAAGCGGCTGCCAGATTTGATCCATGTGTTGATGTTCGTCAATGATTTCTGCGGCAGTCGTGTTCAACAAAGCCAAATCCTCATCGATTGCGCTCGCCAGCAACATCGGCAACAAATCCTGTTCTTCATCCGCATGATGATTCGGTGCTGCATGATCAAAATAGCGCAACACTGCCGTCGCCGCCTGTTGTGCATCCGGCGTCAATCCGACAGCCTGCAAATGCTGCACGAGCTTTTGCATGGTACTCAACTGTTTACGTATCCGGCCATGACAATGCTTGAGCACCGCCAGTGGCTGACTAAAGTCCGGTGCGGATTCGAATAAGGTATTCATCTTGTTATCTTCCTGCTTGTTTGACTACATTATCCGATGCTACGCCGTCTGGATTTGATCCATCGCAATCATTTTTGAGAATACCGCAAATGAATTAGCGCCACTCTTCTCTTGCCAAAGAATTATCAAAGATAAACTTAAGCACCGTCGTCCGTTAAAATGGCGGCATGACTTCAATTGCCGCCTCCTCGTCCCCTTCTGCCGTACCTGATATCGATTACGACCGTCGCTTTGGCGGCATTGCACGCCTGTACGGCAATGCCGCGCTGGAACGCTTCCGCAATGCCCATGTATGCGTGATAGGCGTCGGTGGCGTCGGTTCCTGGGTAGTCGAAGCTTTGGCGCGCAGTGCCATCGGAAAAATCACGATGATCGATCTGGATAATCTAGCCGAATCGAATATCAACCGCCAAATCCACGCGCTGACCGATACCCTAGGCAAAGCCAAGGTCACCGCTTTGGCAGAACGTATTGCACAGATCAATCCGTACTGCGTGGTCACTGAAATTGAAGACTTCCTCAGCGCCGACAATTTGGATGAAATGATAGGCTCGCGCCAATACGACTACATCATCGATGCCATCGACAATGTACGCGCCAAGACCGCATTGATCGCGTATTGCCGCAAACATAAATTAAAGCTGGTCACGATAGGTGGCGCGGGTGGACAAATTGATCCAACCAAAATCGAAGTACTCGATCTGTGTCGTACCGAGCAAGAACCGTTATTGGCGAAAGTACGCAAACGCTTGCGTGCTGAACACGGTTTTCCACGTGGGACGAAAAACAAATTCGGTATTGATGCAGTCTTCTCGACCGAACCACTACGCTTCCCGGAAACGGAAGAAGTCTGCTCCGTTGATGGCGATGATCAAACAGGAATTACAGGATTGAATTGCGCAGGCTTCGGTTCTGCGATGGTGGTCACTGCATCGTTCGGATTGGTCGCGGCAGCGCATGTATTGCGCAAACTGGCAGCAGAAGCAACGGCAATCGCACCGGTCACAGCAGCTGATGACGAAGTAAAGTAAGCGGCAAGCTCACGACTCTTCAGGACTTCCCAAACACTTCATTCAACTGCTGCGTCACACGGATGAAGGTCGTGCGCTTGGTCAATTCCTTCAGCTTGTGCGCACCAACGTAAGTACAAGCTGAACGTACACCGCCGAGTATATCTTGCAGCGTATCTGCTACCGCACCGCGATACTCCACTAACACTTCCTTGCCTTCTGCCGCTCTATACTCGGCCACGCCACCGGCATATTTCTCCATCGCTGTGCGGCTGCTCATGCCGTAGAAGCGTTTGAATTTCTTCCCATCACGCTCTATCAAATCGCCAGCACATTCATCATGACCGGCCAGCATGCCGCCTAGCATGACAAAATCCGCACCACCACCGAACGCCTTGGCTAAATCACCAGGTACCGAGCAACCGCCATCAGCACAAATCTGCCCACCCAAGCCATGTGCCGCATCGGCACATTCAATCACTGCGGATAATTGCGGATAGCCGACGCCAGTCATCTTGCGTGTGGTGCACACCGAACCTGGACCAATACCAACCTTGACGATATCTGCACCAGCCAGTATCAATTCTTCCGTGATATCGCCCGTCACCACGTTACCAGCCATGATCGTCAATTGCGGATAGGCCTTGCGCACCTTCTTGACGAAATTGATAAAGCCTTCGGTATAACCATTCGCCACATCGATGCAAAGATACTCAAGTGCATCGTGAGTACGCGCCATCACGGCAGTAAACTTCTCGTACTCAAGCTGGCTGATGCCCATCGAATAAAACGCGCTCGATGCGGCTATGCCCGAAGCCTGCAACGATAGAAAGTACGTCGCCAATTCATCTGCGGAATAGTGTTTGTGCAATGCAGCTGACAAGCTATAAGAAGCCAGAGACTGCGCCATCGCCATGGTACCGGTGGTATCCATATTCGATGCAATGATGGGAATGCCGCGATAGGTATTGTGCGAATTGCGGAAGATGAATTCGCGATGAATATCGACATCCTGACGCGATGTCAGCGTAGAACGCTTGGGGCGTATCAGCACATCCTTGAAATCCAGTTTGACCGATTCTTCGATATGCATGACGCCCTCCTACGGGTCAATCAGCGAGTCAAATCATATCCTCTCTGATTTTATCGCTGAAGGTCTTCCTGACTTTGGAAACCTTGGGTGCAACGATGAAGGCACAATAACCTTGCATCGGATTTTGGCGGAAATAATTCTGATGATAACTCTCTGCCTTGTAATACGTCTCCGCCGGGCTGAGTTCCGTCACGATAGGCGCATCCCACACGTTCGCCATTTCGGCAATGACGTGCTTTGCCGTATCTTTCTGTTCCGGTGTATGGAAATAAATCACTGAACGATATTGCGTGCCAACATCATTACCCTGGCGATTCAATGTCGTTGGATCGTGGATGGTGAAAAACACTTCAAGAATTTCACGGAAGCTCACCACTGCAGGATCGAAGGTCAGGCGCACCACTTCGGCATGGCCGGTCGTGCCCTCACAAATCTGCTCATATTCGGGGTTCTCAATATGACCACCGGTATAACCAGATTCAACCGCCTTGATGCCTTTAAGCTGCTGAAACACAGCCTCAGTACACCAAAAACATCCGCCACCCAGCGTTGCGATTTCCATTGCCATTCGATTACTCCGTTAGTGTATGCCTATGACTTTAGCGCAAACTATACGACCTGCATACAGAATCACAGGTAAAACCGCGTTCCGACCATAGCTAATTAGTCAGGCCATCCCTTGCTATACGCCGCGATCAGCGGAAAACAATGGTGCCACCAGCGACCAACGTCGACAGCACCTGTGGTGCAAAAACGTCAGTATCGAACAATGCCGCCGCAATCCGGAACTCACTAGCAGAGCCTGCCGCCGTATCGGATGCCAGTTGATACACACTCTTTTGTTCCGACATCAAGACACCCTTGCTGTCGCTTGCAAGAGAAATCAGGCTAGGCTGATGCGCATCCTCTTCGACCGGTGGCGTGTGATGGCAGCGCGTCGCAATCAAGGATGACAAGTTAACAATGGCTGGTACTGCAGGCGGCACGTCGAATATCACGTCATCATCATGCAGCAGAATTTTTACAGGGAATTCACGCAGGATCGCGACGTTGGCTTCTTGCAATGATGCATGTTCCAAAGGCAGCAATTTTGCGCCGCAACGCGCGGTCGCAATGTAGAGCATCAAGGCATCCTGATGCCCTAATCCCCAATAGGCAACCGTATCACCGGGCTGAACGTTCCATTCGCTTTTCAAACGCGCGGTGCCACGCTCTATGCGCGACCAGAATTTGCGATAAGTCACAACGCGCCGACTGGAACGCGAGGCGATCGTAGTCGGTTGCGTCATTGCGCGCTCGCGCAGGATATTAAAAAGATTCATGTTCTGGGTTCTCCGTATGCATGATTTTACGGAAACGTAGGACTAACAACGAGGCGTTTCTTCATGAAAACTTCTTTTTTCGGCATAATGGATGAAATTTCATGGAACATCGATGTCTACTTCTTCTTCACGCAACGCAGTGCCCACATTGGATGCACGTCATTTTCGCGATGCCTTGTCTCAGTTTGCCACCGGCGTCACGATTATCACGACGCGCCTCGAGGATGGCAGCTTTCTCGGCCTGACCGCCAGTTCCTTCAATTCCGTCTCGCTAACCCCGCCGCTGGTGTTGTGGAGCCTCGGTCAATCAGCAAAAAGTTTACCTGTCTTCACCGGCAATTCTCACTACGTCATCAACATTTTGGCTGCTGATCAAGCTGCATTGGCAATACAATTTTCCAAGCCTAGCAAGGATCGTTTTGCTGGTGTGGATTTCACCCTGTCACCAACTGGCTTGCCGATTCTATCCGGCGTAGCGGCCTGGTTTGAATGCCATAACCGCAGCCGTTATCCGGAAGGCGATCACGTTATCTTTGTGGGTGAAGTGGAATGCTGTGATGTGCGTGCACAAGCACCGCTGGTATTTCATGGTGGTCGCTTCCTGTCTGAATAAAGTGCATGACGCACTACTGCGTCTTCAGATCAATCCTGCAACAGCTTCAGCAAAATACCGGAAGAGTCATGCGCGGCGCGGCGCAATCTGTCGTTGACGCCATTCCAGGCATCGTCGCTCGGTGGTGTCTGCACGACGATCACATCGGCATGTGCACCATCCATCGCACGCAGGGCTGCGTACAAATCATGCGCATAAGACGCTGGTGTGGTGGATAAAGCGATGCTTGCCACGACTGGCAGATTTGATTCTGCCGCATGCTGCATCAACGCAACGCGTCGGCCATGCGCATGCAATTTCTGCAACGTCTCAGACAAACGCTCACTATCGACTAGTACAACCGGCGTAGCTGGCGCGTAATGCGATTCCAGCGTGCCGGAAGCACGCGGTGCGCCTTGATCCGGCAAAGCGGGCAAGGCGCCAATTACTTCTGCAATTTGTGCAGCGCTGATATGTCCTGGACGTAGCAAAACAGCATGACCGCGCGACATATCGACGATGGTCGATTCAATCCCGACTTCGCTTTGTCCGCCATCGAGTATGCAAGTCAGTAAACCATTTTGATCATCGCCAAACTCATCGCGCACATGTTGTGCGGTGGTTGGGCTGACGTGGCCGAACTTATTGGCAGAAGGTGCAGCAACGCCACCCTTGCCATTTTTAAAAGTACGCAACAAGGCTTGCGCGACCGGATGTGACGGGCAACGCAAACCGATAGAGTCTTGGCCACCGGACACGGTATCCGGAATATGCGCTGCGCGTTTGAGTATCAGTGTGAGCGGTCCCGGCCAGAATGCCGCGATCAATTTGCGCGCATCAGGTGTAATCGATTGCGCCCAGTAATCCAGATCAGCTTCCGGTGCGAGATGCACGATGACCGGATGATTGGAGGGACGACCTTTGGCCGCATAGATATTGGCAACTGCTTCCGGGTTCTCTGCATCCGCACCTAGGCCATACACAGTTTCGGTGGGAAAAGCGACCAGCTCACCCTGCTCCAGCCTGCGTGCTGCATCGTGTATCGCCGGCCAGTCCAGTTGTTCTTCAAGCATGGTGTAACTTCGTCAGTTCAGCTCAGGCTGCAATGCCGAGTATGTCGCAGGCTTTACGCAGATTGGCTTGCGCCTCTTCCAGCGTTGCTGCGACAAAAGTGATGTGTCCCATCTTGCGTGCACGACGTGCCGTGTCTTTACCATACAGATGCAGGTTCGCACCCGGCAATGCCAACACTTGGTCCCATGCCGGTTCGCGCGCTTCGTCAGAAGCGCCTTCGAACCAGATGTCGCCCAGGATGTTCAACATCGCTGCTGGTGAATGTTGACGCACATCGCCCAAAGGCAAACGCGCCATTGCCCGTGCTTGTTGCGCGAACTGACTGGTGATGCAGGCATCAATGGTGTAGTGACCACTGTTATGTGGACGCGGTGCCATTTCATTGACGACCAACGAACCGTCAGTCAGTACAAAGTATTCTATGCACAAGACACCGACATAACCAAGCTGCTCGATCACAGCCAGCGTTGCCGCCTGTGCTTTCTCGGCAGATGCCTTGGTGATATTCGGACCCGGCACGGTAGTCGTAAACAAGATGCCGTCACGATGTACGTTCTCGGCAATCGGATACACCACTGCCTTGCCATCTGCACCGCGTGCAGCGAGTACAGAAATTTCATACGCCAGCGGCAGCATTTTTTCCAGCACACAGGCAACGCCATTCATATTGCCGTACGCAGCGTGCAATTCTTCGCGTGTCTTGACGCGAACTTGACCTTTACCGTCGTAACCCATACGCACCGTTTTCAGGATGCCTGGTAATAAATCATCAGACACGGCATCAATATCGGCTGCCGAATTGATTTCCTTATGCGATGCCGGGAACACGCCCGAAGTCGTTGCGCATTCGATGAAGAAACGTTTTTCCGCCATACGATCTTGCGCAATCGAAACGCATTCAGCAGATGGCGCAACAAAAGTACGCTCAGCCAAAAAGCCGAGACTCTTGGCCGATACATTTTCAAATTCAGTCGTGACTGCAGCACATTGCCCTGCCAACTTCACCAATGCATCGGTATCAGTGTAATCAGCGCAATGCAGGTAATCAGCAGCGTGGCTGGCCGGGCAATCGAGCGCTGGTTCCAATACTGCAACCTTGAAGCCCATTTGTTGTGCAGCATGCGCGAACATGCGGCCCAACTGGCCACCGCCCATGACGCCCAACCAGGTGCCAGGTGTTGCGGAAGGATTGATAGGTGAAAATTGATTCTTTTGGCTCATGTCGGCAGGGTCATTTCTACAGCGATTTGCGTTTGTTTGGCGCGGAACTCTTCCAGGCTTGCAGCCAATTTGTCATCTGTCGTAGCGAGGATAGCGATCGCTGCCAACGCAGCATTCGCCGCACCGGCTTCACCGATGGCAAAAGTCGAGACGGGAATTCCTTTTGGCATTTGTGCGATAGACAGCAGCGAATCTTCACCACGCAAATATTTCGATGGCACAGGCACACCAAGTACCGGCACGATGGTTTTCGCTGCCAGCATCCCCGGCAAATGCGCCGCGCCGCCAGCACCGGCGATGATCGCGCGCAAGCCGCGTGAACGTGCGGACTCAGCGTAAGCAAACATCTGATCCGGCATGCGATGCGCAGAAATTACTTGAGCTTCATGCGCAATGCCAAATTCCTTCAGGATCGCAACCGCGTGTTGCATCACATCCCAATCGGATGAAGAACCCATCACTACGCCAATCACTGGCTTTGTCGTCAATGCATCTGCCATATCTCAGCCTTTCAGTTCTTCACCGGTCAAACGGGTCAGTGCTTCGCGATATTTCGCGCCGGTTTTTTCGATTACATCGGCCGGCAAGTTAGGTGCCGGTGCTGTCTTCTTCCACTCGGTCACTGTTTCCAGATAATCGCGTACGAATTGCTTGTCGAACGATGGCGGCGAGATGCCGGTTGCGTAGGAATCAACAGGCCAGAAACGTGAGGAATCGGCAGTCAATACTTCATCCATCAAATGCAAGGTGCCGTCTTTATCAAGACCAAATTCAAACTTGGTATCGGCAATGATAATGCCACGCGTTGCCGCGTAGTCAGCTGCAGTTTTGTACAACTTGATGCTGACGTCGCGTATCTTGTTCGCCAATTCTTTACCGATGCGTTGTTCCATTTCAGCGAAGGTGATGTTTTCATCATGCTCACCCATCTCAGCTTTGGCAGCTGGGGTAAAAATCGGCTCAGCCAATTTTTCTGCCTGCTTCAATCCTGCTGGCAATTGCACACCGCATACTGCACCGGTCGCCTTGTAATCATTCCAGCCGGAACCAATCAGGTAACCGCGCACGACTGCCTCAACTAGTATCGGTTGCAAGCGCTTGGCGACCACGGCACGATTCTTCACTTGCGCCACTTCGTCTGCAGCGACCACCGATTCAGGCGCGATGCCGGTCAAATGATTCGGCACGATATCTTTCAATTTCTCGAACCAGAAATCAGACATCTGATTCAACACCTGCCCTTTAGTCGGAATCGGCTCGTTCATCACCACATCGAATGCGGATAAACGATCGCTGGTAACGATCAAAATCTTGTCGTCGCCAACCGCATAATTTTCGCGAACCTTGCCGCGACCGAGTAAAGGCAATGAAGTAATAGAGGATTGATACAGACTAGTCATGACGTTTCCATAAATCTGAAACGGCGATTCCAGGAATCGCCGAGGGTTTATTCACTGCTAAATATATTGTCTAAATACGCTTACTGAATGATTTGCGACAGCTCGCCTTTTTTGTATTTCTCTGCAATCTTGTCCAAAGGCAGCGGCTTGATCTTCGCAGCCTGACCTTCGCAACCGAAAGCGAGGAAACGTGCTTTACATACTTGCTTGGCCGCTTCTTTCGCTGGCTTCAGATAATCGCGCGGATCGAACTTCGATGGGTTCTCGATCAAATAACGACGGATCGCGCCAGTCATGGCCAGACGGATATCGGTATCGATATTGATCTTGCGCACGCCATTCTTGATGCCTTCTTGAATTTCTTCTACTGGCACGCCATAGGTTTCTTTCATGTCGCCGCCGAACTCGCGAATTTCCGCCAGCAATTCTTGCGGTACCGAAGAAGAACCGTGCATCACCAAATGGGTGTTTGGAATGCGGGTGTGAATTTCACGAATACGCTCGATAGCCAAGATGTCGCCAGTTGGCTTCTTGGTGAATTTGTATGCGCCATGCGAAGTACCAATTGCGATAGCCAATGCATCGCATTGTGTTTTCTTGACGAAGTCTGCTGCTTGCTCGACGTCGGTCAACAATTGTTCGCGGGTCATTTTGCCGTCAGCGCCGTGACCGTCTTCCTTGTCGCCCATCATGGTTTCCAGCGAACCGAGTACGCCCAGTTCCGCTTCTACCGTGACGCCGATTGCGTGCGAGAACTCGACGACCTTGCGCGAGACTTCAACGTTGTATTCATAGCTGGCTACCGATTTGCCATCTTCGTTCAGGGAGCCGTCCATCATCACCGAGGTGAAGCCGGAACGAATCGCTGCCATACAAACTGCTGGCGACTGACCGTGATCCTGATGCATGACGACTGGGATGTGCGGATACGCTTCAACCGCTGCTTCAATCAAATGACGCAGGAAAGGTTCGCCCGCATATTTGCGTGCGCCTGCCGATGCTTGCATGATTACCGGTGCGCCAACTTCATGCGCCGCTTCCATGATGGCTGTGACCTGTTCAAGATTGTTGACGTTGAACGCAGGCAGACCGTAGCCGTTTTCGGCTGCGTGGTCGAGTAATTGACGCATGGATACGAGAGGCATGGTAATTCTCCAAAACAGTAATAAGGGTTTATCGAGCAGATGATGCTTGCAAAGCCGAGCGTTTATTCCACATCAACCCTGCAAAATTCATCGTCACAACAAATTAATTTTTAAAACAAAACTTCTTGCTGGGAAGACTTCTTCATTCCCGCATTAGTCTCTGGCGCGCTGCTCCAGAATTTCAACAGCCGGCAAGGTTTTTCCTTCGAGGAATTCAAGGAAAGCACCGCCACCAGTCGAGATATAACCAATCTTGTCTGCAATATCGTACTTGGCAATGGCAGCCAGAGTATCGCCACCGCCAGCTACCGAGAAACCTTTGGATTCGGCAATTGCCAAGGCCAATGTTTTAGTGCCGTTGGCAAATTGATCAAACTCAAACACACCAACCGGGCCATTCCAAACGATGGTGCCAGCTTGTGCAATTTGCTTAGCCAAAATTGCCGACGTCTTCGGACCAATATCCAGAATCATGTCATCGTCAGCCACATCCGCAACATCCTTGATCGTTGCTACTGCAGTCGGCGAAAACTCCTTCGCGCACACCACATCGACAGGAATCGGTACCGATGCGCCACGTTTGGCCATCATATCGATGATCGTCTTGGCATCGCCAACCAAATCCGCTTCTGCCAGCGATTTGCCGATTTTCAAACCGGCCGCCAGCATGAAGGTATTCGCGATACCGCCACCAACGATCAAATTATCAACTTTGCTGGCCAGCGTTTTCAAAATGGTTAGCTTGGTCGAAACCTTGGAACCGGCAACGATCGCAACCAGCGGACTGGCAGGCTCACCCAATGCTTTACCCAATGCGTCCAACTCGGCTGCCAGCAAAGGACCAGCGCAGGCAATCGCGGCATATTTTGCAATGCCATGCGTAGTCGCTTCAGCACGATGCGCAGTGCCGAATGCATCATTGACGTAGACATCGCATAAGGCAGCAATCTTTTTAGCCAGCGTATCGTCGTTCTTTTTCTCGCCTTTATTAACGCGGCAGTTTTCCAGCAAAACAACCTGGCCCGGCGCAACATCCACACCATCGATCCAGTTTTGCTTCAACGCAACAGGCTGACCAAGCAGCTCTGCCAAGCGTTGCGCAACCGGTGCCAGCGTATCGGCAGGCTTGAACTCACCTTCGACAGGACGCCCCAGATGCGACGTCACCATGACGGCAGCACCTGCTTGCAACGCTTGTTGAATAGCCGGTACCGAAGCGCGTATGCGCGTGTCTTCGGTAATATTGCCCTCGCTGTCTTGCGGTACATTGAGATCGGCACGGATAAATACGCGCTTGTCCTTCAGTTCATTACGCGCGATCAAATCGCTCAATCTTTTAAATTGCATGTGCTCGTAAATTGGAGGGTTTAAAGAAAGACCGCTATTTTACCGCACCAGATGGCTCAAAAACCTTGGTTTCATGCCAATGTTCCGGCTCAAGAAAGCCGAAAGGTCAGATAAAAGCGGAAATAACGATCTGTGTCGAGGGATATTGCCGCATTGCAGCAAATCCATCTATTAGAAGCACCACATCCGAATTGATTCAATTTTTACAATAAATTTATTCTTTTCCGCCTATCACTACACACAATCGTTGTCGCGATGCATATAAAAACGACATTATTTCAGCGACTATTCTCAATGTTGGTTTTTCCTGATTAGCCGAATCCGTTAAAATCGTGGTCTTGCTCAATTTACTGGAGACCCCGAAATGTCGATGTCTGATCGCGACGGCAAAATTTGGAAAGACGGCCAACTCATAGACTGGCGCGATGCAACCATCCATGTCCTGACGCACTCGCTGCATTACGGCATGGGCGTGTTTGAAGGTGTACGCGCTTACAAAACCGAACAAGGCACCGCCATCTTCCGCCTGCGCGAACATACAGAACGACTCTTCAATTCGGCCAAGATCTTCCAGTTGAAGATTCCTTTTGATCTCGAAACCGTCATGCAGGCGCAACTGCAAGTTGTGCGTGAGAACAAGCTGGAAAGCTGCTATCTCCGCCCATTGGTTTGGATCGGCGACGAAAAACTCGGCATTTCCGCCAAAGGCAACAAGATTCACATCGCCATCGCTGCCTGGCCATGGGGCGCTTATCTAGGCGAAGATGGTTTGAACAAAGGCATACGCGTCAAAACGTCGTCATTCAGCCGTCATCACGTCAATGTATCGTTGGTACGCGCCAAGGCATCCGGCTATTACATCAATTCCATCCTCGCCAATCAGGAAGCGCTGACTGACGGTTACGATGAAGCATTGTTGCTGGACACCGACGGTTACGTCTCGGAAGGCTCAGGCGAAAACGTCTTCATCGTCAAGAACGGCAAGGTTTACACACCGGACTTGGCATCTTGCTTGGATGGCATTACACGCGACGCGGTACTGACGATGGCACGCGACCTTGGTATCGAAGTGATAGAAAAACGCATTACCCGTGACGAAATGTATTGCTGCGACGAAGCCTTCTTCACTGGCACGGCAGCAGAAATCACGCCTATCCGCGAACTCGATAACCGTCAGATCGGCGACGGCAAACGCGGTCCGGTTACAACCAGACTGCAATCCTTGTTTTTCGACGTCGTCGCAGGCAAGGCACCGCAATACAGCCACTGGCTGACGATCGTCTAAAAGCGTGTGATCAAAACGGCGCGATTATTTACTATACGACCGCGCCAGTTCACACGATATGCACTATATTTGCAGCACATCAGAATCAAGACAATAACCAGCAATTCGGAGAATTAAATGACTGACGCAACACACGCCGTAGCCGCAATCGAACTCGACGGTAAAGATTTACCAGCTTACTGCCCTAACCCGGCCATGCCTGCATGGAGCTCGCATCCACGCGTGTTTCTCGAGTTTTCCCACGGTGGCGAAGCAAAATGCCCGTACTGCGGCACCCTCTATCGCTTGAAGCCAGGCGCAGCTGCGCACGGCCACTAAAACCAAACTCCATCATGCCTAAAACCCGCAAACAGTTCGGTACAGCAGACGATATTGAAGTCGCGTTGTATGACGCCATAGGCCGTGCCGATCTGGATGCATTGATGGCATTGTGGGCAGACGATGAAGAAATCGTCTGCATCCATCCCGACGGCACGCGATTAATCGGTTATGCCGCAATCCGTGCCTCGTGGGAAGAAATTTTTACGCGCGGCGGTGTACATATCCGTCCGACGCAATTGCATATATCGCAAAACACGATGAATGCTGTGCACAATCTGATCGAAACAGTGAATACGACAGATGCACAACGCGATATCCATATCATCGCGACTAATGTCTACGTCAAAACACCACTTGGCTGGCGCATCGTCTTGCACCATGCATCGATAGCACCGGGCAAACCGCGCGCAGAGTTAGCCGCTCCCAGTAGCACCGTGCTGCATTGAGCGCACACTGCGCAACGCCGAATTTATTCGATCACTCCATTCGACAGCGTATTCCGCCAACTTACCCACATCTTATTTAAGCCGCAGTCACTTCCGCCTGACAATATGCGCAGCTTGATATTTCCGCACACACCTATTCCAGATTCAACAGGACTATCGCACCGATGATCTATCCCGCTCCATGCTGGTTACCCGGCGGCCATCTGCAAACCATCTATCCTGCGAAATGCATCACCAAACCGGAGGTTATCTACCGGCGTGAGCGATGGGATACGCCGGATGGTGATTTCATCGATCTCGATTTTGTCGATGGCAAGAAAGACTTGCCATTCATCGTCCTGTTTCATGGTCTGGAAGGTTCATCCGATAGCCATTACGCACGCGCATTGATGGCGCACATTGCAACGCTAGGCTGGTCAGGTACTGTCGTTCATTTCCGTGGCTGTTCTGGTGAGTTGAATCGTGCACCACGCTTTTACCATTCAGGCGATGCTCCAGAGATCGACTGGATTTTGCAACGGCTGGCACCTTATGCACGCGAACGAGGAGCAGGAAAATTCTATGCGACTGGCGTATCTCTCGGCGGCAATGCGCTGCTGCGATGGCTCGGTGAATCGCAACATCATGCAGAAATCGTTGATGCTGCCTGCGCTGTCTCTGCTCCACTCGATTTGACCGGTGGTGGTACTGCCTTGTCACGCGGCTTCAACATGATTTACACACGCATATTCCTGGAAACATTAAAACCAAAATGCTTGGCCAAACTGGCGCAATTTCCCGGCCTGTTCAATCGTGATGCGATGATGCAATCACGTGACTTGTACGCTTTCGACAATATCGTCACCGCACCTTTGCATGGTTATCTAAATACCGAAGATTACTGGCGCCGCGCCAGCGCCAAATACGTACTCAACGACATCACAGTGCCGACATTGGTATTGAATGCACGCAACGATCCTTTTTTACCTGCACAATATTTGCCAAACAAAGCGTCCAGCAAGGTAACGCTGGAATATCCTGATCACGGCGGTCATGTCGGTTTTGCCGTTGGCTCAATACCAGGTAAATTGAACTGGTTACCGCAACGCATGGTCAGATTTCTTGAAGGCGTTGGTGCTTAACAGCGCAAAGGACACGAAATGGATGCGATCGTCGCGCAGGCATTAGCGAAATGGCCGAACGTACCGCATTGCTACGGCTGGCTGGCACTAGATGCGCGTGGCAACTGGCGCATGCGCAACGAACATGCGCAACAGAATAATCTGCCTGGCGACAAGATTGTCCATCTCGCCTTAATCGGCTTCATCAATCGCAACTACGCATGTGATGAACAAGGCCGCTGGTATTTTCAGAATGGTCCGCAGCGTGTTTATGTCGATCTGGAAGTCACGCCTTATATTGCTCATACTGAACCAGCGCATGGCTTTGTATTACAGACGGGTCAGCGCTTACTGAATATTGAAGCAGCGTACTTGAGCGATCAGGGGAGATTGTTTTTGCAAAGCGATGACGGCATCGCATTGCTGGATGATAGAGACATGGCACAGTGCTTGTCGCAATTGCGTTTGAATGATACCGTCATCGCAGATGAGCAGTTATTAGCATGGCTGGAACAAGGTGGCACCAACGGTCATTTGACCCTGCAATACGAGGATAAAAAAGTGTCAATCAATTACATTGCTGATGGTGCCCTCAGTGAGCAATTTCATTTCGTGCGACTACCGCGTCCTTCAACCTGATTTACGCTAGCTATCTTCTAATGATGGAATTACTACCAAGAAGATCAGCCTTCTTTCTCTAATCGTATTTCTTCCAAGCGTTGCGCTTTCATTTCCCGCTCACGCGCATCAATGATCGATAGCTCATAAAACGACGCATCCGGTGCCTTGCGCGCAATCGATAACTGATCAAGTGCCGCCGGTAAACTACCATTCAAGGCATACGATTCTGCCAGTGCGATATGCTGTTGCGCCTGCATTTTAAGCGCGGCATATACCTTGGCTAAACGATCATATAGCTCCGGCTCATGTCGATACATCTGCGCCTGATCGCGTAAATAAGCCACGGCATCGTCATACTGCCCGGCAGCAAACAAGGCATCGGCGTATTGATGTGCAATCCCGCGCGACAAGGGGAATTGATTGTGCGCTGCGTCCGCTTCAGCGACTGCCTCTTTAAACTGATGTGCCGCCAATTTGATATCGATAGACAAACTCGTCAACACTGCACTCGTTGCCGTAGGCACTCCGTTTTTCAATGCTGCACGTGCTTCATTGAGCAAGGTTTGTGCTTTGGCAGGATGGCCTTGTTTCAGTGCGACAAAGGCCAAGCCATACTTGCCGGCCACAATTGCAGGCCGTGTTTTTACTTGCAACTGACGCTCAAAACTCGCCGCTGCATCCAGCGCGCCCTGATGACTAGGATCCTGTAACACCTTGACCCGCGCCTGAATAAGTTTGAAGTCCAGGCTATCAGCATGCTGCCTGTAACGTTGATCGCGCGTCCGTGCCTGAATATCGGCTATCCTTTCGCTCGTCATCGGATGCGAACGTAAATAAGGCGGCGCCGTATCGCTATACGCACGACTAGCCTGCTGCAAACGGCCAAAGAAATTGATCATGCCCGTTGTCTCGAAGCCCGCTTCGCTCATGATATCAAGACCAACACGATCAGCTTCACGCTCGGCATCGCGACTGAAGTTCAGTCGTCGCTGCAATGCCAATCCTTGCCCGCCCATAATCATGGCCATACCGGCATCAGGGCTAGAACTAATTGCCAGCGCCCCCAACACCATCGCCGCCAGCGGGATCAACATATCCTGCTTTTGCTTACCCAACATACGCGCGATATGGCGCTGCGCCACGTGCCCGATTTCATGCGCCATTACCGATGCCAGCTCGGACTCATTCTGCGCCGCCAAGACCAAGGCCGAATGCACACCGATAAAACCGCCCGGCAAGGCAAACGCATTCAACATCGGATCGCGCACGGCAAAAAAGAAGAAATCGTATTGTGTTTCGCCACGTGCTTCCGGCCGTACTGCGAGCAAACTTGCTCCCAGATTATTCAGATATTCCTGTAAAGGCGCATCGTCCAAATAATCGCGGTTGCGCTTGATATCACGCATGATCTGCTCACCGAGCTTGCGCTCCATCAACGGCGACAATTCTTCCCGCTCGGTATCGCCCAAGCTAGGCAAAGATTGCGCAATCGCCGTCGATGGCGCCACCATCGACGGCAAGGTGCAAACCGTCAACGCAGCCGTCATCGCTAACGCCCGTAGCGAAAATCGTGGCATGTAAATAACAGGAGAGAGAATGGATTTCAGTTTCACGATGCTATGATACCTGCTCATTGCAATCGTTCCTTCATAGCCATCTGCTCGACCACATCATCATGACTGCACAAAAAGACAAGACCGTAAGCACAAGCGCCAACGATGGCCTGACCCATTTCGACGCCACCGGCCAAGCACATATGGTCGATGTTGGCAGCAAAGACGAAACGCATCGCATCGCGATTGCCAGCGGCGTCATACGCATGAAACCAGAAACCCTAGCCATCATCACATCCGGCACCGCAAAAAAAGGCGACGTACTAGGCATCGCCCGCATCGCCGCCATCATGGCTGCCAAACGCACCAGCGATTTGATCCCTTTATGCCACCCGCTGGCATTGACACGTGTCACCGTTGATTTCGCAATAGATGAAGCGCAATCCAGCGTCAGTTGTACCGCGCAGGTTGAAACGTTTGGTAAGACAGGCGTTGAGATGGAAGCACTTACCGCGGTACAAATTGGATTGTTGACGATTTACGATATGTGCAAGGCGGTTGATCGTGGGATGGTGATAAGCAATATTCGGGTTGAGGAAAAGCATGGTGGGAAGTCGGGTAGCTGGTCGACTACAGACGGTAGTCTCAATACTCCTTAAAATTTTCAAATCAATCGGGACAAACGCTAGCCCCACCCTGTCCCGATACTGTATTTTTCTTTTCCATCTCTTCCAGCTTCAGTTTGGCGACGTGGTTTCCCATAGCCATACTGGCAGTGAACGCTTGCTTGGCTCTCGCCGCACATCCACGACGTTCCAGAATTAAGCCGCGCACGTATTGCGCAGAAGCATCTTTGGCATTCAGCAACAAACCTAGTTCGAGATCAACCATTGCTTCCGCATATTGCTCTAACGCATAGTAAGCCAGCGCGCGATTGTAATAAGCTTGCGCGACTTTGGGATTCAGTTGAACTGTGCGAGAAAAATCGGCAATCGCATCGTCGTATTGTTTCTCACGCATATACGCCAATCCGCGATTATAAAAAATTCGGTCGCTACCAACGAGAGTAGGTGATTCAAGTTTGGCCGCAGCATCCTTCCAGACATTGGCCTCTGTTGACAGACTAGTCAGCCTGTCCCTAGCCAACAAAAAGAAAACAACAAAGAGTGGAATGGCTGCCATCAGCAACCAACGACGAGGCGCGCGTGCGCATACAGCGACCAACATCATTGCGTAACCAGGTGCCCATAGATAACTGCGATATAAAACAAAAGGCTCCTGGAAACGCACTGCAGCTAGCTCCGTCAGAAACAAAAACCAGGAATATAAGAATCCACAACAAAAAAGTGCAATCAAACCCTTCTTACGCAGAAAATAAATCGCGACAAGCGGCGAAAGAAAAAAGAGGAACGCTTTGGGAAATACCCACCAAGAAGACCAGATATGCACGAAATCAAAACGCATATCGGCTGATAAAAAACGTACATCTGGCACTAACCAGAATGCTAGATAGTCAAAAAAGAAACCCGCTTGCAAAACAATACTCACCAGCCACTCACCACGAGATTGTGCTAATACTGCAATGTTTTGCATCTGCGGCAACATTGCCGCTACATCTGGCTCATAACTGCTCGCGACAATATGTTTGGTCGCCAACCAAACTGTCAACGCAGCTGGCATACAAAGCAACAAATACAAAGCTATACGCTTGAAATTTGCGCGCCAGCTCGCTTCATATAACGCCGCCAATGGCAATGTCGCTAAAGGCAACATAATTGCATGTTCTTTGGAAAAAACTGCCAGTGAATAGAACAAGGCAGCGGAGACTACGTCGACTGTCCTATTCTCGGCAAAGGAACGACGATAAAACCAAAGTGAGAGAAGCGAGAAAAGTGTTGCGAAGAGGATCGTGCGCTGCGCGAGATAACCAGCACCGTAGACGGCAACCGGATGAATCGCAAACCAACTAGCACTAAAAAAAGCCAAAATGAGTGCATGTTTACTCTTCTCCTTAGTCCCACGGTCACCAAAAGAAGAATTGCCTCCCGCATCATTAAGCAAAGCCACAATTAATGCGAAAAGCATCCACGAACAAAAAACATGAAGTAGAAGACTAACAATGCGATTCATCTCTATCGCACTGTTAAGGACACTGATAAATCCTAATGTGAAATAGGGAAAAGTACGTGACCTAAAACTAAATGGCATCTGCGCATAATCATAAATACCACCGCCTCTATATAAACCATAATCATCAAAAATTAGACCATTACTTAAAAAAGGAAAATAAAGAGCGCCCGTCAATGCGGCTATACCGATCACAGCTAGTATGAAATTTCTATAGCGACCCTGCATTATTGAATTCTCGATTTAAGTTTGCAACGGATCCCGCATGGGATTATCTTTGCAAAGGAAATAGACTAATTTTCACGGGAAACTGAATTCAGGAAGGCAGAAAAATTACCCACCAAAATAAAACCCCTCGTCACCGCAAGTGACGAGGGGTTTTTAGGGGATTAATTATCTAAATAATTATTTCCAAGTTGATATCGTTTTCAACAACGCCGTATCAGTGCTAGTTGATTCTACAGTCCAAGTAATTGCGGTATTACCAATCACCGGTTTAAAAGTGATCGTCTTAGTGTCAATACCTGATCGGATACCAGTATCTGCCAAAGTAACCACGATATTGCCGCTAGTTCCTGTAACCGACACACTTTTCACTTCTGTTGTTCCCGTCGGAGCTCCAGGCAAACCAAGTGTCGCCCACTGATCATCCGCCGTTAACGCCGCCACTCCGCCATTAACTTGTACAAACTCAGCAACCGCCAATTTGACCGGATCAACAACTGCAGCAACTTTGCCAAGCTTTGCGCGCACGATGTAATCTTGATACTGAGGAATCGCCACTGCTGCCAAAATACCGATAATCGCCACAACGATCATCAATTCAATCAGTGTAAAACCGGCTTGCGCTTTTTTAATCATCTTCATCGATTTCATTTATTTCTCCTGTTTGGGAATAAAGGCAGCTTTTCCACCCTGCTTGTCATACAGCAATCGGTATGCCAGCTCAAATCCGGCTAAAAACGAAGATTTTCCTCATAGATTTAACCAAAAGTAACAATTTTGGTTATAGGGCAGCCAATTTTTGTCACATTGAATGAAAATTTTGTCTTACAAATGCCGTTTCTGAACACAGAAAAATTTCCAATACGGCGATTCTCAACCTTCAATCACAAACATCATTTCAATGTCAGCCAGACTGATCCGATCACCACTTACCAATGACTGTGTCAATACGCCTATCGAAATACCATTAACAACGGGATAAACCTCGCCTTCAACATGCGTCAAGCTATGGCCTTGTTCGCTACTAGCCAATACCGCAACATGCAGACCCGGGCGACCGATAGTTGTTAATGCCTTGGTCAGCGCAATTTCCTTTCCTGCGCCAAATCCACTCAAAATTCTAATTACAGCTCTGTTCGTTGTGACTGTCATATCTCTTTGTGATGGCACCGTAATCTGCTCCATATCGCCCAACTCTTCTTCAGCGATACCGGTAGAAACAGATGATGTTATTACGCTCGGCACAGCCTCTTCCGAACAATATTGAATGGTATACGTTGCGAGTGCAATCAAGTCTCTGTCGTGCAGCAGATGTTTTTTTATCGCCTGACCGTTGAGTTGACTACCATTCGTGCTTCCCAAGTCTTCGAAATAAGATTCATGGAGGCTTGTAACGATCACGGCATGTTCGGCACTGATGCCAGGCGCGTCAATCACGATGTCGTTATATGTTCTACGCCCAACGGTTGTGCGCTCTTTCGAAAGGGGAAACGTCTGTAACGCCACACCATCTTTCGCCAAAATAATCGTGGCCATGCTTTCTTCCAACATCCTTTCCAGCTTCAAACGAGAATGCAACTCACACTAATATCGCAAAACAACGTTACGAATCTAATCAAATATCCATCTGCCAACAATCACTACTTGAATCTGGCGGCAAGTCGACTCCACAAACCCAATGGTGCAGGTGAACTTGATTCTATCTTCGCCAAAATCACAGAAATATTATCGCGTCCACCGTTATTGTTCGCCGCTTGCACAAGCGAGCTGCATAATAAATCCAGATCTGTATCATTATCTTCGAGCATCGCACTCATCTGCTCACTTGCCAGCATATCGGACAAGCCATCCGAACACAGCAGGTAAACATCCCCAGCCTCAATCGGATAATCATTCACTTCCACATCGATTTGCGACGCGACACCCAAGGCACGTGTAATCAAATTCTTGTTTGGAGCAAAACGCGCCCACTCCGGACTTACCAATCCGGCATCGATCTGTTCCTGCAACTGTGAGTGATCACGAGTGAGTTGCGTCAATACCCTTTGTCGAAATCGATACGCGCGGGAATCACCAACATGTGCCAGCACCACTTTATCGTGATGGAATAGTGCCGCAACCAAGGTCGTTCCCATACCGCTGAATTGCGGTTGTGCACGTGCGACCTCTAATATTTGCGTGTTAGCGGAAGCAACCGACTCGACCATCAAACGCTGCAAAGTCTTACTACTTGCCGCACGTCCTTTTATCTGCAACTGCTGCAAGTGTTGTTCCAGCGTCGATCTGAACATGGCCGTAGCAATGCCGCTTGCGACCTCACCTGCGTTGTAACCACCCATACCGTCTGCCAAAACTGCAATTTGGCAATCCGCACTGACTTCAATTGCATCTTCATTATGCGAACGCACCAATCCCGTATCGGTTTTGGCGGCGAATTGAAGCACGACGGAAGACGTCATAGAAGATGAAGGGTGAGCTGTAGTGTCAGATGACGTTAGAAACAGGCGTTTTTGTAGTTCTAGTGAACAGGATCATGTGCGAGATTATCCCTCTGCCTGTTCCAAACATTTCATTTCAGATACAAATCATATCTGCTTTCCTCGCATAAACCCTAGCTTCCACGGCTGCGTGTCTCTTTTTCTCAAAAAACACACGCAGTAAGGCGCACAGAATATCGAGAAAATCGTATGCATTTGCAATGCAAATACCCACATGGTCGCCAAGCATGGGGCCGCCCCTTATAATGATCAGGATTCACTTGCCGGGTTGCCACACTGCGCCCTCCAATCAGGTTTTCATAATGGAGAAGATGCCTCATACCGGGCCTCAATAATTAAATATGACCACAGTTATCTATACCCACGAAGCATGCCTAGAGCACAAACCAGGTCCTAGTCATCCTGAATCCCCAGAGCGTTTGAAAGCCGTGTTACGCGCCTTGCGTGTACCGGAATTCGATGCTGCTGAATGGCGCGAAGCACCTATGGGCACACGTGAACAGGTGTTATTGATACATACCGAAGACTTCGTTACCGATGTCGAAGATGCATCACCGCATCGCGGTTACATGCCGCTAGATGGTGGCGATACCGTGATGTCGCCCGGTTCGCTGGAAGCCGTGATGCGTTGCGTAGGTGCGGCTTGCGCCGGTGTCGACTTGGTGCTGGACAATGAAGCACACAATGTATTCTGCGCGACCCGCCCGTGCGGTCATCATGCTGAACCAAGCAAAGCCATGGGATTCTGTATCTACAATCAAGCAGCAATCGCAGCTGCTTATGCTTATGAAGTACACAAGTTGGAACGCGTGGCCGTCATCGACTTCGACGTACATCACGGTAATGGGACACAAGCAGCGTTTTATGATCGCCCTGAACTGTTCTACGCATCCAGCCATCAGTCGCATTTTTATCCAGGCACAGGACTGGAAGCGGAAACTGGTGTCTCGCACAATATCGTCAACGTCCCTCTGCCACGCGGCTGCGATTCTGCACTGTTCCGCGAACAAACTGCAGCGAAAATGTTGCCGGCGATTCGCGCATTCAATCCTGAATTGATCATTATTTCAGCAGGCTTCGACGCACACCATCTCGATCCGCTGGCAGGTTTGAATCTGCAAGACGACGATTTTGATTGGGTCACGCGTGAATTGATGAAGATTGCAGATGAAACATGCGAAGGTCGCATTGTTTCGATTCTGGAGGGTGGTTACAGCTTGGAAGGTTTGGCTTCAGCGACTGCCGTTCACGTCAAAGCGTTGATGGATCATTAATCAGCAGTGAATATTTCCTGCTTGTCGACATTGCATCGGCAAGCGGGGAAATCCATCAAATAGAAACGCAATATTTGTTTCACCGTCACATTAGAGTCGAACACTAGCTTTCGTCTTCATTCTTGTCCGCAGCACGCATCGCAGCCTGTATTGCACGATGAGAAAATCCGCGCTGCATCAAGAAGCGCATCTGCTTCGCCCTATCTTCTGCATTGGTCGCCACAGTGCCGAACTTGCGCTCCCACACTGCACGCGCACGCGCAACTTCATCTAACGCCAGATTTGCCTTGATATCCGTTAAAGAATCAGGATCGATGCCGTGACTCTTCAGCTCGGACATGATCCGGCTGTTGCCAAAACGTGCCGCGCGTCTATGTACCAAAGATTCGGAAAAACGGCTTTGCGAAAGAAACTTCGCAACTTCCAAAGTATCGAGCAAGGCTTCGACGTCGTCGCCCTCTTGTGCATACCGTGCCAACTTGCGACCAAGTTCTTGTCGGCTATGTTCACGGGCTGACAAATAACGAAGCGCCCGCGCTTTCAGACTCACTTGCAGTTTTGCCATATGAGTCCTTCAGCGCGGGCGCTCGTTAATATCCATTGTTGAATCAAGTGCAGCTAGGCTGAACCTTATTCGACTTCTTTCAGTTCTTTGACTTCTTTGCTTTCCTTGGCAGTAGCTTTTTTCGCAACTGGCTCGTCGGATTTGATTGCGCCCAGTTCCGGCACACCCAAGGAGACACGCACTTTGTTTTCGATTTCACGTGCCAATTCAGGACGTTCTTTCAAATAGTTACGTGCATTGTCTTTACCTTGGCCGATGCGTTCGCCGTTATAGCTATACCAGGCGCCCGACTTTTCAACGATTTTGGCATCGGAACCCAAATCGAGGATTTCACCTTCACGTGAAGTGCCTTCGCCATACAGAATGTCGAAATGCGCTTCCTTGAATGGAGGTGCGATTTTGTTTTTAACGACTTTAACCTTGGTTTCATTGCCGATCACTTCGTCGCCCGATTTGATCGAGCCAGTACGACGAATGTCTAAACGCACGGATGCGTAGAATTTCAATGCGTTACCACCAGTGGTGGTTTCCGGATTACCGAACATCACGCCAATCTTCATACGAATCTGGTTAATGAAAATAACCAGTGTATTCGTGCGGTTGATGCTACCTGTCAATTTGCGCAGAGCTTGCGACATCAGACGCGCTTGCAAACCTGGCAGTGAATCACCCATATCGCCTTCGATTTCAGCGCGTGGCGTCAATGCAGCGACCGAGTCGATGACGATCAGGTCAACCGCACCGGAACGTACCAGCGCGTCGCAAATTTCCAGTGCTTGTTCGCCGGTATCCGGTTGCGAGATCAACAGATCGGACAAGTTGATACCGAGCTTTTGTGCGTAAGTGACGTCCAGTGCATGTTCTGCATCGATAAACGCGCAAGTACCACCCAATTTTTGCATTTCTGCGATGGTTTGCAGTGTCAGCGTTGTTTTACCCGAAGATTCAGGGCCGTAGATTTCAACCACGCGACCACGCGGCAAACCGCCGACGCCCAAGGCGATGTCCAGTCCCAGCGAACCCGTGGAAACAACCTGCACTTCCTCGACGACGGCGCCGTCTTCCATGCGCATCACCGAGCCCTTACCGAATTGCTTTTCGATTTGCGCCAGTGCGGCGGCGAGTGCTTTACTCTTATCAGAGCCAGGAGCGTTCTTTTTGTCGTCCATGAAGATTCTTTCGACTGTTGGTTGAAACGAAACGGGTTTTATACAGTGTTTGAAGCCAGAAACCATACTGTATAAAAAAACAGTGCTTTACGCAAGCAAGTCTTGCAATTTTATTTGCAATGACCAAAAAGGCAACTTTTTAATGCATTGTGGCAACATACGTCTGCGCCCACTTGTCAGGTGCAGATAGCATTCAACGTAAGATATACGCAGTCAATCTCACTCCTCACTCTCATGCATTCGTACAACGATCTATTTGAAATAGCCTATAAGAAGGAAAAAGCTGCGGGTCGTCGGCTGGCAAAAGCAAATGCGTTATCCGAAGAAGTAGCGTTGCAAGTCGTACTGCAAGCAGTTGCAGGGGAAATGCCGCTCAACGACCTGATCGCTATACGCAAACAGGAGAAAGCCGATGCAGCGACCAGAATCGCCGTTCGCAAACAGCTCAAGGCAGATGCCAGACAGAAAAAACTAACAGGGACACAAGTCGATCCGACCGCATGGTTAGCTTGGTTCGATGGTGCCAGCCACCCCAATCCCGGCAAAATGGGCATCGGCGGCTTACTCAAAGATCCCAGCGGCAAGACAAGCAACATCAGCTTCGCCGCAGGTCTGGGAGACAGCAGCGTGGCCGAATATATTGCGCTGATTGCAGTGCTAGAGGCGGCCATACATGCGCGCGCAGACAAACTCCTCATCTATGGCGACAGCCAAGTCGTCATTAATGACGTGCAAACAAAAAATGGTGGTGCAGCCGTCTTGAGCGAGCAACGTCAACGAGCTCAAAAGCTGATTACGCAACTCAAGGATGTCACCCTCACCTGGATTCCACGTGAGAAAAATACAATGGCTGATGCCTTATCGCAGCAAGCAGTTAAGATGGTTGCTGCAGCACCAATGTAATCAGCTACTCTGATATATAAGAAACAAGCCTAAAAGCGATGCCGACTTGTCTTGCCGCTCTGGGCGAAACCCAATAGACTACGAGCCAACTTCCTCCTACCTCCATCCCATGCGAATCCTGCTTGCTGAAGACGATAGTGTTCTTGCCGACGGTTTGACGCGTTCACTGCGTCAGTCCGGTTATGCAACCGATTGCGTTAAAAATGGCCAGGAGGCTGATTCTGTCTTGTCTACACAAGACTTCGATCTGCTGATACTTGATCTGGGCTTGCCCAAGATGTCCGGCCTCGAAGTGCTGCAACGCTTGCGCGCGCGCAATTCTCGCTTGCCGGTCTTGATCCTGACTGCAGGTGATTCGATAGAACAGCGCGTTAAAGGGCTAGATCTGGGTGCCGATGATTTCATGGCCAAGCCGTTTGCGCTGTCCGAACTGGAAGCACGCGTACGCGCACTTACCAGACGTGGTGCAGGCGGTGGACCAACTGTCATCAAGCACGGCCCACTCTCTTACGATCAGGTTGGTCGTATCGCCTACATCAATGAGCAAATGCTCGACTTGTCCGCACGCGAACTCGGCTTGCTTGAAGTATTGCTGCAGCGTAGTGGCCGCCTGGTATCGAAAGAACAGCTAGTCGATCATCTGTGCGAATGGAGCGAAGAGGTCAGCAATAACGCAATCGAGGTCTACGTCCATCGTTTGCGCAAGAAAATTGAAATCGGCGGTCTGCGTATCGCCACCGTGCGCGGCCTCGGTTATTGCCTCGAAAAATTTACCGAACCAGCCAATACCATCGCACCTAACACGATTACACCTCCAGGCTGAATCAGCCCAAGCACATGCAAGACATCCACCGACTGGACGCGCCCGCTGTCGATGTAGATACATCGCATCAGTCCATCGAGACACAGCCGGAAGAACGCACGCAGCGCTCATTGTTTGGTGAAATTCTGGATTGGATGCTGGTGCCCTTGTTGCTCTTGTGGCCGCTCAGCATTGCGATTACCTACCTCGTTGCAAAATCCATCGCGAACGAACCATTCGATCGCGCACTGGAAGATAAAGTCACCGTCGTTGCCCAGCAAGTCAAAGAAGTCGATGGCAAGGTCATCACACGTCTGACCGGTGCTGCAACCGATATTCTGCATGCCGACGATATCGACAATATCTACTATCAAGTGCGTGATCCGCATGACCAAATAGTCGAAGGCGATCCGGAAATGCCTTTGCCGAAAGATGCCGAAGCACCACCACCATGGTCCACGCAATTTCGGTACGACTTTGTTCGCGGCAGCGAAGTGCGCATTGCTTATATCTATGTCGATCTGCATAAAACCCAAACCGCACCGCAATTGACGATCGAACCGCGTCTGGCGCTGGTGCAAGTCGGCGAAACCCTGGACA
The DNA here is from genome assembly GCA_040390795.1 of Pseudomonadota bacterium. Taxonomy (GTDB): domain Bacteria; phylum Pseudomonadota; class Gammaproteobacteria; order Burkholderiales; family Burkholderiaceae_D; genus Oxalicibacterium. The sequence continues at coordinate 399,525 of JAZJXV010000009.1, read as the reverse complement.
AGCGCTCACAACTGGTCAATCAAATTATCAAGGGCGTCATCGTACCGGAATTCATCATCCTGCCGATCGCGCTGGTACTGGTCTGGTTCGCACTCACACGTGGCTTGCGTCCTCTCGCGGAGTTACAGCAACGCATACGCGCACGACGACCAGATGATTTGAGTCCGATTGACTCCGGCTACGTTCCGGAAGAAATTCTGCCGCTGGTCGGATCACTAAATGAAATGCTGGAACGTCTGTCGCAAAGTATCAAGATACAAAAACGCTTCATCGCCGATGCCGCGCATCAGATGAAGACGCCGCTGGCCGGCATGCGCATGCAATCCGAACTCGCATTGCGTCAAACTGATCAGGCAGAAATCCACAAATCGCTGGAACAACTCGCCAAGAGTTCCAAATCCGCCACCCGCATGGTCAATCAATTGCTGGCATTGGCACGCGCAGAAAACCAGACGCCGGAAACCAAACCATTCCAGACACTGGAACTCTCCGAACTGGCACGCGACACCGTGCAGGATTGGGTGCAAACCTCATTCAGTCGCAAGATCGATCTTGGCTTCGAGGCGCCGGATTATCAAGTCGTGATCATGGGCGACCCAACAATGTTGCATGAGCTGTTGAATAATTTGATCGACAATGCACTCAAGTACACGCCAGCTGGTGGGCAGGCAACCGTGCGCGTGCGCGCCGATGAAAAAAATGCTTTAGCTTTTCTGGAAGTCGAAGATACCGGCCCCGGCATTGCGCCCAATGAGCGTACGCATATTTTCGAACGCTTCTACAGAATTCTGGGAACCAATGTCGAAGGCAGCGGATTGGGCTTGGCCATCGTGCGCGAAATCGCGCAACAACACGATGCAGAGATTGATATCATCTGCAATCCAAACTGCACCGATCCGAAGCGCCCCGGCTGTCTGATGCGCATCACACTTCATCTGGAACAACCTGCACCATTTTTCGATGGCACGATATGACCCCGAAGAATCGCAAAGAAGCGCCAGAAAAAGATAGCCTGTACTGGCAAAAAACCAGGCGCATGACGCTGTGGCTATTGCTGCTCTGGTTTGCCGTCACATTTAGCGCCATTTTCTTTGCGCGCCATTTATCCACCTACACTTTATTTGGCTGGCCGATTTCCTTCTTCATGGCGGCACAAGGCAGCATTCTGATTTTTTTCGGCATCATCGCTTTCTACTCATGGCGCATGCAGCGCCTCGACGAGGCATACCAACACGATAGTGATCATGGCAAATAAAGCCTTCTTCCAGCGCCTGCGACGTTATTACCTGCTGTACACAGCAGGCTTCGTGCTGTTCCTGTTCGGCGTCGCGATCCTGGAGCATGAAGGTTTTCCGCGTGTGTGGATCGGTTATGTTTTCATGTTCTCCACCATCGTGGTGTACGCCACCATCGGCGTCATCAGTCGTACCTCGGATGTGCAGGAATACTATGTCGCAGGTCGTCGCGTCCCGGCATTTTTCAACGGCATGGCGACTGCTGCCGACTGGATATCTGCCGCCAGTTTCATCAGTCTCGCGGGTGGCTTGTATTTATGGGGCTTTGATGGCTTGGCTTACATCATGGGATGGACCGGCGGCTTCGTGCTGGTCGCCTTATTGATTGCCCCCTTCCTCAGAAAATTCGGCCAGTACACCATTCCTGATTACCTCGCGGCACGCTATACCGGACAATACAGCGATAACGTCGTGCGCATCATCGCAGTGATCGCAACCATCATCGTTTCCTTCACGTATGTGATCGCGCAGATTTATGGCGTTGGTCTGATTACTTCACGCTTTACCGGCGTTGATTTTTCGGTCGGTATTTTTCTTGGCCTGGCCAGTATCTTGGTGTGCTCCTTCCTCGGCGGTATGCGTGCGGTGACGTGGACACAAGTTGCGCAATACATCATCTTGATTATTGCCTACATGATTCCAGTCGTATGGCTGTCGATGAAGCACACGAATATGCCTATACCGCCTATCGCTTATGGTTCAGCGATAGCGCAATTGAGCGAGCGTGAAAACGTATTGATCAACGATCCCAAGGAAAAAGAAGTACGCGCCATCTTCAGACAACGCGCCTACGATCTGGACGACAGACTGTCATCGCTGCCGGAATCGTGGGAAAACGGCCGCGCAGAAATTCAACACAATCTGGAAGCGCTCAAACTCGGTAATGCAGCGTTACAGGAAATCAAACAAACCGGACGTGAGCTGGCGGCCTATCCCAAAGATGCGGACGAAGCCGAACGCGTATGGAAGGAAGAACGCATACTCAATTTGGAATTGGCGAAACCACCGACCCGACATACCGAACCTTTTCCCGGTGACACTGAAGAAGCATCGAATATCAAGCGCAACAATTTCCTGGCGCTGGTGTTTTGTCTGATGCTGGGGACTGCAGCGCTGCCGCATGTACTGGTGCGTTACTACACTACGCCGACAGTCAAGGAAGCGCGGCATTCGGTGGCCTGGACGCTGTTCTTTATCATGGCGCTGTACATCACGATCCCGGCGCTAGCGGTATTGGTCAAATATGACATTTACAGCTCCCTGGTCGGCAGTGATTTTTCCAAATTGCCGGAATGGGTCTCGTACTGGGCCAGCATAGACAAACTGCATCCGCTCGTCAGCATCAATGACGTCAATCGAGATGGCATCGTGCAGTTAGCCGAGATTGTGATGGACGTTGATATTGTCGTCCTTGCTACGCCCGAGATCGCCGGTTTGCCTTACGTCATCTCTGGTCTGATCGCAGCCGGTGGTCTGGCTGCTGCCCTGTCCACTGCTGATGGCTTGCTGCTCACCATCTCCAATGCTTTGTCACACGACATTTATTACAAGACTGTCGATCCAAAAGCATCGACGCAAAAACGCGTCACTGTTTCCAAACTGCTGCTCTTGATGGTCGCGCTGGTCGCCGCCTATGTCGCATCGTTGAAGCCGGGCGACATTCTGTCGCTGGTCGGTGCGGCTTTCTCGCTAGCGGCATCGGCGCTATTCCCAGCGCTGGCATTAGGCGTGTTCTGGAAACGTGCTAATCAGCAAGGCGCCATCGCTGGGATGCTGATCGGTTTTGCCGTTTGTGCCTACTACATGATCCACACGTTACCTGCTTTGGGTGGCTCGGCTGCCGAGCAATGGTTTCATATCGCGCCTATCTCAGCCGGCATATTTGGCGTCCCCGCCGGATTTTGTGCGATTATTATCGTCAGTCTGTTGACCAAGGCACCCGACCAAAGAACGGAAGCCTTGATCAAGCATCTGCGATCGCCATAAGCGGCTCTTTCTCGATCTGGCATATTTCTTGATAGAGCTGGTTATCATCTCCATGAAAACCAAGACAGAGCGATGCCATGCGAAAATTTTTCGACGAGATGTATATCGACGGTACGGCCAATGTCCGTGACCACTATCGTGAATTCGAAGCCTGGCTGGCGACGCAGTCTCCCAAGACTGTCGCCCGCAAGCGTGCCGAAGCCGACCTGATCTTCCGCCGCGTCGGCATTACCTTTGCCGTCTACGGCAATGAGGCCGGCACCGAGCGCGTTATCCCCTTCGACATCATTCCGCGCATGATCACCGCGCAGGAATGGGCGCACATGGAGGCGGGACTGGTACAGCGGGTACGCACGCTGAATATGTTCATCCACGACATCTACCACGACCAGAACATCGTCAAAGCCGGCATCGTGCCGCCTGAGCAAATCTTCCGAAATGCGCAATATCGACCTGAGATGCAAGGTATCTCGGTCGCATCCGACATCTACGCGCATATTGCCGGCGTCGATATCGTACGCGCCGGTCAGGGTGAATTTTACGTATTGGAAGACAATCTACGCGTACCGTCCGGCGTGTCCTACATGCTAGAAGACCGCAAGATGATGATGCGCCTGTTCCCAGACCTGTTCGCACGCCATCAGATTGCGCCTGTCGCGCATTACCCGGACATGCTGCTGGACAATCTACGCTCGGTCGCACCTATCGGCGTCACCGATCCTACCGTGGTCGTCATGACGCCCGGCATGTACAACTCAGCTTACTTTGAACATGCCTTCCTCGCGCAGCAAATGGGCGTGGAACTGGTCGAAGGCCAGGATCTATTCGTCAATGACAACGCCGTCTACATGCGCACCACGCGCGGCCCCAAGCGTGTCGACGTCATCTATCGCCGTATCGACGACGATTACATGGATCCGCTTGCCTTCCGTGCCGATTCCACCCTGGGCGTGCCGGGCTTGCTATCAGTCTATCGCTCCGGTCGCGTCACGCTCGCCAATGCAATCGGCACCGGCGTGGCGGACGATAAATCGATCTATCCATTCGTACCGGACATGATTCGCTTCTATCTGTCAGAAGAACCCATTCTCAACAACGTCCCAACTTATCAGTGCCGCAAAAAGGATGAGTTGTCTTACGTATTAGCGAATCTGGCAGAGTTGGTTGTCAAGGAAGTCCATGGAGCAGGTGGTTACGGCATGCTGGTCGGCCCGGCATCGACCAAGGCCGAGATCGAGGATTTCCGCCAGCGCATCATTGCGCGTCCAGATGGCTACATTGCACAACCAACGCTGGCCTTGTCTGCTTGCCCGACCTTTGTCGATTCCGGCGTGGCACCGCGCCACATCGATTTGCGGCCTTTTGTCCTGTCCGGCAAAACCATCTCCATGGTGCCAGGCGGCTTGACGCGCGTTGCGTTGAAAGAAGGCTCATTGGTAGTCAACTCCTCCCAAGGCGGCGGCACAAAAGATACCTGGATACTGGAGAACTAAGATGCTCAGTCGCACAGCCGATCACCTATTCTGGATGGCGCGTTACACCGAGCGCGCCGAGAATACCGCCCGCATGCTGGATGTCAATGTTCAGACTGCCTTGCTGCCACAATCCGCACACGCTGCCGAACAAGGCTGGCGTGCTACGCTAGGCATCTCTGAATTGCAAGATGCCTACGATCAAAAACATCCGAAAGTGACACCAGACCATGTGCTGCACTTTCTGGTACGCGATACCACGCATGCATCGTCAATCGCATCCTGTCTGCGTGCCGCACGTGAGAACGCACGCGCTGTGCGCGGCACGCTCACCACCGAAGTCTGGGAAACTCACAACACTACCTGGCTGGAGATGCACAATCAGCTCAATGAAAGTGAGTTTGAACACGATCCTAGTCACTTCTTTGAATGGGTCAAACATCGCTCGCACCTATCGCGCGGCGTCACCTTCGGCACCATGTTGCAGGACGAAGCACTCTATTTCATCCGGCTCGGCACCTTCCTCGAACGGGCCGACAACACCGCACGCATACTCGACGTGAAGTTTCACGGTGCCGCTACCCAATCGCGCGAAAAACTGCGGAATGAAAACCAAATCGACTTTTACTATTGGGCTGCCATTCTGCGCTCTGTCTCCGCCTTTGAGATTTATCGCAAGGTCTATCGTGATGCGATCACACCGGCACGCGTTGCCGATCTGTTGATGCTGCACGCCGACATGCCGCGCTCGCTGCTGGCCTGTCTGACCGAAGTCGTACGCAATCTGCGCATGGTCACTGATGACACGCACAACGACACGCTGCGCTTCGCCGGCAAGCTGCACGCTGAGTTGAAATTTGCTTCCATCAACGACATTCTGAAAGAAGGTTTGCACGACTATCTGACAGAATTCTTTGAACACATTTATGAACTGGGCAATCGCATCAGCCGCGAATTCCTCGTTCCATTGGCGGCCTAGATGCGACTCGCTATCCGCCATGAAACACTGTATCGATACACGTCACCACTGGCCTACACCATCCAGCAATTGCGCCTGACACCGCGTGTTGAAACACATCAGCACCTTTTGTCCTGGCATATCGATACTTCAGGCCAACGCCACGCGTTCGCCGATGCCTTCGGCAATCTATGCCACATGCTGACGATCACCGGCAAGCATGATGCGGTACGCATTGTAGTCGCCGGCGAAGTCGATATCACGCCACTTGATCGTGGTCGCCTGCTGGAAAACGGTGCTTTATCGCCCCTGGTTTTCACCGTGACGACGCGCCTGACCGAACCAAGTGAACATATCCGCGCATTTGCCGCACAACATTTGCGCGGCAACAGCAGCAGCGATTTGTTGCAACTGGCCGAAGCAATTTGTGGTGCAGTGATGTACCAAAGCGGTGCAACAGGTGTGACCACCACCGCCAACGATGCACTACAACTGGGCCAGGGTGTATGCCAGGATCATGCGCATTTATTCATTGCATGCTGCCACACCCGATGCATACCCACGCGCTATGTATCCGGCTATATCGACTCCGGCAGCACAGGCCATGCAGAAAGTCATGCATGGGTCGATGTCTGGGTAGAAGAAAGCGATTTCACTGGCTGGATCAGCATAGATGTCACACATGCCGGATTTGCCAGCGATGCGCATTGCCGTCTGGCGGTCGCACGCGATTACGATTCAGCCGCACCAGTTAGCGGTGTGCGACGCGGCGGCGGCGAAGAGTCGCTGGATGTCAGCGTCAAGGTAGTACCGATGTTGTCGCAATAGTTGAAGAAATGAAGAACATTTCCTCTTCCTGTAAAATTCGCGTTTTGCTTTTTCCTTCATCACCATGACTTATTGTGTTGCGATGCGCCTGGATGCCGGGCTGGTTTTTCTCTCTGATTCGCGCACCAATGCCGGCGTAGATCACGTCGGTACCTTCCGCAAGATGAACATCTTCGAGATACCGGGTGAGCGCCTGATCGTCTTGATGACAGCGGGAAACTTGTCGATTTCGCAATCCGTACGTCAAATCATTGCTGAACACACAACAGCTAGTGGAAAAAGTATCTGGAACGTGTCGTCCATGTATGAGGCAGCACAAGTCGTCGGTGAAGCAATCCGTGTCGTACATGATCGCGATGCGGCTACGCTGGAGCAATTCGGCATCGACTTCAATGCCAGCATGATTTTTGGCGGGCAGATCAAGGGCGAACGTTGTCGTTTGTTCCAGATGTATTCCGCCGGTAACTTTATTGAGTCACACGATGAGAATACCTATTTCCAGATCGGTGAATCGAAGTACGGCAAACCCATCATTGATCGTATCGTCAGCACCGATACGCCACTGGATGAAGCGGCGAAGTGCGCATTGATTTCGATGGACTCGACCTTGCGCTCGAATATCTCGGTCGGCCTGCCACTGGATTTACTGATTTATGAAACGGACACGCTGGCCGTCACCCGCTTCGTTACGATTGATGAAAACAATCAGTACTTCCAGATGATCCGCAACACCTGGGGCAAGCAATTGAAATCAGTGTTTGAAAGCATAGATGATCCGGTGTGGAATGCAGCACCGGACGCCAGCAGCAATGTGCTCTCCAGTCAGGCACAGAAGAGTCAGCCGCTGCGTATCTTGCCTCCAGCGAAATTCGGCATCGACGCCACGACCGCAACGCCAGCCCCGCTGCAAACCTTGGCGCAAGACGAAGGCAACAATAAGCAACATTAAAACGAATACCTCCAGACAAAAAAAGGCTGCAACACCATGTGTTGCAGCCTTTTTAATTTGTTGCGTGTGCTTTTACAGCACAAGAATTACAGAACGATGGTCTGCGCCTGACCTTCTGCACGTTCACGGATTTCGCCTATACGCATGACGGTTTCGCCAGCAGCTTTCAATTGCGCCATCGCTGCATCTGCATTTTCTTTCGCTACGATCACGGTCATGCCGATACCGCAGTTGAAGACGCGATGCATTTCTGCGTCAGCCACACCACCGTGTTGTTGCAACCATTTGAACAGTGGTGGCATATCCCATGCACTGCTTTCCAGCACCGCGGTCAGATGCGGCTGCAATACGCGCGGAATGTTTTCCACCAAGCCACCGCCGGTGATGTGCACCATGCCTTTAACTTCCATGGAAGCCATCAGCGTTAGCAAAGGTTTGACGTAAATACGGGTAGGTTCCATCAACACGTCAGCCAGTTTGCGACCGTGGAAATCGGCGTTCAAGTCAGGATTCGCGACCGAGATGATCTTGCGTACCAACGAATAACCATTGGAGTGTGCACCCGACGAAGCCAGACCCAAGACGACATCGCCCGGAGTAATCTTGGTGCCGTCGATGATTTTCGATTTTTCTACTGCACCGACTGCGAAGCCGGCCAAATCGTATTCGCCAGCTGGGTACATGCTAGGCATTTCAGCGGTTTCGCCACCAATCAATGCGCAACCTGCTTGCTCGCAACCTTTGGCCACGCCTTTGATCACATCTGTTGCGATCGCGACATCGAGCTTGCCGCAAGCGAAGTAATCGAGGAAGAACAGCGGCTCTGCGCCTTGTACCAGAATGTCGTTGACGCTCATCGCGACCAGATCGATACCGACCGTGTCATGACGATTCAATTCAAATGCCAGCTTCAGCTTGGTGCCGACGCCATCGGTACCGGATACCAGTACTGGCTCTTTGTACTTCTTGCTGATTTCGAACATGGCACCGAAACCGCCGAGGCCGCCCATTACGCCTACGCGCATGGTGCGCTTGGCAAATGGCTTGATCGCTTCGACCAGGGCATCGCCTGCATCGATGTCAACACCAGCGTCGCGATAGGAAAGTGAAATATTAGAAGTGGAACTCATGATGTGATTGGCAGCAGAGGCAGTAAAATAGACGGTTGTGGCCGGATGGCTGACCTGTGGATCATTGTTTTGGAGGACGAAGCGGATCAGGATCGCAATGAGCGGGAGTCATCGCGAGCAAAATCAAAATATGCGCGCTTCCAAAACAGGATGATTCAGGCTCTATAATTCGGGCTAAGCGGTATTTTATCAAATCGATCCCCCTCCTCCCTCATTTGATGTCACTTTCTTTACCGAACCAGCAAAATAAACAGGGATATGTCTCTGTGTTTGCCATGAAACGGCTTTATTCGAGCCTTTCTTGCCAAATACGAGCATTGCCTTTTTCACAAATAAATATGACGAAACAAGCATGAGGCAGTTGTTACTCGATTTACCCGCCGAAAAACCACAGACGCTGGAATCGTTTGTAGTCGGAGCCAATGAAGAATTGGCTCAGTTGCTGCAACGTCTGTCGCAAGGTAGCCCAAATGGGCTGGACGAGCGTTTTGTCTATATATGGGGCGATGCCGGTGCCGGCAAAACGCATCTGCTGCGCGCCATGGCTGAAACACCGCAAGCCCGCTATATCGCTGGCGATGCCACGACCGATGACTTCCTGTACGACACGGCAACCACGCTCTATCTGATCGACGATAGCCACAAACTGACACCGGATGCACAAATTGCCGCCTTCGCGCTCTTTAACCAGGTACGCGAACAAGGCGGCTGCCTGATCGCCGCCGGCAACGCTGCGCCCGCCACCCTTACCGTGCGCGAAGATTTGCGCACCCGCTTCGGCTGGGGCCTGATCTATCAGGTACACGGCTTGAGCGATGAAGAAAAAATCGCCGCCTTGACGCACACGGCAACCGCGCGCGGGCTGACACTGTCACCCGGCGTGTTACCCTACCTCATTACGCATTTTGCGCGCGATATGCGCTCTTTATCGGCGATGCTGGACGCACTCGATCAGTACTCGCTAGAAACAAAACGACCGATTACCCTGCCCTTGCTGCGCGAACTGTTGCAACGGGAAAACGACGCAAATTCATGAAAAACCTGGCTTTATTCGACCTCGACCACACGCTGCTCCCGATCGATTCCGATTACGAATGGGGACAATTTCTCTCTCGTACCGGTGCAGTAGACCAGGCGGCCTATGCCGCACGTAATGCTGAATTCTTTGTGCAGTACCAGAATGGCACCTTGAATCCCACTGAATACCAGGAATTCGTGCTCGGTACGCTGGCGCAATTCCCGCGTACGCAACTGGACGACTGGCATCAAGCCTTCATGAACGAAGTGATCCACCCGGTTATCTTGCCACCAGCACGTGATCTATTGAAAAAACATCAAGACGCCGGCGATCTGATAGTCATCGTCACTGCGACTAATCGCTTTATCACGGCACCGATTGCGCAAGCGCTTGGCGTCGAACATTTGATCGCCGCCGAACCGGAACTCAAGCCCGACGGCAATCTGACCGGAAAACTAGTTGGCATCCCGACCTCAGGCGCAGGTAAAATCACACATACCAATGCGTGGCTGGCCGCGCACGGCCTTACATTAAAGGATTTCGAACGCAGCTATTTTTATAGCGACTCGCAAAACGATATTCCCTTGTTGTCCATCGTCACTCATCCGATTGCAACCAACCCTAACGCCTTGCTGACTGCGCACGCTCAAGCGCAGGGCTGGCCGATCATCAATCTATTCAATGATTAAAAAGCTTATCCGTCGTATCCTCGGCACAAAACAAAAAACAGGTGACCACACCCAACCGGTGGTACTGACTGCAAAAGAGCACGGCATCGATCCGCAATTGGTTTCATCCAATGCGATCCGTGTCACCAGCACTTTGCAGCAGGCAGGATACAAAGCCTTTTTAGTCGGTGGCGCCGTGCGCGATCTGCTGCTGGGCGTCAAACCTAAAGATTTCGATATCGCCACTAATGCAACGCCGGAACAAGTCAAACGCCTGTTCCGCCGCGCCTTCATCATCGGCAAACGTTTTCAAATCGTGCACGTCATGTTCGGTCAGGATTTGCTGGAAGTAACCACCTTCCGCGGCACCTCGACCGATGCCGCACCCAAGGATGAACACGGCCGCGTACTGCGCGACAACACCTTCGGCGAACAACATGAAGATGCGCTACGCCGCGACTTCACCATCAATGCGATGTACTACGATCCGGCCACGCAAACCGTGTTGGACTATCACGGCGGCATGGCCGATATCCGCAATAAGACGCTGCGCATCATCGGCGTACCAGAAGCACGTTACCGCGAAGATCCAGTACGCTTGCTGCGCGTCGTACGCTTCGCTGCCAAACTCAACTTCACCATCGATCCAGCCACCAGCGCACCAATCAGCGTGATGGCACCGTTAATCAACAACGTACCTGCAGCGCGCGTATTCGATGAAATGTTGAAACTGCTGATGAGCGGCTCCGCACTCGCCTGTTTGCAACAGCTACGCAAGGAAGGTTTGCATCACGGCTTGCTGCCTTTGCTCGACGTCGTACTGGAACAACCGCTGGGTGAGAAATTTGTGCGTCTGGCTTTGGCCAGCACCGATGAACGCGTCAAGCAAGGCAAACCGGTTTCACCCGGTTTCCTGTTCGCTTCGCTGCTGTGGCATCAAGTATTGGAAAAATGGACGGCCTATCAAGCCGCTGGCGAATACCCGATTCCAGCCTTGCATCTGGCAGCCGACGATGTCTTGAACACACAAACTGACAAGCTCGCATTGCAACGCAAGATTGCATCCGATATGCGCGATATCTGGGCTATGCAACCGCGCTTCGAACGTCGTGTCGGTAAATCGCCATACAAACTGCTCGAACATCTGCGCATGCGTGCCGGCTACGATTTCTTGTTGCTGCGTTGTGCATCCGGTGAAATCGATAGCGAAATTGGCGAATGGTGGACGGCATTCATGGAAGCAGACGGCCCAGGTCGCGAAGCGCTGTTAGCCAAAAAACCTACCGCTGCAAGCGCAAGCGAAGGCCCGGCAAAAAAACGCCCACGTCGTCGTAGCCGTTCACGCAAAACCAATCCAGCCACACCGGAATGAGCAAACCGCAGATCACCGCTTACATTGGTATCGGCTCGAATCTGGGTGATGCCGAGGGCAATGTTCTGCGTGCATTGAACGAACTGGATCAACTGCCCACCACACAAGTGAACGGGCAGTCTTCTCTCTTCCGTACGGCACCTATAGATTCCAGCGGCGACGATTACATCAATGCTGTTGCACGCGTTAGCACCAACCTCTCTGCCGAAGAATTATTGCAGGCATTGCTGGCGCTGGAACAAACTTTCGGCCGTGAACGTCCTTACTTCAATGCACCACGCACACTCGATCTCGATGTGTTGTTGTATGGCGATGAAATCATTGCTACACCCACATTATCCGTGCCACACCCACGCATGACAGCACGTGCGTTCGTATTGATCCCTTTGCTGCAAATTGATCCCTTCATCATCATTCCTGGTCAAGGCGCCGCACATCAATTCATACCTGCAGTCGCAGATCAAGCGATACGGAAGATTGCGTAACAGCTTCTGCAATCAACTCAAACATCCAGCATTACCCACTCTCCAGAATGAATATTCACTTCACGAGGCCGCCATGCAGATTCCTGTAATCGTTCAAACAATCGGCTTATTGACGCTATCGAACGTGTTCATGACCATCGCCTGGTATGGTCATTTGAAAGGGCTTGCATCCAAGCCTTGGTGGATAGCAGCGCTGATCAGCTGGGGTATCGCACTGTTCGAATATTTACTGCAAGTGCCTGCCAATCGCATCGGCTATACACAGTTCAGTTTGGCTCAACTGAAAATTATGCAGGAAGCGATTACACTCACGGTGTTCGTGCCATTTGCCATCGTTTTTATGGATCAGCCGTTCAAGCTGGATTATGTATGGGCAGCACTATGTTTAGTCGGTGCGGTTTATTTCATCTTCCGCACATAACGCTACGTGCAATGCCATCGCAACACTGCTAACAGAAACGGACAATAGCCTTCATTATGGATTTTGAAAAATACAAATATGTCGTGGTAGAAGGTGCCATTGGTGCTGGCAAGACGACACTTGCACGCAAGCTCGCAGAAAAACTCGGCGCGCAAACATTGCTGGAGTTGCCGGAAGAAAATCCCTTCCTCGAAAAGTTTTATCGCGACGCGGCACGCTACGCCTTGCCGACGCAAATGTTTTTCCTGCTGCAACGTATGAATCAATTACGCGACCTGGCGCAACCGGATTTGTTCGATACCCGTATCGTGTCCGATTTCCTGCTGGACAAAGATCCGATCTTTGCGCGCTTGACGCTGAGCGACGATGAGTTGGCACTGTATCAGCAACTCTATGATCACCTGCGTCCGCAAGCGCCTTTGCCTGATCTGGTAATCTATCTGCAGGCAGAGCCGCAAACCCTGATCGATCGCATCAGAAAGCGTGGCATCCCTATGGAAGCCGGCATTTCTGAAAACTATATGCATCGCCTGTGCGAAAGCTATAGCCGTATTTTTTACGACTACGATACGGCGCCGCTACTGATCGTCAATACCGAACATTTGAACCCGATTGATAATGATGAAGACTTTGCGCTGTTACTGACACGCATTGCCAACATGCGTGGAAAACGCGAATTTTTTAGCCGTGGAGAATAAGTATGTCCAGCTATTTGCAAGAAGCACGTACCAAAGCCGTAACCGTCCCATCCCTGCTCGCGATGAAAGAACGCGGCGAGAAGATCACCATGCTGACCGCCTACGATGCGAGCTTCGCGTCGATGATGGATACCTGCGGCGTAGAGATGATCCTGATTGGCGATTCGCTCGGCATGGTGTGCCAAGGTCATAATTCAACCTTGCCAGTGACGATAGAAGATGTCGCCTATCACACCGCTTGCGTAGCACGTGGTTCCAAGACTGCATTCGTCATGTCCGACATGCCATTCGGCTCTTACGCAACGAAAGAAGATGCCTTCAAAAATGCAGTCAAGCTGGTACAAGCCGGCGCACAAATGGTCAAAATCGAAGGCGGTGCATGGATGGCCGATACTGTTCGTTTTTTGACTGAGCGCGCGATACCGGTCATGGTGCATCTCGGCCTGACACCGCAATTCGTACACCAGTTTGGTGGTTACAAAGTACAAGGCAAGACCGCAGAGGCGGCAGAACAATTGAAAAGCGATGCGCTGGCACTGCAAGCTGCTGGTGCCTCCATGTTATTGCTGGAAGCGATTCCTGCATCACTGGGCAAGGAAGTCACTGAACTGGTTGCCATGCCAACTATCGGCATCGGTGCAGGCCCTGATTGCTCCGGACAGGTATTGGTACTGCATGACTACATCAACGTCTTCCCAGGCAAGAAAGCCCGCTTCGTCAGAAACTTCATGGAAGGCCAGACCAGCATAGAAGGTGCAACACGCGCCTATATTGCAGCGGTCAAGGATGGCTCCTTCCCTGCACCGGAACATTGCTTCTGAAGCGATAAGGTCTGATGAAGTAGTTACAGCGCCGCATACAGTGTTGCAACTATCACGGAAATAACTGGTGTGATTTTATGCAGCAACGAATCTGAGTCGTTGCTGCATTTCAGTTTTTACTGAAACGCCGTTTGCATGGCAATCGCGCGATGATTGACGACAACTTCGTCGATGATGCCGCGAAACAAATTCTGCACCACTTGCGGCTTCACGCCGAACTCATTTGCCAGCTCGGTATAGCGTTGCGCCTGCCGTGCTTCGCGCTCTGGATCTATTGCGCTTAACTTCTTCTGCGCCTTCAAGGCACCAACCTGATTAGTAATGTTAAAGCGTTTAGCCAACAGCTCAACCATTTGTGCATCGATCTTGTCGATCTCGACGCGTAGTACTGCCAATTCGGAATCTTCCATTTATTCTCTCCTGCAAAATCGACGCAAGCTGCCAATTCACTTTGGCAGGTGCGCGTTGTAATCAAATAGTGTAATTAAAGCTCTCTGGCCGCAAAGGTATTGCAATCATTTAAGTCGCCGCGCTGTATGCCGCGCTGGAACCAACGTACGCGTTGCGCCGATGTGCCATGCGTGAATGAGTCCGGCACCACCACACCTTGCGATTGCCGCTGCAAAGCATCATCGCCAATTGCACTGGCAGCCTTCAATGCGCTTTCCACATCGCCGTTTTCCAATATGCTGCGCGCCTGATTGGCGTGATATGCCCAGACACCAGCAAAGCAATCTGCCTGCAACTCGACTTTGACTGACAAGGCATTCGCCTGCTTTTGCGATCCGCCGCGCTTTGCCTGTTCGACTTTATCCATAATGCCGCTGATGTGCTGCACATGATGCCCAACCTCATGCGCAATCACATACGCTTGTGCAAAATTACTGGATACACGGAAGCGATCACGCATGGTTTGGAAGAATTCCAGATCGATATACACCTTCTGGTCGCCAGGGCAATAAAAAGGTCCCGCGGCTGTATCACCAGTGCCGCACGCTGTAGGCGTCTGACCGGAAAACAGCACCAGTTTCGGCCTCACGTAAGTCCCACCGCTCTCGCGAAAAATGGGTCCCCAGGTATCTTCTGTATCAGCCAATACCGTTGAAACAAACTTTGCCGTTTGATCATCAGCCGGAGGACGTTGCGCCGGTGCCTGCTGCGATTGCAACTGACCGGGACCACCACTCAGCAAACTGATAATCGTCGCCGGATTGATGCCGAGAAAATAAGAACCCAGCAATGCGATGACGATGGTGCCTATGCCAATAGAGCGGCCACCGAAGCCACCGCCGCCATTACCGCGTCTGTCTTCAACGTTGTCGCTTTCGCGATTACCTTCCCATTTCATATCGCCTCCGGGCTGACGCTAGTGATTTATAGTGAATTTTTTCTATTTATGCCGTATTGCGATAGCCTCAATCGGCACTTGGATCTACACGTTCTTCCACTTGTTCATACCGCGCAAAACTGTTCTTCAGCTTTTCATCTGCAGCATCCGGGCAATCGATAGTCACGCCGAGATCACTGAGCAAACCATCCTTCAAGCCATATACCCAGCCATGTATCGTCAATTCCTGCCCACGTTCCCATGCGTCCTGCACGATAGTTGTACGGCATACATTGGCGACCTGCTCGATCACATTCAATTCACATAAACGGTCATGCTGTGCCTGCGTCGGCAAGGTATCCCGCAAATAGCGGCCATGCTTTTGATGCACATCCTGCACATGACGCAACCAGTTATCCGCCAAACCGACGCGACGGCGCGTCATGGCTGCATGCACACCTGAACAGCCATAGTGACCGCAAACGATCACATGTTTGACATTCAGTACATCGATTGCAAACTGCAAGACCGATAAGCAATTCAAATCCGAGTGCGCCACCACGTTGGCGATATTGCGATGGACAAATAACTCGCCCGGCTGCAAATCGACGATTTCATTCGCAGGAACACGGCTATCAGAACAACCTATCCATAAATATTCAGGTGATTGCTGGGCAGCAAGTTTTACGAAAAATTCTGCATCTTTCTCCACCATAGCTGCTGCCCAATTACGGTTTTTCTGGAACAGTTGTTCCAGCGCGAGCGGTTCTTTCTTTTTTTCTATCATCTTTATCAATCATGCTGCCAGTTCAATACACAAACGGCGTATCAGCGGTGGCTGCCATTTTATCTGGAATTATCGACTAGAGATGGACTGCATTACGCCGGCATGGGCGATAAAAAAGCCGCTGACCAAATCAGTCAACGGCTTTAGAGATCTTGCCTACCATAGGAAGCTCTGTAAGCTATGTTGCAACTTACTGCTCTCCGAGCAATTGTCGTTTGAGTTTATCGTCGACCGGCTTCGCACCCAGCCAGATACGCAGTACCGCGTTATAGAACGCCACATCGTTTATCGGCTCAAGGATGCGCTTGCCGTTCAACTGCACTGTCATGCCGCTGCCGGGTAGCCAATCCACGTGCAGCACATCACCTTCTTTCAGTTGAGACACTGAGCTAAACATGGCGTTGAATTTCGCCATAGGCACGGACAAGGTAGTACGCTCGCTTGCATCAGTATTTTGATCTATGCCGCTGGTGAAAGCCTTGCCGAATTCCTCACTACCCACATCGCGCAACATCACAATGTGGACGCGCCGTGCACCCGGCGCAGCCAACACGTCGGTTGTAGTGGTCTTCTTGTCTGCCAAATAAAGGCCGGCGACATAGACTTTGAAGATCACTTTGATACGTATGCCGGCACCATTGAGCCTGAGATCCTGATTGGAGACCTTGATGCTGTCATCGAGCTTTACACCGGCTAACTCGACCGCCGTTGCAGTATGGACGAAAAACAAAGCACAGCACACAGCCAGCATGCCGCCAATTGCTTTAAACGGTTTCATGGTGTCTCCAATGGTTGTTGTAAGACCAGCATAGAACCTTGCCGCCCGGCGAGCAACCAAAAAAATGCCGGTCGAATAATCGACCGGCATTTGCTGGGCAAGGTAAATTCTTATTCGAAGAATTCCTTGACCTTATCTTTCCACGACTTGGTCTGCGGGCTATGCTTGGAGCCGCCTTCTACCGTCAGTTGCTCAAACTCGCGCAACAATTCCTTTTGACGCTCTGTCAGCGTGACTGGCGTTTCTACAATCACGTGGCAGAACAGATCACCGGCATAGCCTGAACGCACGCCCTTGATGCCTTTGCTACGCAGACGGAAAGTCTTGCCCGACTGCGTACCTTCTGGAATCGTGAACGACGCCTTGCCGCTCAAGGTTGGCACTTCGATTTCGCCGCCCAATGCCGCTTTTGCAAACGAGATAGGAATCTCGCAGTGCAAATCGTCGCCATCGCGCTGGAACATCGCGTGTTGCTTGATGCGAATTTCCACATACAGATCGCCCGGCGGGCCACCGTTCATGCCTGGCTCGCCGTTACCGGACGAACGAATGCGCATGCCGTCATCAATCCCTGATGGGATTTTGACTTCCAGCGTCTTGTTGCGTTTGATCTTGCCTGCGCCGCTACATGCAGCACAAGGCGATGGATTGATCTTGCCGCTACCGTGGCATTTCGGGCAGGTTTGCAACACGCTGAAGAAGCCTTGCTGCATACGAACCTGACCATGTCCACCGCACGTGGTGCAGTTGATAGGCGAAGTACCCGGCTTGGCACCGCTACCATCACAAGTCTCGCAGCTATCCCATGAAGGAACGCGTATCGTCGTGTCGTAACCGTGTGCAGCCTGTTCCAGCGTAATTTCAAGGTTGTAACGCAAATCAGCACCGCGATATACCTGCGGGCCACTGCGACCGCCGCGACCGCCACCAGCTTGACCAAAGATGTCGCCGAAGATATCGCCAAAGGCATCGGCAAAACCGCCGCCACCTCCGCCGCCACCCATATTCGGGTCGACACCGGCATGACCGTAACGGTCATAAGCATCGCGCTTTTGCGGATCGGACAGCATCTCGTAAGCCTCTTTGGCTTCCTTGAACTTGTCTTCCGCGCCCTTGCTATCCGGATTGCGATCCGGGTGGTGCTTCATTGCAAGCTTGCGATATGCCTTCTTGATTTCATCATCGGTGGCATTTTTTCCCAGCCCGAGGATTTCGTAAAAATCACGTTTTGCCATTTTGTAGGCGCCTTGTTCTATCTAAACTAAAACGCCGAGTCGACGGTTTTTTGAGAACCATTCGACCCGGCGAGTCTGCATGGCACAGACAAATTAACGAAAATTACAAAGCACTTCAAAACAGTAATTTGAAGTGCCAAGCAGCTTTTGCATTAATAAATCCAGCCGCTTGACCAATCAAAATTACTTGTCTTTGACTTCTTTGAAGTCAGCATCAACCACGTCGTCATGCTGTGCTTTCGCATCTGCTTGACCAGCGTGACCAGCATCGCCCGCACCTGCATCAGCACCGGCAGCGCCTGCTGCTTGTTGTGCTTGCATATCGGCATACATCTTCTCGCCGAGTTTTTGTGCAGCAGCTGACAAGGCTGCGGATTTTTCATCAATGGCAGCTTTGTCGCTACCTTTCAATGCGTCTTCCAGCTCAGCAATCGCTGCTTCGATTTTTTCTTTCTCGCCAGCTTCCAGCTTGTCGCCGTATTCAGCCAACGATTTGCGAGTCGAATGCACCAATGCGTCGCCTTGGTTGTGCGCTTCTGCAACTTCTTTCAGACGTTTGTCTTCTTCTGCATTGGCTTCGGCGTCCTGCACCATCTTTTGAATTTCTTCTTCGGTCAAACCAGAGTTTGCCTTGATGGTGATCTTGTTTTCCTTGCCGGTTGCCTTGTCTTTCGCGCCGACGTGCAAAATACCGTTGGCATCGATGTCGAAGGTCACTTCAATCTGTGGCGTGCCACGTGACGATGGTGGAATTCCTTCCAGATTGAATTCGCCCAACGCTTTGTTACCAACTGCCATCTCGCGTTCACCCTGGAACACTTTGATCGTTACCGCAGGCTGATTGTCATCAGCAGTCGAGAACACTTGGCTGAACTTGGTCGGGATCGTGGTGTTTTTCTGAATCATCTTCGTCATCACGCCACCCAGGGTTTCAATACCGAGGGACAACGGAGTTACGTCGAGCAACAACAGATCTTTACGATCACCGGACAAGACCGAACCTTGAATCGCTGCGCCGACTGCAACCGCTTCATCAGGGTTGACGTCTTTGCGTGGTTCTTTGCCGAAGAATTCTTTTACTTTCTCTTGCACCTTAGGCATACGGGTCATACCACCGACCAGAATGATGTCGTCGATGTCAGATACTTTGACGCCTGCATCCTTGATAGCGATGCTCAGTGGTGCAATGGTTTTGCTGATCAGTTCTTCAACTAACGATTCCAGTTTTGCACGTGTGATCTTCATGTTCAAATGCACAGGTGCGCCGTTCGCCATCGCGATATACGGTTCGTTGATTTCAGTTTGTTGCGACGACGACAGTTCGATCTTCGCGCGTTCTGCCGAAGCCTTGATACGTTGCAGCGCAATCGCGTCTTTCGACAGGTCGAGACCGTTGATCTTTTTGAATTCTTCGATGATGTAATCGATGATGCGTTGATCGAAATCTTCACCACCGAGGAAGGTGTCGCCATTAGTCGACAACACTTCAAATTGCATCTCGCCATCAACGTCTGCGATCTCAATGATGGAGATATCAAAAGTACCGCCGCCCAAATCGTATACAGCGATCTTGCGATCACCCTTACCGCCTTTGTCGAGGCCGAACGCCAACGCCGCCGCAGTCGGCTCGTTGATGATGCGCTTGACGTCCAAACCAGCGATACGGCCAGCGTCTTTGGTTGCTTGACGTTGTGCATCGTTGAAGTACGCAGGAACGGTAATGACCGCTTCGGTCACTTCTTCGCCGAGGTAGTCTTCAGCAGTTTTTTTCATTTTGCGCAGGATTTCTGCGGAAATTTGCTGTGCAGCCAGCTTCTTGTCGCGCACCGAAATCCATGCGTCGCCGTTGTCGGCTTTGACGATTTGATACGGCATCATGCCGATATCTTTCTGCACTTCTTTTTCGTCGAATTTACGGCCGATCAAACGCTTGACTGCGTACAGTGTGTTTTTTGGATTGGTAACTGCCTGGCGTTTAGCCGGTGCACCAACCAGAATTTCGCCGTCTTCCTGATATGCAATAACGGATGGCGTAGTACGTGCGCCTTCCGAATTTTCGATAACTTTCGGCTTGCCACCTTCCATGATTGCTACGCAGGAGTTGGTCGTACCTAAATCAATACCAATTATTTTACCCATGATGGTCTTTCCCTTAATGTCTGTGATGCGAAACTGTTAAATACAAAATTTGTTAACGTCAATATGTGGCGTAAACAGGTGCTTTCAAGTTATTTTTCTTGTGCAACCGTTACCAGCGCCGGACGTAACAAGCGATCTGCAATCAGATATCCTTTTTGCAGCGTGCTGACGATCGTATTGGCTTCCTGATCGGCAGGGACGACTGAAATGGCCTGATGTTTCATCGGGTCCAGTTTGTCGCCTTGTTGCGGTTTAATTTCCAACAAACGATTCTTCTCGAAAGCAGCGTTCAGCTGTTTCAAGGTCATTTCCACGCCTTCCTTCAGCGAATCAACGGAAGGTGTTTCTACTTGCAACGCCATTTCCAGGCTGTCTTTTACCGGAACCAGCATCTCGGCAAAGCCTTCAATCGCAAATTTGTGCGCACGAGTAACGTCTTCCTGCGCACGGCGACGGAAATTCTCTACTTCAGCTTTGGCACGCAAGAATGAGTCCTGCAATTCTTGTACGAGCAATTGGGACGCCGCGAGCTGCTCCTCCAGGGTAGGAGTAGAAGCAGGTGCCGCCTCAGCCGTTACCGGCTCGTCGATCGACGCTGCTTGCTCAGCGTATTTATCTTGGTCTTGCATGAAAAAATCTCCAACAATCAATGAGTTATGACAAAAAATGCCAATGCGACAGTGCACATGGGGTTATCCCACACTATTTCAAGGGGTATTCTGGCGGACTTCCCAATTAATTCGCGAAACGCGATGATAAACGCTGCAGTGTGGTCTTTGTTACAAAAAATCATCCATTCATGGGATGGTATTTTTTTCCACACGAACTAGGCTATAGGGGTGAACACGCCATTTTTCACGACATCATCCCTGACGATAGAAAACATCATGAAACTGCCAGTCATTTCCCTATCGATTGTGGCCTATACCGCCGTTGCGGCTGCAGTCATTTGCTATGCCGCATTGTAAAACAATGTGCGCAACATGAGCGCTTTGAAAGGAAAAGCGCCAGATACGCTTTTACCCTCCATAAATGCTGCTTAATCGCAAAAATTCAAGGTTTTTCAGCAAAAAACACTGTATTTCTGCCTAATTTGACCTTTATTCGGTTGCGCCCAAACGTTTTGCCTCTTCCAGCGAGAGTCGCGCCTGCTGCTCTTGCTCTTCGCGCTGCGAAGACGGAACAATAGTCGGCCAGCCTATCAAGTGCAACTCCGTAATTTCCGCCATTGCCTTGATCCAGGCATCATCTTCATTCAAGCATGGGATGTAATTGAAGTCCTTGCCGCCGGCACTCATGAAGTCGTGACGTGCTTCCATCGCGATTTCTTCCAGGGTTTCCAGGCAGTCGCCAATAAATCCAGGACAAATGACATCGACGCGGTTGATGCCCTCTTTTGCCAGTTTGCGCAAAGTGGGCGCGGTGTATGGCTGTAACCACTCCGCCTTGCCGAAGCGCGATTGGAAGGTCACCAGATATTGATCTGGCGTCAATTCCAGCTCTTTTGCCAGCAAGCGCGCCGTTTTATGGCACTCGCAGTGATAGGGATCGCCCAGCGTCAGCGTGCGTTTTGGCACACCATGGAAGCTCATCACCAATTTATCCGGCCGACCGGCCATATCCCAGTGAGCAAGCACTGACTTGCGCAAGGCGCGGATATAACCATCGTGATCGTGGTAATGCTTGACGAAGCGTAGCTCCGGCACATTGCGCTCTTGCGCGTAATGGCTGAACACAGCGTCGAAAATGGAAGCGGTCGTAGTGCCGGAATATTGTGGATACGCAGGTAACACCAAAATCCGGTCGCAACCATCAGCCTTCAATTGCTGCAATACGCTGGCCACCGATGGATGGCCATAGCGCATGGCGTAGACAACTTTGACCTTATGGCCGCGCTCGCCCAGATAACCGCCCAGCAGCTTGGCTTGTTTTTCGGTATGCACCTTCAGGGGCGAACCCTCATTACTCCAGATCGATGCGTATTTCTTGGAGGATTGCCCTGAGCGAAACGGCAAGATGAGAAAATGAAGGATGAACCACCAGATTGCACGAGGAATTTCCACCACACGCGGATCAGACAGAAACTGTTTCAGGTAGCGCCGCACCGCAGATGTCGTTGGTGCATCAGGCGTGCCAAGGTTGACCAGCACAACTGCGGTTTTCGGTATGGTGCCGTGGGTATACGGTGGTTCAGTTCTAAAGGACATGAGTTCTCAATCTTATTGATCTTATGGGGTGATGCAAACGCGCCGTATAAGGAGTAGCAAGCGTCGTTGCTTAGGTCGCCAGCAATTCCCGCGCGTGGGTACGTGTAGTCGCCGTGATCTCCAGTCCACCCAGCATGCGGGCGATTTCTTCCACACGCGCATTAGCGTCGAGTGCATCGATAGAAGACACAGTTTTTCCGTGATTGCTTTGTTTGCTGACCTGAAAGTGTTGATTGGCCTGGCTGGCAACTTGCGGCAAATGTGTGACGCACAATACTTGGCGATCTTGTCCCAGGCGACGCAACAAGCGCCCAACCACTTCAGCCACACCACCGCCTATGCCGCTATCAACCTCATCGAAAATCAGCGTAGGCGTTGCGGTCGCGCTAGATGTAATGACAGAAATCGCCAAAGCAATACGCGCCAATTCGCCACCCGACGCCACCTTGGCCAGCGGCCGTGGCGTAGTGCCGGCATGTGCCGCCACCATGAATTCAATTTGCTCCAAACCATAGGAAGCTGGTTCGCACGGCTGCAAGGCAATCGCAAATTTGCCGCCGGTCATACTGAGTTCCTGCATCGCGGCCGTCACTGCATCACCCAAGGCTTTGGCAGCCTTGCTTCGTGCCTTCGTGAGTTTTTGCGCTGCGCTGGTGTAAGCCGCTTTCAGTTTTTCTTCCTGCGCACGCAAGGCATCCAGATCACTGGCATCGGCCAATTGCTTCAACTGGGCGGACAGCGTTTCCAGTTCTTGTGGCAAATCATCAGGCGCAACGCGAAATTTGCGTGATGTGGAGTGAAGATTTTCCAGGCGTATTTCAACCTCGCGCAAACGCGCAGGGTCGAGTTCAACCCGACTCAAGTAATCATTGAGCGCATACACCGCTTCCTGCAATTGAATACGCGCAGGTTCCAGCGCATCCAACACTGGCTGCAAGCCGCCATCCAGATCGACCAATTTTCCGATGCGTGTATTGAGCGATGACAGTTGCGACAGCATCGGTGTATCAGCATCGGAGATCAGATCCAAGGCCTCTTGTGCGCCTTCGATCAGACTGGCAGCATGCGATAGACGACTGTGTTCATTGCTGATGTCTGCCCATTCGCCCGGCTTAGCTGCGAGTTTTTCCAACTCGCCGACTTGCCATTCCAGACGCTCACGTTCGAGCAAAACATTCTTGGCATTGGTTTCGAACTCTTCACGTTGCTTGACCAGTGCGCGCCAAGTTTTATACGCGGTGGCAACAGCTTTAACCTCATCCTGCAAACCAGCCTGGTTATCCAGCAGCACACGTTGCGCGTCGGTTTTCAACAAGGATTGATGTGCATGCTGACCGTGGATATCGACCAGTTTTTCACCCAGATCGCGCAGTTGTGTAGCGGTAGCGGCAATGCCGTTGATGAAGGCCTTGGAGCGACCAGCGTTATCGATTACGCGACGCAACAAGGCACCACCATCTTCATTGCTGAATTCATTTTCGGCCAGCCATGCATCCAGCTCTGCACTGGCAGAAAACTCGGCAGTAATGTCAGCCTTGGCCGCGCCTTCGCGCACGACGCTGGCATCGCCACGACCACCCAAGGCAAGTGCCAAGGCGTCGATCAAGATGGACTTGCCTGCACCTGTTTCCCCGGTAAAAACCGAGAAGCCAGGCGAGAACTCAAGTTCGATAGCATCGACAATCACGAAATCGCGGATGGAGAGCGTGCGCAGCATGTGAATAGTGCGTTCCAAGTCGTTCGTTTTGCCACGGCGCTGCTATAAACATAAACAGATGTGACAAAAACGATTAGGTTTGAATGATGAATCAACGTTGCACAGACAAAGCCTGCTGCAGCGTGAGCTTATTTTAACCGGCCTTCTACCGATGGATATTCATTCCAGTGCAGCTTTTCACGCAAGGTATCGTAATAATTCCAGCCTTCTGGATGCAGGAAAGTAATCGTATGTTCGGAGCGCTTCACGATAATTCTGTCGTGCTTCAACAATCTGGCAACCGACTGCATATCAAAGTTGACGCTGGCATTACGACCGCCCATGACTTCGATCACGATCTCGCTGGTATCTGGCACCACGATAGGACGATTGGACAAGGCATGCGGCGCAATCGGTACCAATTCGATGCCACGCAAACTAGGATGCAGAATCGGTCCACCAGCGGACAAGGCGTAGGCGCTGGAACCGGTTGGCGTCGCCACAATCAAGCCATCCGAGCGTTGGTTGTACATGAAGTGGCCATCAACTTCGACGCGCAATTCAACCATGCCGGCACCTGAACCGCGCGATAACACCACGTCATTAAACGCCAGCGTGTTGTACATCGCTTCGCCTTCGCGCTCGATAGAGCCTTTTAGCAAGCTGCGTTGTTCGGATCTGACTTTGCCGTTCAGCATTTCCTGCAGCAAAGGCATCATCTGATCGAGCGAAATATCAGTCATGAAACCGAGGCGCCCCTGGTTGACGCCGATCAGCGGCACATCGTAAGGCGCCAACTGCCTGGCAATGCCCAGCATCGTGCCGTCACCGCCGACTACAATAGCGGCATCAGCGCATTCGCCGATCTCGTGCAAGGTCATTGATTCATAAGCGCTCAAGCCGAAATTAAGCGCGGTTTCCGCTTCGAAAACGACTTTGCGTCCGGTCTTGCCCAGACAATCGGCGATATCAGTCAACGATTGTGCAATTCCGCCGGCCATGTGTTTGCCGACGATTGCGATCGTATTAAAGCTGGGAGCAGGAGATGAGTTTGGTGTAAGCGACATGCTGCAGATTAGACCATAATTTGCCCTTGTCTTGCACTATGCGACACACCCATCCACGTAATTGATTGTGAATAACCATGAAGCCTCATCAAATTAAAGCTGTCCTGTTCGATCTGGACGACACCTTATGGCATTTGGCGCCAACTTTGGTCAAAGCCGAAGCCATTTTGTACGACTGGCTGAACATCCATATTCCCGGTGTGACCCAGCGCTTTAGTAATGAAGAATTGCGCGAATTGCGCATGGAATTGCTACCGACCGATCCGCAATATCAATTCAATGTGTGGGCTTTGCGTCATGCTGCATTGACGCGCGCTTGCCATCTGACCAGCGAAAACAAGGATTTGGTCGATCAGGCGATGGCTGTCTTTTCTGTGGCACGGAATGCCGTCACACCTTTTGACGATGTCGTGCCGGGTTTAAGCAGTTTGCGTGCACGCTTTGCTATCGGTTCTGTTTCCAACGGCTTTGCTGATCTGGAGGCGATTGGCCTGGCGCAGCACTTCCAGACTTCGATCGCCGCACATCAATTTGGCAGCGCAAAGCCCGGAGCTGAGATTTTTCATGCGGCATGCGAGGCACTTTCAGTTGCACCGCACGAAGCAATTTACGTCGGCGACGATCCCACGCTGGATATTCAAGGTGCACAAAATGCCGGCTTGCAAGCAGTATGGATGAATCGCTTTGGACGTACCCTGCCCGAACATATTGTGCCCAACGCAAGCTGCACGAACTTATATGAGCTCGACGCGTTGCTAAAGCGCGCATAATGACAAGCAACCAGACGGGCTAAGTCGCAAAGCTGGATGATCATCATCCATCGTATTTTTTGCACGAAAGCCCGTATGCTTGCCGCCCGGCATGGCCACTGATTACAATAGCAACACTATGCAACTTGATAACCGCGCACAAACACTGCTGAAAGCTCTAGTCGAACGCTATATTGCGGACGGCCAGCCTGTCGGCTCGCGCGAGCTTTCCAAGATATCGGGTCTCGATTTATCGCCAGCGACGATACGCAACATCATGGCGGATCTGGAAGAGATGGGCTTCGTTGCCAGCCCGCACACTTCCGCCGGTCGCGTACCAACGCCGCGCGGCTATCGCGTCTTTGTCGATACCTTGCTGACCGTACAATCAATAGACGAAAGCGCACTCGAATCGAAGCTGCAAAATTCATTGCAAACCGGTTCTTCGCAAAAAATCATTTCCAACGCGGCGCAAATTCTGTCGTCACTTTCCGAGTTCGCCGGCATCGTGATGACGCCACGGCGCGAATCAGTGTTTCAGCAAATCGACTTTCTGCGCCTGTCGGAAAAACGCATACTGCTTGTCATCGTCGGCCCCACTGGCGATGTGCAAAATCGCCTGCTGCTAACCGATGTCGATTATTCGCCGACGCAATTGATACATGCGGCCAATTACATTAATCAGAATTATGGCGGATTGAGTTTCGACGACGTACGCATACGTTTGCAGGGCGAATTGAAGGCTTTGCGCGACGATATGACGCGTTTGATGCAGGCGGCGGTCGAAGCCGGCAGCGATGCGATGAATGACAATAGCGACGATGTTGTGATTTCCGGCGAACGCAATCTGCTCAGCGTGTCGGATCTTTCATCGAATATGGTTTCACTGCGCAAGCTATTCGATCTGTTCGAGCAAAAAACCAGTCTGATGCAATTGCTGGATGTATCCAACAAGGCAACCGGCGTACAAATCTTCATCGGCGGCGAATCGAATCTGGTGCCTATGGATCAGATGAGCGTCGTTACCTCGCCTTACACCGTGAACGGCAAGGTAGTCGGCACATTGGGCGTGATCGGACCGACACGCATGGCGTATGAGCGGGTAATTCCGATTGTGGATATCACGGCAAAATTGCTGTCAAATGCACTCAGTCACAACAACTAATTCCAGCAAGCAGAATGCAAAAAGCCATGCCCCGTTACCGGTAGCATGGCTTTTTTATAAGTACTGCAGCTTATTTTTTGGTTTTTTGGCAGCTCTTGCAGTGGCCGTATAAAGCCAGCGCATGATCAGCAATTTCAAAACCATGTTCTTCAGCAATTTTGACTTGGCGCTTTTCGATTTCTGCATCGAAAAACTCTTCTACTTTGCCGCAATCCAGGCACACCAGATGGTCATGGTGGGAACCTTCGTTCAATTCAAAAACGGCTTTACCGGTTTCAAAGTGATTGCGTTGCAGCAAGCCTGCTTGCTCGAATTGCGTCAAAACGCGATAAACCGTTGCCAGACCGACATCTAGATTATCGTTCAGCAACATCTTGTAAACGTCTTCCGCGCTCAGGTGGCGTACCTCGGCATTTTGGAAAATATCGAGGATTTTCAGACGTGGCAGCGTCGCTTTCAGACCGCTGGCTTTTAACTCGGATGGATTGTTGGGCATGTTCTTGTTCATATTGAGGAGTAGGGTAGGAGAAACCCATTACTGGAATCTCTCCCCCCTAAGAACCGTGCGTGCGACTTTCACCGCACACGGCTCAAGCATAATAAAAGTTCCTATTCAGGAACCGGCTTAACAACTTTCAAACCAAGTGCATGAACTTGGGTATGGCAATTAGGGTGCAAGAGTACGCGATTTCCAAGAGCATCTGAGCCACCCTCCACACGATATTCAATGTGGTGGTCATGCCAGCCAGTGTCCATATCCATCTCGTGCCCACAATGCGCACATCTTCCCATTTGGTCAGCATATAGTCTAGCCCATTCCATCCGGTAGCTCATGTTCTTCAACATGCGCTCCTGACGGAGGGTTTCGCCATACATTTCCCATGCGGGATCATAAGGGCTGTAAGCCCCTTTGATTTTCTTGTGCCGCACTATCGGCGTACCCGGTAAAGAGTACATTTGCATCACACCTTTATCACCGTCTTTCGTCAGTGTATCCGCTGCAAACACCCAGTTTCGATCGCCTACTGACCGCCAATACCTCTGGCGAATCCAATCTGCGTTCTTATTCGGGTGCCTACGTTTGGCCCACCGCATCAACCTCCAGAACAGCAAATGGTCAATGCGCGAGAACACTTCCTTGGCAACCACAGGACTGTGATATTGCGACCAGCCCCGTAGCATCGGATTCAACAAGCCAATTAGATTGACCTGTTTTGCTCCGAGATTGTCGCTGACGACGTTCCTCAGCTTTTCATAAAACGTTTTCACATTTTTCTTACTCGGCTTGATGAGCAGTTTTCCCGAGTACTTCCGGAAATTCCACCCGAGGAAATCAAAACCTTCGTCGATGTGCACGATCTTGGTTTTGGCTGTTGATAGTCGCAATCCTCGCTTTGCAAGGAAAGCTTCTACCCACGGCCTGACTTCTGTTTCCAGCAACTCTTTTGAAGCGCCGGTTACCACAAAGTCATCCGCGTATCGCACGATACCGATTTTGAGTTTTGGAATCTTTGACTTCCCGAATTTCGCACCGAGATGCGCGATCAGTTCCGTCTCCAATCCATTCAGCGTCCAGTTTGCCAATGCAGGGGAAATGATGCCTCCCTGCGGTGTCCCTGCTGTGGTAGCCAGCAATTGCTTCCGGTCGACTACCCCGGCTTTCAACCATTTCCTTAGTATCGACTTGTCCATACCAATGTTGTCGATCATCCAGTCGTGATTGATGTTGTCGAAAAAGCCTTCAATGTCCGCATCCAACACCCATTCGGCCGAGACCTTCCGGCACGTCTGGAGAAAGATTTGTGACATGGCATCGGCAGTACAGCGATTTTTACGAAACCCATAAGAGTTCGGATCGCTGACCGTTTCCAGAACCGGGTCCAGTGCAAGCAAATGCAGGGCTTGCATGGCCCGATCTCGCATGGTCGGTATGCCCAGAGGGCGCATCTTCCCATTTGATTTTGGAATGTAGACTCTCCGTAATGGCAGAGGCCGATACCCTTGCTTCTTCAACTGTGCAATCGCAGCGTATTTCTGCAGCGGTGTATCCCATAACTGACGATCCACACCTGCCGTTCGTTTGCCTTGATTTTCTGTCACTCGTTTGACAGCTAGTGCTTTCGCACTAAACGAGTGGGTCAGCCATCGTTGCAAGGCTTTCACCCTGCGCCAATTGCCTTCCTGCGTTGCCTTCGCTAGACGAATCTGCATGACTCTCACATTCTTTTGAACCAGACGCCAATTGATGGCGGCCCAGTCTGTCGGAACGTGCGAGGACGCAGAATCGATCTGATTGCTATCGATTACTTTCATTGCTGAACCTCGGTAGTGATGCCCACCGAGGACGCAGTTCTCCCCGAAGGGAAAACCACATCCCTTCGGGGCGTTGAAAATGAAACTACTTTGCCTATGTAGTCGTTTGACGACTATTGCACCATGTAGAAGTCTGCACGCTTTCGCGTCGGGACAAATCCTGAATCCCTATCCGAACCATTACAGCCCGGCGTTCGCTTTTTCTACAATCCCATACCCACTCCTCCGACAGCTTCCCTTGCGGGTTGCCTGCCCGATCCGATGTATTGGATTAGGCGGAGAGTTGGGCTTACCACGTTCCCTGAGATTCCGTCGCAGCTAACAGCTCTGCGGCTTGCCATTTAGAGTCTGTCTTTCCCTCGGTGATTTAGCAACGACGTATTCCCACAGATAACAGGAATATCCAATCACACACCTTTTGGTTTAGGCCAGCAGCAGCTTAGGCCTATCGATAATTACGAGGGTTCAAATGACAGTTCACGTTACGTTACTCATGTGGACTAACCTAGCCCCTCAACCGCCTTGCTGCTGGCAGTATCCAACTCTCCACTCACATGGAATAGTCACCCTAAAAACTGGGGGTACGTTGTCCTCAAGGCTTCACACCCCATCGTTACCGATGACGCATGCTTGAGTAGGTTACGAATGGTCGTACATCCGGTCGTAGCACCTAATATTTTGGGTACGACAAGAAATCTCAGAACTTCTCGCGCTCACGATTACGTATTTCCGATCCGACTTATTTGTACGCGTGCGTTGTCTATTGGCCTTCCAGTAAGAAGGTCAAATTTTCAGCAAAATATTTTTCGATTTTGTAGTTTTTAGACGACGTTAAAGCAGCTTTGTGAGCCGATTTATCTCGAAAGCGTTAATTACAAAGAAATTTATAGATGTTTAACGATGCCGTTACGCGGCACGTTTTTTTTCTATTAGACTGCCCCTATTTCGTAAGACGAAACTGGGGAGCCCTCGATAACAGCCTTTAAAATCAAGACTTTATCGAATATTTTCGGAGGGATACTTCATCGATATTTATACCGCATTGCGGTGAAACGCGACACACGTGTCGCACTATCTGCCTTATCATATAGCGTTTTCGTACAATTGCTCAATCCCTTGAGATTCCATATGCAAATGCTGCCCCGCTATTCTAATCGTGCCCCAGCCATCGCTGGTACTTTTTGCCTGTTATTGGCAACCGTACTCACAGGTTGCGCATCGAAAAACCCGCTGATGGACGAACCGACACTGGTTGCCGCGACTGCCAAACCGGCTGCCGCTCCACAGCAGGTTAAAGCTGCAGAAGAAAAAACCGCATCCACTGCGCCTGCCACTACAGCCGACGCAAAACCAGCGGCAACGCCGGTAGCTCCGCAAGCCGCGGCTACCACCGGTGTGCAAACCAAAAAAGAAAAACGCTTCCTCGGCATTTTCTCGCCTTACCGTCCGGACATCCAACAAGGCAACTTCGTCTCGCAAGAAATGGTCGCGCAGTTGAAAGAAGGCATGACACAAGATCAAGTCATCTTCTTGCTCGGCACACCGCTGCTCACCGATATCTTCCACGCTGAACGCTGGGATTATGCCTTCCGCATGCAAAAGGGTAATGGCGAAATCACTACCAGCCGCGTCACCGTTTTCTTCAAGGACAAAGTGGTATCGTCCTTCGAAGGTGGCGGCGATCTGCCGACTGAAAAAGATTACATCGCGCGCATTGCCGACAAAGCCAAAGAAGCCAACAAATAATTAACTGAATTTACGCATGACTCAATTGAAAATCGCAGTAGCAGGTGCATCTGGCCGTATGGGCCACATGTTGATCGAAACCATACTGGGCGCACAGGATGCAACACTGTCTGGCGCGCTCGATATTGCCAGCTCACCGGCTATCGGCACAGACGCTGCTGCTTTCCTCGGCAAACCATCCGGCGTATTAATCGAATCCGACTTCGCCAAAGGCTTGGCCAATTCCGATTTCTTGATCGACTTCACACGTCCTGAAGGTACGCTGGAGCATGTGGAATACTGCGCCGCGCACAATATCAAGATGATTATCGGCACCACTGGTTTCGATGCAGCAGGCAAGGCAGCGATTGCCGCCGCCGCGAAAAAAACCGCAATCATGTTTGCACCGAATATGAGTGTCGGTGTGAACGTCACGATGAAATTGCTGGAAATGGCTGCGAAGAATTTTTCCGAAGGTTATGACATCGAAATCATCGAAGCACATCACCGTCACAAGGTCGATGCGCCATCCGGCACCGCGATCAAAATGGGCGAAGTTATTGCTGGCGCACTCGGTAAAGAACTCAACGATGTCGCAGTGTGGGCGCGCGAAGGCGTAACCGGCGCACGCGATCCATCGTCCATCGGCTTTGCCACCGTACGCGGCGGCGACATCATTGGCGACCACACAGTATTGTTTGCCGGCGACGGTGAGCGTATCGAGATTTCGCACAAATCATCCAGCCGCGTCAGCTATGCACACGGCAGCTTGCGCGCCGTACGTTTCCTGGCCGACAAGAAAACCGGCTTGTACGATATGCAGGATGTACTCGGCTTGCGTTGAACTGAACGCTGCACACCCCAATCAAACTGATTTACTCGGATCGATAATATGAACTCAACTGCAGCGGATCAGGGCTTGGGACTGGCGCATTACTGGGCACAAGGCGATGCCGTCTCGCACGCCGTCGCTTATGTATTGCTGATCATGTCGATACTCAGCTGGTATTACATCCTGTCCAAAGCATGGAGTTCATGGCGCATCCGCAAAAGCGCCGCTGCACTGGAAGGCTTTTGGCAAGCGCCGACGCTGACCGATGCGATCGCGACCATCAAAGTTGTCGATAGTGAAAACGTCTACACACCGCTGGCGGCACAAAGCGTGGAAGCGTCCAATATCAAGCCGCACGCTAATTCACTCAACGCCAATACTGATCCCGGCGAATTGATTACCCGCACCTTGCGTCAGGAAATCAATCGCGTTTCATCCAGACTGGAAACCGGCTTGACGCTGCTCGCATCAGTTGGCTCAACCGCACCATTCATCGGCTTGTTTGGCACCGTATGGGGCATTTATCATGCGCTGGTCGCGGTCTCTGCATCCGGTACTATCCAGATCGACAAGGTCGCGGGACCAGTTGGTGAAGCGCTGATCATGACAGCACTCGGTCTGGCAGTCGCGATTCCTGCCGTACTAGCCTACAACGCCTTTACCCGCGTCAATCGCGTTACATTGGCCGAGCTGGACGCCTTTGCGCATGATTTGCATGCCTATTTGACCACCGGCGCACGCGTCGGCAAGTAAGCGTTACGCACGCTACCCGGGAGAGAAAATGTCATTCGGCGGATTCAACGACAATCAGCACTCGGCCCCCATGGCGGATATCAACGTCACGCCTATGGTGGATGTGATGCTGGTACTGCTGGTGATTTTCATCATCACCGCGCCTTTGTTCACGCATGCGATCAAGCTCGATCTGCCTAGTGCACAATCTGCGCCAGCGCCGGCCGAACCGACGACGATTTCGCTCTCCATCAATGGCGCAGGCGCAATTTTTTGGAACAACGATCCGGTATCGCAAGACGAACTGACCGCAAAACTCGCGATTGCTGCGAAACAGCAGCCACAGCCGCAAGTACAACTACGCGCCGACAAAGGCACACGTTACGAAGTCATTGCGCAAGTCATGGCAGCAGCACAAACCAATGGCGTAACCAAACTGGGCTTTGTGACCGAAGCGCCGCAATCCTCCAAGAAATAAGATCCATGGCCGTCGTACATTTAAACGGTGAAACCATCACCGATCAGAAGTCCTTTCATAGCGCATGCAAGACTGCATTCGGTTTCCCGGATTTCTACGGCGAGAATATGGATGCCTGGGTCGATTGCCTCAGTTATCTGCGCGATGAAGAGAACATGACAAAATTTCTCCTCAAACCGAACGAAAAGCTGCAAATCGTCATAGATCACGCAGAAATATTGCGCAAAAACGTCCCCGATCTCCTCGAAGAATTAAGCTTCTGCATCGAAGGTATCAACGAACGCTACGCCGATTACGGCGAAAATCCCGCGCTCGAACTCAAACTAGCCTGAACGTCCTCCCTAATTGCCTCACCTCTGACGCGCCATCTGAGTGTACGAACCAGTATAATCACGGGTTCACATTCACTTTTGGCTCCATCCGTCATGCAAGATAAATACAGCCCCGCCGAAGTAGAAAAATCGGCGCACGACCACTGGCAGGCAATCGACGCTTACAAGGCCGTCGAACACGCCAAGGATAAAAACGGCAACGACAAGAAGAAATTCTATGCGTGCTCTATGCTGCCGTACCCATCCGGCAAGCTGCACATGGGGCATGTGCGCAACTACACGATCAATGACGTGATGTACCGCTATCTGCGGATGAATGGTTACAACGTGTTGATGCCTATGGGTTGGGACGCATTCGGCATGCCGGCGGAAAACGCAGCGATGGCCAACAACGTACCGCCAGCACAATGGACTTACGCCAACATCGATTACATGAAGACGCAAATGGCGTCCATGGGCTTGGCCATCGATTGGTCGCGCGAAATGACCGCGTGCAAGCCTGAGTACTACAAATGGAACCAATGGATGTTCTTGAAGATGCTCGAGAAAGGCATCATCTACAAAAAAACCGGTACCGTGAACTGGGACCCTATCGATCAAACAGTTCTGGCAAATGAACAAGTCATCGACGGTCGCGGCTGGCGCTCCGGCGCGCTGATCGAAAAGCGCGAAATCCCGATGTACTACGCACGCATCACCGATTACGCAGAAGAATTGCTGGATCACGTCGACAACAAATTGCCGGGCTGGCCAGAACGTGTACGCACCATGCAAGCCAACTGGATAGGCAAGTCGACCGGCGTACGTTTCGCCTTCCCGCACGATATCGAGGAAGACGGCAAGCTGATCAATGACGGCAAGCTGTGGGTATTCACCACGCGTGCCGACACGATTAAAGGCGTGACCTTCTGTGCAGTAGCGCCGGAACATGCGCTCGCGACATTCGCCGCAAAAACAAATCCTGAACTCGCCGACTTCATCGCCGAATGCAAACTTGGCAGCGTCATCGAAGCCGATATGGCAACGATGGAAAAGAAAGGCATGCCTACCGGCCTGTTCGTCAAACATCCATTGACGCACCAACTGGTTGAAGTCTGGGTCGGCAACTACGTACTGATTACCTACGGCGATGGTGCCGTGATGGGCGTACCGGCACATGACGAACGCGACTTTGCGTTTGCACAAAAATACGTGTTGCCTATCCATCCAGTCATCGACGTAGAAGGCAAAACTTTTTCAGAAGTGAGCTGGCACGACTGGTACGGCGACAAGGAAAATGGTCGCTGCATCAATTCCGGCAAATACGATGGTTTGAATTATCAGCAAGCGGTGGATGCCATCGCTGCTGACTTGGCAGAGCTCGGTCTGGGCGAAAAGAAAATCACCTATCGCCTGCGCGATTGGGGCATTTCGCGTCAGCGTTATTGGGGCACTCCGATTCCAATGATCAACTGCGCCGAATGCGGCGCGGTACCAGTGCCAGAAAAAGATTTGCCGGTCGTCTTGCCGGAAGATTGCGTGCCGGATGGCAGCGGCAATCCGCTGAACAAGCACGAAGCCTTCCTCAAATGTGATTGCCCTAAATGCGGCAAACCTGCGCGTCGCGAAACTGACACGATGGATACCTTCGTCGATTCGTCGTGGTACTACATGCGCTATTGCTCGCCTAACAGCAACGACGCGATGGTCGACAGCCGCAACGATTACTGGATGCCTATGGACCAGTACATCGGGGGTATCGAGCATGCAGTCTTGCACTTGCTGTACGCACGCTTCTGGACCAAAGTTATGCGCGATTTCGGCCTCATCAAATTTGATGAGCCATTTACCAATCTGCTGACACAGGGCATGGTTCTGAACGAAACCTACTATCGTGAAGAAGCCAATGGCAAAAAGACCTGGTACAACCCAGCCGATGTGCAACTGGAACTCGACGACAAAGGTCGCCCTGTATCTGCGATCTTGGCCAGCGACCGTCAATCGGTAGAAATCGGCGGCACGGAAAAAATGTCGAAGTCGAAAAACAACGGCATCGACCCGCAAGCGCAAATCGATCAATACGGTGCAGATACTGCACGTCTGTTCACGATGTTTGCATCGCCACCGGAACAAACGCTGGAATGGTCGGGCGCTGGTGTGGAAGGCGCGAATCGTTTCCTGCGTCGCGTCTGGGCCTATGCCTACAATCAGGCAGCACGCGTTGCCAATACTGGTGCATTTGATTTTGCCAAATTACCGGAAACGCATAAAGCATTGCGTCGCGAAACGTACAAGATCTTGCAGCAAGCCGATCACGATTACAAACGTATTCAGTACAACACGGTGGTTTCTGCCAGCATGAAAATGCTGAACACACTGGAAGGCGCCAAGCTGGATGATTCCGCTGCATCAAATGCCGTCATCAGCGAAGGCTTGTCGATTTTCCTGCGCATACTGAATCCAGTCGCACCGCATATCACCCATGCACTGTGGCAGGAACTCGGGTTTACTAAAGTACACGGCGACATCCTCGATGCACCATGGCCGCAAGTCGATCCGGCAGCATTGGAACAAGCCGAAATTGAAATGATGATTCAGGTTAACGGCAAGCTGCGCGGCAGTATCATCGTTGCCAAGGATGCTGACAAAGCTACAATCGAAGCGGCGGCGTTGGCGAATGAAAGCGTACAGAAATTCATCGAAGGCACACCGAAGAAAATCATCGTGGTGCCGGGAAAACTGGTCAGTATCGTTGTCTGATTTGAAGTATCAACCGACGCAGGATTACTCATGTTAAAAAATCGCCGCCTTCTTTTTACTGCACTGGCCTCGACTGTCATGCTGTCTGCCTGCGGCTTCAAGCTGCGCGGCTCAGTGCTTGGTGAGAACTTGCCGTTCAAGTCGATTTTCATAACGCCGCCCGACGCAGCCAACTACTCGGCAAACGCCTCGCTGGGTGCTCAGCTACGTCGTTATATACGTGGTAGCGGCGAACTTGAACTCAAAACATCGCAAAAAGAAGCCGAAGTCACACTCGACCTCATGAGTGAAGTCAGGAACAAAGTCATCTTGTCCTTGAATAGCCAGGGTCGTGTGCGTGAATACATGCTGTATTACAACGTCACCTATCGCGTCCTCGACAGTAAAGGTTTGGTATTGATGGAGCCAACCCTGCTCACATTGAAACGCGATATGAGCTACAACGAATCACAAGCATTGGCAAAAGAAGCGGAAGAAGCCATGTTGTATCGTGATATGCAATCGGATGCAGTACAGCAGATACTGCGTCGTCTGGCTGGTGTCAAGCTGGTGGACAACGGTCCTGCAGAAAAATAATGCAACTGCGCATAGATGCTCTCGACACGCACTTGACCAAGCCGCTCGCCGGCTTGTATGTCATCACGAGCGACGAGCATCTGCTGGCACTGGAAGCCGCCGACAAGATACGTAAAACTGCACGCGCACAAGGTTTTTCCGAACGCGAAGTACTGCTCGTCGATCGCAGCTTCAAATGGGGCGAATTGCTGGCGGCTAATCAATCGCAATCATTATTCGGCGACAAGAAACTGATCGAGCTGCGTATCCCCACCGGCAAACCGGGCAAGGATGGCGGCAAGGCACTGCAGGATTACGCTGCATCGCTGAGCCCAGATAATGTCACCTTGATCACATTACCTAAGCTAGATTGGGCGACGCAGAAAGCAGCCTGGGTCACCAGCCTGCAGCAAGCCAGCGTGTACATTGATATTCCATTAGTCGAGCGCGCGCAATTACCCGCGTGGTTGGGTGTACGTCTCGCCGCACAGCGCCAAAGTGCGGATCGTGTATGCCTGGATTTCATTGCCGATAGAGTAGAAGGCAATTTGCTGGCTGCGCATCAGGAAATTCAGAAACTGGCCTTGCTCTACCCAGAAGGCCCTTTAAGTTTCGAGCAGATCCATGACGCTGTGCTGAACGTCGCGCGCTACGATGTATTCAAACTAAATGAAGCGATGCTGAGCGGCGATACTGCGCGTCTGGTACGCATGCTGGAAGGCTTAAAAGGCGAAGGCGAAGCTCTGCCGCTGGTACTGTGGGCCGTAGCAGAAGAAATCCGCACCTTGCTGAAGCTGAAATCAGGTGTCGCCCAAGGCAAGCCTCTTGGTCAATTGACAAAAGAATATCGCATCTGGGGTCCACGCGAACGGCTGATCGAACCTGCGCTGCGTAGACTGAAATTATCGACACTGGAAGGCGCGCTGCAAGAAGCCGCACAAATCGATAAGATGGTGAAAGGTTTACGCGCGAAGAAGTTCTCCGGCGACGCATGGGATGCCATGTTGCAACTAGGATTGAAGATTGCGCGTGGTTAGCCGGCAATAGAGCTTTAGCTCTTGCACACCAGCACAAGACGCACCATATACATGTTTGCATCAGCAGCAAGCGCTCCAGATAATTCCAGACTGTAGTTTTAGAAACTATCAATTCATTAACCGACACACCAACCATTCCTTAGCAAAATGGATATCAAGCAATACATGAAAGAAGTTGGGCTACGTGCACGCAAAGCATCGCGCGCCATGGCCAAAGCCGATACTGCGGCGAAAAATCAGGCATTGCTGTTAATCGCGGCTGCGATTCGTCGCGATGCAGATGCACTGCGCGCAGCCAATCATCAAGATCTGGAAGCAGCGCGTGCCAGTGGCTTGGCGCCCGCCCTGCTCGATCGTCTGACCTTGTCCGACAAAGCCATCGCCACCATGGCAGAAGGTCTGGAGCAAATCGTCGCCCTGCCCGACCCTATCGGTGAAATCTCGAACATGAAATATCGTCCAACCGGTATCCAGGTCGGCCAGATGCGCGTGCCACTCGGCGTGATTGGCATCATTTATGAAGCACGTCCTAACGTCACCGTTGATGCTGCAGGCTTATGCATCAAGAGTGGCAACGCAACTATTCTGCGGGGCGGTTCCGAAGCGATCCATTGCAATCAGGCGCTGGCAAAAATCGTCAGTGAAGGTTTGGCCGGTGCCGGCTTGCCGGCCGATGCCGTGCAAATCGTCGAAACCACGGATAGAGCAGCAGTCGGTGAATTGATTACTATGCCTGAATATGTGGACGTCATCGTGCCACGCGGCGGCAAAGGTTTAATCGAGCGCTTGATGAAAGAATCCAAGGTGCCGATGATCAAGCATCTCGATGGTATTTGCCACGTCTACATCGACAGCAATGCTGACCTAAAAAAAGCCCTGGATATTTCATTCAACGCAAAATGTCATCGTTACGGCACTTGCAACACGATGGAAACCTTGTTGGTCGCGCGTTCAATTGCGCCTACGGTTTTGCCAGAACTGGCTAAATTGTATGCAACGAAGGAAGTGGAATTGCGTGCTGATGATGAAGCCCGCGCCATTCTGCAAGGTTATCCGCATTTGACCGCAGTGACCGAACAGGACTGGAGCGAAGAATATCTCGCAGCCATACTCTCCGTTAAAATCGTTGACGGCATGGATGAAGCTATCGATCACATCAATACCTACTCATCACAGCACACCGATTCCATCGTCACTGAGGATTACACGCGTGCGATGCGCTTCCTGCGTGAAGTCGATTCCGCCTCCGTCATGATCAATGCCTCGACCCGCTTTGCTGATGGTTTTGAATACGGCCTGGGTGCAGAAATAGGCATCTCGAACGACAAATTGCATGCACGCGGACCAGTCGGTCTGGATGGATTGACGTCCTTGAAATACGTAGTCTTTGGGCATGGCGAAGTTCGTGTGTAATGCCATACAACGGAGTATCGCCTTGCAAGGCGGTACCGTTCCGCAGACACAGAGCAATGCCCCGCGAAACCACTGCTTCACCACGGCAAAGTACGTGTCTGATGCCATTCACGCAATAGCAGGGAAATAATATGCTTTGGATTAAATCACTGCACATCGTGTTCGTCATCTCGTGGTTCGCCGGCTTGTTTTACTTGCCGCGCATCTTCGTTAACCTGGCAATGGAAACCGACGCTACAGCAACCACACGCCTGCTGTTAATGGCGCGCAAGCTGTATCGCTTCACATCTATTCTGGCAGTGCCTGCCGTACTGTTCGGCGTCGCCTTACTGTTTTACGGTTTCGGCCAAGGTCCGGGCAATATGTGGCTGCATGTGAAGCTGGTGTTTGTCATTTTGGCTATCGGCTACCACCACGCCTGCAACTCGCTGTTAAAAAAATTCGAGCTCGGCACCAATAAGCGCAGCCATACCTGGTTCCGCTGGTTCAATGAAGTGCCAGTGGTTTTGCTGCTGGCAATCGTGATCCTTGTCGTGGTCAAACCGTTTTAATTATTTCCGGAGTTTTCCATGGCAAAGATTTGCGAATATTATTTTGCGCCCCAATCACCGTGGGCTTACTTTGGACACGCACGTCTGATCGCACTGGCAAAACAATACGATGTACAAATCGAGATGAAACCTATCGATTTGCCTAAAGTGTTCAGTGTCTCTGGCGGCTTGCCATTGGCAAAACGCCCACCGCAACGTCAAGCATATCGACTGCTCGAATTGAAACGCTGGAGCGCTCATCTTGATTTGCCGTTGAATCCACAACCAAAGTTTTCACCTGTGTCTGGTGATCCTGCTGCCAAACTGATCATCGCCACCAAGCTCGCACACGGCACCGATGCGGCATTGGCACTGACTAGCACCATCATGCATGCGTTCTGGGCCGATGATAAAAACATCATGGATGCAGATACCTTGGCCGCACTGGCAAATGCTGCTGGCCACGATGGCAACGCATTAATGAAATCATCGGAAACGACCAGCGTACAAAATGAATACGATCAATTTACCAACGATGCAATGGCAGCCAGCGTATTTGGCGCGCCATGGTATGTCGTCGATGGTGAAGCGTTCTGGGGTCAGGATAGACTGGACTTCGTCGAACGCGCTTTCCAAAAATAAGTACAGCAATCAAAAACAGTACGACGAGTAGTAAAACAAGTAATACAAAAAGCAGTACAACACGGTTCGCGCGGCACATCATCTCGATGTGGTCGCGCGTCTATTTTCATAACGGATAAAAGGTCCCCCATGTCATCACCCCATTCCTATTTTTGCCCATGCCCACGCGGCCTGGAAATCGCACTGGCCGAAGAACTCAACGAGATCGCAGCAGCGCCCGGCAGTGGCAACACGCTCAAAGTTCATTTGCAAGTTCCGGGTGGCGTGCATTGCTCCGGCACGCTGCAAGATGCATATCGCATCAATCTCCATTCGCGCATTGCATCACGCGTGCTGATGCGCATGGCGCACGCCAGCTACACCACCGAAAACGACATCTACGATCTGACACTGGCACAAGCATGGGAAGACTGGTTTGAAGTCGATCACACCATCCGCATCGATGTGACTGCAATCAAATCGCCTCTGCGTAGTCTGGAATTCACTACATTGAAAATCAAGGATGCGATCTGCGATCGTTTCCGTGACATCTACGACAGACGTCCATCTGTTGATACAAAAATGCCTGATATGCGCGTCGTCGGTTTTCTCGATGCGCGTACTTTCACCTTGTACCTCGATACCTCGGGCGAGGCATTATTCAAGCGCGGCTGGCGCATGGAAACCGGTGATGCACCGCTGCGTGAAAATTTGGCGGCAGGCCTGTTGCGCACTACCGGGTGGAAGCCAGGCATGACCTTGTTCGACCCTATGTGTGGCTCCGGTACTATCCTGGCAGAAGCAGCACAAATGCTGGCCGGTATTCCACCGGGCCTGCATCGCAATTTCGCATTCGAAAAGTTTGCCGGTTTTAGCAAGGATGAATGGGCTGCAATCAAAACCAGCGTCAAACCAAATGTCTTGCCAGAGACACCGACTATTTTCGGTAGTGATATTTCCGGCGACATGGTCGCCATGACACGCAACAATTTGAACAAAGCCGGGATTCGATTCGAAGTCCCTCTCAAACAAATTGAAGCGCAAGAAGTCAAAGCGCCAAGCGAAACGCCAGGCATACTGCTGACCAACCCACCATACGGCGAACGGATAGGTCTGCGCGGCGACAGCACGATAGAAGGTGATGAGATGGCGAAGGAATTCTTTAGCGCCCTCGGCACCACGCTTAAGCAACGCTTCGCCGGATGGAAAGTATTTCTATTCACCGCTGATCTCGGCTTGCCGAAATTACTGCGTTTGAAAGAAGCACGCAAAACACCTTTCTTCAACGGTGCGATCGAATGTCGTCTGTTCCGCTTCGACATGGTTGCCGGCTTCAATCGCCGCGAGCAAGCCATACCCAAGACTGATTCCAAAGAGTAAGTAACTTCCTGAAGTCTCCTGACATAATGCTGTCAGGAGCACTCCCGCATGATGCGTCTTGCCATTTGGCATTTCCTTCGAGGACATCATGCACACAAAAATTAACTGGTTTGAAATTCCTTCCTCCGACTTCGGTCGCGCCACACGTTTTTATGAAGCCTTGTTCGACACCACGCTCCGCATAGAAGAAGGTAATGCAGAGCTGATGAAGATGGCCATATTCACCGACCCTAGTGGCACAACCTGCGGCAGCGTCACCCATAGCGAGTACTCCCAACCCAGCAGCAACGGCACCATGATTTATCTGGATGCCAGTCCGTCTATTGACACTGTACTCAAGCGGATAACACCTGCAGGTGGCAAAATTTACCTGCCAAAAACGGAACTGCCGGACGATATCGGCTTCATCGCACACTTTATCGATACCGAAGGCAATCTGGTTGGGCTGCACGCGCAACATTAAACCTGCATAAACGTGAACTGGACGGTGAGGTGTGCATTTGTCAGAATGAGGCGGCAACCTCATTCTGAATCACCATCCGATCTCATTTGGAGCACAAGATGCTGTCCCCATACTTGACCACGTACAACTGCCATGCGTCGCGCTGAACGGCTGTTTCAGATTGCGCAGTATTTGCGTGGGCGCAGACTCACCACTGCACAGCAATTAGCGAACTGGTTATCGGTATCGGAACGCACGATTTATCGTGATGTGCGCGACTTGTCCTTGTCCGGCATTCCAATTGAAGGGGAAGCCGGCGTGGGCTATCGCGTCAGGGCCGGCTTTGATTTACAGCCACTGATGTTTTCCAGCGATGAGATCGAGGCGATGGTCGCCGGCATGCGTATGGTGCAAGCCTGGGGCGGTCCGCAACTGGCAGCATCGGGCGCTGCGGCGCTGGCAAAGATCACACTCGCCTTGCCGCGCGAGAAGCGTGACTTCGTCGAAGCAACGCCATTGTTTGCGCCAGACTTCCATATCGATCCCAGCCATGGCGAAAGACTGGAAAGCATACGTCAGGCAATAGGCAAGCAAAACAAGCTGCAACTGGATTATGTCGACGCCAAACAGCAGGCAACTTGCCGCATCATCTGGCCACTGGCTTTATATTTTTGGGGTGGCGGCTGGTCCATCGCAGCCTGGTGCGAAACACGTCGCGATTTCCGTTCCTTCCGTCTGG
This sequence comes from Pseudomonadota bacterium, assembly GCA_040390795.1. GTDB lineage: Bacteria > Pseudomonadota > Gammaproteobacteria > Burkholderiales > Burkholderiaceae_D > Oxalicibacterium. Next base: position 356,406 of record JAZJXV010000009.1, on the reverse strand, counting down.
ATCGTGTGCAGGCGATGAGCCTTGTCGATTCCTATACCGGCACCAGTGGCCGCCGTCTCGCCGACTTTGTACGCGCCATGCAACGTGAAAACGATTGCGCCTGATATCACCTTCTTGTCGTAGTTCTATTTCGCAACCATCTCGTTTCCGGCACTTCTCAGCGCGCTAACGACGATTGGGCTATGCTTTTCCTTTTGCCACGCAGGAGAATTTCATGTCGCGCACTGCCAATAACAGCTTTCAATTAAAAGACCCAGCGCTCTTGCGCAATCTCGCCTACATCGATGGCGCATGGGTAGATGCAAAGACCAGCTTTATTGTCACTAATCCGGCGGATGGCAGCACCATAGGCAGCGTGCCGAACATGGGCGCAGAAGAAACAGAAGCCGCCATCAAGGCTGCACATGTCGCCTTCCCTGCCTGGGCTGCTAAAACCGGCAAGGAGCGCTCTATCATCATGCGCAAATGGTTTGACCTCATCATCGCCAACACAGACGATCTGGCGGCTCTCATGACGGCAGAACAAGGTAAGCCGCTGATTGAATCCAAAGGCGAAGTCATTTACGGCGCCAGCTTCATCGAATGGTTTGCCGAAGAAGCCAAACGTGTCAGCGGCGATGTGATGGCCTCGACCTGGAGCGACAAGCGCACTGTCACGCTTAAACAGCCGATAGGCGTGTGCGCATCGATTACGCCATGGAATTTCCCGATTGCAATGATCACGCGTAAAGTCGGACCGGCCGTTGCTGCCGGTTGCACTATCGTCATTAAGCCTGCTGAACAAACCCCGCTGTCTGCGTTGGCAATTGCAGAACTGGCACATCGTGCGGGTATTCCTGCCGGTGTCATCAACGTCGTCACCGCCGATTCCGAACAATCAATTGCAGTAGGCAAAATACTTTGCTCCAGTCCGATTGTGCGTCATGTCTCTTTCACCGGCTCAACACCAGTCGGTCGCATCCTGATGGAGCAATGTGCACCTACCGTCAAGAAAATCGGCCTGGAACTCGGCGGCCACGCGCCCTTCATCGTATTCGATGATGCAGATCTGGATGCCGCAGTCGCTGGAGCCTTGCAATCAAAGTATCGCAATGCCGGTCAAACCTGCGTCTGCACCAATCGCTTCTATGTGCATGAATCGATTTACGATGCCTTCGTACAAAAGCTGGGGGTGGGTGCCGCACAGATCAAGGTTGGTAATGGTTTCGAACAAGGCGTATTGCAAGGCCCGCTGATCGATGAACAAGCAATCAAGAAAGTCGAGCAGCATGTAGGCGATGCAGTGAAAAAAGGCGCGCAAGTCATTACCGGTGGCAAGCCACATGCACTGGGCGGTTATTTTTATGAACCGACCGTCTTATCGAATATCAGCAATGACATGCTGATCATGCATGAAGAAACCTTCGGCCCGGTCGCAGCCGTCATCAAGTTTAAAACCGAAGACGAAGTCGTCGCCGCTGCCAACGATACAGATTTCGGCCTTGCCAGTTATTTCTATTCGCGCGATATAGGCCGTGTCTGGCGCGTGGCAGAAAAACTGGAATACGGCATGGTCGGCATCAATACCGGTTTGATTTCCAATGAAGTCGCACCATTCGGCGGCGTCAAGCAATCCGGCCTCGGCCGCGAAGGTTCCAAGTACGGCATAGAAGAATATCTGGAAATTAAATACCTTTGCATGGGCGGCATCTAAACACGTCGCCCACGGCAATCAACGACACACCACACATCGGCCTCACGATTTGTTCAAGTAGAAAAGAGTAATACCGATGTCTCACACACCAGAAACGCCCGCGCGTCCTGTCACCGCCCTCGTCATCAACAGCACTGCGCTGGCGGTGATGCTGGCGGCCTTGTCTATGCTCGGGCCTTTTTCCATCGATGCTTATTTGCCGGCATTCCCGAATATTCAAGCAACGCTTGGTGCCACTGCGCTGGAAGTTCAGCAAACGCTAACTGCTTATCTGCTCTCGTTTGCCGTCATGATTCTGTGGCATGGCGCCTTGTCGGATGCGTTTGGCAGACGCAATATTATTCTGGTTTCACTCGCGGTCTTTGCTGTCGCAACGCTCGCATGTGCGGCCGTACACAGCATCGAATATCTGTGGGTATTCCGTATGTTGCAAGGCATCTCTGCGGGTGCGGGGGTCGTGATCGGGCGCGCGATTATTCGTGATCTGTATGCCGGTGCGGCGGCTGAACGTTTGCTGTCTCTGGTCACGATGATTTTTTCCATCTCGCCAGCCATTGCTCCTATTCTCGGCGGCTGGATAGTCCAGCATTCGAATTGGCGCGCTATCTTTCTCGCCTTGTTCGTGTATGCGGTGTTGTTGCTTTTCTACTGCTACAAACGCTTGCCGGAATCACTGCCGCTGGAGAAGCGTCAGCCCTTTAATCCGCACTTTCTGTATCACAGCTACAAGCGTGTCTTTCGCTCGCCGCTGTTTCATTTGAAAGCGGGAGCGGTTGCGTTCAATTTTTCCGGCATGTTTTTGTATGTCGCTGCTGCGCCTGTATTCCTGGTTCAACATCTTGGGTTGGGTCCTGAACAGTTCGGCTGGCAATTCATTCCTATGGTGTCAGGAATTTTCTGCGGCGCACTAACGGCTAATCGATTGGCCGGTAAAATTCCTACCTCGCGACAAGTGCTGATCGGATTTGTCTTTCTGGTTGGTGCGGCTGTATTCAATGTGAGTTATCACGCCTTGTTTCCACCGATGTTGCCATGGTCGGTTGCACCTTTATTTTTCTACACCTTCGGCATGTCGATGGTGGCACCTGGCGCGACTTTACTGGTGCTGGATCTGTTCCCGAATATTCGCGGCACCGTTGCTTCGTGCCAGTCATTTGTCATGATGATATTGGGTGCACTGGTCGCCGGCGTGATTGCGCCAGCCTTATCGCACTCACCACTTTCACTCGCAAGCGGACAACTGTTTTTTACAGTAGTCGCATTGAGTTTGTGGTTGGGGGGACGTACTTATAGACGCTTTCTGGATGCGCGCAAAGAACCCAATGCATGGGAAACGATAGATTAATTCTTGCAGTGCAGGCAATCGCTAGACAGCGACTGCACGATTTTTTCCATTCTTTTTCGCTACATACATCGCACCATCTGCCAGCGTGATCAATTGCTCGGCAGTGGTGCTGTCTTCAGGCCAATGCATGGCGATGCCTATGCTGGCCGATATCGATACAGTCGCAGCGGTCAATGCAAATGGTTGCTGCAGCGTCTGTAATATCTTGTCCGCAACTTCAAGCGCATCTGCATCGCCATTGATCATTTCCAGCACGATGACAAACTCATCGCCGGCCAATCGCGCCACCGTATCAGTAGTGCGCACCGCGCCTGACAAGCGTTGTGCAATCGTACGCAAGAGCTCATCTCCCGCCTCATGTCCATAGCCGTCGTTGATTCCCTTGAAACCATCCAGATCGAGGAAGAGCACTGCCAGCGGTTTGCCCAAGCGTGCGGCACGTGCAATCGACTCCGGCAGTTTTTGCATCAGCGCCCGACGATTAGGCAAATCAGTCAGCGCATCTTTCAAAGCCATGCCCATCAGCGATGCCTGCAACAGCTTTCTCTCTGTTATGTCGTGCAGGAAAGCGATGAACAGATAACCATCGCGGCGTGGGACGCAGGCAACCGCTAGTTCAATCGGGAACTCGACACCATCGCGGCGCAATGCTGTCACTTCTATTCGCTGATTGATGATATTGCTTTCACCCGTTGCAATGAAATGCTGCAAGTCTTGCGCATAGCCTTCACGCATTGCCGGAGGCACCACCATTTCCGATAGGTTTTGTCCGATCGCCTCACGACGCGTCCAGCCTAAAAGATGCTCCGCCTGTTCATTCCAGTCGACGATGATGCCATTCTGATCCATCGCGATAAAAGCGTCGTTCGCATTCTGCAAGGTCGCGCGTAATTCTGCTTCGCTATCTTTCAGTCTCTCCTGAATAATGAGTTGCTGCGCCAAGGCATCTTCCAGCGCATGTGCTTTTTTTTCTATCTCGCTGGTACGTTCCTGCACCAGATTTTCCAGATTTTCGTTCAAGGTGTGCAGTCTCTTCACATGCTGCCGCTCACGCTCCACCATATCGGCCAAGGTAACGGAAAGCAGGTGTACTTCATGGTAGTTAGGGATGATAGGAATTTGTTCAAAATCATCATCTCTACGTCGCACTATCGCTGCGCTCAAATCATCCAGCGGCTTGGCCAGCCCACGCGCCAATCCAACGGCAACCAGTGCCAGCAAAAAACCGACGAGGCCACCGACCAGCAGAATCTGCTTTTGTAAATCGCGAAAAGCCGCTAATGCAATTTCCTCCGGCTGGCGTATCAATACCGACCATTTCAGCGAAGGATAAGCAGCTCGCACACCCGTCTGAGAATAACCGGTCAAATAACGCTGCCCATCCGGCCATTTCTCAGCAATAGCTCCCGTACGTCCGCTACGTGACAAGGCCAAGCTGCGCGTATAGATGGTGCTCTCCTCCAGATAATCTGGTCCAAGGATCACCATGCCGTCATTCCGCACCACGATCACTTCAACCATGTACTGACGGTCTGTAGGCACCAGCAATTCGTTCGCAATACTACGCGCCCAGTCCCAGCTCAAATGTATACCAAGCACACCGCGATATGTGCCATTGCTATGCGTAATCGGCAACGCCACATCCACGAAGCGCCAACGCTCATCAATATTGGGCAATTTTGTTTCCAGCAAGGAGGATGGATGGTAGTCGCCAATAAACAACTGCTTTTGTCCTCCAATGAACCAGGGGCGCTGACTAACATCAATACCATCCAGCAAACCGTCGGAAGCAGCAACCACCTTGCCTTGAACATCGGCCAGACCTATCCAGGCGTAGTTTGGGAAATTATTGTGGATGTTATCGAAGACTCTTTGGATATCGGCAGCATTGTCCGAATCCCGTACTGTCAGAAGATTTGCAATAACGTGCGTATGGTCAACCACGCGCGCTATGCCACGATCGAGGGAGTCGCGCATCTGCCACGATAATTGTTGGAGACGTTCTTGCGCCTGTTGCTTCGCGTATGTCGCGGCGAAATGATCGACCAGTACCAATAGCGCCACGATAGTCACGATAACGGTGGCACACACGCCTATCGTCACTAGTGTGGCAAGCCGCAAGCGGTCTGGTGTCTTAGGTCTCATCAGAGGTCCCGTCAGCTACTACGTTGGTAGCAAGCATCTTTTAGATGCTCTGGTGCTTTAATAGTTTTATGGAAAAATTTCTTTGTGTGAAGAATTTCTCTACTACCAAATCAAGACCATGAGGGCTTATACGAACTTTTAGCACAGACAAGGCAGAAAAGCCTGTCTAACGACGTAAATGATGAAACTGCGTAAGAAATTAGTGTAAATCTCGCAACAAGTTATACAGCAACTCCGGCTCCAGAGGCTTATGCAGTATCCGTAAATGTGCTTGTGCAATCCGATTGATACTCTCCACCGAGGTATCTCCGGTAATTACCACCGCGGGAATATCGTGACCAGCAGCTTGCCGTACAGCCTGCACGACATCGATCCCGCTAATGTTTTCCGCCAAACGGAAGTCACTCAAAATCAGATCAAATAGTGGCTGTCCCTGGGATCGATGTTGTTCGACCGTCTGCAATGCCTGCTCCAATGAGGAGACGGCAAACACTTGATGCCCCCACGACGATAACAATAAACGCATGCTATCCAGCACGCTTGCATCATCGTCTATCACCAAAATGTCTTTTGATGCTGCACCAGATGCTTGCGCTATCGTCTTTTCCTCAACGACTGACTGTGCGCCATGAACTAGCGGCAACCAGACAGAAAATACCGAGCCCTTACCCAACACCGAGCGCAACCCGATGCGCACACCCAACAAATCAGCAGTTCGTTTGACTATAGCCAAACCCAAACCCAAGCCGTGCTCACGTCTGCGCGCAGCATTTCCGATCTGATAGAACTCGCCAAAGATGAGTTGTGACTGTCCCTCGGCAATACCGATACCGGTATCAAGTACCTGCACTTCGACAAAATTGCCACGTCTACGTGCGCCCACCAGGATTTTTCCGCTCTCGGTATAGCGCAATGCATTGGAAACAAAATTGGCCAGAATACTGTGCAGCAAAACACGATCCGTCTGGATCAACAGCGATGTCGGCCTGACGATAAAACGCAGTTTCTGTTCTGCGGCTACCGCGGAAAATTGCTGATCTATGGTCTCCAATAATTCCTGTAAATCAAATACTTCGCGCTTCACTTTGACGGCACCAGCATCCAGTTTGGAGATATCCAACAAGACATCCAGCAATTGCACCAAACCCTTCAATGCAGCTTGCAACTTCGCCGCGATATTACCGACGTCTTCGGTACGTATCGCCGGCGCATTACAGAATGCACGCAAGGTTGCGATATACAAACCAAGCGCATGTGTAGGTTGGCGTAAATCATGACTGGCGGCTGCGAGGAATTGTGACTTGGAGCGACTGGCCGATTCTGCACGTTCCTTCTCTTGCCGCAATTGTGCGATCAACTCCACATTCTCGAAACGCAAGGAAACGGCTTCGCGCACAGTGCGATGGAAATTGCGGCTATAAGCCAGATTGACGCCCAGCAAAAACAGCGACAACACGCCCAGCACAGAAAACAAGGGGCCACCATAGACAAAAGAGTGCAGCGCGAACGGCAACACAGTCGGCAAGGCAAACGCGTAATACGCTGGAGGAAAAGAAGATTGCGATGCAACCGATCCGCCCGTCATACCGGACAGAAGAATGCAGATAAATACGGTCACTATCGTGCTGTCTGGCGAGAAAAAGAAAATACCGACCGAGCCCCACAGACAACCTGACAAGCCTGATAACAATGCATATTTCCAGGCGCGTCTATGCGCCCTCTCCTCTGGCTGCGACACACGTAAATCACGACGCACAATCACGATACGAATCGCAGTCAGACCAAAGATCGCAGCCGCCCAAGCGAGCAACATGGCGCGATCAAGTTCGTTCCACAGCAGATAAACCGACAATACAACCACTGCGACATTGCCGAAAAAAATAGGCGTGGCCTGCCTGTACAGGATATTGATCAGTTCATTGAATATGCGTTTATCGACCGCGGATGCGGCGTGATGATTATTCATGCGTGTCTCATTTTCGATGCACGGTAATAGATAGAGCTTTCTTCGCAGTGTAATATCTAATTATTATTTCCATGCAACAACTTATGTACCATCGGCAATTGCCTGCTGTTACAGTTGCCAAGCACCCACATCATGACAAAAATCGTAATCGCAGAAGATCACACACTGATCCGGGAGGGATTGAGGTCCTTGCTGGCGCAAGTGCCTGATATCGATGTTGTTGCAGATACTGGCAACGGTGCACTGGTAGAGCAATTGCTGTTGCAAACGCAGGCCGACTTTTTGTTGCTTGATCTCGACATTCCCGGTTGTCATGGGATTGCACTGACAGCACGCATCAAGCAGCAACATCCTCATATCAAAATTCTGATCCTGACCGGATCGACGGATCATGTCAGCGTACGACAAGCCTTTGCCGCCGGCGCTGATGGCTACCTGCTGAAACTGGAAGACAGTAGCGAATTGCTGGATGCAATTCCAACCGTACTCAGCAACAAGCGCTACGTCAGCAAACTACTCGGCTCCATCGATCACTTTCTACACGACACAGATCAAGCGGTCACACCACGCGAGCAACAGATACTAAAACTGATAGCCTCAGGAAAATCGACGCAAGAGATTGCCGATGCACTGGCACTCAGCGTATTTACCGTCCGTAAGCACAAGCAAAATTTGATGGCGAAACTCTCCTTGCACAACGCAGTTGAACTGGCACGTTACGCTCTACAGCAAGGCAATGTCTGATCGCGTAGCCCGCCATCAAAATTGCGTCTGCACACCCAAGCTGAATATATTGCGCGTGTAATTGCTGTAGCCGATATTCGATGGATTATCGATCTGCGTATATTGCGCACGCACCACCATATTGCGACCGGCCCATGGGCTGATATCCCACAGTGTCGTCAGGCTGGCCGTCTTTTGCGTATCCTCACGCGCAGGAAAGGTTCCGAGAAGGGAATCCACACCTTGGTCATACTTCACGTTTGAATAACTGTAGTTACCGACGATTGTCCATTGTGGATTGAAACGATACGCTGCAAAAACGCTCGGCCCATGAACACGGCGCGAAAAAGCATCAATATCCGCATGCTCACGCTGTAAATTGTATTCGCCACCGACTTGAAGATTAGGCAGCAATTGCGCGACCAAGCCGACACTACCCAGTACCCCATCTGCATTTCTATTGTTATCCAAATGTACGGTGCGGTTGATATATCCAAGCGAACCTGTAAGCGACAAAATCTGACTCAAATTGCGTGAAAAACGTGCGATCACACCCGGTGTCATTTCATTCATCCGATTGGCTTGTCGCGAAAAACTCACATTCGGCTGGATGCTCGCACTCCAATTCTTATCGCGATAGATGAAAGCCGCAGACAGCGACATATATTCATTATTAAAGTCGGAGGTATCGAAATAACCATTACCTAGCAATGCTCCCTGAAACAATACCGACCAGCGTTCATTCAGCGGCAATATATAACTACCCGTCACACTGCCGGTTGCACCCCATGACGATTTTGGCATCGCACTACCATCCAGAATAAAGTTACCTGGAATTCCAAGCACTGAGACAATATTCGAAATTGGTCCACCGTTGATATTGCTGTCATGCACGATTCCGGTAAATACCTCAATAGACCAAGGCTTGCCGGAAGCCTGTCGTGCAAACGCTGCAGGGTCGTCACGCCCCAACTGTTCGATCAAGTTATTCATCTGGGTTGATACTTGCCCCGCTGGCAGCAAAGGCAAGGTTTCCTTATATAGCTGCGCCGCTTCATCCCTCCGATCCATGGCCACCATAATGGCAGCCAGCTCGACGCGTGGATTCGCTTCCTGCGGCTGCAAAGCGATCACGCGCTGGTAATAAGTGATCGCGGCAGTTATGCGCTGCAAGGATGCATTACAACGTGCCAGCACATATAAGCGATCAGCATCTACACTATTCGCAGGCGTATCAGCCAGCAAGCCACAAGCCATATCCGGCCGGCCGTTTTCCTGCATCAGACGCGCCACCAGCAACTCGCTGCGACTATCCACAGAAGATGACGAGTCTGTAGCCGCAGCGTAGGTCCAGGGAGATGCAAAAAGAAACACTACTGCAACGGAGCGGAACAGATTATTCATGGAGATAAAGGGAATGAGGATGATTAAATATCGGGATCTCAGCGTGTAGCGGCAAACGTACCGCCCCCGCTCACGCTATTGGTCGTCATATCCCAACTTCCCTTGATCGCATTGGCAGCCGGTCCGTAAAATTGACCGTTCCTGATGTAGCCTGTCATTGCCTGACTGTCATATGTGCCTGTCATGCCACCACCTACATAGCCTCCCAATTGCACCAGATTCAAACTCGCATTGCCCTTGTTGTTATCAAACTGGACGCTGCCAGGAATGGACGCATGACTACCTATAGTCGCGAAATTGACGTTCATAGTCAGATTGCCGCCGACCGCGGAATTGTCACTGAGCATTCCGCTTAAACGCCCGCTGTAGGTCGCATTCAAATTCGTAGGCCAGTTAGCACGCGGCGTCACATTGGGATAGTCAGCGCCCAGAGGTAGTGCGCTAGCCAAGGCAATATTATTGGCACTACTCGACGCCGCTATGCTTGCCGCTGCGGCGGCAGCCAGGGCTGTACCTATGGTGGCCAGTGAACCGGCTGATACGCCAGCGATACCCGCAGCAGCAACGGCAGCACTTCCTGGCTGGGTAACAATGCCTTCTACCGTACTATTCGCCTTGCTAATTACCTCTTCGCTCTTGCTCGACGTGCTCACTTGTGATGCCGGCAGATTGCTTGCGCCGAGCTTTGCGATCAATTGATCCAGCTCTTCCTTGCTTACCTGACCTTTCATGACAGCTGCGAGCAACGCAGCGAAGTCAGCAGAAGACTTCTTGTCATCAGACTCGACTTTGATGGAGCCGCTGCTAATTCCGGTGAGCGATTTAGTCGTCATCGCCTCCGTGAGCACGGCCCAGCTTGCTGGATCAATTTCTGAAAATTGACCTCCCGATTTGGTACCCAGTTCCTGCAGCTTTGCAGCGATCGCGGCAAACTGCGCGCGCGTCATGGTCGCATCCAGATTGGTGGTAGTGCCACTACTGCTGGAAAAGACGCCTGCATCCAGCAACTTTTGATACTTCTCCTGCTCAATGGCCATCGGATTAACTGGTGTAACTTGCGGCAGACTGCTTGGCGGTGTCAGCACCAATTGCTGGGGCTGGGGCTGCGGCTCCGGTAGAGACCTCTCTGTCTCTCGGAGTTTTTCTGTCATCTGTTGCGGCTTGCCCGGACTCAGCTCTTGCTGTTGAGTCTGCTTAAGTTTTTGCTGCGTCAACATCAGTTGTTTTTGTTGCTCAAGCGTCAGTTGCTGACTCTGTTTAGTTTGTTCCTCGGCCTTCTGCACTTGAGTTTGCGGCGACACCATCGGTGCAAGCACCTGCGGCTTTTGCAATTCAAGTGATGGCTTCTGCTGTTGCACTTGTTGTTGAGGCAGCGGCATTTGTTCGGTCTGTGGCTTGTGCACTTCCTGCGAAGTTGATTGCTGCTTTACACGCTCCTGTTGGACCTGCTGAAGGGCACTCTCAATATCCATAGACTCGAGGTTGATCGATCCAACTCCTTGTGCCGACGCATGAGGCAAAGGCAGCAGTGCCAGCAATACAGCCGAAGCACAACGCAAAGCCAGCCTTTCTGGCATCAAGTCAGATGGTTTATATGAGTAAGTAAATGAGCGCATGATGTTCTCCCTTTATGCCCATTGCAGATGATGGGCAGCTAATGGCGGCGAGAATATCAATGTCCCAAAAGCAAGTAAATACTGTAAATGCAGTAGTCGCCGGGAACACCAAGGGATGGGATTGTTCGGAAAACGAAAAGATAATCTTAACGAAATCTTCACGCCAGGCTTAGGTTTCAGCCCGAAAATCATTTCAAAATATTTGTAGAAATGCGTCAACCGCATTATTTGGCTGGCGTTATGTACGTACGAACCGAAAATACGGTTCGCACTATTTCCTAAACTTTAGAGAGCACTCAAATGAATAAATTAATCGCTGCCCTGGTTGCCGGTCTGTTTGCCTCCACCGTTTTCGCACAAGCCGCTGCTCCAGCACCTGCTGCTGCTCCAGCTGCTCCAGTTGCTGCTAAAACAGAAGCAAAAGCCGCAGTCAAAGCACCAAAAGCACACGCTAAGAAACACAAAAAAGCTAAAAAAGCTAAAGCAGCCGCTGCTGCTCCAGCTGCAGCCCCAGCTGCTAAGTAATTCGCAGTAACTAAAAAAGACAGGCTTGCCTGTCTTTTTTTATTGCCCGGTCAGACCGGATACTGACCGAGCAAGTTTTTTTCTGCTGTATTTACACGCCTAAAGCTCTGCCATCGCTCCTCGGATCGTGCGCGCCTGAAAAAGTCCCCGTCTTTTGATCGATCACAATTGCTCCCGGATGACCGGATAAAGGGCTTTGTGCCGGAATGACACTCATTTCATGTCCACGTCGCGCCAGCTCTTGAAACACTTGCTCGCCCGCATCCTTCTCCAGTTTCAGAGAATCTCGCGTATCTGAAAAAGTTTTCCCCAACAAGAACCGTGGTTTCGACAATGCCGTCAACGGATCCATGTTGTAATCAATCATTCTGGTCAGAATAGTCGCCAAGGTTTGTGGCTGCCCATCGGCACCTTGCGTGCCATACAAAATATGTGGTTTGTCGTTCTTCATATACATACCAGGATTAAGTGTATGGAATGGACGCTTACCAGGTTGCAATACATTTGGATGATCCGGCTTCAGGCTGAATGAAGCGCCGCGGTTATGCCACAAGATGCCGGTATCGCCCGCCATCACACCACTGCCCCAATCGAAATAAACCGTTTGCAACATCGAGACCGAATTGCCTTGCGCATCAGTCGCACCGATATATACCGTGTCACCATTCTTGAAGACATGCGGCCATGCCAATGCCTGTTTCATTTGTATGCCGCCAGCGAGTTGATCAAGATGCGCTTTGGACAATAACTTTTCCGAAGGAACCTTAACGAATTCCGGATCAGCCACATATTGATTGCGATCGATAAACGCACGCTTCACCGCTTCGACTACGACGTGATAATAGTCCGCACTACCCTCTGGAATATTCTTCAAATCAAAACGATCGAGGATGCCCATGATCTCCAGCGTCGTAATACCTTGCGTCGGCGGTTGGTTCGCCAGCAAGATACCATCGCGATAGGCAACGCGTAACGGCGGCTCTATGCGCGCCTGTGTTCTTGCTAGATCGGATGCCGTCAATGGGGAACCGGCATCCTTCAAACCTTTGGCAATTTTCTCCGCCAACTTGCCATCATAGAAATCGCGATAACCGCGTACCGCCAACACTTCCAATGTGTCGGCCAATTGAGGCTGCTTGAAGAGCTGCCCTTCTTCCGGCACTTTGCCAGCGATCATGAAGTTGTTGCGTACGCCGGGAAGATCAGCCATTTCCTTTTCCCGATAATCCATCCAGAAACGTTCTGATGGCGATACCGGAAAACCGTTACGTGCAAAGCCGATGGCCGGCTTCAACAACTCTGCCCAGCTCTTGCTGCCGGCTAGTTCCTTGTTGCTGATATCAAAGGCTTTGCCCAAGGTATCCACATTGGCTGCCGTCGTCAGCATCGAGCCGGGACCGCGCACTGGAATCGTGCCGCTGTATTGCGGCAATACCATCGGTGCCTGACCAATACCAGACAAGGTTCTGACCTTGCCATTGCGATCGCTGATGATCATGAAAGCATCACCGCCAAAGCTGGCGAAGTGTGGATAGGTCACGCTCAGACATGCAGCAATGGCGATCGCTGCTTCAATCGCATTACCGCCAGATTTCAATACATCCAGACCAGCATTGGTAGCCAGTTCGTGCGGGCTGGTCACCATGCCTTTGGTCGACGTAGCCAGCACACTTTTTGGCTTGGCCTCCAATGCCATCGATAGCGATGTCATCGAACCCAAGGCCATTGCACCTGAAGCAGATAAGAAATCTCTTCTCGTCATATCGTGGAAAATTTTGTTTTTCATGTTGTCTCCGTAAAAATTCATGTGACAAGGCGCACACCAACACTGCGCCGTGCAACGTATGTGAACTTGTCCAGCAAGAGAAAGTACGTAGCGATATACGAATACGTATCAGCGCTAAAAAATTCTCTATCTTTATTTCATAAAGACGAAAAAAAACACCGCTAAGCTAAGTAAGCTTGGCGGTGTTTAAAGGGAGATTTAGGCTTTTTGATGTGCGTGGTTATCGGCCTTGGTATTGGAAGCCGCAGGGAAAGTATTTTCCAGCGGCACGTGACGATGCGAGAAGTTAGCTGTGATCCAGGCATAGATAGGACCGAGGAAGCTCATCACAAGCACGACACCGAGTGCGGACAAAGGATCTTTAGGAACCGGACCAAAGCCGCCGAACATCGTAGCGAAGAAGGACGCGAAACCGAAGAACATGCCAGGTACAAAACTAATCGCAGGGAAGCGTGCCAGCATGATCATGCCTGCATTCAAGCAGAACAGAATCACACATTCTGCGATGAGCAGACTGTTACCGGAAAGATTCTTCGAAGCGATACCAAAACCGGTGACAACCAAAAAACCGGTGATGGAACCAATTGGAAGTGTCGGCCAGATACGTTTCAAGTTAGCCGCAGTCGGACCGCCCATGGCAAAAGTGCCTGCCCAGCTGATAAAGATCGCCCAGACTGGCAAGTGCCAAGGCAGTTGCGCCATGAGTACGGTAGTGACTGCGAGTAAGGATGCTACAACTGCGTGTGGTGGCTTTTTCATGCTTGTCTCCTGATGGTTTAATTAAGTATTTATTATTTTGCGCTGGCTGTTTCGCACACATGGTCCTTTGCACCATGATCTTGTGCGCCACAACAACCGTGACGATGTATCGTGCTTTTATGCTGAGTGACCACGGTTATTTTTCCGCGTTTAATCACCCAGGAACGAGCAGGAATATCGAGCAAGGCATCGGCTACCTGATAGGTATCCAGAATCACCAGATCAGCTTGCTTGCCGACCGCAAGGCCGTAGTTGTCACCGATACCGATGGAACGTGCAGCATTGATGGTGCCCATATCCAGAACCGCCGCTTGATGTGCAGGCGTACCAAAGGAAATAGCGTGCGCCAGCATATTGCCGATGACCAGCATGTCTGCCTTACCGAATGGTGTGAACGCATTGCGTATATTGTTGGATGAGTAGGCAACGTTGACGCCCGCTTCATTCAGAGCACGTACCGGCGTCAAACCACGACGGCGATTCTTTGCATCGTTACGACCACCCAGATACAGATCGGTAGCAGGCAAGGTGACGATGCTGATATCGGCCTTGCGCAGCAATTCGATCACCGGCTTCAATTCATCCGGATCGAGCGAACCGAGACTGGTGACATGACCGAGCGAGACTCTGCCTTGATAAGCGGTATCGATCGTTTTTTGCGCAACATAGGCAGTTGCAGCAAAACGCTGATCGGTCGCATCGTCGGAAAAATCAGCGTGAAGATCGATAGGAGCGTCATACTTTTGCGCCATTTCGAACACGATGTCGATATGACGTTTGGTATCTTCCCAGGTCAATTCGTTGTATGGGCAACCACCGACGACGTCAGCGCCCATATTCATCGACTTTTCCATCAGGTCGATAGTGCCGGGCGATTTGATGATGCCTTCCTGCGGGAATGCAACGATCTGAATATCCATCAGATCCTTGTATTCATCGCGCAGTTCAAGCACTGTTTCGACACCGATCAGACCTTGAATCAAATCAACGTCAGGATGGGCGCGCAATGCAACCGTACCGTTTTTCACAGCCATATCAAGCACTTGACGTGAACGATCCAGTACATCCTTACGTTCCTGTTTGCTCTTCAGGATACCGGTGACGCGGATCGCTTCTTCCAATGTGCCCAGCACAGGCGGCAAGCGTCTATGCAGGAATGCTTTTTCCAAATGCATGTGCGGTTCGACCAGGCCTGGAATAACGGCACGGCCCTCTGCATCGATTGCATCCGTCGCTGAGGCTTTAATGCCTTCTTCTATTGCGACGATTTTTCCATTCTTGATACCAATGTCCATCAGTGGTTTGTCATCCCACACACGCACATTGTGTATTAACAGGTCCATCTCCATAACCATCTCCTCTGGATGAAACAACTAAAAACCTAATGCAATCCCTTCGCCGCGCGGATCTGCTCCGCCTTCAAAGAACTCTGACCACGGCCCTGGCAAACGAATTGCCTGCGCAGTACCCATACGCGGGAACGGCCACTGCGCCGCTTCCACCGGATGTCCTTGTTCACGCAAGGCATCAAACGTTGCCTCAGGTGCTGCAGATTCCAACAACAACTTATTCGATGTATCGCCCCACGAACGTCCGTACAAGACGCGTGGTGCATCGATGGCTTCCTGCACATTCAGACCGAAATCAACCACGCGCGTCGCGACCGAAGTCTGCGTCTGCGGTTGTACTTCACCACCTTGCGTGCCATAGACCATGTAAGGCTTGCCATCCTTGAACAACATGCCGGACATCAGCGTCGATGCGCTTTGCTTGCCTGCCTTCAATACATTCGGATGATCCGGTTGCAGTGAGAAGAAGCTGCCACGGTTTTGCATCAACACACCGGAGACAGGATCGGTCACGCATGCGCCAAAGTCGAAGTACAAACTTTGCACCAAGCCAACGGCATTGCCGTATTTGTCGGCGATGCTGATGAAGGTGGTATCGCTACCGCCTGGGCGATTTTCGTGTGTACGTTTGGTATCGGCCAGCCACTCTGCGCGCTCGGCATTCGCGAGTGCTGGATCCAGCAATTTTTCAATCGGAATATCCGAGAACTCAGGATCGGTCAGATACTGATCGCGTTTATTGAATGCCCATTTGATAGCCTGAATCATTGCGTTGTAATACTCAGGCGAATTTTCATCCAGACCGGATAGATCGATACCGTTGAGGAAATTCAAAATCATCAAGCCGGCTATGCCTTGCGATGGTGGTGGTACTTGATAGGCTTGAAAACCGCGATAAGTCGTCGAGATCGGTTGTACCCACTTGGCGCGGTATTGGTGAAAATCGTCCAGCGTGAGCAAGCCACCTTGGCTCTTCAGATAATTGACGATGGAGTGTGCGGTGTGTTCGTAAAAATGGCGTGTGCCGTTTTTCGCAATGCCTTCCAGCGTATCGCCCAATGCAGCTTGCTGCAGGCGTTCACCCGGTTGATAAGCATTGCCGTTCTTCAGGAAAATTCCAGCCGAGCCAGGATCTTGACGGAACACGTCAGTATCATCGCTAATCCAGCGGCTGATATCCTGCGTGACTGCCACGCCTTCACGTGCATAGCGAATAGCTGGTGCCAGCAAACGGGTTAAAGGCATCGTGCCGAAACGTGCATGGGCGAGGCCCCAGCTATCCACTGCGCCAGGCACAGTGATCGCAGCACGCGGGCCACGATGCGGGATCGCATCCATGCCCTTGTAATCGTCGAGCGTAATATTTTGGCCGCAAGTGCCGCTACCGTTCAGTGACGATAGCGTATTTGATTTGGCATCATGGATCATCCAGAATGCATCACCACCGATACCTATCATGTGCGGCAACACGACACTCATCGTGGCGGCTGCGCAGATTGCGGCATCAACTGCCGTACCGCCCTCTTTCAACACATCTAGTGCTGCCCCGGTCGCCAGATAGTGGGCGGTGGCGACCATGCCATTTTCGGCATAACTGACTGGGCGGGTGGTTCTCATCATTTCTCCAGGAATCGGGTTCATGGAAGATGAGCATAGGGATCAATTGCTCAGGTGGGAATCGGGATTACCTGATTCGCATCTAGGGATTTTCCTAGATGGTTTCATCCTGCTCACAGCTCAATCGTATCCCTCATTGATTAAGCCGTGTTTTAAGGCGTAATACACCAGATTAGCAGTGGTAGCGGCTTCCATTTTCTGCAAAACGGCCGCTTTGTGGGTACTGATGGTTTTATTGCTGAGTGACAATATTTTGGCAATATCGTTGACGGAATTGCCCTCGACCAACATGTTGAATATCTGAAATTCGCGCGCCGTCAGCTTGGTATGTGGCAAATCCTGTTCCGGCTTGTGCAATTGCTTAATCAGCTTTGCTGAAATCTCGGGAGAAACAAAAGTACCGCCCTCTGCCACCTTGCGTATGCCTTCGATCAACTGGCTGGAAGCGGTGTTCTTCGTGATGTAACCGGATGCACCAGCGCGCATCGCCTGCACTGCGTACTGGCTCTCTTGATGCATGCTCAACACCAGTATCGGCAACTCCGGTTTGACCGCATTGATCTGCTGTATCAATGCGATACCACTCTTGCCCGGCATGGACATATCCAGCACCAGTACATCAATCTTAAGCGTTCTGATTTTTTGCAAAACTTCTTCACCATCAGACGCTTCTCCCGCTACCGCCATATTGGAAACGAAAGAGATAATTTGCTTCAAGCCATCCCGAATAATGGCGTGGTCATCGGCGATCAGTATTTGTATCATTTTCCATCTCCTGAATCGCTGGCTGTTACCTTGGGAATACGTACCTCGATGCTGGTACCTGAACCTAGCCTACTCTGAATTTTCAATTTTCCACCAAGCATGAATGCGCGCTCGCGCATGCCGATCAAGCCCAAGCTATCTTCACGC
Organism: Pseudomonadota bacterium; assembly: GCA_040390795.1. GTDB lineage: Bacteria > Pseudomonadota > Gammaproteobacteria > Burkholderiales > Burkholderiaceae_D > Oxalicibacterium. Next base: position 338,566 of record JAZJXV010000009.1, on the reverse strand, counting down.
GAACTGACGTGATCAAAGCCTTGCCCATTGTCAGTCACCTTCAATGTAACGACGCCTTTCGTTTCCTTCAGCGCCACGACGACCGAAGTAGCTCGACTATGCCGACTGACGTTAGTCAACGATTCTTGCAGTATGCGAAAAATCGCCGTGCTGATATCTCGACTGAAAGCCAAGGGCGTCGATGGCAAGCTCAACTCGTAGGTAATGGGATTACGTTTGGCAAACGATTCCAGCAGCCAGTCGATCGCCGATGGCAAACCCAGCTCATCCAGAATCAAGGGGCGTAAATCGGCTGCGATGCGCTGTACCGATTCCACCGTCGAATCGGCAATCTTTTTGAGGGCATGCACATTCTGCAACCACTCATCATCCTGCATCTCGCGTCGCGTTTCTATCACGCTCAAGCCTATGCGGATCGCAGTCAGGGATTGCCCCAACTCGTCATGCAACTCGCGCGAAATACGTGTGCGCTCTTCTTCGCGTATCGATTGCAGATAGGCCGATAGTTCACGCAATTGGCTACGTGATTCCAGCAAATCTTCCTCGGCCAGTTTTCTGTCGGTGATGTCGCGTGAAATGCCCGTAGTGCCTATCACTTCGCCTTGTTCATTACGAATCGGCGTCTTGATTGTGTCGTACCAGCGCAGCGTGCCGTCTTCTGTATAACGCCATTCTTCATAGCGCAAACGCTCGCCCTGCTCCATCACGCGTCTATCGGTATCGATGTACTCATGCCCCCAATCGGCAGGCCAGACATCAAGCGGTGTTTTATTCAGAATCTCGCTTTCCGGCAAGCGACAAGCAGCGATAAATGCATCGTTGACCAGAATATAGCGAGAGTCTTTATCCTTCAGCCATGCCTGATCGGGAATATTGTTCAGAATCGCTTTTTGCAATTCATCATCCTTGCTCATACGCCCTCTGCTCTTAATCGAATCGGAATAAGTATGAACTTCAATCACTACGTTCAGCGGAAATATCTTTCAGCAATCTGCGGAACTCAGATGAATTCTGCATCAATGTCGTTGCCGCTGACCTCAATTCCTTGATGGTCTTTTTAGGAAGATACAAGGAGGTCGGTACATTAAGCAAGGTTTCCCTTTCTTCTGCATCGACGATATTCTTCAATGCAATGTTGACGTAATAGACAGATGGTTCCGGCGCATTTCTCGCCTTCGCCTTGGCTTTCGCCGTTTCTTGCCAACGCTCGATAGACGCTTGCATGGCGCGTTCGGACTCTTGCGTATAACGCGCAATCGGAATATCACCAATCGCACGAATCACATCTCTAAAGCCAGGTACATCAGGACTTTGATCAATAGTATGTTCAGGGTCATTCTGTGCATTGACGACGATCACGACCAGCTTGTTCATTTCCGTCAAACGGAAATCCTTGCTTACCTTGTCGCTACCAATCAATGCCTCCATATCGAGGATGCTGCGTATGCTCAGGTTGTCAGACAAACCGCCATCCAGCAAATGTATATACGGACGCTTGCTGCGATCAAGATAACTGAATAACTCTTCCGTACGTGCGCGTGAGGATGCAGCACTTCTTGTTTTTGCCTTATTGGATGCCGCAGCCTGCACTGCATCTGGCACAGTAAAATTACAACTCCCGGCGTAATTCCACAAGGTCACAGGAGAAAACACCAGCGGCACTGCGCTCGATGCAGCAACCGCGCGTGCAATCGGGAACTTGCTCAAATCAGAGCAAAGAAAGTCGAACGATTCCTGTATGAAATCGAAACGGCCACCCGATGACATATCGGTCGCACTGATGATTACGAACGGCCCTTTGCGCTTGCTCACCAAATCTTCAAAAGTCGCCTTGTTGAACAAGACTTCATCCAGTTGTTCTTCCAGCAGGTCGGAGCGACCGAAACGCGGTGAAGTCAGACGCCACTGATTTGAGAAAGAAATTATGCGGCTAACGATCTTGTCCTGAAAATCCAGATTCAAAAAACGATCATTGAAATTCTTCAGAACGCCTTCACCATGCAAACCGTAATACGCTGCCAGAATAGAACCACCCGATACGCCGTAGACCAGATCAACCTCGTCGAACAGACGTTTCTTCTTCCCATCCTGTACAAATTTATTACGCGCCAACTCTTCCAGCACGCCATACCCCAATGCCGCCGACCGCGCACCGCCACCGGAAAAAATCACCACCACAAACATCTTGCTGGCACCCGGCTCAATATTGACGGAATCGATGCTGTAACCGTAATCAGGCTTGTAAGTCTCTAAAGGCGCGTTGATGTTGTACTGCACCAGACTGCTGCAACCGCTCATCAAGGAAGCAAGCGCAAGCAGGGCAAGCAAGCGCCACGGTTTTGAACATGTAGATGTCATTATTTTTGCAAGTTAGTTGAGCAGCGCCAGGAATATGACGCAAAGTGATCCGGTAAAAAATTCTCCTCAGCATTATATCGATGGCTGAATCGACCATCATGCCTAAGAAAAAAACGTCGCTTTTCTGCACTTGCAAGGGAATAGTCGTAATACAAGACACTTGCCGCCACAAATAAAAAAGGGTCCGACCAAGGTCAGACCCAAGAGACTCAGCTTGAGGACTGAGTCCGATACACACTCGTTTCCTGCGCTGCCATCACATGGCAGCACACATCGGATTAGTACACTTCGCTGATATCGCAGCTTCCTTCTGCACCTATCAACTGACGTAACTGACTGCCCACAGAACCCATGCCGATATTTTCAAATACGCTTCTATGCTTGGGCACCACGATCTGATCGCAGTGATGCTCACGCGCAAACTGCACGATGCTCTCTGCCTTGTGTCCCACCACGATGCGCTCCTGATGCGGCACACCAGCTGCATCCAGCTTGTCCATCATTGGCTTCAGGATCTCCATACCGTTTTCCTGATGGAATTCGGCAATTTGCTTGCGGCTGATAAAGCGTGTAATGAATTTAGAAATCGGCGTTTGTACATTCAGTAAGAACAATGTCACAGGCTGTGTGCGATAGCGTTCGATTACATGTTTCACTGCGCAATCGATATCGCCACTGTCATTGATTGGAACCAGAACGTTAGTCATTTTCAGTCTCCTTTTATCTGCCGGAATGGAAAGGCTTAACCTTCGCTAGGCACTGCGACTGCATGTTTGGACGCGAGGAACTTCCCGCAGCCGATCACAATCAAGACGCCAAGTAGTGGCAGTGCAATTTCCAGATAATGGGCATTGGCGATAAAGCCTTTGAGCGCAGGATCTTCCACTGCCATTTCGCCAGCGACATAGCCGAGCAAGCCGGCACCAAGCGTGACGATGATGGGAAAGCGTTCCATCAAGCGCATCAGCATCGCGCTACCGAACAGAATCAGTGGAATCGTGATGACCATACCGACGAACAACAAACCCATATGACCATTCGCTGCACCGGCCATACCGAGCACGTTGTCCAGACTCATGACGATGTCGGCGATGATGATGGTTTTGACTGCACCCCAAAAATTTTCGCTGGAGTTGATGTCGCCGTTCTCTTCTTCAGGCAACAGCAGTTTGATACCGATCCACAGCAAGAGGATCGCGCCGACCACTTCCACGTAGGGAATGGTCATCAGGTAGGAAGCAAAAGCGGTGAGTATTGTCATCAGAATGACGATGGCAACAGTACCGATCAGGAAGGCGTTTCTTTGTTGCTTGGGTTCGAGATTACGGCACGCAAGTGCAATGATGACGGCGTTGTCGCCGCTCAGAAGAATATTGATGATGACGATCTGGAAGAGCGCCACCCACATGGTTGAATCGCTTAACGTTGCAAGCATTTCTGTCTCCTTCTATGGTTATTGTGAAAGCCATTCCATAGTAAAGATCAGCGCTTACGCTGTACTTTCGCGAACATTACATTGAGCTTTCGCGAATATTACAGAATTCTTACAAACCAAATAGAAGTGAGTTAAACGCTCGCGTGCGAGACGGGGAAAGAGACAGTAAAGGTATTGCCTACGCCATCGACATCGTCTTCCAGCGTAATTGTTGCCTTATGCAAGGTGGCGATCTCATGCACGATCGCCAGCCCGAGGCCACTGCCCTCTTCATGCGAACCGAGCAGACGATGGAAGCGCTCGAAAATGCGCTGACGCTCATCGACAGGAATACGCGTGCCATCATCGCTGACGACCAAATGCGCGCCACGCTCATCCGTATGTACACGCACCGTTACGCGACCGCCGGGTGGCGTATAACGAATCGCGTTATCAACCAGGTTGTTAATCATCTCCGTCACGCGTGCTGCTTCGCCATTCAACAGCACAGCTTGTTCGGCAGTCTCGAAACCCAGATCAATCTGTTTTTTGTAAGCCAGCGGCACCCATTCCTGCGCGGTGCGTAAAGCCAGTTGATTCAGATCGAAGGGAGCGAAATTGGCGGCCACATTATTCGGTTCATTGCGCGCCAGCGAGAGTAGTTGCGACACCAGACGCGACAAGCGTTCTGCACTCGTATACAGATGACCCAAAGCTCGTTTAACTTGCGCTGGATCGGTCTCACGTAATGCAAGTTCGATATGCGCCTTCAAACCCGCGACTGGCGTTCTTAGCTGATGAGCGGTATCGGCAATAAAGCGTCCTTGAAAGCCGAGCACGCCATCGACGCGCGTCATCAAATCATTCACCGCGCCAACCAAAGGTTCGACTTCTCCCGGCACGTTATCAGCGGCAATAGGACTGAGATCCAGATGCGAACGCATGCCGACTTCCTGCTGCAATTTACGCAGCGGCGCCAAGCCGTGCGCTACACCGCGCCAGATCAGAATGCCTGCAATCAAAATCAATAAGACCTGCGGCAATATCAATTGCATCAGCAGCTCGCGCTCGTGACGATCACGCTTGATCTGCGTCTCGGCGATCTGAATCATCACGACTTCTGCTGGTGGCTGTACCAATGGTTTTCCGCGCAAGAGTGCTATACGCACAGCTTGGCCTTCTTGCAGCACGCCATCGTAATACGCTGTTTCCTTGCCGCTCTTGATGGTTTTATGTATCGGCAATGTAGGATCACCGGCGATGAGTTTTCCATCGACTGTGCGTATTGCGTAATAGACTTGATCTTCCTTGTCGAGCAAGAGCGTGCGCTCGGCATCGGGGGATAAATCAAATCCCAGTTGACCGTTCTCGCGCGTGACGTGCAAGAGCATTTCGCGTGCGATCTCATTCAACTCGACGTCGTACACATCATTGGCGACATGACGCACAACAAAGTAGCTGCCGACGATATCGATCAGCAGTATCAGAGAAAGTGGAACAAGTACCAGACGCAGCAATCTGCTGCGCAAGGTCGGATTGGAATCAGATTTCCTGGCGTTCGATTTCACCGGATTTTTCCAGGAGATAACCCATACCGCGCACGGTACGGATATTGATGTTGTAGGGTTCCAGCTTCTTGCGCATGCGATGTACATAAACTTCAATCGCATTGCTGCCGCCATCGTCGCCCCAGCCGAACAGTCTATCTATCATCTGCTCCTTGGTGACGACCTGCCCCTGACGTGACAACAAGACTTCAAACACTGCCAACTCGCGCACGGACAGTTCTACCGGCTGATCGTTATGGAACAAGCGATGTGCCTCCAGATCGAAACGCAGGCCGCCATGCGTCAAACTCTTGCCCGCATCGAACTGACCACGGCGTATCAGCGCACGTACACGTGCTTCAAACTCCGGCAGATCGAAAGGCTTGGTCATGTAATCGTCGGCACCCAGATCGAGGCCGGCAACGCGATCATCCAGCGTATCGCGCGCGGTGAGGATAAGAACTGGTACACGCGACTTGCGTTCACGCAAGCGACGCAGAACGGTTAGGCCATCCATTTTGGGCAAAGCGATATCCAGCAAGACCAGCGCATAGGCATCGTTACTCAATGCGCTATGTGCATCCTCACCGTTATCCACATAATCAACGGTATAACCGGCCTGACTCAAGGCGCGTGTCAACGCAGCGGCAAGTACGGCATCATCTTCGACGATCAAAATGCGCATGAAAGAACCCGCAGCTTATGTATCCAGTTGAAAAACGTATGCGTCTATATCAACGCTGAGTTTGATGTTTCTCACAATATCGTCTCTTTGCAAGACAAGATACTGCAGCGTGCATTCTACGCAGGCTTGAGAAATGTTTGCAAATCAGAAATCAATTGAATGAACTGGCAAGCTTGCTCACAAGGCTTTGCGCAATATGTACTCGCACATCAACAAATATCACCTTATATTGATCAAATGTCATTCTTACGACATCCTTGCACCATGAGCGCAAGTCAGACGCAAAGTGATGAGATCGAACAGATCAATTGCGCCATCGCTCAGATGCATGAAATAACGCAACAAAATGCCACACTAGTCGAACAAGCTTAAAGCGCAGCAGAAAACATGTACGATCAGACGAATCAAGTATCTTTCGCGATGGATAAATTCACGCGCGAGGAAAAACAGGCCAATGCCATCGCTGCAAAAACCCTGTCTGCCTTGCCACCAGGTTGAATCTAAACCTTTGGCGGTAAGTACGAAACAGCATACAACTCGAATGAATCGAAAGGCTGGCATGAAGCTGACAACTATTCTGCGACACATACGTAGCACTTGTTTGCGCAGCGCTGTTGTCGCTTGCGGATTGACATCCATTGCATGGGCGGCCGACACGACTACTTTCCCTGACGCTGCCGCCAGTGATCCCGCCAAGCTAGGTTGGATGCTTGGTTCACCACCACCGCCTGACCGCATACTGCGCTTTGACGATGGCAGCTATTTCCGCTTCCCTGCCATGCGCTGGAGCGTCTCCAACTTCCGCCAATTGATGCCGACGGTTAACGTCTCGCATGGTTTGGGTGCGCCAGTCCCACTACCTCGTGCAATACGCACCGACATCGACAAATTGCGCTTCGTGCCGCTGGGGGCTACGCAAGCAATGACATGGGAAGAATCGCTAGCCGCTAATTACACCGATGGCATCGTGATTCTGCATCGCGGTCGCGTCGTATATGAACGCTACTTCGGTGTATTGAAACCAGACGGACAACACGGTGCCATGTCCGTTACGAAATCGGTCATCGGCACGCTAGGAGCCATGCTGGTCGCGGAAGGTCGTATCGATGCGAACAAGCATGTTGCCGACTACGTACCCGAACTAGCCAAGTCTGCCTTTGGCAACGCGACCATACGTCAGGTGCTGGATATGACTACCGCGCTCAAATACAGCGAAGACTATGCAGATCCGAACGCCGAAGTCTGGGCGCATGCACAGGCCGGCAGTCCTTTACCTAAGCCCAAGGACTACACGGGTCCACGCAGCTATTTTGAATTTCTCCAGACAGTGCAACCGCAAGGAAAACACGGCGAAGCCTTCGGCTATAAAACAGTCAATACCGATGTACTGGGTTGGGTCATTGCACGCGTGACTGGTCGCAACGTCGCTGAGCTGCTTTCTGAGCGTATCTGGCGTCGCTTAGGCGCTGAACAGGATGCCTACTTCACCGTCGATTCGATAGGCACGCCATTTGCCGGCGGCGGCTTGAACACCGGCTTGCGCGATCTGGCACGTTTTGGCGAAATGATGCGTAACAACGGCAAGTTCAATGGACAACAGATCGTGCCCAAAGCAGTCATAGACGACATACGTCACGGTGGTGACAAGGAAGCCTTTGCCAAAGCGAATTACAAACTGCTACCTGGCTGGAGCTACCGCAATATGTGGTGGGTCACGCACAATGAAGATGGTGCGTACACCGCCCGCGGCGTACATGGACAAACGATCTATATCGATCCCAAGGCTGAAATGGTAATCGCGCGCTACGCATCCTTCCCGATAGCAGGCAATGCTGCCAACGATCCAACCTCACTCCCGGCTTACCATGCACTGGCGCAATTTCTACGGACACAGCGTCGCTGACGCCAGGATACTTGCACACCACATGGTGTAACATTCGCCATCGTATCGATGCGCAAACAGATTCAAGGCGCACATAACAAATACCAAACTATTTGTTATGTGTTCTTCAGTCTTTCCCTGATAACGCCTCATCTTGGTCACCGACCAACATGTCCGTTCAGCAAGTAATGGCGCGATCTTGCAGGCTACATCTTGCAACGCAATATCCTTTAGTCCCAACACTGTAAATTGATGAATAGCCCAATCGTGCACGAAGAATCTGCCAATCTGATCACCACAGAGGCGATCGATGCTGCAGAAAAGCATCTTCGTGACATTCTTTCCATTGCGATTGCACACACACCTGCGCATGCCGCCGTAGTGGTATCAGATGCGCAGTGCCATCTCGCCGTCGCCCTTACCGAGGCTTACCGGCGCTGCCTGCCAAATGCAACGTTCATCGACTTCGATGCAGTCTCGCCAGATTCCATACTTGCCGCTTTTGCAAAATTGGAAGCTGACGATTTGGTGATCTTGATTCAATCAACCAGCTTCCGTCTTGAAGCTTTTCGCATACGCATCGAACTCTTCAAACGCTCACTCAAAGTAATAGAACATCCGCATCTGTCGCGCATGCCTGGCGCACAAGCGCTGCATTACATCGAAGCGCTCGCCTACGATCCAGCCTATTACCGCGGCGTTGGTCAGGCACTGAAAGCGCGTATAGACAAAGCTAGCTTCGGCGTCGTTGATAGCGGTGGTGAACGTCTGGTCTTTGCATCGCCCTTCGAGCCAGCAAAACTGAACATCGGCGATTACAGCGAGATGAACAACGTCGGCGGCCAATTCCCCATCGGCGAAGTGTTTACCGAAGCGCAGGATCTGGAAGCAGTCAACGGTCGCGTGCGGATTTTTGTCTTTGGCGACACCTCGTTCCGTGTCAACAAACCCGAGCAACCTATCACCTTGGTCATCAGTAAAGGTCGCGTCACCGACGTAATTGATTCGACGCCGGAATTCGACCAAGTACTTGCCAATATCCGCGCCGATGAAGGCGAGGTATGGTTGCGAGAACTTGGCTTTGGCATGAACCGCGCGTTTTCACAAGAACGCATGGTCGATGACATCGGTACTTACGAACGCATGTGCGGCATCCATTTGTCATTAGGTGCCAAGCACGGCGTGTACAACAAACCTCAAATCAGAAGAGCGACCGCGCGCTATCACGTAGACGTTTTTGCCGTGACGCAGGCCGTCTATCTGGACGATGATGTGGTGTATAGCAACGGCGCATGGCAAGTCTGATGCCGTAATAGCTTTATATTTTTTCTCTGCCATTGCATCTGCCACGCCGCTGATTCCCAAGCACCAGACAAACCCGCGTAAAATGCGGCTACACGCGGGTGTAGTTCAGTGGCAGAACGAAAGCTTCCCAAGCTTTAGACGAGGGTTCGATCCCCTCTACCCGCTCCAGCCATGATGACATCATGGCACTTTTCCTTGGCAACACTGCGTTCAGTTCGCAGCATTTACAGAACACTTCAGCATGACCGATAACAAATCCGAAGACGGACAAAACAAGCCACTTTTTTACGATCCGACTGAACATCGTATTCGCAGCTTCGTCACACGCGCAGGTCGCTTGTCGACAGCACAAGGCCGTGCGATTGAAGAACTCGGACCACAATTCTTCATTCCGTATGTCAAAGCACCGCTGGATATAGATCAGGCATTTGGTCGCAACGCGCCGACGATTTTCGAAATCGGCTTCGGCATGGGTGAAACCACTGCAAAGATCGCGGCTGGCATGCCGGAGAAAAATTTCATTGGTGTGGAAGTACACACACCAGGCGTTGGTAGTTTGCTCAAATTGATTGGTGAGCAAAGTTTAAGCAATCTGCGCGTGATTCAGCATGATGCTTTTGAAGTGTTGACGAATATGATCGCGCCAGAATCTTTGGCAGGTGTGCACGTGTTCTTCCCTGATCCATGGCACAAGGCCCGCCATAACAAGCGTCGTCTGATCCAGCCACCGCTGGTAGCCTTGCTGTCTTCACGTATCAAAAAAGGCGGTTACCTGCATTGCGCAACCGACTGGCAGGAATACGCTGAACAGATGTTGGAAGTATTGGGCGGTGAGCCTAGCTTGCAGAATACGGCCGAAGGCTATGCGCCACGTCCCGACTATCGCCCTGTGACGAAATTCGAGAATCGCGGCTTGAAGCTGGGACACGGCGTGTGGGATTTGGTGTTCGAGAAAAAGTAAATTCGCGTTTTTCACTGCGCATTTACTTTTCCTATTTAATCTTCAAGCGGCCTTAATCCATCTCTGCGATTAAGGCCACAATATCCGCACCGTAAGTCTCCAGCTTCTTCTCACCGACACCACTGACACCACGCAAATCATCCAGCGAACCAGGCTGTGCCTTGGCAATCTCGCGCATCGTCGCATCGTGGAAAATGACATAGGCTGGCACATTGTGTTTGCGCGCAGTCTCCATACGCCACCAACGCAACTTCTCGAAGATCGCTTGTTCGGCCGCCGACAAATCGGTTTCCACAAATCCTTTCGGCTTGCTGGCTGAACGTTTGGATTTGACTGGTTTTTGATATTCGCGCAGCTGCACTTTCTCGCCGCCCTTCAATACCGGACGCGCAGCTTCGGTCAGCTTGAGTGCACCGTAGGATTCGTGATCAACGCTGACCAAACCCAATGCTATCGATTGCCGCAAGATCGCGCGCCATTCCGCTTCGCTACGATCTGAGCCTATGCCAAAAGTAGAAACCTGCTCGTGCTGCCATTGCTTGATCTTGTCCGAATCCACGCCGCGCAATACATCCAGTACATGCATCGCGCCGAAGCGCTGATCAACGCGATAGATAGTCGATAGCAATTTCTGCACAGCGACCGTCGCATCGAATGAACGCGGTGGATTGAGGCAGGTATCGCAATTACCGCAAGGCGTTGATGACTGACCGAAGTAAGTCAGCAAGCGCTGGCGACGACAATACAGCGTCTCGCACAAACCCAACATCGCATCGAGCTTGACGCTCTGCACGCGTTTGAAAGTTTCGTCCGCTTCCGACTCATCGATCATGCGACGTTGCTGCACCACGTCCTGCAAACCGTAAGCCATCCACGCATTTGCTGACGCGCCATCGCGACCGGCACGACCGGTTTCCTGATAGTAGCCTTCTATGCTTTTCGGTAAATCCAGATGCGCAACAAAGCGTACATCCGGCTTATCTATACCCATGCCGAACGCGATGGTCGCAACCATCACGATGCTTTCTTCACGTAAAAAGCGCGCCTGATTTTTACTACGTGTAGCGAAGTCCATGCCGGCGTGATACGGCAAGGCGGTGATGCCGTTCTCGCTCAAAAATTCAGCGGTCTCTTCGACCTTCTTGCGCGACAGGCAATACACGATACCGGCATCGCCAGCATGTTCGCTTTCAATAAAGTCCAGCACCTGCTTGCGGCCGTTGGCTTTTTCGACGATCTGATAACGGATGTTCGGCCTGTCGAACGAAGACACAAACATGCGTGCATCGTCGAGCTGCAAACGATGGGCAATTTCCGCACGTGTCTGATGATCGGCAGTGGCGGTCAGTGCAATGCGCGGCACGTTGGGAAAACGTTCATGCAGCACTGACAGCTTGATGTATTCAGGACGGAAGTCATGTCCCCATTGCGAGACGCAATGCGCTTCATCAATCGCGAACAAGGCGATCTTGCTCGCTTCCAGCATATCGAGACAACGCGGCGTCATCAGACGCTCAGGCGCGACGTACAGCAGATCCAGATCGCCGGTACGCAAGCGTCGCTCTATGCGCGACGACTCTTCAAAAGTCTGGGTGGAATTCAAAAAGGCAGCGCGCACACCAACCTCGGCCAGCGCATCAACCTGATCCTGCATCAAGGCGATCAATGGCGAAATGACGACGCCCACACCATCGCGTAACAAGGAAGGAATTTGATAACACAACGACTTGCCGCCGCCGGTCGGCATCAGCACTAAGGCATCGCCACCGCGCGCGACAAGATCGACGATCTCGGCCTGCTCACCGCGAAAGGATGAATAGCCGAAAACCGTTTCAAGTATATGCAGCGCTTGCGCGCCAAGGTCACTGTTCATTACCGCTACTTAATCTGCCCACACTACCCATCCGTAGTAGGCACTCAACAAGACGAACAAGCCGAACACAATGCGGTAATACGCAAAGAAGGTGAAGTCATGTGTACTGATATAACGCAGCAACCAGCGTACACACAGGAAAGCAGAAACAAACGCTGCCAAACCGCCAAGGCCGAATAAAGGAATATCCGCCATCGACAACAAGGCGCGATCTTTATAGACCGAATATACCGTTGCCCCCATCAGCGTAGGTATCGCGAGGAAGAAAGAGAATTCAGTCGCCGCCTTGCGCGACAAGCCAAAGAACATGCCGCCTATGATGCTGGCGCCAGAACGGCTGGTGCCCGGGATCAGCGCAAAAGCCTGAGCGCAACCGACCTTCAACGCATCCAGCATGGTCATATCATCCACCGTCTCTACCCGCGCCACGAAATCGATATTGCGATTGCGCTTTTCTATCCACAGGATGATAAAACCACCGACGATGAAGGCGATCGCCACTGGTACCGGTGCAAACAACTTTTCTTTGATCTTGCTGGCGAAAATCAGACCCAGCAGTGCCGCCGGTAGGAAAGCGATAACAATGTTCAGTGCAAATTTTTGCGCCTTGCGCTCGGTCAACAGGCCGCTCAACACCGCTGCGATACGGGCACGGTATTCCCACACTACAGCCAGCATCGCGCCAGTCTGAATTGCAATCTCAAACACTTTAACCTTGGGGCCGGTGAAGTCCAGCAGGCTGCCGGCAAGAATCAAATGTCCGGTCGATGAAATCGGCAAAAACTCCGTAAAGCCTTCGACGATGCCCATGATGATGGCTTTAAGCGCGAGAATTGGATCCATGGCGATGTAATCTGTATGAGGAGGTAATAAAAAACCCGCCGGTTGTGACGCCGTACGGGTTACAACGTATGCGATAAATCGGTATTTCTTAACGCCGCGAGTACATCAAGCAGCGTGATCATGCGGGGTCAAAGGTTACCACGAGACCGCATGCCGCTGTGCTGATTTTGCCCTGCCAGCACAGCTATTGCCGCACTGAAAGCCGCAGTATCACGCACGCTATCGTTCCGACTCACGCTGCAGTCAAACGTTCCAGCGTCGTCAAATAAATCATCGCATCTTCACGCGTCGCACCGCACATTTCCAGTTGCGGCTGCAAACCGCCGCATACGGCAGGACGCTCCGGCTGACCAAAGATAAGGCAACGATTATCCTTACCCAGTTGCACGCAGCGCACTCCCGCTGGCTTGCCATCGGGCATGCCTGGAATCGGGGAAGAGATCGACGGTGCAGTACAGCAGGCACCGCAATCGGGGCGGCAACGCAATAAATTAGTCATTCGACAATTCGTTCAACAAATCAATGAATGGAATGGCGCGGAAGGCGCGATTTTACCGGGATAGTGTGGAGAAAGCGTTTTTACTGCCACAAATCCGCATCCAAATGCGCCTCAGGCTTGACGCTGTCAGGGTGGGCGCTTACATTACGGGAGCCTTGGCAAAGGCTTTCATCCCGTGCCAAGTCAGCACAGTGCCGCAAACACTGGCCATGTCGTGACAACACCCTCCCCGGAATGGTTAAGTCCACTCGTTTCATTGCTTTGCGCTAGTGCGCAATCAATGATGCGTCTGTTCCCATGGTCAAACATCGGCGCGGTGCCCGCCATTTGATAAAATGCCTGTTTTCTTATTTAGCTACCTAGAGTCGACAAAATGAACATCGAAAAAGCCCGTTTCAACATGATCGAACAGCAAATTCGTCCTTGGGATGTGCTCGATCTGGACGTCCTCGAATTATTGGTTGTCGTCAAGCGTGAAGCATTCGTCCCGCTGGCCTACCGTGCACTCGCATTTGCTGACAGCGAAATCCCGCTGCCGCACGGCGAAAACATGCTGACGCCAAAACTCGAAGCACGCATCATGCAGGAACTGGCCGTCAAAAAGCATGAAAACGTATTGGAAATCGGCGCAGGTTCAGGCTATATGGCTGCATTGCTGGCGCACAAAGCGCGTCACGTGACATCCGTTGAAATCGAACCTGAACTGAAAACACTGGCAGAAAAGAATCTGGCCGACTACGGCATCAGCAATGTCACCGTTGTACAAGGCGACGGCGCACAAGGCTGGACCGGCGGCGATGCAACTTATGATGTCATCGTGGTCTCTGGCTCGCTGCCAGTCGTACCTGAAGGACTGCTCGCCAATATCAAAATCGGCGGTCGCTTGTTGGCAGTCGTCGGTACTGCACCGGCAATGACTGCGCAAATCATCACTCGTACATCGGATATCGGCTACAGCACAGTCGGCCTGTTTGAAACAAGTGTGAAGCCATTGCGTAACGTCGCTACACCATCACAGTTCAAGTTCTAAGGAATCACAATGCAACACTTGACCGCGCCGGAACTGGCAGCGTTGATCGCAGAGTCACCTGACTCTGCTCCCGTTTTACTCGACGTGCGCGAGCCATGGGAATATCAAACCTGTCAGATTGCAGGCTCGGTCTCGATTCCAATGAACACCATTCCTGGCCAGTTGGAACAACTGGACAAGGATGCACACATCGTCTGCGTTTGCCATCACGGTGCGCGCAGCATGCGCGTCGCGCATTTCCTGGAAAGTAATGGTTACACGCAAGTGACCAATCTAACCGGCGGCATCCATGCATGGGCGCAGCAAGTCGATCCGGCCATGCCGACCTACTAATCAAACGCATCATTCCTCGCAACTTAGTCAACTGATAGCCCACTTCTCCGGAAACGCAATGCGCAATGCCAAGCTCGTCACGCTGATCGCAACTGCTTTTCTCTCTCTCTGCCAGTACACGCAGTGAATTTGTTGCAGGTCTATCAGGAAGCGCTGGTCAACGATGCCGTCTACGCCAGTGCACGCGCAAATCTAAGCGCCGGTCAGGAAGTGTCTGTGCAAGGTCGAGCAAGTTTGCTGCCACTTATCGGCGTCAGCGGCTCATACCAAAATGCACAACGCGATAACGTCCCTGATGTCAAAACGCATGGCTACACACTCTCCCTATCGCAACCGCTATTCGACGTGGCGGCCTGGCAAAATTACGAACAAAGCAAACTAGCGGTGGCAGCAAGCGAAGCAGCCTTCGCCGTGGTGCAACAGGATTTGATCCTGCGCGTGTCGCAAGCTTACTTCGATGTATTGGCAGCGCAAGATACGCTGGCTGCACTGCAAGTACAAAAAGGTGCGATCAGCGAACAACTGGCATCGGCCAAACGTAATTTTGAAGTTGGCACTGCAACCATCACCGACACGCACGAAGCACAAGCACGCTACGATTTGGTGATCGCACAGGAATTCGGCGCACAAAATGATCTGGCTATTAAACGCACAGCCTTGCAACAAATCATAGGCAAGCCGCCAGCCGAATTAGCCATCTTGCGTACGGGCGTTGAATTGAAAGCGCCAGAACCGGCGCAAATCGATACCTGGGTCAGCAGCGCAGAAGCACAGAACTTCGTTGTACTGCAACAGAAACTGGCACTGGAAATCGCCAAACGAGAAATCACACGCAATCGCGCCGGTCATTATCCAACCGTTGATCTGGTCGCCAGTCGCAGCGACAGTAATCAGCGCACCAGCTCGATACAAGGTTTGAACAACGGCACCGGCCCGACCAATACCATCGGCGTGCAATGGTCTATTCCACTCTTTAGCGGCTTCGCGATTACGAGCCGAGTACGCCAGGCAATTGCACTGGAAGATAGAGCGCGTTCCGATCTGGAAACAGCACGCCGTATCGCCGCACAAAATGCGCAGCAAGCGTATCTAGGTGTAAATAGTGGATTAGCGCAAGTGAAGGCATTGCAAGCGGCGGAGGTATCCAGCCGTTCTGCATTGGAATCGAATCGTTTGGGTTACCAGGTTGGCGTGCGCATCAATATCGATGTGCTGAATGCACAGCAACAATTATTCATCACGCAGCGCGATCTGGCGAAAGCGCGTTACGACACCTTGATGAATAGCCTACGCTTGAAATCGGCGGCAGGCTCTTTGCAGGAACAGGACTTGGCGCAGATCAATACTTTATTAGCGCTGCCCTGAATTAGATACGCCATTCGTAGATGGCGTTGTCATACTTTCTTTAAACGCAAAGATGGCGCATTGCGCAAGCTATCAAGGCAAGCATCAATCAAGGGCTCCGCGACAGCTTTCAAATCAAAACTGCTAGGCGAAAACAGCCAATCATTCAACAAGCCAATCACATGACTATGCAAAGTCAGCACAGCTAAACGCGTATCGAGATCAGCTGGTAATTGTCCCAAGGTAACCGCCTCAGCCAAAATACGCTCCATGTTTTCCAAGCCCTGGCGATGGCATTCGCGTTGACGCACCCAGATCGGATCGTTCTGATCAACCAGTTCGCATTTCAGGAATAGAATATCCAACACTTGGCGCGAACGCGGATTGTCGGCGACATCTCGCAACAGCCAAATCCAAGTATGACGTAGATGTCCCAGCGGATCCTGCACGAATTGATCCTTTGGCGTACTCATCATCATTTCCATCGGCAAGCGTACGCGCTCACACATGGCTTCAAACACATCACTTTTATTCTTGAAATGCCAATAAATCGCACCACGCGTCACGTCTGCTGCAACTGCAACATCAGCCAATGACGATTGTGCAAGGCCACGCGTAAAGAACACTTGTTCCGCAGCATCAAGGATGCGGTTACGCGTCTCTAGAGCCTCTTCTTTGGTAGAGCGAGCCATAAAATCATAGTCCTGTCATAATTTTGGAATATTTATGTATGCTAGAAGGCATCAAAATAGCAATTTCCACGCATACATACATTCGCGAATGTATGTATAATACCCGATTTACCGCATAGCATCAAAACAAAGCATTCAGATAATCTTGCAAAGAATGAATGTTTTGTCATTTTTTCCGCTTTACCCTTTTCTTTACCGGGCTGTCGATTTTCTGGCGGCACTATCCACTTACCGTGCGAGATGTTTATGAGTTCACTTCCCCGTTTGACACGCCTTAGCGCCGCTCTTTTCCTTATTTATGCACTCGCTGCTTGCGGTGCAAAATCAGACCAGGCCGGAGCACCTCCTCCACAAGAAGTTTCCGTCATCACAGTTCAGCCAGGTGTATTGGGCGTTACCAATGAACTGCCAGGCCGCATGGAATCGATACGCGTCTCCGAAGTACGTGCTCGCGTACCCGGCATCGTGTTGAAACGCGTGTTCCGCGAAGGTAGCGACGTCAAAGCTGGCGCGCCTTTGTTCCAGATCGATCCGGCGCAACTGCAAGCTACTTATAACAGCGCAGATGCTGCCGTAGCACGTGCGGAAGCGACCTTGCTGCAAGCAGAGTTGAAAGCCAAACGCTACAAGCCACTGGTTGAAACCAATGCCGTCAGCAAGCAGGAATACGACGATGTCGTCGCGACCGAGAAGCAAGCAATCGCGGATCTGGCCTCGGCCAAGGCATCACGTGAAAATGCGCGTTTGTCACTCGGCTATGCCAACGTAACTGCACCTATCTCAGGCCGTGTTGGTCGTGCTCTGGTAACCGAAGGTGCTCTGGTTGGTCAGGGTGACGTCACACCGCTCGCCATTGTTCAGCAAATCGATCCTATCTACGTCAACATGACGCAATCAGCGACCGAAGTCTTGAAGCTGAAACGCGCACTGGATGAAGGTCAGTTGAAGAGCGCTGGCAAGGGTGCCGCCAAAGTAACTTTGGTTACTGACGACGGTCAGGAATACAGCCGTGCCGGCAAACTTTTGTTCTCCGACCTGACGGTTGATGAGAGCTCGGGCTCCATCACGCTGCGCGCCGAATTCCCTAACCCGGATGGCTTGCTGTTACCTGGCATGTATGTACGCGCTCGCATCGAGCAAGCGGTAGATGAAAACGCTATCACCGTGCCGCAACAAGCTGTCGTGCGTACCCCTGCTGGTTCTGCTGTGATGGTAGTCGGTGCTGACGGCAAAGTTACTTCGCGCGATGTCAAAACCGGCAACTCCAGCGGCAACTCATGGGTCATTACCGACGGTCTGAAAGAAGGCGATCAAGTCATCGTCGAAGGTCTGCAAAAAGTTCAACCAGGTGCAACGGTCAAGGCAGTGCAATGGCAAAAACCAGCACCTGCCGGCGCAGCTCCTGCGGCCGCTCCAGCTGCAGCAGCTACTCCAGCTGTAGATGCAGCCAAGCCAGCTGCAAAGCCAGAACAAGCCGCCCCTGCAGACAAGACCGCAGAACAATCGAAGTCGAAGTAAGGGAGTACTGTAATGGGTAAATTTTTTATTGACCGCCCGGTCTTTGCCTGGGTGTTGGCGATCTTCATCATGCTTGCGGGCGTGCTGGCGATTACCAGCCTCCCTGTTTCGCAGTACCCGAACATCGCACCACCGCAAATTGTCGTTACTGCCAATTATCCTGGCGCGACGGCAAAAACGCTGGACGATAGTGTCACCAGTCTGATCGAACAAGAAATGAACGGCGCCGATGGTTTGCAATACGTCGAATCGCAAAGCCAGGCCAATGGTCAAGTTCAAATCACGGTTACTTTTTCTCCAGCAACCAATCCTGATCTGGCGGCAGTCGATGTACAAAATCGTCTGAAACGTGTGGAAGCTCGTTTGCCTGCTGCGGTCACGCAACAAGGTGTGCAAGTCACCAAATCACGCAGTAACTTCTTGATGTTTATCGGTCTGTCTTCGACCGATGGCAAACTGGATCCTGTTGCGCTGGGCGATTACTTGTCACGCAACGTGCTCAATGAAGTCAAACGTCTTCCTGGCGTTGGTCAAGCACAATTGTTTGGTACCGAACGCGCCATGCGTATCTGGGTCGATCCAGCCAAACTGGTTGGCTTGAGCTTGACACCATCCGATGTCAGCTCAGCAATCGCGGCACAAAATGCATTGGTAGCCGGCGGTACCTTGGGTGATTTGCCAGCTCCGGGCACGCAACAAATCTCCGCCACTGTAGTAGTTAACGGACAACTGACCAGCCCTGAGCAGTTCGGCAAGATCGTCTTGCGCGCCAACAAGGATGGCTCGACAGTACGTCTGCGTGATGTCGCTCGCATTGAAGTCGGTGGTCAGTCGTATGCCACTTCTGGTCGTCTTGACGGTAAACCAAGCTCATTTATCGGTGTGCAATTGTCGCCAACCGCGAATGCATTGGGTACTGCAACTGCCGTGCACAAGAAGATGGAAGAACTGTCGAAGTACTTCCCGGCAGGCGTGAAATACACCATCCCTTACGACACCTCCAAGTTCGTCAAGATCTCTATCGAAGAAGTGGTTAAAACACTGATCGAAGCGATCATCTTGGTGTTCCTGGTGATGTATCTGTTCTTGCAGAACATACGCTATACATTGATCCCAACCATCGTGGTACCGGTTGCATTGCTGGGTACATTTGCAACCCTGCTGCTATTCGGCTTCTCGATCAACGTGCTGACCATGTTCGGTATGGTGCTGGCGATCGGTATTCTGGTCGATGATGCGATTGTGGTGGTGGAAAACGTCGAACGCATCATGAGCGAAGAAGGTTTGTCGCCGCGCGATGCAACCCGCAAGGCGATGGGCCAGATCACCGGTGCGCTGATCGGTATTACGTTGGTGCTGATTGCGGTGTTCATCCCGATGGCGTTCTTTAGCGGTGCGGTTGGCGCGATTTACCGCCAGTTCTCGCTGTCGATGGTTGCATCGATGGTGTTCTCGGTATTGATGGCGTTCACGTTGACACCAGCACTGTGCGCAACCCTGCTGAAACCGGTAGAAAAAGGCCATCACCACGAAAAAGGTGGCTTCTTCGGCTGGTTCAATCGTCACTTCAACACCACTGCAGCCGGCTATCAAGGCTTTGTTGCCAAGATGCTGAAACAGACCGGTCGCTATATGCTGATCTATGCAGTGTTGTTAGTCGCTGTCGGTGTGTTGTATGCACGTCTGCCTGCATCCTTCCTGCCGAATGAAGATCAAGGCTACATCATTACCAACGTTCAGTTGCCAGCAGGTGCCAGCACTGGTCGCACACTGGAAGTCATCAAGACCATTGAAGATTATTATCTGAAAGAATCTGCAGTTGAGCACGTGGTTGCAATTGCCGGCTTCAGCTTCTCGGGTAGTGGTCAAAATGCAGGTCTGGTATTTACGCCATTGAAGGATTGGAGCGTACGTAATGCCTCCGAATCCGCTGATGCGGTTGCCGGCAAAGCATTCGGTGTGTTCTCGAAGATCAAGGATGCGATTGTGTATCCACTGAATCCTCCACCGATTCCAGAACTGGGTAATGCAACCGGCTTCACCTTCCGTCTGCAAGATCGTGCAGGCCTTGGACATGACGCTTTGGTTGCCGCACGCAATCAAATGCTCGGCATGGCAGCACAAAGCAAAGTGCTGGCAGGTGTACGTCCTGAAGGCTTGGAAGATGCGCCGCAATTGCAACTGGATATTGATCGCGACAAAGCCAATGCTTTAGGTGTTCCGTTCGCGACGATCAACAGTGTGCTTTCCACTGCACTGGGTTCTGCTTACGTGAATGACTTCCCGAATCAGGGTCGTCAGCAACGTGTGATCGTGCAAGCTGATGCGCCTAGCCGTTTGCAACCGGAAGATCTGACCAGGCTCTATGCACGTAGTTCGGCAGGCACCATGGTTCCATTCTCGTCATTCGTGACATCAAAATGGATTATCGGTCCTGTGCAACTGATACGCTACAACGGCTATCCAGCGATGAAAATCGCCGGCGGTGCAGCACCTGGACGTAGTACCGGTGAAGCAATGGCAGAAATGGAAGCCTTCGTCGCCAAGTTGCCTCCTGGTTTCGGTTACGAATGGACCGGCCAGTCGTTGGAAGAAAAAGCCTCCGGCTCGCAAGCTCCCGCACTGTATGCACTGTCGCTGATCGCCGTATTCCTGGTGTTGGCTGCATTGTATGAAAGCACCTCGATTCCGTTCTCGGTGATGTTGGTGGTGCCACTTGGTATCTTTGGTGCACTGTTGGGTGTGACGCTGCGCGGCATGCCGAATGACGTGTACTTCAAGGTCGGCATGATTGCCGTGGTTGGTTTGTCTGCGAAGAACGCGATTCTGATTATTGAATTTGCGAAAGACTTGCAGGCACAAGGCAAGGGATTGATAGAAGCGACACTGGAAGCAGTCCATCTGCGGTTCCGTCCGATCATCATGACCTCGCTCGCGTTCATCCTCGGTGTATTGCCGCTGGTGCTTGCAAGCGGTGCCGGTTCAGCCAGCCAACGTGCGATCGGTACTGGCGTGATGAGCGGCATGATTACGGCAACGGTATTCGCAGTGTTCCTGGTGCCGGTGTTCTTTGTGGTAGTTCGTACCATCTTCAAGGATAGCGAACGTCAACGTCGCAAGTTTGCGGCGAACAAGCCACGTGATGAGGATGAAGAATTATGATCAAACAACTGACATTGACCGTACTCGCAGCAAGCGTGTTGAGCGCTTGCTCGATGGCGCCAAAATATACGCGTCCCGATGCGCCTGTTGCTGCTGAATATCCAGCAGCATCTGCTGCGGCCGATAAACAGCAACGTGCCTATGAAACCGGCTGGCGTAACTTCTTCCCTGATCAGCGCTTGCAAGCACTGATCAGTGCCTCGCTCGTCAACAATCGCGATTTGCGCGTTGCTGCCTTGCGTATCGAAGAAGCACGTGCGCAATACAACATTCAGTGGGCAGATTTATTGCCTAACCTGAATGGCACAGCCACCGGCTCACGTGCACGCACACCGGCCTCCATATCGCAAACCGTGAGCAGCAATTATCAAGTCGGTCTGGGTCTGGCTGCGTTCGAACTAGATTTCTTCGGTCGCGTACGTAGCCTGACCGATGCTGCGCTGGCCAGCTATCTGGCAACAGAAGAAGCGCAACGTGCAGCGCAAATCAGTTTGGTCTCAGAAGTTGCCAAAGCCTATCTGGCTGAACGCGCTTACGCAGAACAACAAGCGCTTGCACAAAGCACATTGGAAAGCCGTAAAACCGCTTACGACCTGGCAAAACAACGTTTTGAAGTCGGTGCATCATCCGCTCTGGATTTGCGTCAAAACGAAGCCTTGCTGCAATCGGCTCGCGTCGCGCAAGTAACGCTGGCACGCCAACGTGCACAAGCCTTGAATGCATTGACGCTGCTGGTCGGTCAACCATTAGTCGGTTTTCCTGAAGCACAACCGCTGTCAGCACAAAACATCGTGACCGACATCCCGGCTGGCTTGCCTTCCGACTTGCTGGAGCGCCGTCCTGACATCCGCAGTGCAGAACAATCGCTGCTCGCAGCCAATGCCAATATCGGCGCAGCACGGGCCGCATTCTTCCCGCGCATTTCGCTGACAGCAGGCTTGGGTACCGCAAGCAATGAATTGTCCGGACTGTTCGATAGCGGTTCGCGTGCATGGTCGTTTGCACCGCAACTGGTGTTGCCGATTTTTGATGCTGGCCGCAACCGTGCCAATCTGACCTTGACCGAAGTACGTAAAAACATTGCCATCGCTACTTACGAGAAAAGCATACAAAGTGCCTTCCGCGAAGTCGCCGATGCTTTGGTTGCACGCGATCTGCTCGAAGAGCAAATCGATGCGCAACGTCGCGTACAAGAAGCACAGGCAGAACGTTTGAAACTGGCGGATCAACGCTTCCAGAACGGCATTGCCAGCTCGCTGGATGTACTCGATGCGCAACGTGAATTGTTCACCGCAGAGCAGGATCTGGTGCAAGCGCGCTTGCTGCGTTTGACGAATGCAATCGACTTGTACCGCTCTTTGGGTGGCGGCTTGGTAGAAACAACTGTCGTTGCTACACCAAGCAAGTAAGCAAGTTTTACTTCAATAAAAAAGCGGACTTCGGTCCGCTTTTTTATCACTACAGATTAAGCCTTTAACATTCCCCACACCATACGTACCAGTTCGTCCTCAAACTCTTTCGTTCCGAGCAAAGGTGAGTTTTCCAATGAGGCACTACGTATCGCTCCCATCACAGCACGCGTTAATACAAACATAGTCGCCACCGTCGGCGCTCGCAGCACAGGAGATTGCAATTGACTCAGTGCCAGCGCGATATGCTCGGCTCCCTCACGCATAGCCTGCATGATGTTTTCATGATGATCCATACGCCAAGCAAGACGGATCACCGAACGCTTGAAGACACCGCCAGAACCGAAAGCTTCGATCAAGTTATGTATCCGTTCACGAATGATCTGCTCTGGCTCAGTGTGCTCCGCGACCGCTTGTGCAAGCTTGGCTTGCATGTCATCCATGACTTGCCGACGAGCACGATGAATCATCGCTAGCAGGATCGCTTCCTTAGTCGGAAAGTACTGATACAGCGTGCCGATGGAAAATCCAGCCTTCTGCGCGATCTTGTTGGTGGTCAAACCTGCCTCGCCCTGCTCGTCAATAATCTGAGCAGTCGCATCGAAAATAGTCCCAATAGTGCGTTGCGCCCTATCCTGCGTAGGTAATCTACGCATGGTTTCCGCGCTAGTCCTGGCTTGTGGCTTCTTGGGTGTCGGCATGAGAAAAACTGAGCAGTAAGCGAGTTGAGGAGATTATCCAAAAGATGAATAATGCTCATATTCCATCCCCAACACAAGCATGCTTATGAACAACTCGCCCGCCAATTTTCTGATCCGCAAGCTCGACATAGACCTTACTGCAGGCTTTCCACGTCACTGGCATAACGATGATGCGTTCAAGAGCATGTATTACAACGCGCTGTCGATGAGCTTCCCTGTTGGCGAACAGTTCTTCATCGATTCCGTACGTACCGGCCTGGAATTGCTGCCCGATACGCCGGAACATGCCTCATTACGCACAACCATCCGACAATTCATCGGACAAGAAGCCACGCATCGCCATATTCATTATCTCTACAACGGCCATCTGGAAAAACAAGGTCTGAGCAATCACTGGCAACACTGGGCACGCCGTCGCATTGCCATCGCAGAAAAATACAAGTTTCATCCACTGAGCTTGCTCGCCATCACTGCCGCCTATGAGCATTGCACAGCTATTCTTGCCGATGGCACGCTGCGCCATGCAAACTGGTTCGATGGTGCCGAACCCAAAATGAAAACGCTATGGCGTTGGCATGCAGCAGAAGAAACTGAACACAAGGCAGTTGCTTACGACCTGTATCAAACATTGGGCGGTGGCTATACGCGACGCGTGTCCTGGTATGCCTATACTGTGCTCTTATTCATATTGGAAGCGAGTTCGCAGACGTTATTGAATTTACACCGCGATAAATCATTATTCAAAGCTGGCACTTACTGGTCTGCGTTGAAATTCCTGTTCGGCAGAAATGGTAACGTCTGGCGCTGCACGCTACCCATGCTGCAGTACTTCAGCTACCGCTTTCATCCGAACAAGCACGACAATCGCGCACTGGCAGAGCAATGGCTGAAAGATAATGCCAAACTGTGGCGTGACGTCAATGCCTAGGCTGATCAAGTTAAAACTCGCCGACAAAAAAGGGAGACCATTTTGTGGCCTCCCTTTTTTTTGCCATCTGCAAGTCCAGATAGCTATCCGTTGATGGATTGCATCAACATGCTAAGCAGCGATCGACTCCTTTTTGCCTTTCGCTGCTTTGGGGAAATTGGTTGTCAACTGAATTTGCTCAGCCAGCGATCTTGCTAGCGGCTCGAACACGGCACGCCGTTGCTCTGTTAATTGCTCACCAGGTTGACCGTACACCAGACTAGTTACCTTGCACGCTCCGGATGTACAGGCGCTCAACAGAATCTGACCAAGTTGGCCAAGTTCGCTGTGTCGCAGGATATATTCGTAGGAAGTTGCAGAGATGGGTTTCCGCTGTGCGGTAACATTCGGTGGTAATTGAAATGACATATGTTGTGCTCCGTTTCTGTCTCTATTCTCGTCGTATTCGTATTTTTTTCGTATCCCATCGATATGGGATATCGATTAAGAATTATTCGAATGACGCACTCTATTTTTATGTGCCGATATCTTTCGGCGATCATTTGAACCTCCTTCCGCAATTGTACTCAGAAGGGCATGTGATTTAATATTTTCCGGAAAGTTCATGCGTAAATTTTTACTGCCCTTATCTTTGTTGTTAGCATTTACTTCCTCTGTACACGCGGCCGAAAATACAATGCGCCCAGGATTGTGGGAAATGTCAGCAACATCCGATTTGCTTTCTCTGGCAGAACAAATCCCACCAGATCAAATGCAAAACTTGAGCAACTTGGCAAAACAATATGGTTTTGACATGCCAAAAATTCAGAATGGTGCAGCCACCTCCAAAGTCTGCATCACAAAAGAAATGGCCGAGCAAAAAATCCCGCCCTACCTTTATCATCGCCAATCCGGTTGCGAAGCCCGCAATGCAATACGTGTGGAGAATCGCTACACGGCTGATCTTGTCTGCTCCGGCAATCAGATAAACGGACAAGGCAAGACAGAAGCGACGCTGACAACACCGGAAACTTTTACCGGGCGCACTGAATTCAAAGGACAGGTACGCGGCATACCCGTGGATGAGTCCGCCAACACCAGCGGTCGCTGGTTGAGCCAAAGTTGCCCTGCGGCTAAAACTGGCAATTAATCTTCGTATATGCCGATCACACGGCATATATGTCCGCGATACGCATATCTGCAGCGTCTGAAGAAGACGCTACAGATACAAGTCGTAACAAACCTTACGGATTTGCTCTAGATATCGACCCCGCTATGGCATTTAATGGAGGCATCGATCAAGGAGCTAGAGATGAAAAAATATATTACGATTTCAGCCGGAATATTTGCAGCAGCAATGATGTTTGCAGCAGCGCCTGCGATGGCGCGCGTGGATGTCGACCTCAATATCGGCGTGCCTATCGGCCCTGTCTACGCACCTGCACCGGTTTATGTTCAACCGCAACCTGTCTATATGCAGCCACAGCCCGTGTATGTACAGCCAGGTCCTGTCTACGTACAACCACGCCCTTACTATGGTCCGCGCTACTACAGACATCATCACTACGATCATCGCCATTACGATCGCGGTCATGGTCACGGCCACGGTCGTGGTGGTTATGACCGTCATTAATACATAAAGTTAATATGACAACACGCTCATCGTCGACAGTAGTCGCGGTGAGCGTAGTTTTATCCGCTTTAAAAAGGGATTAGACGCAGCTAAAATTTTTGACTGCGATATTGAGACAGCATTCTATTCGCTGTAAGGCCCGCAGCAGGAACAAGGGCCATGTCCATGTTGAACACGGCGGTAATCTACCGGCAACGCGGCTTCTTCAGCACCTTCAGCCTTCGTCACGACGCGTTTGTACTGCGTCTCAAGCGATGTCTCTGGCTTAACCAAGTCTCGCTCAGCAGATAATTCTGTTTTGTTTTCTGTATTCATGCTGTATTCCTGTCTTCGAAAGCTGGCGACGAATGACATCACTTGATCAGCGGTATGAGTAATGCCATGGTACGCGCAGTTGCACCACCATGCTGCTGAGCGAAGCGCTGTGCACTTTCACCCATCGTTGTACGCGCGGCATCGTCATCCAGCAAACGAATTGCCTGTTCCCACAATGCAGAAGCATCCGCCACACGTAGAGCACCACCAGCAGCAATTGCATTCTCAGCTGCATCGGCAAAATTGAACGTATGCGGCCCTATCAACACTGGCTTGCCGACTGCACTGGCTTCTATCAAATTATGTCCGCCCAAAGGCAACAAGCTGCCGCCGACAAAAGCCACGTCGCAAGCGGCATAGTAGGCAAACATTTCGCCCATGGAATCACCAAGGAACACGCGCACATCTGAAGCCAACTGCCCGCTTCCAACTGTGGAGCGTCTGGCCAGTGATAAACCACGCGCCTCAGCCAATTGCGCAACTTCATCGAAACGCTGCGGATGACGCGGCACAAGCAGTAACAAAATATCCGGCCGATTCTGTACGAGCAAAGCATCCAAAATCAATGCTTCCTCACCATCACGCGTATTCGCGCATGCCAGCACCGGACGTGCTCCGAATTGCTCACGCAAAGCGGCACCCCGCTGCAACATCGCTGCCGGTGGCACCACATCAAATTTGATGCTGCCCGTCACGTGAACGGACGGCGCGCCAAGTTGACGTATGCGCGCAGCATCGCTTTCCGTTTGTGCCGCAACACATGACATCGCAGCAGCAGCTTCAACAAACAAGGATGGAAATTTCAAACCCTTGTTCAAGGAACGCTCGGACAAACGTGCATTTACCAGGGCAACCGGCACACGATGCTTCGTACATTGCACCATGACATTTGGCCAGACTTCGGTTTCCATCAATACGCAGAGACTCGGCTTGAAGGCACGCAGGAAGCGCCCCACCATCCAGCCCGTGTCATACGGCAGATAACTTTGCACCACACGTGTCTGCTTGCCGAACAAATCCTTGCCAGTCGCACGTCCGGTCGGCGTCATGTGCGTCAATAACAATACATGTGTTGGATAAGCCGCCAGCAAGGCATCAATCAAAGGTTGCGCCGCACGTGTTTCACCAACAGAAACTGCATGTACCCAAAGTACTGGCGCAGAACCATCGTAAGAAACACCGCGATAGAAGCCCAGGCGCTCCGCAATATGCTGGTGATAGCCAGGCTCTTTGCGACCACGCACAAACAGCCGCAGCAAGACGAGCGGCAAGGCAAACCACCAGGCAATGGAATAGATCAGGCGCATCGTATCAGTGTGCCTTCAGTTGTTCGTACACGAGCAGCATTGCTTGCATAAAAGGGGAATTAGGGAAATTAAATGACGTCAGCCGTATTATGCAGCCTGCGCGGGAACTGGTGCTTATTCTAACTGGTGCTTAACTTAATGGCATACGCCATCAAATCATACGATTTCATTAACAGCCGCAATCGGCATTGCACCGATTGCGGCAAATCCAATTTACCGCCTTAATACGGCAATACCGCATCCGGTTTGGCCGCAAGAATGACCCGTTTAAACTCTGCCTGAATATGCTGCAAAGCCTGCTGCGATTCTGCTTCAAAACGCATCACGATCACCGGTGTGGTATTCGACGAGCGTGCCAGACCAAAACCATCCGGATATTCAACACGCAAACCATCGATAGTGATGATCTGATCTGAACCAGGAAATTTCGCTTCTTTCTGCAGTTGAGCGATCAAAGGAAAACTTTCGCCTTCTTTCAATTGCAATTGCAATTCCGGCGTGCTGACCGATTGCGGCAAGGCGTTCAATACTGCCGAAGGATCCTTTTCACGACTCAACAATTCCAGCATGCGTGCACCCGCATACATGCCGTCGTCAAAACCGTACCATCTATCCTTGAAGAAAACGTGGCCGCTCATTTCGCCACCCAGAGGTGCACCGGTTTCACGCATCTTGGCCTTGACCAGCGAGTGACCCGTCTTCCACATCAGTGGTTTGCCACCACGCTCGGTAATCCATGGTGCCAAGTGACGTGTGCATTTCACGTCATACAGGATTTGCTCACCCGGATGACGCGTCAACACGTCCTGCGCAAACAACATCAACTGCCGATCCGGATAAATAATTTGACCATCCTTGGTCACCAAGCCCAAACGATCGCCATCGCCATCGAAGGCCAAGCCGATTTCCGCGTCTGTCGTTTGCAGGCAATGAATCAGATCTTGCAGGTTTTCCGGATGCGCCGGATCGGGATGATGGTTAGGGAAAGTGCCATCCACTTCGCAAAACAATTCAATGACTTCGCAACCCAATGCGCGATACAAATCACCAGCAAATGCGCCTGCCACACCATTGCCGCAATCGATGGCTATCTTCATCGGGCGCGCGAGTTTGACGTCGCTGACGATACGCTTCTCATACGTGGCTGCAATATCGTAAGTACGATAGCTACCCTTGCCTTCTGCAAAATTCTGATCAACGATGGCTTGGTACAAAGCCTGTATCGTATCGCCGTAAATCGCCTCACCGGCCAACACCATTTTAAAACCGTTGTAGTCAGGAGGGTTGTGGCTGCCGGTGACCATGATGCCGGATTGCGTATCCAGCACATGCGTGCCGAAATAAACCATAGGCGTGGCAACTACACCCAGATCAACCACATCTATGCCGACGGATTGCATGCCTTCTGCCAATGCTGTCGACAACTCAGGCCCGGACAAACGGCCATCGCGACCCAGCACGACGACTTGCTCGCCTTTGGCACGCACCGCACTACCGAAAGCGCGCCCGATATTACGGGCCACATCTGCATCCAGCGTCTTACCAATGATGCCCCGTATGTCATAAGCCTTGAAAATACTTTGCGAGAGAGTCAGCATGTCTAGTCGTTTTCCTTATCTGAAATAATGTCTTAAGTCCGTAGCGAATCCAGCAACTCCTTCATCGGGCAATATCTGCTAAATGACCTTAGCAATCATTTCAGCATACCCCGCACCGCATTTTATAGGAGCAAGTGCCCTTCTATCCAATCGGAAATGGATATTTGAGTGATGGCACTCTGTCAAGATGCTCTACTTCGACATGCACACTGCCGTCTAGTTTCAATTATCTAAAAACAATGCCCGCCTCTATGTTTTACTGCAATACAGAAATTCAATTGAATATCCGGGATAATCACGAGCATCCTATTAGTTTTCCCGAGCGCTTTCATCTCAAACTATTCACTCATGACTACTTACGCTATTGGCGATCTGCAAGGTTGCCACACGCAATTAATCTCTCTGCTGGAAAAAATAGATGCGGTGTCACCAAATGCACAATTGGTTTTCGTTGGTGACATAGTCAATCGCGGACCAAAATCTCTTGCCACGCTGAGACAGGTGCGCGCCCTGAAGGGTCGCGCGCGCATAGTGCTCGGCAATCACGATCTGAACTTGCTGGCCGTCGCTTGCGGCTTGCGTAAACCGCACGATAGCGACACGCTGACAGACATCATGGCGGCAGACGATAGAGAAGAATTGATTACCTGGTTGCGTCATCAACCGCTGGCACTCGAACAGGATGGACATTTGTGCGTACATGCTGGCGTGCTGCCGCAATGGAGCGCACAACAAACCTTGTCTTTGTCGCGGGAAGTAGAAGCTGCGCTGCAAGGACCGAACTGGGTAGAATTTTTACAAACCATGTACGGCAATATGCCGGCACTCTGGAGTGACGATCTGCAAGGAGCGGACCGCTTGCGTTGCATCGTCAATGCGCTGACACGTGTACGTTTTTGCAAAGCGGACGGCACTATGGATTTCAAGGCCGTCGAAGGCTTGGATCACACGCCACCAGGATTGATGCCATGGTTTGATGTACCGAATCGAAAAACGGAAAACACCTCCGTCGTCTTCGGACACTGGTCTACGTTAGGATTAACCTTGCGGCCGAATTTGGCTGGGCTGGATACAGGCTGTGTATGGGGTGGCAAGCTGACGGCCATCCATCTGGAAAACCGCGCAACCATACAGGTCGATTGCCCGCAACATCAACGTCCCGGGAAAACTAAATGACGTACTTCGACGCGTCAGAGTAACCAAGCTTTTCTGCAATCGCCTGACGTGCCGCCAGCGACAAATCACGGCGATGTACGCCGGCGGTTTCTATCGCTGGTAGCAAAATCAACTGCGCAGTCATTTTATGCGTCTTCATGATCAAGAGCATGCTGTCGACAAAGGTCATTTCACCGATAAAATCGGCCGCAGTATGGAAGTTTCCCTGCGCATCGACATAACGCAATGCATACGGCTGTACCGGAATACGCGCTTCAATCGCAGCTTCAAACAAGTTGGGATGAAAAGGTAAAAGCGTGCCTTGTGCCGCCGTCGTACCTTCGGGGAAAAATGCGATGCGATCACCGGCTTGTATGCTATTGACCAAGCCTTCATACACGCGGCGCACTTCACGCTGCTTGCCGCGTGCGATAAAGATAGTCCCAGCTTTTTCACAAAGCCAGCCCAACGCAGGCCAACTGCGTATATCTGCCTTCGCAACAAAGCGACATGGCTGCAAGGAATTGATGACAAAAATATCCAGCCATGAAACGTGATTGGACACGATCACGGCATGCTGTGCCGGTGCGACATCAGCCTGCACTTCCACTTGTATGCGCAAAATAGCCAGCAATTCAGAAGACCATTTCTTGATGCGTTTATCCCGATTGGCAGGACTAATCAGCGGAAAAATAAATGCACTCGTGCACAAGCCTTGCAGCAAATGCAGCATGACACGCACAAACGGCAAGGCAACCATGCGGGTGCCTTGCCGATGAAGACTCATCATATTTTCGAGAGACATGTAGAACGCGCGATATTTATCGTTGGAATGCAATGTGACCGGCAACGATCGTTGCCTTCACTTGACCGGCCAATTCATAGCCGAGGAAAGGCGTATGTTTGCCTTGGCTTGCCAAGGCTTTGGCGGCAACTGTCCAGCGTACTTCAGGATCGAACAGACAAATATCGGCCACGCTACCAACCGACAATTGTCCCGACGGCAAACCAACGATGCGTGCTGCATCAGCCGTGACTTTCGCAACTGCACGTGCGACCTGCTGTTTTTTATCGACGCAATCTTCAGCCCATTTCAAAGCCAGAGACAGCAACAACTCCAGACCTGTCGCGCCCGGCGATGCTTCGCCGAAAGGCAATAATTTTTCATCATCATCGACTGGCGTATGGTCTGAGCAAATCGCATCAATCGTGCCATCCAGCAAACCATTACGTATCGCATCGCGATCACGCTGGCTGCGCAAAGGTGGCGTCAGGCGTGCGTTGGAATCGAAGAAGCCAATATCATTTTCCGTCAGATGAATATGGTGCGCACCTACGTCGCAGGTGATCGGCAAGCCTTCTTTCTTCGCCCCACGTACCAACTCCAAACCTGCCGCGGTCGACATGCGGCAAAGATGCACGCGCGTACCCGTCACACGCACCAGTTCCAGTATCGTGTGCAAGGCAACCGTCTCTGCCATGACCGGTACACCGGACAAACCAAGGCGTGAAGCGACCGGGCCGCTATGTGCGACGCCGTTACGACCCAGATGCGCATCTTGCGGACGCAACCACACGGTGAAGTCAAACGTCTTTGCGTACTGCATCGCGCGCAACAAGACGGTGGTATCGAGTATTGGATGATCAGCTTGCGAGAAACCGATACAACCGGCATCGGTCAGCTCGGCCATTTCCGTCAGTGACTCACCCTTCAAGCCTACCGTCAATGCACCGAGTGGGTAGACGTGTGCCTGATTCAGCGACTTGGCTCTGTGCTTGAGCATCTCAACCAAACCCGGCTCGTCCAGCACAGGATCGGTATCCGGCGGGCACACCAGACTCGTCACGCCGCCTTGCATCGCGGCCTGCATTTCTGATTCCAGCGTGGCTTTGTATTCGTAACCAGGTTCGCGCAAACGTGCGCTCAAATCGACCAGGCCAGGTGCGACGACCAGACCGCTTGCATCGATGACTTTGCTAGCGACAAAACCTTCTGGCGCTTTGCCTATACCGGCGATTTTCCCTGCCGCGATATAGACATCATGTTGCGCATCAATGCCGTTGGCCGGATCAATCAGATGGCCGTTCTTGATATGAATTTTCATCTTTTAATTTCCCGCCAAAATACTCATCACTGCCATCCGCACCGCAATGCCGAATGTCACCTGCGGCAAAATCACTGCCTGCGTACCGTCAGCCACTGCCGATTCGATTTCCACACCGCGATTCATCGGACCTGGATGCATGACAATCGCATCCGGTTTGGCCAAGGCCAGACGTTCTGTCGTCAGGCCATAACTCTTGAAGAACTCCTGTGCGGAAGGCAGCAAAGCGCCGCTCATACGTTCATTCTGCAAGCGCAACATGATGATGACGTCGACGTCTTTCAAACCCTTGTTAATATCCGTAAACACGCGCACACCCATTTGCTCCAGACCGCTAGGCAACAGAGTGCGTGGGCCGATCGCACGTATCTCCGGCACACCGAGCGTAGTCAAGGCGTGGATATCGGAACGCGCGACGCGGCTGTGCAGAATGTCGCCAACGATGGCGACAGTCAGATTCGTGAAATCTTTTTTGTAGTGCCGGATCGTGTACATATCCAGCAAACCTTGTGTCGGATGCGCATGGCGGCCATCGCCGGCATTGACGACGTGTACATGCGATTGCGAGGTGTCGCTCAAATGCTTGGCGATCAGATACGGTGCACCGGATTCCGCATGACGCACGACGAACATATCAGCGTGCATCGCTGACAAATTGTCGATGGTATCGAGCAGCGATTCGCCCTTGCTGGAACTCGATGCCTGAATATTCAGATTAATCACATCAGCGGATAAACGCTTCGATGCAATTTCAAATGTAGTGCGCGTACGGGTCGAGTTTTCAAAGAACAGATTGAAAACACTTTTGCCTCGCATCAGCGGCACTTTTTTCACTTCACGATCGCCGATACTGACGAACGATGACGCCGTATCTAGTATGTGCGTGATGTGCGCCTTGGACAGGCCTTCGATGGTGAGTAAATGTTGCAACTCACCGTTTTTATTCAATTGCGGATTAAGCATGATCCACCGTCAGGGAAAAGCGGCCGTCATCGGCCCGTTGAAGTACCAGCGACTGCTGGTCTGGAATGGAAAGCGTTTGTGCAACAAAATCGGCTGCGATCGGCAGTTCGCGGCCACCGCGATCAGCCAGTGCCGCCAACAGAATGCGTGCAGGGCGACCGTAGTCAAACAATTCATTGATCGCTGCGCGCGTGGTACGACCGGTGTAGAGCACATCATCTACCAACAGAATGGTCGCGCCATCGACATCGAATGGAATCTGCGTCGGCTTCACATCGGGACGCAAACCTTTTTCTGAAAAATCGTCGCGATAAAAAGAAACGTCTATGAAACCCAGGCGCTCATTCAGTTGCAGCTCCTGCGCCAAGCGTTCTGCCAACCAGGCGCCGCCGGAATAGATGCCGACTATCGCCACGTTTTCAGCTTTTGCCAAGCCGGTTTTCACTTGTTTCGCCAGCACTTGATACAGTGCTTCAGCGTCTAGTTCAGGATGCGGATTGGGTATAGTCATCGAAGTATTGTTGCAAGATGATTGCAGCGGCCTGATCATCAATCAGTTCGCCACGTTGATGAGAAATCACTGAGGATGAATAACGCTCATCCACCAGCACCGTAGTCACGCCAAAACGTCCATGCAGCTGATTTGCGAAACGACGGCAACGCACCGTCATTTCATGTTCTTCCCCATCGGGATGACGTGGCAAACCGACGATACACAAGGAGGGTTGCCACTGTTTGACCAGCTCGGCAATCGCTACAAACTTTGCATCGTTGGTAGCCGCGCTGATAATTGTTAGCGGCTGCGCTTGTTTCAATAATGTATTGCCAACTGCAACACCGATACGCTTCAAGCCAAAGTCGAAACCCAGTACGGTTTCCACTAGCGCACGCCCTCATCACGCATGACCGGCCTCGCCACTCAGCATCATCGGATCGATACCGAGCAATTTAATCGCCGCAACAAAGCGTTGCTCCAGCGGCATATCGAACAGAATGGTCGGATCGGCACGTACCGTCAACCAACCATTACGGATAATTTCATCCTCTAACTGACCCGCGCCCCAACCAGAACAACCAAGGCTGATCAACAAACGCTGCGGACCGGCACCCAGCGCCACCGCAGCGAGAATGTCCTTCGACGTCGTCAGCGCAATATCATCCGTCACTGGCAACGTCGACGAAAAATCGCCGCGCGGCGCATGCAGGACAAAACCGCGATCAGCCTGTACCGGCCCGCCGTACAATACCGGCGCTTTATCCAGCAATGACAGCTCAGGCGCGATCTCCAAGGTCAAATCGATGCGGTTAAGCAATACATCGACCGTCATATCGGTTGGCTTGTTGATAATCACACCTAATGCACCATTGGCATTATGCTCACACAGATACACGACTGTCCCACCAAAAATAGGGTCCAGCATGGAAGGCATCGCGATCAGAAAATGATCGGCCAAATTCAATGAATCACGAGGTGAAGTATGCGGTGTTGCGGAAAAATCGAGGGATTCCCAAGGTGAATCGGGATGTTCTGGGGATTTGCTAGTCTTACGTTGCTTCGGCATGGGCGTTATTTTATCAGTTTTAGACGAATTCTCGCTTCCAAACCACTTATTCCATCGATTTTGCTCATAATCTCCCAATTTCCATCTGCACTTTGAATATTACCAACCCCTCCATGCTGCCATTTGAAAAAACTCTGGTTTGGTTCCGCCGTGATTTACGCGCCTACGATCACGCCGCTTTGCACCATGCATTGACGCAAAGCCGACAGGTATATTGCGTCTTTATTTTTGACCGTGCCATTCTGGACTCCTTACCGAAATACGACCGACGCGTCGAATTTATCCATGCCAGCCTGCTGGAACTCAGCCAGACATTGCAGTCCCTCGGTGGTGGCTTGATCGTGCATCACGCATGGGCAGAACAAGCAATACCGGAGTTGGCGGCCGAATTAGGTGTAGATGCCGTATTCACCAATCACGACTACGAACCGCAAGCAATTGAGCGTGACTCCCAAGTAGCTGCTGCTCTGCAAGTTTCAGGGCGAACCCTGCACACATTTAAAGATCAGGTGATCTTTGAAAAAGACGAAGTCCTGTCACAAGCTGAAAAACCCTTCTCTGTCTTCACTCCATATAAAAATGCATGGCTGAAGAAACTACATGCGGGGCCTGACTCAGCTTATCTATATCCCTATGAAATCGATGCACATCGCTCGCACTTCGCATCATTGTCAGAAAGCAGCAATGTCATCCCATCATTGCAGGAACTAGGCTTCGAAAAAACCAATCTTTCGGAATTGAACATTCCAACTGGCGTGCAAGGTGCTCAAGTACTACTCGATGATTTTGCCGAGCGAATGAAGAATTACGATTACGCACGAGACTTCCCCGCCATAAAAGGGCCGTCTTATTTATCAGTGCATTTGCGTTTCGGCACGATTTCCATTCGTGCGCTGGCACGGCGCGCACTTGATGCGATGCGTCTGGGCACGGGAAGCAGCGGTGCTGCCGTATGGTTGTCCGAGCTGGTGTGGCGCGATTTTTACTTCATGATTCTGTCTCATCATCCACATGTAACGCGTCGTTCCTTCAAGCCAGACTACGATGCCATCATTTGGGAAAGTGGCGAGCATGCGCAACATTTATTCCAGTCATGGTGTGATGGCAAAACAGGCTACCCTTTAGTCGATGCAGCAATGGCGCAACTGAATCAAACCGGTTATATGCACAATCGTTTGCGCATGGTCACAGCATCTTTCCTGATTAAAGACATCGGCATAGATTGGCGTTGGGGCGAACGTTACTTCGCTGACAAACTCAATGACTTCGATCTCGCTGCCAACAATGGGGGCTGGCAATGGGCTTCATCTTCCGGCTGTGATGCCCAACCTTATTTCCGCATCTTCAATCCCATCACGCAATCCGAAAAATTCGATCCGGATGGAAAATTCATCCGCCGTTATCTACCGCAACTAAAAGCTTTATCGAGCAAGCATATCCACGCGCCATGGCGCTTGCCAGCTATGGAATTGAAAATGGCAGGCATTGAGCTGGGTGAGAATTATCCGAATCCCATCATCCAGCATGAAGAAGCACGTGCACGCACACTGCAGCGTTATGCCGTAGTCAAAAAAGTGGTGACGCATGATTAACTTGTGCCAACGCATAAAAAAATCCCGCAGGATGAATGCGGGATTTTCATTTTTTATCAAACGATAAACGATCAGTTGAGCGATGTTTCCTTAGCGATAAAGCCGGCAATCAACTTGATCAAGGCGTCTTCCTGATACGGCTTACCTAGATACTCATTCACACCTAGTTCCATCGCGTAATTACGATGCTTGCTGGCTGTGCGTGAAGTAATCATGATGATAGGGATATCGCGCGTACGTTCATCATCACGGATGTTACGCGTCAAATCGAAACCATCCATACGCGGCATTTCGATATCGACCAGCATCACATCCGGCTTGATCGATTGCAGATGTTGCAAGGCATCGACACCATCCTTCGCCAGCACGACTTGATAACCCTCGCGTGTCAGCAAGCGCTGCGTTACGCGACGTACTGTCAAGGAGTCATCTACCACCATCACGATATGCTGAGTACGCAAACCCTGCACCGGCTCTGCCTTGAGTGCAGTCGGTTCAAAAGTCGCCATTTCAGCTATTGCGCCCATGCCATCCGGTGCATCGGATGGCGTCAGACGCGGCGCACGAATATTGTCCAGTGCGACACGTTGTGCCAGCGGCACCGGATTCAGGATCAAGACAATCTCACCTGAACCGAGCACCGTTGCACCCGCGATACCGATCATGCGTGACAACTGTGGTCCGATATTCTTCACCACGACCTCGCGATTGCCGAGTATCTCATCGACATGCAAAGCCACACGATCATTACCGCTCTTCAGAATCAACAGAGGCGAGTATTGCTGCGTCACCGGTGCGATATCGATATCACCCAGCAAGGTCGGCAAATAATGCATAGGCACGCGCTGCGATTGCCACATCACTGCGCCTTCGTTATAGGCCGCAGCCAAAGGCCCGGTTTTCAGTTGCTGAACTTGTTCGACCAATACCGACGGAATTGCGTAGATCTTGCCGCCCGACGAAAGAATCACAACTTGCGTCACAGCTAATGTCAGAGGCAAGTGAATCGTGAAATTCGCACCTTTTCCCGATTCCGACGCAATCGCCACACGACCACCTAGCGATGCTGCTTCCGAACGCACCACGTCCATGCCTATGCCACGACCAGCCAATTCCGTAATTTCTTCCGCAGTCGAGAAGCCTGGATGGAAAATCAGATCGGTCACTTCTGCGTCCGACAACTCCATATCGTTCGTCAACAAACCACTAGTCAGTGCTTTGTTGCGAATATTGCTCAGATTTAAACCCTGGCCATCATCGGAGAAATGAATAACCACTTCATTACCCTCTTGTCGGATTTCGATACGCAATTCGCCAGTTTCACTCTTGCCTGCCGCACGACGCTGCTCACGCGACTCGATACCGTGCACGATGGCATTACGCAAGAGATGCTCGAACGGCCCAGCCATTTTTTCCAATACGCTACGATCAATCTCGACTGCGCTACCGCGGATATCGAGATTGACGCGCTTGTCCATTTCCTTCGCAGCCTGACGCGTCACGCGGAACAGACGTTCAGAGATACTGGCAAATTGCACCATGCGCACACGCATCAAATCCTGCTGCAAATCACGTGTCAGACGCGCCTGCATCGTCAAATCAGTACTGGCACTATCGATGGTACGACTCAGGTTTTGCTGCACCGAACCAACGTCATTGACGCTTTCTGCCATCATGCGAGTCAACTCTTGCAAACGCGTAAAGCGGTCGAATTCAAGTGGATCGAACTCTCTGTCTGCAGAAATGCCCATGCGCGACGTAATTTGCGATTCCGCCTGCATTTCAATTTCACGCAATTGCTCGCGCAGACGCACCACGTTTTCCGACAACTCGCCCATCGATAGTCGCAAGCTGCCGACTTCTGTTTCTAGCTTGGAACGAGAGATCGATACTTCACCCGCCTGATTAACCAGGCGATCCAGAATGTCAGCACGTACACGCACCAATGGTGCCGCTACAGTTGACGCAAGCGCTCCTGCATTTGGCATCAATGGCGCAAGGCGATTATTAGCAACCGGCATCGCGCTATGAATAAGCGGTGGCTCATCTTTAACTGTGTGCTTGTCCTCAGCAACATGCACGGTAGCTGGCGCAGTCTTCACATCCTGATTTTGCAATTGCTCGAACAGGTACAAGCCATGGTCATAACGTGCCAGCAAATCTTCCAGTGCTGCAGCAGATGGATGACCCGCGTGCGTAATATTTTCGATACGCGTTTCCATCTCGTGCATGTGCTGACCTAGCGACATTGCACCAGCCATACGTGCACTACCCTTGATCGTATGCAGCAAACGCGCCAATGATTGCGGCAACATCGCATTGCCAAGGTCGTGTTGCCATGCGCGTAATGCCTGCCCCATCTGCGGCAACATATCGCGACCTTCTTCGATAAAGACTGGCAATAAATCAGCATCGATCTCATCCCGAATGAGCAATGATGGATCAGCGAGTTCTTCGTCTAATTGCGGATAGACAGGTTCTGCAAAAGGAGCTGGCTCAAAGTTAGCTGCCTCGATTGCAGCCGCTGAAGGAACATCTTCGAGCGTGGACGAGAGAACATTCGCATGCATCAGCCCTGCATCATGCGGCGCATCGGCAGGAATGTGCGAACTTTGGTCTATTGGTTGTGTGTCGTTTACATCCTTCGGCAAATCAACGACTGCCGAACGCATCGTGGACCGAGCCTCGAAATCTTCCGGCATGCGCGCCAGTATCTCGACCTGCTCCGGCTCGAAATCGGGCATTTCTCCCAGCGCAAACATTTGCAGCATGAAGCGTATACGTTCTACCGCATACTCCAGCGCATCGTATTCAGAGATAAGCAGTTTGACCGGTTTGCGTGCCAGATATTGCAGTACGGCTTCCAGCGCATACGCAATTTCCTGCAAAGGTTTGAAGCCTACAGTGGCCGAACTACCTGCAAGTGAGTGGGCAGCATGCACCGCTTGTATGCTGACATGACGATCTGGCTCATGGCGCCATTCGGCTATGTCTTGCGACAGAAAGCGTACCAGCTCATCGGTTTCTGCCAGATAAATATTATGCAGAGGCAAACTGATTTCCAGATCACCTATGTATTTGATGTTGTCATCATTTCTAGGCGCGGAAGGTTTATTTGGAAAATCAATTACATCTGCAATCGGCAAATGCGGTACTTCCGGCAGAGGCTCCAATTCCAAATGATCAAATTCACCAACCGGTTGCAGCGTTTTGACCTCATCGGCAACTTCTGTCGTCGCATCGAATTTATGGAATTGCGCGAGTTCCTCATCACTCAATTCCAACTCCTCTGCTTCCGTCGCTACCAGCGTTTCTTCACTGCCGAATTCGATAGCGTGTTCCGACTCTTGCTCTTCCGCTACGGCGGATGCCGAAACTTCCTCTTCTGCTGGCATGACTGCGGGAGCTGCATGCACCGCATCTTCCGATGCATCGTAAGAGAAACCTTCACCATTCTTGACGCGCTCAGATGCACTGATCAATGCATGGCCGATACGATCTGAACGACCGTGTATTTGCAAATCATTGACCCATGCATCCAGCACTTGTGTTGCATGTTCCAACAGAGCATACAAATCAGGATCGCCGCCGCGTGTTTCTGACAGACGCAGGTTCAAAACCTGTTCCACGCTCCAGGCTGCTTCGCCAAAAGCGATCAGCCCGACCATACGACCGCTACCCTTCAAGGTATGGAAGGAACGACGCAAGGTCGTCAAATATTCCTGGTTATGCGGCGCATTGCGCGATTCCGGAATTGTCTGCTTCACGCAATCCAGAACTTCTACTGCTTCAGATAAAAATATCTCCAGCAACTCGGCATCGATAGCTTCGTCGCTAACAGGTGTTGGCAATGGTGCAATATCGGCGATATGCGATGTGGGCTTGATCGGCGCCGCAGCAGCCAGAGCGACATCACCCATCGCATCATGCGACGCAACGAAATCGGGACTCTCCAGCATATCGATAACAGCGCGCGCTCTATCATTGGCTTCCGGATTATCAACCAGCGTTGCATCCAGACGTATCTGCTCCAACGATTCCTTGAGCTGTTCCTGCAAGAGTGAGTTATCAGGTTCTGCAGCAAGCGAAATCGCCAACTCTTCCGATTGCTTCTGGTGATAGGCAAGTTCTGCCTCTACTGTAGGCAGATCCGGCGCATCGAATGTACGATCTGCGGCAATGGTATTCGTCGCATCTGAAACAGGGACAACGACAACATCCAGCTCGCCATTTGACGCTTCATTTTTCTCTGTCAGATTGGCGTGAAAAACACCTAATTTTTCGTCAAATGAAAATCGATTCTTGACGCCATCTGGATGCAGTTGCAAGGTCTCGATAAAGAAGCTCAAAGCGCCTACGTTTTGTGCAACCTGCTCGAACTCTTGTACATACGGCTCTTCTTCAGCATCGATAAACCGGCGTACTGCAGCTTGCGTATGTTGTACTGCGCGTACCGCATCTTCCTGTTCAAGCACAGAAAGCGCACCACTGATTTGATACAAGATGGCATCGATATCCGCCAGGCCGGCGCGCTGCGTCGTATCTCTAAAATACTCATCCAGCATTTTCTCTACTTGACGCAGACTCGATTGCATCTCGCCTGCCAGCGCTGCCATGGTTTGGCGCTCTTGCGCTTCACGTGACATCTCATCCAGCCATTGCGCTGAATGCGGCAATGCTTCGCCAGAAACAGCAGAGAGCAAACGCGCCGTTACCGCATCCGCACGCTCGGCAAAATCATCCGACAGATGACCGATCTGCTGCAATGCGTTTTCAACGAATAAAAGACTGGTCGCAATTTCCAGACTCAGGCTATCGCCCGGTTGCGAGTGCGCTGCATGGCGCGCAATTCCGCTCAACTCGCGCAACAATTTCGCCAATGCTGGCGCATTCAGGCGATTGCCTGCTTCTGCCAAGCCCGTCATTTCCTTCTCGAAGGCTGACGATACGCTGGCATCGCCACCAGCAATGCGATTCCATAAATTCTTGGCTTGCGACAAACGTTCTTTTGCCTGAGCTAATGCTTGCGCATCGATCTGGCCATAACGTTTTTTCTCGTAATCGCTAGGCACGACGCCATCGAGTTGATAGGCGGTGCGTATCTGTTGCACCGCAGTCGAAGGATGCTCAACGCGTGCGATGAAGAACAAGGCGTCACGCAACAGTCTTTCCGTAATACTGGAAGAACCTTCGCTCAAGCGACGTATCTGCAAATTGATACGCGCGAACAATTGTTTGACGTACAGTTCGTTCGGCACCTGACCAGCAGATACTGCATCTGCAAACCCGCGCATCACCCACCAAAAAGCACGTCCCTGCTGGGTATTCTGCGCTTGCTCTACGCGCAAAATAATATCGCGCATGGCTTGTGCACTGCTCAAGCCGGAACCATCGCTGGAATTTTTCAGGAACAACAAAAGCGCACGTTCAAAACGCTTGCGCAGGGAAACATAATCCTCGTGTGACAGCTTGGTCGAAGCAGACGGCAACTGCGGACGAATAGCCAGATTCGGGAAAAACAGATCGGCAGGATGTATACGTTCTGCACCACGCACTTGCAACAGCGCACGGTAGTAAGGAAAGAGACGCACCGGTTGATGCGACGCACCGGCCAACAATTCTTCAAGATACTCAAGCAAGGCTTGATAAGCATGCGTAATGGCAAGTACGCTGTCATCATCCAAAACCAGCTGACCGGACTCAAAACGATCGAATAAATCTTCGACCGTTTCCGTCATGATGACGACGCCATCGATATCCACCATCTGCAAGGCGCCATGCGCCTGATGCAGATAAGCCTTGGCATGACGCATGGTGGTCGACTGGCTCTCGGCATCCTGCACCAAGGCTTCGCCCAGCGCAATTTTCGAGCGTGTCAGCGCGCCGCTGATTTCGCCAATTACCCAGGACAAAGGGCCGGTATCGAAGTGTTCCTTGTTACCTTGCGGCACAGAGGAGGAAGGGGTATTCATGACTGCCTCGCGGGTGCGGAGGTGATCAACTACTTATGAATTGATCACCGCAATTGCTGTTGGGCCTGAGCCACTGCAAGTCTGCAAATAAACTCGTATCCATCTTTCGCATCAAACTCGTCGAAGCTAGCTTCGTCTTAAGCCGTGACGCGGAAGCGCGATACCGAGTTCTTCAGTTCTTCAGCCAGTTTCGACAATTCGCGAATCGAATGCGCAGTCTGCTGCGTACCTTCTTGCGTTTGTTCTGTAACTGTCAAAATGCCTTGAATATTTTGTGCTACGCCGTTCGCTGATGTTGCCTGCTGTTCGGTCGCGGATGAAATGCCTTGAATCAGTTCCGCCAAACGGTTGGAAACGCGTCGAATATCGGACAGCGCCGCACCAGCAGCATCGGAAAGTTTTGCACCCTCGACCACACCCTGCGTCGATTTTTCCATAGCGGCAACCGCATCGTGGGTATCGGTTTGAATCGTACGGACCAGCGCACCAATCTGCTTGGTCGCCTCACCCGAACGTTCCGCCAGTCGCTGCACCTCTTCCGCAACCACCGAGAAGCCGCGACCTGCTTCGCCTGCTGACGCCGCCTGAATCGCCGCGTTCAACGCCAAGACGTTGGTCTGTTCGGTAATGTCGGAAATCAGCTCGGTGATCTCACCAATCTCTTGTGAGGATTCACCGAGGCGTTTGATTCGTTTCGAGGTTTCCTGAATTTGTTCACGGATCTCGTTCATGCCCTTGATCGCGTTCTCTACCGCGCGTGAACCTTCTTCCGCCGCCGTCACCGACTGGCGCGCAACCTCTGCTGATTCATTCGCTGATTTGGAAACGTCGGTAATCTGCACCGCCATCTCCAATACCGCTTGACCGGTTTCTTGAATATCGCGTGATTGTTTGTGCGACGCTTCCAGCAATTCGGTTGAAATATTCTGTGCTTGCGTTGATGCCGAAGTAACTTGCTCTGCGGTATTCGTGACGCGCCCTACCAGCCCGCGCAACTCTTCCACCGTATAGTTCACCGAATCGGCAATCGCGCCGGTGATGTCTTCCGACACCGTTGCCTGCACGGTCAAGTCACCATCCGCTACTTCCTGCAATTCGTTCATCAGACGCAAAATCGCAGCCTGGTTTTGATCGTTGGCCTGTTTCGCTTCTTCTTCCTGCTTCTGCGCTTCCAGACGCTGGCCCTCAGCTTCCAGACGACGCGCATCCGCTTCCTTGGTGCGATTACGGCTGTCCTGCAACAGAACCAAAGCAATACCGGCAGCAGACAACAGCGCAGCCAGTACGCTCAGCAGCATCAACCAGAATGGCAAGGTCAGCGAATCCTGCTCGCTACGATAGCTTTGCTGCAGCTCAGTCAAACGTTGCTTCAGCGCTTCGTTTTCTTTAAAGATCAATTCTTCGGCTTGTTTCGCTGCAATAAAGTTTTGCAGGTTGCCGAGAATCAGCGCGATCGATTTTTGATACTCACCAAATGTTGCTTGCAGCTCGAGCAGTTTGTCGCGTGTATCCGGTTCCGTGGTTTTGCTCAAACGCAGCACATCACTACCACTCAAGAAACCATCGACAATCTCACGGAAGGTGTTGGTATCTTTACCCAGCAAGAAAGCTGTTTCCGGGTTCACACCTTCCGAACTCAGAAATTCATTCGCGCTACGTGCCAGACGTTGCGTCAACATCACGAGCTGACCGGCAGCAGCCGTTTCACGCGGTGATGCGCCGCCTTGCGCTTTCAAGGTTGAAATTTGCTCAGTCAATTCCAGCAAATTCGGCGAAATGCTGTTCAAAGTTTGCAGTGTGGTACCGAAACCTGTCAGTTCTTTTTCCAGTTTCAGAATTGTGGCAGCAGCCTTATCGGAACCGGCCCACAATTTTTGCGTTTCTTGCAGCATTGCACTCATCTGCGCATCTGGCGCACTGATATTGCGCCCTTGATACACGCCGCCCTTGGACAGAATCGACAAGTCGTTATTGAATTCTTTACGGCTGTCGGCCAATTGCTTGAACGCTTCCTTATTACCTTGAATCGCATTCGGTGTTGCCTTACCTACCCGTTGCGAGTGCATCAGCGCATCGCCGGCAATCTGCGTTTGTGTCGACGTCAGCGAAGAGTAATCTGCATTCAGCCAAACGAAGATCGCGCCCAAGGCCAGTGAAGTGCCCAGTGCGATCAGGAGTATACGAACCTGCTGTTGCAGTGGCAGCTTGCCAATCAGAGGCAAACTGATATCGCCACTTTTCTGCAATACGTCACCGATGT
Organism: Pseudomonadota bacterium; assembly: GCA_040390795.1. GTDB lineage: Bacteria > Pseudomonadota > Gammaproteobacteria > Burkholderiales > Burkholderiaceae_D > Oxalicibacterium. The sequence continues at coordinate 293,641 of JAZJXV010000009.1, read as the reverse complement.
AGGTCGCGTTCGGATTGACATTGGCACGCGTTACCGGTGCAACTGGAATATCCGTCCCGTATGCCGCAGCTTGCAGATTGTCATCAGTTGGCACAGCGCTATTCGCTTCGTCGCCCTGTGTAGCCGTCTCTTTTTTATTTTGTGAAAAGAGCGGTAATTTAAACGCCATACTGATTCTCCTGATTCTGTTTATGAAGTGCCCGGGCTCTCATTCCCAAGCGACTCATAGGCCGACGTGCAAAAATTGAGGATTTTGAATTACTGAAGACAGATCAAGCTCAGTCCAGACTTGCGACTCTTGATCCGTGTAGCGCTTGCTCGCCCACGGCGTAGTCTGATCGTCACTCTCGGCCTGCAGCTGCATCTCGGCAACGTTACGCAAACCCAGAACACGCGACACCAGCAAGGCACTATTAAATGAAAGCGCAGGTCCGAATGCGACGATACGGCTGTCTTTATCTATCGTTGTAGGTGCATGACCCTGAAAACGCGCAAAGTCGATCACACTGATCAAATTGCCGCGAATATTCGTCAGGCCGAGAAACCATGGCTGCGTGAGCGGTACTGGTGTAATCGAACCAACCGAGACGATCTCGCCCGCGGTTTGCAGATTCAGCAACCAGCGGCTCTCGCCTATCATCACGCCGAGCTGATTGACGCGTGTATCCTCGCCACTGCGAGCAGTTTGCATGCGCTCCACCAACTGCGCCTGGAACTCACGCAAGCGCGTGCGACGCGCAGCAATATCTCGTTTCGGAGATGCAGTATCCGTTTGAAATTCCGGCGTAGGCTGGCTCATGAAGAACTACTTATCCGAGCGCAGCGATTTTTGCTAGCAGTTCTGCTGGGTCCACCGGCTTGACGATGTAATCGCGCGCGCCCTGGCGTAATCCCCAGATGCGATCGGTTTCTTGACCTTTACTGGTGCAGATGATGATAGGCACGTCTTGTGTGTCCGGATCGCGCGTGATGGAGCGTGTTACCTGAAAGCCGTTCTGGCCCGGCATCACGATATCCATCAAAATCAGTTGCGGTTTGTCTGCCTTGATTTTCAACAATGCTTCTTCACCATTCTCTGCTGTAGAGACGGAAAAGCCTTTTTTAATCAGGATGTCGGTAAGGAAATAACGTTCGGTCGGGGAATCGTCTACGACGAGGATTTTCTGAATAGCCATCTGAATGAAACCTTTAGATCAAATTTACTTTGCGACTGCCTCGAGCGCGTGTTCGCGCACGGTTTTCAGCAGACTGTCTTTAGTGAATGGTTTGGTGAGATATGCGTCAGAGCCAACCATCGCGCCACGCGCACGGTCGAACAAACCATCCTTGGATGACAGCATAATGACTGGTGTTGTATGGAATTTGGCACTCTTTTTGATGAGTGCACAGGTTTGATAACCGTCGAGACGCGGCATCAGGATGTCGCAGAAAATGAGCGCCGGTTTGTGGTCATTCATTTTGGCAAGTGCGTCAAATCCGTCGTCAGCCAGCACGACCTTGTAACCTGCCTGACCGAGGAATATCTCTGCTGATCGACGAATCGTGCTGCTATCGTCGATCACCATGATTTTCATATCCGTATCCAGCGTTATTGTCATGATTCGTCTCGTTGAACTGTGTCAACAATATACGGCGCATCCGTAACAAAAAGCAAGATTCTTTAGTCCAAGTCCTACGCGCAAATGAGCGCTCGTGGTTTTTAAACCAAAATTGCTAAAGCCATAACACTGGATGAGGATTTTAGATCGCGACCATCTCGAAATCTTCCTTGCGTGCGCCGCACTCAGGGCAGGTCCAGTTCATAGGAACATCAGCCCAGCGCGTGCCCGGCGCAATGCCTTCTTCCGGCAAACCAGCCTCTTCGTCGTAAATCCAGCCGCAGATCAAACACATCCAGGTTTGGAATACTTCATTCGATGTTTCGTTATTACTCACGCTGACAGCCCTTCAAGTTAAAATGCAGAATCAGCTATCTTAATATACCCGCCGTGCAAAACCAAACTTCTCCGCTTATATTGACCTTTGGACCAACAGATCCGGTAGGCGCCGTCGGCGTTCAGGCCGATCTGGCCTCTTTTGCCGCAATGGGCTGTCATGGCCTATCTGTCATCACTGCCCTGTTCATCAGCGACACCGCCCGCATAGAAGACATGCAAGTGATCGACTCCGATTGGGTGTCCGACCAGGCGCGTGTTGTGCTGGAAGACATGCCCGTCGCCGCCTTCAAGGTTGGCGCCGTCGGCAGTATAGAAAACGTCTCGGTAATTGCCGAAATCGTTTCCGACTATCCTGACATTCCCCTGATCTTCGACCCCTTCCTGACATCGTTACCCGATCAAGGGCCGGACGGCGAAGACATGTTGATGGCCACGCGTGAATTACTGATCCCGCAAACCACTGTCTTGATCATCTCGACCGCTGAACTCTCACGCATGGCAGAAACCTGGCGCGAACCGTCGGAAGAAGACTTGATGGCCGTCGACGCGATGCGCCTGATCGAAATGGGTTGCGAATATGTATTCGTCACCGGCACACCATCGAATCTGACCGATGTCGCCAACACTCTGTTCGACGAAGGTGGCGTCATCCGTCACGATAACTGGCAACGCATTTCCGGCTCGTACAGCGGCGCAGGCGGCACCTTGGCAGCAACCATTGCCGCATTGTTGGCCAACGGCTTAGATGTACCAGAAGCCGTCTTCGAAGCGCAAGAATTCACGATTGCATCCATCGCCAATGCGCAACGTCTGGGCATGGGCAAACTGGTACTCGATCGTTATTTCTGGGCGCGTGAATTCGATGAAGACATCGACATTACACCGCCTATTCAATAAATTTTTTCTCTTATTTCACGGCTCACTTCACGGTTCATGCATGTCATCAAATAACGATCTTCTTTTTGCCCGCGCACAAAAAAGTACGCCAGGCGGCGTCAATTCGCCGGTACGCGCCTTCCGCTCGGTCGGCGGCACGCCGCGCTTCATCACACGCGCCGAAGGCCCTTATTTTTGGGATGCCGACGATAGACGCTATATCGACTACATAGGCTCGTGGGGTCCGGCGATTGTTGGTCACGCCCATCCATCCGTAGTCAAAGCGGTACAGGACGCTGCGACACGCGGCTTGAGTTTCGGCGCGCCAACCGAAGCTGAAATCGACATGGCCGAGTTGATCTGCAAACTGGTGCCATCTATCGAGCAAGTGCGTCTGGTTTCCAGCGGTACCGAAGCAGCGATGAGTGCATTGCGTTTGGCACGTGGCGCAACAGGCCGCGACAAGATCATCAAGTTTGAAGGCTGCTATCACGGCCACGCCGATTCCCTGCTGGTAAAAGCCGGCAGCGGCTTGCTGACCTTCGGCAATCCGACATCGGCTGGCGTACCTGAAGATTTCGCCAAGCACACCTTGGTGCTCGACTATAACAATCCACAGCAACTGGAAAACGTCTTCAAGGAAATGGGCGACTCCATTGCTTGCGTGATCGTCGAACCGGTTGCCGGCAATATGAATCTGTTGCCAGCGACGCCTGAATTCCTGCAAACCATGCGTCGCGTCTGTACACAATACGGTGCGGTCATGATTCTGGATGAAGTAATGTCCGGCTTCCGTGTCGCCTTGGGCGGCGCGCAATCCTTGTACAACATCACACCGGATTTGACGGTACTCGGCAAAGTCATCGGTGGCGGCTTACCAGTTGCTGCTTTCGGCGGACGCGCAGAGTTGATGCGCCATCTGGCACCACTCGGTGGCGTTTATCAGGCTGGCACTTTGTCCGGTAATCCGGTCACGGTAGCGGCCGGTATGGCGACCTTGAAGTTGATACAGGAGCCTGGCTTCTACGAAGCGCTGACAGCACAAACTGCCAAACTGGTACACGGCTTTGCCGCAGCAGCGCATGACGCAGACATCGCGTTCTGCGCCAATTCGGTCGGCGGTATGTTCGGTTTGTACTTTGCGCCAGAGTTGCCAACATCGTATGAAACGATGATGAAGTGCGACAAGACACGCTTCAACGCTTTCTTCCATGCGATGCTGGATGCCGGTGTTTATCTGGCACCGTCTGCGTTTGAAGCGGGATTTGTCTCGGCGCAACATGACGATGCTGTTATAGAAACAAGCATCAAGGCAGCGCATGCTGCCTTTGCGCAATTAGCGGACGATTGCGACGACTGATGTAAGGCTTATGTGAAGCACACTTTCCACGCGCTGCATTGCGCGTGGAAATGTTTTACTTCAGCCAACCACGGCGACGGAAGTACCAGAATGGCGTGACCGCAGAAGCGATCATCATCACGATAGCCAATGGATAGCCGAAGGACCAATCCAGCTCCGGCAATACCTTGAAGTTCATACCGTAGATGCTTGCGATCAAGGTAGGTGGCAGGAATGCGACCGATGCAACAGAGAAAATCTTGATGATTTTATTCTGGTTAATATTAATGAAACCGACCGTTGCATCCATCAAGAAGTTGATTTTGTCGAACAGGAATGCGGTGTGACCGTCCAGCGATTCGATATCGCGCATAATCTGCCGCGCTTCTTCAAACTGTTCCGAATTCAATAAACGTCCTCGCATCAAGAAGCTGACTGCACGACGCGTATCCATCATATTGCGACGTATGCGTCCGTTCAAATCTTCCTCGTGCGCAATCGCATTCAGCGCACCGGCTGCATCCTGATCGCTCAACTCTTCTTGCAAAACGCTGCGGCTGACTATTTCCAGACTTTGATACACGCCCTCCAGCGCATCAGCTGAATACTCAGCATCCGTTGCATAAAGATCAAGCAACACATCTTTGTAATCTGCAATCGAGCCTGGACGCGAACGTGCACGCATGCGCACCAGACGGAAAATAGGCAAATCTTCTGGATGGACAGAAAACAGGATGTCGCGCGCCAGGATGAAAGCGACAGTCACGACACGCGACGGGCCATCATCTTCTTCCAGCAAGAAGTCAGTACGCAGGTGCAGATCGCCGTTTTCACCTTCGTAATAACGGGCGGATGCTTCGATGTCCTTGACGTCTTCTTCGTCTGGCAAAACCACACCATAGATGCTCTTGACCCAGGCGCGTTCGTCATCGTTAGGATCCGTCAAATCGACCCAAACCGGCGCGACCTTTTCGAGATCCTCGCGGCTGTCAATATTGACCTGATTCAAGCGGCCATTTTGCAATACAAATACATTGATCATAAGCTCTCCCTGTCGCGTCAGAAACACCAACCTGGTTGATGAAACACACAACATGCCCTGCAGAGCCAGCTCTACAGGTTCAATAAATTTTGAGGGAACGCGGCCATGCAACAAACTACACAGGCCAGGACGCGACCACCCACCGAATCCGGCGAGAGGCGCTTTGAAACGTGATCGCTAAAGCACTATCTCGCAGATTGACCGTCGTAAAACGGCTGACAACTATAAGAAGGACTACCCAAGTCGGGTCTCCAGAAACGAAAACAGCGCAAGTGTACTGATAAGTCTGATCGCTAGCAAGCCGGAAACGACGGGATAAACGACTTTTTTGCTGCACCTGCGTTAACCATACTTGGGCAACTTTTTACGCCAGCAATATGACTATGGAATGAAATGAATCAGGGCAAGGCGGCGGAATTCATGCGGCGCAAAATCAAATCCGTACGGCGCGCCAGATATCCGGTGCCACGATGCGCGTCATAGTAACGCGGGTTAGGCAACATGACTGCCAAGCGTGCTGCTTGTGCAGCGCCCAGTTGTGCTGCCGATACGCCGAAATAATGCTGAGCCGCTGCTTCTGCGCCAAAAATACCAACGCCCCACTCCACCACGTTCAGATAGATTTCAAAGATACGCTCTTTATCCATCCAATATTCGAGCATGTAGGTAATGATCACTTCTTGGCCCTTGCGAATGTAACTGCGATCGCCAGACAGGAATAGATTCTTTGCCAATTGCTGCGTGATGGTGGAACCACCGGCAACAACCTTGCCTTTCTTGATATTTTTTTCGTAGGCTTTTTGCAAGGCATCCCAATCCACGCCTTCATGCTCGGAGAAATTGGAATCTTCCGACGCAATGATTGCGCGTTTCAGGTTATTTGAGATGCGATTGTAGGGTATCCATTTTTGCTTGAGCTGCGCCTTTGGATTCTTTTCCTGCAGAATGGAAAGCTGGTGCCGCATGAAACTGGTCGAACTCGGATTGTGATTCACCCACCAACCGATTTGAAGGAAAAAATAAAGCTGCACAAGCAACACCAGCAGGATCGGCACAACGATCAGCCAAAACAACAGCTTGCGCAGTATTTTCATTTTTATATCGTCAAGTTGAAGCGAATTAAAAGCGCGGATTAAAACCGCACATTAAAGCTGATCACGCAATTCGGCAAAGACGGCAGCGGTCTCCGGCCGCACACCACGCCAGAGATAAAACGACTCTGCCGCTTGCTCTACCAACATACCCAAACCATCGCGTGCGATCGCTCCATGCTGCGTCGCGAACTGCATAAACGGGGTCGGCGCTGCACCATACATCATGTCATACGCTAGGGTATGTTTGGCAAACACGCGTGGTGAAATCGGCGGCACTTCGGATGCAAGGCTGGCAGCAGTCGCATTGATCACAATGTCGAAGGCATCGTCCAGCACCGCGAAATCACTGACCTCAAGACGTGGATGAGGAGCGAAGCGATTCACCAAATCCACGGCCTTGGAATGCGTGCGATTCGCTATGACCAGTTTGGCTGGTTTTTCATTCAATAGAGGCAGAATCACACCGCGCGCAGCACCTCCAGCACCAAGCAAAAGCACCGATTTATTCGCCACGGCAACACCAGCATTACGCACGATATCCGTGACTAAACCGACACCATCAGTGTTATCGCCCAACATGGTATTGCCATCGAACTTCAATGTATTGACCGCACCGGCAGCGCGCGCTCTCTCGGTTAATGTCGTCGCCAAGGCATACGCCTCCAGCTTGAACGGCACAGTGACATTCAAACCCTTGCCACCGTTACGGATAAATTTTTGTACCGACGCGACAAAACCATCCAAGGGTGCCAGCAAACGTTCGTAATCCAGATCTTGCTGTGTTTGCGCCGCGAAGCGCGCGTGAATGTCCGGGGATTTGCTGTGTGCGATCGGATTGCCGATCACTGCGTAATGGTCAGTCTTGTTGCTCACTCATTGGCCTCGTGTTTCGGTTTGTAATGCATCGTCGCGCGTAAAGTTGAATCGCGTAATAATTTCCCACACATCGTCCTTGCCAGCCGAGCGCATATTGTCGGGAAATTTGCCGAAAGGAGCGGAGCGGCGCACGATGTTCAACGCAGCTTGATCCAGGGCAGGATTGCCCGAAGTACGTTCAACGCGCGGTCCGCCATCCTTCATGTATATCGTGCCGTCTTGAAAAATCGGGATATAAACCACCAATTCGCCATACAGCTTCTTGCCATCTTTCTGCGGGAAGTTCAGCGTACCGTTTTTTTCTATTCGATCCTGCAAGGCCTTGTAATAAGCGGCATAACCGACCTCACGTGTACTTGGCGTGACCTGCGTTTTCTTCGGACGCTTGTTGTATTCCTCTATGCTGCGGGAAATTTCCGCTTCCCTGCGTAACAAGGCCTTCGCGCTATCGAGCATATCCGTCGCATTGCGTTGCACCGGCACGTCTTTTACCGGCTCCACATCAGTGGCTTGCTGTGTACGGAACTGTGTTTTCTTTTCCAGTTGCGCCAGCAGTTTTTTCTGATTCCGCTCTAACTCTTCAACTTTGCGTCTCGTGGCTTTCGCGCTTTCACCATCTTCGCTTTGACGCATATCAGGCAACGGCGATTTGGCACGGCCTGCATCAGCATTACCACCACCATCCAGATTGGCTTGCGCCAACGCATCGGCTTTCAGCGGTTGCTTGTCGTGTTTGGCATTGACCAATATGACTTCAAGCCCAGGATCAGTCGGCTTGAATTTGAACGCCTCTGGCGGCGTGAAGTGCACGGCCAGCAACGCGAGATGCGCCAGCACGGAAGTCGTGACGGCAACAGTCAAAATGCGATTCTGGAAAAAAGACTTCACGCGAGAGATCGTCAACAATAATGATTAAAGAAATAGATTCGAAATGGATTTTACGGCAAAGGACGGGCGATTTTAAAGAATCGCCCAGTCTCTTATTCCGGCACTACAGTTGACGCTGGCTCAGGCGCCAGTTCTTCTGTCGGTGCCGGCTCGCCTGCTACCGGCTCAAGTTCACCTTCCGGCAAGTCTTCTGCCATTTCCTCATCCAGTTCCGCGGAAACGGTACCGCTTGCATCCTGCGTAATATCCAGCAAGCGTGCTTCTATCGTCAGGTCAACTTCATCCCAGCGCAACAAGTCCAGTTTGACTTGCGAACCGCGTGCAACCGCTGGCATACCCGGCAACTTGATGACGAGAGGAATATCGAGCAGACGCAGAATTTCTTCCTTCAAGACGGTCGCTTCGACTTTCATCGTCTCGGCCTCGCCTTTTTCCTGACTCAACCAACGCAGACACCAGTAGCGTTCCATATCGGATTGGAATGCAGCGTAAGCGCTGTAAGCTGCATCGAATGCGGACACGATCGCAAACAAATCAGCATCACGCTGCTTGAACGGCGCGACCAGTGGTGCCGTCACTCCGTGTTCTATACAAGCCAGAATTTGCCATTGATTGACCAGATCGGTGTAACGGCGCAAAGGCGAAGTACTCCACGCATATTGATCGACGCCCAAACCTTGATGTGGCGCGGCATGTATTTGCATACGCACTTGCATCTTCGCGGCCCAACCATTACCGGAACCGCCACCCTGCGCGCGATAAATCCCTGGCACGCCATGCTCGTGCAATAACTTACCCCAGCTACTATTGGTCAAAATCGCCAATTCAGCGACGATCTTGTCCAATGGCGCACCGCGCTTGCGACGCTGAATCGATACCGTGTCGTTTTCCACATAGAAGTTGAAATCGACACGGTTATTTTGCTCAGGGCGCAGACCAAAACTTTCGCGCTTGGCCATACGACCTTGCTCGAGTACTTGTGCCCATTTCCACAACAGGGAGATATCTTCCTTGTATGGATAGTCGCCCACATCGGCTGCCAGATTGTCTTCCGTAACATAAGCATCGAGATCGTTATGACGCAGATTGGCTGCGATCGGCACGCGCTCAGCACGCGTCTCGGCCGTAATAACAGACCAGTCGGATGGATCCAGCGTCACGTACAGTGACAATGCTGGGCAGACGCGTCCTTCCGCCAAGGTATAAGCTTCGACCAGCTCATCCGGCAGCATGGTGATCTTGTCGCCCGGCATATACACGGTAGATAAACGCTGGCGCGCAATCACATCCAATGCGTCGTCACGCTTGATACCCAAACCCGGCGCTGCAATGTGGATACCGACACAGACCTTGCCATCCGGCAGCCGCGTCACTGACATCGCATCATCAATTTCTGTCGTAGTGACATCGTCGATGGAAAACGCTTGCACATCCGCAAGCGGCAATTCCGGCATGGTCGGCAACGTAATCTCGGGGAAACCTATGCCTTTAGGGAAAGACTCAAACAGGAATTTGGAGAAGTGCAAATCCTTCGCCGATTGAATGCCACCGACAGCCAGCATCAAACGTTGCGGCGCAATCTGCAATTCGCTACATGCAGCATCCAGTGCTTTGTATTCGATGGAATTTTTGTCTGGTTTGAACAGCAATTGCAGCACGATCGGACGCATAGCTTCCGGCAATTTATTCGCTTTCAACTCTTCCACATACTGCGCTTGTACCAAAGCTTGTTGGCGTTTCTTTTCCACGCCTGCCAACGCTGCTTTCAACGATGCTTCCGGTGCAGCCTTGTAACGGCCTTTACCTTTTTTATAGAAGTAAATCGGCGCGCTGTGCAAACGCAAGATCAAACCGGCTGCTTCGTGGGGTTTAGGATCGTGACCAAAATATTCAGTGCCTAATTCAGCAAAGCCAAACTCTTCCTGCCCAGCCACTTCCCACAGAAAATCAAGATCGATTTCTGCTGCAATCGCTTGCGCTTCCGCCATGAGCTCCGCTGGCGATGGCGATGCAAACTGCAGCAACACGTCTTTAGACCGGACTTTAGTACGCTTACCGGAAGGCATCTCAACCTGATATGCCTCGCCTTGCTGTGACATCGCAACGCCAGCTTTGAAATCGCCGGATTCGTCAAAAAATAGATTCATTCAATACTTTGCTTATTTAATTAGTTCTTGGAACAGGTTCGTTTACTAATCGATCTTTTGCTACTTAAGTCGATTACTGCATTTCATTTATCAAGCGCATTCTGATGCGCAAGCTTGCTTAGTCTTTTCCCGCGATACGCGGACTTTGCCGGATGGTCGTTATGTTCGGAAGAAAAACTTCCGTCACCAATAAAGAACCTTTTCCACGTTTATACAAACAGCGACGCGCAAACAAAGGCGCAGGCAACTCCACACCAAGCGCCGCGGCTGCACGTAACGCCAAAGGATGTTGTGCCTGCAATCGTGCGTATTCCAACTTGCCACGCCAAACGCGTGGATCACCAAATAAGGTTGTACCTAATGAACGCTCACCCAGCGTGCCAAAAAATGGCCAGTCGGATGCAGTGGCAGAAAGCGGCACTATCGTATGCGCGTACACCACAGGCTGTTCATCACAGCGCAAAAACACTTCACGTTCCTGCACCAAAACTCGGCGCGGCAACGTAACTTCTTCAAATTCATCTGCCAGCACCAGCGCACGTTGTTGCACCAGGCGCTGCACGCGAAATCGTTCACAACGTGCAATCAGCTTCATCGTCAGCGACATCGAATCAGTTAACCATGCTCGCATCTGCGGTGATGCATGCACGCCATTCACATGCGAGAACCAATGCGCTTGCGATACCGAACGACGCTGCACGCTATCCATCACTGCGCTGCTCCAACGTCGATACCGCAAAAAGCCAGCACCTCATCAGCATATTCTTCAAAATCCGACATGCCATGATCGCTGCCATCAATCACACGCAATCGCGCTTGCGAGAATTGCGCCACCATTTCGCGCCAATCGAGCAATTCATCGCCGGTTGCCGCGATCAGGAAGTAACGTTGCGGATTTGTAATTTCGTCAACTGCCAGCGCCTTCAATTCATCAATATACTCGCGCTTGAATTCGAATGGCTCATTCGAGTGATATTGCGTTTTGACACCAACTTGCGTTGCCAAATCGCGCGCAGCGTGGACGGCTGGATTGAGCAAAACCGCACGACAACCCAGTTGCTCTGCCAACCATGTGGCGTAATAGCCACCCAGTGAGGAACCGATCAAGGTCAATTCAGACGGATCAACTTTTTGCGCAATATCCAGCGCCAATGCTATCGCCTCGCGTGGCGAAGCCGGCAATTGCGGACAAAGATACTCATCGCCACGGCCCAGCGCCTGCATACGCGCTGCCAGCAAACTGGTTTTATACGAGAGAGGTGATGAACGAAAACCGTGCAGATACAAAATCATTGCGCCAGCACATCCAGAATTTTTTGATGCACGCCGCCAAAACCACCGTTGCTCATCACCAGTATCTGATCGCCCGCTTGTGCATTTTCTGCAATTGCTTGCACCAAGGTATTCAAATCATTAAAGGCACGGCCTTTATTACCGAGCGGCGCCAAGGCTTCTGCCAGATCCCAACCGAGCGCATCTTTGCCACTACCACTGGCACCGTAGCCGAAGACCAAATCAGCATCGACCAGACTGCCCGGCAATGCATCTTTCATCGTGCCTAGCTTCATCGTATTGGAGCGCGGCTCCAGCACGGCGAGTATGCGTGCCGCACCGACTTTTTTACGCAAGCCGGCAACCGTAGTCGCAATCGCAGTCGGATGATGGGCGAAGTCGTCATACACCGCGATATCGTTCACCGTTCCACGCAATTCCATGCGACGCTTCACATTTTCAAATTGTCCCAATGAAGCAATCGCCTGCGCCGGCACCACGCCGACATGACGTGCAGCGGCAATCGCGGCCAGTGCATTCATGCGATTGTGTTCGCCGGTCAGAGGCCAGTTCACCGTACCCTGCAACTCGCCGTTGAAGAAGACATCAAAATTACCGTCGTCATGTGTATTGATCTTCCAGCCATGTTGATCGTCACTGCCAAACCATTCCGTTTCGCTCCAGCAGCCGCGTTGCATGACGCGTTTCAGCGACTCTTCGCGTGCATTGGCAACTACACGGCCAACGCCGGGCACGGTACGCACCAAATGGTGGAACTGGGTTTCAATCGCAGTCAGGTCCGGGAAAATATCGGCGTGATCGTATTCCAGATTGTTCAGGATCGCGGTTTTCGCGTGGTAATGAACGAATTTGCTGCGCTTGTCGAAGAAGGCCGTATCGTACTCATCCGCTTCGATCACAAAGAATGAGGATTCCGCACCCTTGCCAGACAGACGTGCAGAAATACCAAAATTCATAGGCACGCCGCCAATCAGGAAGCCAGGATCGTAGCCCGCATCTTCCAGTATCCACGCCAGCATCGACGAAGTCGTTGTCTTGCCATGCGTTCCCGCTACAGCAAGTACCCACTTACCTTGCAGGATATGCTCACCTATCCACTGTGGGCCTGAGGTATAGGGCAAACCGCGATTAAGAATTTCCTCCATCAAGGGATTGCCGCGCGAGACGACATTGCCGATGACATATAAATCAGGATTCAGGCTGATCTGCTCCGGACCATAACCTTCTATCAGCTTGATGCCTTGTGCCTCAAGCTGCGTGCTCATCGGCGGGTAGACATTGGCGTCACAGCCGGTAACTGTATGACCGGCAGCTTTTGCCAGCACCGCCAAACCACCCATGAAGGTGCCGCAAACGCCAAGTATGTGAATATGCATTGTACAATTTCGGATTGGAATAACGAGATTTTACCCGACGACGGGCATCTGTCGGCGGGAGTATCATTCGCATCATGCCTACTCACCCCCTGTCTGATACCGAATTACTGCGCGCCGAAATCGCCGCAAGCGCTGCGCGCCTGATCGCGGAAGACGGCGTCGACTACGGTACAGCCAAGCGCAAGGCGGCCAAACAGATACTCGGCAACAACAAAGTCCGTGGTGATGTGCTGCCGGACAACGCCCTGATTGAGGATGAGGTTCGCCTATATAACGAGCTGTTTTTCGGTGACACGCAACCTGCCCGTCTATTGCATCTGCGCAACCTAGCCGTACGCATCATGCAAGAACTGGCAACGTTCCAGCCTTATCTAACAGGTGCAGTCCTGAACGGCACGGCCGGGGAACATTCAGATATCTACTTACAGTTATTTGCAGAAAGCGCAAAAGACGTCGAGATTTACCTATTAAACAAAGGCATAGACTTTGAAGTGTCGGAGTCATCTCACTTCAAAGGCCGCAGCGAAGCCGTCGAAACCCTCAGTTTTATATGGCAGCAAGAAGGCGTCCACCTTGCACTGTATGAAATTGATGACTTACGTGGCGCAGTCAAAAAATCCCCTTCCGGCCGACAAGAACGTGCCGACATCGAATCAGTGCGTGCACTGATCACGCAAGACCACACTAAAGAAAACGAGCAAAAATGAGACGTAACGTATTTTTATATGGTGCCATCGCGCTATTTTTTGCCGCTGTCGGCATCTATTTCGGTACCAAGCATCACACTCCTGCAGACCCAGAATCACCAGCCGTCGCCAACTTTTTTGCCCAGCAACTAGAAGATAGCAACAGCAAAATGCAGCCCTTATCTCAATGGCAAGGCAAAACCTTGATCATTAACTTCTGGGCAACCTGGTGCGCACCATGCGTGGAAGAAATGCCGGAACTGACCGAACTGCAAACTGAATTGTTGCCGAAAAACATACAAATTCTTGGTGTCGGCATTGATTCAGCCAACAATATCCGGGAATTTGCCACGAAATATAAAATCACTTATCCGCTTTATATCGCCGGAATTAATGGCAGCGAATTGTCCCGCCAGTTCGGCAACCAGGCTGGCGGCCTGCCGTTTACCGTCATCATTGGCCCCAAAGGCGACGTCAAGAAGACTTATTTAGGTCGCTTGAAGATGGATCAATTACGCGCCGACATCAACGCTCTTTGATACTAATACGAGATTTTTCCTTGCCAATCGACGCCATTTAGCGGCAAAATGCGGCCATCATCGTCAAACGGAGTTGCATCTCGATGGCAAAAAATATTCTTTTGTTAAATGGTCCGAACCTGAACCTGCTTGGCTCACGCGAGCCGGAGGTCTATGGATCGACCACGCTTGCCGATGTGGAACGCGCAGCAACCGAACAAGCAGCGCAGGCAGGCGCCAAACTGATTGCCTTTCAAAGCAATCACGAAGGTGAATTAATTGATCGCATTCAAGCTGCGAAAAAAGAAGGGGTCGACGCAATTGTCATCAATCCAGGCGGATTGACCCACACCAGCGTATCATTGCGTGACGCATTAGCCGGGGTTGCCATCCCGTTTGTGGAAATACACGTTTCCAATATTCATCAGCGCGAAGCATTTCGCCACCATTCCTATTTGTCCGGCATCGCTGTCGGCGTGGTGTGTGGATTAGGCACTGAAGGATATGCAGCAGCCATCTCATTCGCACTCAAAAAGCTCTAATTCCCACCATTTGTCGGCAAATGCCTTATAATTGCCGCCATCTTTAACATAAAAACTAAAATCTCCAAGGAATTTCACATGGATTTACGCAAGCTCAAGACCCTCATCGATCTGGTCGCTGAATCAGATATCGCTGAACTGGAAGTAACGGAAGGCGAAAGCAAAGTCCGTATCGTTAAATCTTCCCCAGTCCCACAGAATCAAGTTGTCATGATGCAGCCAGGCATGCAACAGCAATATGCTCCCGCAGCTTCCGCACCTGTTGCAGCCGCCGCGCCAGTCGCAGCCGCTCCAGTGGAAATCCAAGGCCATGTCGTCAAATCACCTATGGTCGGCAGCTTCTACCGCTCATCCGCTCCAGGCTCGCCGGCATTCGTCGAAGTCGGTTCGGTTGTCAAAGAAGGCGACACATTGTGCATTATCGAAGCAATGAAATTGTTGAATGAAATCGATGCTGACGCTTCCGGCGTCATCAAAGAAATCCTGGTCGAAAATGGTCAGCCGGTCGAATTTGGCCAACCGTTGTTTATCATCGGCTAATGATGGAAGCTTGGGGTCATACAGGCGACTACGCCGCCCCATCTTCACTCTCGCTGATTTGATTTCATCCTTTAACGACGAGTCCAATTTCCACTATGTTTGAAAAAATTCTTATCGCCAATCGTGGCGAAATCGCGCTTCGTATCCAGCGCGCTTGCCGCGAAATGGGCATCAAGACCGTGGTTGTTCATTCTGAAGCAGACCGCGATGCCAAATACGTCAAGCTGGCTGACGAGTCCGTTTGTATTGGGCCTGCGCCATCAGCACTCAGCTATCTGAACATGCCTGCCATCATCAGCGCGGCTGAAGTCACCGATGCTGAAGCGATACACCCTGGCTACGGCTTCTTGTCCGAAAACGCTGATTTTGCGGAACGCGTAGAGCAATCCGGCTTCGTCTTCATCGGCCCACGTTCCGAATCCATTCGCATGATGGGCGACAAAGTGTCGGCCAAGCAGGCAATGATCAAAGCTGGCGTGCCATGCGTACCCGGCTCGGAAGGCGCATTGCCAACCGACACCAAAGAAATCATCCAGATCGCGCGCAAGGTAGGCTATCCAGTCATCATCAAGGCAGCTGGCGGTGGCGGCGGACGCGGTATGCGCGTTGTGCACACCGAAGCAGCATTGCTGAACGCTGTCACGATGACCAAGACTGAAGCTGGCGCCGCATTCGGCAATCCAGAAGTCTATATGGAGAAATATCTGGAAAATCCACGTCACGTGGAAATCCAGATTCTGGCCGACGAACATAAAAATGCAATTTGGCTGGGCGAGCGCGACTGCTCGATGCAACGCCGCCACCAAAAAGTGCTGGAAGAAGCACCAGCACCTGGCATCCCACGCAAAACGATCGAACGCATCGGTGACCGTTGCGCCGAAGCTTGCCGCAAGATGGGCTATCGCGGCGCAGGTACGTTTGAGTTTCTGTACGAAAACGGCGAGTTCTATTTCATTGAAATGAACACCCGCGTGCAAGTTGAACATCCAGTGACTGAAATGATTACCGGCATCGACATCGTGCAAGAACAGATCCGCATCGCTGCCGGTGAGAAACTGCGTTTCCGCCAACGTGACGTGATCCTGAGCGGCCACGCCATCGAATGCCGTATCAATGCTGAAGATCCCTTCAAGTTCACACCATCGCCAGGCAAGATCATTTCCTGGCATGCACCAGGTGGCCCTGGGATACGCGTCGATTCACACGCATATGCTGGCTACTACGTTCCGCCTAACTATGATTCGATGGTTGGCAAAGTCATTGCGTACGGCGCAACACGTGAACAAGCTATCAAGCGTATGCAAATTGCCTTGTCGGAAATGGTTGTTGAAGGTATTCAAACCAACATCCCATTGCATCGTGAGTTGATGGTTGATGCCCGCTTTATCGAAGGCGGCACCAACATTCATTACCTCGAGCAAAAATTGGCAAACAAACCTGATTTGCCAAAAGAACCAAAAGCGTAATTGCAGCATCCAACGCGTAAGCGTTGTTATTCTCTAGCGGCTTGCTCCGCGACCGCCGTAACAATGGATAAGCATCTGTTGTTACGGCGAGTACAACAAATCATCATTCACCCCACCTGCTTCAGGCAGACAGCCAATATAATGGCTGACAGTAAAGTACATTGAGGTATTCATGAGCTGGACCGAAATCGTGATCGAAGTCGCCCGTACGCATGCGGAAGCATTGTCCGATGCGTTGATGGAGGCTGGCGCATTGTCGGTCTCGGTAGAAGATGCCGATTTCGGTACCGATGCCGAGCAACCGCTATTCGGCGAACCCGGCATGGAGCCAAAAGAAGCCGCATGGGAACACAGCCGCGTCGTCGCACTCACTCCGGTTGAGTCCGATCAGACTGCCATCGTTGCCGAAGCAGCCAACGCTGTTGGTCTGGCCGCAGCGGATGTCGCCTTCACATTACGTCCGGTTGCAGAGCAGGATTGGGTACGTTTAACACAATCGCAATTCGAGCCCATCCATATCGGCAAAAACATCTGGGTCGTTCCAAGTTGGCACGATGCTCCTGATCCAGATGCACTGGTGTTGGAGCTGGACCCTGGCCTTGCCTTCGGTACCGGCAGCCACCCAACCACGCGTCTCTGCATGGAATGGCTGGAAGCAAACCCACCAACCGATTTAAGCGTGCTCGACTACGGCTGTGGTTCCGGCATCCTCGCCATGGTGGCAGAAAAACTGGGCGCAGCAAAAGTCATCGGTATCGATATTGATCCGCAAGCTATTCAATCTGCCATCTTCAATACCGAACGCAATCATTGCGATATCGCGTATTACGTACCAGATGAATTCGCCACATCCGGCCATGCACATACCTTCGACGTCGTCGTTGCCAACATCCTCGCCAATCCATTGAAATTGATGGCTCCAATGTTGTCAGGACGCGTCAATCCGGGCGGCAAACTGGTACTGTCAGGCGTACTCGCGACTCAAGTAGATGAAGTCACCGCTGCTTACGCTCCGTTCATCACACTGAGCGTATGGGCTGAGCACGAAGGCTGGGTCGCCCTCGCCGGTCACCTGCCATCCAGTCTTGAATCGTCAGGCCGACAATAGCGCACACTATGGCACTCGCGACTCAATGTCCTCACTGCCAAACGACGTTTCGCGTCGCGCATGATCAATTGAAGTTGCGCGCAGGGCTGGTGCGCTGCGGCTACTGTAAGGAAATTTTCAACGGCATCGAGAATCTGCTGCCATCAGAAGATGCCGCACCACCAGTCACTCCCGCCCCTGCTGCCAATGACACACCGGTAGCCGAAGCGACAGCACCGGCCGTCTCGGAATCGGTAACAGCATCCATACAAACACCCGATGAAACGGATGAAGTAGCTGCTGCGAGCGAAGAGGAGATCATTCCTCCTCCGGCCAGCAAAATAGATTTCGACATTCCCGCCGGATTTGAGCGTGACGCCGATATTCATACGGCAATATCCACATACGAAGAAAACAAGTCGGAAGATCCGTTGCAACGGATGACCTTGCTGGACTTCACACGCGATCTACCGGATGAAATCACCGCCGAAACTGCTCAGTCTACATACGACCCGAATGCACCCGACGAGTTAGACGAAGCGATGAAGGATTTGCAGCGCAGACCATGGCGCGGCAGTAAAAAATCGGCCCGCGTAGAAGAACACGATGCACTGGATGAAGTCGATGCGGAAGATGAACCTAGTTTTCTCAAGCATGGTCGCCAGCGACAACGTCTGAGCCGGAAATTACGTATTTTTTTGAGCGTAGGTTCCTTGGTTTTACTCATAGCCGCACTTGCGCAGAGTACTTATGTATTCCGCAATCAAATCGCCGGCTGGTTCCCTGAGACCAAACCCATACTCACACAAATGTGCAGCATGCTCGGTTGCCGTATCGATCTGCCAGCCCAGATAGACCAAGTATCTATCGAGTCCAGCGAATTGCAGACACTAGCCACCAACAAAGATACGTTTGTACTCACTACGCTGCTACGCAACTACAGCAGCACGCCACAGGAATGGCCGCACATCGAACTTACCCTCAACGATACGAATGAAAAGCCGCTGTTGCGCCGCGTTTTCAATCCAAGCGATTACCTCAGCAGTGCCGAAGACATACGACTCGGCTTCGCTTCTCGCAGCGAACGTAGCGTTAAACTGTCTTTTGAACTGGCGCAAATCAAGGCATCTGGTTACCGCGTGTATTTGTTCTATCCCTGATTAGCAGCGTTCATACATTCAATAAGCACAGGACTAAATCAGACTACTTTAGCCATAGGCAAGAAACTCCGCATCGTCAGACTATGGCCGCAGGCGAAACACACAGTGTATGATTGCGACCAATTTCCTATTCTTTACCTAACATTTTCCATCCCTACCTATGAAATCCTTAATCTGTGGTTCCGTCGCTTTCGATACGATCATGTCCTTCGAAGGTCGTTTTTCTGAATCCTTGCTGGCCGACCAACTGCATAAAATCAATGTGTCCTTCTTGGTACCGACAATGCGCCGTGAGTTTGGCGGCTGTGCCGGCAATATCGCCTACAACCTGAAATTGCTCGGTGGCGATCCGCTCATCATGGCAACCATAGGTCAGGACGACGCATCCTATCGCGAACGTCTGGAACAATTGCAGATTTCACAGCAATGCCTCAAGACCATCGACGACGCCTACACCGGTCAAGCCCTCATCACGACCGATGCAGACGGCAACCAGATCAACGCGTTCCATCCGGGTGCCATGAGCTTCTCGCATTACAACAAGGTAGCTGATGCCGGTGATGTAGCGATTGCCATCGTCGCACCAGACGGCCGTGACGGCATGTTGCAACATGCTCAGCATTGCGCTGATTTGAACATTCCCTTGATCTTCGATCCGGGCCAAGGCTTGCCTATGTTCAATGGTGACGAATTGAAGAACTTCATTGAATTGGCGACCTATGTTGCCGTCAATGATTACGAAGCGGAATTGTTAACCGGGCGTACAGGTCTGTCGCTGCAAGAAATTTCCCAGCGCGTTTCGGCATTGGTTGTTACTCGCGGCGAACAAGGTGCAGAAATTTTCAGCGGCAACGAACATCTGATGATTCCGTGCGTGAAGGCCGAGAAGGTCATTGACCCAACCGGCTGTGGTGATGCATTCCGTGCCGGCATGCTGTTTGGCTTGACCAATGGTATGGATTGGGCGACAACTGGACGACTGTCCAGCCTGATGGGTTCCATCAAGATCGCGCATCAAGGTCCGCAGAATCACGTATTGTCACGTGCAGAGATCGATGACCGCTTCCATCAAGCGTTCGGCTATCGACTGTAAGCAAAGCAATGCAAGACGTGCTGGCGATAGACTCCTACGCCAGCACAGCAGAAAATCTTATCTCAGAGCAATGACGCTACCAGCGTCGTCACCAACTGAATTGCTATTCTCAGCAAGATCAGCGCGACCAGCGGCGACAAATCTATCGTCCCTATCAAGGGCACAATACGACGTAATGGTCGCATCAGTGGGTCATTCAAAGCACGTACAAATGGCGCCAGCGGCGCATGCGGATTGACCCAGCTAAAAATCACCTCGATCAGGATCAAACCGATCAAGCCGTATAGCGCCCACTGAACGACGCGCAATACTGCCAACAGCAATACCGTCTGCGGTGTAAAGCCACCGCTCAACCACACATCAAAGGCAGTCGCCACCAGCGCGACCAAGAAGGCAGCAATCACACTGGCCCAATCGTAACCACCGGCACCCGGCAATACGCGACGCAAGGGACGTACCAGCCAATCCGTCAATTTATATGTAAATTGCGCAAGCTCTATCGGCGGGCGCACGCGCACAGCCTGCATCCAGAATCTGAGCAATAAAGCACCGGCCAGCACCACGGCAACAGTATCAATAATCAGCGTAAATACACTATCCAGCACGGAGACTCCTTAAAAAAAAACCGCTGTGCGACAAAAGCCACACAGCGGGATTGTGCCTGAATTTAACCAGGCGCATCCAAGCGAACCTGGATTTACGGACGTGTGCCCGTTGGAAACGGCCATGCTGCTGCCGGATTCAACACCGTCTTGACTGCAGGCGCTGCTACTGCTGCTGGCTTAGCTGCAGGCTTTTTAGGCGCTGCTGCTTTTTTAGCGACAGGCTTTTTAGCTACTGCTTTCTTGGCCACTGCTTTTTTAGCGACAGGCTTTTTAGCTGCTGCTTTTTTAGCTACTGGCTTTTTTGCTACAGCCTTTTTAGCTGCTGGCTTTTTAGCTGCTGCTTTCTTAGCCGCTGGCTTTTTGGCTGTTGCTTTTTTAGCCGCTGGCTTTTTCTTAGCAACGACTTTTTTAGCTACAGCTTTCTTAGCTACTGGCTTTTTGGCTGCTGCTTTTTTAGCCGCTGGCTTTTTCTTAGCAACGACTTTTTTAGCTACAGCTTTCTTAGCTACTGGCTTTTTAGCTGCTGCTTTTTTAGCCACTGGCTTTTTCTTAGCAACGACTTTTTTAGCTACAGCTTTTTTAGCTACTGGCTTTTTGGCTGCTGCTTTTTTAGCCACTGGCTTTTTAGCTACAGCTTTCTTAGCGACAGGCTTTTTAGCTGCTGCTTTTTTAGCTACCGTTTTTTTGGCGGCTGGTTTTTTTGCTGCAACTGGTTTTTTAGCTGCTGCTTTCTTTGCAGCAGGTTTCTTAGCTGCTGGTTTTTTTGCTGCTGTTGCCATTTTGTTTCTCCTTCACGTGATGGAAAAAATCAAGCTTCTAGGTTTGAAACCCTCCCGCACCATCGCGATGGTTTGGGCGAATTATTCATCGGCACAAGCGTACTTGTTGCTTGCGCTAATGAATTCGGCTCCAGCTGAACTGCTGCATCCCCTCACTTATGCAGCACTTCAGCCTTACATGGCTATGCGTACGTCGTAGCTGTGCTACCGCTATAGCCAAAAAAAACGCCAGCGTACACGCCAGCATTGGAATTCTGTTTCTGAAAGAACAAACTTTTTTTAAAGAAAAAAGCCGCCTCACCTGACTGAATCAGATGATGCGGCTTGAGCAGATGAGATCGTATCGGTCTTCTACTGTTCATTAAATTTGGTTGTTGCCTTTCCTGTTTTCTGCAGTCTTTGTAATTCCTGTTGATAGCGACTGCATGTTGGGAACTACTTTTTGGTGCTGTTCAATTCGCGTTTGCTACCACGCGATGTTCAAATTATTTATTCCCAGTTGAGCGCGCCACCTGTCTGGTATTCGATGACTCGTGTCTCAAAAAAGTTACGTTCTTTTTTCAGATCGATCATTTCGCTCATCCATGGGAATGGATTTTCTTCTTGTTCGAACATCGGTTCCAAACCGATTTGTTGTGCACGGCGATTTGCGATGAATCTCAAATAACCCTTGAACATCGGTGCGTTAAGTCCAAGCACTCCACGCGGCATTGTATCCTCTGCGTAGCGATATTCCAACTCTACTGCGCGTAAAAACAACGTTTTAATTTCTTCGCGAAATTGCGGGGTCCACAAATGCGGATTTTCGAGCTTGATCGTGTTGATCAAATCGATGCCGAAGTTGCAGTGCATCGACTCATCACGCAGGATGTATTGATACTGCTCTGCAGCACCCATCATCTTGTTTTGACGACCGAGCGCGAGGATCTGTGCGAAGCCGACATAGAAGAACAAGCCTTCCATCAAGCATGCAAACACGATCAGCGAGCGCAGCAATGTCTGATCGGTTTCAACCGTACCGGTCTTGAACTCAGGATCAGTCAGCACATCAATGAATGGAATTAGGAATTGATCCTTGTCGCGGATCGACTCAACTTCGTTGTATGCATTGAAGATTTCGCCTTCGTCCAGACCGAGCGATTCAACGATGTATTGGTAAGCGTGAGTATGAATCGCTTCTTCAAATGCCTGACGCAACAGGTACTGACGGCACTCTGGTGCCGTGATGTGGCGATAGGTGCCAAGCACGATGTTATTGGCAGCCAGCGAATCCGCCGTAACGAAAAAGCCGAGGTTACGCTTGACCAGACGACGCTCGTCATCGGTCAGGCCGTTCGGATTTTTCCACAGTTCAATATCGCGCTGCATGTTGATTTCTTGCGGCATCCAGTGGTTTGCGCAACCAGCCAGATATTTGTCCCACGCCCATTTGTATTTGAACGGGACTAATTGATTGACGTCGGTTTTACCGTTGATGATGCGCTTGTCAGCCGCATTCATGCGGCGTGTCGGATCAACGCCATCGGCAGACTTCTCCACCACAACCGGATTCAGTGCGACATCTTGCTGCGCTTGCACACGTTGCGCAGCTGCGTCACGTACTTGCTGCAGAACCGGTTGCAATGCTGGCTGCGGTTGCGCTGGTGCTGCCGGAGTAACTTCTTCATCCCAACTTAGCATGACTTATTTCCTTATTCGTATTCTGCTGATGCTCTTGGCATCGCTACTGCAGCACAAAACCTTATAGTGCTTTGGCTACATTCTTTGACTCAAGTTCAATCTCGCATCACGAAGCGTGTTGATTTTCGCTTCGCGATGCTGCTTTTTGCTGCTTATTGGCAGGCTTCGCACTCTTCAAATCCGGCATCGCCAGGACGCAACATGCAAGCTGGACCGTCCGTCTCTTGTGCGGATACACCGGAAGATGAGCCGCTACCAGAATCTACCGAGTTCAATGCGCCGGTTTTGGAAGTCGATTTCTCAGTGTGTGTTGCACCCATGGTACGCAGGTAGTAAGTGGTTTTCAGGCCACGCAACCATGCCAATTTGTAGGTGTCGTCGAGTTTTTTACCCGATGCGCCAGCCATGTAGATATTCAGCGATTGCGCTTGATCTATCCATTTTTGACGACGCGATGCGGCTTCTACCAACCACGATGGCTCCACTTCGAATGCTGTTGCATAAATCGCACGCAGATCTTGCGGAATGCGATCGATCTTCGCCAGGCTGCCGTCGAAGTATTTGAGATCGGAAATCATGACTTCATCCCACAAGCCACGCGCCTTCAGATCACGCACCAGGTATTCATTGATTTCAGTGAATTCGCCGGACAAGTTCGATTTGACGTACAGATTCTGGTAAGTCGGTTCGATACAAGCCGAAACACCAATAATGTTGGAAATCGTCGCTGTCGGTGCAATCGCTACGCAATTGGAATTGCGCATGCCGAATTGCTGAATACGTGCGCGCAATGGCGCCCAATCCAGCGATTCGCTCATATCTGTTTCCAGATAACCGCCGCGCTCTTCTGCCAGCAATTTAAGCGAATCCTGCGGCAGGATGCCACGATCCCACAAGGAACCTTTGTATGAACTGTAGCTGCCGCGCTCTTCTGCCAGCTCGGTCGATGCGTAGTAAGCGTAATAGCACACTGCTTCCATCGATTTATCAGCAAATTGCACTGCATCATTGGAGGCGTATGGAATGCGCATCATATGCAAGCAATCCTGGAAACCCATGATGCCGAGACCGACCGGACGGTGACGCAGGTTGGAATCACGTGCTTTATCGACTGCGTAGTAATTGATATCAATCACGTTATCGAGCATGCGCATCGCGGTACGGATGGTTTTTTGCAGCTTGACGTGATCCAGCTTGCCGTCCTTCATATGAGCAGGCATGTTGACCGAACCCAAGTTACAGACTGCGATTTCCGATTCGTTGGTATTGAGCGTGATCTCGGTGCACAGATTCGAGCTGTGAACGACACCGACGTGCTGTTGTGGCGAACGGATGTTGCATGGGTCTTTAAATGTGATCCATGGATGGCCGGTTTCGAACAGCATGGACAGCATCTTGCGCCACAGATCCAGCGCCTGAATGGTCTTGAACAGTTTCAATTCACCGCGCGCAGCCTTGGCTTCGTAGCCGGTGTAAGCCGCTTCAAATGCTTTGCCAACCTTGTCGTGCAGGTCTGGCGTATCGGATGGCGAGAACAAAGTCCACTCGCCTTTTTCCATGACACGCTTCATGAACAGATCCGGAATCCAGTTCGCGGTATTCATATCGTGCGTACGACGACGATCATCGCCAGTATTTTTACGCAGGTCGAGGAATTCCTCGATATCCATGTGCCAGGTTTCCAAGTAGGCGCAGACCGCACCTTTGCGTTTGCCGCCTTGGTTAACCGCAACAGCGGTGTCATTGACCACTTTCAGGAATGGCACCACGCCTTGCGAGCGACCATTGGTACCTTTGATATGCGCGCCGAGCGAACGGACTGGTGTCCAGTCGTTACCCAAACCACCTGCGTATTTCGCCAGCAATGCGTTTTCCTTGATTGCATCGTAAATGCCAGCCAAGTCATCGCCGACTGTTGTCAAATAGCATGATGACAATTGTGAACGCTGAGTACCTGAATTGAACAGAGTCGGTGTCGAGCTCATGAAGTCAAAGCTCGACAACAGGTTGTAGAACTCGATTGCGCGTTCTTCGCGATTGCTTTCGCTCAGCGCCAAGCCCATTGCAACACGCATGTAGAACGCTTGCGGCATTTCAATACGTTGATCAGCGATATGCAGGAAGTAACGGTCATACAAGGTTTGCAGACCGAGGTAACCGAATTGCAGATCGCGTTCCGGTTTCAATGCTTCAGCCAGTCTTTTCAGGTCGAATTCGCCCAATTTGGCATCGAGCAGTTCTGCAGCGATACCTTTTTGGATGAATTGTGAAAAGTAGACCAGGTACTCTGCCGGTGCAGCAGCTTGCGCTACTTCTCTGCCGAATACTTCTTTACGTATCGTGTGCATCAGCAAACGTGCTGTCACGGTGCTGTAAGCAGGGTCTTTTTCCATCAACGCGCGTGCTGCCAGGATTGCTGACTTGTGCAATTCTTCAACTGGTACGCCGTCATACAGATTCTTGACTGTTTCGCGCAGGATGGCTTCTGCATCGACGTGCTTTTCGAGTCCGATGCAAGCTGCGTTGATCAAGTCACGAACTTGATTCATGTCCAGCGGACGACGCAGGCCATTTTCGGTGACGTGTAATTGGTTCTCGGATTCAACGGTAGGCTTAGCTGCATGCTGCTGCGCACGCTCTTCCATCCGTTTAAAGCGATACAAGACATAAGCGCGCGCAACATCGTGCTCGCCCGAACGCATCAGCGCCAGTTCGACTTGATCCTGGATATCTTCGATGTGGAAAGTACCGCCAGCTGGCTGGCGACGCACCAAGGCGTTCACCACACTGGAAGTCAATTGCTCAACCAATTCACGGACGCGCGCGGATGCCGCACCTTGTCCGCCATTGACAGCCAAAAAGGCCTTGGTCACAGCGATGGAAATTTTCGACGGTTCGAAACCGACGACTGCGCCGTTACGGCGCAAGATGCGATAGTCGCCTAAAGCTGCACTATTAGTGTCAGAGGTCGATGCTGCAACCGCGAGGGGCGCGATATTGCCAATGTCTGTCGGCGACTTGGCTAAAGTTTCTTGCGTAGAGTGCATTACGACTCCTTCGATAAGGGTTGCCGGCAATATTGCCGTACTTGTTTTAAGAGAGAAAACCGGTGCTACCGGTTTCGCGAAAATCATTCGTATGAGCCGCATATATAGTCAACGCATGCTTGCGTTGAACGCTAATACCGACACTATCTATATGACATCTGTTCAGAACTCCCTACTAATATGAATTAACAAATTACTTTGAGGCTCTAGAACTGAACAAACTGAAGGTTGGGACCGATAAATTCACTACATCTAGTGCGAAAGCTACGATCTGCACTAATTCTAGTGCGCGAAACTCAAGGATGCAATCAATTTTTCAGTAGTTTTCGATATATTTTTTTATATGAATATATGGGATTGCCACGCGGTATTTTTTACATTATGTGGAACGCCAAATCTGCCGATTCAGTGCCCATATTGATCGCTGTGCGTTGCAAGGAACGATAGCGTGCTTCGTACTTCTGCCAGTCAAAAAACGGTCCTGGATCGGTCTTGCGACCTGGTGCGATATGCTCATGGCCAGTAACGTTCATTAAGGGATAACTAGCCTTTAATGCAACAGTCAATGATGCCAGCGCAGCATATTGCGCATCTTCAAATGGTACAAAGTCTGTGCCTTCCAACTCAATCCCAATCGAAAAATCATTGCAACGCTCCTGCCCACAAAAGGAAGAAGCGCCAGCATGCCATGCCCGATCATTCGCTGACACGAATTGCAACACTGTACCGTCCCGACGAATTAAAAAGTGTGCCGAAACACGTAAAGGTCGCAACTGATCGAAATAGGGGTCCGCATTGTAATCTAATTGATTCAAAAATAAATCAGAAATGTACGGACCACCAAACTGGCCCGGCGGCAAACTGATGTTATGAACAACAACTAATGCAATTTCTGTTCCTTCTGCCCGCACATCGAAATTAGGCGACGGCAGGCGTACAACGTCTGCCGCCCAACCGTCCGCATCGATCTGAAATGGTGATGGTGTGTTCTGCACGGTCTTATTCCGGTGCATTAATATCTAGTCGCTGCATGCGATAACGCAATTGACGGAAGCTGATACCAAGCAATTCAGCTGCTTGCGTACGATTGAATTGTGTTTTGCTTAATGCACGTCGAATGATTTCGCGTTCGACATCATCCAAATGATCCGGCAGGGATTCCGGTAAGTCATGCGCAGAAGAAGCGACGCTTGCCGCCATCTCCGCTACTTTCACATCTGACGGAACAGCGATAAGTTCTGCTGGCGGAGCAACAGCCACGGCTTTCGCAGCACTTGGTGCTTTCAATACCAGATCGGCAACCTCGATCAATCCATCGTTGGAAAATGCCAATGCACGTTCCAGTATATTTTCCAACTCGCGTACATTGCCAGGGAAGGAATAATGCTGCAGCGCTTCCAGTACAGCTGGCGTCAATGTGGTTTGCTCGGCACCCAGTCGCGTCAAGATCGTTTTTGCCAGCAAGGCGATATCGTCCAGACGCTCACGCAGTGGTGGCAAATTCAGTTCAATCACATTTAGGCGGTAATACAAATCCTGCCTAAACGTTCCTTTGCCAACGCAATCGTGCAAATTTTGATGCGTCGCACTAATAATACGAACATCAACCGGTTCTTCAACTGTCGCCCCAACCTTGCGCACACGACGTTCCTGTATCGCACGCAGCAATTTGACTTGCATCGCCAGCGGCAAATCAGCCACTTCATCCAGCAACAAAGTGCCACCGTTGGCGGCCTGGAAGAAACCATCTCTATCATCCACCGCACCGGTAAACGCACCTTTGCGATAGCCGAAGAATTCTGCTTCCATCAGATTTTCCGGGATCGCACCGCAATTGACTGCGATAAAAGATTTGTCGCTACGTGCACTTTGCGCATGGATATCGCGTGCGGCCAATTCCTTGCCGCTGCCAGATTCTCCGCTGATCGCAACCGGCGCCATGCTGCGTGCCAGACGTGCGATTTGTGCGCGCAAAGCTTGCATCGCATCCGATTGCCCCATCAAACGCAACGCAGTCGGCGCGGCAGTTTTCTCGCTGGGCTGATCTGCGCCAGTCTGGCTGATGCGCAAAGCAGAACGCACCATCACGCGCAATTGCTCCAGTCCTACTGGCTTGGATAAATAATCGAAGGCGCCTGCCTTCAGTGCCACAACCGCATTGTCAGCACTACCGAATGCTGTAATCACGGCAACTGGCGTGTTCTTGTATTGCGCGGTAATTTCCTGCACCAACTCTATGCCCAAACCGTCCGGCAAGCGCATATCGGTCAAGACCAGTGCGTATTCATTCTTGGCAAGATAGTCGCGCGCGACGGTCAGATTCTGGGCACTATCAATATCCAGGCCCATTTTGACGAGTGTGATTTCCAGCAGCTCACGCAGATCTGCCTCATCATCAACAATCAGGATGCGAGGTGAAGTCATTGCGTGCGGCTTTTACGGTTGATCGACATTTAAACAGCTTCGTTAGTGGCAAAAGTAATCACAAATCGACCGGATGGCGAATTGTGTCCATCATCCGTTCTATATTCATAGTTCAGCATCGCACCATTATTCAGGCACAGTTCGCGCGCCAGATAAAGGCCAAGGCCAGTCCCTTTATTAGAGGTCGTATAAAACGGCTCGAATAAATGGGCGCGGACTGCCGAGCTAATCTGCAATCCATTGTCTTGCACATGCAATTCCAGTCTGTGTCCGATGTTGGACACTATATAAATACGGATACTGCCAGGCGCACCACTCGCGTAGCGTAACGCATTTGTCAGCAAGTTCAAGACGATTTCGCGCAAATGCAACGGATCGAAACGGACTTTATACGGCTTCATATCGCCGACTTCAATCACGTCTTCCTTGAGTTCATGTGTTTCTCGCAACTCGGCCAAAACATCATCAAACAGCAGCCCGAGACAAAGCGGCTCGTGATACTGATGCGCCTTGCGCGACAGCTTCAAGATGTCTTCAATCATGCGATTCAAGCGCGCCACATTTTCACTGATGATGGTCAGCAGGCGGCGCTGACTTGCCTTCGGCTCGTCTTCTATCAACAGCGAAGTAGCGTGTCCAATTGCCGACAAAGGATTGCGCACCTCATGCGCAATGCTTGCGGTCAGACGGCCCATTGATGCCAGCTTCAGTTGCTGTGCCTGATTCTCGATTTCAGTCACGTCCTGCAAAAAGATCACGACGCGATCTTCCAATACACCATCCGCATCCACTTTGGCAAAACGCAATTTCAAATGCGTCATCAACTCGCGGCGGCCGCCCATGATCGTCGTACCACCTTGCAAGGTGTTGTCTTCCGTATGTTTGATGAAAACAAAAGTCGGTGTCTGTGTATTAGCCTGAGTGGGTGCACGCAAACCTGAATTGGCACTCCAGGAAGAATAAGCTGCAGCTATCGGTGCCAGCCACACCATGTCTGATAACTTGCCGTATGCTTTTTCATGTGGGAATGTCAGCCCCAGCATGCGCGCAGCCGCTGGGTTACTCGTCAACACACGCCCCTTGCGATCGACCACCAGAATGCCGTCTTCCATATCGGCGATGACCAAGCGATTGATCACCTGTTGCACATGCAAGGCCCTGCCTCGTCCCAGCGCCAACGACTCCTGTTTAATCAGTCGCGCGGCTAGCCGATTGATCGCAAAGATGATGATGAAAAATGCCGCGCCATACAAACCCACCTGCGAAGATGAGATGTCCGCATTTTCATTCAGCAACTGATAGCCGTTTTCTGCCAGCAGCACCAAAGTGACCGCCGAGACAAAAAACAATGCCAGCACCAATGGCGCAAGAATTGCTCCACCCGCCAGCGGGAATAAATACAGAATCGCCAAACCGCTCTTGATACCGCCAGCCGACAAATACAGCATGGTGATAGCCGCAATATCAACCGCTATCTGTACTACCACCTGCAGCAGGAAGCGACGACGCCAGTACAAAGACAGCAGCACAAAGACCAGTGCCAGCACCAGATAAACAATACAAGCGTCCCAGAAACGCTCTTTGTGCAGCCATAACTTGCCTGCACTCATGCCGAAATAGCCGAGCAAAACGCCCACAATCAGAGTGCGTGTCAGGGTAAACGCCTGCAAGGTACGCCAGAACGTCGCCCGCGTATCCTCTGGAACCGGTTTGATGCTGGTCATGAATCAGCGCGCAACATGTTGGCGACGATGTTCATCGCTGCAAAACGCCGTGTTGGCAGAATTGAATACCGCTTCGGAGGCAGGGAAATGTATGCCGCAATGCGCACAATTCAGCATGGCCTCGCCCTCAAGAGCGGCAGCTTGCGGTTTCCTTGGGGGAGTATCAACCTTAGTCGATGATTTCTTACTGCGGAGTATCCAGATGACCGCGAAAATGACGACGGCCCACAACAACAACTTCATGCAAGACTCCGATGCAATATGACTTCAAACACGAAGCGGCTGCCGACATAGGCCAAAAACAAGGTCGTAAAACCCGTCAGCGTAAAACTCAGCGCTGTCTTGCCGCGCCAGCCGCGCCACTTGCGGCCAGCCAGCAGCACACCAAACAAAACCCACGACAGCATCGTGAATATCGTTTTGTGATCCCATTTGAAGGCCTTGCCGAATAGCTCTTCGGAGAAAATGACACCGGACAATACCGTCAAAGTCAGCAAGAAAAACCCGAAACCTATCAAACGAAACAGCAATTTTTCCATCGTCAGCAACGCCGGCAAACGATCTATCGCCAACGAGAACCAACCCGTTTTTTGCACGCTCACACGCGTATGGAGCTTGGACTCTTGCAAAGCCATCAGAACGGCATGGAAAGCCGCAATCGTTAAAGTGCTGTAAGCCAGCATCGCAATCGCAATATGCCAAGGGAAAAGTGCGGACTTACCCACAAGTGGAATCATGCTGCCGGGGAAAATCGTAGGCAATAGCACGCCGACTGCCGCACACGGCAACACCAGGATACGCAAACCATCCAGACTGAAATTACGATTTTCCAACCAGTAAGCAGCGACAGAAATCCACAAGGCACCGGACAACATGATGGCAAATCCCATGCGCAGCGCATCATGTCCGATCACGTCCACCCACAGCGCACCGCCATGCAAAAGCCAGCCGATCAGGGTGCCGATAGAAATCGCCATGCGATTTTTTGACGGCAAGAATGCGCAAACCGCATAGAACAAAGCCGCCAAGACAAAAAAGTATGTGTACATTATTTAAGTTTACACCATGTGATCCGAACATCCTGCGAGAGAAAAGTCCAAACGTCGCGCCCACGCCTTGTTTTATGTTCTAGCAATTTCCATACTCAGCCCTCTTTGACTAGGCGCCACGCTTATCGCAAGAATTGCTCTCGCGACATTACCACCAGCCGAGAAAAAACGCTTATACAACATGAATACATTGCAAGAATCCTTGCCTATCGCCTCATCCAGCACGGCACCTTGTCATTCAGACTAGAAGCCACATGTCTGCTGATGCACTATATATAGAAGGTCAACCGACAACTATCTCTCATGCCTAGGCGCATCCGGCACCGCATCGGTTAAAATGAGGCTTGCCGCCGCAGTGTGTATTCTCCACAGCAGCCTGTTGCTTCACCCTCTTTGATATTTCAGCCATTCATTCATGCTCGACAATCTCACCCAACGCTTAGCCAAAGCCGTCAAAACCATGCGCGGAGAAGCGCGCCTGACGGAAACCAACACTGCAGAAATGCTGCGCGAAGTTCGTCTGGCCTTGCTCGAAGCCGACGTTGCCCTGCCTGCCGTCCGCGAATTCATCAGCCGCGTCAAAGAAAAAGCGATGGGCGAAGATGTCATCGGTTCGCTCTCGCCTGGTCAAGCACTGGTCGGCGTGGTGCAACGCGAACTGGCCGCCATCATGGGCGCCGATCTCGGCCCGGAAGCATCGCAACTCAATTTCGCTACCCAGCCGCCTGCCGTCATCTTGATGGCCGGTTTGCAGGGTGCAGGTAAAACCACCACCGTCGGTAAGCTCGCAAAATATTTACGTGAGCAAAAGAAGAAAAAAGTCCTGACCGTTTCCGCCGACGTCTATCGCCCTGCCGCGATTGGCCAGTTGCAAACCGTCACCGCACAAGTTGGCGCGGACTTCTTCCCGTCTGAACCTACCGACAAGCCAGTCGATATCGCGCTGGCCGCATTGGACTACGCCAAACGTCATTACCACGACGTTCTGATCATCGATACCGCCGGCCGACTCGGCATCGATGAGGCCATGATGCTGGAAATCAAGGCTTTGCACGCAGCAGTCAAACCTATCGAAACCCTGTTCGTGGTCGATGCGATGTTGGGGCAAGATGCGATCAATACCGCCAAGGCCTTTAGCGATGCGCTGCCTTTGACCGGTATCGTCCTGACCAAACTGGACGGCGACTCACGTGGCGGTGCTGCTCTGTCGGTACGCCACATCACTGGCAAACCGATCAAATTTGCCGGCGTCGCCGAAAAACTGGACGGCCTGGAAGCCTTTGATCCAGCCCGCATGGCTGATCGTATCCTCGGCATGGGCGACATCCTCGCGTTGGTCGAGGAAGCTCGCAAAGGCGTCGACATGGACGCCGCCGCCGGACTCGCGCAAAAGATCAAGGTCGGCGGCAAATTCGATTTGAACGATTTCAAATCCCAATTGGCGCAAATGAAGAAGATGGGTGGCATGTCCAATCTGATGGACAAACTCCCGGCACAACTACAACAGGCTGCCAGCGGTGCCAATATGGGCATGGCTGACAAACAGGTCATCCGCATGGAAGGCATCATCAATTCGATGACGCCGCAAGAACGCTCCAAACCGGAATTGATTAAGGCTTCGCGCAAACGCCGTATCGCAACCGGTGCCGGCGTTCAGGTGCAGGAAGTCAACCGCATGCTGGCGCAATTCGATCAAATGCAGTCGATGATGAAGAAACTCAAAGGCGGCAATATGATGAAAATGATGCGCGGCATGAAAGGCATGCTGCCCGGCATGCGCTGATTTTCCCGCTTTATCTGGAAGCCCGGCTCGCTAGAGACCGGGCTTTTTTATGCCCAGACACTTTATCGCTCATAAACGCCTCCAAATCGGGAGCGATAACTCGCCCAAAAAAAGCGCTCAAATCACCTTCCGACACCCTCTTTTCAGCGCTAAAAAATTCAGCGCTATCCTTCGCACCATCAGTACAAAAACAAGCCGAACGAAGCGAATAAACCATTCACGCTTCCCTCTATGCTCGATACGTGGCGTCCAGCCTACAAATACAGGGGGAAACGCATAAAAAACACTTGCGTGGCAATAAAAACCACACCACTATTGACGATGCGTGAATTGGCGCAATTTCCCAACACAATGTGAAGGAGGTTTGAAGATGGCAACAGCCAAAAAACCAGCGGCCAAAAAACCGGTCGCCAAGAAAGCAGCTGCGAAAAAACCAGTAGCAGCGAAAAAAGCAGCACCAGCAAAAAAAGCAGCGCCAGCTAAGAAAGCCGCTCCTGCAAAAAAAGTAGCCGCTAAAAAACCAGCAGCGAAAAAAGTAGCAGCGAAAAAGCCAGCAACTGCACGCAAGCCTAACGCAGCATTCATGAAACCAGTAACACCGTCCGCTCTGTTGGCCGCTGTTATCGGTGCCGCGCCAGCACCTCGCACTGAAGTAACTAAAAAAGTGTGGGAATACATCAAGAAGTTCAAGCTGCAAAATGAAGCCAACAAACGCATGATCGATGCTGATGAAAAGCTGAAAGCAGTCTTTGGCGGCAAGAAACAAGTATCCATGTTTGAAATGACTAAACTCATTTCGGGTCACTTGAAATAATTTGTCCGTGTGGCAAACAAAAACGCCCGCATCGCGCGGGCGTTTTTGTTTCTACTAGCAGGACACAGCCTTACTTTCTGCCAGCACTATCTTCTGCAGCCACAGTCTTCAAAGCTTCGCGCTGATGC
Organism: Pseudomonadota bacterium; assembly: GCA_040390795.1. Taxonomy (GTDB): domain Bacteria; phylum Pseudomonadota; class Gammaproteobacteria; order Burkholderiales; family Burkholderiaceae_D; genus Oxalicibacterium. The sequence continues at coordinate 259,648 of JAZJXV010000009.1, read as the reverse complement.
TCCCATTTTTTCCAGGCAGCCAATACGGCATTCGGATATTCAGGGCGACCGCGACTACCGTTGTAACGCCCCAGCGCCAGAAACAAATCGCCCTTCTCCATATCCAGATACATACGCAGAATGGAACAGCCAAAACGTAGATTGCTCTGCATGTGGAACAGCTTGCTGCGATCACCATCACCTATCACACGCGTCCAGAACGGCATAACTTGCATATAACCATGCGCACCAACTGGTGACACTGCGTACTTGCGAAATGCCGATTCCACCTGTATCAAACCCAATACCAGAGCAGGATCAAGTCCGGCACGTCGCGCCTCATACCAGGTAGTGCGCAAGAATTCGATACGCACCTGCTGGTCTGGAATCCTCTTGTAGAGCCGGTCCGACATCTCGCCCAGCCAATGCAAATAATCGAGGCGTTCGCTGATATCGGCAAATTGTGGGATAGGAGGACGCGGGTCAGTAATAGCACGCGATAAAGCGATACGTACCGAATCCGCCATCGCTTCTTCTTTTTGATTACCGGCAAAGACTGTCGTTGTGCTCATCAGTGTGAGCGCACATGCACAAGCGATGAGACGAAAGAGCTTCCGATATCTAGGCAATGCTGACGCCAGTACAGTCAGCGAACGATGAGCCATTTCATCGATACTCATCGTGAAATCGCTCATTGTTGTATTCACTGTCGCTTGGCGCATCGCAGCAGTTACGCAGCCAGTTTAGCTTTAACGAAGGCCAGCATTTCCTCCAGCGCAACCGGCGTAGCAGCCGCATCGCGACGACCTTGATATTCCAGCTTGCCTTCTTTCAGACCACGATCACCGACGACGATACGATGCGGTACACCGATCAATTCCCAATCGGCAAACATCGCGCCTGGACGCTCACCACGGTCGTCCAGAATCACGTCAACACCAGCAGCTTGCAAGGCATCGTACAGCTTGTCGGTCTCTACCTTGACGCCTTCGCTGCGGTCATATCCCATAGGGCACAAGACTACTTCAAACGGCGCCAATGCGGTCGGCCAGATGATGCCTTTATCGTCGAAGTTCTGTTCGATAGCTGCGCCCAGAATGCGTGTCACACCGATACCGTAGCAACCCATTTGTATCAATTGTGGCTTGCCATTTTCATCGAGGTAAGTTGCCTTCATCGATTCGGAATACGCAGTACCCAATTGGAAGACGTGACCGACTTCGATGCCGCGTTGAATCGCCAGCACGCCCTTGCCATCTGGCGAAGGATCGCCCTCAACCACATTACGGATATCGAATACCTGCGCCTCCGGCAAATCGCGCCCCCAGTTCACACCAGTGAAATGGAAATCGACTTCGTTCGCGCCGCAGACAAAGTCATGCATATTGGCAACGGTGCGATCGACCACCACGTTCACAGGCTTTTTGGTATTGATAGGACCGAGGTAGCCAGGTGGCGTACCGAACCATTCAACGATTTCTGCTTCATTGGCGAAACGGTAACCGGCAATGCCTGGGATTTTCGCGGCTTTAACTTCATTCAATTCATGATCACCACGCAAGAGCAAAAGCCAGACTTGCTTGCTGACGACGCCTTTTTCTTCTTTTTCCACCGTCAGGACGATGGATTTAACGGTTTGCGCCAATGGCAGGTTCAACAAGGTAGCCACGTCTTCACATTTGGCCTTGCCCGGCGTCGCCGTCTTGGTCAAAGCCTGAGTTGCTGCGCCACGTTCGGTAGTCAAAGGCAATGCTTCTGCTGCTTCCATATTCGCCGCGTAATCGGAATTCGGGCAGTAGACGATGGCATCTTCGCCAATATCGGCAATGACGTGAAATTCATGCGAACCGGAGCCGCCGATCGCGCCGTTATCTGCCGCCACCGCGCGGAACTGCAAGCCGAAACGATTGAAGATTTTGACGTAGGCGTCAAACATGTTCTGGTAAGAACGCTTCAAGCCATCGACGTCACGGTCGAAGGAATAAGCGTCTTTCATCGTGAATTCACGACCGCGCATCAGGCCAAAACGTGGGCGACGCTCATCACGGAATTTGGTCTGGATATGATAAAAATTGATAGGCATCTGGCGGTAGGATTTGATTTCTGTACGCACCACATCAGTCACGACTTCTTCCGAAGTCGGCTGAATCGCGTAATCGCGGCCATGTCTATCCTTGACGCGCATCAATTCCGCGCCCATTTTGTCCCAGCGACCGGTTTCCTGCCAGAGTTCAGCTGGTTGCACTAATGGCATCAACAGCTCGATCGCGTTGGCGCGATTCATTTCCTCCCGGACAATCGCTTCCACCTTGCGGATCACGCGCAAACCCATAGGCATATAGGTATAGATACCAGAGCCGATGCGCTTGATCATGCCGGCGCGCATCATCAGTTTATGACTGACGATTTCTGCGTCGGAAGGAGCTTCTTTGAGAGTGGAAATGAAAAAACGGGATGCGCGCATGACGATGAATTCTTTTTAAAAAGAGAGAGGGTTATAATCAACTCAATTTTAAAGGATTAGCAGGCTGATGCACCCACTCTTCGTACAATTGATTGCACTCTCCGTTGTTCGCGCGTCATTGCGCGAGCCGACGGTATAAGGCCGCACAGGTGACAATGTTCGATTGAGGGGCCGTTAGTCGCAGAAAGTTTTGAGGTACAACATGCTGGACCGTGAAGGCTTTCGCCCTAACGTCGGCATCATTCTGATCAATACCCGGAATGAGGTGTGGTGGGGCAAGCGGGTGCGTGAGCATTCGTGGCAATTTCCACAAGGCGGCATTAAATTTGGCGAGACCCCCGAGCAGGCGATGTATCGCGAGCTGGAAGAAGAAGTCGGCTTACGGGCGGAACACGTCAAAATCATCGGTCGCACACGCGACTGGCTACGCTATGAAGTCCCCGATCATTTCATCAAACGGGAAATTCGTGGTCATTACAAAGGCCAGAAACAAATCTGGTTTCTGCTGCGCATGGTCGGACGCGATTGCGATGTCAATCTACGCATGACTGAGCATCCGGAATTCGATGCCTGGCGTTGGCATGACTATTGGGTTCCGCTCGATGTCGTCATCGAATTCAAACGGGATGTGTATCAACGCGCATTGCAGGAATTATCACGTTTCCTGTCCCGCCCGGCACCGCACGTCCCTCCACAACACAACACGGCGCGTTACTTGCGGCAGACTCACACCTCGCACAGAACCGACGAGCCACCTACTGAAAAGACCAAACCTGACAATGAATAAGTCTTTCTTACTCTCGCGCAAATTGGCGCAAACTCTGCTCGGAGTACTGATTTTAGCTACGGCACAGATTTCCATTGCGCAACAGCCGGAATACAACAAAGGCTTTGACAATGAAGAAGCCCAACCATGGGAAGAAATAGAAGCAGAGCTGCCGCCCGCCCCCAAGGCTGAAAACCTGCAGCCCTTCTATGTCGGACCAACCACCACTCAAACCTTTGCGCTGGATACAAAATCACTAGTGATAGGAAAAGACGGCGTCATACGTTACACGCTGGTCGCTGTTAGTCCTGGTGGTGCTAAAAATATCAGTTACGAAGGCATACGTTGCGCAACATTCGAGAAGAAGATTTATGCTTTCGGCCGTGACGATGGTAGCTGGGGACGGGCACGAAACAGTCAATGGGAAGTCATCGTGCGCAGCAAAGTAAACCGCCAGCACGCTGCATTGGCGCAGGATTACTTTTGCAGCAATCTGACGATAGTCGGGAATGAAAAAGATATGTTGGAGCGCATGAAATATCGTAAAACACTGACGGATGATTTGTTGCGCGAGTAAATAAAAAGGGAGCAATTTAAATTGCTCCCTTTTTTATTGCAGCAGACTCATTGCCGCACAATTCATTACAGCAAGACCAGATTGTCTCGGTGTATCAATTCCGGCTCTTCAACAAAGCCGAGTATGGATGCAATGTCCGCTGAAGGTTTGCGCATGATGCGACGGGCATCTGAACTGGCGTAATTACTGATGCCACGTGCGATCGCACGACCGGATTGGTCAACACAAGTAATCACGTCACCACGACCAAAACTACCACTCACCTCAGTCACACCGATAGGCAATAGGGATTTGCCTTCGGCAGTCAATTTTTGTACCGCACCGCTATCCAACACCACCGCACCCGCTGTTTGCAAATGATCAGCCATCCATTGCTTACGCGCCGTCAGTTGTGCAGTTTGTGCCGTCAATTGCGTACCGATGGCTTCACCAGAAGCCAAGCGCGTCAGCACATTATCTTCGCGGCCCCAGGCAATCACGGTGTGCGCACCGGATAAGGCCGCACGCTTAGCAGCAAGGATCTTGGTCAACATACCGCCTCGACCAAGACTACTACCAGCGCCGCCTGCCATCGCTTCCAGCGTCACATCACCAGCCTTGGCGTCATGAATGAACACAGCATTCGGGTCTTTACGCGGATCGGCACTGAACAAGCCGCGTTGATCGGTCAGAATAATCAAGGCATCCGCCTCGATCAGATTCGCGACCAAAGCACCCAAGGTATCGTTATCGCCGAACTTGATCTCGTCTGTGACGACGGTGTCGTTTTCATTGATGATAGGAACCACGCCCAAGCGCAATAAAGTGAACAAGGTCGAGCGTGCGTTCAGATAACGTTCGCGATCTGCCAGATCAGCATGCGTGAGCAATATCTGCGCAGTACGGACATCGTGCTGACGGAAGCTGGTCTCGTAAATCTGCGCCAAACCCATCTGACCGACAGCAGCGCACGCCTGCAATTCATGAATACCGACTGGACGTTTTTCGAAACCAAGACGTTGCATACCTTCGACAATCGCACCGGAACTCACCAGCACCACTTCTTTGCCTAGTGCCCGTAACTGAGCGATTTGAGCAGCCCATTTTTGTATGGCACTAGCGTCGAGACCTTTACCGTCATTGGTGACGAGTGAAGAACCGACTTTGATGATGACGCGTTTGGCTTGTTGAATGACGGAGTCCATGCTTTTAACCCGGCTCTGTTTTAGTTTTGATTCACCTGGAACGGTGATGATGCCGGATTACTGTTTATCAGTAATCCGGTACAGCTATTAGTCGATGATCTTGAAACGCGGATCATCCGGATCGATGGAATCGATGCCACGTGCTGCTTCAACCATTTGCGGCGTTTCTTCTGTACGTTGTTCAGCCTGACGTTGCAGCGCGATGTAGTCGTAGATCTCGGTGACGAGTTCAGAGCAACCTTCGCGTGTCAGTGCGGAAATTTCGAACACAGGGCCTTTCCAACCGAAGCGCTTGATGAAGTCTTTCACGCGTGCTTTGCGCTCTTCTTCGGGCACCATATCGAGCTTGTTCAATACCAACCAACGTGGCTTATCGAACAAGGACTCATCGTATTTTTTCAATTCTTTAACGATGGCTTTCGCTTCCTTGAGCGGATCGACATTGTCGAACGGCGCCAGATCAACGATATGCAAGAGCAAACGTGTGCGTTGCAAATGACGCAAGAACTGGATACCCAGACCAGCACCGTCGGACGCACCTTCGATCAGACCTGGAATATCGGCAATCACGAAACTCTTTTCGTGGCTGACGCGTACTACACCCAGATTCGGATGCAGCGTGGTGAACGGATAATCAGCAATCTTCGGACGTGCGTTAGACACAGCCGAAATAAAAGTGGACTTACCTGCATTCGGCATACCGAGCAAACCGATATCGGCGAGCACTTTCAGCTCCAGCCGTAGTTCACGTCGTTCGCCTTCTTTACCTTCGGACTTCTGGCGCGGCGCGCGGTTAGTCGACGATTTAAAATGGATATTGCCCCAGCCGCCTTCGCCGCCTTTGGCAATCAACACTTCTTGTCCGTGTTCGGTCAGATCAGCGACGAGTTCGCCATCGTTGTTATCAATGATCAGTGTGCCGACCGGCATGCGCAACATAATGTCGTCCGCGCCCTTGCCGTAGCAATCAGCACCACGACCATTTTCGCCATCCTTGGCTTTATGCATTTTGGCAAAGCGGAAATCAACGAGCGTGTTGATATTGCGGTCTGCAACCGCATAGATACTGCCGCCCTTGCCGCCATCGCCGCCATCCGGGCCGCCGAACGGTCTGAATTTTTCACGACAAAAGGATGCGACGCCGTTGCCGCCATCGCCAGCAATGACTTCGATTTTTGCTTCGTCGATAAACTTCATAATTTTTTGCCGCCATAAAACTAAAAAGGCCCTACCTGGGGCAGAGCCTTTCGATTGAAGGCTTTCGCCTTACTTCGCTTACTTGAGTAACTTAAGCTGGCAATACTGTAACGTAATGACGTTGCAATGCGCCTTTAGTAACGAAAGCTACTTTGCCATCGGTCAATGCGAACAAGGTGTGATCCTTGCCCATGCCGACGTTTTCGCCTGGATGCATCTTGGTACCGCGCTGACGAACAATGATGCCGCCTGCATTGATAACTTGACCACCGTAGACTTTAACGCCCAGTCGTTTTGACTCTGAGTCACGACCATTTCGCGTAGTGCCGCCGCCTTTTTTATGTGCCATTTCTGACTCCTTGTATCTGGTTAGTCCGAGTCAGCGGCTTAGCCGTTGATCGAAACGATCTGCAATTCGGTGTAATTTTGGCGATGGCCTTGGTGCTTCTGGTAGTGCTTACGGCGACGCATCTTGAAAATCTTCACTTTATCGTGACGACCGTGGGAGACAACCGTAGCAAGGACCGTAGCACCTTCAACCAGCGGAGCACCAAACTTAATGGTTTCTCCAGCGCCCAATGCGAGCACCTGATCAAGGGTGATTTCGGATCCAATGTCTGCCGGTATCTGTTCTACTTTGAATTTTTCACCAGCGACAACTTTATATTGTTTGCCACCGGTTTTTATGACCGCGTACATGTGAAACCTCATCAAATGATTTAAGGACTTTTTCTCTTCGCCCCGCCGAAAATTGCTAGACGGAATCGGGAAAACCTCCAATTATACATGGACTTAGGGACTCGGTCAAAGCCTGTGTATTCCTACTGAAAAGATGAGCTTTTAGACAAATACCTAAGGCACTTCGTGGCGCACAAGCAACGTTAGCAGCCCTTGTCATCGTATAATTCCATAAATTAACGCTTATTGATCAGGCTCAACTTGGTTTCCGCTTCCGCACCCTCCGCTCAAAACCTGCTTATACAACCCATCGCAGCTGATTTGAATGCAGTCGATACCGTGATTCGCCAGAAACTTCACTCTGAAGTGGCTCTGGTCAATCAAATCGCCGACTACATCATCAGCGCTGGCGGCAAACGCATACGCCCAGTACTGGTCTTACTGATGGCCAATGCCTATGGCTATCGCGGCACAGATCACCACCAACTGGCTGCCGTAGTCGAATTTATCCATACAGCAACATTGCTGCACGACGATGTGGTCGACGAATCGTCCCTGCGTCGCGGCCGCAAGACTGCCAATGCCTTGTTTGGCAATGCAGCCTCTGTGCTGGTCGGCGACTTCCTGTATTCGCGCGCTTTCCAGATGATGGTCACCGTCGGCGATATCCGCATCATGCAAATCCTGGCGGACGCGACTAATGTGATCGCAGAAGGCGAAGTGTTGCAGTTGTTAAATATGCATGATCCTGACGTGTCTGAAGAACGCTACACCCAGGTGATACGCTCGAAAACGGCCAAACTGTTTGAAGCTGCGGCCCAACTCGGCACTCTGATCGCCGGTGCATCTGAAGAACAGATTGAAGCAGCAGCAGAATACGGCCGCTCACTGGGCACCGCTTTCCAGTTAATTGACGACGTACTCGACTATTCCGGCCAAGCAGACGATATTGGCAAGAATGTCGGCGACGACCTGCGCGAAGGCAAAGCCACCTTGCCGCTGATCTATTTGATGGAACATGGCACTGCTGAGCAACGTGAGTTGGTGCGTAGCTGCATCGAAAACGGCGATGAGCAGCATTTCGAAGCGGTATTGCAAGCAGTGACAACTTCCGGCGCGCTGGATTACACCAAACGCAAAGCGGAAGAAGCATCTGCTCGTGCCACCGCATCGATTGCAACACTGCCTGACACGCCGTTCAAAGAAGCTTTACTCAAACTCAGCGCGTTTGCCGTTCACCGCAATCATTAAACCCATCGCAACGATCTTCAAAAATGCGCCATTTCTGCACGTTATGGCGCATTTTTTACATCATAAAAAGCTTCACCCACGCAGGATTGTTTAACGCCTAGGCCAACGTTGCATTTTCCACAGGAAATGTAACATTTCCCGCAGGATATCTTTACAAAACAGATGCCTAGAGGCATTATCTAATGCACCTCTTGATGCTCCTGGCGTAAATTCATGGCTGCAGTCCTCCCTAGTTCGGCATCAAACAATCCAATGCCAGGCCTCGCCCGCGCACTCTTGCAGGCAGGCAGGCTGACGCAACAGCAAGCCGACACCATTTCCAAGCAGGCCACGACCGAAAAAAGCCCGTTTATCGATATGCTGCTGAAAAGCGAAGTGATCGATTCAGGCAGACTCGCGGCTTTTTGTTCTGAAACATTTGGTTATCCATTACTGGATTTGGCAGCATTCAACAGCAGTCTGCTGCCAGAAAAAATCATTGATGCGAAATTGATGCAAGGCCAGCGCGTCATCGCCTTGGCCAAACGCGGCAATAAAGTATCGATTGCCATTTCTGATCCGACCAATTCGCAGGCCCTCGATCAAATCAAGTTTCAAACCGAGCTGTCGGTTGAGCCCATCATCGTTGATCACGGTACGCTGCTTAAGCTGATAGAGAAACTCGGGCAAAGCGCCGAACAGGATTTGAATGAGTTAATTGGCGACGACCTCGAAAGCATCGACTTTGCAGAAGAAGATCTCGCTGTACCTGCCGATGGTGCGACCGCCGATATCGACGATGCACCTGTCGTTAAATTCCTGCAAAAAATTTTGGTCGATGCGATCAATCTCGGCGCATCCGATCTTCACTTCGAACCCTTTGAAAAGTTCTATCGCATCCGCTTCCGCGTCGACGGCGTGCTGCGCGATATCGCGCAACCACCGCTAGCGATCAAGGAAAAGCTGGCGTCGCGCATCAAGGTCATTTCCAAGCTGGATATTTCTGAGAAACGCGTACCGCAAGACGGCCGCATGAAGCTGGTGATGTCGAAAACCCGCTCTATCGACTTCCGCGTCAGCACCTTGCCTACCCTGTTCGGCGAAAAGATCGTCATGCGTATTCTGGACGGTTCGCAGGCGCAAATGGGGATTGAGGCACTAGGCTACGACCCGGACCAGAAAGAAACGCTGATGAATGCCATCCAGCGTCCATACGGCATGGTGTTGGTCACCGGCCCGACCGGTTCCGGCAAAACCGTTTCGCTGTATACCTGCCTGAACATCCTGAACAAGCCAGGCATCAATATCTCTACTGCGGAAGATCCGGCTGAAATCAATTTACCAGGCGTCAATCAAGTCAACGTTAATGACCGCGCCGGGCTGACCTTTCCGGTCGCACTGAAAGCCTTTCTACGGCAAGATCCGGACATCATCATGGTCGGCGAGATTCGCGATCTGGAAACAGCTGATATCGCAATCAAGGCGGCGCAAACCGGTCACATGGTGTTCTCCACGCTGCATACCAACGATGCACCTGCCACGCTGACGCGCCTGATGAATATGGGCGTAGCACCGTTCAACATTGCATCATCCGTGATCCTGATCACTGCACAACGACTGACACGCCGCTTGTGTTCGTGCAAGCAAACCACCGTGATTCCAGATGATGTATTGCTCGAAGCCGGCTTTACTGAAGACGATCTGGACGGCACTTGGTTGCCATACAAGCCAGTAGGTTGCGAACGTTGCAGCGGCAGCGGTTACAAAGGTCGACTCGGCATTTACCAAATCATGCCTATCAGCGAAGAAATTGAAAACATCATCTTGAACCACGGCACTTCCTTGGAAATAGAAGCGCAGGCAAAAAAAGACGGTGTGCGTAACTTGCGCGAATCAGGCTTGGTGAAAGTCAAACAGGGATTGACCAGCCTGGAAGAAATTCTAGGCTGCACAAACGTATAACAAAGAGGTCTATGGATGGCAACATCAGCACGTAAGGTCGGAAGCACGACGCTCGCCAAAGAGTCTGTTTTCACCTGGGAAGGTAAAGACAAATCGGGCAAAATCGTGCGCGGTGAATTACGTGCCGGCGGTGAATCGGTTGTCAATGCGACGCTGCGCCGCCAAGGTGTGCTGGTCACCAAAGTTAAAAAGAAAAGTTATCGCAGCGGCAAGAAAGTCTCGGAAAAAGACATCACACTGTTTACCCGTCAGCTCGCTACCATGATGAAGGCTGGCGTACCACTGCTGCAATCTTTCGATATCGTTGCCAAGGGCAATGACAATCCGTCGGTCTCCAAACTGATCCAGGATATACGCGCCGATGTAGAAACCGGTACCAGCTTGAACCAGGCCTTCCGCAAATTCCCGCTCTACTTCGACCCACTGTTCTGCAATCTGGTCGGTGCCGGTGAACAAGCCGGTATTTTGGAAGACTTGCTGACGCGACTCGCGATCTACAAAGAAAAAACCCTCGCGATTAAAGCGAAGATCAAATCTGCGATGTTCTACCCAGTATCAATTCTGGCAGTCGCCTTCATCGTTACCGCTGTCATCATGATCTGGGTGGTACCGGCGTTCAAGGATGTATTCAAAAGCTTTGGTGCGGACTTGCCAGCACCTACGCTGATGGTGATGGCGATTTCAGACTTTTTCGTCGCCAACTGGTACATCATTTTCGGCGTGCTGTTTGCCGGCCTTTATCTATTCTTTCAATCATGGAGGCGCTCGCTGAAGATGCAGCGCTACATGGATAGACTCCTGTTGAAAACACCGATCTTCGGCGCTGTCATACGCAAAGCTACCATCGCCCGTTGGACACGCACACTGGCCACCATGTTTGCCGCCGGTGTGCCTTTGGTTGAGTCGCTGGATTCTGTCGGTGGTGCCGCCGGCAATGCCGTCTATCTGGATGCCACGAAGAAAATTCAAACGGAAGTCAGTACCGGCACCAGCCTGACTGTCGCAATGCAAAACTCCGATGTCTTCCCGAATATGGTGACGCAGATGGTCGCGATCGGCGAAGAATCCGGCTCACTCGATAATATGCTGGGCAAAGTTGCCGATTTCTACGAAGAAGAAGTCGATGAAGCCGTTGCGTCACTCTCCAGTCTGATGGAACCATTGATCATGGTTATTCTTGGCGTACTGATCGGCGGTCTGGTGATTGCAATGTATCTGCCTATTTTCAAATTGGGTTCTGTGGTCTGATGATGGATTTACTCTGGTCTGCCCCTGCGGGCAGCGTATTGCCTGCAGTGATTGCGGGCGTATTTGGCTTATTGATAGGCAGCTTTCTCAACGTCGTGATTCACCGCATCCCGAAAATGATGCAGCGCGAATCAGACAACTACGTCGCCAATGAAAGCGGCAAGCCCTTGCCGCATGAGGATCGCTACAATCTGGTCGTGCCACGTTCGGCCTGCCCAAAATGTGGGCACCAGATTACCGCGCTGGAAAACATTCCCGTCATCAGCTACGCCGCTATAGGCGGCAAATGCACAGCCTGTAAGACGCCCATTTCCATCCGCTACCCGATCATCGAATTGCTGACCGGCTTGCTGTCTGCCTTCCTGATCTGGCATTTCGGTAGTGGCTGGCTTGGACTTAGCACCTTGGTCTTTACGTATTTGCTGATTGCGATGACCTTCATTGATGCCGATACGCAATTGCTGCCGGATGACCTGACCTTGCCACTGCTATGGCTGGGCTTGCTGATCAATCTGAACGGCACCTTCGTTCCGCTCACGGAAGCCGTCATAGGCGCAGCCGCCGGTTATCTCAGCCTGTGGTCTATCTACTGGCTATTCAAACTGCTGACCGGCAAGGAAGGTATGGGCTATGGCGACTTCAAACTACTGGCTGCGCTTGGCGCTTGGCTAGGCTGGAAGATGCTTCCCATCATCATTTTGCTATCGTCGCTGGTCGGCGCCATCGTTGGCATCGCGCTGATCATTCTTGCCAAGCGCGGGCGCGATATTCCTATCCCATTCGGCCCTTACCTCGCTGCTGCAGGCCTGTTGACTTTGCTGTACGGTAAACCGCTGGCGCAGACATATCTCGGCTTTTACTGAACGCAATGAACGAACTGGCTCGATTTGACAGGTTTTCCGTCGGCTTGACCGGCGGTATAGGCAGCGGCAAAAGCACCGTGGCCGATCTGTTTGCAGCGCAAGGCGCGGCAGTCGTTGATACCGATTTGATCGCACACCAATTGACCGCCGTTGGCGGCCCCGCCATAGCACCTATCAAGCAAGCTTTTGGAGCCAGTGTCCTCTTGCCCAGCGGCGCGATGGATCGCACGGCAATGCGAGAAAGAGTCTTTGTCGACCCTGATGCAAAAAAACAGCTGGAGGCCATACTTCACCCGCTGATACGCAGCACAACCCAACAAGCTGCGGAGCAAGCGCAGGGCGACTATCTGCTCTTCGTTATTCCGCTACTGGTTGAATCCGGTTTTTGGAAGCAACGTCTTGCTCGCGTACTGACTGTCGACTGCTCGGAAGAAGTACAGATACGCCGCGTGATGCAACGCAATATGCTGACTGAACAGCAAGTCCGCGCCATCATGGCGACGCAGGCAACCCGCAGCGCCAGACTGGAAGCTGCCGATGACGTCATCAGCAACGAGAGCGATACCACCGCGCTATTGCCTCAAGTACTGCACCTGCACGAACTATATGTATCAATGGCAAAAGCCAAGTGAACGTTGCGCCAGACACACTGTCTATAGCTGCAATCCTTCGCTGAAATCAGAATAAAATCGAAGTCCGTCTTGCCGAATGTAAAACAAAATCGTTGCTTCATTTGTATTTTGTCTCCGCTTCGTTCAGAATCACATCATTACCTCGTATTGCCCGGTTTTAACTTTTAAGGGATGCCACTTTGATTGTCTACGAATACCCTTTCAACGAGCGTATTCGCACGTTGTTGCGGCTAGAAGACCTGTACGAGAAATTCGCTTTCTTTATCGGTCAAGACCATCCGCAGCATCACCACGTTGCTCTTGCCACCATGTTCGAAATGCTGGAAGTGGCAGGCCGCGCCGACCTCAAATCGGATCTACTGCAAGAGCTGGAGCGTCAAAAGCAAACCTTACTCGGCTTCAAATCCAACCCGAATGTCGAAGCAGAAATGCTCGATGCCATCCTGTTCGATCTGGATCGCATCAGTACTGCACTGATCGCATCACAAGGAAAAACCGGCCAGCACATTCGTGAAAACGAATGGCTGATGAGCATACGTGGACGCACCATCATTCCAGGTGGCGCCTGCGAATTCGATCTGCCTTCGTATTACGCATGGCAGCACGATTCGGCAGAGCAACGCCTGGCAGATATTCATAAATGGTTTACGCCTCTGGCGCCTTTGTTCGATGCGATCGGCATGGTCTTGCGCTTGCTGCGCGAATCAGGCCGTCCGGTCAAAATGATCGCACAAGCTGGCAGCTATCAGCAGATGCTGCAAGGCAAGGCTTACCAGATGCTGCGTTTGAATATCGATGAAACGCTGGGTGCGATTCCGGAAATATCCGCCAACAAATACATGCTATGGATACGTTTTACGTCACAGGATGGCGATATGAAGCCAAAAGCATTCGAAGGCGATGTACCTTTCGAGTTGAGCTTGTGCAGCTTCTGAACTAGATTGAGTTTATGGTTACGACAGTTAATTGCCCTACATGCGGCACCAAGGTGGAATGGACGGAATTGAGCAAATTCCGCCCTTTTTGTTCCAACCGTTGCAAACAAATCGATCTTGGCGCTTGGGCCGAGGAAAAATACGTGATTCCAGTCGTTAATCCACTGGACGATCTGGACGAAGACATCCCACCACCACCGCAACCCTGATTAGATTCGCCTAAATCGAGGCAGCTGGGTAACGCAATTTATCCAGCCATTCAATCAGTGGAATCGTGGCCGGCAACAAAGGTTCGACACCCACACTACCCTGCCATGCAAAGGCCTGATTTTCCAGGCTCTGCGGCTCACCCAACCAGTCCTGGCTGATGTAAAAATGCAGACGTACATGCGCATGTGGATAAACATGCTCAACGCCACACCACGGCTCTGCTGACACAACTTCCACGCCAAGCTCTTCAACAAACTCGCGCTTCAGCGCATCGAAGATGGCCTCACCTGCCTCAACCTTGCCGCCTGGGAACTCCCAGTAACCAGCATACGGCTTGCCATCCGGCCGCTGACCGAGCAAGACATCGCCATTGGGTTTCATCAAGATACCGACTGCGACATCAATAGGCGTGGATTTGACTTCAGACATGAGGACAACCTAAACGGATGAGAGTATTCAAGGAGATGGATCAAACTAAAATGGCGCGCATACAGGATGCGCGCCATTACATCACTTCGGCATTTTGCCGGCATGATCCTTGGCGAATTGCCAAGCGACACGACCCGAGCGCGAACCACGCTGCAAGGCCCACTGCAAAGCCTCAGTTCTGGCTTCTTCGATCTGCTTTGCATTGCAGCCGAAATGTCCCAACCAATGCGCGACGATATCCAGATAATCATCTTGGCGGAACGGATAAAAAGTAACCCACAGACCAAAGCGCTCGGACAGCGAGATTTTTTCTTCTACCGTTTCGCCTGGATGCAAATCGCCATTGTCGTCAGTTTTGTAACTCGCATTGTCGGACATACGCTCCGGCAACAGGTGACGGCGATTCGATGTCGCATAGATCAGTACATTATCCGATTGCGCAGAAATGCTGCCATCCAATGCTACCTTCAAAGCCTTGTAGCCGCCCTCGCCTTCTTCAAACGACAGATCGTCGCAAAAGATAATGAAACGTTCAGGCCGGCCGGATACCAAATCCACGATATCTGCCAAGTCGCCCAGATCATCCTTGTCGACTTCGATCAGACGCAAACCTTGATCCGCAAACTGATTCAGACAAGCCTTGATCAAAGACGACTTGCCGGTACCACGTGCGCCGGTCAGCAGCACATTGTTAGCAGGTACGCCTCCAACGAATTGCTTGGTGTTCTGTTCTATCTGCTGTTTTTGCGGTCCGATGTTATGCAGGTCGGTCAGTGCGATAGGCGACAGATGTGCGACCGGTTGCAAATAGCCACGGCCATCCTTGCCGTTGGATTTGCGCCAGCGGAAGGCAATACCCGAAGTCCAGTCCGGCGTAGCAACCGCCGGCGGCAAGATCGCTTCAAGACGCCCAAGCAAGGCTTCAGCACGCGTTAAAAATTGTTCGAGTTGTGTCATCGTTATTCAGCGTAATTAAATGGATAGGCAGCGCAAGCACTGCACATATCAAGAACGGTAATCGGCATTGATCGTCACATACTCATGCGACAAATCACAAGTCCAGATCGTTGCATCTGCATTACCGCGGCCCAGTTTAACCCGTACCGTGATTTCACTTTGTTTCATCACGCGCTGACCATCTGCTTCCTGATAATCAGGATTACGTCCGCCGTTTTTGGCGACCCAAACATCATCCAGATACAGGTTCAACTTCGTCACGTCGAGATCGTCGACGCCGGCATAACCGATGGCAGCCAGAATACGGCCAAGATTTGGATCAGATGCGAAGAAGGCGGTTTTCACGAGTGGTGAATGCGCAATCGAGTAGGCAATCTTGCGGCACTCTTCCACATTTTTACCGTCTTCTACTGTCACTGTAATGAATTTGGTAGCGCCTTCGCCATCACGTACGATCATCTGCGCCAGTTCTTGCGACAAACCCAGCACAGCAGCGGCCAGCGCTGCATATTCAGGTGACTCAATGGAGTTCACTTCGACTGCAGCAGCACCGGTTGCGATCACGATAAAAGAATCGTTGGTCGATGTATCTCCATCTATCGTGATGCAGTTGAAAGAGCGATTCGCCACTTCCTTAGTCAAATGATCAAGCACAGGTTGCGCGACTTTGGCATCCATCGCCATGAAGCCCAGCATGGTCGCCATATTCGGCTTGATCATACCTGCGCCCTTGCTGATACCAGTCAGCGTAATGGTCTGACCGTTAATTTGTATCTGACGCGATGCTGCCTTGGGCTGCGTATCCGTCGTCATGATGGACAAGGCTGCGTTATGCCAGTTGTCGGACTTCAAATTCGATATTGCTTGCGGCAGACCAGCCTTGAGACGATCTACAGGCAAAGGTTCCAGAATCACGCCGGTCGAGAATGGCAGGATTTGCGAAGCATCGCAATCGAGCAAACTCGCCAATGCGGCACAAGTCGCGTTGGCATCGGCCAAACCGGTTTCGCCGGTGCCTGCATTTGCATTACCGGTATTGATGACCAAGGCGCGTATCGGCGCGCTGGCTTTCAGCTTGGCCAGATGTTCTTTGCACACTTGCACTGGCGCTGCGCAAAAACGATTTTGCGTGAATACACCTGCGACCGTTGCCGTCGGTGCCAGTTTCATGACCAACACATCCTTGCGATTGGCTTTGCGTATGCCTGCTTCGGCATGACCGAGTTCGATACCGGCAACTGCGGTCAGATTTTCAGGAATAGGGAGAGGAAGATTAACGGCCATCGCAAGTTTTCTATATCAGAGGGTTAATAAATCAGATCAATATTGTAATCGTTAGCGGACGATTACATCCGGACACGCAACAAACGGGGATAAACCCAGGCTACCAAAGCAAAAGGGCGGGATAGCCCGCCCTTCATTTTTCAGTACATCTAGTTCGCTTTATGCCAAGCGACCATGACACTGCTTGTATTTCTTGCCACTACCGCAAGGACAAGGATCGTTACGACCAACCTTAGGCACGGCATTAACATATGGCTCATCCGCGTCGCTGCTGGCAGCAGCTGTCGGTGCCAGCAATTCTTCCGGTGCCGCATCAGCGTCAAAATCCGCATGTTGATAATGCACATTTTCCACATGCGATTGCGACAGTTTTTCTTCTGCTGCATCGATTTCTTCACGCGATTGGATGCGCACTGTCATCACGATCTTGACGACTTCATCTTTGATCAAGTTCAGCATCTGACCAAACAGTTCAAACGCTTCACGCTTGTATTCCTGTTTAGGATTTTTCTGTGCGTAACCGCGCAGATGAATACCTTGACGCAAATGATCAAGTGCCGCCAGATGTTCACGCCAGTGTGAATCGACAGCCTGCAACATCACGCTGCGTTCGAAACCGGCAAATGCATCCTTGCCGACGATGTCGATTTTTTGCGTGTAGAGATCGTCGGTGAATTTCAACAGACGTTCCAGCATTTCTTCGTCGGTGATATTCGGCTCGGCTTTCAGCAAATCCGCCAACGAGAAATCGACCTTCCATTCATCGCGCAATACCGCGTCGAGTGCAGGCAAATCCCATTGCTCTTCCATCGATTGTTCCGGCACATAAGTGCGGAACAAATCGGTGAACACGCCTTGACGCAAAGAAGTAATCAGCTCGGAAACATCAGTGGTTTCGAGCAATTCATTACGCTGTTGATAAATGACTTTGCGCTGATCATTGGCGACGTCATCGTACTCAAGCAATTGCTTACGAATATCGAAGTTGCGCGCTTCCACCTTGCGCTGAGCCGATTCAATCGAACGCGACACGATACCGGCTTCGATAGGCTCGCCTTCCGGCATTTTCAAGCGGTCCATGATGGCTCGTACGCGATCACCGGCAAAAATACGCAGCAATGCATCATCCAGCGACAGATAGAAACGCGATGAACCTGGATCACCCTGGCGACCTGAACGGCCACGCAACTGGTTATCGACGCGACGCGATTCATGACGCTCGGTACCAATGATATGCAAGCCACCTGCGTTCACAACGTGATCGTGCAGCGATTGCCATTCGTCACGTAATTTTTGCGCTTGTGCAGCTTTGTCAGCATCGCTCAAGGCATCGTTGGCTTCAATGATCTGCACTTGTTTGGCTACGTTGCCGCCCAAGACGATATCGGTACCGCGACCGGCCATATTAGTAGCGATCGTGATTGCTTTCGGACGACCAGCTTGCGCAATAATTTCCGCTTCACGTGCGTGCTGTTTCGCATTCAACACGTTATGCGGCAATTTCGCTTTGGTCAAAATTCCGGACAACAATTCAGAGTTTTCAATCGAAGTCGTACCAACCAAGACCGGCTGACCACGCTCGTAGCAATCCTGAATATCCTTCAGCATCGCGCCGTATTTTTCTTCCGACGATTTGTAAACCTGATCCTGACGATCTTTACGCTGGTTAGGACGGTTTTGTGGAATGACGACGGTTTCCAGTTTGTAGATTTCCTGGAATTCGTAGGCTTCAGTATCCGCGGTACCCGTCATGCCGGACAGCTTGGTGTACATACGGAAATAGTTCTGGAAAGTGATCGAAGCCAGAGTCTGATTTTCGTTCTGGATCTTGACGCCTTCTTTGGCCTCTACCGCTTGATGCAAGCCTTCGGACCAACGACGGCCAGTCATCAAGCGACCAGTAAATTCATCAACGATCACGACTTCATTGTTCTGCACAACGTAGTGCTGATCCTTGTGATACAGCGTATGCGCGCGCAATGCGGCGTACAAATGATGAATCAAACTGATGTTGGCAGCGTCGTACAGCGATGCGCCTTCTGGCAGCAAACCCATACGGGTCAGAATCTGTTCGGCTTTTTCGTGACCGGCTTCAGTCAACAACACCTGATGGGATTTTTCATCTTTGGTGTAGTCGCCCGGCACTTCAACTTTGCCTTTGCCATCCGGCGTTTCTTCGCCGATTTGCAAGGTCAACAGCGGTGGCACTGCATTGATCTTGTGATACAGGTCGGTGTGGTTCTCAGCCTGACCGGAAATGATCAGCGGCGTACGCGCTTCATCGATCAAAATCGAATCGACTTCATCGACGACTGCATAATGCAAACCGCGTTGCACGCGATCGCCAGTGTCATAGACCATGTTATCGCGCAGATAATCAAAGCCGAATTCGTTGTTCGTACCGTAGGTGATATCGGAGTTGTAAGCTGCCTGCTTGGCATCGTGATCGATTTGCGACAGATTGATACCAGTCGTCAGGCCGAGCCAGCCGTACAAGGTGCCCATCCACTCAGCATCGCGTTGTGCCAGGTAATCATTGACTGTCACGACGTGCACGCCTTTGCCGGCCAGCGCATTCAGGTAGGACGGCAAGGTTGCCATCAGGGTTTTACCTTCACCCGTACCCATTTCAGCGATTTTTCCGTAATGCAGTGCCATACCGCCGATCAGCTGCACATCGAAGTGACGCATCTTCAAGATACGCTTGCTGGCTTCGCGGCAAACAGCAAATGCTTCCGGCAGGAGCTTGTCGATATCTTCGCCTTGGGCGAGACGTTCCTTGAATTCCGGCGTCTTGGCCTTCAAGGCCTCGTCGGACAGTTGTTCAAGCGCCGGTTCAAGAGCATTGATTTCGCGAACGGTCTTCTGGTATTGCTTGAGTAAGCGCTGATTGCGGCTACCGAAAATCTGAGTCAGTAATGACATGCTTGGATTCTAAAAAAAGGCGCCTTGAAACAACCAGACACAGCACGTTATCGCTTGCGCTGCATCGAATTGGGCTTGGGCTAAATTGTGGATTTTATCATGTCGTTTCCAGCATATTGGGCTTATCAGTCCGGAAACAATAGCTACTTGCAAAAAGCTGAGCCTGATCTGACCTGTCTAATGGAAATTTGTTCGTGTATGGGGATAAATAGTAGCGTCCTTTTGCAGGAAAAATGCTGACGCCACCATTATTTTGAAGCCAATCTGGCTTGATTCGCACCAGCCAGCAGGAATTTATGCGGATCCTGTGCCACACCTTTGACCCGCACCTCGAAGTGTAAATGAGGGCCAGTCGAACGGCCAGTAGTACCAATATCGGCAATATGCTGACCGCGTCGCACAATATCGCCAACATGCATCAACAAGCGCGAGGTATGCGCGTAACGGGTAATCATGTCGTTACCGTGATCGATTTCCATCATATTGCCGTATTGCGGATGGAATTCCGCGACTGTCACAACGCCGCCTGCAGCTGCCACGATCGGCGTACCAATAGGCGCAGCGAAATCGATACCCTCGTGCATGGCAGTACGACCAGAGAATGGATCGAGCCTGCGGCCGAAAGTCGATGCGTTATAACTGACATTGACCGGTTGGATCGTCGGCAACAATTTGGATTTGATCTTGTCGCTCATCAGCGTCGACTCAACAACATTCATATAGTCGGCGCGCCGCTCGACATCATTCGCCATCGCATCAAGCAAGGCCTTGAATTCAGACATGGTGAGATCACGGCTACCCGTACTATCCATAGGCTCTACGCCACCACGACCCGGCATTTCGCGGAAGTTGAATTCGGTTGGTTTCACACCAGCCAGGCCCTGCACGCGTTCGCCCAAGGCATCCAGACGCATCAATTGCGCCTGCATCTCACCGAGACGACGCGCCATCAACGCCAGATTTTCTTTCAGGAATTTGTCTTTATTAGTTTCGTCACTGCTTGAAGATGTCGTTACCAGCTCACGGACAGGGGAAGGCATACTCGCCGCGTTACTGAACACTAGATAAGACAAGAACGACGCGCCTAAGACGACCGCCAGGAAAAGACCAAACAGAGCAAGTACCAGATGCCGACGCGTCAGTGTGACTGACTTGGCATGGGTAAAACGAGGGTGCAACAAAATAATCTGCATCGCGACTCCCTAGACTCGCCGCTTTAAGACGAGGTGTGATAAGGTTTCATGACGATGCGACCATCCTCATTTATCCCGTTCAAGCAAAGCACCTTTCCACAAAAATCAGCGAAAGGCGCTGCGGAATTCTTGCGTTCGCACGACAAGCTTGCTGCACTCTTGCCGGCGGTTACGCGCATGGCATCTTTACAGAAAGATTGTGCAACGGCGCTTCCAGCCATGTTTGCACACTGCGCTGTACTGCAGTTTGAGGCGAATCAACTGGTTCTGTCTACGCCGAATGCCGCACTGGCCGCAAGACTGAAACAACAGTTACCAAAACTGCAAGATGAACTACTACAGCGGGGATGGCAGGTTAACGCAATCCGTCTCAAAGTGCAAGTTGCCAAAACCCTTATAAAATCAACAGCTTCCAAACAATTGGTGCTGCCGACACAGGCACTTTCAGCCTTCGCCGAACTCAGCGAATCGCTGGACGATGCGCCACGAAACAAGACATTGAAGGCTGCACTCACCTTGATGATGCAACGTCATCTGAATGCAAAATGAATGCCAGATATGATTATTGATGCCTCACGACATCAATAATCAGAACAGCAGGCTTAACTCAGCGCCCACTCCAAACTGGCTTGACGAGCGTAGTCCTTGGGAGCGGACTCGACTTTTTCAAACGTGACAATTTCATACGCATCCGGCCGTTCCAGCAAAGCCCGAACCAGCAGATTGTTCAGCATGTGACCAGATTTGTGCGCGTTGTAGCTAGCGATTAATGGATGACCGACCAGATACAAATCGCCAATCGCATCCAGTATCTTGTGCCGTACAAACTCATTGTCATAACGCAAACCGTCGGTATTCAGGATGCGGTATTCATCCATTACGATCGCATTTTCCAGTGAACCGCCACGGATCAAGCCCATGCCGCGCAAGGTTTCCATATCCTGCATGAAACCGAAGGTGCGCGCGCGCGCCACATCTTTTACATAGGATTCAAAGCTGAAATCGATTTCAGCAGTCTGGCCAGTGCCATCAACTGCCGGGTGATTGAATTGGATGAAGAACTTGAGCTTGAAGCCTTCATACGGCTCCAGGCGCGCCCAAATTTCGCGGTCGCCACTGCCTTGGCGTACTTCGACTGTTTTCTTGATACGGATAAACTTCTTCGGCGCATCCTGTTCCTGCAAACCAGCTTGCTGCAACAGAAAGACAAAAGAAGATGCCGAACCGTCCATGATGGGCACTTCTTCTGCTGTCAGATCGACATACAGATTATCGATACCCAAACCAGCGCAAGCCGACATTAAATGCTCAACAGTAGAAACCTTGGCATCGCCTATTTGCAGGGTCGATGCCATGCGCGTGTCGCCGACCATCGTCGCCTGAGCGGGCAATTCAACTACAGGGTCTAGATCGACACGACGGAATACGATGCCCGCATCAGCAGGTGCAGGATGGAGAGTCAGCTCGACCTTGGTACCGGAATGAAGGCCGACGCCAACGGACTTGACTAATTGTTTGATGGTGCGTTGTTTTAACATGCTGTGATTATAGCAACCAAAGCCAAAAACCACCTGTCGCTTTACATCTGATGACATCTAAAACAACAAGACGAAAAAAACCGAAATCCGGCTTGGCGGCTGCCTTTACCGTTCACTCAGGCGTAAAAAAACGGCGCACTCGGCGCCGTTTTTTGTCATTCCTTCAAAAGCAGAAACTTAGATTTGTTCCAGCAGTTTTTCTGCTGTCGATACTTCCAGATGACCGCTGTCTTCAACGTTCAATTGCTTGACGACGCCGTCTTCAACCAGCATCGAGTAACGTTGCGAACGCACGCCCAAGCCGCCTTTGGTCAGATCGAATTCCAGACCCAAAGCCTTGGTGAATGCACCGCTGCCGTCAGCGATAAAGCGTACTTTACCGACTGCTTTTTGATCACGGCCCCATGCACCCATAACGAATGCATCGTTAACCGAGATGCACCAGATTTCATCAACGCCTTTGGCTTTGAATTGGTCAGCTGCCTTGATGTAGCCTGGCGCGTGTGTTTCGGAGCAGGTTGGCGTAAATGCGCCTGGCACTGCGAAAATTGCGATTTTTTTGCCTTTGGTTGCTTCGTGTACCATGACTTTGCTTGGGCCAACGGAGCAAGCTTCTGTTGCTACGTCTACGTATTCTGCGAGCCGCGCTTCTGGCAGCTGATCACCAACTTTGATTGTCATTGCGAATTCCTTTGATTAGTTTTAACGGCAGTGCCGACTAGAAAACGCCGCGCACGTGGCGCGGCGTAGAAACCGAAGTATGCCTTGTTCCGTTCAATTTTGCAGGTAGTTTGACAATTTCTGTCGTCCTACCTGCCCGGAACAAAGGGGAATCAGTCGGCTTGTTTGCGCAAAAACGCTGGAATATCGTAAGTTTCCATGCCGTTTTTCTCCAGTGCACGTACCGTATCGGACGCCGATTCACGACGCCATACTGCTGGCGCTTTCAAACCGTCGAACGAAGCTGCTGGCTGTGCGGAACCTTGCATCATGCCGGTGTTAGCCATCATAGGTTCGTTATGTGTGCCGGTACGCAACATTGGTGTTTGCACCAGTTGTACACCTTTACGCGAACGACCCAAGCCAGTCGCGACCACGGTCACGCGGATGTCGTCGCCCATCGTATCGTCGTACGCAATACCTTGCGCGATCGATGCGTCTGGTGCAGCGAAAGCGCGCACAGTTGCCATGACTTCCTTGATTTCCTTACCTTTGAGGCCACGGCTGGCAGTGACGTTGACCAACACGCCGCGCGCGCCAGACAAATCGATGCCGTCGAGCAATGGCGATGCAACTGCTTGTTCCGCAGCGATACGTGCACGATCGATACCTTGTGCAGTTGCGGTACCCATCATTGCCTTGCCTTGTTCGCCCATGATCGTTTTCACGTCATTGAAATCGACGTTGATATGACCAGGTACGTTGATGATTTCTGCAATACCGGCAACGGCATTATTCAGTACATCATCAGCGTGTTGCAGCCATTCGATCATGCTGTCATCTTCGTAGATCTCTTCCAGTTTTTCGTTCAGGATGATGATCAGCGAATCGACGTGCTGGCCCAAGGCTTCCAGACCTTCGTCGGCGATGTCCATGCACTTCTTGCCTTCATACGAGAATGGCTTGGAAACCACTGCCACCGTCAACGCGCCCTGCTCTTTTGCGATTTGCGCAATGATAGGTGCAGCGCCGGTACCGGTACCGCCGCCCATGCCGGCTGCGATGAAGACCATGTGCGCGCCGCGCAATGCGTCTTCGATACGTGGACGTGTTTCTTCTGCCAATTGGCGACCTACCGCCGGCTTCATACCAGCACCCAGACCGGTTTCACCGATTTGAATGATGTTATGTGCCTTCGATAATTGCAATGCTTGCGCATCGGTGTTGGCGACAATGAATTCCACGCCATTCACGCCTTTATTGATCATGTGTTGTACAGCGTTGCCACCAGCACCACCAACGCCCACCACTTTGATCACGGTTCCCTGTGCCACATTTTCGAGCATGTCGATTTCCATGATAGTTCCTTAAAGATTATGCAGTTTCCAGTTGATAGTTCTCACGCGGTGTGACAACTAGCAACTGCTAACTGCGAGTTAAGACAAAATAAAATACCAAACCAAATACAAAATTAAAGACAGACTACAAACTTAAAAATTACCTAAAAACCATTCCTTCATGCGGCGGAAAATTGCTACCGTCGAGCCATCTTGTCGCGTGACGATGTGTCCACGCAGGTACTGCTTTTTCGCTTCCAACAACAAACCCAAGACTGTTGCATACCGCGGACTACGGACTACATCTGCCAACTGACCGTTGTATTCGGGCGTACCCAAACGCGCAGGTTTCAAGAAAATATCTTCTGCCAACTCCACCATGCCCGGCATCATCGCAGTGCCACCGGTCAACACGATGCCGGATGACAGCACTTCTTCGTAACCGGATTCGCGCACTACTTGGTGCACCAGCGAAAACAATTCTTCGATACGTGGTTCGATCACTGCTGCCAGCGCTTGGCGCGACAAAGAGCGTGTACCGCGATCACCCAGGCCTGGCACTTCCAGCGTTTCGCCCGGATCGGCCAATACTTGTTTCGCCATGCCGTAACGCAGCTTGATTTCTTCCGCTTCTGCAGTCGGTGTGCGCACTGCCATCGCGATATCGTTGGTGATCTGATCGCCAGCAATCGGAATCACTGCGGTATGACGGATCGCACCTTCAGTGAAGATCGCAACATCTGTTGTGCCGCCACCGATATCGATCAGCACCACACCCAATTCTTTTTCATCCGCCGTCAACACAGCATCAGCAGAAGCCATCGGTTGCAAGATCAGATCGGACACTTCAAGTCCGCAACGACGGATGCACTTGACGATGTTTTGTACTGCAGAAACAGCGCCGGTCACGATGTGAACTTTCACCTCGAGTCGGATGCCGCTCATGCCAATTGGTTCACGCACATCTTCCTGATTATCGACAATGAATTCCTGCGGCACGGTGTGCAGCAATTGCTGATCGGTCGGGATGTTGACGGCTTTCGCGGTTTCGATCACGCGTGCAACATCGGTTGCCGTGACTTCTTTATCCTTGATCGCCACCATGCCGCTGGAATTGAAGCTACGGATGTGGCTGCCGGCGATGCCGGTATACACATTGCGTATCTTGCAGTCCGCCATCAACTCGGCTTCTTCCAGCGCGCGCTGGATGGACTCGACAGTTGCCTCAATATTGACGACAACGCCTTTTTTCAGTCCCTTGGATTCATGCTGTCCCAAACCGATCACTTCGTGACGACCGTTGGGCATTACTTCTGCCACTACAGCCACCACTTTCGAGGTGCCGATGTCGAGACCGACGATCAGATTTTTTGCGTCTTTTGTCATGTTTTTCCGCTTACTTTTTTTTACTGTCCGATCCGACTTTCAAGCCCTGTGCCTTCAGAGCCAGTCCGTTCGGATAACGCATATCAATACTTTCAATTCTGTCCTGCAAGCGTGCGAGCAATTGCGGATAAATCCCGACCAATCGATCTACACGATCCTTCAAAGTGGTGCTGCTTTTCTCCCTACCCAACTCCACTGTCACACCATTGCTCAACTTCACGGTCCACGCGTAACGTCCGGACAAAGACACACCTTCAGCCGTTACATTCATCGGAGCAAACCATGTATTCAAATCATTCAATCTGGCGACAACTTCTTTTTCACTACCAAGTGGTCCATTGAACGCCAGCAAGTCAGCATCTTCTTCCGCTTCAGCCAAATTGGCGGTAAACACATCACCCTTGGTTGACAGCAAACGGCCGTCTTCACCCCAGGTACCTAGCGGTGTGTGCTCTTCCAGCGTGACCGTCAACTGGTTCGGCCAATCGCGACGTACTGTTGCTTTACGCACCCACGGTACTGATTCAAACGCTTGACGAACCGTATCCAGATTTGCGGTGAAAAAATTACCTTTGATGCGCGACAATGCTGCACTACGTATCGTCAAAGGATTGATGTGACGCAACTGCGCCTGCTCTGCACCTTCTACGCGTATCACTTTCAATGTGAAGTACGGACGTTGTGCAATCCACCATAGGCAAGCAGAAATCAGGGCGACCGCAACCAGGCCGAATAAGGCATTGGCTGTTGCGTTCAAGGTTCTGATGTCTTGCCACATAGTTTTATCTATCGTTCCGTTTTACTTGTGTTGCGCTGGTTTCAGGCCCAGCTTTGCCAAACGCAAAATCTCTACGCACAAATCTTCATAATCAGTACCCGCCACCTTGGCCGACATCGGCACCAGTGAATGACTGGTCATGCCTGGCGACGTGTTAATTTCCAGCAAGAACGGTTCGTTATCCGATGCACGCACCATGAAATCAACACGCGACCAACCGGTGCAACCCACTGCATTGAATGCGCTAACGGCCAACGCTTGAACACGCTTGGTAAATGCCTCATCCAAAGGCGCAGGACACAAATACTCGGTGTCGTTGCTAAAGTACTTGTGCTCGTAATCGTAGTTTCCTTGCGGTGCACGTATCTCGACGATAGGTAAAGCACGCGCACTGCGACCATTACCGATGACCGGCACCGTCAACTCACGTCCTCGGATGAACTGCTCAGCGAGCACTACATCGTCATACTTTGCACACAAATCAAAACCGGCTTGCATGCCATCAGCCTCTTCTACCTTGGCGATACCAATGGTCGAACCTTCATGCGGGGCCTTCAGCATCAAGGGCAAACCAAATTCCTGCGCCACCGCCTGCAACTGTGCGGCATCTGTCGTCTCGGTATCCAGCACTGCAAATCTTGGCGTCGGCACACCATGGCTCAGGCAGACACGTTTGGTCATGACCTTGTCCATCGCAATCGCCGATGCCATTACGCCAGGGCCGGTGTACGGAATACCCAATTGCTCCAATGCGCCTTGCAAAGTGCCGTCTTCGCCATAGGCGCCGTGCAATGCAATGAAGACGCGATCAAACTTCTCTGCGGCCAGTTCTGCCAGACTGCGCTCAGCCGGATCAAACGGATGTGCATCAACGCCTTTGCTTTGCAATGCAGCCAACACACCCTTGCCCGACATCAGCGACACTTCACGTTCAGCCGAGCGACCGCCGAACAGCACGCCAACCTTGCCAAATTCTTTTTTCATTTCCTGCGTTGTCGTATTCATCGTCATCTTCAATCAGGCCTGAGCCAACTTGGCCGGTACGCCACTAATCGATCCCGCACCCATCGTGATCACCACATCGCCATCCTTGATGATGTTCATGATCGTCGCCGGCATATCTGCAATTTGTTCTACGAACACCGGATCAACTTTTCCAGCTACGCGCAGCGCATGCGCCAATGTGCGCCCGTCTGCAGCAACTATCGGCTGCTCGCCGGCGGCATATACCTCTGCCAGCACCAGCATGTCTGTCGTCGATAACACCTTGACGAAATCCTCGAACAAATCGCGGGTACGCGTATAACGATGCGGCTGAAATGCCAGTACCAGACGACGCCCCGGATAAGCACCGCGTGCGGCAGAAATTGTCGCTGCAGTTTCTACCGGGTGATGACCGTAATCGTCCACCAGAGCAAACGAGCCAGCAGGCTTGCCGTTGACAGCGGGAATGTTTATTTCGCCATAGCGTGTGAAGCGACGTCCGACACCGTTGAATTCGGTCAGCGCTTTTTGCGTCGCTTTATCGTCGACACTCAATTCGCGTGCAATCGCAATCGCGGCGCAAGCGTTCTGTACGTTATGCATGCCGGGCTGATTCAGACTCACGTTCATAGGCGCATAACCATCTTGAATCACGGTAAATTGCATGTGACCGTCAACTGCTTTGGCATCGATGGCGCGCACTTGCGCATCTTCATGGAAGCCGTAAGTCGTGATCAGCTTGGAAATGCGCGGCATGATTTCGCGTATGTTTGCGTCATCCATGCACAGCACTGCGACGCCATAGAATGGCAAGCGCTGAGTAAATTCAACGAAAGCCTGTTTCAGCTTTTCGAAATCATGGTCGTAGGTTTCCATGTGATCGGCATCGATATTCGTGATGACTTCAATCACTGGCGACAGATTCAGGAAGGATGCATCTGACTCATCAGCTTCCGCCACGATAAATTCACCGGTACCAAGCTTGGCATTCGCGCCTGCGCTATTAAGCAAACCGCCAATCACAAAAGTTGGATCCAAACCGCCCTCAGCCAACACGCTGGCAACCAGACTGGTGGTCGTAGTCTTGCCGTGCGTACCGGCAATCGCGATACCGCGACGCAAACGCATCAACTCGGCCAGCATGATTGCGCGCGGCACGATAGGAATGTGTTTTTCCCTGGCAGCGATCACTTCCGGATTGTCTTCCTTGACCGCAGTCGACGTGACAATCGCATCGGCCTTGTCGATATTCTCTGCCTCATGACCCAAGATCACTTTTGCACCCAGCTCGATCAAGCGTCGGGTCGCAGCATTGCTGCCCAGATCCGAGCCGGACACTGTGTAGCCAAGGTTCAGCAACACTTCGGCAATGCCGCTCATGCCGCTGCCGCCGATGCCTACGAAATGGATATTTTTGACTTTGTGCTTCATGTGTTCTTCACTAACTTTTCAAGTACATCGGCGATAGCAGCATTTGCATCGCGGCGACCGTTGGCATACGCTGCTTCGGCCATTTGTTTGCATTTTTCGCGCGTCATGTTTTGCAGCAGTTCGGCCAAACCCTGCGCGCTTAATTCACTTTGCGGCAAATGTATCGCCGCTTCTTGTTGTTCCATCCACAGCGCGTTATCGCGCTGATGTGTAGTCGTCGATACCAGCAACGGCACCAGTACGCTGGCAACACCGGCTGCCGTCAATTCAGACACCGTGATCGCACCAGCACGGCAAATTACCAAATCAGCTTCTGCATAACGACGCGGCATGTCATCGATGAAATCGACTACTTCCGCATCCACATTCGCCTGTGCGTAATTGGAACGCAAAGCATCAATATTCTTTTTGCCCGATTGATGCGTAATCACCGGACGCTGTTCCAAAGGCAGCAAAGCCAGCGCTGCAGGCAAAGCATCGTTCAATGCTTTCGCGCCGAGACTGCCGCCAACAACCAACACTTTCAATGCACCTGTATGTTGCGCATAACGTTCTGCTGGTGGCGTCAGCGCCGTGATTTCCTTACGCACTGGATTACCGGTCACCAGCGCTTTATCAGCAGCGCTTCCGAAATCCGCAGGAAAACCAAACAACACGCGTTGCGCAATCGGCGTCAGCGTTTTATTCGACAACAACAAGGCAGCATCAGCATTCAGCAACGCCAGCGGCACACTACGCAATTTCGCCATCCAACCGCCAGGCACGGTCACATAACCACCCATACCCAATACGACATCAGGATTGCGGCGTGCCAGTATCGAGAAGCAAGTGCCGAAGCTGGCGATCAAGCGGAATACACCCTTCACCGTATGCAGCAAACCCTTGCCACGCAAACCGGCAAAGGCAATCGTATCCATCTCGATACCACTCTTAGGTACCAGATCACGTTCCATGCCGTGCTCAGTTCCCAACCACGTGACTTGCCAGCCACGTGCTTTCATCGTTTCGGCAATGGCGAGGCCGGGGAAAATATGCCCACCCGTTCCAGCCGCCATGATCAACAGTTTTTTCATATCCGGCCCCCGCGCATGAGAACTCTGTTCTCGTAATCAATACGCAGCAAAATCGCCAGACCAATACAGTTGATCAGCACGCCCGAACCGCCATAACTCATCAAAGGCAAAGTCAAACCCTTGGTCGGTAACAAGCCGAGGTTCACGCCCATATTGATGAAAGCCTGCACGCCTATCCAGATACCGATGCCTTTAGCCGTCAAACCGGCAAAGGTCAAATCAATCGCAATCGCCTGACGGCCGATTTCAAATGCGCGCTTGATGATCCAGTAGAACGCCATGACGACAACCAATACGCCAACGAATCCAAGTTCTTCGCCAATTACTGCCAGCAAAAAGTCGGTGTGCGCCTCCGGCAAGTAATGCAATTTCTCAACACTGCCGCCCAAACCGACGCCAAACAATTCACCACGTCCAAATGCGATCAATGAGTGCGACAACTGATATGCCTTGCCCAATGCATTCTCTTCTTGCCACGGATTCAAATAAGCAAAAATCCGCTCACGTCGCCATGGAGACAGCAAAATCACCATACTGAAAATACCAACCAGCGTCGCTCCGATACCGCCGAACCAGATACCGTTGATGCCACCCAAAAACAGAATGCCCATCGCGATACACACGATCACGCCGAATGCGCCAAGATCAGGCTCCAGCAACAACAGCAAACCGACAAAGCCAATCGCCAGCGTCATCGGCATAAAGCCTTTGGTCAATTTGTGCATGACTTGCTGTTTGCGCACGGTGTAATCCGCTGCGTACAGAACGACAAACAATTTCATCAACTCAGATGGCTGCAAGTTAAAGACTTTGAATGACAACCAGCGACGCGCGCCATTCACACCTTTACCGACACCAGGAACCAAAACAAGCACCAGCAGAATCAGCGTCGCGACGAACAGATACGGCGCGAGTTTTTGCCAGGTTTCTATCCGCACGCGGAATGTCAACAAGCCAGCAATCAGCGAAACACTGATGAACATCGCCTGACGCGTCAGGAAATGCGCATTGTCGTAACGCGCATACTTCGGCGAATCAGGTAAAGAGATCGATGCCGAATACACCATCACCATGCCAAACAACATCAGCAACAATACGACCCATACCAAAGGTTGGTCGTACGCCATCATCTTCGAACGCTGGTCGAGACTACTCACGGCTTTTTTAGCCGATGCGCCGGAGAATGATGGGAAGGCGAATTTCATGCAGCTACCTCGCCACGCGACAAACCAATTTCACGTACGGTATCGACAAATACTTGTGCGCGATGCGCATAGTTCTTGAACATATCCAGGCTGGCACACGCTGGCGACAACAAGACTGCATCACCCGACTTCGCCAACTCAGCAGCTTTTTGCGTCGCTTCTTCCAGCGTTGCGCAATTGATCAAATCAACGCCTGTCGTTTCTACCGCTGCACGTATGCTGTCGGCGTCTTTGCCGATCAACAATACTGCGCGCGCATACTTGGCAATCGGATCAGACAGCGGCGAAAAGTCCTGACCTTTGCCATCGCCGCCAGCAATCAAGACCAGATGCTTGGAAGCACCATCCTGGCTTACACCCAAACCATTCAACGCAGCAACCGTGGCACCGACATTGGTACCTTTGCTGTCGTCGTAATAATCCACGCCACTAATAGTCATTACATGTTCGACGCGATGCGGCTCGCCGTGATAATCACGCAAGCCATGCAGCAACTGCGCAAATGGCAAGCCGATCGAGCGGCACAAGGCCAGTGCCGACAAGGCATTGATCGCATTGTGCTGACCACGTATCTTGAGCGCATCAACCGGCATCAACTTATTGGTTGAAATGGCCAGCTCAACGTTATCTTTCTTGCGACGTTTCTTCTGCGGCTCTTCTTCCTCTACCGCGACGGACAACCAACGCATACCGTTTTCATCAACCAGGCCAAAGCAATCAGCCTGTTCCGCTTCATCTGCTCCAAAAGTAATGACGCGTGCCAACGGTGTTGCCATCTGCATCACCAGCGCATCGTCGCGATTCAAGACGCGTATCGTGTTACTGCCGAAAATGCGTTCCTTGTCATCTGCGTAGGAAGTCATGTCGCCATGCCAATCGAGATGATCTTGCGTCAGATTCAATACAGCCGCGACATCTGCCTGCAAGCTGTAAGTCGTATGCAACTGGAAGCTGGACAATTCCAACACCCACACCTGCGGCAATTGATCATCGGCGACAACTTGATGCAGACGATCCAGCGCTGCCGGGCTGATGTTGCCAGCTACTTGCACCGTCAAACCCGCACGCTGACATAACAAACCGACCAAGCTGGTGACTGTGGTTTTGCCGTTGGTGCCGGTGATCGCGATCACTTTCGGCGTGTAATCTTTTTCTTCTTTCAACGCAGCTAATGCCTGCGCGAACAATTCGATTTCACCCCAGAGCGGGATTTCTTTTGCCTGTGCTGCAGGAATGATCGCGGCCAATTCACGCGATGGCATCAAGCCTGGGCTGACAGCAACGAAGTCGATGCCGCCCAACAATTCAGCATTAAACGCACCACCGATGAATTCGGCATCCGCTGCGATCTCGCGCAATTGCGGCAAACGCTCTGGTTGTTCACGCGTATCGGCAACACGCAACGATGCGCCACAGCGGACCAGCCACTGTGCCATCGCCAGCCCGGATTCTCCGAGCCCTAAAACCAGAACGTGTTTTCCTGCGTAATTCATTAGCGTAATTTCAAAGTAGATAAACCAAACAACACCAGAATCATCGTGATGATCCAGAAGCGCACAACGACTTGCGTTTCTTTCCAGCCTTTTTGTTCAAAGTGATGGTGCAAAGGCGCCATCAACAAGACCCGCTTACCGATCCCGGTGCGCATCTTCGTATATTTGAAGTAAGCAACCTGCAACATCACCGACAAGGTTTCCACGACGAAGATGCCGCCCATGATGAAGAGCACGACTTCCTGGCGCACGATGACAGCGATGGTGCCTAGCGCACCGCCCAATGCCAGCGCGCCAACGTCACCCATGAACACTTGTGCCGGATGCGCGTTAAACCAAAGGAAAGCCAAGCCTGCACCCGCCATCGCGCCGCAGAAAATAATCAACTCGCCAGCGCCTGGAATATGCGGGATGAATAAATATTTAGAGTAGTTCACGCTACCGGTCAGATAAGCAAACAGACCGAGCGCGGTACCAACCATCACAGTCGGCATAATCGCCAAGCCATCCAAACCGTCGGTCAAATTGACGGCATTACTGGTGCCGACGATGACGAAGTAAGTCAGCGCGATAAAGCCCCAGACACCCAGCGGATAACTGATGGTTTTGAAAAACGGTACGATCAAATCGGCTTTAGGTGGCAGATCCATACTGAAACCGGATTGCACCCACGCTATAAACAAATCAAGAAATTGCGAATTGCTAGGTGCAGAAACCGAGAAAGCCAGATAGATCGCAGCGAACAAGCCGATCACCGATTGCCAGAAATATTTTTCCTTGGAGGCCATACCCTTAGGATCTTTGTAAACCACCTTGCGGTAATCATCGACCCAGCCAACCGCGCCAAAACCCAAGGTCACGATCAGCACCACCCAGATGAAACGATTGCTGAGGTCGGTCCATAACAAGGTCGAGATACCAATCGCCAACAAGATCAATACGCCACCCATCGTTGGTGTGCCGCTTTTGATCAAATGTGTTTGTGGGCCATCGGTACGCACTGCTTGTCCAACTTTCAGACGCGTCAGCATGCGGATCACGGCCGGGCCGAAGAACAAGCCGATGGCGAGCGCCGTCAATGTCGCGAATACCGCGCGGAAGGTAATGAAATTAAAGACACGCAATGGTCCGATTTCATCTTGAAAATGTTGTGCTAGCCAGAGCAGCATATTAGTGGGCTTCCTGAGTTTGTTGTCCGAGTAGATGCTGAACCACACGTTCCATCTTCATGAAGCGAGATCCTTTTACCAGCACCGTCGCATCTGCAGCAAAGACCTCTGCGAGTGCATCGTTTAATTTTTCTACGCTGTCGTAATGACTTGCGTGCGTACCAAAGGCGCTAGCCGTGTGACGAGCCAGATCGCCCAGCGTGAGTACGTGCTCAATTCCATTTGCGCGTGCATACACGCCGATTTCTTCGTGATATTGGCGGCCGTCATTACCAACTTCGCCCATATCTCCCAGCACCAAAATGCGCGGCGCAGCCATCTGCGCCAGCACAGCTATCGCAGCCCGTACCGAATCTGGATTGGCGTTGTAGGTGTCGTCGATCACCAATGCGCCATTAGGTGCAATCTTGCGTTGCAAGCGACCGCTGACCGGCGCAAAAGCTTGCAAACCACGTACGATTGCATCCGGTGCAATACCGATAGCCAGCGTGCAGGCAATTGCAGCCAATGCATTGCGCACGTTATGCACACCAGCCGCCGACAAGGCAATGGCAAATTGGTGTTTGCCTGCGGTGACCAACGTATCGTTGCCGAAAACATTGGCGGTATAAGTGCAACGTACATCGGCATCGTCTGAAAAACCGAAGGTCAATGTCTTGCGCTGTGCTGCATAGTCACGCCACAGCGGTGTAAATTCATCATCCGCTGGAAACACTGCAGTGCCATTTGCAGGCAAGTTGGCGAGTACCGCGCCATTTTCCTTGGCGACAGCTTCCACGCTTTCCATGAATTCCTGATGTTCACGCTGTGCGTTATTCACCAGTCCGACTGTAGGCTGCGCAATCGCAGACAACACGGCGATTTCGCCCGGATGATTCATACCCAGTTCAATCACCGCAGCTTTGCTTGCCGCATTCAAACGCATCAAAGTCAACGGCACGCCAATATCGTTATTGAAGTTACCGCGCGTTGCCAGATAGTTGTCTGCACCAAATGCTGCATCCAGAATCGCTGCGATCATTTCCTTGACTGTAGTCTTGCCATTGCTGCCGGTAACGCCTATCAGCGGCAAGCTGAATTGCTGACGCCAGTAATGTGCGATTTCACCAAGTGCGAGACGCGTATTCGGCACTATCAATGCAGGCACGTTCAATCCGGCTGGAATTTCTTCCGCTACCACTGCTGCCACCTTGCGCTCTGCAACCTGCGACAAGAATGCATGCGCATCGAAACGTTCACCGCGCAAGGCAACAAACAAATTGCCGGCAGTAACGCCGCGGCTATCAGTCGACACGCCGTCGAACGCAGCATCAACCGTCATGCACGCACCTTGGACTGCAGATTGGAGTTTGGCTAATGAGGATTTCATCAGTTCGCTCCCTGCATAACGCGTGTAGACAAAGCCAGCGCAGCGTGATCAGCATCGAGGAAAGGTAATTTTCTACCCTTCACTTCTTGATACGCTTCATGCCCTTTGCCAGCCAGCAAGATCACATCTTGTTTCGCAGCATGTCGACCGGCCCACAAAATTGCGGTCGCGCGATCTTCAATAATGTGCGGCGCTTGTTTTGCGCCATCCATGCCAGCAACAATGCTGGCAATGATGTCGGCAGGCTCTTCATAGCGTGGGTTGTCTGTCGTGACGATCACGTGATCGGCAGCCAGTGCCGCTTTACCCATCTGCGGACGTTTACCCGGATCGCGATCACCACCACAACCAAAGACACACCACAATTCACCATCTCTATCGTTGGCAACATTGCGCAAGGTCGCCAGAGTTTTCTCCAATGCGTCCGGTGTGTGTGCGTAATCGATCACAACCAATGGTGCTTCGCCGCCGCCGAGTTGTTGCATGCGGCCTGGCACAGCTGTCAGCGCCTCGATGGCGGCAATCGCATTTTGTAAGGTCGTTCCTTTTGCCAACAGGATGCCGATAATGCCCAGCACATTGCTGACATTGAATTGGCCAACCAACTGTGTTTTAACTTGTGCGCTGCCGAACTCGGACTCCAGTTGGAATACGGTGCCGTTTTGGTTGCTGCGAACGTCGGTGGCACGCAGCAATGCGATACCGTCCACTTTTTGATTCGACAAGGTGTAACCAGTGATGCCGGTATTCGCCTGTTTGCGTTTCAAACGTTCTACCAGACGCAAACCCATCGCATCGTCCAGATTGATCACCGCATGACGCAAACCTGGCCAATCGAACAGCATGGCCTTGGCTTCTTCATACGCAGCCATGTCGCCGTGATAATCCAGATGATCGCGCGTGAAATTGGTGAACAAGGCCATATCGAAATGCATGCCGGACAACCGTCCTTGATGCAAACCGATGGAAGACGCTTCAATTGCCAATGCCGTTGCGCCCAAATTGCGTGTATTGACCAACGAACGTTGCAGCAACACAGCATCCGGCGTGGTGTAACCCGTTACATCGAATGCGCCAGCTCTACCATTTGTGAAAATACCGACGCCGAGCGTACCGATCACGGCAGTCGGTTGTCCCAAGCGCGACAAGGCATTACCCAACCATTGCGCGCAGGATGTTTTGCCATTGGTGCCAGTGATGGCAACAGTAAACATAGACTGATCAGGATGTGCGTAATACGCAGCGGCGATTTCGCCTGCATGCGCTTTCAAATTCTCTACGGCCAGATGTGGCACATTCCAATCTGCATGCCATACGCAATCAGCAGCTTCATACAAGATCGCTTGCGCACCGCGCTCGATTGCATTCGGGATATAAGTACGACCATCTGCTTCATCGCCCGGATAGGCAACGAATACATCACCCACGGCTATGCTGCGCGAATCTGATGCCAGTTCGGCTTTCGGCGCGTTTGCTTTCAACCAGTCGAGGATGGTCGTGAGTGCGGTCATGGTCAGGGCAGACATTACATATTCTCCTGCTCGGACCCGGCCGGAATAATGATGTTGGTGACGCTGGAGTCAGGCGCAACGTTCAACGCACGCAATGCATTCGCAGTGACGGTCGCAAACACTGGCGCAGCTACCTGACCACCGTAATGCTTGCCGGCCGATGGCTCATCGATCATCACAGCAATGATGATGCGCGGATCAGAAACCGGTGCGAAGCCAACGAAGGACGATACGTATTTTTTAACGTACTGACCTTTTTCAATTTTGTATGCGGTACCCGTTTTGCCAGCGACGCGATAACCAGGTACTTGTGATCTAGGTGCGGAACCAGTTGGACCTGCTGCCATCTCCAGCATGCTGCGCATCTCGCGCGCTGTCTTCGGACTGATGATGCGTTCGCTGATCGGTTGATCCGTTGTGCGTTGGAAGGTGATTGGAATCAAATCGCCATCGCGCGCGAAGATCGTATACGCGTGCACCAATTGCAACAAAGACACGGATATACCGTGCCCGTAACTCATCGTTGCCTGCTCAATCGGCCGCCAGGATTTATATGGCCTGACCCGTCCCGCTACAGCACCAGGGAAATTGATCTTGGGCTGCTGACCGAAACCGACGCTGGTGAACATGTCCCACATTTCATGTGGTTC
Source organism: Pseudomonadota bacterium (assembly GCA_040390795.1). GTDB lineage: Bacteria > Pseudomonadota > Gammaproteobacteria > Burkholderiales > Burkholderiaceae_D > Oxalicibacterium. The sequence continues at coordinate 222,351 of JAZJXV010000009.1, read as the reverse complement.
CATTTGCAGCGCGATTTTTGCGGTGCCGATATTGGAGGATTTTTCAATCACCTGCGCTACTGACAGCAAACCGGATGCATGTGCATCGCCGATGGTGGCAGTGCCGATGGTCATTTTTCCCGGTGCGGTCTGGATCATCGTGTTCGGTGTTACACGATTGGTTTCCAATGCCAGCGAAACCGCGAACGGCTTGAGTGTGGAACCAGGTTCAAACGTATCGGTAATCACGCGATTACGTAACTGCGCACCCGTCAGCACCGAGCGATTGTTTGGGTTGTAAGTCGGCAGATTTGCCAATGCCAGCACTTCACCTGTTTTGGCATCGAGTACAACGATCCCGCCAGCTTTTGCTTTATTAACTTCTACCGCTTCCTTCAATGCTGAAAAAGCGATGTACTGAATCTTGCTGTCTATCGACAAGGTCAAATCTTTGCCGTCATGCGGCTCGCGCACCGATTCGATATCTTCCACGATGCGACCGAGTCTATCTTTGATCACGCGACGATTGCCAGTGACACCAACCAGCGTTTTTTGATACGCCAGCTCCATGCCGTCCTGCCCTTTGTCTTCCACATTGGTGAAACCAACGATGTGCGCCATCACATCGCCTTCAGGGTAGTAACGTTTGTATTCTTTACGGGTATCGATGCCGGCAATGCCAAGCTTGAGTATCTTGTCGACGGTATCGAGCTCAACTTGACGCTTCAGATAGACAAAGCTGCGATCCGAATCCAGTTTGCGGCGTAACTCGCGCTCAGGCATATCCAACAACTTGGCCAATGCCTGCAACTTATCCGCTGGCGCTTCCAGCACATCTTCCGGGATTGCCCACACTGCGCGCACTGGAATCGACGATGCCAATACCTGACCATTGCGGTCGGTAATCTTGCCGCGTGTAGCCGGCAATTCGAGCGTACGCGCGTAGCGCGAAGCACCCTGCTTTTGCAAAAATTCGGTCGACATTCCTTGCAGCCAGAGCGCACGACCAGCCAAGGCCAGGAAGGCTGCAAAAATCAGGAACAACACGACACGCGAACGCCACGCCGGCAACTTGGTCGCCAAGACCGGGTTGGAAGAGAAAGGCACACCCTTCGATGCGGCGGTGCGTGACGTATTACGCGTCATTTAGCCCCCGTCGTTAAGTACTGCGTACTAGCTGGCGATACCGGCACCATGCGCAAATCGCGGCGCGCATTGAATTCGATACGGGAATGTTTGCCCAACGTGGATTGATCGAGCTGCAATTGCGCCCAATCGATATCGAGTTGTCGCGCTTGCGCTTGCGCGCGCTCGAGTTCGATGAACAAACGACGGAATTGATAATGCGCGTTGACTACCGACAAGGCGCAGGCCACGAGGATAAAGCTGAGGACAAAACTGATACGGCCGCTCATAGCGCCGCCTTGCTAGTCGGTTGCAGACGCTCGGCCACACGCATGACGGCAGAACGCGCGCGTGGGTTACCGCTAATTTCAGCGGCCGAGGGTTTAATTCTGGACAACAGCTTCATTTCAGGTTGCGGCAAATCGATGGCACGAATCGGGAGGCGACGGTCTGGCTGCGGCACATTGGCTTTACTAGCCATGAACTGTTTGACGATGCGATCTTCCAAAGAATGAAAGCTGATCACAACTAATCTCCCATGCGGGGCCAGATGCCGATATGCCTCGTTCAGTACTACTTCGAGTTCTTCAAGCTCCTGATTGATGAAAATCCGGATAGCCTGAAAGGTACGAGTGGCCGGGTCTTTGCCTTTCTCGCGGGTTTTAACGACGCGTGCCACGATCTCGGCAAGCTGTCGTGTGCTTGAAATTGGCTCGACTGCCCTGCGAGCAACAATCGCCTTTGCAATCTGAAAAGCAAACCGTTCTTCCCCATATTCTCGTATCACTTTCTCGATTTTTTGTTCAGTTTCCGTCGCCAGCCACTCTGCTGCCGACAAGCCACGAGTTGTATCCATACGCATATCGAGCGGCCCGTCTGCGCGAAAACTGAAACCTCGCGTCGCATCGTCAACTTGCGGTGACGAAATCCCAAGATCCAGCAACACTCCATCCAACTGCTTGATACCGCGTACCGCTAAAGCTTCACCCAACGTTGCAAAACTGTCGTGCGCAATATCGAAGCGCTTGTCGTCTATCGTCGCGGCATTGGCGATCGCCTGCGTATCCTTGTCGAATGCAAGCAAACGACCGCTTGTACCCAATTGCTGCAAAATCTTGCGGCTATGACCACCACGTCCGAACGTGCCGTCGACGTATATGCCGTTTGCACGTTCACCATCCAACGCCAGCGCATCGACCGCTTCATCCAGCAACACCGTACGGTGCTGGTATTGCGGCACCGATTCTTCACTCATCACGGCGTCAGAAAGAAAAATTATTTAATACATCGGGCATGCCGGAAGCGACCGCTTCCGATTCGCTTTCGGCCAATTTCGCTGCATCCCAGATTTCAAAATGGCTACCCATCCCGAGCAACATCACGTCACGTGTCATGCCAACTGCTGAGCGCAGCTCCGGTGCAATCAGGATGCGACCAGCGCTATCCATCTCCACATCGGAAGCATTACCAAGGAAAATACGTTGCCACGCGCGCGCAGACATAGGCCACGCAGCGATTTGTTCGCGGTGACTTTCCCAGACTGGGCGCGGGAAGAACAAAAGACAGCCGTGCGGATGTTTGGTCAGGGTCACGCGGCCTTCACATTGCAAAAGCAATGCGTCACGATGCCGAGCTGGAATAGTCATCCGGCCTTTAGCATCGAGATTGAGAGAAGACGCGCCTTGAAACACCCTGAAATCCTTTTTGTAGGTTTTACATGCTGAATTGGTGAAATTTGCAGCAGGATTTGCAACTAAGAATCCCCACAAATAAACACTTTTTCACACTGTTGCCCACTTTAGAGGATGCACCATTACCGGTCAAGCGATATTCAAGGGTGAAAACAAGGTTTTTTTCAATGAAGTCAATGACTTAGCGCATTACGTTGACGCAACACATTTGTTAAATATCTCTAAGAATTAAGTACTTATGATTGATAGTGAAAGTGGCACATCAGATAAACACATGTGTTTATCCAGTAAAACGTGCCTCACAAAGAGGAGGATAGCTGTGGGATTTTGGTGCGACTTGTCGCCAAGATCGCTGAAAGTTCTGCTTCATGACGATTTCTGGACAGAAATCGAAAATTCCGCGCCGGTGAGATGCCGGCGATGATGAAAAAATGGACTTGGATGCAAAAACGAGCTGTTTTTAACAATTCCCCTCATGCCGAATCGTAGGGAAAAATCGCGCTGGAATCAAGATCGAAGGTTTGCGCAGGAATGCAGCAAGCAGTGCCTAGGCATCCGAATACCAAGCGCACTTCTGCAAAGGGGAATTGAATCCTTACTGACCGATATATTGAGGTTGCGAGCCGCACTGTTGCGTAGGATCGGGAACCGACTTGCAATACAGGAAGGCTTCCTCTCGCACTGCGCCACGACGACGTCTGCCATCCCGTCCGCGTATGACATAAGGCGCAAAACATTCCTGACTTTCCCTGTACTCCCGGAGCAAACGCTCACACTCCAGCTTATCCCTGGTAATGCGATCCGGGCCACCCATGACTGCGCCACTCGGTCTCTCTGGGACAGAGCGCTCACTCTCGGCGCGCTCTACGATTGCCTTCTCACGCGCAGCACGCTCGGCTGCATCCTGACGCTGACTAGCCGTCGGCTCGGCATCGTTGGTATCGACCTTCGTCGCGCCCGCTTGATAACGCTCCGGCACATGATCAGAAAAATAGACGCGCCCTTTCTCATCGACCCAGCGGTAGATATCTGCGGCCTGCACTAGCGAGGTCAATAAGATACAACTGAGGAGGACGGCTTTTTTCATGAGTGGCCTTGGATTTTCTTCTGTTATAGCACGCTCAGCCAGCAGATGCTGCCCGTGCCTTACCTCAGAAATGAGCCGGTGCCGAACAAACCAATCAAGCCAATCGCAATCAGATACAAGGCAACAATAAAATTCAGCAAACGCGGCATCAACAAGATCAGGACGCCGGCGATCAGAGCAATGAGTGGGCCAAGTGTAATGTGCAGATTCATTGCTAACTCCTGTGTGAAATAAGATAAAGGATAGATCGTGCCGCAAGCAAGCTAGTTCACGCAAGAAGCATTTCTTTATTCAACACAGACACTCACCGGCACACGCGATTCCCATCATCCTGCCAATAAAAAACGCGCGAGACTAAGACTCGCGCGTTGAGCTTGAACAACTGTGATTACAGTCGCTCACCCATCAAGCACCATCCATTACTTGGGAATCAACACCGTATCGATCACGTTGATCACGCCATTCGACTGATAAACGTCATAAGTACTGATACTGGCAGTATTGCCACTATCATCTTTGACATTGATATTGTGCTTGCCATTCATCACGAAAGTCAGTTTTGCGCCATTGGCAGTCGCCAATTGTGCTGTGCCTTTGTGTTTCTTGATTTCTTTTTCCAGCGCGGCAAAATCATATTTGCCGGGGACGACGTGATAGGTCAGAATTTTTGTCAACGTTGCCTTGTTTTCCGGCTTGACCAAGGTATCTACTGTGCCGGCAGGCAATTTGCCGAAGGCGGCATTGGTTGGAGCAAAGACGGTAAATGGACCTTTGCCTTTCAATGTATCCACCAATCCAGCGGCTTTGACGGCAGCAACCAGAGTCGTGTGATCAGCAGAATTGACAGCATTGTCGACAATATCCTTGCTAGGCAACATGCTTTGACCACCAACCATTACAGCATCGGCGGCATAAGCGAATGATACGGATGCGAGTGAGGCAGAGAGCAGCAAGGCGTAAGAGAGTTTGCGCATGATCGTTCCTTTCGGTACAGGCTATTTGCAAGATTGCGTAGAGATATACGACTGGCCTGTTGGAACAGATTCAATTATTTGCATGCTGAAGGTGTGCGCAGGAAAGTTTATCCACACAGCAATATCGCCATGCTGAAAACAATATCCGCCAAAAGAAAAAGCGATGCGACTTTCATCGCACCGCTTTATAAAAAAATTGAAGCAAGCCGATAGGCTGGATTCTGTTACGACGCATGAGCAAGCCCATGCGTTATGACAACCATTCCTCTAGGCCGTGAATTACTCCACGGCTCAAGCTTTCTACCCGCACGCTCCGCGAGCAACGTCAACGCGTGCCTATTTGAAATTGCTCCAGGTGGAGGTTACCGCGTTTCACCGTAACTTAATACGCTCGTCTCTGTGGCCCTATTCCTCGCCTCACGGCGGACGGCCGTTAACCGTCACCCTGCTCTATGGAGTCCAGACCTTCCTCCCGCCATCACCGAAATGACAGCCAGCGGTTGTCTTGGCTTACTTCAGGCGACATTGTAGTCCACCACGCAGTAGGAAGCGCGAATAATGTTTTATCATGCCCGTGCGCGATAGCAATATTTCACAGGTTCGTCCCACTTTCCCCGTACGCAGAGATCCATTACATGAAATTGTATGAAACGCTCGCCACCGAACTCGCGCAATCCATACAGGATGGCGTCTTGCGTTTAGGTGATCGTCTGCCTTCGGTACGACAAGCCAGCATCAGCCGCAATGTCAGTCCGTCCACTGTCTTCCAGGCTTATTACCTGCTGGAAGCACGCGGCCTGATACGTGCGCGCGAACGTTCTGGTTATTACGTCGCTGGCGGCGCGCAGAAGCTACCGCCGGAACCGGAACATGCATCGCAACCGAATGAAGCCTCATCCCCGGTCGATATCAGCGAGCGCGTGTTTGAAGTACTAGAGTCAGCCAAGATGCGCGACGTCGTGCCGCTAGGCTCGGCCTTCCCCAGCCCTTTACTGTTCCCTATGGCACGACTCGCACGCGCGATGGCATCCAGCGTGCAGCAACTCGACCCGTGGAGCGCAGTTGACGATCTGACGCCGGGCAATCCGCAATTACGCCGCCAGATCGCCTTGCGTTATCTGACCGATGGCTTGCATATACATACAGATGAAATCGTTATCACCAACGGTGCGCTCGATGCGCTGAATCTTTGTCTGACCGCAGCAACGCGTCCCGGTGATGCTGTGCTGGTTGAGTCACCAACTTTTTACGCGGCGCTGCAATCGCTGGAACGCAATGGCTTGCATGCGATAGAAGTACCGACGCATCCACGCGAAGGCATAGACCTAGCGGCGTTGGCACGTGCTATCGAACGCCATCAGCCGAAAGCTTGCTGGTTGATGACGACCTTCCAAAATCCGCTCGGCAGCCTGATGCCGGATGAAAAGAAACGAGATCTGGTCGCACTCCTCGCACAACATGAAATACCGCTGATAGAAGACGATGTATACGGCGAACTGTATTTCGGCGACAAACGCCCTATGCCAGCCAAAGCCTTTGATACCAAAGGTTTGGTCATGCACTGCTCATCCTTTTCTAAATGTCTGGCGCCCGGTTATCGCGTCGGCTGGGCTGCACCCGGCCGCTATACACGCGCCGTCGCACGCCACAAACTGACGACGACATTGGCCGCTTCCGCTCCGGCACAAGCCGCACTCGCGGCCTATCTGGAAAAAGGCGGTTACGACCGTCACCTGCGGCAGTTACGCCACACCTTGTCGGTGCAGCAAACCCAATTCATGGAAGCGATTGCACGCCACTTCCCAAGCGGCACGCAGGCTACACGGCCGAAAGGCGGTTATTTTCTCTGGGTGGAATTACCGCATAAAGTGAATGCTCTGGAATTGCATAGGCAAGCGCTCGCGCAAGGTATCAGCATCGCGCCGGGACCGATTTTTTCTGCGCATCACGGTTTTACCAATTGCATCCGGCTGAACTACGGCCACATCTGGGATGCACGCATGGAAGCCGCGCTGGCAACGTTAGGACAGCTTGTAAAACAGATGGCTTGAAAATTTTTCATGCCTGTATTGCCTTTTTAACCATCGCAATGCTGCTTTCCTCTGCACTTCTGCAAACTGCTCCGGTTTTTTCTCCACCTTCTGATGCTGGCTAAACCGGAGGTTAGCTCTTACCCTTGCAGTATCATGTAGAACTTCCGACAAGTTGCAGAGCTGACATCTCTGTACATCAACGCCAACCAGCGTTTGCCAAGAGACCTATAAAAATGAGTGCATTGCGCAGTAACTGTTTTCGTTTCGTCCGACTTTTCGCTGTCAGTTGCCTAGTGCTCAATGCCGGCATCTCCAGTGCCGCCGATGAAGGCAAGGTTCCAGACACCATTGCCCAACGCGTCGCCGCTTGCGTGGTTTGCCACGGCAAAGAAGGCCGCGCCGGCAGCGATGGCTATTACCCGCGCATAGCCGGCAAACCGGCCGGCTACCTATATAACCAGTTAATCAACTTCCGCGACGGCAAGCGCACTTATCCCGTCATGACAGCGATGCTGGAAAACATGTCAGACGCCTATCTGCGCGAAATCGCGCAATACTTCTCTGATCAGCACCCGCCTTATCCAGAACCCCAACCTACTCAGTCAAATCCAGCCGAACTGGAACGCGGTCGTCTGCTAGTGCATAACGGTGACAAGGAAAAAGGCATCCCCGCTTGCGTTGCCTGCCATAGCGCAAAGATGACTGGCACAGCACCGGCGATTCCCGGCCTGATCGGCTTGCCTCGTGATTACCTGCTGGGACAAATCGGCGCCTGGAAAATCGGTACACGTCACGCGGCCAAACCGGATTGCATGGCAGATATCGTCAAGAAAATGAGCGCAGCGGATATCACCGCCGCCGCATCATGGTTATCCGAACAGCGCGTGCCGGCTGATGCGACACCCGCACCCGCCATCACCTCGAAACTTCCTCTGGAGTGCGGCAATCTCGCACCGTAAAAAGAAAAACGAAGACGCATACCCATGAAACGACAATACTTATCGCGCCTATTCGCACTGCTGCTGGCTGTCATCGCCATCTTCATCGCATGGCTGTTTCTGGCAAACAGAAATCCTGATATCGATCAACCCTCGGTACCACCAGCCGATCCTGCGCAGCAACTTAAACAAGGCGAATATCTGGCACGCGTCGGCAATTGCATGAGCTGCCACACCTCGCGCGGCGGTGAGTCATACGCGGGTGGTCGTGCCGTGCCTACGCCTTTCGGCAATATCTACACATCCAATCTGACACCAGACGCAGAAACCGGCCTCGGCAAATGGACGAATGGCGATTTCTGGCAAGCCATGCACAACGGCAAATCGAAAGACGGCAGCCTCTTGTATCCAGCCTTCCCGTACACGAATTACACCAAGGTCACGCGTGTCGATTCGGACGCCATCTTCGCCTATCTGCAAACGCTACCAGCAGTCAGCCAAAAGAATCGCGCGCCGGACTTGCGCTTCCCTTACGACAATCGCGCATCGCTCTATGTATGGCGCGCGCTGTACTTCCGTCCCGGTCAATACGTCAACGACGACAAGCAATCAATGGAATGGAATCGTGGCGCTTATATGACGCAAGGCCTCGGTCATTGCAGCGCCTGTCACTCGCCACGCGACACGCTGGGCGGTACGGATTTGAAAGCGGAATTGGGCGGCGGCATGATCCCGATGCTGAACTGGTACGCACCGCCATTGAATAGTGATGCAGAATCCAGCCTCGGCAATTGGGAAACAGAACATCTGGCTGCACTCTTGCAAACCGGTGTTGCACCGCGTCGCTCAGTCAGCGGCCCGATGGCAGAAGTCGTCTTCAACAGTTTGCAATATGCGACGCATGAAGACATCACTGCGATGGCTGTTTATCTGAAATCCTTGCCGCAACAACTCGCGGCACCAGTCGCAACGGCAGAAAGCGTAAGCGACAACACCAAGAAAAACATGATCACAGCTGGCGCGAAGCTGTACGAGAATCAATGCGCCAGCTGCCATCAAGCATCTGGCCAAGGTGTGCCATCGATTTATCCTGCTCTGGCCAACAGTCGTGCCATCACGACGCCAATCGCAACCAATGCTATCCGCATGGTCTTGCACGGTGGTTACGCACCAAGTACTGGCGGCAACCCGCGTCCATACGGCATGCCGCCATTCGGGCAATCGATGACGGATGAGGAAATCGCTTCAGTCGTTACTTACATACGCAATGCGTGGGGCAATCAGGGAACGGCTGTCTCGCCTAACGATGTCAACCGCTATCGCTCGCGCTGATGCGCCGGCTTAACTAATGAGCACTGTTATAGACACGCATCCAGCCAGCGGCAAACACAAAGGCAAGACTGTCGCCACTTTATTGGCGGTCTTACTCGGCGGCACAGGCACGCATCGTTTTTATTTATATGGCGTAAAAGATTTCTGGGCGTGGATTTATTTGTGTGCGTTTGCACTTTTCGTTGGCGCCGTCGTTTTGACGCGAGCGCCGCACTCGCTGATCATCAGTTTGCTAGCTTTGTTCCCACTCTCGATTTTTGCCGGATGGGTGGAAGCATTGACGATAGGTTTAACGTCGGATGAGAAGTGGGATGCGAAACACAATCCACATTCAGCGCGCACATCTGCATCACGCTGGCCGATTGTGTTGTTGCTGGTACTGACCTTCGCTTGCGGTTTTACTGCGGTGATTATCAGCATGGCGCGCGCCACCGACCTGTTCCTGACCGGCGGCGCTTACGGCTAACAAGATTGCCTAAATGACGCCCAGTAATTTCAGCACGAAAGGCACCAGCAATGCCGTCAAGATTCCAGACAGACCCATCGCCAAACCGGCAAATGCACCCATTTCCTGATTGACCTGAAATGCACGTGCCGTTCCAACGCCGTGCGCCGCCGCGCCCAAGGTGAAGCCGCAGGTGATGTCGTCGGTAATTTTCATCGCCTTGAAAATGTAATGCGCGATACCCGAACCGAAAATACCGGTCAGCATCACCATCACCGCGGTCAAGGTCGGCAAGCCACCGATCTTCTCCGTCACACCCATAGCAATCGGCATCGTCACTGACTTCGGTGCCATAGACAATACCGTCAACGGCGATGCACCCAACAGCCACGCAACCCCCATCCCGCAGGTAATTGCTGCCGCGCCGCCTATCAAAGCACCAGCCAGCAAGGGAAACCAGTTGCGCTTCAACTTATCGAGTTGCATATACAAAGGAATCGCCAAAGCAACCGTGACTGGCCCGAGCAGGAAGTGCACGAACTGTGCACCGTCGAAATAGGTTTTGTACGGCGTGTCGCTGATATAAAGAACCAGCACCAGTATCGCTACCGAAATCGCGACTGGATTCGCCAAGGGGCTGCGATTGGTTTTTTCATAAATCGTCGTCGCGATGCGATAAGCCAGCAAGGTCGCGGTCAACCACAACAGTGGTGAGCCTGCTAGATAAACCCAGACCGTATTGAAGTGCGGCATCATGGGTTAGTCCTTTTTTTCAGCTTGTTGATCACAGCTGCCGTCACCACGATAGAGACAACTGTGCTGATAATCAGTGCGATCGAAATCGCCAGCCACTCATCCGCAATCCGGTGCACATGCACGCTAATCCCAACGCCGGCCGGCACAAACAGCAAAGCCATGTGCGACAACAATTGCGAAGTATTCGGCGCCAACTTGGTAGCCACGCCCTTTTTCACAATCAAATAGAGCAGCAACAAAAGCATGCCGATGACAGGTCCTGGAACCGGTAACGACAAGGCGTAAACCAAACCTTCGCCCATCGTTTGAAAGATCAACAAGGTAAGTAGCGTATTGAGCATGAACAGAGAATAGGAAGAATTCGATTGAAGGAAAGACAAGAAAAAGCCAGAAGCAGCAAAAAACAGATGCCGATATGGAATATACCGGCTCCGTCATTCTACGTAACGGATCAGCCGGTCGGTGCAAATGCCGGTGCAGATCGATATTTTTCATCTATCGCACGCACCCGGAGAGTGCGCATGCGCACCAGCACGAACCACAACCAGCTCTACTCATCCGCTATTTGCATGTAAATCGATAAGCTGAGCCTAGGTCATCAGTCCTGGCGCTGGCATGACTCATGCTATGTCAAATACAAACTTGTATACATGGGAGTATTCAAAATGCTTGGATGGACGATCAGCGATTGGCAAGCCGCATATCAAAATGGCGGCACACCTTCTACCCTATTACCGCTCATGCTCGACAGCATGAAAAAAGACGATGTCGCGTGGATCACCTTGATCGATCAGCCCTACCTCAGCGCACAACTGGAAGCGCTGGAAGCCAAACGCCTGTCCTTGCCTGATCTGTCCAGCTTGCCGCTATACGGCGTGCCGTTTGCAGCGAAGGACAATATAGATGTAGCTGGCATACGTACTACAGCAGCCTGCCCCGAGTTCGCTTACATCGCGACCCAGCACGCCACCGTCGTGCAACGTCTGCTGGATGCCGGTGCCATCGTCGTGGGCAAAACCAATCTTGATCAATTTGCCACCGGCCTGGTCGGCATACGTTCACCCTACGGCGCAGTACCGAACAGCTTCGATCCGGAATATGTTTCCGGCGGTTCCAGCTCCGGTTCTGCTTCGGTCGTCGCACGCGGTCTGGTGCCGTTTTCACTCGGCACGGATACCGCTGGCTCCGGCCGCGTACCGGCGGGCTTGAATAATATAGTCGGCTTGAAGCCGACGGTAGGCGCGATCAGCGGCCGCGGTGTAGTTCCAGCTTGCCGCACACTCGATTGCGTATCGATATTTGCCACGACCGTGGCTGATGCAGAACTGGTTTTCCAACAAGCGTCCGGCTTCGATGAAGCCGATGGTTATTCGCGTGCGCGTCCTGACCATGTGCCGACTTCCTTGCCGGCCAAACCACGCTTCGGCATTCCTGCACAACCTGAATTTTATGGCGATGTGCAATCGGAACAGGCATACGCACAAGCACTGGCACGCATCAGGGAAACTGGCGCGGAATGTATTCCACTCGACTTCTCATTATTCGATCAAGTCACTACCTTGCTGTACGACGGCCCCTGGGTTGCAGAGCGCTACGCGGCCATCGAAACATTTGCCAAAGAACATGCGGATGCCATCCATCCGGTCGTGCGCGACATCATCTTCCGCGCCAAGGATTTTTCTGCAGCCGACACCTTCAATGCGCAATACAAACTGGCAGATCTGAAACGTCAGGCAGACAAGATACTGGCATCGGTCGATGCGCTGTTGGTACCGACCGCACCTACGCATTACAAGATCAGCGACGTCGCAGCCGATCCTATTCGTCGCAACAGTCACATGGGCAAGTACACCAACTTCGTCAATCTGCTTAACTGGTGCGCGCTGGCGGTACCGGCTAATTTCCGCAGCGATGGCTTGCCGTTCGGCCTGACGCTGATCGGCCCTGCGTGGTCAGATCATGCTTTGTCAGCGTTCGGCAAACAATGGCAAGCACTGACCTCTTTGCCGCGCGGCGCGACCAAGCAAGCTTTTGTCGCGCCTGTTGCGTCGTCTGCAATCTCAGAACCGGCAGCCGGCCATCTGCGTCTAGCCGTTGTCGGTGCGCATCTGACCGGCATGCCCTTGAATCGTGAACTGACCGAACGCCATGCCATTTTGGTTGAGAGCACGCAGACTGCCGACAGCTATCGCCTCTATGCGCTGGCACAAACCGTCCCGCCCAAACCTGGTCTGGCGCGTAGTGAGAACGGCGCACCTATCATTGTTGAACTCTGGGATATACCGCTCACCGCTTTCGGCTCCTTCGTCGCTGGCGTTCCGGCACCGCTCGGCATCGGCACACTGGAATTGAGCGACGGCCGACAGGTCAAGGGCTTCATCTGCGAACCGTATGCACTGGAAAGCGCGCAAGACATCACCGCATACGGCGGCTGGCGCGCATATTGCAACAAAGCTGCCTAGACCGATCTTTCCGGAAGATATCTATCCATGATTCCCAAGCTCAAATTCGCCAAAGTCCTGCCCGACAGCCTCGCCTCGCAAGCCTATACGCGGTTGAAGGCAGACATATTCGATTTCCATTTCCTGCCCGGCGATCGCTTTAGCGAGAATGAAATGAGTGAGCGCCTGCAAATGAGTCGAACGCCGGTGCGCGAAGCGCTCTTCCGTTTGCAACGTGAAGGCTATGTGGAAGTCCTGCACAAGAGCGGCTGGCAGATACGTCCTTTTGATTTTCAAATGTTCGAGCAACTGTATGACGTGCGCAGTGTGCTGGAATGCGCTGCAGTCGAACAACTCTGCGCCATGCCAGACGCACCACCGCTCTTGCAGGAATTAACTGCGATCTGGTTTGTATCTGAGCAAGATCGCATCACTGATGTACCTACATTGTCAGTACACGATGAACGTTTTCATGAGCAATTGGTAGAAGCCAGCGGCAATGCAGAAATGGCGCGCATCCATCACGACATTACTGAACGCATACGTGTGATCCGACGACTGGAGTTCACGAAAGAAATGCGCATCGAAGTGACCTACACCGAACACGCGCACATCCTGCGTGCCATTATCGAAAAACGTACTACTCAGGCGAAGGATTTGCTGCGTGCTCACATCGCACTCAGTCAATCCGAAGTGAAGAAGATCACGATCCAAATGCTGCATCAGGCGCGACTGGCAGCACAGCTATCGGCGTAATTTATCCGCAATAGCTGCTGTCATCCAGCAACATGTCTTCAAAGAATGCGCCGAACTGCTTCTCTGGATGACGGATGTGAATTTCGAGTATCCAGCGCATTGCTGACGGTGTAGCATCGAAATCTGCCAGCGAACCGGTATGTATCGCCGCATGCGGGAAGTCAGACACGCGATGCCCTGGCAAATCGAAATTCAATTCCCAGCCCAGACTCTTCGCTTGCTGTTCCGCGTATTCATACAGCGCGTGACCACTGGCTTTTTCGGCCAGCCACATTTTTCGTACCGCATGGAAGATCGCTTCTGCATCGGCTGCACAGCGTGCATATTCTTCATTCTTTCCAACCACAAAAGAAGCGCCACCATCGCCTTCCCATGCTTCGTATCTAGGCGCCATATCGATAAAGAAAATATCGTTTTCCTGCAAGATCACGCCCGGCTCGGATGCCTGCTTCATCGCCTTCATGGTGTTTTTGCCAAAGCGTATGCGCGTAGGGTGCCAGGTCAATTCCAGCCCTGATGCAATCAAGGTTCGCTTCGCCATATCCACCGCATCTTCCTCTACCATTCCCGACCTGACTAAAGCGGCAATGGTACGTATCGCTTCGCGTGTTTTTGCTCTTGCCTGCAACATGCCATCTACTGAAAACGCCGGGCCGACGCGCTCCGCATTCGCAATCACTGATTCCATCATCATTCTTCTCCTGATAAAAGTGCAAGCTCATGTACATCACAACGAAGCGCATTGAGCTTGTAGAAATTATGCGGAGCAAGCGCAACAAAACCAACGATGGCATGGCACGATAAGCTGACAAGCATGGTGTAAATTCTGCCATTGCGATTTCATCAAAATACGCAATGCATGCAATCGCTGTATCTTGGTGCCATCAAAAAAGGACATAGACATGCCCACTGTCGCCATACTTGTTTTTCCCGGCGTGCAAGCGCTTGATATCTCCGGCCCACTGGATGTGTTCTCCGAAGCCAACCGCTTTCTTACACACGACGATCGCTATCATCTGGAAGTGATAGGCACTGCACGTGGATTAATGCAGTGCTCGAACGGCCTGCCTATTGCTGCGCACAGACACTACAGTGAAGTGAGCGAGTCGTTTGATTTGCTTCTGGTAGCAGGCGGACCTGAGCTGCCACAACATCCGCGTGATGAAGCGCTACTGACATGGTTGCGCGATACTGCGCTGCGCTCTGCAAAATACGGCTCCATCTGCAACGGTGCATTTCTACTCGGACACGCTGACTTGCTTGACGAAAAGACCGTGACCACGCACTGGAACGATGCCGCCACACTGGCCCGCATGTTTCCAAAAACGAAGGTGGATGCAGACCGCATCTTTTTACAGGATGGGAATCTCTATACGTCTGCCGGCGTAACTGCCGGAATAGATCTCTCGCTTTACCTACTCTCCAATGACTACGGCGCAGAAGTGTCATTGAATGTCGCCAAACGTCTGGTCGTATTTATGCAGCGCAAAGGAGGACAATCCCAGTTCAGTCCTTACCTGACGCCCTACGCTGAAGAAAGCTCTCCGGTCAGCATCGTCCAGCAATACGTGCTGGCGCATCTGAATCAGGAATTGACGGTGGATATACTCGCCGGCATCGTGTCTATGAGCCCGCGCAATTTTGCGCGCGTCTTTGTCCGCGATACCAAGATAACGCCAGCGGAATTTATTGAAAGTGCACGCCTTGACGCAGCACGTGCCTTGCTGGAATCGAACAATGATCCTATGAAAAAAGTCGCCTATCTATGCGGCTTTCATAATGCCAATCAGATGCGTAATGTCTTTATCAAACGTCTCGGCATTACCGCCATGCAGTACCGCGCAAACTTTGCCGCCTTCAAGAAATCCTGAATTGCACGCAAGCTGCCAAGCTTGCCTGACATCCCTCCTTTTGATTTTGCCATCCGCTGTATTTCTCGCATTTAATGCATGGCTTGATTTGATCATTTAGTAAAATAAAGCCATATATGAGCACAAGTTTTCACCTATATATGACCCACACGGCCAACTGAAAAATAGACGTGGAAACCATAAAAAAGCCTAGGCATTATCGTTATCAACCAGAGGAAATTACGCCAAACAAGCATCAGACAGCGTTGTTGAAAACTGGCGGTATTCATCCGCAAGCACCGAAATTCAAGCTCTAGACAGAAATTAAATTTCGGCCATAGATGGACATGTCTCTGCGGACAAATTAACGATAGAGAAAAGGAATATGCATCATGAGTAAGGCTCTCGACGGCATCAAGATTATCGATTTCACGCATGTGCAGGCAGGTCCGTCTTGCACTCAGCAATTGGCATGGTTCGGCGCAGATGTGACCAAGGTAGAGCGTCCCGGCTCAGGCGACGCCACCCGCACCTCGCTGCAAGACATCCCCGGCGTTGATGCGCTGTATTTCACCATGCTTAATTGCAACAAGAAATCATTGACGCTCAATACCAAGACACCGCAAGGCAAGGAAGTACTGGAAAAACTGATCCAGCAATCAGACATCATGGTGGAGAACTTCGCACCTGGCGTACTGGATCGCATGGGCTTTACCTGGGAACACATCCAGAAGCTGAATCCACGCCTAATCCTGGCATCGGTTAAAGGTTTCAGTGAAGGTCACTTCTACGAAGACTTGAAGGTGTACGACAACGTAGCGCAATGCGCAGGTGGATCAGCTACGACTACCGGTTTCTGGGACGGCCCACCAACTGTCAGTGGCGCAGCGCTGGGCGATAGCAACACCGGCATGCATCTGACCATAGGCATACTCGCAGCATTGCAACAGCGTCACCACACCGGACTCGGACAAAAAGTTGCAGTGTCGATGCAGGATGCCGTGTTGAATCTGTGCCGCGTCAAGCTGCGCGATCAGCAACGTCTGGAAAGAACCGGCGTACTGGAAGAATATCCACAATATCCACACGGCACCTTCACCGACGTCGTACCGCGCGGTGGTAATGCAGGTGGTGGTGGCAATCCAGGCTGGGTACTCAAGTGCAAAGGCTGGGAGAACGATCCTAATGCTTATATCTACTTCACGATACAAGGCACTGCATGGCCACAAACCTGCCGTGCCATCAACAAGGAAGAGTGGATAGACAATCCTGCGTACACGACAGCCTTGGCGCGTCAGGACAAGATTTTCGACATCTTTGCCTACATCGAAGACTGGCTCAAGGATAAGGATAAATTTGAAGCGATTGAAATCTTCCGCAAGTTCGACATTCCATGCGGTCCGGTATTGTCGATGAAAGAAATCGCCTACGATCCATCCTTGCGCAAAAGCGAAACCATCGTCGAAGTCGATCACAAGGTACGCGGTAAATATCTGACCGTCGGCAGCCCGATCAAGATGTCGGCCAACAAGGTAGAAATCACGGAATCGCCTTTACTCGGCGAGCATACCGATGAAGTGCTGGCCAGCCTTGGTTATAACGCACAGCAGATTGCAGCAATGCATGAAGCACAAGCCGTGTAACAAGTTTTATTTATCCCATCAAAAAGCGCCGCAAGGCGCTTTTTCACATCTACGCTACCCAGATGCACCCAGCCATAGAGATGATGCACGAACTAGGCATCAGGTATGATTTGAACAGATATTCGATTCCTGCCATTCATACGTATTCCGTTCACCATTACTCATGCGCAAAATAACTGTCGGCCTCATCGTTTTCCCACGTTTCCAGATGCTGGATATTGCAGCACCCAGCGATGCTTTTGCCGAAGTGAAAATACTCAGCGACGGAAACTGTGAATATGAAATTCTGACCATCGCGACCACACGCGGACCGATACAGTCATCCAGCGGATTGACGATCATGCCGGATCGCACCATCTTCGATCCCTGCCCTCACTTCGATACGCTGATCGTACCTGGCGGCTTGGGCGTATTCGATATACTGGAAGACACCACACTGACCGACTGGCTGGCCGCGCAAGGCGAAAACTGCCGCCGCATAGGTGCCATCTGCAACGGCGTATTCGCACTCGGCGCCGCCGGCATGATCAATGGCAAAACCGTGACCACGCACTGGATGGATGCAGCACGTCTGGCCAGCATGTTCCGCAAAGCCAAGGTCGAACCGGATCGCATTTACGTCAAAGACAATACGCTCTACACCACGGCAGGCGTGACGGCCGGCATTGATCTGTCGCTGGCATTGATAGAAGAAGATTTCGGCAAGCAGATGGCGCTTGATGTTGCCAAGTATTTGATCGTTTATCTGCGACGTGCAGGTGGACAATCGCAATTCAGCCCGTTATTAGAAGCACAGGTAGAAAACGATACCCCTATCGCTGCAGTACAAAACTATGTACTCGACAATCTGGAAGTCGAACATACCTTGTTGAGCATCGCCGTAGCCATGCAAATGAGCGCACGCAATCTTTCGCGCATCTTCAAACAAGAAACAGGTTTGACCTTGATGAACTTCGTCAACGATGCACGCATCGATGCCGCACGCCGCTATCTGGAATCCACCGATCTAGGCTTGAGTGACATCGCGCGTCGTTGCGGCCTCACCAACGCTGCCACTTTACGCCGCATCTTTTCCAAACGATTGGGTATCAGCCCTGCTGATTATCGACAACGCTTCCATTCGGAAGAACCTGTACAGCGCTCATAAAAAAACCGGATCTACTTGATTCCGGCAAGCGCACAGACTTCGCGCGTAATCGCACCATCAGGTGCAGCCAGTTCATTCAAGATCGTAAAGTGATTGCGCTGCGCCAGTGGTACCAACTTGCCGGGCAAGCCACTGCGTGCTGCGCCGAATTGTTCCGAGTGTCTTTGCAACTCAGGCAGCTCGTCGGAGCCGTACATCAAGACCAGCGGATGCAAGCTCAAAGGTAAAGACAAAGGACTGAGCGACTGTACTTCGTCATCGTTCAATTGCAGCTTATTGTTCAGGTAGCAAAGACGCACCGGCGCCAAATCATAAATCCCGCTGATCGCTACGCCGCCAACAATGCCTGGCTCATCCATGCACATCGCCGTTAAGTGACCGCCGGCAGACCAGCCCGACACAATCATCTTGTTAGGATCACCGCCAAAATCGGCTGCATGATTTCTCAGCCATGCAATTGATGCGCGTACTTCACTCACGATTTCTGTCAGAGACGCATCCGGCGCCAGCGTATAACCGACCAACGCCACATGCATACCGTGCGCCAAAGGTCCCGCAGCTAGAAAACTGAAGGTTTCCTTCGCGCGCATTTGCCAATAACCACCATGGATGAAGATCAACAAAGGACCAGGCTGGTCGCCAGCAAAGTAATCGATACGATTACGCTCTGCCTGACCATAACGTAAATCAAGGTGGCTACCGTACTCGGCACGCAATGCCGCACTACGCTGATCAAAATCCTGCAGCAACGCACTGCTATTCGCCACTGCTAAAGAGTTGTTATAACCAGCGTCCAGCGCTGCCTGATCCATCCCGCGATAAATCGGTGTCATGCTTTCCTATTCAATCAGGCTGTTATTCCCGCGAAGGTGGGAATCCTGTGCCATGGTAGCGTGAATTCCCAACCGCGGACATGTCAAACCAAACTCATGCAGCGACTTTGCTCGACACATGACTGGTCAGGTATTGCGTGATATCGCGACGGATCTCATTAAATTGAACCGCCGTGATATCGCGTGGACGTGCCAGCTCGAGCTTGATGTCTTCTTCAATTCGGCCGGGACCGGCTGTCATCACGACGACGCGATCCGACAACATCACCGCTTCTTCCACTGCGTGCGTGACGAAAACAACGGTAACTTTGGTACGCGCCCAGATTTCCAATAAATCCTGCTGCAATTTTTCACGCGTTAATGCATCGAGTGCACCAAACGGCTCATCCATCAACAACACTTCGCAATCATTAGCCAGCACGCGTGCAATCGCCACACGTTGCTTCATGCCACCGGACAATTGCCCCGGATAGTAATCGGCGAACTTGGTCAGACCCACCATGTCGGTGTAGTAGGCGGAGACTTCTTCCAGCTTGGCTTTCGGCAAATTGCGTTGACGTTGACCAAAGCCGATGTTTTCTTTCACCGTCAGCCATGGGAACAGACCGTAATCCTGAAACACCATACCGCGCTCAGGACTAGGTCCATCGATAGGCATGCCGTACATATTGGCGCTGCCAGACGATGTCGTTTCAAAGCCTGCCATGATGCGCAGCAGCGTCGATTTACCGCAGCCGGAAGCACCGATCAGACAAACAAATTCACCCTTGTTGATGGTCAGGTTTACTTCACGCAATGCCTGCACGGTTTGTCCGCCGATGGAGAAAACCTTGCTGACGCCTTTGATATCTATCGCCGGCAGCGGGCGACGTTCGGAGTAAGTATCAGACATGATGTTGCGGGCTCCATTTGAGTAAATAGTTATTGATGGCGACCAATATGCGATCTGTGCTGTAACCGACTATGCCAATGACGACCATACCGGCGATAACCAGATCGGTACGCGACAACATGCGACCATCCATGATCACTGCACCCAGGCCTTCCGGCACGCCGGTCATTTCACCCACCACGATCAAGATCCAGGCAAAGCCGTGACCGAGACGCAAGCCGTTCAAGATGGATGGCATCGCAGCCGGCAACACCACCTGACGGAACAAGGATGAGCCGTTACAACCCAGCATCAATGCCGCTTCAAACAAACGGTTATCGACTGCCTTCACGCCAAACGTCGTATTGAAAACAATCGGATAAAACGCACCAAGGAACACAAGGAAGATCGCAGCGTTAGGACCAATGCCGAAAAAAATCATCGACAGCGGCAACCACGCCGTCACCGGTACTGGACGCAACAACTGCAAGGTTGGATCGAGCAGATCACGGATTACCTTGATGCGACCTATCAGCAAGCCAAGCGGAATACCAACCAACGCGGCGGCGAAGAAACCACCGTAGACGCGCGTGACCGATTTCCACAGATGCAAGGGCAAGGTTTCACTGAAAGCATCATCGTAGATACCGCCGAATGCGAAGTCATACAACATCAGACCGACTTCTTTCGGCAAAGGAATGAGCCGCGTGCCAGACAGCTTCACACCAAAATGCCATCCCACCAGCAACAGTAGCGGTACGATCAACGGCGTCAAAATACGCTTGATGCGCGGCCATACATCCGGCCTGACAATTTTCATCGGTAACTCGACGGTTTGTTCCACGATAATTCCTTCCAGATAATGCTGTGCTTGCTGAACTCGTTACTTAACTTGTTACTTCACTGCTTGATTGAAGCTGGTGTCGATGAAAGTGCCGTAATCAGGTAATTGGCGGATTTGCTTTTTATCCAGCATTTGCGAGCCGTAATACTTGGCGCGTTTGACCCAGTCATCATCCAATTTCCATGTCAGCTCAACGTTAGGTGCAGCCAGTTCAGCCACTTTGGCTGGCAGACCAAGCTTCTGCTCCGTCATGGAGACGAAGGCAGCACGATTCGCCATGGCGTATTCGGTTGCTTGACGATGTATCTTCAAGAACACCTTGATCAGTTCCTGCTTGTTCTTGATGTTGTCCGCATGCGTGGTCATGACCATGTTGACGGTACCGGTCGGTGTTGAATATGGATACTCGACTATCTTGCCGATGCCGCGACCAACACTGATAGATGGGCCAGGTTCTGCACCGACGAAGGCATCGATATCACCGCGTTCAAGTGCTGATGCCATTTCGCTGAAGGACACGCGTACCGGAGTGATGTCCTTGACCGTCATGCCCTCTTGTTTCAAGCGATCCAGAATTACAACCTCTTGTGTAGAGCCAGGCAGTATGCCGACGCGCTGACCTTTCAAATCCTTGATAGAAGCAATCTTGCTGTCAGCACGCGCCACCACTGCCATGCCGCGATTGCATTGCGCCGCGATAATCACAATAGGTTCGCCAGCTGCTGCACCCAGCGTTGCTGCGGCCAAACCATAGGTACCGAAATCGACAGACTTCGTCGCGACTGCGTTCTTGCCATCAGTCGGTGTCTCGAATGGAATCACTTCTATCTTGTAGCCCGGTGGCGTGAACTTGTCGTAGAAGTAAGGTGTGATGCCATGCATCAGTTTGAGCGTACCAACACGGATCACCTGATCCGCTGCCAATGCTGATGTAGAACCTGCAGCGTATGCAAACGATGCGGCAATCAGGGTGGCAATAAATTTTCTGCGAGAGTGCATGGCTGATCCTTTTAAAGTTGACGAGTAAGCTCACGTTCGGCCTGCCAACACCAGATCGGTAATTAGAATACCTTCTTGTGTACAAGCTTAACTACGTCATAGCAAGGTCTGTGCCACTGCCTTTTTTCGGCAAATAGTCGGCGAAATATTGGCTTTGCTCAGAGGGGAATAGCGTATTGCGTTGGATGAAAGCGACTCGTGTCGCACTGGTGCGTGATTGCACCGCTTGAGTGCATTATGTTGATAGCCATTACACAAATGAGAACAACTAGAGTGATCGACTCAGTATTACCTGGAATAATTTGGCGCTAGTATCTCTACAACAAAACTTCATTGGGACAGCACGACTGAACTGCCCCAATGAATACATTAGAAGCGCTGGCGAATACCTACGCCAAAGCTAATGCCACTAGCTTGATCTGTCAGCTTGTCGTAACTGGCGACGGTATAAACGTCAGTACGCTTGGAGAGGAAGTAGTCATATCCCAGCGAGGCTGTATTGCGGACGATGGACGACCTTACGTCTGAGCTTCCCAACACCGCTGTGAAATCGCCTTCTGCTTTAACATTGGTTCGCGCCCAGGAAGCCAATACCGAACCTTTGCCTACAGGCACGCTGACACCCAATTGAACCGTATTCGATTTCAAATCGTATTTACTATCGTCAGCAGCCCCAATCAACTTGGTCGTCGAATAGTTCAGCGTCCCAAAGAGCTTCATAAACTGCAAGTCATAAGCGCCACCAACAAACCAGGTGTCATTCTTGGACGCGGCCAAGGTATACGTCGCTCCGGTCACTTGGTTATAAGGCGTAAACGTGAAAACACGTGAATCGCCAGTGGTCACGGAATCAACCGGATTGCTTACTTTCACAGACTGAAAATAACCACCAAAAGAGAGCGGCCCTTTTGCGTACATGGTATTCATGCCGTAGTTATTCTTGCCCGACTTCCCTGCCTGCTCGCCAAGTTGCAAGAACAAGCTGGTAGTAAATCCGCCGAGTTGCGGCGTAACGTACATGATCTCGTTACTCCAGGCAGTATCACCTGAAACAGTTGCCGACCATGCTTGACCACGATAGCGACTTGAGGACGTCTGCGTATGCAAGCCCAGTGGCGAAAAGGCGAATGAGGAACCGAATGGATTGAAGGTCAGTGTCGGCACGAAGTTAGGTGCAAGATCACGCCCCAATGACACACGGCCAAATGAACCGGAGAGTCCTACGTTGGCATCTCGCGCGAACATAGTGTCCGTGTTGTTACGTCCCATACCTCCGACATCCGGACGAAAAAAACCAGTCAGCGCGAACTGCGCTTGCAAGCCGCCACCAAGTTCTTCCGTACCCTTGAAACCCCACCACGAGGTTTGCATACCGCTACTATTGACCACTGATGTGCTCGCAGCATCACCACTGCGTTTGATGGAGCCAGCGTAGACATCCACCATACCGCCGACCTGCACATTACTCTGCGCAAAGGCACTCATTGAAAATGCAGACGCGACAAGGCCTAGCACGCTGCCTATGGCAGCATGTTTTATTAACTTCATTAGAAACTCCCTAAAAGATGAACAGCGTTATTGCTGCATTACAGGACGGGCATAGAATTACTCTCCACGTTTTGCCCAAGATGTGGAACGACGCTCGATGAAATCTGATATCGCATACATCAGAATTCCCATGATGCCCACCACGATCAACGCGGCAAATACCAATGGCACACGGAATGAAGAACTGGCATTCAGCAACAGGTAACCTATGCCTGCATTACTTGCGACCATCTCCGACACAACTGAGCCGACGAAAGCCAATGTGATGGCAACTTTCAAAGAGGCGAACAGATAGGGAAGCGCGCGCGGTAATGCCACTTTTTTCAAGATGACTGACTTGGTAGCGCCCAAGGATCGCAAGACGTCTGCAAGTTCAGGTTCCAGATGCGCAATGCCTGTAGCCACATTGACTGCGATTGGAAAAAACGCTGTGAGAAATGCGCATAGCACTGCCGGGACCGTGCCTATGCCGAACCACATCACCAAAACGGGAACGATGGCCACTTTTGGGATGGAGTTGAATCCAATCATGAGCGGATTGATGGCTCGGTAGATTTCTGGACTGGCCCCGACCAACACACCAAGCAACACACCGAAGACAATCGCGAGCGCGAAGCCTACAAGAGTCGTGAAGAGAGTCTGCAGTGCTTCGGCTTGAATGACCGACCAATACTGCACCATGGAGTGGATAATCTGGCTAGGTGCCGGCAGGATCATTTCAGGCACAGCAAATGCACGGCAAGCAAACTCCCACAGGAAAAACAAACCCAATGCAGTAAGCCATGGCGCAAGAGCGTGACGAATTTTTACTCGGTTCATGAATGAGCCTCCTGCGCATGACCAACAAACTCACGCAAGCTCGCGACCTCTTCTGCAAACAGTGCGGTATAACGATCATCCCGCGTGCGTCTACATTCGCTAGGGATTTTTCGTGTATGAATAATGCGACCAGGTCGCTGTGAAAATACGTGTACGGTATCGGCCAGATAAGTCGCCTCAGTCAAATCATGCGTGACGAGAACAACCGTAAATCCTTGCTCACTCCACAATGCTTTCAACGTATCCCACAGGTCTTCTCTCGTGAAAGCATCCAGGGCACCAAAGGGCTCATCCAGCAACAGCAGCTTCGGTTCATGTATCAAAGAGCGACACAATGAAGCGCGTTGTTGCATGCCGCCGGATAGTTGCCATGGATATCGATGCGCGACTTCTTTCAGCCCCACTTTTTTGAACAGTGCATGCGCACGCTCCGTATTGGCCGGCAGATCTTTTTTGAATGTGCGGCAATGCGGTTCAACGATTTCCAACGGCAGCATCACATTACTCAGAATGTTGCGCCACGGCAGCAGCGCTGGACTTTGGAATGCCATACCAACAAACTTCAATGGACGATCAACTTCACGACCGGACACAACAACAGCACCTGATTTTGCCAGGCGCAGTCCGCTAATCAATTTCAACATCGTCGATTTTCCGCAACCAGATGGCCCCACCAAGGCAACAAACTCACCTTGCTGGATATTCAAATCGACACCCTGAAGAGCCAGCAGACCATCGTCTCCCTCGCCATAGGTAAGGGAGACATCGTTCATCTCAACCAAAGATCTGCCGTGATCCTCGGCATGTTCTAATTGCGTGGTCATTTGGTGATCATCAGTTTGGAACGTGCCGGCAGGTATGCATCGGTATAGACATCCTTGGCATTCGGTGTCGGTATATCTAATGCAGTCCCAACTTCAACGAGTGACTTATTCATGCGCACAGGATCGATCTGACTCATGCCGTGCTTGCGTACCCATGGAGTGGCAATAGACCAGTCAAAGGACAGTCTCATGCGCTCCATTTCAATTTTTCTATCAGTCAGAGGTTCACGTTTTAGCAAGGCGTCAATTGCTGATTCAGGATCCTGGATGCTTTTGGCCATACCTTGTGCAATACACTCAACCATGGATGTCAGTGCTTTTGCATTTGCGGCAGCAAACGAAGGTTTCGCCACCAGTGCCGTGCCATAGAGAGATACGCCGTATTCTGGGTATCGCAGCATGACGATGTTGTCATCTTTGAGGCCACCCGCTTTTGATCCCATGTAGACCGTGAATGCAGCGCCACTAATGGCATCTACACTTCCCCGCACCAACATGCTTTCCCGCAGCTCTGGAGCCACGTTGATCCACTTAACGGAGTCAGGATCAATATTATTTGCTTTGGCCAGCGCAGAGAAAAGTCGGCGCGAAGCATCGCCGGCAGGTGCTGCAATTGTTTTTCCAACCAGATCAGACGGCTTGACGATGCCTTTATCTTTGCGACTTGCAATCGACAAAGCATTCCCGTCATAAATCATGAAGAATGAAATCAGTTTCGACTCTGGGTGTTTTGCGTTGTACTCAATCATTGCGTTGATGTCTGCAAATCCAACGTCATAACCACCACTCGCGACCTTGGTAACGGTGTCACCCGAACCAAAACCGCGATCGGTAATGACATTCAGGCCAGCTTTCGCATAGCAACCGTCAGCGTGCGGAATCAGGAATGGTGCTTGCGGCCCTTGCATGGCCCAGTCCAGCGCAAAGCGAATCTTTTTCGACTCTTGTGCAGTTGCGGTATTTGCAGCGATCAATGCGATACCGCTCATGGCTAACATCGCTGCAATCTTCAACTTTCCGACTATGCTTTTCTTGCGTTCTATCTTCTTCATCATTCCATTCCTAATTCAGTCTTGCATTTAGAAAACTTACTCAGCGCTAGCCAATAATTTATGTGGCATACCACATTGTGTATTCTTAAAAAGCGACATATTGCGAGTCGCCTTTTAAACTGACATAGCAGTTATCGTGCCACGTGGTAAACACAGCTAAAACTAAAACCCAGTCCCGCTTTTGGTGAAAAATGCCGTGAATTATTAAGAGGTATGCCACATAGTTGTGCGATAAATTGCAAACAAAGGGCGATGCTGAGGAGATATGAAATCGAATGACTCAATAGATACGAAAAAGTAATCAGGCAAATAAAAAGCCGCAAGACCAGAAGTCATGCGGCTTTTTATTAGATAAGACGACAACTACATTTTTTCAAAAATCCCGGCAGCTCCCATACCTGTACCGACGCACATTGTGACCATCCCGTATTTGAGATTTTTACGACGCAAGGCATGCACGACAGTAGCGGAGCGGATCGCGCCAGTTGCTCCCAGTGGATGACCCAGAGCAATCGCGCCACCCATGGGATTAACCTTGGACGGATCCAGACCGAGATCCTGAATCACCGCCAATGCTTGTGCTGCAAAGGCTTCGTTCAACTCTATCCAGTCCATCTGATCCTGCTTCAGACCAGCCGCACGCAATGCTGCAGGAATTGCTTCCTTCGGCCCTATGCCCATGATTTCCGGCGGTACGCCACGCACGGCAAATGAAACGAAACGTGCCAGCGGTGTCAGATTGAATTGCTTGAGGATTTTTTCACTGACCAGAATCAGCGCGCCTGCACCGTCCGAAGTTTGCGAACTATTACCAGCCGTGACCGATCCCTTCGGTGAAAAGACCGGACGCAGTTTACCCAGCGCTTCGAGACTGGTATCAGCACGCGCGCCTTCATCCATATTTACGAGACGCGTAGTAACATCGATCTGCCCGCTAGCAAGATTAGGGAAACGTTCGACGATTTCGACTGCCGTCATCTCGTTATTGAACTCCCCACTTTGCTGCGCAGCCAATGCTTTCAAATGCGAGTTCAGCGCAAACTGATCCTGCGCCTCACGCGACACCTTCCATTGCGTAGCGACGCGTTCAGCAGTCAGACCCATGCCGTACGCCATGCCTATGTTCTCTTCCTTGAAGATGCCCATATTCATCGCAGGATGATGACCCATCATCGGCACCATAGACATGGACTCGGCACCGGCGGCAATCATCACATCGGCTTCACCGACACGAATACGATCCGCTGCCATCGCAATCGCGGTCAGGCCGGAAGCGCAATAACGATTCACCGTCACGCCACCAACCGTCTTCGGTAAACCCGCCAGCAGCACAGCCATGCGCGCCATATTCAAACCCTGTTCTGCTTCCGGGAAGGAGCAGCCGACTATCGCATCCTCGATCAGATTCGGATCAAGGGAAGGAACCTGTGCCAAAGCCGATTGCAATGCATGTACCAACAAATCATCCGGCCGCGTATTCTTGAACATTCCGCGTGGTGCTTTACCGATAGGTGTACGGGTCGCGGCAACGATGTAGGCATCTTGAAGTTGTTTGCTCATCTTGTGCTCCTGATCAGTTACGCACTGGTTTACCGGTCTGCATCATTCCCATGATGCGTTCCTGGGTTTTCGGATTGTTCAACAGTTCCATAAACGCTTTGCGCTCATGATCGAGCAACCATTGCTCATCGACCAGACTGCCTTGCTCCACTTCACCGCCTGTCACCACTTCTGCGATCATCATGCCGAGCTTGTAGTCATGCGCAGAGATAAAACCGCCATCACGCATGTTCAGCAACTGCGCACCTATAGTCGCCAGGCCATACTTACCGGTCACTGGCACCAAGGCTTTACGCGGCGCACGATAACCGGCATCGAACATCGCGCGTGCCTGCGTCTTCGCAATGTGTAACAACTCATAAGCATTGAAGACAATGATGTCATCACTCTTCAGATAACCCATGGTTTGCGCTTCGAGTGCAGAACGCGAAACCGCTGCCGTTGCCGCACTCATATAGTAGTTTTTCAGGAATTGCAGGATGTCGTTACCACGTGCATCGTTGGCAGCGCGTGCTGCCGCTTCCTTCAAACCACCACCAGCCGGAATCAAGCCAACACCGACTTCAACCAGACCGATATACGACTCTATCGATGCCACGCGTTTAGCTGCATGCAAGAGCAATTCACAACCACCACCCAAAGCGAGACCAGCCACTGCTGCGACTACTGGCACGTTGGCATACTTCAGTGCTTGATGTGCTTGCTGCAGTTTGACGACTTCCGGCTCAATTGCTTTCACACCACCGGACATGAAGAGCGGCAGCATCGATTGCAAGTCAGCACCAGCTGAGAACGCGCCGCCTTCGGCTGCATCTGCGTGCCAAATCACCAGACCTTTGTAATTCTTTTCTGCTTCTTCTATCGCTTGCTTGATGCCTGCGGTGACGCCGGCACCGATCACATGCATCTTGGTCTTGAAGGACAGAATCAGCACTTCATCATCCTGATGCCAGATGCGTACCGATTCATCTTCAAAGACTGTCGTACCAGCCGTGCGACCATTTGTACCTTGATCGCCAACCAATGCAGCACGGAAGACCTGACGTTGATATACAGGCAGATTCGAACGCGGAATGTTTTTCTTTTGCTTGGGCGACCATGAACCGTCGACCGCATGCACGCCATCACGTCCATCGAACACCCAAGCCGGCAATGGCGCATTACTGAGCGCCTTGCCTGCATCGATATCTTCCATGACCCAAGTTGCGATTTGTTGCCAGCCGGCAGCTTGCCAGGTTTCAAACGGACCGTTGTTCCAGCCGAAGCCCCAGCGCAAAGCGAAATCAACATCGCGCGCATTGTCAGCTATCGCTTCCAGATGCACTGCGATGTAGTGGAAAGCATCGCGGAAAATCGCCCACAGGAATTGTGCTTGTGGGTTGGTCGAATCATGCAACGCCTTCATGCGCTTGGCAGGATCTTTTTCTTTCAGGATGCGCGCAACCAGATCGTCGGCCTTGCCGCCGCCGGTGACGTAATCAGCCTTGGTCGGGTCTATGCGCAGGATATCTTTACCGACTTTTTTGTAGAAACCGGCACCGGCTTTTTGTCCGAGTGCACCACCGCCTATCAATTTGGTGAGAACGTCTGGTGTTTTATAAACAGGAAAAAACGGATCGTCCTGCAAAGTGTTTTGCATCGTCGTAATCACATGCGCCATCGTATCCAAACCGACGACATCGGCGGTACGGAAGGTACCCGATTTGGCACGTCCCAGCTTGCTGCCGGTCAGGTCATCCACAACATCGACGGTAAGGCCGAATTTTTCCGCTTCATGCATAGTTGCCAGCATGCCAAAGATGCCGACGCGATTGGCGATAAAGTTAGGCGTATCGAAGGCACGTACTACGCCTTTACCCAAAGTCGAAGTCAGGAAGCCTTCGAGTTGATCGAGGATTTCTGGTTTGGTTGCTACCGTTGGAATCAATTCCACCAGATGCATATAACGCGGCGGATTGAAAAAGTGCACGCCGCAGAAATGTGCTTTCAAATTCGCATCGAAGCCATTCGACAATCCTGTAATCGACAAGCCCGATGTATTCGATGCAAAGATCGCATTGGCACCGATATGCGGTGCGACCTTTTTATACAGGTCGTGCTTCCAGTCCATGCGCTCGGCAATCGCTTCGATGATCAGATCGCACTCTTTCAGCTTTTCCAGATCATCTTCGTAATTCGCCACTTCTATCAATGCTGCGTAATCGACATTGGCCAGCGGTGCAGGACTGAGTTTTTTTAGATTCTCGATGGCACGCAATACGATGCCGTTCTTGTTACCGTCTTTGGCTGGCAGGTCGAACAATATGACCGGCACTTTGGCGTTGACGCAATGCGCGGCAATTTGTGCGCCCATCACGCCAGCGCCCAATACAGCGACTTTCTTGACGATGAAATTTGACATACCTAAACCTCTCAATGAGTGATGCGTACGCTTAGTTTTAATCGCAATGTGTTTGTTTCAAGTTCAAAACAATTCGGCATCCAGCGCCATCAGGCTGGCCGAACCGGAACGCGCCTGACGAATCAGCATCGCGGTTTCCGGCAACAGTCGCGCGAAATAGAAACGCGCAGTGCCCAGTTTCGATTTGTAGAATGGATCGCTGTCGTCTTGCTTCGCCAATGCAATCTTTGCCATCTGCGCAAAGAAGTAGGCATAGACCAAATGACCGGCCACACGCAGATACGGCACGGCTGCAGCACCGACTTCATCCGGATTCTGGAATGCCTTCATGCCGATTTCCATCGTCAGCTTGGTGACTTTGTCAGCCAGATCGGCCAGCGGCGTAATGAATTCTGACATCGCTTCATCGGTGCCATTTTCTTCGACGAAAGCCTGTATCTTCGCGCCGAATTTGCGTAGCTTGGCACCGTTATCCATCAGGATTTTTCGGCCCAGCAAATCCAGTGACTGAATCGTGTTGGTGCCTTCGTAAATCATATTGATGCGCGAATCGCGTACATATTGCTCCATGCCCCATTCAGAGATGAAGCCGTGACCGCCGTACACCTGCATCGCTTCTGAAGTGGAGATCCAGCCATTGTCAGTGAGGAAAGCTTTGATGATAGGTGTGAGCAGCGCAACTTCATCGACTGCTTCGGCACGCACCGCTGGATCTGGATGATTCAATTCTTTATCGATCTGCAACGCAACGTAGGAGCTGAATGCACGGCCGCCTTCGGCATAGGCTTTCGCCGTCAACAACATGCGACGTACATCGGGATGCACGATGATGGGATCGGCTGGTTTATTGGTTGCCTTCGGGCCAGTCAGGCTGCGCATTTGCAACCTATCCTTGGCGTAGATCAGCGCGTTCTGATACGCGACTTCAGTCAAACCCAGTGATTGCATGCCGACGCCCAAGCGTGCTGCATTCATCATCACAAACATCGCATTCAAACCTTTGTTCGGCTCACCTATCAGCCAACCGGTTGCACCGTCGATATTCATCTGGCAGGTAGCATTGCCGTGGATGCCCATCTTCTCTTCCAGCGCACCGCAGAAGATAGGATTACGCGCACCTAGCTTGCCATCAGCATCCGGCAGGAATTTAGGCACGATGAAAAGTGAAATCCCTTTCGTTCCTTCCGGCGCATCCGGCAAACGTGCCAGTACCAGATGCAAGATGTTGGCCGCCATATCGTGCTCGCCGGCCGAGATGAAGATCTTGCTGCCGGTAATTTTGTAAGAGCCATCCGCCTGCGGTTCGGCTTTAGAACGCAACAGGCCAAGATCAGTACCGCATTGCGCTTCGGTCAGACACATGGTGCCGGTCCATTCGCCGGAAACCAGCTTAGGCAGATACAGTGCTTTTTGCTGCTCGGTGCCATGCGCATACAGACACTCATACGCGCCGTGCGACAAACCCGGATACATGGTCCAGGCCTGATTCGACGAGTTCAGCATTTCATAAAAGGAATTCTGCAAGACCATAGGCAAACCCTGGCCGCCGTATTCGGGGTCACAGGTCAGCGATGGCCAGCCGGCTGCCACGTATTGCTCGTAGGCAGCTTTAAAACCTTTGGGTGGAGTAACTTCGTGGGTAGCGGTATCGAGTTTGCAACCTTCGCGGTCGCCGGTATGGTTCAGCGGAAACAAGACTTCTGATGTGAACTTACCGCCTTCTTCCAGCACCTGGTTGATGATGTCGGCATCGATGTCCGCATGCTTGGGTAAAACCTTCAACTCATCTTCGACATGTAGTAATTCGTGCAGCACAAATTGCATATCACGTAACGGTGCAATGTATTGACCCATCTATGTCTCCTCGCGGCTGATTATTGATTTGCTAGTTGAATACTAGCGCATGACAGCGGCTTTGGCTCCGCCCTTCTCAAACTATTGATTCGTCTTGTCCAGCAGGCGTCTATCACGTTTGGTCGGCCGCCCCTTGATTGTCAAACCCGGCTCCTTGAAGAATTTGCGTTTCTCCACTTCCTGCTGCCGCTTGGCCAGACTTTGTTCTGTTTCCACATACAGCTTCTGCGCCATCTCGGCCGAGCCGCGTACATCCGACAAAGCCTGCACGACCACTTCCCACTCGGTTGCGCCATTATCGATCTGTAAAACATCACCGCATTTAACGCCGCGCGCCGGCTTGATGCGATCACGGTCCAGCTTTACCTTGCCGTTATCAACCGCATCGGTCGCCAAGGTCCGCGTTTTAAAGAATCGCGCCGCCCATAACCACTTATCGATACGTACATTTTCTACACTCATGAAGACCGATTTTTAGCTAAATGGGAAAACACCATTCTATGCAAAAAGTCACGATGCCGGGCGCGGACAATAAAATCATCGCCAGACGTAAAAAATACGTATATCCAGCTGTCATGGAGTAATCTGCGCTTTGCACATAATTAAAATGCAACTCAGAAACGTTATCAATACATTATCGCCTTCCAGATTCAAGGTCTTGAAAGGGACTAAAAATTGACAACTGACACCCGACAACTCAAAACATGGCTGGCAGCAACAGCCCGCAAAGACGGCGACGCCTTCCGCTCGCTCTACGATGCAACATCGTCGAAACTGTTTGGCTTCGCGCTGCGTATATTAGTTAAGCGCGAACTAGCGGAAGAAGTCATACAGGAAAGTTTCGTCAGCATCTGGAACAATGCCGCCGGCTATCAAGCTGGCTTGGCAGCACCAATGACCTGGATGACAACCATCGTGCGCAACAAGGCATTCGACGCCTTGCGCCGTCTGGACAGCGCGGTGGAGATTGATGCGGACAATTTTGACAAGGAAGTGATGGACGCACTGGAAAGTACCGATCCAACTCCGATAGAAGCGCTACAGATATCGGATGAATCGAAAGCCTTGGCGCGCTGTTTCGCCAAACTGGAAAGCATGCACAGGCAAGCGATTGCCTTGGCGTTTTATCACGACTTGTCGCATAGCGAAGTCGCAACACAATTGGCATTGCCAATAGGCACCGTCAAAACCTGGGTACGTCGCGGACTGGAACGTCTGCGTCTTTGCCTGACTAAACTGGAGGGCGTATGAGCATTCGGCAAATCGTCCGACACAATGCAACGCTGCGCGAAATGCTTGCAGCCGAATATGCACTCGGTACATTAAAGGGCGGCGCACGTCGTCGGCTCGAATCATGGCTGGATGAAGATGCCGCGCTCAGATTCGCCATCGCGGAATGGCAGGATAGATTAAATCCGATGTCTGAATTTGCCGTGCAAGCACATCCATCACCAGAAGTATGGCGTGCTATTTCGAAAAAAATCGGACTGCAAAAAACTGAACATCAGGGCAAAAAATCCTTCTGGCTGAATTTGCGCGAGGATTTAAGTTTCTGGCGTGGCCTCGGCATGGCGTCTACTGCACTCGCCACCATCCTGATCGCCGTATTGCTTACCAAGCAGCCTGAAGTTGCAGCTCCGACAGCACCGACCTATGTCGCCATGCTGGCTGATGATCAGGCACAAGCGATCGCACTGGTCACCGGCGATGCCTCTCTCAAGAAAATGGTGGTCAAGCTCGTGAAACAGCAAACGATAGCCGCCGACAAGAGTCTGGAACTGTGGGCAGTGCCTAAGGAAGGTCCACCACGCTCGCTCGGCTTAATCGCAAGCGATGGCAGCATCACATTGCCACTGCCGGAAGGAACGACGCCGGAAACCATACCTGTGCTGGCCGTCACGCTGGAACCGAAAGGCGGTTCGCCTAACCCTAACGGTCCAACCGGGCCTATCGTCTTTAAGGGTGCTTGGCTGAACATCTAGATGGATGAAAAAGAGCGTATGTATCGCGCTAACTGGCGATGCATACGCTCTTTTATTTTTCACTCATCCCAGCGAAAATATTGATCACGCTTTCAAGATCGTGACGACACGCTGGGTTATGGAACCGGCTTCACAAACAAACGCGAGAAACTCGCAATGCTCGCAATAGCAGCGAAACCAGCGCCCAGACCCAAGGCTAAAGTTTCACCATGCGCTTGGGAAATGGTGAAGCAAAATGCCGCCAATGCTGCACCTGATGCCTGACCTATCAAACGTGAAGTAGCCACCACACCGCTGGCACTGCCACCCCGCGCAGGCGGCGCGCTACTCATGATCGCGCGCAGATTCGGCGCCTGAAAGAAACCAAAACCGATGCCACACACTGCCATGCGCCAGCAAATATCAAAGGTCGTTGCATCGGGTGAGATCAGAACCAGCGAGATCATACCGGCCGACAATGCCGACAAGCCAATCCCACCCAACATGCCCGGCGGATAATGATCACTCAGGCGTCCTGCAATCGGCGCCATGATGCCCACCAGTACCGCCCACGGCGTAATCAGAAATCCTGTCTCCACCGCAGAACGACCCAGCACTGCTTCAAAATAAAACGGCAAAGAAACGAAGGCCAGACTTTGCGTCGCAAAAGTACACACCGCCGTAAATGAAGAAAGCGCAAACAGTGGACGGCGGAACAAATCGACTGGCAACATCGGTGCGCTATGGCCTCTCTGTCTATGCAATAGCAGAGCAAAGAAAATCAAGGCGCCCACGACTTCCAGCGCAACTGTTCTGGCATCACTCAAATGCGCGCCCTCGCCTATCGCAAGAATCAACAAACCGAAAGCACCGACGTTGTAGAGCGCCGTCAAGAAATCGAATTTATGCGTCGCACGCTGCGTATGCGGCAAGACTCTGCGCGCCAGAAAGTAGGCAAGTAAACCAAGAGGCACATTGATCGCAAACAACCATGGCCAAGGCGCCACCGACAAGATTAAGGATGCAGCCGTCGGCCCGATTGCGAACGCTACCGCCACCACCAGCGCATTCGTACCCAAGCCGCGCCCAGCATCTTGGCTGGATAAATCGAGCGTAACAAAGCCGTATTAACGCCCATGATGGCGCTGGCACCTACACCTTGGCAAAAGCGTGCAATGACCAAAGTCGGCAATGACCATGCGTAAGCGCAAGCCAAGGACGCCAAGGTAAAGAGCAACAAGCCGAAAATACACACGCGGCGATAACCCAGAATTTCGCCCAGTGCAGCAAAGGGCAGCAAGGTCGCGACCATCGCGAGTTGATAAATGTTCACGATCCAGACAGAGTCAGCAGGCGTCGTCCCCAACTGACTGGCCATCGCCGGCAAAGCCGTATTGGCAATCGCCGTATCCAGCGATGCCATCGCGACACCGATAGCGACCGAGACTATTGCCCAGCGTCGCTCGGCAATTGGCAAGCCGTCGCTCTCTATTGGGCCCTGATTCACAACATCGCCATTCTGCTTGACCATTTTTATCCAACCCGCTTATCGGACGTCGAAATAATTGTGGCGCCGACAACATTGAAGTACTCATTCAATGTCTATCAGCGCCACTTAAGATTCATTAGTGTAAATCTATTTTCAATCGCACGTCGGCGACCGCTTCTGCCGCGATCCAAGGACTGAAAAACCAGACAGCACGAGAGTAAATAAAAAGAATTTCAGAGAAGTGAACACTCATCGCTCGAACTACTCGTTCGATTTCCCCCAAGTCATCACACGCATGAGATTTTTGTAGATGAAATAGGAGAAGCGATAGAAGATGCGCTTGTACAAAGGGATGTTGGCGTACTCTTCCCAGTTCATCACCACGCCATCGGCTATGCCCTGCTCTATATGCGCACGCAGTTTTTGTGCGAACTCGGTATCGAGCACCACTACATTGGCCTCCTGATTCAGAAACAGGCTGAAGCCGTCACAATTGCTCGAACCGACGGTAGACCAAGTGTCGTCAATCACAGCTACCTTGCCATGCAAATGCGTCTTGCGATATTCCACTATCTTGACGCCCGCCTTCAACAATCCGCGGTAGAAGGAACGTGCCACCACATCCTGAAAACGGTAATGTCCTATACCTAACAAGAGCGTGACATCAACGCCGCGCCGCGCAGCCGACGCCAGACCGTTACGCAATTTACGCCCAGGGGCAAAGTATGGATTAGCCAGTAACGCAGAATGACGTGCCCCACCCAAAGCTTTGAGATACGCAGCTTGTATCGTGCGACGATTGCGCAAGTTATCACGCATCACCAGACCAGCCACCATAGGTTCACGCGTATCGCCAGCTTGAGACTGACGCTGCTCTTTGAAAGTCGCCCAACGCGTACGCCAACTCAAGCTACCGAGACCCGCCCAGTGCACCGCGACATCCCAATGTATGGCTGCAACCAAAGGACCGGTAACGCGCACAGCAAAATCCCAGCGTGGTGCCGGTAAAGCGATATTCACATCGCCATCATCGTGCATATCGTCAACGATATTCAAGCCGCCAAGAAAAGCTTCAAGCCTATCCACTACACAGACTTTTCTATGCATGCGAGCGATACCGCGGATAAACAATGGATTAAAGCTGCGATGCTCTATGCCCAGTTTTTTAAAGTCGCGATCCAGTAATGCAGATTCTTTATTACCGGTACCCAGCCAATCGGTTAGTACATTCACAATCACGCCACGCTGAGCTGCGCGCGCCAGCGCAGCCTTGATCTCATTGGCAGTATCGTCATCCGCAAAAATATACGTCTCGAGATAAATTTCCTGTACAGCTGCATCGAAGGCTTTGATCAGCGCAGGGAAATACTCTCCGCCACAGTGCAGAAGCTGGATATCGTTATTACCGACAAAACTGACTGGACGCATAAATGGGAATGCCTTGCTATGAATGGTGTGTCGGATACGCAGGCGTTACCTGTGCCAACTGTTTTCTAAAGCGCGCCTACATCTTCAATACGCGCTTGCCGTTCTATCGACGGCCTTCCAACCATATCCTACTTCAGCTCTAGGGTCGCAACGATGGGCGCATGATCAGACAACTTGGCCCACATCGCACCGTGCAAGACTTCCGCTGATTCTACTTTGAAACCGCGCACATAAATCCGATCCAGTTGCAGAAATGGCATAGCCGCTGGAAAAGTACGTGCAGGCTGTATCTTGGGACCGCGGCCACTCAACTGACGCAGATAAGTACCGAAACCGCGTCGTGAAAGATTTTCGTCAAATACTTCCGTCACACCCAGACGTGCACGCAACTCTGCACTCAAGTGATTGCCCCAATCGTTGAAATCGCCGGCGATGATCAGCGGCGCATCAGGAGGAGTCGAACTGGACACGGCATCGATCAAGGCATCGGTCTGACGTTTTCTGCTACCGGCGAACAAACCCAGATGAATCACAAAACAATGCACGTCCGCTTCCGGCGAGCGCACCACGCAATGCAAGATGCCGCGCGACTCGTACTTGTGATCGGAAATATTTTGGTTATGTGATGACAGAATCGGGAAGCAACTGAGCAAGGCATTGCCGTGATGACCGTGGTCATACACCGCATTCATGCCATATGCACACTCATGCGAATCGCCAGCCAGAAAATCCTGCTGCGACAGCTCAGGCCAATCGGTAGCGTGCTTCAAGGCATACAAATCATGCCGTCCCTGCACTTCTTGCAGAAACAAGACATCCGATTGCATCGCACTGATCGCCTGCTTCAAGGCATGCACGCGCGAGCGACGGCCAAAGGAAGACACGCCCTTGTGAATGTTGTAAGTCGTAATGCGAAGTTTCATGCTGTTGTATGGCCTAACTACGAAATAAAATCAGAATCGGCATCCATCAGATGAAAAACAATCTGGGTCAAAGCTTGCGGTACCTGGGTAACTGCAAAATCGCTTCGGCATTCGATGATGAAAAACACTTATCCGCCGCCTCTCTGTGCGGCAGCCATACAAAATTCAAATGCTCACGCGGTGCCAACACGATCGGTATGTCACGCGGCACCAGCAAGCCGAACACATGCTCGGTATTTTGCGTCACGCCGGGTGCATAACGATGCCGCCACACCGGATAGATGTCATAAACATTGGAAAGTTGCCAATCCTGCAGATTTTCCAATGGAACAACTGAAGATGACAACGCACCTTGTTGGAGCGACGATGTTGCTTGTGTAGATAGATTCTGTACAACAATCCCTGTTTCTTCGCCCACTTCCCGTATCGCCGTTTCCAGCAAAAGCTCGTCTGCCACATCCTTGGAACCCGTCACAGACTGCCAAAATCCGGGCTTATCCGCACGTTCTATCAACAATACATCCAGATTGGCGGTATGGATGACAACCAATACGGATTCGGGAATTTTGTAAGACACAGTCATTGCAAATCGTTTCTTTCAAACGGCAAACGATACAGGGATGGAAATGAAAAAAGGCGCGGAATTCCGCGCCTTTTGATTATGCCGTAAAAACGACTTTATGCTTTCACAGCAGGTTCGACATTGCGCAAACGAATGTGCAATTCGCGCAATTGCTTTTCGTCCACTTCCGACGGCGCTTGCGTCAACAAACATTGTGCACGCTGTGTTTTCGGGAAGGCGATCACGTCGCGGATCGATTCTGCACCAGTCATCATGGTGACGATACGATCCAGGCCGAATGCCAGACCACCATGTGGTGGCGCGCCGTATTGCAATGCGTCAAGCAGGAAGCCGAACTTGAGTTGTGCTTCTTCTGCACCGATCTTCAATGCACGGAATACTTTGCTCTGTACATCAGCACGGTGAATACGAACCGAACCGCCGCCCAATTCCCAACCGTTCAAGACCATATCGTAGGCTTTGGAGATACATTTGCCTGGATTGGTTTCCATCAAGTCTTCATGGCCGTCTTTAGGCGCGGTGAATGGATGATGGGTTGCCGACCAGCGCTGATTGTCTTCGTCGTATTCGAACATAGGGAAATCAACGACCCACAATGGACGCCATTCGTCGTCGAACAAACCGTTCTTTTTGCCGAAATCGCTGTGACCAACTTTGACGCGCAATGCACCGATTGCATCGTTGACGACTTTTGCTTTATCCGCACCGAAGAAAATCAGATCGCCGTCTTGCGCGCCAGTTGCTTCGATAATTTTTGCCAATGCTTCGTCATGGATGTTCTTGACGATAGGCGATTGCAAGCCGTCACGGCCTTTAGCCTTCTCGTTAACTTTGATGTAAGCCAGACCTTTAGCACCGTAGATCGCAACGAACTGTGTGTAAGCGTCGATCTCGGAACGTGGCATTGCGCCGCCGCCTGGTACACGCAAACCAACCACGCGACCGTTTTCCATATTGGCTGCGCCGGAGAACACTTTGAACTCAACATCTTTCATGATGTTGGTCAGATCGGTGAACTCGAGCTTGACGCGCATATCTGGTTTGTCTGAACCGTACATGCCCATCGCCGTCGCGTAATCCATCACAGGGAATGGGTTAGGCAATTCAACGTCGAGGCAGTTCTTGAAGACGAGGCGGATCATGCCTTCGAACAGATCGCGAATTTCCTGTTCGTTCATGAACGATGTTTCGCAATCGATCTGGGTGAATTCAGGCTGACGATCAGCACGCAAATCTTCATCACGGAAGCATTTGGTGATTTGATAGTAACGGTCGAAGTTGGCAACCATCAGCAATTGTTTGAACAATTGCGGCGATTGCGGCAACGCGAAGAAGTGACCCGCGTTCACACGCGAAGGCACCAGATAATCACGCGCGCCTTCTGGCGTCGATTTGGTCAGCATCGGTGTTTCAATATCGATGAAGCCTTGTGCATCGAGGAACTTGCGCACTTCCATCGTGACCTTGTAACGCAGACGCAAATTGTTTTGCATTTGCGGACGACGCAGATCCAGCACGCGATGTGTCAGGCGTGTGGTTTCCGACAGATTGTCGTCATCCAACTGGAATGGCGGTGTGACGGATGCGTTCAGCACTTCGACTTCATGCGCCAGCACTTCGATCTTGCCCGAAGTCAGGTTGCTGTTGCTGGTGCCATCAGGACGGTTACGTACGACACCGGTGATGCGCAGGCAGAATTCATTACGCACGGCTTCTGCAACTTTGAATACATCGACGCGATCAGGATCGCAAACGACTTGGACCAAACCTTCGCGGTCGCGCAAATCGATAAAGATCACGCCGCCGTGATCGCGACGACGATGTACCCAGCCGCACAGGCTGACGGTTTGATCAAGAAGTGCTTCGGAGGTAAGGCCGCAGTAATGAGTTCGCATTGACATAGTGAATTTCCAGTTTCAGGTTCTTTTGATGCAATCGCTGTAGTACGCGATCGTTAATTATTGTGGGGTATCGTTCGCTTGCGCTTGATTCGGATTAACGATGAGTTTCTTTTCAAAGTGTTCCGGAGTAACGACGCCCATAGAGACGATGTATTTCAATGCTTCATCGACGTTCATATCGAGTTCTACTGTTTCTGCACGCGGCACCATCAGGAAAAAACCTGAAGTCGGATTCGGCGTAGTCGGCACATACACGCTGACATAGTCGCCGACTAAATGGTTACGCACATCGCCGCCCGGCACGCCGGTCAGGAAAGCAATAGTCCATGCGCCCTTGCGCGGATACTCGATCAGCAAAGCTTTACGGAAGGCATTGCCCGACGAAGAAAACAGAGTGTCCGACACTTGTTTGACGCTGGAGTAAATCGTATTGAACACCGGGATACGGCGCAAGATCGATTCCCACAAAGCCACTACACGATTACCGATGAAGTTACGTGTCGCCAAGCCTGTCAGGAAAATGATCAACAGCGTCAGTATCGTTCCCAAACCGGGGATAGCGAAGCCGAACAATGCTTCCGGCCGCCAGCGTGCCGGCAACAGCAGCAGAGACTGATCCATCGTACCGACGATCAGGTTCAACACCCACAAGGTAATCGCGAGTGGGACAAGTATCAGTAAGCCGGTAACAAAATATTTACGCATGATTTTCTACCGTAAGAATCACGCCGGATTGTTCCGGCGCGAAGAATTCGTCAAGAGTCAGACTTGCTTGCTGAACTAGCAGCAGGCGCTGCAACAGGTGGCGCACTTGGCGCGGCAGCACTTTCGGACTTGGCCGCAGGCGCATCGCTGGCTGCAGTAGTAGAAACGGCTGGCGCAGTTGTACCGCCCTGTCCACCACGGAAATCAGTCACATACCAACCCGTGCCCTTGAGCTGAAAGCCAGCTGCTGTCAGCTGCTTTTTGAAAGTCGCCTTGCCGCAAGTCGGGCAATCGGTCAGCACCGGATCAGACATCTTTTGCAATACATCTTTGGCAAAACCACACGCTTCACAGCGGTACGCATAAATCGGCATGAAAAAATTCCCGCAAAAATCATCCAAAACCCTGAATTATAAAGGTTTTCTGCCCCGATTTACCGAGGACTTGTAACTGCAACGCCCCGCCTGATACCACTTGCGCCTTAAAAGGCGTCCATCAAGAGGAAAGTGCCGGCTTGGCGCTGGTAACTATCAATCAGCGGAACCAGGCGCCGGAAGTGTTCGGTCTGGCAATGCACATCCAAAGCTTGTCGATCTGGCCACTCTTCGACAAAGACAAAATGACCGGGATCTTTTTGATCGATGAAAAGATTGTACGAAATACAATCCTTCTCTTGCCGCGTCTTTTCAATCAACTCTTGGTACAAGGGGCGTACCGTCCCTATAAACTCGTGCCGGATAAAATCCTGCGCTATCACTTTCAGCATACGACTTTCAACCCTGCAAAGATCGCATACCGATCAAGCGTAGCATCACTTGGCACGGATTTCTGTCCAGATGCGATTTAGTGCACGGCGCTGCTTGCTGTTCAAGTCTTTCAGCATTTCCAGTTTGGCTGCTTCAGCCTTGTCCGGGAAAATCTCCTTGTTCTTGGCAATTTCCGGTTTGATGTAAGGCAAGGCAGCACTATTTGGATTGCCGGTACCGATCATATTGGTCAGCTCAGCCGAGTTCTTGCCATCCAGAATCAGGTTGATGAATTGATGTGCCAGATCAGGCCGTGGTGCATCTTTAGGAATCACCAAGCTATCCAGCGACATCGCAGCGCCTTCCTTCGGCAAAGCATGGCGAATGCGGAATTTGCGGCCGGCTTTCTGTGCATCCTGATCCGCCTGGAAAATATCGCTGGAATAACCATGCACCAGCCAAATATCGCCTACGGTCAGACCCTTGATATAGCTGGTGCCGTTGAATGCAGCCCAGTAAGGCTTGGCTTTCAGGATCACGTTCTTCGCTTCCTGCCAGTGTTTTTCATCGGTATCGTTGACCGAGTAACCGAGATACTTCAAGGCAGCGGCCATCAATTCATTGGCAGAATCCAGCACCGTTACCTTGCCTTTGATCTTCGCCAAAATCGCCGGATCAAAAATCGCCGCCCAGCTATCGACTGGAATACCCAGTTCCTTCATTTTTTGTTCGTTGTAGCCGAGCAGCGTGATCGTGTACGCATACGGCACTGAATATTGATTCCCTTTATCAAAATCGGTATTCAGATATTGCGGATTCAGATTCTTGAAATTCGGCAGTTTGCTCTTGTCGATAGGCTGCAAGGCACCTTGCTTGATCAGCGATTGCAAGGCATTACCGGTTGGTACGATCAAGTCGTAACCCTTTGCGCCAGCCGCCAGCTTCGCCAGCATCTCTTCATTGTCACCGTAATAGCTTTGCACCAACTGGCATTTGCACGCTGCTTCAAAGCGTTGCACCGTTTCTGCCGCGATGTAGTTATTCCAGTTATAGAGATGCAACTTCCCCTGCGCTTGTGCAGCAACGGCAATCAGCGATAGTGCAAGAATGGCGAGTAATTTTTTCATGGCAGACCTAGAGAAAAAAATCAGGAACGGAAGGCGTTAGGCGACAATTTGGATGCGACAACAATCAGAAGCAAGGTCAGTGCCATCAACAGTGTCGATACGGCATTCACTTCCGGCGTCACAGCAATCTTGATCATCGAATAGATTTGCAGCGGCAAGGTCGACGTATTCGCACCGGCAGTAAAGAAGGTAATCACAAAATCATCAATCGACAATGTGAACGCCAT
This sequence comes from Pseudomonadota bacterium, assembly GCA_040390795.1. Lineage (GTDB taxonomy): Bacteria > Pseudomonadota > Gammaproteobacteria > Burkholderiales > Burkholderiaceae_D > Oxalicibacterium. The sequence continues at coordinate 179,459 of JAZJXV010000009.1, read as the reverse complement.
CAATGCACCAGCTACTACACCCGGCATGATCAAAGGCAAAGTCACACGGCGAAAAGCCTGCCACGGCGTTGCACCGCAATCGCGCGCCGCTTCGGTCAAGCTTTCATCCATACCGCTCAAGCGTGAACGTACCACAATCGCGACGAAGCCCAGGCTGAAGGCAATATGTGCCAAAGTAATCGACAGCATGCCCAAAGTCAGATTCAGCATCACGAAGAAAATGAGCAGCGACACACCAACTAGAATTTCTGGAATCGCAATCGGTGTCAGTACCAATACCTGCAACAAACGTATCTTGTAACGATGCAAGGCAAAACCCGCCATCGTTCCCAGCAGCGTCGATACCGCACTGGAAACCAGCGCAATGATCAATGAGTTGCCAGCCGCGCGCAGCATTTCCTCATTGGCAAACAGCTTGCGATACCAATCCAGCGTAAAGCCTACCCATTCCGCATTCAGACGCGAATCGTTGAAAGAATAAACGACAACTATCGCCAGCGGCACATACAAAAATGCGTAGACCAGTACCGCAGTAAAAATCAGCCAGATCGAATGACCGCGCTTATGCATGTTGCCTCCTGCGCGGGCGCGCCAGCAAGGCGGCAAGACCAGCCGCAGCCAATGCAGCAACCGTCAACATGATGGACAACACACTACCGAAAGGCCAATCGCGCGAATCAAGGAATTGCTGCTTGATGACATTACCGATCATGATGCCGCCGGTGCCACCAAGAATATCGGACACCGCAAAAATACCCAGCGCAGGAATGAAGACCAAAGCTGCGCCTGCATAAATACCAGGCAGTGACAACGGGAAGGTAATACGCCAAAAAGTTTGCCACTTACCAGCGCCTAAATCCTGCGCCGCATCGAGCAAGGCTGGATCGTGTTTTTCCAGATTCGCGTACAGAGGCAAAACCATGAAAGGCAGATGCACGTACACCAGACCGACAATCACGGCGAAGGCGCTATAGAGCAAGGTCACCGGTTCAATACCGAACACGTCTAGCACTGCATTCAAGCCGCGCGTCAAAGCCGATTGCGGACCAAGCAAAATCATCCACGCATAAATACGAATCAGGAAGTTGCTCCAGAACGGCAAGATCACCAACAGCACCAACAAGTTGCGCCATTTCTGCGGGCTGCGTGCGATCAACAATGCCAATGGATATGCCATCGTCAGACACACCAGCGTCGTGATGATGGCGAACATAAACGATTTCAGGAAAATCGCGGTGTAAACAAAGTCGGTGAAAAATGGCGTGAAGCTTTCCAGCGTCAGATCAAGCGCACCGCTCTCATCAAATAAAGGAGCCAGTCCACCGTAATCACCAGGGAAGCGGAATGCCGCAAACGCCATGATCAGCGTCGGCACTGCAAAGAAGAAAAGGAGATACAGCAGCGGCGGCCCGCTGATCAACCAACGTGCCAGCCCGGTCTTACTGCCAGCCGCATTACTGCGCGCTGTTTTTGCTACTTCCTCAGACATGACTCACTTCAGGCAAAAAATGGCCAGCATCAACGCGCCATGCGACATCGACGGCATCGCCGACTTCAAAGAAACGCGGACGACCGATGGCTGAATTGGCCAACATGGTTTCTATACGCACACCGCCTTCAGTCTCGACGATGTAGACCGTCACACCACCCATATACAGCAATTCTTTTACATAGCCATCGAAGTGGTTTTCATCCGGCACACCGCGCACGATCTCGGCGCTGACCTGGGTTTTTTCCGGGCGCAGCGCAATTGTGCCTTTGCTGCCGACGGTGACACCCGGCGCGGTGAAGGCTTTGACCGCCCCCATACCCGGCACATCCAGCCACATCATATTGCCGTCTATCTGAGTCACAACGCCATCGAACAAATTGCAGGTACCGATGAAGTCAGCGACGAAACGGCTGCGCGGATAACTGTAAATACGCGTAGGTTCATCGAGCTGCTCGACCTGCCCTTTGTTCATCACAGCAATTCGGTGCGACAAGGCCAGCGCCTCTGCCTGGTCATGCGTGACGTAGATAAAGGTAATGCCGACTTCTTTTTGCAGGTTGATCAACTCGATCTGCATCTGTTCGCGCAATTGCGCGTCGAGTGCCGATAAAGGCTCATCCAGCAACAGCAATTTCGGACGCGTCACCAGCGCACGCGCTATCGAGACGCGCTGACGTTGACCGCCGGATAACTCATGCGGATAACGCTCAGCAAAACCCTGCAAGCGCACATCTTCCAGCGCTTCATCGATTTTTTTCTGGATTTCGGCTTTCGGCGTCTTCGCCATTTCCAATGGAAAGGCGATATTGCCCGCGACCGTCATGTGCGGGAACAAGGCGTAATTCTGGAATACGGTGCGTACAGGGCGCTGCTCAGGCGGTACGCCAGTCAAATCGACGCCATCGAGCAGAATCTGCCCTGCATCAGGCTCGTCGAAACCGGCGATCATGCGCAGGAGCGTGGTTTTGCCGCAACCGGAAGGGCCAAGCAGAGTGAAGAACTCGCCAGCCTCAATCGAAAGACTGATGTTGTCGACTACAGTGTTATCGCCGAAACGGCGAGTGAGATTACGAATTTCGAGGAGCGCCATCTTGTCCTGGGGCGGGCTGCAAGGGATTACAGGGATTTAAAAACCGGGGCAATTGTAGCAAATAGCAGGCCTGAGTCCTAAAAATGGCAGCAAAAAATAGAGTGCTGAATTTGTATTTGAACGGAGTAAATACAAATATTTAAAGAACTACCTAAAAATTATCTCTTATCGAAAAATCAAGAGGTCTGACACGCCATTCCTTGGATGCCACTTCCCCCGCCATAGCATTGGACAAATAGCGCCCCTAAAGGATGCTCATACCAAGTAGAAAACTAGGGCGCTTTGTAGTCGCAGACAACTTTTTTCGCGGTGAAAGTCTGCTTCGTACCAGGATGGTAATAGCTCATCTCGCCACCTTTTTTCGATTTTATTTCGTACACATCTGTGTACTGCGGGTTGGATGTATCCACCTTGTCGCCGGCAACTGTGGCCGTGATCGTGGTGTACGTATTACCTGTGAGCGACCAGTAACCCTCTTCAGTCTGAATCGGCAAATGCTGTTCACCCAGTGAACGGAACTCAACCGTGAACGTCCCATCTTGTTTCCGCTCTATCAGCCAGCCTACACGGCGCTCAAGGTTGGCTTGAAGATCTTCTCCATACCAGCAGCCAAGCAAGGCTTCTCGCGCTTTTGATTGCCCTGAGAATGAAGAGCAGCCAAACAGCAATATAGAGCCTGCAACAAATGGCCATAAAAGAAAAGACTTGAGATGCATAGTTAGCTCACGTGTAAATGATCTAAAACAGGTACATCACTTAACAGCCCAATCCGATAGAAACCTGATGGAACTTGGCACGAAACAAAGTGCGTTCAACAAAACAGCCATATCACTATAGTGGCAAAACCTTCTTACCGCGAACAATAACTAACTGTTGATCGTGCGCCCTATCATCAGCCAGAAAAAGAGAAAAACACCAGCGTCAATATGCCACCGGCAATCAAACCGCCACCAAAGTAAACGGCAACGCCTAATAACAAATTGGTACGTTTTTGCTCTTCCAGTAATCGCCTCATCAATTCAGTATTGTCTTGCTGCGGCTGTGAAATTTGCGTCAAGGCTTGGTGTGCGAGTCGTGGCAGTTGTGGCAACAACTTGCTGTAGCGCGGCGCTTCCGCCTTCAGGTTTTCCCACAGACCACGCCAGCCGACTTGTTCGTTCATCCAGTTTTCCAGATACGGTTTGGCGGTCTTCCACAAATCCAGTTCCGGATCGAGCTGACGTCCCAGCCCCTCTACGTTTAACAATGTTTTTTGCAACAGAACCAGTTGCGGTTGCACTTCGACATTGAAGCGACGCGAAGTCTGGAACAAACGCAGCAAAACCTGACCAAATGAAATTTCACTCAACGGTCTGTCGAATATCGGTTCGCAGCATGCACGCACTGCAGATTCCAATTCATCGACGCGCGTTTCTTTCGGTGCCCAACCGGATTCGATATGCGCTTCTGCAACGCGCTTGTAATCGCGACGGAAGAAGGCGAGGAAGTTTTGCGACAGGTAATCCTTGTCGAAATCATTCAGCGTGCCGACGATGCCGAAATCCAGTGCGATGTAACTACCGAAAGTTTCCGGTGCGATCGATACCTGAATATTTCCCGGATGCATATCGGCGTGGAAGAAACCATCGCGGAATACCTGTGTGAAGAAAATTTCCACGCCATCACGCGACAGTTTTTTCAAATCAACACCGGCTGCGACCAAACGATCTGTTTGCGAAATCGGGATGCCTATCATGCGCTCCATCACGATGACGGAGGTCGAGCAATAGTCCCAGAACATTTCCGGCACAACGAGCAACTTGGATTCGGCAAAATTGCGGCGCAACTGACTGCCGTTTGCTGCTTCACGCATCAGGTCCAGTTCGTCATGCAGATATTTATCGAACTCGGCGACGACTTCTTTCGGCTTCAGACGCTTGCCATCTGCCCACATCCGCTCAACCAGCCCTGCCACGATGTGCATCAAGGCGACGTCATCATCGATAGACTTCTTAATGCCAGGACGCAGCACCTTGATCGCAACATCTCTGCCGTTTTTCAAACGACCAAAATGGACTTGCGCAATTGACGCCGACGCTACCGGTTCAGGATCGAATTGGGCAAACAACACATCGGGATGCGCGCCCAGTGATTTGATGATTTGCGCAATCGCCAGCTCGGACGAGAACGGCGGCACGCGATCTTGCAGGCGCGCCAGTTCGTCAGCGATATCGATAGGCATCAGATCGCGACGCGTCGACAACACTTGACCGAACTTGACGAAAATCGGGCCGAGGTCTTCTAGCGCCATACGCAAACGTACGCCACGCGGCGCAGACAAATCGCGCCAGAACATGATTTGATTCAACAACTTGGCAGTACGCGGAATCGCCAAACCGGACATTGCGATTTCATCCAGCCCGTAGCGTATCGCGACGCGCAGGATTTTAATAACGCGGAGGAATTTCAAGATCATTGAGCGCGACCCTTCAGTTTTTCTATCCGTTTAGCCAGTCGCGCTACATCGTCGCGTAGTTTGGTTACCTCGCCGGTAAAGTCAGACACGGCTTGCGGGCGGATCAACATGGGATTTTCTTCCAGAAAATATTCGGCGACGTTTTCGCTGACGGACTGGTGCAGCGATTTGGCCGTGTTCAATGCGGAATGCGCTCCGGCCACGATGCGAGTCGCCGCGATATCGCCGACTACCTTGCTCAAATCGTCTTCAGCTTCCCAACGCAGCGATTGACTCAATTGCGAAATCGTATTGGCAAAATCAGCATCGCCTTCCACCTTCACATACGAAAATGCACGTTCACGATTCTGCACGATGAGCGGCAGATCGGATAATTGCATGCGTATCGTCACGGTAGGCGCTTCATCCGCCGTCGCCGCTTCCAGCATGCCGTCGCTCGTCACTTTCAAACGCATCGCCAGCACGCCGCCATCCAGAACGGCGATCTTGCCTGCATGCGGCATCAGTTTGGCGCGCGCCCATGCTTCCTGCGCAAGCAGATGATTGATAGCCGTAGGGAAAATATTGGCAGGAGAAAAAGAAGTCATCGTAAAAAAACAAAGCCGCCGGTGACCATTCACAGGCGGCTTCAAGTTTAGCAGTTTGCTGCCCAGCGGCGCTAACTATCTATATTGCTCCAACTCAGATAATCAGCATGCGCCGGGCGTAAGTACGGTTGAATTACAGTTGCTGAATACCAGCCAGAACCCAACCGCCGTTGCCATTGACTGGTTTGGACAAGTTCCAGGCTTCGGTGAATGACTCTGTAGGCGAGCTTTCCGATTCCTTGATCAGGCCGGTGAACTTGATGCTGGCGATGTAATCGTTGCCTACGGTTTCTACACCATAGAATTCGCCTTCGAGCGAAACGACGTCAGTAACGTTTGGTGTTGCGCCGCGTTCTTGCAATTGCAATTTCATTTCTGCAAACATTTCTGGTGTGGTGAATTCGCGAATATCGTTGATATCAGCTTTGTCCCACGCCGCTTGCAGGCGGATGAAATAAGTTTTTGCATTGCGGATAAACGCTTGCACGTCAAAGTCAGGAGGCAATTCATTGCCGGCATCATTTCCTGAGCCGAACGACGAACCGGATGCCAAAGGCGCTGCCGATTGCAAAGCCGAAGGTTGACCGTAGGACTGATCGATACGCGAACCGATTTCAGGCGTGCTGCTCTTTTCCGAGAAATTGTTCGGGAACGAAGGTTGCAGGCCACCAGCTTGATTGCCAGCGCTCTTGTTCTTGATCATGCGATAGATGAACATTGCAGCGAAGGCGAACAAAGCAACCATCAAAATGGTGCTGATCATGCCAGCCAATGCGCCGCCGATGCCCAGATGCGACAACAGTGCGCCCAGACCCAAGCCGAGCAATGCGCCACCGAGGATGTTACGCATCATGCTAGGTTTGGCTGCAGCAGCCGCGCCCGCACCAGCCGCAGCAGGTGCTGCCGCAGGTTTGGAAGCAGCGGCTGACGACGATTGCGCTGGAGCCGGACGTTGGAAGCTTTGCGATTGCTTACCGAAGGAACCGCCGCCACCCATACGTTTGGCTTCTGCTTCCACAGCGATGAAGGTCATCGAACTGACCAACACTGCGACTGCCAAAAGTAATTTTTTCATAATGCTCGTCTCCTAGAGTTTAATACCGGTGTGCAATGCCGCCACGCCGGCTGTCAAATTAAAATACTCGACTCTTTCAAGCCCAGCATCCTGCATCATTTTCTTCAGTGTTTCCTGGTCCGGATGCATACGGATCGATTCAGCCAGATACCGATAACTCTCGGCATCACCTGCAATACGCTTGCCCAACCACGGCAACACTGAAAACGAATAAACGTCATACGGCTTCTTCAACGGTTCCCATACCTTCGAGAACTCCAGCACCAGCAACTTGCCGCCGGGCTTCAAGACGCGCCGCATTTCTGCCAGCGCCACATCCTTATGCGTCATATTGCGCAAACCGAAAGCGACACTGACACGATCAAAATAGTTATCGGGGAAAGGCAATTTCTCCGCATCACATAGTGATGTTGGGGTGATCAAGCCTTTATTCAACAGCCGATCACGCCCGACGCGCAACATCGACTCATTAATATCAGTTAGCCAAACTTCACCGGTCGTACCAGCCTGGCGCGCAAACGCCTTGGCCAAGTCACCCGTGCCACCGGCAATATCAAGCACTTTGAAACCGGGGCGCACACCAGCCTGTGCAATCGTGAATGTCTTCCAGACACGATGCAGACCCGCCGACATGAAGTCGTTCATCACGTCATATTTGGCCGCAACGGAGTGAAACACTTCCGCGACCTTGTGGACTTTCTCTTCTTCAGCGACGGTTTGATAACCGAAATGTGTGGAATTTGTCATAGCGAGCCAATTACATTATACAAAGATGTGAAGAAAACGTTAAAAAATTATTTTTACTTGCTGATAAGACAAGTAAATTCAATCGCGAATTTACTTGAAAAACAAATGAAATCAATGACTTCCGCAGCCTGAGCCACTAACAACTTCTTTGTTCATAGGTGCATCGCGTCCACTTTCGCGCGTGAAGCCTGCTGCTTCCAGACGACGCAGGTAGTCTTCCCACAGTGCATCTTTATCGGTGCCGAGGTGGTGCAAATATTCCCACGAAAAGATGCCGGTATCGTGGCCATCAGAGAAAGACGGCTTGATCGCGTAGTTACCAACCGGTTCGACTGCCGTAATTTCGACATTGCGCTGGCCGGTTTGCAGTGTTTCCTGTCCTGGACCGTGGCCACGCACTTCGGCCGATGGCGACCATACGCGCAGCAATTCAAACGGTAGTGAGAATGCTGCGCCATCATCGAACTCGATTTCGAGTACGCGCGACTGTTTGCGCACCGTTAAACCGGTAGGTTGTGGTGCAGGAGGTGTTTGTTTGGAACCAGCCATGATCGTCTCTCGTTCAGGGATAAGGCACAGGCGACTGCCTGCGTAATGGAATTATTGCTTGCTCGTGTATTTATCAAGCACTGTCAGGCGGTGCACGAAGCGTATCGTACTACTGCCTCGCGCAATGCTGGTAACAAGGTGCGACGTTCTGCCAATATATCGTCCGCCGTCTGGCGCTGTGCTGCTGCCCAGACAGGATTGGGATAATGCACATCGTCAGTAAAACGCGGAATCAGGTGCCAGTGCAGATGCGGCACCATATTGCCAAGTGCCGCCAAGTTGATTTTTTCCGGCTGCATCACTTCCCGCAGTGCCGTCTCGACCTGGCATACCGTCTTCATCAAAACGGATCGTTCTTCCGGCTTGAGGTCGGTCATTTCCTTGATGTGCGCATTCCAAATCACGCGACAAAAACCGGGGTAATTCGCATCTGCAATCAAAACGATACGCAGTTGCTCATTGCGAAAGAGAATTTCCCCGCCGCTTTCATCACATAATTCGCAAGCTGCCATCGTTACACCAGCACGCGTTCGATGCCGCCATTATTGGCGCGTGCGACATAGTCAGGCAACCAGTTCGGTCCGAGCAAATGCTTGGCCATCTCAACCACGATGTAATCGGCAGTCGTTTCAGAGTCGTCGTTGTAACGTGACAAACCTTGCAAGCAAGATGGGCAGGAAGTCAGTATCTTGACGTCGCCAGTGAAGCCATCGGCACGCAATTTATCCGCACCTTTGGTCATCTCTTCTTCCTTGCGGAAGCGCACCTGCGTCGAAATGTCAGGACGCGTCACGGCCAAAGTACCGGACTCGCCGCAACATCTATCGTTCTTTTCGATTTTTTGCGCATCGACAGTCGTAATCAAGCTGTTCACCGTTTTCAACGGGTCCTGCAACTTCATCGGGCTGTGGCAAGGATCGTGATACATGTAGCGCACGCCGTTCACACCTTCCAGCTTCACGCCTTTTTCCATCAGATATTCATGAATATCGATGATGCGGCAACCAGGGAATATCTTCTCGAATTCGTAACCTTGCAACTGATCGTAGCAAGTACCGCACGACACGATGACGGTTTTGATATCCAGATAATTCAGCGTGTTCGCCATGCGATGGAACAGCACGCGATTATCGGTGATGATCTTTTCAGCCTTCTCGTAATTGCCAGAACCACGTTGCGGGTAACCGCAGCACAGATAACCCGGCGGCAAGACGGTTTGTACGCCGACATTCCACAACATCGCCTGCGTCGCTAAACCAACTTGCGAGAACAAGCGTTCGGAACCGCAGCCCGGAAAATAAAACACGGCTTCGGTATCCATCGTCGTGGTCTTAGGATCACGAATGATAGGTACGACTTTATCATCTTCAATGTCCAGCAAGGCACGCGCGGTTTTCTTCGGCAGATTGCCCGGCATCTTCTTGTTGATGAAGTGGATGACCTGTTCCTTGATCGGCGGTTTGCCGACAGTCGCACGCGGCGCGGACGTCTGCTTCTTCGCCCACTTCTTCAAGATGTCATGACCGAAACGCTGGGCCTTGTAGCCCCAACCTATCATGACCTGACGCGTGGCATTGATGGTCGCCGGATCGGTTGCGTTCAGGAAGAACATCGATGCCGCAGTCCCCGGATTGAAGGACTTTTTGTTCATCTTGCGCAGCAGATTGCGCATATTCATCGACACATCGCCGAAGTCGATATCGACCGGGCAAGGCGTCAAACATTTATGGCAAACCGTGCAGTGGTCGGCGACGTCTTCGAATTCTTCCCAATGCTTGATCGAGATGCCGCGACGCGTCTGCTCTTCGTACAGAAAGGCTTCAACCAACAGCGAAGTAGCAAGAATCTTGTTACGCGGCGAGTACAACAAGTTCGCGCGCGGCACATGCGTCGCACATACCGGTTTGCATTTACCGCAACGCAAGCAATCCTTGACGCTATTGGCAATCGCGCCGATATCGCTTTGTTGCATGATCAGCGATTCATGGCCCATCAAGCCGAACGATGGCGTGTAAGCATTGCGCAAATCTGCGCTCAGCTCCGACATGTCCATCAACTTGCCTTTGTTGAAGTGACCGTCCGGATCGATACGTTTTTTGTACGAACGGAAATCAGCCAACTCTTCAGTCGTCAGGAATTCCAGCTTGGTAATGCCGATGCCGTGTTCGCCGGAAATCACACCGTTGAGCGAACGCGCCAATTTCATGATGCGTGCCACAGCCGCATGCGCATCCTGCAGCATCTGATAGTGATCGGAATTGACTGGGATATTGGTGTGCACATTGCCATCGCCCGCGTGCATATGCAGAGCGACGAATACGCGACCACGCAATACACGTTTGTGAATAGCCGTTGCTTCCTCCAGAATCAGGCGGAACGCTGCACCGCTGAAAATCTGGCGCAAAGGCAAACGCACTTCTGTTTTCCAGGACACGCGTACAGTGCGATCCTGGATAACATCGAACAGTGTGGCATTCGGTTGCGCAATCAAACGCTCTTCGAATGCAGGTGCCAGTTTTTCCAAACCAAGCGCAACCACTTCATCCTTTGCATCACGCAAAGACTTGTCGAGATTAGCCAGCATGTATGACCAACGTGCCTGTGTAGCCGCGATCAATTCGTCAGCTTGATGTACGCGGTCCTCCAGCAATTCTGCTGCTGGAATGTCGTCGCCGTCTGCATCATCGCCTTTGCCTAAAGGCAGATTACCTTTGGCAAAGAAGGCATGCAATTCGTCCAGCAATTGCAGCTTGTTCCGGATCGACAGTTCGACGTTGATGCGTTCGATACCGTCCGAATACTCGCCCATGCGATCCAGCGGGATCACGACGTCTTCATTAATTTTAAAAGCGTTGGTATGTTTGGAGATGGCCGCTGTGCGCGCGCGATCCAGCCAGAATTTCTTGCGAGCTTCCGGGCTGACCGCAACAAAACCTTCGCCGACGCGAGTATTCGCCAAACGCACAACTTCCGATGCGGCTTGCGCGACTGCGTTTTCATCATCGCCGACGATATCGCCGAACAAAGCCATCTTCGGCAAGATGCCGCGCTTGGATTTGGTGGCGTAACCGACTGCGCGCAAATAGCGCTCATCCAGATGCTCAAGGCCAGCCAGAATTGCGCCGCCTTTTTTGGTTTCGGCATCAAGGTAATCCTTAATCTCGACGATGGATGGAATCGCATCGCGCGAATGACCGAAGAACTCCAGGCAAACGGTACGCGTGTGCTTAGGCATCTTGTGCAGAATCCAGCGTGCGGATGTGATCAAACCATCGCAGCCTTCTTTTTGCACACCCGGCAAACCGGACAGGAATTTATCGGTAACGTCCTTGCCCAAACCTTCTTTGCGGAAGGTGCGACCGACGATTTCCAGCGTTTCTGTCTTGAAGGGCTGATTGACTTTGCCCTTCTCGCTCGGGTGCGTCCATTCCAGCTTAAACTTGGCTAATGGCGCATCGTGAATTTTGCCGAGGTTGTGCTCCAGACGCGTGACTTCCAGCCAGTCGCCGTTCGGATCAACCATCCTCCAGCTCGCCAGATTGTCGAGCGCAGTGCCCCACAACACAGCTTTCTTACCGCCTGCATTCATCGCGATATTGCCGCCTATGCAGGACGCTTCAGCCGAGGTTGGATCGACTGCAAATACGAAACCGGCTTTTTCCGCAGCGTCGGAAACACGTTTGGTCACCACGCCTGCACCTGAATAAATCGTCGCGTATTCGCGGTCGACGCCAGGCAGCATGGTCATTTCGACCGCGCCCAAGGCTTCAAGTTTTTCGGTATTAATGACGGCCGACATAGGTGTCAGTGGCACTGCACCACCAGTGTAACCAGTCCCGCCGCCGCGTGGAATGATGGTCAGGCCGAGTTCGATACAGCCTTTGACCAAGCCCGCCATTTCATCTTCACTATCCGGCGTCAGCACAACGAACGGATATTCGACGCGCCAGTCAGTGGCATCGGTCACGTGCGAGACGCGCGACAAGCCATCAAACTTGATATTGTCTTTTTCGGTATAGCGCCCCAAGACCTTGTTCGTGCGTTTGCGCAAATCGTAGGTACGGCGGAATTCTTCGCCAAAGGCAGTCACAGCCTTGCGGGCGGATTGCAACAGCGCTTCGACGGCTGCACCGCGACGAGATGCATTTTCATCGCTGGCGACGGTCAAATCGGTAATTCGGCGTTTTTCGACTTCGACCAAGCGATGATGCAGAGCATCAATCAATGCCTGACGACGCTTGGGATTGTCCAGCAGATCGTCTTGCAGGTAGGGATTGCGTTGTACGACCCAGATATCACCCAGAACTTCATACAACATCCTTGCGGAACGGCCAGTTTGTCTGGCGCCGCGCAGCTCATCGAGCAAGGCCCAAGCCTCTTCGCCTAGCAGGCGAATGACAATTTCGCGATCGGAAAACGAGGTGTAGTTATAGGGAATTTCACGCAAGCGGGTAGGAACAGCACCGCCGGGGCCATCGGCCAAAAGAGTCTGGATATGTACTGGGGCGTTCATCAGTGGGTCAATTTTGAATTAACGCTAAATAAGCATTTTAGCTGATTGCGGTGCAACATGCCTGCCCACCGTAGATGCCACAAAAGCGAAAAAGATACTTTTTAGACAGGATTTTCAGAGCTAAGGAAGACGATTATCTGGGTCTTAAAACAAATTCCCCAGATATCGCCAAAACCCATCAGGGATATAAAGAAGTATCCAGGTCATTGTCAGGTAGCGCAGGAATTTACCTATCGCCATATACAAAACGCATGGCCAGAACGGGAGTTTTAGCCAGCCGGCCAATAAACATAGCGGGTCACCTATGCCCGGCAACCAAGCCAGTAGCATGGTTTTTGCGCCAAAACGCTCTAGCCAACCGAACCAGCGCGTTTCCCTTTCCTTGGCAAAAACCTGTTTAGCGCCCAAACCCATCCAGTAATTAACAACACCGCCCAAGGTATTACCCGCAGTCGCCACCAACAGCGCCGGCCAGAACAGATCGGCATTAGCCTTGACGACCGCAAAGACGGCTGGCTCGGAACCCAATGGCAACAAAGTCGCAGAGACGAAACTGATGACAAATACGGAAAACAGCCCGACCTGCGGCGCAGCCAGCGTCACCAGCAACCACTGTACGGCGGCGTCAATCATGTTTTTGTCGGGTAAATTTCTTCAAAGCTAGGGCTCATCTGCAGAAGAGAATCGGATTAAGCGCGCCAACCGGCGAGCCAAAGGTAATACTGCGCAACAAAGGGCGTCCATTATAATGATGTGCTGCGCTGCATGAACACAAACCCTGTTTTCTCGCGCGCCCCTGATATTGACACCTATGACTACCGACTATCTGAAGAAAATTTTAACCGCGCGCGTCTATGATGTCGCCGTGGAATCGCCGCTCGAACTGGCACCAACGCTGTCGCAGCGTGTGGGCAATCAAATTTATTTCAAGCGCGAAGATATTCAAAGCGTGTTCAGCTTCAAGCTGCGCGGCGCCTATAACAAGATGGCCAACCTGCCGCCAGCACAGATGAAGCGCGGCGTGATTTGCGCTTCGGCCGGCAATCATGCGCAAGGCGTGGCGCTGTCAGCAACCAAACTTGGCTGCCGTGCCGTCATCGTGATGCCAACCACCACACCATCGGTCAAGGTCGAAGCAGTCAAAGCGCGCGGCGGCGAAGTCGTGCTGTTCGGCGATTCTTACTCAGACGCTTACCAGCATGCGCTGACGCTGGAGAAAAAACTCAAGCTGACCTTCGTCCATCCATTCGACGATCCGGATGTCATCGCAGGTCAAGGCACCATCGGTATGGAAATCCTGCGCCAGCATGCAGGTCCTATCCACGCGATTTTCGTTCCTATCGGTGGTGGCGGTCTGATCGCCGGTGTTGCCGCTTACGTCAAAGCGGTGCGTCCGGATATCAAAATCATAGGCGTACAAACCTCGGACTCAGATGCAATGGCGCGTAGCCTGCATGCTGGTCGCCGCGTGACTATGCAGGATGTCGGCTTGTTCGCAGACGGCACCGCCGTCAAATTGGTCGGCGAAGAAACCTTCCGTCTGGCGAAACAGTATGTGGACGAAATCATCGTAGTAAACACCGATGAAGTCTGCACCGCTATCAAGGATGTGTTTCAAGATACGCGCAGCATCCTGGAGCCTTCCGGCGCGCTCGCAGTGGCAGGCGCCAAAGCGTATATCGAACGCGCACGCACCAATAAAAAACCGCTGAAGAATGAAACGCTGATCACCATTGCCAGCGGCGCGAATATGAACTTCGATCGCCTGCGCTTCGTGGCGGAAATGGCCGATATAGGCGCAGCGCGCGAAGGCGTGTTTGCCGTGACCATTCCAGAAGAACGCGGCAGCTTCAAGCGTTTTTGCGAACTGATTGGTCCGCGCAATGTGACCGAATTCAATTACCGCATCAGCGATGCCAATCAAGCGCATATTTTTGTCGGCATGCAAATCGCCGATCGCGATGAAGCTGGCAAGATCGCAAAACATTTTGAAAAGAACGGATTCAAAACGCTGGACCTGACACACGACGAACTGGCTAAAGGTCATATCCGTCATCTGGTCGGTGGCAAGAGCGATTTGACGCAAGATGAATTGCTGTATCGCTTTGAATTTCCGGAACGCCCGGGCGCGCTGATGCGCTTCCTCGACAGCGTTGCTCCAAACTGGAATATCAGCCTGTTCCACTACCGCAATCAGGGTAGCGACGTAGGTCGCATTCTGGTTGGCCTGCAAGTACCGAAAAAAGAAATGAAAGCCTTCCGCGCTTCGCTCGCGGGATTGGGTTATCGCCATTGGGATGAGAGCGACAACCCTGCATATAAATTGTTTTTGTAAAAGCTGCTGCCATGACCAAGTCACACCAACCAGAAGCATCGCCGCTCGGCAAGCCGTCTGTTTATCAGACGCAATACGACCCGTCGCTGCTGTTCCCGATCCCACGCCAGGGCAAGCGTGACGAACTCGGCCTCACCGGCGATCTACCCTTCTTCGGCGTCGACATCTGGAACGCCTACGAAATATCGTGGCTGAACATGCGCGGCAAACCGCAAATAGCGATCGCCAAGATCATGGCACCTGCTGATTCGCCAAACATCATCGAATCGAAGTCCTTCAAGCTCTACCTGAACTCCTTCAACCAGACCAAGCTGGGCGGCACTGACGCCTTGCTGGAATTGCTGCGTGCGGATTTGTCGGCCGGCTTTGGCGCACCGGTACAAATCACGCTGACGCTACCGGAAGACTTTTCCAAAGTAGCGATAGGTGAACTCGAAGGCATGTTATTGGATCGTCTGGATATAGAGGTATCAGATTATTCGCCGGATGCATCTCTGTTACAGGCGACATTCGATGAACCAGTAGTAGAAGAAACGTTAGTTTCAAATCTACTGAAATCGAATTGCCTGGTGACCGGCCAACCAGACTGGGGCAGCGTACAGATACATTATGTGGGGCCGCAAATCAATCAGGCTGGCTTGCTGCATTACCTGATTGGTTTTCGCGAGCACAATGAATTCCACGAGCAATGCGTCGAGCGCATCTTCATGGACATCCTGCGTCAGTGCAAACCGCACAAACTTGCCGTCTATGCGCGCTATACCCGTCGTGGTGGCTTGGACATCAATCCTTGGCGCAGTAATTTCAGCACTGGAAAACCGCCTTCCAACGCTCGTAATGCACGGCAATAATTCACACTTTGTGGAGCAGCGGAAATAATGTTTTTTTATTACGTTATGTAACAGTTTTTAGCAGAGACTGGCATACGATCAATATATAATCAGCGCCGCTCTCAATTTAAAGTTAATCGATAACATGTCCAATTCAACAACGACTATTACAGCAAGCGATAACAGTGGCGACGCATTCACACTGGAAGTAGCGAAACTGATTGTTCATGCACTCAATCTGGATGTCGACCCTGCATCGATCAGCCCTGATGAACCGCTGTATGGCGACGGTCTCGGTCTCGACTCAATCGATATCCTGGAAGTTGCATTGGTCGTATCCAAAAATTACGGCATCCAATTGCGCGCTGACCACGAAGATAATGAAAAGATTTTCAGTTCATTGCGCTCACTGTCCGACCATATCGCGGCAAACAAGACTCAGTAAGGCGTAACGCGCATTGCTCATATTGACGTTAAAGGATGCGCGTCGTTGACTTCACTCATTCCATTATTCAGCAGTTCTTCTCCAGACAAGGTCATCGCATGGCGCGATGGCATTGCGGTTACTGCTGCGCAATTCTTGAACGATATACACAGTCTCATTTCAATATTGCCAAATAGTCGGCACATTCTGAACGACTGTCACGATCGTTACCATTTCCTTGTTGCGTTGTGCGCAATCATGGCAACGGGGAAAATCAATCTATTGCCGTCCACTCGCACAGCAGAAACCATACGGCAACTGCAAACTTTCGCACCAGATGCAAGCTGCCTGACGGACCAAGCGAATTGTGCAATCGATCTTCCACGAACAGCTTATCCGGCAGCTGCCCCCCCCCCAAATACTGACGATATTCCATTTGCGATTCCGCAAATAGAAGAAATGCAACTCGTTGCTTATGTCTTTACATCCGGCTCTACTGGCCTACCAATTGCACATCGCAAAACATGGGGAGCATTGGTACGCAACGTGCAAATGGAAGCACTGCAGCTTGGACTAAAATCAGGCGTAAATTACAGCATAGTCGGCACAGTCCCGGCACAGCACATGTACGGTTTTGAATCGACAGTGCTGATGCCACTGGTAAATGGTTTTTCATTAACCAGCGCCCAATCGTTCTATCCGGCCGACATTTGCAATTCTCTAGCGCAAGTACCGGAACCACGTGTATTGGTTACGACTCCGGTTCATCTACGCTCATTACTCGGCACACAATTATCATTGCCGAAAATAGAATTAATGGTCTCAGCAACCGCGCCGCTCTCACCACAACTGGCACTGGAAGCGGAGCATATCTTCCACGCGCCTTTGTGTGAAATTTATGGCAGCACTGAAACGGGCCAAATCGCAACACGACGCCCGTCAGAATCACCGGAATGGACGTTGTTTCCCAATCTGTTGATGGCACACTCGCAACAAAGTGATGCCTCTGATCAACGCATGTGGATTTCCGGTGGCCATGTGGAAGTCGCGATGCCGATGAACGATGCAATTGAGCTGACAGGCAATGGCCGTTTTCTGTTGCATGGTCGCATCAGCGATTTGATCAACATTGCAGGCAAACGTAGCTCACTGTCCTATCTGAATCATCATTTGAATGCGATTCCTGGAGTGGAAGATGGTGCGTTCTACATGCCGCCGGAAGCACTCTCAGGTGAGGTCATGCGTCTGAAAGCATTCGTCGTTGCACCCACGCTGGAAATCAGCGAGATCATCGCGATCCTGCGTCAGAAAATAGACCCTGCATTTATGCCGCGCCCAATCTACAAGGTAGCGCGTCTGCCGCGTAACGCTACCGGCAAGCTACCGCATGCCGCACTCGCTGAATTCATTAAAACCTTAGCAACGACCACTGATGCTTCGGAGCACATGTGATGCACACTCTTGCTCTTCATATTCCATCTGATCATCCAGCGTTTGCCGGCCATTTCCCCTGCATGCCGATTACACCTGGCGTCGTTCTGCTCGATCTAGCGATCCACGCGATTGCGCAGCAGTTAGCACTGAATATGCAGAGCTGCAAAATCAAGAATCTCAAATTTTTAAATCCAGTACTTCCCGATACGCATTTAACTGTGCACTACGAAGTGAACGCCAATGGCACTATTCAATTCGACATTAAAGATAATGAACGTATCGCGGCCACAGGAGTTTTTCATGCATGAGTTCGTCGTCATCAAGAATAAATTGCGTCTGACACACATGGTGGCTGGATTTTTCCTTGCATGTGCATGTGGCACCAGCTATGCCGCTGACTGGACTATGGACCAATTGATGGCTGCTTTGGCACAAGCCAAGCCTGCAAAAGTCAATTTCATCGAGAAAAAATATATTTCAACGTTGGATGGCCCGATTGAATCATCAGGCGAAATGCTTTACACGCCGCCCGACCGATTAGAAAAGCGCACCTTTAAACCAAAACCGGAACGCATGCTGCTTGATCGCAACACGCTGACGCTGGAACGTGGTCGCAACAAGTATGCAATGCAGATTGATGACACACCTGAACTTGCTGCCCTGATTGAAAGCATACGTGCCACGCTGGCCGGTGATCGCCGATCATTAGAACTTAACTATATTGTCGCCCTGCAAGGATCACGCGAACATTGGACACTGCTGCTAACGCCAAGTAATTTTCAGGCACTGCAAAAAGTAAAACGCATCCGTCTGAGCGGTAGCAATGACGAAGTAAAAGAAATAGAAGTGTTACAAGCCGATGGTGATCGCTCCGTTACGACGATCGAAAAAACAAAACCATGACACAAACGACGCAAGATCCACACATGCCCAAGCGCGCATGGCCAGCAATTTTCATCTGGCTGGCGCTGGTGTTGATCGGTATTTTTCTGTTGTTCCGCACCACCTTCACCGCAGATCTTTCCGCATTTTTGCCTAGCAATCCAACACAAGAACAACAATTACTGGTCGAGCAATTGCGTGATGGCATGGTGTCACGCCTGATCTTGATCGGGATCGAAGGCGCTGATCCATCAACAAATGCCACACTATCGAAAGCGCTGGCAAAAAAAATGCGCAGCAATGACGAGTTTATCTCCGTCAATAACGGCGAGCCGGTCAACCAGGAAAAAGATCGCACTTACCTATTCAACAATCGCTATCTGTTGAGCCCAAGCATTACACCAGAACGTTTTACCGTCGCTGGACTGCACGCTGCACTGAACGACACACTAGATCTACTCGCATCCCCAGCCGGCTTGCTCGTCAAAGACATACTCCCGCAAGATCCAACGAGTGAGATGGCGACATTACTCGGCCAGTTCAATGGCGGCCAACAACCACAAAAAATACAAGGTGTATGGGCGGCCAAAGATGGGAAACGTGCATTGCTGCTGGCCCAAACACGCGCCCTCGGGTCTGATACTGATGGTCAGGAAGCGGCGATTCATCACATCAAGGAAAAGTTCGACGCAGCCAAGGCAGAGTTAGTACAAGCGATGCCACAGGTCGGTAATGCGCATATCGTCATGACGGGACCAGGTGTATTTGGCGTCAATGCGCGCAATACGATCACGCATGAAGCGACCATGTTCTCCATCATCAGCGCCTCGCTCATCATGTTGCTGCTGTTTATCGTCTATCGTTCCGGGGTCGCAGTTGTGCTCGGCTTGATGCCAGTGTTAAGTGGTGTGTTGGCTGGAACCATTGCGGTCAGCCTGGGATTTGGCATGGTGCACGGCATCACGCTAGGATTCGGTACGACACTGATCGGCGAAGCAATCGATTATTCGATTTATCTCTTCATCCAATCAGGCAGCGCCAAACACAGTGCAGACTGGGCAAAAAAATCGTGGCCGACCATCCGGCTTGGCGTACTAACATCGATGGCAGGTTTCGGTTGCTTGTTGTTCTCTGGCTTTCCCGGCCTGGCGCAATTAGGGCTCTACACAATCGCTGGTCTGACATCAGCGGCATTCGTAACACGCTTCGTGCTGCCATCACTCTTGCCAAAAAATTTCGTGGTGCGTGATCTGACGCACATCGGTCTAATAGTTCAAACTGCGCTGCATCACTTGCAGCGCCTACGCAAAGGGTTATTTCTTATCGCCTTGCTGGCATGCGCGGTCTTGTGGATGAATCGCGATCACTTGTGGCAACCTGAACTAAGTGCATTAAGTCCGATTAGCAAAAGCGATCAGGAATTAGACGGCACACTACGAAAAGACATTGGTGCACCGGATGTGCGCTATCTGGTGGTAGTCAAAGGTAAAGATATTGAAGATGTTTTGCAGGCAACAGAAAAAGTGGCAACGCAACTCGATGCCATGGTCGATCAAGGCACACTCACCGCGTTTGAAACGCCAAGCCGTTACCTGCCTAGTCTTGCAACACAGCGCGCACGCCTGGCCAGCTTGCCGAACACGGATGTACTGAAACAACGCATGATGCAAGCGATGGAAGGTTTGCCGTTCAAGGCATCTGTGCTGGAACCGTTTATCGCATCGGTTGGCGATCTAGCCACAATAGCGTCGCAACCAGAAATACTTAATACCAGATTATTGACACGCAAAGATCTGACCGGCACCTCGATGGCATTGGCAACTGATTCGCTGCTGATAGAGAAAAATGGTGAAGCCAGCGGTTTGATGCCTCTGACAGCCACGGATGCTCACGTGATCGATCCTGCCTTGATTCATGCAGCACTACAAAAATCAGGCGTGCAACAAGCCTATTTCATCGATCTGAAAACAGAGACCGATAAACTGTATCGCGGCTACATGCAGGAAGCCATTATTCTGGCGCTGTGCGGGCTGGCTGCAATGATGGTGCTGCTTGCATTCAACTTGCGTTCAATCGCGCGATTGGCGCGTGTGATGGTGCCATTGATTACGGCTGTATTGACGGTTGCTGCTATTTTCGCTTTCACCGGTCAGCGCATGACGATACTGCATCTGGTCGGATTATTGCTCATTGTTGCTGTCGGCTCAAACTACGCTTTATTCTTTGCCCAACCGGCGACTACCATTGTGAAAGATCCGCAAAGCGGCGTTGAAACGGTCGTCCCACAGATCAAGCCAACCACACTCGCATCGCTGCTCTTCGCCAACGTCACCACCGTGATCGGCTTCGGCATACTGGGCTTTTCGACAGTGCCTGTACTGAATGCAATCGGCATTACCGTCGGAATCGGCGTAGTGCTTGCATTGCTCTTTTCTGCCATTTTTTCCAGTAGCATTCCGCCGGATGCGCATGTAAATACAAAAACACCATGAGTAGCAATACGATTAACCAACTCTTAACCATTGCCTGCCGTCCTTACCGTCAGGCCGGTCTCTTCGCCTGGCATTTTGCCCGCGGCAAATTGGGCCGCGACCCCGTCTTCAAAGGCATATTGGCGCTGGGACTACTACCGAAACGAGACAATATCCGCGTACTCGATATCGGCTGCGGCCAAGGTTTACTCGCGTCGTGGTTATTGTCAGCGCAAGCACAAAACGAAAAAGGTACATGGCCAAAACATTGGCCTGCGCCACCAACGATTGCACATATACGCGGAATTGAATTGATGCCACGCGACGTGGAGCGCGCGCAGCGTGCACTGCAACACGCAGAGGATCGCACTACGTTCGAAGTCGCCAATATGTGCACCGCCGATTTCGGTACCGCCGATGCAGCCGTGATTCTGGATGTATTGCACTATGTCGATTTTCCGGCGCAGGATGATGTACTGAAAAAAGTGCACGCCAGCTTGCCCGATGGTGGCGTCTTGTTGTTACGCGTCGGTGATGCAGACGGTGGCCTGCCTTTCAAAATCAGCAACTGGGTCGACAATGTCGTCACATCCATCCGTGGTCACCGCACCCTGCCACGTTACTGCCGCACGCTGGCCCATTGGCAGCGCGACATTGCCGCCATCGGCTTCACAGTCCAGGCGATTCCGATGAATAAAGGCACGCCGTTCGCCAATATTCTGCTCGTGTGCAATAAGGAAAGCGCATGAAAATCGACAAGGAATGGATAGCTGCGCACATTCCACATCAAGGAACGATGTGCCTACTCGATCATGTCGTATCCTGGGATCAGGAACGTATGACAGCAATCGCCACCAGCCATACAGCATCTGACCATCCCCTGCGTGCGCATGATCGTTTGGGAGCCGCAAATGGAATCGAGTATGCAGCACAGGCAATGGCTGTCCACAGTGCATTGCTGGCGACCGCCAAGGCCGATGCTGCAAACATGCAACGACCACAGGCAGGATTTCTGGCAAGTGTGCGCAATACGACATTCCACGTTGCACGCCTGGACGACGTAAACGAACCTCTACAGATCGAAGTCGTCTGCACGCACAGTGAACCGAATTGCATCCTCTATCAATTCACTGTAAGCGGGCACGATACGCAAACACCTTTACTCGATGGTCGAGCTACCATCATTATCGATGCAACTATGGTCACCAATAATATGGGAGTGAGTACATCGTGAAACGCGCATTGATCACAGGTGGGAGCGGCGGTATCGGCGCCGCAATTTGCAAGCGCCTAGGGGCAGATGGTTTGCATATCATTGTGCATGCGAATCGCGGTCTTGAAAAAGCAACGGCGGTACGCGACCATATCCTTGCAGCTGGCGGCAGCGCCGAAGTCGCCGTGTTCGATATTACTGACGCAGAGGCAAGCAGAACGGCACTGGAAACATTGCTGGAAGCTGGTCCGATTCAGGTATTGGTAAACAATGCTGGCATTCATTCCGATGCTGTATTTCCCGGCATGTCGGGTAAGCAATGGCACGATGTAATCGATGTATCGCTACACGGCTTCTTTAATGTGACACAACCGCTGACGATGCCGATGATACGTACGCGCTGGGGTCGCATCATTAATGTGTCGTCGATTGCTGCACTGACCGGCAACCGTGGACAAGTAAATTATTCCGCGGCCAAAGGTGCCTTGCATTCGGCAACCAAATCATTGGCATTAGAACTGGCAAGCCGCGGCATTACGGTCAATGCGGTCGCACCGGGCATCATCACCACCGATATGATCGAACATTCATTTGATGACAAAGCGATACAGAACATAGTGCCTATGAAACGTGCCGGCACTCCAGAAGAAGTCGCAGACTTGATCGCATTCCTCGCGTCACCGAACTCTTCTTATATTTCCGGTCAGATTATCTCTATCAATGGCGGCATGATCTAAAACAAGCGCCCAAAGCCATGACTGGCTCAGGTCGTTGGCTCAATCCCCCCATCTTGAATATTGATTTTGCGGCGACGCCATGCAGCCCACGTGCGCTTGAAATTAAACAATGCAGTAATGTAATAAACACCCTTGAAAACATACAAGGAAGGCCAGATCGCCTTATTGTGGAAGATATCACCAGCGAGTACCGACATCACGGCTTCCTTGGTTCTCAAGAAATCGCCAGGCTCCAGAAACAAGGCGCGCATCGCCGGATTTGTCATCCGATAAATAAACCACGAGAAAATTGTCGGCCCTTTACGCATGTGATGGTCGAAAGTAGCCAACGCACGCGCAGCCTCTTTAGGTTGACGCAAACAAGTCGTGACCGTTTCTGCACCAACAAACGCACTCTGCATCGCCAGAAAAACACCTGAGGAAAATACCGGATCGATAAATGCATAAGCATCTCCCAACAAGATGCAACGCTTTACGTGGCTCTTATTGCTAGCATAAGCATAATTACCAGTCGCCTCGACATTACCCACTCGGACTGCATTTTCCATACGCTGCGCCAGCTTGGGAGCCAATGCAATTGTATCCATCAGAAATTGTTCAACGCTGACTTTGCGTGAAGCCAGATAAGCCGGCCAGCATACTGCACCCACACTAGTCGTTCCGTCAGATAAGGGGATCAACCAGAACCAACCGTGCTCGAACCAGAACAAGCTGATATCACCTTCACGCTTACCTTCGTAACGCTCAACACCGGTGAAATGGCTGTACAAGGCTGAGCTGTTATGCGCTTTGTTCTTTTCTTTACTCTTGAGTTTATTCGCCATGAAGGTATCGCGGCCGGATGCATCGATCAAATAATCCGCAACATAGTTCTGCACGCGGCCATCATCACAATGCGCTGTCACCATGACATTATCATCAGTGAATTCAACTGCACGCACACGACAACCTTCTACAACATTGGCACCCTTGACCGCTGCATTCTTTATCAAGACATGATCAAATTCCGAGCGACGGACTTGATAGGCATACGGCATCGATTTATCCCATGCTTCAGAAAATTCGATATGCGCTTTCATTTCCTTCTCATTCGCATTGAACTCCACGCCCCACTTCGGCATACCTATCGCGTGCACTTGTTCGCTCACGCCCAACTTCTCAAGCAAAGGAATATTGGCTGGCAATAAGGACTCGCCGATATGAAAACGTGGATGAACCGCCTTTTCCAGCAAGCAGACCTTGAAACCCTGCTGCGCAAGCAAGGCTGCTGCAGTCGATCCTGCAGGCCCGCCACCAATGATGAGAATATCGGTTTTGATCGGCGCGATATCAGCATTGTGATTTGCACAGTCAGCTTCGATTGGATGTGCAGTAGTTTCAGGTGTAGTCATGGCTCATCTCATCAAAAACAGATTAAATATCGTAAACACTCATATACATTGCGGCAATGTTTTACGATCGAGAAATTCGATCCACAATCGCAGCCACGGCAACCAGTCATGTCCACCATCTGTAGTCATGACCTGATTCTGCGGCAACACTTTTGCCAATGTTCGATTACTACCGGCAAAACGATCTTCGGTACCGTAACCGATATACAACACCGGTCGCGCTGACGGATCCTCGCTGCTGTAACCTTTAATCCATGACCATAATTGTCGGTCATAGTCGCTGCTTGCGACCTCACCAACCTGCCAGTCACTCAAACCAACTTTCGCTATTTCTGCCAGCAAGGTTCGATTTCCGAGAAAAGGTGCCATCAAAAAAAGGCCATCAATATCTGAAGCATGTCGTCTAGCGTACAGCATGGACCCGTAACCGCCGAGAGAAATGCCAATCAACCAGATTTGCGCATACCCTTTTTCTCTAGCTGGCAAAATGATGTCCTGGTGCAAGCGCTCAACGACTAACTCTGCGGTGTAATAAGCCACATGTGTATCAGCGATAACGATATCAGCGGCAATATTACGTTCGCGCAGCACACTGACAAAACCATGCTTTACGAAATCGTCAGGTGTATCGTATGCACCCGGCAACAAAACAAGTAATGTATTGACCGATGCTTTACAAGCCATCGTATCCTCAATAACATCCAGCTTGTTTTTAACAATACCTGTAGGCATACGCGCGGGGAAAGTAAGCATGAAGGTCAGCGATCAAGCCGGCCTTTTTATGGCGTTTCATTATACAAGGCATCATAATCTCAGCGCTCTACGGATGAAATGAATTTCGCCGGAACGATAAATACGAAATACGATCACATGCTCAAGGTTTTATACGTAAATGCGCTTACGTCAGCGCAAGCCGACAACATCCCTGCAGAAACCATGGGAGCGCTTTGTTTTGCGCAGATCGCAGAAAAAATAGATACCAAGGGAAACTCCACCTTTGCACACGTGGCCATGCCGTGCCTGGGTGGCGAAAACGTACTATACGAATTTCTTCAAACTATTGGCCCGATACAAAGCGGACAAAATGGCGATGTACGTTTTAAATGTAACGACAAAGTTTTATTTGGTGTCATCACACTGGATGAATCAAAATTTTCTGATGAAGCAAACACGCCACCATTGCAGCTCGCCAGTAAAGCCGCATACGAACAAATTTTTGCAACGCTGGAGTCGCAGGATTTTCCGTATGTATTGCGCTTCTGGAACTACATGGCCGATATCAACAGAACTACCCATGAGCTCGAGCGTTACCGCCAATTCAATCTCGGCCGTCAACAAGCATTTTCAGCCAAGGGGCAAGAAGTAAGCGGTAATGTGCCTGCGGCCTGTGCATTAGGCACGATGGATGGACCGCTAACCATCGCATTTCTTGCCGGTCGCACGGCATCATTACCCATCGAGAATCCGCGACAAGTCAGCGCATACGATTATCCAGCGCAATATGGCCCGCGTAGCCCTCTCTTTTCTCGTGCGAGTCTGGCATCAGTGAATGCGACCAACATACTATTTCTATCTGGCACAGCCAGCATTGTGGGGCACCAAACATTACACGCGGGTGATGTAATCGCACAAACGGAAGAGTCCATTGCCAATATTGCTGCAGTACTAGATGTCGCGAACCAAAAAGCATCCAAAAAATTCAAAATTACCGATCTGGATTACATTGTCTATATTCGGAATCCGGAACATTTTTTATCAGTAAGCTCTGTTCTCAAAGCTCGTATCGGTCCCAATGTGAAAGCGACATACGTACAAGCCGATATATGTCGCTTCGATTTATTAGTCGAAATTGAAGGTTCAGTAGAACAGCAATAATCGATCATTGTCGAACCATCAAAATACGTATTAAAAAATAAGCCCTTGAAATATGAAATTTCAAGGGCTTATTTTTTTACTTCCAAGACTGATCGTTATTGAAAGCCACGCTCGGATTTATCGTATTCAATAACAGTTAAACCACTACCGTCGTTCACGCCGACCGCATAAGCACCCGCACCACCAGAGAAGGTCAAACGTCCGACACCTTTATAGTAAAAAATCGTCTCATAGCGTCCTGAACCAAAATAGAACGGAATCCACGCCTTGCCCGTGATGTGTGAGTTGGTATCAGTTGGCTTACCAGCAATACTGATCACTTCATTCAGACCCATGCCGATCTTGAGGCCACTGAACTTACCTTTGACGGGTGTGCCAATAATTTGGCCAGACCAATCATTGATGCCTTTGACATCCTGAGGTTTTCCAGGCGTTGCCGACGCAACCGGCGCTGCAGCAGCTTCCTGCTGCGCTGCCTTCTTCTCTGCTGCGGCGGCCTGCTGTGCTGCTTTTTTATCCGCGGCATCTTTTCTCGCTTGCGCCTTCGGCCCCAATTTTTTCTCAGGAGCAGCGGCTTTGACAGGCGCAGCTGGCGTTGTTGCAGCAGGTGCAGTGCTTACGTCAGACGTAGCAGGTGCCGCCTCCTTTTTTTGCATGGTTTCGCAAGCAGCTAGCAATGACATCAG
Organism: Pseudomonadota bacterium; assembly: GCA_040390795.1. Classification (GTDB taxonomy): domain Bacteria; phylum Pseudomonadota; class Gammaproteobacteria; order Burkholderiales; family Burkholderiaceae_D; genus Oxalicibacterium. Next base: position 152,673 of record JAZJXV010000009.1, on the reverse strand, counting down.
GACTACCATTCCAATTATTTTTTTCATCCCTATTCCCTTTTTCTCTCGTTAAAGATGTGACGCTCTAATTTTATGTTGACTTAAATTTTACGCGAAGCGCCTGATGATTAACATATTCCAGATAAACGTCAGCTGGTGTTGCGTCTTGCGGCATGCATGCCAATCTCTGCATCAACGGCAAACCACGCGCAGCGGGAATGCCTACACGTACGTTTTCCAACGCACTGTTGTCCATAAGCGTTGGCGCAATTTTATCCAAACTCAATTCGATTGCCGCCATGCTTTGTTGCGTCGCTTCTGGCGTCAGCAACATGCTGATCGCAAATTGATCGGTAATCGGACGAACACCGTGCAATGGTTCTGGATAAGGTGTGTCGTAAACGACGACTAGCACCGGGCGTCTTTCAACAGAACATTGAACCGCAGCGTCCAGCAAACCGACTGAAAAACCTGCATCGTGAGCGCATAAACTAGTCGATGGCAGCATTGCGCCGCTGGCGATTCCCCAGTAACCGGACGGTGCGTTATGCACAGAATTATGAAATCGAGTCGGTGAAATCAAACGATCACTGCCTGCCAATGTCTCGCAAATAAGATGGCAGTTTTCGCCGTCACCACCAGAGGAACAAAACACCGTCGTCATCGTGCTTGGGTCAATGCTCGCATTAGCCAGCGCTTCCAATCCACTCGCCAATGCAATCTTGACACTAATGCCGACGCGCCGGCGCTCCGCACTCGGCAATACACTCAATATTGGGGCAACAGTACGATTAGCCTGATAACTGGTTTCGCCACAAAGAATAGCCCGCCATTCTGCCCAGTTGGCCGCACCAGGACCAATTGCACCAACTGATTCGACATGCACTTCTACACTCATCGTGCGACTCCTAATACCAGACTGCAATTGGAGCCACCAAAGCCGAATGAATTGTTCAGTGCATAGTCGATAGGTGCATGCCGATTGGCCAACACATAATCAATATCGATTTCACAATCAACTTTTGTTGTATTAATACCGGCGGGAGTTTCATCATGCTGCATAGCCATGACACAAATAATGGCTTCTACAGCACCTGCAGCACCCAGCGTGTGACCTGTTGCGCCTTTGGTTGAGCTACAAGCGGTCCGGTTACCAAACACAGCACGAACCCCTTTACCTTCTGCTGCGTCATTACTGGGTGTCGCCGTACCATGTAGATTAATGTATCCAACCTGCTCTGGCGTAATGCCCGCAGCATCAAGTGCCGCAGTCATCGCCAGTTGCGCGCCTAGACCTTCTGGATGCGGTGACGACATGTGATGCGCATCGCTGGACTCACCCACGCCATGTAGAAGAATCGTCCCTTTTAATGGTTTTTCCTCAGGCTTGGTCAACAAGATGAATGCCGCCCCTTCCGCAATCGAAATGCCATTTCTACCCTGACCATATGGCTGTGCCGGCATAGATGAAAGCAACTGCAATGAATTGAAACCATATAAAGTCGTCAAACAAAGACTGTCGACACCACCAACCACTGCGGCATCGATCAGGCCGGCTTCTATCATGCGTGCAGCATTGCCGAATACCTTGGCACTGGAAGAACATGCGGACGATACTGTCAATGCTGGACCTGTAAGGCCAAGGAAAGCACTGGTGAATGCAGCAACTGAATAAGTATTGTGCGTTTGTGCGTAGTGGAAATCTACCGGTAATGCTCCCAAGCTACCTTCGACGTCACCAGTTTGTCGATTCCGATAAGCCAACTCTGTTTGCAAAATGCCCGAAGTGCTTGTGCCCAAAAATAGACCAACACGATCAGAACCATATTGTGCAACGGCCTGCTGCACGGCATCGACAAAACCATCCTGCTCCATTGCCAATTGCGCCAGGCGATTATTGCGACAATCGAAATCTGCCAACGCAGCCGGCAAAACTACCGCATCAATATCAGGAACCTCACCAATAAAAGTCGACAATTCTACTGTCTCAAAGTCGCAAGGCTTCAAACCACCCTGCTGCTTTGATAGCTTTTTCCAGTTTTCTGCCAGACCAAGACCCAAACAGGTGCTTAAGGTATAGCTTTTCAATTCAAGAGTTTGCATGGGCCTGACATTAGTTATGTTCAGTGGGGAGATAAATTTCATGGCAATAAATCGAATAAAGCAGCACATCAAAACTTATATACGCATGCCCTCTTCCAATCTGACAAAGCGTAAATTCTGTTGCTCCAATTTATCGATCAATTGAGGAAGAACATCCAAAATAACCGGCTTCCCATCATTGCTGCGCGCAGCATTGGCATCATGCAGCAACAAGATATCGCCCGCTTTTGCATTCTCAAGCAAGCGAGCTGTAATTTTTTGCGCATCATTGACGCGCGTATCGAAACCGCGTCGTGTCCAGCTGACTAGGCTCAAGCCGAGTTGATTCAATACCGGATCGAGGAATAGATTACGCAAGCCTGCTGGCGCACGGAAGAACTGTGGGGCTCTGCCGGTTGCATCTTCAATTGCCTGTTGCGCCAACATCAATTCTTTTTTAATTCCACCTATTCCCATCACTGAAAAATAGTGGCGATGTCGCATGCTGTGGTTCTCAATGTGATGTCCCTCATCAACCATTCTGCGTACTAATGCAGGCTGGCTCTTCAACTTGGCAGCGATACAGAAAAACGTCGCTTTAATATTTTTTTCCGCGAGAATATCAAGCACCATCGGGGTGACATCGGGATCAGGACCATCATCAATCGTCAGTGCAACTTCTGCTCGGCCACTCGGCAGTCGCAACACATTAGGTCCAAGCAAGGAACTTCTTGGCCACAATCCTGCTGCTGTCAGCACAGCATGATTCGCAACAAGACTTGCAATGCCAAACACTAAGGTAGTTGGCCAGATCAATGCCGACGCTACTGCGCTCACATGCAATGCAGCAGACGCCTTGAGAAAACCGCTCGGTTGCCATTTACGATTTTGCATGAAGATCGCACTCTTTATAGGCAGCATTTGAAAACAAAATCGGCGCTACACCGATGTAAGGTGCATCCTGCATATCATCCAGAACCTGCTTCAACTCGATTCCTGCATCAGACTTTGCTAAATCAGGATGCTCACTACACGCACGAGCGATCAGAGCATCAGCAAGTTGCTGCAGCAGCAGAAAATTATCCGCCATACGCTGGGCAAAACCGACGTCATCCAACTCATCCTTCAAACCACGATTCAACTCCGCAAACCAGTCAATCTCGGTTTGATCCAGCAATTGAGCCGGATTACGTTTTTGGCTGACCTTACCCCAGGCTCGGAAAAAATTCTGCATCGCAACATTCATCTTCTGGACTTGCATCAAAGGTTTATGCATGCGGCCCATTGCAGATATATCGGTTAAGCGATTTTGAATAAACAGCGGACACATGATGCCCCAGTAATACGCATAATCCCATGACACTTTGTGCGGCAATACTTCGGGATCGCCAAACAAGGCATATTGATCGACATAGACGGACAAGGTCGTTTGATACAGGGAAAAATATATTTGTTGATAGAAATCAGCATACATCGCGACCGGCGCTTTATCGCGATCGTGTGCAATCAATTCTGTAATGTAGGTATTACCAATGGCAATGAAATCACTGCCTGGCGAATAAAATGGATCAAGAAAAAGACCTGCTTCCCCCGTCAATGCCCAACGCTGCTCGCCAGAAAATATTTGCTTGCAACCGTAAGAAAAACTCTTGAAAAATGCAAAATCCTGTAACTTGTCGCGCTCGCCATCCAGATGATCAAACAGACGCGGCTGATGAATTTTTAGCCACTCCATTGCAGTCTCGAACGTATTCATGCTCTCCACCGGATGCAGCGCGGCATCCGCAACTATACCGACCGAATGCGAGCCGGATGCTAATGGAATCAACCAGACCCAATAACCTTCGCCTACCAAATGATTGGTGGAAAGCCAGCGATTCGGTGGATTGCATGAAGTCAGCCAATCTTCATTATCCGACCAATCATTGATATCGATACGATTACCGATGCGGAACCACACAGCACCGGCATTATGTTCATTGGTCTGCGCCAGATCCAGCTTGCGCTTGATCAAGCCGGCACGACCTGATGCATCGATCAGCCAACGACTCGTAACCTTCACGGTCTGTTGATCTGATTCATAACTCACCTGATGAGGAGCGTTATTTTCACTAATCGAAAATTGGCGGATAACTGCATCATCGACAAATTGCACACCCGTATCCAGCGCCAGTTTAGCTAATTTGTTTTCAAAGATGCCGCGATCAATCTGATAGGTACAGGTTGGCAAAATTTTGCTACCACCCAACTCCGTTACTTGATCGAAATCACGACGTTTGTCCGAAAAGAAAAAACGGAAACCAAATTTTTTCAGTTGCTCGGTATGAAGATGCTCTTTCAATCCCAGCACAGTATCGAAATAATGCGCGCCGATTTCAACCGATGACTCACCCACCTTATGCGCCGCAAGCGGCACCGGATGTGGGCGACGTTCCAGAACCAGAATAGACAAGTCCGCAAAACGTTTCTTGAGCTGCAAAGACAAGGTCAGTCCAGCCAATCCCCCGCCCATGATGACGACATCATATTGCCGGGAATCGGCCGTTTCCATCATTGCTTATGTCCTTGCCAGAAATCGTAAAAATTAAACCAGTTATACGGTGCAAGCTTAATAAAATGCTCCAGACGAGCCACATATTGCGTAATGGCAGCCGTCATCGCCTGTTCTGAATTACGGCGTTCGCCATTTTCAGCATCTCTGAAGTCGGCAATTTTTTCTATGAAAATATCGTATCGATTACCACCACGATATAAACCAACCATCAGAAAAACCGGTTTGCGCATCATTGCCGCCATTCTGAACGGCCCCACTGCAAAATGCGCCGTTTCTCCAAGAAATGGCAAGCGGTGATTTTTTTCGTGCCCCAAGGTACGATCTGCCAATATTCCGATAATCGCGCCTTCGGCCAATCTATCCCTGACTGTCAACATCGCACTCAAATTTCCCAACGGTACGATTTCCTGTTGTGCCGAAGGATTAATTGCCGCCATCATTGCGCCAATTTTCCGTGCATTCTCTTCGTACATTAAGAGGACAAGTTTGAGCTCTTCTTTCTTACGCGATACCAGTCTGACCGCTTCAAAACTGCCGATGTGAGCCCCCATGACAAATACGCCACCGTTACGTGTCGCAGAATCTTCATCGTCATAAGCATCCTGGATGACTCGAATATCGAACTTTTCCGCTCGCCCGAGCAAAAAATAAACACGGTCAAGCAATACCGCTGCAAATGTATGGAAGTGCCGAAACACTTCATACCAATGTGGCTTGCGACCAAGTACTTTCGATAAATATGCGGCAGATGATTTACGTGAATCACCGACCACCAGAAAAAAATAAAGCGAAATCGGATACAGCAACACACGTGTGACACGACGTCCCAACGTTGTAGCTACCCACACCATGAAGCGCAAAAGAGATGCGCAACCTCGTTCCTTTTGTTCAATCCAGTCCTGCGGCATACGTATTATTTTCCTGAGTATCAACCACTTTCAAGCGCGGGATTATAGCGATAAAGACCAGCGTCATATCTTGTTTTTATTGTTGAAATAAGCGGAAACGCTTTCCTTGATCGTAGCGTGCTTAAAATCCGGATTAACTCTTTTTCTACAGAAATATTCAGCAACAAACATGAGAATTACCAATGGCCAGTTGAGTAGATTCGCGAACAGTGACCACGTTTCAATCGATGCAAAATAAAAAATTATCAATGACACCAGAACCTGCATCGCAAAGAATATTGCCCAAGCGAATGTCACCGTACGTGTGTAACGCACTACATCAGCTGGCATGTCTGGGTGTATCGTACATGCCAATGTAGTAATAATTGGCGTACGTCCAGCAAACAAGGTTTGCGCAAAGAACCAACACAACATTGTATTCGCGGCCACGTGTTGGATCAGATAAATCCAATCCAGCCGCAATAGCAGCGTAGGCCAATAAACGATCGTGGCATACGTCATCGTGATGCCAACCAATATACTGCATAGCAATCCAATCATTGAACTTGCGCTAGCCTGCTTCAAAAACATGAACACGCCACAGCATGCAACTCCGACAATCGGAACAATCAGCATCAATACTGCAATCTGCCGCCAAATGATGTCTGCATCATGCACCGCGAGCGCAATATGGCTCAACGAGACATAAATAATGATGCCCGCAATTATCAATAGGGTCTTTACAACTGACATCAACACATCGCTTTATAAAAGAGCGGAGTTAACCGAATAAATAAAAGGTAAAAGAGACGGGAAACGTTAACTGAGGGCAATCAGGATCTGCTCAGTTTGCGCCATAGCAGTAGCGGCAATCGCAATACAAAACCAAAAAACAGTCGTGTATGCATCCACGTCAATAATTTGTTATCGCGCCAATAATTGAAGTGAGAAACGCCACCTTCTGAGACATTCAGATATTTCACCTTGGCTGGGACATTGACCGGTCTAACTCCATGCCAGCACAAACGTACGACTGCTTCAGGATCAAAATCAAAACGACGCATCCAATGGTGTGAAAGCATGATGTCGCGCAAAGGCTTGATCGGGTAGACACGAAAACCAAACAAGGAATCGCCAATACCAGCCCAACAAGTTTCCAGATTCGCCCACCAGTTTGAGATCTTGCGACCTTTGACCCGTAAACTTGGTGCACTCGCATCAAACACCGGCACACCCAACACCATGGCATCCGGCTGCTGCATCGACGTTTCCATGAAGGTAGGTATCATCGTTGCATCATGCTGCCCGTCCGAATCCATAGTCAAAATATGTGAGTAACCTTGTTGTAGCGCCAACTCCATGCCATGTAATACGGCAGCGCCTTTACCACTATTTTTCGGCAAAACGATGACCTTCAGCCCATTATCTTGCTCAGCCATTTGCTGCAATTTTTGCGCCGACCCATCTGTACTGCCATCGACAACCACCCACACCGGGTTCCAAAATGTACGAGCAGACTCAACCGTTGAGTAGACAGTTGCGCCAGGGTTATAACTAGGAATCAAAACCAGATGTGTAGAAGATGCTTGCATGTAATGCCGTACCTAAAAAATTAACTTTGCGCTTGCTGCGCCATGTACGGCTTATTGCCGAGTTCCTGTACAAAATAATCTTGCAGCTCGACGATAAAGTCTTTTGAATCTTTCGGCGGAGAAAAACGTTTACCCACTCGGACGCGAAAGCACACAGGGAAAAGCGGAGCTCGATAAACCGGCCAGCCCTTCCCCAAGAAAGCAGAATCGGACTCAATCAAAATCGTTTGTACATCGGCACCAGTACGTTTGGCAATCACCGCAACCGTGCCCTGCAACGCATTGATTGCATCAGCGCGTGTACGCGTCCCCTCTGGAAACAACAACAATTGACTACCAATCTTCAGCTCGGCATCAGCCACATTGACGATATCGCGTATCGACGTATTTGGAATATATCCAGCTATTTTTGCACCGTGCCCGAATAAAATATTCTTTAAAACCTGCTCTTTCATAATGCAAACCACATTCGACAAGCGAGATGTGATCAACAAAGCATCAAGCAGGGAGGGATGATTCGATGCCAGAATTATTCCACGCTCAGTTTGAAGTGAATCAATTTCGGATAGATCCAAACGGAGAATATTCAGATGTTGCAGTATCTGAAAATACAGGTGGAAGGTCCTCGTAATGGTATTACGAGCATTTTGCTTGCGGCGCTCTACCTTTAAAAAAACAGAATATAGAATTAAACCCAGCGAACCGACGATCATCACGCCGCCCAACAACAATAAGCTAAATAAAAGGATCAAAAAATTACGTGCATGCTGAAGGCGATTTCTTATCAAATGCATCATGACATGGGATGGGGAGGCACTATTGGTTCTCACTTCGCACAGAGTTTTGTATTTTTCAGCGCATCACCATACAAGGATTTGCGCATATCTTATGTGTTTTACCGCACAGAGTTTGGCAAAGGTCATTCGTCATTGAAAATTATATCTTGAATTTTTGTCAGAACCATTACCTTTGCCAGAGGCAATTGATGCTGTGTTGTGATGACCACGTATCCGAAAAATCTTGCGCTTCTCACAGCAATTTCAGGCAAAAGTAAGGTAATAAATAATGATCAATTTAGTCATAGAAAGCCCCTCCATGAGCGAATCTCATATCAAATAATGACAACAGATTGCAATCCCTTGTGTCCAAAAACGACAATGGCACAAATAGAGGTTTTCATCAGTAAATTAGAGCTATTATCCGGCACAGCTATCCTCCTCTGCGTCCCAATTCGGCCCCATCACAAAAAAATAGGCCTATAATTCCTCGCAGAGTCCTTTTTTTGTGCGGCGCACCATGAACCATTTAAGTCAAATTCTCCCTCCTGCCAACGTAGTACTTGATCTGGACGTATCCAGCAAAAAACGTACGTTTGAACAGGTTGGTTTAATTTTCGAAAACAACTGTGGCATTGCCCGTTCCGTCGTCTCCGACAATTTGTTCGCGCGCGAACGGCTTGGCTCGACCGGCCTCGGTCATGGCGTTGCCGTGCCACATGGTCGTATCAAAGGCTTGAAAGCACCATTGGCTGCCTTCGTTCGCCTGGCACAACCTATCCCGTTTGAATCACCAGATGGCCAACCGGTCAATTTACTGATCTTTCTGTTGATTCCTGATCACGTGACGCAACAACATCTGGAAATTCTGTCCGAACTGGCAGAAATGTTTTCCGATGAAACATTCCGTAACTTGCTTGCAACTATCGAAGATCCAGCGGCTGTGCATGCGCGCCTGATCACGTGGCAACCTAGTCTGCAAAGCACCAACTAACCGCCGCACTGTTTCCCGGTGCGTATCTGTCCCTGCCTGCGTCCACCATGCCACTACCGACACCGCTCTCCATCCAGCAACTCTACGACGACAACCGTGAATCGCTACAACTAGGATGGTTTGCGGGATTTCCCGGTGGCGAACGCCTGATTTCCGGCGATGCGACATCGGCAGCGGATCAAGTCGGTCACTTGAACTTGATTCATCCAGGCCGTATCCAGGTCTTCGGCCATCAGGAAGTCGAGTATTACCAACGTCTGTCGCCGAATGGTCGCGCACACCACACCGCAGAACTAGTCGCCGGCGAACCGCCCGCATTCATCATCGCGCAAGGTCTGGAAACGCCAGCCACCATCATGGAGATTTGCGACGACAAGAATATTCCCTTGTTCTCGACTCCCTTGCCTGCTGCGCAAGTCATCGATTACCTGCGCGTCTATCTGTCGAAAAAACTGGCACAACGCATCACCATGCATGGCGTATTCATGGACGTGTTGGGTGTGGGCGTGTTGATTACTGGCGAATCCGGCCTCGGCAAAAGCGAGTTGGGTCTGGAATTGATTTCGCGTAATCATGGTCTGGTCGCCGATGATGCCGTCGAGTTTGCGCGCATCGCGCCTCACATGATTGAAGGCCGTTGCCCAGCACTGCTACAAAATTTATTGGAAGTACGCGGCTTGGGCTTGCTCGATATCCGTACGATTTTTGGCGAGACTGCCGTGCGCCGCAAGATGCGCCTGAAGCTGATCGTGCATCTGGTCCGTCGCAGCACGCTGGAAGAAAGTTATGAACGCCTGCCACTGCCATCGCAGAGCGAAGAAATCCTCGGCCTGTCGATACGCAAAGTTGTCATTCCAGTTGAAGCAGGCCGAAATCTGGCGGTTCTTTTGGAAGCAGCAGTACGCAATACCATACTGCAATTGCGCGGCATCGATACCTTGAAAGATTTCATGGTTCGCCAGCAAAAAGCAATGGAAAGCGACGAATAAAAACTGCAAAGTTGCAGTGTCACAACCTTCCTCTTGTGCTTGCGGTATCATGGCCGCATGCGCATCATTCTCATCACTGGAATATCCGGGTCCGGCAAATCTGTCGGACTTAATGCCCTGGAAGACGCAGGTTATTTTTGCGTCGACAATCTCCCGCCTACACTGCTACGCGCACTAGTTGCCACTCGCATCGAAGAACATGCGGATAAGCTGGCAATCGCGATGGACGCCCGCAGCGCAAGCTCGCTGATCGGCTTGCCAGCGGATATCGCCTGGCTGCAAAGTCAAGGGCACGATGTCAAAGTACTATTCCTGACAGCCAAGACGGATTCGCTAATCGCGCGTTTTTCTGAAACTCGCCGCAGCCATCCACTCTCGCATCGTGGTTTTACCAGCGACGCCGCAGCTGATAGACGTACGCTGACTGAATGCATACGCGAAGAACGCGAAATGTTGTCCGGCGTGGAAGAAGTCAGCCACGTGATCGACACCTCCGGCATGAACGCGAATAAATTGCGCGCATGGCTGAAGGCCTTGATGGAAACTGATCGATCACCTCTGACACTATTATTCGAATCTTTCGCCTTCAAATTCGGCGTGCCGCTCGATGCCGATCTGGTATTCGATGTACGGGTATTGCCAAATCCACATTACGACCTGGCTTTACGACCTTTGACTGGCCGTGACGCACCGGTACAAGAATTCTTGCAAGCGCAACCTGATGCCGCTGCATTGCTGGCGGATATACGCGGTTTTGTTGAAAAATGGCTACCTGCTTTCAAGAATGACAATCGCAGTTACCTGACCGTTGCCATCGGTTGCACCGGCGGTCAGCATCGTTCTGTCTACATGGTTGAGCAACTTGCCGAATATTTTCGCGCCCATGAACATGTCATATTGCGACATCGCGAACTGAGCTGATCTCAGGGCTGTCTAAACCAGTACAAGCACACTGCATTCGCCCATCACTGAGTCATGCCGTCCACCATGTCTGACAACGAACACTGGCTTCCTTTATTCCCTCTCAATACAGTCCTGTTCCCGGGCGGCATACTTCCACTGAAGGTTTTTGAAACGCGCTATGTCGACATGGTGCGCGATTGCATGAAGCGTGAATCACCATTCGGCGTAGTCTTGATCAAATCAGGCCAGGAAGTCGGTACAGCCGCTGAACCGGAAGATGTCGGCTGTCTTGCACACATCACAGACTGGAATGCACAGCAACTTGGTGTGCTGTTATTACGCACGGAAGGTGGCGCACGCTTCCGCATTCTGGAAACACGCGTACACAAGGATCAGCATCTGGAAGCGCGCGTTGAAATGCTAGACCACGACGGCCCCAGCGTACTGACAAAACAATATGAACCCTGCGCCGATACACTCAAGCTCATCATTCACGATATCAATGTCAAAGGTCGTGCCGAACAAGGTCCGGATTTTGAAAGTCCGTTTGCAGAAACGCTGCATCTGAACGATGCAGGCTGGGTGGCAAATCGATGGAGTGAGATTCTGCCGATACCATTGAAAGCACGGCAGAAATTATTGGAACTAAACGATCCGCAAACCCGCTTGACGATCATTCAGCAATACTTGCAACAGCATCAAATCATCTGAAACAAGCATTATTGCAGGTTTGATTACGTAAGCAAATCCGGTTCGCGAAATACTGCAAGCAGCAGCTTTTTAACCGGTGCTGGCAATGGCGCATCCGCCATTTTATCCGCTGGATACCAAACATAATTATCTTGTCCGGCGCGTTCCAGACGACGCGCTAATGCGATGCGATACGGCGTCACATGCAGTTTGAAATGCGTGAATACATGGGTAAACATCGGCAGCTTTTCCAGCGATGCTGTCACACCGAATGGCGCAATCGCCAGCGCCAAAGCTGTATCAAAATGTGTAGCGCCACCGTCTGTCTCAGACGCAATTTCCGGCAGCGATAACAAACCACCCCAAATCCCTTTATCCGGACGCTGTTCCAGCAACACTTGATTCTTGTCCACGATGAGCAACATCGTTGTCTCTTTTTGCGGCACGGCTTTTTTCGGTTTACGAACCGGCAATTCATTCGTCCGACCGCTCGCATAAGCAACACAGCGATGCGCCAAAGGACAGCGCTGGCACGACGGACGATTGCGCGTGCACAAGGTCGCGCCCAAATCCATCAAGCCTTGCGTGTACGCTTCTACGCCACTCTCAGGCAGCAAGGCAACTGCGCGCAACCACATCTCATTTTCAACCGCTTTTTCACCCGGATAACGCTCGATGCCAAACACGCGTGCGAAGACACGCTTGACGTTACCATCCAGAATCGCAGCACGCGTACCGTAGGAAAATGCAGAAATCGCCGCCGCCGTTGAACGACCTATGCCCGTCAACTGTTCCAGCAACGCAGGATCGCTGGGAAACACGCCACCGTATTCAGCAACTATCGTCTGCGCGCATTTATGCAAATTGCGCGCACGCGAGTAATAGCCCAGCCCGCTCCAATGCGACATCACCTCTTCGGAAGGAGCGGCGGCGAGTGACTGGACTGTAGGGAAGGATTCGAGAAAGCGCAGGTAATACGGAATCACCGCTGCAACTTGCGTCTGCTGCAACATGATCTCTGACAACCAGACGCGATATGCATCGCGCGTATTCTGCCAAGGCAAGGCATGGCGACCATGCTGCTTTTGCCATGTAATCACATCGTGGGAAAAACTCGGATCGGCTAATGTTGCGGCCGATTCCTTTACTAATTTATCCGAGGAAACTGCGGCACTGCTCTGTTCACTGACTACACGTTTCATCTAGATCTAGGCCGCCGCTTTGTAAGTATCCAACTGCGCCATGATCGCTGTCTTCAATTCATTTTCCAGACGCGTCAATGCTGCGCGTTGCGTATCCAATTCAAATTGCATTTGTTCGAATGCCAGCACTTTTTCTTCCAGACTATCGGTGGCTACGTGGATTTTTTCTATCGACTTCTTGCGACGCTTCAATTGCACTTTGTGTTCACCGATTTGAGCTTCCAGCGGTGCCATCACCACTTTCAACCAGGCTTCTACATCGCGATTCGCTTGCAAGAAACTTTGTTTGACGCGCGATGCGATGGAATCAAAAAACTTCTGCATCAACACCACTTGCGGCGTAGTCAGGATGGTCGCGGCACCGAACTGCTTGTGATACAGCTGCTCGATCATCAAGATTTCCTTGCTGTATTTTTCCAACGAAAACGGCATCGGCGTCGACAAGGCAAGACCATGTTCGGTCGAAAACTTGCGGTACATGACCGACATCATTTCGCCGATTTCATCTGTTTTTTGCGAAGATAAATCCAGATTGTGCAAAGCCTGCTGGAAAAACTCTTTTACCGCCTGACGCAAGCCTGAAGAGAATTTGCTTTTCTCCATCGCATCGCGCGTCTTGTTGATATTGTCTTTCAACACGCCCATGCCGAGATGCGTAAACACTTCCGTCGACAAGCGTGCAAATACGGAACGCGTCGCCTGCAATTTAAACAAGCTGCCATCGAATTCGGTTTTCTCCATATCGATGCGCTTCATCATGTGCTGCAAGATATTTTGGTTCTTTCCACGCAAGCTTTTCAGCTCTATCAATTGCTCCACCACATTGCGTACCCGCGACGACAACAAGGCTTGCTTGGACGAAGTGAGTTCATTGATTTCCGCCATCAATTGCGTACGGATGATGTCTTGCTTGGCTGGTAACAACTCGTTGGACAATGCATTTTCCAACGTAGGCAAACGACTCTTGGCCAACAACGGTGCATCGAGATTGATTTTCCCCACCAAGCCTTTTTGCGCAGAGACCGGAAATATCTGGCGCTCGGACAGATCCAGCGTTTGCGCCACGCTGGTCACTTGCATGCGTATCTGTTGCTCGACTTCAGCAGGTGTACGCAGCTCATCCCACATGCTGTCGATCTTGTTCAAGACCACCATGCGGCCGGCACCTGTGCCACCGATGTGATTGCGCCAGATATCGATATCGCTTTTGGTCACACCAGTATCGGCCGCCAAAATGAATAACACTGCATGCGCATTCGGAATCAGATTCAACGTCAACTCAGGTTCAGTACCAATCGCATTCAAACCCGGTGTATCGACGATGACCAAACCTTGTTGCAACAAAGGATGCGGGAAGTTCACGATCGCGTGACGCCATTGAGAAATCTCAACCATGCCGTCATCATCCACCGCCATCACCATGTCGAGATCGGTTTCATCGTACAAGCCGTAACGCGCCGCTTCTTCTATCGGCACGCGCTTGGTCAGGCTGACTTGCTTGAAGGCTTCCAGCATGCCATCACCAGATGACGTATCCAACGGTAATACGGTCCACACTTGATTCTGTGTTTTGAAATCGCTGGTCGATTGCGCTTCGGCACGCGTTTCTATCGGCAGCAAACGTATCGAAGGAGGAAAAGTTTCGTCATACAGCAATTCCGTCGGACACATCGTGGTGCGACCGGCAGAGGTAGGCAAAATACGTTGGCCATAATCGGCAAAGAAAATCGCGTTGATCAACTCTGATTTACCGCGCGAAAATTCAGCGACAAAGGCTATCGACAATTTATCTTCGTTCAGGCGGGAAAGCGTTTGCAGAAAACGCTGGTCGCTGGCGCTATCAGACAGGTCGCCGGCATCCACGCAGTCGCGATAGCGTTCCAGTGCGCTTTTGACGCCATTGCGCCAGTCACTGTACTCCTGAAACTTTTGCACCAGATTACTCACGTGAACCTCTTTTATCCTGTTTTATGACGTGCGCCCAGAGCGACACTAGCACTGCTACCTACTTTTGACAATTTGGACAGTAAAAGGTGGAGCGCTGGCCCTGCACGATTTGCCTGATCGGTGTATTGCAAATACGGCAAGGCTCGCCGGCACGCGCATAGGCAAAATAGTTTTGCTGGAAGTAGCCGGACTGCCCGTTTACCCCGATGAAATCCTTCAAAGTACTGCCACCCTGCTCTATCGCAGCAGCCAGGATCTGGCGTATCGCCTCAGCCAAACGCTCATAGCGCACCAGACCGATACGGTGCGCCGGCGTCTTGGGATTGATACGCGCCTGGAACAAACTCTCTGATGCATAGATATTTCCGACGCCGACAACGATGTCTCCCGCCAACAACACCTGCTTGATTGCAGAAGTGCGGCTACGCGTTTGCCGATACAGCCATTGCGCAGTAAACAACTCTTCCAACGGTTCGACACCCAACGTCCGCAACAGCAAATGATTTTCCACCGCACCATCTTCGACGGGATGCCACAACACCGCGCCGAATCGACGGGGATCGCTCAAGCGCAAAACCTGATTCCCGACTTGCAAATCGAAATGATCATGCTTCTTGGGCGGCACATCCGACGGCAAGATACGCAGATGACCAGACATGCCCAAATGAATAATCAGCGTGCCATGGTCAAAATGAACCAATAGATATTTTCCGCGTCTACCCGTACTACGCACCGTATGTCCGGCTAAGGTCTGCGATAAGGCAACGGGAAATGGCCAGCGCAAACCGGTATGACGCAACTCCACACCGGTAACGACTTGTCCTTCCAGATGCGGTGCAACGCCACGACGCGTCACTTCAACTTCGGGTAATTCAGGCATGGCGACTACGGTTTCCTTGATGATTTAAACAATGCTACCGAGGTAGCGCATTGCACGACGGTTGAGCGTAGAATAAAAGCTTGCTCTATTTGCATGGACTTCTAATTGAAAAATGCCCTTGTCATTGTAACGCTCTCAGTCCTGTTCTCGGCTGGTGCCGATCTGCAGGCTCAACCTTTAGCGCAAGTACAAGCGCTGGATAAACCTATTGCTCAAGACGAGCAGACGCCGATCGTCGCCAAATCCCCTGCCGAAAAAAAAGCCGCTGGTAACAAGGTAGAGGACCCGCTACCTTCCGTACCGCTGACTAGCGAACTGATGTACAAATTGTTACGTGCCGAGCTGTCTTATCAGCGTGGTGATTGGCAGTTACCCTATGTAACCATGCTCTCCACCGCACAAGAAACACGCGACCCACGTTTGGCACGACGCGCAGCAGAAATCGCGCTGAACGCCAAACAAGTCGGCGAAGCACTGTCAGCCGTTCGCCTGTGGCACGAACTGGCACCCAATTCGGATGAAGCCAACCAGTTCTATCTTGGTCTGGTCGTCCTTGGAGACAATCTGAAAGAAGCCAAACCGATCTTTGTCGAACGCCTGCGCGAAGCCAATCCGCAAGCACGCGGCTTGCTCATCCTGCAAATACAACGTCTGCTGAGTAGCACCAAAGATAAAAACGCTGCTTTCGCCGTATTGGAAGAAATCACAGCGCCTTATCAAGATTTGGTCGAAACCCACATTGCATTGGCACAAAGCGCCTTTGCCAAAAATGACATCGTACGTGCACGCACTGAAGCGCAAACAGCACTCAAGATGAAGCCGGATCTGGAAATTGCCGTCCTGATGGTCGCGCAATCGATGCCGGATCGCGCGCAGGCATTGCAAATTCTGTCCAATTTCTTGAAGGACAATCCAAAATCGCGTGATGTACGTATCGCTTACGCAAAAATCCTGATCGACGACAAGCAATATGATCAGGCACGCACACAATTCGACATCCTGCTGCAAGCGAATCCGAACGATTTGACGATTCTGTACGCGATGGGAATCCTCGGTGCACAGACCAATGACATCCCTACCGCAGAAAAATACCTGACTGCTTATCTAAAAGCATTGGAAGAAAACCCAGACGACGATCGCGATCCGGTACAAGCCTTGCTGATCCTCTCGCAGATTGCAGAAGATCGTAAAGACTATCCCGCAGCGCTCAAATGGCTGGCACAAGTCGAGCCTGGCCCTGCTTATCTCGCGGCGCAAATCAGAAGCGCACAAATCATGGCCGGTACCGGCGATGTGAACGGCGCTCGCAATCTGCTCAGCCATTTGAAACCGGAAGGCCAGCGCGAACAAATTCAAATCATCGTTGCCGACGCACAGTTGCTGCGTGATGCCAACCGCATCCCGGAAGCAATGACCGTTCTGAACAATGGTTTAAAGCGTTTCCCTGACGATACCGGCTTGCTGTACGACCACGCCATGCTGGCTGAAAAAGCCAATCGCTTCGACCTGATGGAAACCTCGCTGCGCAAGATCATCCGCCTCGCGCCGGATAATCAACACGCCTATAACGCGCTCGGTTACTCGTTTGCCGATCGCAATATCCATTTGCAGGAAGCGCGTACGCTCATCGAGAAAGCGCTGAAGATTGCACCGGAAGACCCATTCATCATGGATAGCATGGGCTGGGTATTATTCCGTCAAGGCCATCTGCCAGAAGCAGAAAGCTATCTGCGCCGCGCCTACGCAATACGACCTGACGTTGAAATCGGCGTACATCTGGGCGAAGTCTTGTGGGTAAAAGGCGAAAAAGCAGATGCGCAAAAATTATGGCGTGATGCGAATCAAAAAGATCCTAAGAGCGATCTGTTGAAAAGCACATTGACACGCCTGCGCACCCAATTGTGAGCAATCTGATTTGACGGCCTAGGCCGTCAAATCATTTTTACCGACCTCACTATTCCCGCATTCCAAACGACAGCAAGCCCACCTCATTCAGTGAGCTACAGGGCAATTAGTCAGCACTTCCCCGGACACCCTCGCATCCCATGATGACATTCCACACATTCCCATCCATGCATGCACGAACAAACGCACACACCGTCACGCGCAAGATGAGTGTCGCCATTGTGCTGTCTGCTTTATTAATGACTGGTTGCGCCAACCTTGCCCCGCAAACTGACAACAGCAATCTTGCAGGACAAACTTCTGCGCAACGCACATACAAGGACACACTGGCGCTGGATGGCCGTCTGTCTGTGCAATATCAAAAAAACGATCAAGATGAAGCCCTGCATGGCAACTTTACCTGGAACCAAAGCAAGGATCGCAGCGACATTGCCATCTTGTCGCCATTGGGACAAGTGCTGGCAACGATAGCCATCGCGCCGGATAGCGCAACCTTGACGCAAGCGGGCAAGACGCCGATTACGGCAAACGATGTTGACCTGCTGATTACCCAAACACTGGGTTGGCCGCTGCCTATATCCGGTTTACGCAATTGGCTGCAAGGCTTCGCCATTGATGCAAACAATGCGCCGTTTGTCGCCACGCCTAACAATACCAACGTGACCACACGCGATGGCTGGCGCATTCAATACCTGAGCTGGCAAGATGACAATCAGACCCCAGCGCAAAGCCGGCCGAAGCGCATAGACCTTGAACGTCAGACCGAACAAGCTGGCAAAGTTGCCATCCGCATCGTGATCGATAATTGGCAAACACCATAAATACGCGCTAGCTAAAGAAATGATTCAAACACTCAATCACTGCCCCGCTCCGGCAAAGCTGAATTTATTCCTGCATGTCACCGGACGGCGCGCAGATGGCTATCACTTGCTGCAAAGCGTATTTCAATTAATCGATCACGGCGATGTACTGCACTTCTCTACTCGCGAAGATAATGTTATTCGTCGCACTACAGAATTGACCGGCGTACCAGCCGAGAGCGATCTGATCGTACGTGCTGCAAAATTATTGCAAGCAGCAACAGCGGACAAAATGCAGGGAAAAATTTTGGGCGCAGATATCGCCATCGAGAAAAATCTTCCGATGGGTGGCGGTCTGGGTGGCGGCTCTTCTGATGCAGCAACCACCCTGCTGGTGCTCAATCATTTATGGCAAACCGGATTAACGCGGGCAGAATTAATGGCGCTAGGTCTGCAATTGGGTGCAGATGTCCCCTTCTTTTTATTCGGCCGCAATGCATTTGCCGAGGGTATAGGCGAGGCTTTATTACCGGTAGAAACGCCGGATTCCTGGTTTGTCGTCATCGAACCTGGGGTGTCCGTACCAACTCAGCAGATATTTTCATCAAGTGAATTGACACGGGATACAAAACCCGTCAAAATATCGGACTTTTCCGGAGCTCAAGAAAGCTTCGGCAAAAACGACCTGCAAGTCGTGGCTGCAACATTGTTTCCACCGATTGCTGAAGCCATAAAATGGCTGCATCAATACGGAGATGCGAGAATGACAGGTTCCGGCGCTTGCGTGTTTTGCCCATTTGAGCAAGAGCACCAAGCTGATGCAGTACTGGCAACAGTACCGGCAAAATGGAAATCCTGGAAAGCCAAAGCGATCACGCATCATCCGCTTGCTTATTTGCAGCAGTCGTAACACCAGATTAGTTAGCCCTTGCATCCGCCGCTTTGATAGCGAAGATACAAGAGCAAACACAAGGTTGCGTAGGGGAATCGCCAAGTTGGTTAAGGCACTGGATTTTGATTCCAGCATTCGAAGGTTCGAATCCTTCTTCCCCTGCCATTACATCAAGAGTAAGAAGCACACAAGCAAGCCGCCAACACAAGACGTCATCGTCGAGTTTTGGCGGCTTTCCACCTTTCTAACGACTGCAAGCAGGGATTTCCATGGCACTCGAAAACCTGATGGTTTTTACCGGTAACGCAAACCCGGATCTGGCTTTGGGCGTTGTCAAGCATCTCGGTCTCCCGCTCGGCAAAGCTGTTGTATCCAAATTCTCCGATGGCGAAATCGTTGTTGAAATCAACGAAAACGTCCGCGGTAAAGATGTCTTTGTTCTGCAATCGACTTGCGCACCGACCAATGACAACTTGATGGAAATCATGTTGATGGTTGATGCCCTGAAACGCGCATCGGCTGGCCGTATCACCGCCGCCATCCCGTACTACGGTTATGCGCGTCAAGATCGTCGCCCACGCTCAGCGCGCGTTGCGATTTCGGCAAAAGTTGTCGCCAACATGCTGCAAGAAGCAGGCGTTGAACGTGTTCTGATCATGGATCTGCACGCAGATCAAATCCAAGGCTTCTTCGATATTCCTGTTGATAACATTTATGCATCGCCGATTCTGTTGAGCGATCTGGTTACCAAGAATCACGACGACCTGTTGGTTGTCTCTCCAGACGTAGGCGGTGTAGTTCGCGCCCGCGCTTTGGCAAAACGCTTGAATTGCGATCTGGCCATCATCGACAAACGCCGCCCTAAAGCGAATGTTTCCGAAGTGATGAACATCATCGGTGAAGTCGAAGGCCGCAACTGCGTGATCATGGATGACATGGTCGATACCGCAGGCACCTTAACCAAGGCAGCAGAAGTATTGAAGGAACGTGGCGCGAAGAAAGTTATCGCTTACTGCACACACCCAGTCTTGTCCGGCCCTGCGATCGATCGCATCACGAATTCGCCACTGGATGAATTGGTTGTCACCGACACAATTCCATTGTCCGAAGCAGCCAAGGCTTGCCCTAAGATCCGCGTGTTATCCTGCGCATCCTTACTGGCAGAAACCTTCAAGCGCATCAGCACTGGCGATTCCGTCATGTCGATGTTTGCCGACTAAGAACGTTTAAAACCTGTGCCTTCAGGCGCAGGCAAGAATGTCAGCACAAGCTTCATGCTGATGTTCGAAACCGGATGCAGTTTTGCTGCATCCACTTTAAAAATCCCCTGGTCGCGGGGGATTTAACCGCAAGATGATTTTTCATCCTGCATATTTGGAGTTTCATCATGAAAGTAATCGCATTTGCACGTAATGACCTGGGGACCGGAGCGAGCCGCCGCCAGCGCATTGCAGGCCTCACACCTGGTATCGTTTACGGCGGTACAGCAGCACCAGTGAATATCTCGCTCGACCACAATGCTCTGTACCATGCATTGAAAAAAGAAGCTTTCCACTCGTCGATCCTCGACCTGGAAGTTGATGGCAAAGTAGAACAAGTTTTGTTGCGCGACTTCCAAGTCCACGCGTACAAACAACTCGTTTTGCACGCTGATTTCCAACGCGTTGATGCTAAACAAAAAATTCACGTTAAAGTGCCTCTGCACTTCGTGAACGCTGAGATCTCCCCTGCAGTTAAACTGCACGGCGGCATCATCAGCCACGTTACATCCGAATTGGACATCTCTTGCTTGCCAAGCAACTTGCCAGAATTCGTCGAAGTTGATCTGGCTGCTCTGGAAGTTGGTCACTCGATCCACTTGGCTGACATCAAATTGCCTAAAGGCGTTTCTGCTGTTATCCACGGTGGTGAAGACAACCCAACGATCGCTACCGCTTCGGTTCCTGCCGGCAAAGTGGAAGCAGAAGCTGACGCTGCTGCTGCAGCCGCTGCTTCGGCCGCTGCTGCTCCTGCACCAGCTGACAAGAAGTAATAGCAAATATTGCCGGGCATACGCCGGGCAATTGAAAAACCCGTCCTTGTGGCGGGTTTTTTTATGCTGCAATCGAACACAATCGAGTTACATCCACGATAATCAGGTTTTCCAATTTTCACGACGCCATGCCTATACGCCTCATCGTCGGTCTCGGCAATCCCGGCCAGGAATACGAACAAACCCGCCATAACGCCGGCTTCTGGCTGGTCGATCAATTGGCGCGCAATACGCCGCGCTGCAATCTGTCGCGCGAGTCCAAATACAATGCCTTTGTCGCCAAAACGACGATCGCCGGACAGGAAGTCTGGCTGCTGGAACCGCAAACCTTCATGAACCGTTCAGGTCAATCGGTGGGCGCGCTCGCACGATTTTATAAAATCATGCCGGATGAAATTCTGGTTGCACACGATGAGCTCGATATTCCTCCCGGCGTCGCCAAACTAAAAAAAGGCGGCTCCTCCGGTGGTCACAATGGACTAAAAGACATCACCGCTGCGCTCGGCACGCAGGATTACTGGCGCTTGCGCATAGGCATAGGCCATCCGCGTACGCTGAATTTGCAACAAGCCGTCGTTGATTTCGTCCTGCATAGACCGCGCAAGGAAGAACAGCCATTGATCGATGAAGCCATCGCCAAAAGTCTGGATATCATCCCGCTGCTGTGCGAAGGAAAATTCGAGGCAGCAACCATGCAATTGCACACCAACAAATAACATCTGTCGCCCTAGGGCCTATCAACTATTAATTTGCGAGTGCGAACGCGCGACAGACGTTGACTGCCTAGGCGCAGCGACGCGACATAGTGGTGCTATGGCAAGGAGCTGCAACAACGGCAGGCGACGTCTGTTGCCGTTCCCGAAGGGTTCCAGACAGAAAGCGCGCTGACCGCGTTGCATGGCTTGCCATCACACTTTCTGTCTGGAACGCATCTCGCAAATTAATAGTTGATAGGCCCTAGACCTTAAATCCCGGCAAGCGATGCTGGTACGGTAAAATAGCGGGTTAATTCATCTCTCAGCAAAGCACATATCATGAGTCTCAAATGCGGCATCGTCGGCCTGCCTAACGTCGGCAAATCCACCCTATTCAATGCACTCACGAAGGCCGGCATCCCTGCTGAGAACTATCCGTTTTGCACGATTGAACCCAACGTCGGCATGGTGGAAGTCCCTGACCCACGCTTGCAGGCATTGGCAGAAATCGTCAAACCTGAACGCATTCTGCCGGCGACAGTTGAATTCGTTGATATCGCCGGTCTGGTAGCAGGCGCGTCCAAAGGCGAAGGCCTGGGCAATCAATTCCTCGCGCACATTCGCGAAACAGATGCCATCGTCAACGTCGTACGCTGCTTTGAAGATGACAATGTGATCCACGTTGCCGGCAAGATCAATCCGCTGGACGACATCGAAGTCATTCAGACCGAACTCGCACTGGCCGATATGGGCACAGTCGAAAAAGCGATACATCGCGAGAATAAAAAAGCACGCTCTGGCGACAAGGACGCGAGCAAGTTGGTCGCGATTCTGGAACGCATCATGCCGCACCTGAACGAAGCCAAGCCAGTACGCGCGATGGGCCTCGACAGTGAAGAAATGGAATTGATCAAGCCGCTGTGCCTGATTACAGCCAAGCCAGCAATGTACGTCGGTAACGTGTCCGACACAGGCTTCACCAACAATCCTTTGCTCGACGCATTGACCACTTACGCCAAATCGCAGAACGCACCAGTCGTCGCGATCTGCGCCGCGATCGAATCAGAAATCGCCGAGCTGGAAGATGCTGACAAAAAAGAATTCCTGAACGATATGGGCATGGAAGAACCAGGCCTGGATCGCTTGATCCGCGCCGGTTTCTCACTGCTCGGCTTGCAAAGCTACTTCACTGCCGGCGTAAAAGAAGTTCGTGCCTGGACCATCCCGGTTGGTGCTACAGCACCACAAGCTGCGGGTGTGATCCACACCGATTTCGAACGTGGTTTCATCCGTGCACAAACCATTTCCTACGAAGACTACATCACCTACAAAGGTGAAAATGGTGCGAAGGAAGCCGGCAAGATGCGCGCTGAAGGCAAGGAATACATCGTCAAGGATGGCGACGTTCTGAACTTCTTGTTCAACGTCTAATCCGGCCTGGCTGCATCGAGCCCGATGCAGCCTCACCCACTACGCATTCACTCTCATCCATGCCCATCCTGACAGAACTGAATCTTTACCCGATCAAATCCTGCGCCGGCATCTCGCTGCGCGAGGCAACGCTGACGCCTGCCGGTTTGATGAGCGAACAGATTTATGACCGCGAATGGATGATCGTCGATGAGAATGGTGATGCATTGACGCAGCGCGAATATCCGAAAATGGCTCTGATCGCGCCGCGCATCAAGGCCGACACATTGGAACTGCGCTCGCCCGGCATGTTGCGTCTGGAAGTCCCACTAGGCTTGCCTGACCCGGAAGATGAAAAGCTCATACGCGTACAAGTATGGGATGACCAGGTCGATGCCTACGATTGCGATGACACCACTGCACTCTGGTTTTCCAATGCGCTGGGAGTAAAATGCCGCTTGGTTCGCTTTCACCCTGACGCTAAACGTTATTCGAACAAGGAATGGACCGAAGGCGCAGACGTACCTACGCTCTTCTCGGACGGCTTTCCTATGCTGGTCATCGGCTCAGGCTCACTAGAAGATTTGAACGAAAAGCTGGTGGCACAAGGACGCAGCGCTATACCTATGAATCGCTTCCGTCCGAATCTGGTGTTCAGCGACATTGCGCCATTTGAAGAAGATTTTGCCGCCTCTTACCAGCTTGGCGCAGCAGCATTGAAGCCGGTCAAGCCTTGCCCACGCTGCCCTATGCCTTCGGTAGATCAAGCGACGGGTGAATTCAGCGCCGATCCGTTGGACATACTCGGCACTTATCGCGCCAATCCTAAAGTCGATGGCAGCATCACCTTCGGCATGAATGCTGTTTTGCTCAACGGCGAAGGTACTGTCATACGCGTTGGACAAAATGTGGATGTCGAATTAGCGTTCTGAGTGCGCACAAAAATTGCTACGGAGCAAGCATCAAGGTAGTATGCTCCACGTATTCTTTACGGCACTCACATCCATCGCAGTTCTGACCTGACGTCCATGCCGAACAAGCTGGTTACCGAAAATTCGCAGTTACGCACCCAGCTAAAACTACTGCTGGAGCAAGCGCATCGCAATCAGCAGATCATGCAGCGCTATCAGGAATTCGACCTGAAGTTCATCGGCGCCAATACTTTTCAGGAATTGATAGACAGCGTATTCGATACGCTGACGGAGGCATCCGAGCTGGATGTCATCACGCTGTCACTCATCGATCCCGACTCAGAAATTCGTCGCATCCTGACCGATCTGCGCATCGATGTCAGCAACTATCCAAACCTGTTGTTTGTCGACCAAAAAGACGGTATCGATGAAATAACACATCCGGCCCGCAAGCCATCGCTAGGCCCGTACAACACGATGCATCATCGCCGCCTGTTTCCTGATGTGGTTTTGAAGCCCGCCAGCGTCGCGATTCTGCCACTGATACGGCGCAATCAATTGATAGGCTGGCTGAGTCTCGGCAGCCTCGATCCAGTGCGTTTTACATCCAATATGGCGAGCGATTTTCTGCAACATCGCGCCTCCATCGTCGCCATTTGCGTTGAAAACGTGATCAACAATGAACGCCTGCAACATATCGGCCTGACCGATCCGCTGACTGGCGTGAACAATCGCCGCTATGTTGAACGCCGCCTGCTGGAAGAAGCCGGTCGTACACGTCGCCATGGCTACGCGCTATCGGCCATGTATATCGATCTGGATCACTTCAAGAAGGTAAATGACAATTTCGGCCATCAAGGTGGCGATGAAGTGCTGTGCGAAATTGCCGCGCGTATCAAGGCGGAGTTACGCTTGAGTGATGCGCTTGGCCGATTCGGCGGAGAAGAATTTGTTGTCTTGTTGATCGATGCGTCACTCGATTCCGCCATTGCCGTGGCAGAGCGGATACGCGCCAGCGTCAGCAACCAGCCTATCGCATTGACGAGCGGTGAAAAGATAAACTCTACCGTGTCTATCGGTGTTGCCAGTGTAGATGCGACCGCTCGTCAGAGTGAAGTTGCGGCAATCGCACAGCAATTATTGGCAAAAGCAGATCAAGCCTTGTATCAAGCCAAAGAAAGCGGTCGCAACAAAGTCATGCATACCAACTAATTTGAGCTCGACGACATTTGCAATAGATAAACAAAAGGGACCGACGGTCCCTTTTTTATATTGATGAAGTTGTTTTGAGTTCCGCCTGCAAGCGCTCATATTTGGCTTGCAGTTCTTCCTTGCTTTCGCGCCACGCCGGATTGAAGGGTATGCATTCAACCGGACAAACTTCCTGGCACTGCGGCTGGCTGAAGTGACCGACGCATTCCGTACATTTGGTCGGATCTATTTCGTAGATTTCCTGGCCCATGTAAATTGCGTCGTTCGGGCACTCAGGCTCGCATACGTCGCAATTGATGCATTCATCGGTAATTAGCAAAGCCATAACAACCTCAGTTCCACCTTAACTCTGTGCCGCGATTTTCTCTTTCAGCCATTTATCGACCGAGGGGAAAACAAACTTCGATACATCGCCGCCAAGTGCAGCAATCTCACGAACTATCGTACCAGAGATGAATTGATACTGATCTGACGGGGTCAAAAACAGCGTTTCTACATCCGGTAACAAATAGCGATTCATACCTGCCATCTGAAATTCATATTCGAAATCAGATACCGCGCGCAAGCCGCGCACGATCACGCGCGCATCATGACGACGCACAAAATCTTTCAGCAAACCAGAAAAACTCTCGACATGCACGTTCGGATAATGACCCAAGACTTCATTGGAAATGGTCAGACGTTCTTCCAGCGAAAAGAATGGTTTTTTATTCTTGCTGTCGGCAACGCCGACGATCAACTTGTCGAACAGGCCAGATGCACGACGCACCAGATCTTCATGACCGCGCGTAAGTGGATCGAATGTTCCTGGATAGATGGCTGTAACCAATTGTGGCTCCGTAGGGTGGCTGTGGTTGTCAGCTCGCGGAAAGCACGGCGCATGCGCCGGATGAGTAGCAAAGATATGTTTTGCTGCTAGTTCCTATATAGCGCAACAAGGCGCTAGGGACACCGCAAATAACTGAAAGCGCATTATGCCTGAACTTCAGACAATTTTTTTGCTTGCAAAAGATGATAAAAAACCATGCCTGCATTATCTGCCCGCACGACATCCCAATCTGCCAGCCAGTCTGGTGGCGTATCCGTCACCAAAGACTCTTCTGCTTCGACATAAATCAGGCCGTCTTTAGCCAGCAATTGCGCACATGAGGGCAGCATTTTGGCGAGCCAGTTCTGGTTGTACGGCGGGTCCAGAAAAATCAGGTTGAACGGCCCTGCCGCACCGCGCGTCTGCATGCCTTGCATAACTGACAAGGCATCGCCGCGCACGATACTGACTTGGTCAGCACGCAATTTTTCCTTGGTTGCTTCTAACTGTCTGACGGCTGGCGTATGCACTTCTACCATCACAACTTGCTCTGCACCGCGGCTGGCCGCTTCAAAACCCAGCACGCCGGTACCGGCGAACAAATCCAGACATTTGGTCCGGCTCCAACCACCATCGATCAAATGATTGATCCAGTTAAAGACCGTTTCACGCACGCGATCAGGCGTAGGACGCAAACCCTCGACATCGAGCACAGGCAAAGGCGTGCGCTTCCATTGCCCGCCTATGATGCGCACCTGATGCGTCATCGCCGGACGTGGCTTGTGTTTAGGGGCAGGTTTGGTATTCGGCTTCTTGGGCATGAGGAGCAATGGCGAACTGAATCGGCCATGGGAAAGTGTATGCAGCGTGGATTGTAATGAGTACCACCCACGCACGCCAGCAAGAACGCTTATTTATCGACGCCGACAACGACAGTTGATAAATTATCCAGTTGAATTTTGCGATTAAACGCAGCCTTGATCTGAGCTGTCGATACTGCCGCGACCTTCGCGGTCCATGTATCAAGATAATCCAGCGGCAAATCGTAAAAGCCTATCGCCGCAATATTTTCCAAAATCTTCTTATTGCTATCGATACGCAGGGAAAAACCACCGATCAAATTATCCTTCGCTGCCTTCAATTCAGATTCGGTCGGGCCGTCACGCAAGAATCCAGCGACTGTATCTCGTACAACTTGCAAGGCTTGATCGGCTTGTTCCTTTTTCGTCTGCAAGCCTATCTGGAATGGCCCAAGTTGTGCCATCGGATTGAAATAGCTACTAACGCCGTAAGTCAAACCACGTTGCTCGCGCACTTGCTGCATCAGCCGCGAGACAAAGCCACCGCCACCCAACACATAGTTACCAACCGTCAATGGAAAATGATCTGGATCATGGCGCGCCAAGGCAGGCATACCAATCAGAATATGCGCTTGCGAAGCTTGATGCGGAATACGTTCTTCCGTCCCTTTTGCAATCACCACCGCAGGCAGATTAGGCAAAGGCTCACCTTGCGGCAAACGCATCGTCAATTCCTGTGCAATCTTGTCCGCTTCAGCGCGCGTTACATCGCCTATCAGCGCGACCACTGCGCGATTGGCAACATAATGTTTGGCATGAAATGCCAGGATATCGTCACGCGTAATCGCTGTGATCGACGCCACGTCTGGTTCCTGTCCATACGGATGCGTGCCGTACAACAAATGTGAGAATTCCTTGTCCGCAATCGCTTCCGGCTTGGTCAAACTCTCCTTGATGGAGGAAATGATGCGCGCTTTATCACGCGCCAAAAACTCTTCGGGGAAACTCGGATAAGCCAGCAGGCGCGCCAGCAATGGCACCGACGTCTCGCGCTCACTCACCAAAGTCCGCAAACTCACGCCGGAACGATCATCATCCAGGCGCGCGCCACGCTGCGCAGCCGTATCGGCAAATGCATCAGAAATTTGTGCCTCGCTCAGGGCAGGCTCATTACCGTTCTGCGTCTTTGCTTCATGCACGCCGCGCGCCAACATCGCATTCGTTAATGAAGCTGCACCGGATTTACCGGCAGGATCGCGACGCGAACCTGCATCGAAATCGACACTCACATCCAGCATGGGTATCGTATGGTTTTCAACAAACAGCACGCGCGCGCCATTACTCAAAGTCCAGGATTGAATCTGCAACGCAGCGTAAGACACGTTACAAGCAGCACACAACATCACGCTGGCAATTAATTTAAACATCGAGACTCCAGATACGTTTTTGTTCTTGGCAAACAATGTGGGATGAAGCATGCGCGATCAATGACGCAAACCGCTAGGTGCGGGCGCAGCTTTTTTCTCGGTGAGCGGCAACGGCACCAAGGTACCGACCGTCAAGGCATCGTCACCGAAATATTTCTGCGCGACTGTCTGCACTTGTTGCGGTGTGACGGCGCGCAGTTTGTCGATCATGCGGTCAGTATCCTTATAGGAAAAACCTGACATTTCCATCCGACCTATTTCCATCGCTTGGCCGAACACGGAATCACGCTTGTAAATCTGAGCAGCGATCAATTGCGTTTTGACGCGCTTCAACTCGGCTTCGGATACGCCTTCTTTTGCAATCCGATCGATTTCTGCACGCAATTGTTTTTCCAACTGCTCAGTCGTTGTACCTTGCGCCGGCGTGCCGTCGAGCATGAACAACACAGGACCGCGTGCAATACCGGAATACGAAGCACCAACATCGTTGGCGACTCTGTCAGTACGCACCAGCTTGGCCGTCAGACGGGCATTATCGTAACCATCCAGCACGGCAGCCAATACGCTTAATGCGTAAGGGTCTTCATCCTTTTCGATATCGCGCAAGGCCTGCACTTTGAATGCCAGCACGATATACGGATTCTCTGCAGGAGCTTTGACAGTGACACGCTTGATGCCATTTTGCGGAGGCTCATTCTGCGGTCTAGTACGCGTCAGTGTTTTACCTGGATAGCGACCAAAGTATTTTTCTGCCAAGGCGTAAACCTGTTTAGCATCGACATCACCGGACACCACCATCGTCGCATTGTTCGGCGCATACCATGCGTCATGCCAGGCCTTCACATCATTGACCGTCATGTGCTGCAAATCGTCCATCCAACCTATGATGGGATTGCGATATGGATGAGCCGCGAACGTGGTCGCGACCAAGGCTTCGTACAACTGCGAAGTCGGTTGATCGTCGGTACGCAGGCGGCGCTCTTCCATTACGACGCGGATTTCTTTCGCAAACTCATCCTTGTCGAATACCAGATTAGCCATGCGATCTGCTTCCAGCGTCATCACGGCTTCCAGCTTGGATTTTTCGATTTGCTGGAAATAAGCGGTGTAATCCTTGCTGGTAAAGGCATTTTCACGACCGCCAAGTTGCGCCACACGTCTACTGAATTCGCCCGGCTTCAACTTCTTGGTGCCCTTGAACATCATGTGTTCCAGTGCGTGCGCAACGCCGGTGACACCATTACGCTCATCTACTGAACCAACCCGATACCAAATCATGTGCGCTACCGTAGGTGCGCGGTGATCTTCGTTGACGATGATCTTCATGCCGTTCTTTAGCGTGAACTCTTCAGTTTGTGCGGCATTTGCCCATACCGGCGCTAAAACGATGGTTACCGCCAACAGCATTGCTCTGATACTCAATTTGATGACCTTCGCTCTGATAGAATACGTCGATTGTATCCGCTTGCCTGCAATACACCGGCAAGCGCCTCTGACCGCTGTTCTGACTCCATTCCCGATGTTTAGTTTCTTCAAGAAAAAACCGCAAGAACCCGCGCCGGCACCGCAAGTACCAGCAGCGCCTGCGAACGAACACCAGACACCTCCTGTTTCGGAGCCGCTGATTGCACCTGCTCCGCAGGAAATCGAGCCACAGGCAGAAATCGTTGCGGCCGTTACGCCGGTAGAGCAAAAACAATCATGGATGGCCCGACTAAAGGTCGGCCTTTCCAAAACGTCATCCAATCTGACAACTTTATTCGTCGGCGCCAAGATCGACGACGATTTGTACGAGGAATTGGAATCGGCGCTGCTGATGTCCGATGCAGGCGTCGACGCCACACAATTCCTGCTGGATGCGCTCAAACGCAAGGTCAAGAATGAAAAACTGACCGAAGCCTCGCAAGTGAAAACTGCCTTGCGCACTCTACTGCTGGAAATGCTGACGCCTTTGCAAAAACCGCTGGTACTGGGCCAACACCAACCGCTGGTCATGATGATTACCGGCGTCAATGGCGCCGGCAAGACCACCACCATAGGCAAGCTGGCCAAGCATCTGCAAGCGCACGATCAATCGGTATTGCTGGCCGCCGGCGACACCTTCCGTGCCGCAGCACGTGAACAATTAACAGTTTGGGGCCAACGCAACAATGTCACCGTGATCGCGCAGGAATCAGGCGATCCGGCTGCCGTTGCCTTCGACGCGGTGCATTCTGCACAGGCACGCGGCACCAATGTCGTGATGGTCGATACGGCTGGCCGTCTACCGACGCAACTCCATCTAATGGAAGAGTTAAAAAAGATCAAACGCGTGATGGCTAAAGGCATGCCGTCCGCACCGCATGAAATCCTGTTGATCATAGATGGCAACACAGGACAAAATGCGCTGACGCAAGTCAAAGCCTTCGACGACGCTTTGGGACTGACAGGTTTGGTCGTCACCAAACTCGACGGCACCGCGAAAGGCGGCGTACTGGCAGCCATCGCGCGCGCACGACCGATCCCGGTTTACTTCATCGGCGTCGGTGAGCAGATTGAAGATTTACAGCCTTTCAATGCACAGGAATTTGTAGAAGCTCTATTGGGCTAACGATATCGATGATTGAATTCCACCAAGTCTCGAAAAAATACACACAGAATGTGACCGCGCTGTCCGACATCACACTGTCGGTTGGCAAAGGTGAACTGGTCTTTCTGGCCGGCCCATCCGGTGCCGGCAAATCCACGCTACTGAAATTGATCGCCGCGATGGAAAGACCAAGCGAAGGTTCGGTTATCGTCAGCGGACACGACATCAGTCGCATCAAATCTTCCGGCATGCCGTATCTGCGCCGCAATCTCGGTTTAATTTTTCAGCAACAACGCTTGCTGTCGGATCGTAATGTCTTGGCCAACGTCATGCTGCCGCTGATCGTCTGCGGCGCATCACGTGCCGATGCCGAGCGCCGCGCCCGTGCTGCGCTGGATAAAGTCGGCCTGCTCGACAAGGCGTCTTCTGCACCACTAACCTTGTCCGGTGGTGAACAACAACGCGTTGCCATCGCCCGCGCCATCGTTAATCGTCCGCAAATTATTCTGGCTGATGAACCGACCGCCAATCTGGATCGCGAAAGTGCCAACAAGGTATTGGATGCGCTGAAGGCTTTCCATGCAGTCGGCGTCACCTGCCTGATCTCCACCCACGACGAACAATTTCTCGATACCGCGACTCGCGTGATTTATCTCGATCATGGAAAAATTATCGAAAGCTGGCGCAGAACAGCTCCACAGGTGTCCGCATGAATAGCTGGCTCAGACAACATGGCTTTGCGCTAGGCGATGCATTCCGCCACCTGTTCAAAACACCGGGCAATTTCCTGCTGAACGTATTGGTGGTTTCAATTGCACTGGCTCTGCCCTTTGCCGGATTGACCTTGCTAGAAAACGTGCGCCCCGTTTCCGAACAATTAGCGGTACAACCGGAAATCAGCATTTTCATGGCGATGGATGCCTCGCGCGAACGTGCGACTGCCGTCGGCCCTGAAATCAAACGCATTGCGCAAGAAGCCAAGCATCCGGTCAAACTAGAATTCATTCCACGCGAAAAAGCGCTCAGCACGCTCAAAGACAAAACCGGCCTGGACGACGCCATCACCACGCTGGGCGCCAACCCGTTGCCTGATGCCTACGTCGTCAAAATGACCGGCTTTCAAAATGATGGTGATGCCAAGAAAATCAGCTCCATCGTTGAAAAGCTGAAAGCGCTGAGCGGCGTCGAATATGTGCAAATCGACTCCGCCTGGGTTGAACGTCTGGCCGCCTTGTTGCAAGTCATGCGCTTGATTCTGCTGTTCCTCGCGACTACACTGGCCGTCGTCGTCGTCGCAGTGGTCTTCAACACTATCCGTCTGCAAGTCATGACGCAACGCGAAGAAATCGAAGTCTCGCGTCTGGTCGGCGCTACCGATTCCTTCATTTGTCGGCCGTTTTATTACACCGGTGCCTTGCTGGGCTTGATTGCCGGCGCGGTTGCACTCATCGCGGTTGCAGTGGCCTTGAATCCCTTGAACGCTGCTATTGCCGACTTCGCCCGTTTGTACGCATCCGAGTTCCGCTTGGTGCCACTGGACATCGTCGCCACGCTGGTCCTGCTTGCCGCCAGCGCCTTCCTTGGCTTGATCGGTGCGTTATTGTCGGTGCAGCGCCATTTGGCGCGTCTGGCGTAACACGAGCAATGTGAGCACCCACTGACGTCGACATTCAGAGTACTCAAAAAAGGGCCTTTTCAGGCCCTTTTTTGTTTCTGTAAAGAAATGTAAATCTTCATCAAAATCGCATTCCTCACGCAACTTCCATCCATAATTAGGCTCTAATTCCCACAAGAAAAGTGCAATTGTGATCAGACATGCAATAGCATTTAAGCTATGAGAGCAGTATAAAACCCTCATTAGCACTCATTTAAAGAGAGTGCTAATATAGCTCCTGTAAATGATTTTGCTCTATGACAGCAAATCAGCTTCTGAATGAAATTTAGCAAGGAGAACGCATGAAAGCAGCATCTGCATCGACCGCATTGATCCCAAACAGCAATATGCTGGCTTTGGGCTTTTCTGGCGCGCTGGGCAATATTGACGCTTACATCTCGGCGGTCAATCGCCTGCCTATGCTGACGCACGAAGAGGAAATGTCTTTGGCACGCCGCCTGCGCGACGAGAATGATCTCGGCGCTGCGCAAAAACTCGTGCTATCGCATTTGCGCTTGGTCGTATCGATCGCTCGTGGCTATCTGGGTTATGGCTTGCCGCACGCTGATCTGATCCAGGAAGGCAATATCGGCTTGATGAAAGCCGTGAAACGCTTCGACCCGGATCAAGGCGTACGTCTGGTTTCGTATTCCATGCATTGGATCAAGGCTGAAATGCATGAGTACATCCTGAAAAACTGGCGCTTGGTGAAAGTGGCAACGACGAAGGCACAACGCAAGTTGTTCTTCAATCTGCGCAGCCACAAAACCGGCCTGGATTCCATGACTCCGGATCAAGTAGACGCATTGGCAAAAACCTTGAACGTCAAACGTGAAGAAGTCATCGAAATGGAAACACGTCTATCCGGTCGCGATATTGCACTGGAAGCGCCTACCGACGATGAAGACGACAAGTTTGCACCTATCGCCTATCTGTCTTCGGATATGCAGGAACCGACCAAGGTTTTGGAGTCGCAGCAATTCGATCGCCTGCAAACCGAAGGTCTGTCTAACGCATTAGGCAAACTGGACCCACGCTCACGTCGTATTGTCGAAGCACGTTGGTTGGCAAACGATGATGGTTCAGGCGCAACGTTGCACGAGTTGGCAGATGAGTTCGGCGTATCGGCTGAACGCATACGCCAGATCGAGGCAGTCGCTCTGAAGAAAATGAAAGGCTCGCTGGCCGCTTACGCTTGAGCAGGCAACAGTGAACAAAAAAGGCGCTCTTAGGAGCGCCTTTTTTTATGTCTGTCTTTAGGTTTTCTCTGCCAGCAGAGTCTTCAGATCTTGCACGATAGGTTCTATGCCCTGCCCGTGCCGTATGAACAAACGGATTCGTCCTTCTGGATCAAATACATAGCTACCCGCGGTGTGATCGACGGTGTAACTACCTGGCGTTTTGCCCGGTACTTTTTGATAAAACACTTTGAATTCTTTAGCAGTTTTTTCAGTCTCTGCCAGATCGCCGCGCAAACCAAGGAAGCGTGGATCAAATGCCGGTACATACTGCGCCAGCAAAGCTGCGGTATCACGCTCAGGATCAACCGTCACGAACAGAACCTGCACGCGGTCAGCATCCGGTCCCAGCTCTTTCATCACATTCGACATTTCCATCATGGTCGTCGGACAAACGTCAGGACATTGTGTAAAGCCGAAAAACACGACTACTGCTTTACCTTTGAAATCAGCCAAGGTGCGCAACTTGCCATTGTGATCGTGCAGCGAAAAATCTTTCGCGTAGCCCAAACCGGTGAGATCGGTATTGTTGAATACAACAGGTTTCGCTTTATCGCTGCAAGCACTCAAAGCAAATACAGCAGCACACATGATCAGTAGAGAACGAAAACGCATTTTTTAAAATCTCAAATAGTGATCGACCAACAAGGCCGCAAATAACAGCGACAGATAGATGATCGAGTATGCAAACATCTTGCGCGCGATCATGTCGGTGTAATGGCGATACACCTGCCACGCGTACCAAACAAAAATGGCATCGAGAATCGCAACCGCAATCAGATAAATCAATCCGCTCATACCAACTGCAAACGGCAACATCGTCGTTGCCACCAAAGCAATCGTGTACAACCAAATATGGAATTGGGTGAAAGCCGTGCCATGCGTGATCGGCAACATAGGCAGACCAGACTTCGCATATTCATCACGACGATACAAAGCCAGCGCCCAGAAATGCGGCGGTGTCCAGATGAAGATAATCAAAACCAGTATCCACGCCTGCATAGGCAGATCGTTGGCAACCGCAGCCCAGCCAAGGGCTGGTGGCATCGCACCAGACAAACCACCGATCACAATATTTTGCGGCGTCGCTGGTTTGAGGATGATCGTGTAAATCACTGCGTAACCGACAAAGGTGGCAAAGGTCAGCCACATCGTCAACGGATTGACGAAGTTGTACAGCACCCACATGCCGGCACCACCGATCACGCCGGAAAAAACCAGCGTTTGCAGCACGGTAATTTCGCCACGTGCCATAGGACGCCGTGCGGTACGCGCCATGCGTGAATCGATTTCGCGTTCGACTAGGCAATTGATGGCAAATGCAGCACCCGCCAACAACCAGATGCCTATCGTTGCCGCAACAACAATTTTCCAGCTCGGCAACTCAGGCGTTGCCAAAAACATGCCTATGACGGCGCAGAAAACTGCAAGCTGCGTCACACGCGGCTTGGTCAAGGCCCAATATTGGGCAATACGATTTTGGGAAGCTGTCAGAGTAGTCATGCGTTGTCGTTCGATACTGCCGGCGGGCGTGAATCAATCTGATCCGACGCGTGATTGTGCCCGGCATTACCGGGAATTCTAGCCTTGTAGTTTAACATGACCAGCAATAGGACAAGCAGCGCCGCACAACCATTGTGCGCGACTGCCAATGCCAACGGCCATTTCAATGACACTGTTGCAATACCGATAGTAATCTGCAAAGCCAGCGCACCCAACACAGCACGTGCAGTAACGCGTAAACCTTCTATCTTGAGCGCTTTGTAGCAAACCCAGCCGATATAGCCGACCACAACGAAAGCAAACACCCGGTGCGTCCAGTGAATTGCCGTCAATGCAGGGAATGGCAAATATTCACCATCGGCCGTCATGCCTAAGCTGCGCCAGAGCGTGAAGCCGTTGTCAAAATCCATCTGCGGAATCACTGCACCATGACAAAGCGGGAAATCGCTGCAAGCCAAAGCCGCATAATTGGTGCTGACCCAACCACCCAAGGCAATCTGCACTGCCAGCAAGATCAACGCGATCAACGCAGGAATCCGCAAGGCATACGCACTGCTATCAACCGGCGCATGCTCCTTTTGCCTTGCACCTACCCAAGTCAGCATTGCCAACAAAGTCATACCGAGTAATAAATGTATCGTGACGATCACTGGCTGCAGTTTCATCGTGACGGTCCACGCGCCAAATGCACCTTGTATGCAAACGAACACCAATAATGCGACCGGGAAATACGGCGAGAACTTTTGCACTGTACGGCCGCTCTGCAGCCAGAAACGCCACGAAATCACCACGATGGCGATAATCAACACGCCTATGCCCATCGCCAGATAGCGATGAATCATTTCTACCCAAGCCTTCATGACTGTGACAGGACCATCCGGCATCAATGCTTCAGCCGCACGTATATGTTCCATTGCCTGCAAAGGATTGGCATGACCGTAACAACCCGGCCAGTCAGGACAACCGAGACCAGAATCCGTCAGTCGTGTAAAAGCACCGAACATGATCACGTCAAATGTGAGGAACAAGGTCACCCACACCAGCTTGCGGTATTTGTTCGGGTCCTTGGAAGACCACACGATGACGAATGCCAGCAAGGCAACCAGTATGCCTTTGCTAGCGAGTTGAAACAGCATACCGGAATCAGCCAATTGCAGAAGCCTTTAAGAGTTTGTACAAATCTTTCTTAATCTTGTTTGGATCAGCATCTTTAGGAAAGCGCATCATCAAATGTCCAAGTGGATCGATCATGTAGATATGATCAGTCACTTTAGTTCCCTCTTCCACCGGCAACCATGCGCGCACGACATCCGCTTTGACGCGCAACATCTCGGTGCCATCGAATTCACGAATCAGAATAGTATCCAGTGGCTTGTCATCCGTGATGAGCCAGACACGTTCGATGCGCTCCATCTCCTTGCCTTGCGCCAGACGCAATTGCCGCATATCGTGCAATTTCTTTTCGCACGAAGCTTCGCAATCAGCATCGCTCACCTGCAACATGACCCATTTCCCCTGGTAGGCATCAAGCGTAGTCGGCTTCTTGTCCAGTGTCATTGCACCCAGCTCTGGTATTGGATGTTCACGCGGATCTATGAGTGCACCGTAATTGGTACGGCTCTGCGGCTTGATCACGTAATACGTAAAGTACGACAGAATAATCGGTGCCGCACAGACCAAAACCACGGCGAATAACTTCCAGCGTCCCTTGTTTTTATTTGGTTCCACGTCGAATTCCTGTCACAACAAAAAAAATGAAGGCCATTGCAGCCAATCCGTACCACTGAAATGCATAACCACGATGTTTTTCCACACCACTTGATGGCACCGGCCAATCACGCACCAAACCATCCTTCGTATCACTCAATTGCTCAAGAAGTATCGGTGCCATCTTTAATTGGCTCGCCTCAGAAAAACTGGCGATATCGAGATTTTGCACAATTGCATGCGGGCGTGGCGCATCGACTGCGCCAAGTTGCATCACATGTCCGATACCGTGCCGTGCCGTGCCCTCGATCTCTATCATTCCTTCTGGCGTAAGCAGAGGTGGCATTTTAGTTCGCTCTGCGGCATTGCGAGGAACCCAGCCACGCGCAACCAGTACGTACAGATTGCTTGCCGCCATTTTAAACGGCATCAGCACATAGAATCCGGCCACACCGTTATGCGGACGATTATCCAGATAGATCGGCCAATCGCGTAGAAACTCACCTTTGACAAGCACTCGGCGATATTCAATCTCATCGGAATGTGACGTGATGTCGCCTAACTGAAGTGCTGACGCCGCTTGGCGTGTCTGGAGTTTTTGTTCAATGGCAATTTTTTCAGCCGCACGCCGTGTTTGCCATTGCCCCAAAGACAAACCGATCGCCACCGCAATGGCTGCGGCAACAAATGGAATGAGTCTAAATCGGAAGGTGAATCGCATTACAATGTCACTTTACTCAACACATCCTGCATCGGGTGGCAGCGTTCTGTCAGACAACGAACACATCCATCATCGCCATGAAAATCATTGTCGCCATCGCTTTTATCCTGATCCTCGGCAGCTTGGGATCAGCCTTGTTCTTCTTGATGAAAGACAAGGGCAAAAGTAATCGCACCGTTAAAGCACTCACGATGCGTGTGGGATTCTCTATCGCGCTCTTTATTCTGGTACTAGTTGCCTATCGATTCGGCTTGATACAACCGACCGGCATACGCTAATTTCTCGCCCCATTTAATTCCGATTGCACGACACGCAACATCTCGTTTCAATCGTAAAAAAGCCGCACCGAAGTGCGGCTTTTTTATATCTCGCTAATACTGCCAGCGTGACTTACAGCCAGTAGACCACGACGTACAAACCGAGCCAGACCACGTCGACAAAGTGCCAGTACCAGGCGGCACCTTCAAAAGCAAAGTGATTGTCTGCGGTGAAGTGTCCCTTCAGTACGCGGTACAACACGACGCTCAGCATAATCGCACCCAAGGTCACGTGGAAGCCGTGGAAACCAGTCAGCAAGAAGAAGGTCGAACCATAGACACCCGAAGTCAGTTTCAGGTTCAGTTCGCTGTAAGCGTGCATATATTCATAGACTTGGAAGCCCATGAAGATCGCACCCAACAGTATGGTTGCAGCCAGCCAGAAAGCTGTCTTGCCACGATGATTCTCACGAATCGCATGGTGGGAAATAGTCAGTGTTACGCCCGACAACAACAACAGAGCTGTATTGATTGTTGGGATCCAGAATGGCCCCATTGTCGTGAACGGTTCAACCGTGCCGGCTGGACCAACGTTACCCCAATGCGCCGCAAAATCAGGCCACAAGATTTTGTTATCCAGATCGCCGAGCCAAGGCATCGCGATGCTACGTGCGTAGAACAAGGCGCCGAAGAATGCTGCGAAGAACATGACTTCGGAGAAGATGAACCAGCTCATGCTCCAGCGATAGGATGCATCGATACGCTTGTTGTACATGCCGCCTTCGGATTCCGAAATGGCATCACCGAACCAGAAGTACAGCACAACGAGGAAGCCGAGCAAGCCAGCAGCCGTTGCATAAGGTCCCCAGGCAGCGTCATTCACCCAGCCTGATGCACCGAGCATCATGACGAGTAAAGAAACCCCGGCACTCACTGGCCATCTGGAAGGACCAGGCACGAAATAGTAAGGCGCATTCGCGTGTTGAGCACTCATCTCCATCTCCCAAAATTCAAATAGTGACGCTGCAAGGACAAATCAAACTATGTCACAGGCAACGCGATAAATTTCATTTCGACTATCGGCTTGGATTGCTCGGCCGACTTCTTCTTTTACTATTATCCTGCCACTGCCGATTTTAATTCTGCCTTCTTTTCTCGTCCGCTTATCTCGAAGAATGTGTACGACAAGGTAATCGTCTTCACATCCTTGGGCAAAGCCGGATCCAGATAAAACACTACCGGCATCTGCTTCGCCTGACTCGCTTCCAACGTTTGTTGCTGGAAACAGAAGCATTCGACTTTCTTGAAATGCGCTGCAGCTTGCTGCGGTGCATAACTCGGAATTGCCTGTGCTTCTACACTGTGCGCTTGCGTATTTACTACCTCATACACCACCTGGGCCATTTCGCCCGGATGCACTTGCATGCTATTTACCGTCGGACGAAAACGAAACGGGCCTTGCGTATTGGCATCAAACTCAACTGTGATCGTTCTGCTCTTGTCGACCTGCGAATTATCGATCGGCTTTACCTTCATCTCTTGCGAGGTGAGGATATTGACGCCAGTAATTTCACAAATCTGCTTATAAATAGGAACCAGCAGATAACCAAAACCAAACATCATCACAGCAATCACAACCAGTTTGCCAAACATCTGGGCATTCAACTTGCTGTGCTTCGTATCTTCTGTCTGGTTTTTCATCTCTACCCTAAACAAACCACAAGCGTTTTGCGATTACACCGAACATGAACATCGCTGCGACTAGCCCGAGTATCAGGGCCGTCCGCAAGTTACGCTTTTTCTGTTCCGTCTTGTGATCCGACATCGCAATGTGGCAGGCTCACGCCTGCCACTCCGTTTATTTTACTGTTGGAGGAGTTTCAAATGTATGGAACGGCGCTGGGCTAGGCACAGTCCACTCCAGACCTTCTGCGCCTTCCCATGGTTTGTCTGCTGCAGGAACGCCACCTTTGATTGAAGGGATCACAACTGCAAACAAGAAATAAACCTGCATCAAACCGAAGCCCAAACCACCTATCGACGCGATCATGTTGAAGTCGGTGAACTGCGCTGGGTAATCAGCGTAACGACGTGGCATACCGGCCAATCCCAGGAAGTGCATAGGGAAGAAGGTGACGTTGAACAAAATCAGCGAACCCCAGAAATGGATCTTGCCGCGTGTTTCGTTGTACATGTAACCCGTCCACTTTGGTCCCCAGTAATAGAAACCAGCGAACAAGGCAAACAAGGAACCCGCTACCAACACATAGTGAAAGTGAGCAACAACGTAATACGTATCTTGCAATTGAATATCGATCGGTGTCACAGCCAGAATCAGGCCAGTGAAACCACCCATCGTGAACACGAAGATAAAGCCGATTGCGAACAGCATAGGTGTTTCGAATGTCATCGAACCACGCCACATCGTTGCGATCCAGTTGAAAATCTTCACGCCGGTCGGCACCGCAATCAGCATCGTCGCGTACATGAAGAACAACTGTGCAGTCACCGGCATACCGGTGGTGAACATGTGATGCGCCCACACCATGAACGACAGAATCGCGATCGAAGCTGTTGCGTACACCATCGATGCATAGCCGAACAATTGCTTGCGGGCGAAAGTAGGAATGATGTGCGAAACGATACCAAACGCCGGCAAAATCATGATGTACACCTCTGGATGTCCGAAGAACCAGAAGATGTGTTGATACATGACTGGATCACCGCCACCAGCAGCATTAAAGAACGATGTGCCGAAATGGCGATCGGTCAATGTCATTGTGATCGCGCCAGCCAGAACCGGCATCACAGCGATCAGCAGGTAAGCAGTAATCAACCAGGTCCAACAGAACATCGGCAACTTCATCAAGGTCATGCCAGGAGCGCGCATGTTCAAGATGGTGACGATGATGTTGATCGAACCCATGATCGACGAAGCACCCATGATATGCAGGGCAAAAATTGCCATGTCCATACCAGGACCCATTTGGGTCGACAGCGGTGCGTACAGTGTCCAGCCGGCAGCAGTCGCGCCACCAGGAACCAGGAAGGATACGGCTAGCAGAATCGCAGCAGGTGGCAACAACCAGAACGAGAAGTTGTTCATGCGGGCGAACGCCATATCGGATGCGCCGATTTGCAGTGGCACCATCCAGTTAGCGAAACCAACGAAGGCCGGCATAATCGCGCCGAACACCATCATGATGCCGTGCATGGTGGTCAACTGATTGAAGAATTCCGGTTGCATCAATTGCAGGCCAGGCTGGAACAACTCGGCGCGTATCAACATCGCCAAGAAGCCACCGGACAACAACATTACGAACGAAAACCACAGGTAGAGCGTACCGATATCCTTGTGGTTAGTCGCGTATACCCAACGACGCCAGCCATGCGGATGATCGTGCGCATGGTCGTGGTCGTGCGAGTGATCGTGTGCGTGATCGACTGCGGTTGTACTCATCTCTGTCTCCCGATTCAATTACTTACGCGCAGCCAGCACTTCTGCTGGTTGGACAATGTTTTCCGCAGCCTTGTTGGACCAGTGATTGCGGGTATAGGTAATCACCGCAGCGATCTCTGTATCCGACAACACAGGCTTCCATGAAGGCATCGCACCCTTGCCTTCCATCACCATATGGATGTTGGCTGCTTTCGGTCCGGTAACAATCGGGGACGCATCCAGTGCAGGGAAGCTGCCTGGTACGCCTTTACCGTTTGCCTGATGGCAAGCGATACAGTTGGCTGTGTAGACTTTTTCGCCGCGCTGCACGAGTTCATCTACCGTCCATGTCTTGGTAGGATCATCCGCATTGGCAGCCATTTCTTTTTTCTTGCCATCTACCCATGCTTTGTAGTCTTCGTCGCTGACGACATTGACAACGATAGGCATGAAGGCGTGATCCTTACCGCACAACTCGGCGCACTGACCACGGTAAGTACCGACTTTCTCGGCCTTGAACCAGGTATCACGGACAAAACCAGGAATCGCATCTTGCTTGACGCCGAACGCAGGAATCATCCATGCGTGAATCACGTCATTAGCGGTCAGAACAATACGGATCTTCTTGTTAACCGGCACGACGACTGGATTGTCGACTTCGATCAGGTAGTTTTCGTTTTTAGCGATGCTGGAATCAGTGATCTGTTCACGCGGGGTGGACAGATTCGACAGGAAGTTGATGCCTTCGCCTTCACCGTTCAGATAGTTGTAACCCCATTTCCACTGCATACCAGTGGCTTTAATGGTGATATCTGCATTAGAGGTATCTTTCATCGCCACGACTGTCTTGGTCGCAGGCAGTGCCATACCGATAACGATCAGGAAAGGGACGATGGTCCACGCGATCTCAACCGCGGTACTTTCGTGGAAAGTGGCCGATTTATGACCGAGCGACTTGCGATGCTTGATGATCGAATAAAACATGACGCCGAACACAGCAACAAAGATCACCAAGCAGATGATCAACATTAATGTGTGCAGTGAATAGATTTGCTCTGCGATTTGCGTTACAGGCTCGTGAAAATTGAGCTGACGCACTGCAGGTCCGCCGGGACTATCGGTTACCGCCCAAGACGGCAAACCGGCCGCCAGGAACGACGCACCGAGCATCAAAGATTGAAGGCGCTTCGCATGTTTCATGATTTCCCCAAAAACCCAAATAAGAATTCTGTTTTAACCACCGGGCACAAATGCAAGCCCCAGCTCCTAACGCAGTCCATAGATGAACTCGCGCCTCTTTCTTGTATTTCGTCAAAAATCACCCCGCTGCAACACGTATACCGAGGGATTCCGACCTATCAGTCGATGCCGCTTCGCTGGCGGATCGATCTTTGTATTAATGGCGTACTAACTTGAATTGCTGTGCTTTTTCGGCCTAAACCTATGCAATCACCAGAAAATCGTCGCTTAAGCTTAATAAATCAACACAATTGTCGCGGAGATATCGAGCAATTACATTTCAGCAACCATACTCGATTGGTCATCACACGCCACTTGAGCGCCAAGTGCACGCAAAACCGTCGAAGTATAAGATGGAAAGGGTTTTGTTATCAAGCATAAAAACAAATGGCGATGCCCCTTGTTTAAGTGCTTTTCACGCGTTTCATACGCCGTAAATACGAAAACTAGACGGCCACCCTCATTTGCCGTGTCGAAACATTTTTCAATTGTACGAAGTGTAAAATTGATGCTTATTTAGCAAATATTTTCATCTTCTTGGCGGGTCAAAACGGATA
This sequence comes from Pseudomonadota bacterium, assembly GCA_040390795.1. GTDB lineage: Bacteria > Pseudomonadota > Gammaproteobacteria > Burkholderiales > Burkholderiaceae_D > Oxalicibacterium. The sequence goes on along the minus strand of JAZJXV010000009.1, from coordinate 109,422 downwards.
ATCGACTCACCACTTGTTGTTGCGCGCGGCGCCGGGCGAAATGCGTGCCCATAGACAACTTCGAAGGTGAGTGGGACTTTCCCGTCCGCGCCACGACTTTGCTCCAGCACATCCACCGCTCGTTGCCATGCCTTTTTACCAAGCAGTCCTCTGCGTCGGGTATCCAGTGGATTGCCGCCCAAGGCGCGCACGTCTTCCAGCAACTTTTCTACCGTGCCGTACGTCACTGTCAGTGTTTCCATGTCCATCACCGGCGTCGAGAAACCGGCATTAACCAGCATGTCACCAAAATCATGCATGTCCACAAATGGCAACACATGAGGCTCCTCATCAGCCGCCGCGAACGCGGCGCGCAGCTCTTTAAAGGTATCCGGACCAAAACAGGAAAACATCAACAAACCATCTTGGCGCAATACCCGTCGCCATTCGACGAACACCTGATCCGGCTGCGGATGCCAATGCAGCGCCAGATTGGACCACACCAGATCGACTGCGTTGATACCCAAAGGCAGTCGCGCAAAATTGCCGCATAACAGACTTGCACTCGAGTCCTTACCCAAACCCATACTGGCCGGCAGCCATTGCTGCAGTAAGCGGTTCATAGACGATAGGGCCGCAACCTGACTTTCCTGCGCTGCAGCCAGCATAGCTGGCGACGCATCCAGTCCCAGCATGACTGTCTGCGGGAAGCGTTTTTGCAAGGTAGTCAAATCCGCACCTTCGCCGCAACCAGCATCCAGCACGTGTTCAGGCGAGATTTTGACCAAGGCCAAACGTTCATGCATACGAGTAGCAATCTCGCGCCGCAAGAAGCTGGAGTCAACAATGCGCGCAGGATCATCGAACAAGGCACGCACGCGGTTCAGGTCTATCGGCGCACTGAGTTTGGAGTCGGGCTGGGGAGGATGGGCGGACACGAGTAATGAAATGTTTCAATGAGATAATGCGCGCAAGTTTACACGCTTACACGTAGGAAGGCTGGATTGCGCGATGCTTTATCGTTTTCTTGACTGGTCCCGACACATCATTCGACGCCTGCCGGCGGCAATTCCTTCGTCGTGTGCGCTCTGCGGCATCACAGACGAGACGGCTTTATGCCAAGACTGCGCCACACAATTCTTTAGCCGCCATCCGTCGCGCTGCAGACTATGCGCATCGCCACTTGCGCATACGACAACAGCGCCACAACAATGCGGCGAATGCCTGCGCAATCCGCGCGCCTTCGACGCCACCATCGTAGCAAGTGATTACACCGCACCTATCGACCACTTGGTACTCGCGCTCAAATTTGGCAATCGCCTGGCATTGGCACCTTTGTTTGCGCGCCTGATGCTGGATGCAATCTTGCGCGAACGTGCATTTGCCATGCCGACCTTATTGACGGCCGTCCCGCTAGGCGAAAAACGATTGGCCGAACGCGGCTTCAATCAGGCACTCGAAATTGCCAAACCCTTATCGCATGCGATCGCCATTCCTTTGGCACCACAACTACTGGAGCGCACGCGCGATACGGCTATGCAAGCACTACTGCCACCCGCTGAGCGGCATCAGAACATACGCCACGCTTTTATCTTGTCGCCACAGGCGGCTGCACTGGTACGCGGCCAGCATATTGGTATCGTGGATGATGTCTTGACAACTGGAGAGACATTGAACGAAATCGCCGCAACCTTGAAGCGATATGGCGCAAGCCGCGTCACCAACTTCGTCTTCGCCAGAACACCGCCGAAATAACGCAGCAACCCGTCCACAGCAAAAAATCCAAGCCACCTGCCCGCTTTCGCAATAAACTGGCGGCCTGCTTGATGAGGAGAATCACTTTGTTTCATGTTGTACTGGTTGAACCAGAAATCCCACCCAATACCGGCAACATCATTCGCTTGTGCGCCAATACCGGCGCACAACTGCACTTGGTCGAACCGCTAGGCTTTCCATTGGATGATGCCAAGATGCGTCGTGCCGGACTGGATTATCACGATTACGCGCAGATGAAGGTGCATAGCAACTGGCAAGCATTTCTGGAGTCATTCCCGGCCGAGCAGCCATTGAATCCAGAACGCATGTTTGCGATGACGACACATGGCTCGACGCCCTTTGCCAACATAGCCTTCCAACCTGGCGATGTTTTTGTCTTCGGCTCGGAAACCAAAGGACTGGAAACCAGCTTGCGCGAATCCTTTCCGCCATCGCAACGCATACGTTTACCGATGCGGCCAGATAATCGCAGTCTGAATTTATCCAACACCGTTGCAGTCGTCGTGTATGAAGCGTGGCGACAAAACAATTTTGCCGGTGGCCAGTAAGCATCGCTTTGTTTTAGGCTACGATAAGCACACTCTTTTGACCTCCAAAGCCGGCTGTATTCTCACCCAAGGAATCTCATGAACCTGCGTCAACTTTCTTTCGCCGTCCTTACATTGGCAATCAGTACCGCTGCTGTTGCTCACGACTATCGCGTTGGCGATATCGCTGTCGACCATCCTTACGCACGCGCCACAGTCGCAGGCCAAACCAGTGGCGGCGCTTATCTGACACTGGAGAACAAAGGCAATAGCGCCGACACCTTGATCTCAGCCAAATCGCCAGTTGCTGCATCGGTAGAAATCCACACTATGTCGATGACTGCAGATCATGTGATGCGCATGCGCGAGGTCGGCACTCTGGAAATCAAAGCCAAGGAAAAAATAGCAATGCAACCGGGCGACGGTTATCACATCATGTTGATAGGATTGAAGGCACCGCTCAAAGTGGGCGACAAACTCCCACTGACACTGACCTTCAAAAAAGCCGGGAAGATAGAAGCATCTATCGTTGTAGAAGATGGCAAGAAGAAAAGCGACGAAGCTGAACACCATCACCACTGATCGCCATCGCGGCAATCCCAAATAAAAAAGGACGTTTGAAACGTCCTTTTTTATTTGTATCAGCGCGCAGTATTACTTGGCTGCATAGTGTCGATAGACTCTGGATGAGCCATCCGCTTGAAACAGCACGACATCATAAGCATCAGCCGGCTCGCCCTCTACTTCCATGCCAGGTGATCCCATCGGCATGCCGGGCACGGCCAATCCTTTGGCCTTCGGCTTTTCTGCCAGCAAGCGCTTGATATCACTGGCTGGCACATGGCCTTCCAGCGCATAACCATTGACCACGCCTGTGTGGCAACTACCCAATGCTTGCGGCACGCCAAATTTGGTTCTGTAGGCTGCGGTATTCGGCACATTATGCGCATTCACCTTGAAACCATTTTTTTCCAAATGCGTAATCCACTCGGTACAGCAACCACAAGTAGCGCTTTTATATACATTGATTACCGGCTGACTTGTTTTGGCGAATGAGATCGTCGGAACCATACCGACCAGCGCCAAGGCTTGCAAGATTGTGCGACGTTGCATTGTTTTTCCTTTACATAAAAAAAGCCGCAAACATGCTTGCGGATTTTTAATCGAATGATGCGAACTCAGGCTGGTTGTGCAGCTGCGATACGCGTCACGACTTCCTTGCGATAGCGATTCAGCTCCTGCACGGTACCAAAGGTACGCTCGAACAAAAGCGACATATTGTGCAGAATGCGATCCACGACTTTCTTTTCCCATTCGCTGTCGAACTTGATCTGACCGTCAAGCCAGCGTTCCAGCCATTCAGGATCAGGCAAACGCGATTGCACCGTATCGTTCGGGAACAAGGATTGGTTCACGTGCAGATTGGTCGGATGCAGCGGTTTCTCGGTACGACGGGCCGATGCCATCAAGACACCGATCTTCGCAAACGCGGCGCGTGCTGTATCGCCAACTTCTACCAATGCTTTTTTCATGTAACGCAGATAAGCGCCGCCGTGGCGTGCTTCATCCTGGCTGATGATTTTGTAGATTTGCTTGATGACAGGCTCGGTATGCCAATCGGAGGCGCAACGATACCAGTGGTTCAAACGGATTTCGCCGCAGAAATGCATCATCAATGTTTCCAACGCTGGCGCTGGATCGAATTCGAAACGTACGTTGTGCAGCTCTTCTTCAGTCGGCACATACTCTGGACGGAAGCGACGCAGGTATTCCATCAGCACCAAGGAATGCTTTTGCTCTTCGAAGAACCAGACCGACATAAATGCGGAAAAGTCACTGTCGCCGCGATTGTCACGCAAGAACATTTCGGTTGCAGGCAAGGCAGACCACTCGGTAATCGCATTCATGCGGATCGTTTGTGCCTGCTCATCGGTCAGTTTGGAGCCGTCGAACTGATCCCATGGAATGTCTTTTTCCATGTTCCAGCGAACTTGCTCTAGCGATTTAAACAATTCTGGGTACAGCATACGCGCCTTAAAAATTGAGTTAAGTCCTTGATTCTACCAAGAAATCCACCGCCCACCCAGTATCTAGGACTAAACAAGCGCGCATTTCTCTGGAAAAACATTGCCTGATTCAATTCTTTTCAAGTATCGAAAACGCGTCTATGCCGCGCCGTTACTTGCTTTTTTAATGTTTTCTTAACGCCGAAATTGTGCGCAAAAATTCGTCCTCAACTACTAAAAATTTAAACTATCTGAGGCCGAATTCAATCTGTTTTTCAATTGATGCATGGTAATAGGCAATTTTTTCAGCTCCATGACAAACCCTGCATCTTGGTGCAATATGGCTCACACCTATCCTCCTTCTTTGCTCACCATCATGACGAAACAATTCATCCGCCTGTTTTTGCACCTCACACTCCTGTCAGGCCTGGGTTTGGCGACGCAGGCAATGGCACAAACTCCTGCCGCGACACCCGCAGCCTGCCCGGCAACACTGAATTACTCGGTCAATCGCCTGCAGGATGAAGCACCCCAGAACCTTTGCCAGTACGCAGGAAAAGTGCTGCTGGTCGTCAATACGGCAAGTTATTGCGGCTTTACCGGGCAATACGAAGGATTGGAACAGCTGTATGCCAAATACAAGGCTCAAGGCTTGGTGGTGCTCGGCTTTGCCTCTAATGATTTCGGCCAGCAAGAACCTGGTGCCAACAAGGAAATCGCTGAGTTTTGCTACAACACCTATGGCGTGAAATTTCCAATGTTTGCCAAAACTTCCGTCATCGGGCCAAACAGCAATCCTTTTTATAAAGGGCTAATGGCAGCTGGCGCGACCACGCCGAAATGGAATTTCCATAAAATTCTGCTGGATCGCAACGGTAAAGTCATAGACAGCTATCCTTCGAAAGTCACACCAGAAGACAAAAAACTGGTTGCCGAAATAGAAAAAGCACTCGCGCAAAAACCACAGCCTTAACCACCATGCACAAACGGGCAATCTAGTCTGTCGTGTGGCTGATACGGATGTAAAAGACGATTTTCTGCAAAATGCTGCGATACGCAGCACGCGCAGGCATAATGACGATGCTTTAAACAAGCGGATTCAAACGTTCCTCAGGTTGCACGACTGAGTGATTTTCCAGACACGCCCAAAATTAAGAGATAACGGACGAGCAATCGCCCCCACTACCATGCGCATTCTGATCATTGAAGACAATGCCGATATCGTCGCGAATCTGTACGCATTCCTTGAGCCGCGCGGCTATGTACTCGATTCCGCCGCAAACGGATATGCAGGCTTCGCACTCGCGGCACAGCATGACTACGATGCAGTAATACTCGACATCAAATTACCCGGCATCGATGGCCTGACCCTGTGTCGCAAGATGCGTGACGAATTGCAAAAAGACACGCCCGTGCTGATGCTGACCGCACGCGATACGCTGGACGACAAAGTCGCCGGCTTTGACAGTGGCGCAGACGATTATCTCGTCAAGCCCTTCTCGCTGCTGGAAGTGGAAGTCCGCCTGAAAGCATTGGTACGTCGCGCACGCGGCAAGAACCAGGGCACAAATTTCTTGAGCGTCGGCAATCTCGTATTCGACACTTCGACTTACCAAGTCAAACGCGATGGCATTCCTATCTCGCTGACCAAAACCGGATTCAAGATCCTGACTTGCCTGATGAAAGAAGCACCTAAAGTCGTCTCGCGGGAAACACTGGAACTGGAAGTATGGGGAGATCATCCACCTGATAGCGATGCCCTGCGCACCCACATCCATGCGCTGCGACATGCGTTGGATAAAGCACATCCATTCGCCATGCTGAAGACGGTGCAAGGTATCGGCTATCGCCTGGTAGAAGCGGATGAAACGCCCTAGTACGATACGGCGGCGCATAGTCGTCGCCTATCTTTTTTTCGCACTGGCAGTTTGTACATTCGTTGGCGTCATTGCCTCTGTCGCCATCGTCGGCATAGAGGATTTACTGGTTGATGAACATCTGCGCAGCGTCGCAGCGTGGGCATCACCGCGACATGCAGCCGGCATGCCGGTAGAAATGCCGTCTGATGTCAACTTCTATCACGGCCCCGACATTCCCACTGAACTACGCGATCTGCCACAGGGCGTCGTAAAGAAAACATTCGACGGGCAGACCGTACATTTACTGGTCGGCCAGGATGCAGAAGGCACTTACGTCGTGCTTGATCGCGCCAGCGAATACAAAAACATCGAGCACGTGATTTACGCCATGCTCGGCGCAGGCTTTCTCGGCTTTGTCGCCCTGTCACTTTTTCTCGGCACCTTTATCGCACGCGGCTTTGTTGACCCGATCATCAAGCTGGCAGCAGCGGTCATGGATAAAAAGAGCAAGGCAGAATTGCCATTGCTCAACAATCAGGATGAACTAGGCATATTGGCGCGCTCATTCGCCGCGCATACTGCCGAACTCAAGCAATTTCTGGCACGCGAGCGTTTTTTCACTGGCGATGTCAGCCATGAACTGCGCACACCTTTAACGATTATCATTGGAGCGTCCGAGCTGCTGGTGGAACAAACTGCCACGCAACCGGCGCTGCACGCACCAGCCCAACGCATATTGCGCGCGGCTAAAGAGGCAACCAATTGCGTCGGTGTGCTCTTGCTTCTGGCACGACGGCCTGACACCATAGACCGGCCGTTAACCTCCATTTCCGAAGTGATCCGATCGGAGATAGAACGTGGCCAGCCCTTGGTCAGGGATCGGCCTATCAGCCTGCATTTCCAGGAAGGCAAGGATTTTTCGGTATTCGGACGTAAAGAGTTACTGTCGTCGGCCATCGGCAATCTGATCCGCAATGCTTGTGAATATACCGATGAAGGCTCAGTCATCGTATCCATTCAGGACCACAGTGTGCTGGTGGAAGACACCGGCCCCGGTGTTCCGGACATTATCCGCGCACGCCTCAAGAACGATCCCTCACAACCAGCACTAATAGGTTCGGCCGGCTCCGGTCTCGGCCTGGCTCTGGCCATACGTATCTGCGAGTACTTGGGCGCCAAGCTCGAGCACGACGACAGACCGCAAGGGGGTAGTATTTTCCGCATCCACTTCCAATCAGATTTAACGGAAAACTAACGTTATTATCACGTAATTTTAAGTTCTTCCGAGCTAACCTGCGCCTGCGTAGAGACGTTCATTGCATAGCAAAAACGTCCCTTCCAGTCTGGGTTGAAGTCTTCTATATTGAAGCTTGAACTCCATGCATTGAACCACCAGGAAATTTGCACGCATTAACGCTTGTAGTGGCCAAAAGATGACGTCGGATTCGTCCGATGGCAGACAACAACATAGTCGTAAGTCGACCGCCACTTTAATTCAACAAACCTTGAGGAAGACATGGAATTACTAGGATCTCCAACATTTTGGGCCGCACTCGGCAACATCATCTTGATCAACATCGTGTTGTCCGGCGATAACGCCGTTGTCATCGCCTTGGCAGCCAAGTCCCTGCCACCAAAACAAAAGAAAATGGCCGTTCTTTACGGTAGTGCAGCGGCGATTATCCTGCGTATCGTTTTGACCATTTTCGCTCTGCAATTACTGACGCTGCCGTACTTGAAGTTAATCGGCGCAGTCCTGCTGTTCTACATCGGCGTGCAATTGCTGTCCGAAGATGGCGGCGAAGAAAATATTGAAGGCCATTCCAACCTATGGGGCGCCATCAAAACCATTCTGATCGCCGATTTGGTCATGAGTCTCGATAACGTGCTCGGCGTTGCAGCTGCAGCCAATGGCAATGTCACCTTGCTCGTCATCGGTCTGGCTATCAGCGTACCGTTGATCGTATTCGGTAGCACACTGGTGTTGAAATTGATGGAGAAATTCCCAGTCATCATCACACTGGGCGCTGCATTGCTGGGTTATCTGGCTGGCGAAATGTTGTTCTCCGATGCAGCGGTTACACCGTGGATCGAAGCGAATATCCCACACCACGAAATCGCCTTGTTCGGCAGCACTCACCTGAGCATTCCTGGCTTGGTGCTTGCAATTGGTGTCGTCGTCGTAGGCAACTACCTCGGCAAGCGTCACCACAAGGAAGCAACAGCGTAATAGCTATAAACGATCGCTGCTCAGCGATCGTTTCAGTTTGTAATAGATAAGTTAAAGGGCGTATCAGCATGGCTGATACGCCCTTTACTTTTTTGCGAGATAACTGGTCGTTATCGGCGCTTTAGTATTTTTTGCGATTGAAATTATGATCAACGACTAGTCTTGTCTTTGCGATCAAACTACTCAAACCAAGCACCAACTGCGTCAGACGATCTCCCGGCAAATGCCAGATTTGCGTAGTGGATGTTTCTACTTGCGCAACAGCGGCGATCAGCGGCGTTACCCATTCCGCTTCAGGCGTCACATCCAGCAAGACATCGCCCTCCGATGTCGTGTGCAGAAAAATATCTCCACCCTCAGTCAGGCAAAAGCAAATACCCCAGCCGCTCGCTTTGCCGTTTTTAATCAAATACTGGATATTACGGTTTTGATGATCGATCCATGCTTCCACATCGTATGTGGTTTTTAAAACAATCCATGGCCGCTCTATCGGCTCATCCCGCTCGTTTTCATCTTCTTCGTACATCATTGCATCTCATTCATGAATGGATAAATCATGCCGCACTGTACACGCTACGCGCGAAACCAGCAGCGGTAATCCAGATAAAAAAGAGACAATTACAGGCAATACCGCAGCATCGTGATATCCTGCGAACCCTAAGCTTATCCATTGCTCGACTGCTGTTAATGACGACTACCGAATCTACGCCTAACCCAATTCAATCCGCACGTACCTTGCTTAAGGAACTTCAGGGAAAATTCACCGTATTCGGCGAATACCTGCCCTTGGCCATCGGCATCGACAAGCAACTGATCGCACAAATGCCCGATGTCAGCCGCAAATCATTGCGCACCGCACTCGGCATACACACCAATTCCCTGCGTTATCTGAAAGGCATGGAAAAAGCGACTGTACGTTTCAACCTTGATGGCAGCAACGCTGATGAAGTGACAGAAGTGCATCGCACACATGCCACGACGACGCTGAAAGAACGCTTCAAGAAGAATGCAGAACAACGCAAAGCGCAACGACAAGCCGAAGAAACACAGCGCAAAGCTGCTGCCAAGCAACGTGAAGCAGAAGAAGCCGACCGCATGCGCGCAGAGAAATTGACTCAGCTCGCCGAGAAATTCTCGCGCAAGAACTGATACCTATGCGTTGCCTGGCGCCTGCCAGGCAACGCATTACTCCTTTACCAGTAGGTCCACAACATCTTCGCCGCCAGCACATACAGCAGGCAGGCAAAGATGCGTTTCAAAACTGGCACCGGCAAACGATGCGCCAGACGCGCACCAAACGGCGCAGTAAACACGCTGCCACAAACGATGCCGGCCAAACCAATGGTAGAAATAAAGCCTACCGCATCGTCCGGCAAGCCCGGAACATTCCAGCCTGAAATCACATAACCAATTGTGCCAACGATGGCCAAAGGTATGCCCATCATGGCGCCGGTACCTATGGTCTTCTTCATCGGAACACCACACCACAACATGAATGGAATGGTAAGAAATGCACCACCGGCGGAAACCAAGCCACCAATAATTCCGATAATCAGCCCAACACCAAACAGCGGCCATGCTGAAGGCAACGAACGCGCCGCTTTCGGTTTTTTATTCAACAGTATTTGCGTCGCGCCAAAAAACACAATCACGGCAAAGCTCAACGCCAGATGTCGTTGCGGTATCCAGGCAGAAATCGAAGTAGCAAGCAAACTGCCGACAACCAAACCCGGCGTCATCCGTTTGACGATATTGAAATCGACGCCGTCGAATTTAAGATGCTCGCGCACGCTGGAGCCGGATGTAAAGACGATAGATGCCATGCAAGTCGCCAGCGCCATGTGCACCACATGATCCGGTGCAAAGTGTTGAGCAGCGAATAATGCGGCCATGATAGGTACCAGTGTCATGCCGCCGCCGATACCCAACAAGCCGGCCAGTACACCGACAAACGCACCCGCGAGAACATAAGTAAAAAACCAGATCATCCCTGCCCCTCAATAATTGTTTTTGGATTAATCAGCGCATCAGTGGCTGCATACGATGCAGCTCTATTTTTAATAATTTATTTGCCTATAGTAGATACAGCGCGAGACATGATGATCAGCGATCTCATGGAAAAGCGCGCGCCATCAGCATGAATATGCCCACGACAAACCATATTACGTGCAACAACCAAAGCAGCAAAAAATACAGCTTGATCTGTTCCGTGCTCCAGAGCGAAGAACGGAACCAGTCTATGAAGAAAAAAGACTTCCAGCCCTCCATCCATTCAGCACCACCCCAACGCATGATCCAGAGCGTAAAGATCGAGCTGGCAGCAAAGAAAAGAGACCAGTTGAGCAGGCTCATGACATTTGATTTGTGATGGAACGCGGAATATAAGGGATAACGACACATGCGCTGTGACCGTCACAGCTTACGGATAGAAAAGAATGTTGTCTACTCGATACTCGTGTTTGCATGAGACGAATTTGGCATCTGCCACGTCACTTGAGAAAAAGTATTAGACTAGCGCTTACAGCAAGCTGATCTATACAGAGGTCACTCAACAACCTCAGCGCACTTTTCGCTTCGCCGCATCATCAAGATTCGTTTTATCAAAATAATAACCATCAGGCTTTCTTGCACTCCACCACACATACACCTGTCGTCAAAAATGAACGCCTGTTTTTGCTGACCATAGCCGGCATACAGTTCACGCACATTCTTGATTTCATGATCATGATGCCGCTCGGCCCGCAGCTGATCCGCCTATTGCATATCGATACACATCAATTTGGCTTGCTGCTGTCCTCATATACATTTGCTGCGGCAGCATCCAGTCTGCTCGCTGCAACCTATATCGATCGTTTTGATAGACGCAAGTTGCTGCTGACCTTGTACACCTGCTTCATCATCGCCACTCTGTGCTGCGGTCTTGCTCCTAACTACACCTCGCTGTTGATAGCACGCGCACTGGCCGGTGCATTCGGTGGCATTCTGGGTGCCTTGGTGCAAACCATGGTGGCTGATGTGATTCCGTTTGAGCGACGCGGCAAGGCGCTGGGCACCGTGATGGCAGCGTTCTCGATATCAACAGTTGCCGGCGTGCCTTTAGGCTTGTTGCTGGCGTCTTATTTCACTACGCTGGGCTGGCGCGCGCCCTTCTTCTTCATCGTTTTACTGGCTAGCGTATTCTGGATCATCGGTTATAAATTGCTGCCGAATTTGACCGCGCATCTGGGAAGAAAACGAGTCGGGAATATTTTTCAACAAATATTTGCTGTCGCTAAAGAACCGCGCCACTTAACTGGATTTGCTTTCATTGCATTGATGATGATGGCGGGCTTTACCGTCATTCCGTATATCCCGCTTTATCTGACAAGCAATGTCGGCATGCCGGAATCATTCCTTACTATCGTTTACCTATGTGGTGGCGCGGCGACATTTTTTACTTCTCAGCTTATTGGCCGGATGGCGGACAAATACGGCAAGTTGAAAGTGTTCCAGGTGGTGGCCTTGGGATCTTTCATCCCGCTATTGATCACGACACATATGGGACCAATTGCCTGGTGGCTAGTGCTGATCAACTCGACGATTTTCTTTATTTTGGTACCGGGCCGCATGGTGCCCGGTATGGCAATGGTCAGTGCCGTACCTGAAGCACATGTGCGCGGCACCTTCATGACATTGATCTCATCGGTACAGATGTTGGCATCCGGCCTCGCCACATTGGTCGCCGGCTTCATCATGACGCGCACGCCTAGCGGACAGGTCGAGCACTACAACACCGTCGGCTATATTGCGGTCGCATGCGGCATAGCCACCATCTGGCTTGCCAAACATCTGCGCGTATCAGGCACGTCTAGCACTGCAAGCAAGCCGACATAAACCGTCAAGACTAGGCAGCAGGCGTGCGTTTTTTGCTTGGCTTCGCTGCCGATTTTGCTGCCGATTTTGCTGCAGTTTTTTTCGCTGCTGTAAATGTGGTTTTAGACTGTGCTGCCTGCGGCTTTGTTTTCTTCTGCGCCGCATTCTCTTCGGACATCACACTGCTTACCGTTTGATTGAATTGTTCCTGCAGCGTCGTCCACCATGCGGTCGATGCAGCGGCAGATGCTGCACTCGCCTGCAAAGGGTCAACGCTCGCAGAAGCCGCTGCCGGATTCGTCACAGGGCTTCCTTGCATGTTGGCGCCAAACGTTTCACCCATGGTACGCAAAGTGGAGATCGTTGCACTTTGCACTTCCAGCGCTTGTATCGTGCCGCGCAGCATCGTCATGTTTGCGTTCAGCCACGCTTCTACCGCTTTCAAATCGGCGATCTGCTTGTTGATCTCATCCACCGACAACGTAGGCATGACCATGCCGGGAATGCCGGCCGATGGCGCTTTCATCCCGCCCCACATATTCTTGACGAATTCCATCGTGTCGGCCATGGCATCGAAGCCAGGAAGATTAGGCATATTGGGCTGCGTCACGATAAACCTCCAGAAGAACATCTTGCAACAAGAAAACCAACTCGGGAATAAGTGCAGCGTAGCAGATAATGGCTAGCGCCCCGATTTCTAACGCGGTGGGCGCTGCATTTTGCAACTCGTCGGCAAGACAGTACTGGTTGCCGGCAGATAAAGCTCGGTCTTGAAACCGTAACCGCTGCCTTCGTTATCGAAGCGTATGCCGCCATTCGACTTTTTACGCATCACTGATACATACAGCGGCTGTATCAATTGATGATCAGCTGCACGCATCGTTGCATCGTGGAAGGCATTTTTATAGTGCGCACCTTCCAGTGCTTTGGCGACTGCATTTGCCTCTGTCGACTTGGCTTTTTCCATCGCAGCCACCAGCATTTCTATCATCACGTGCATACGCAAAAATACATAGTCATCCTTTGCTTGCGGATAACGCTGGCGGAACGCGCTGTAAAAACGATCACTAGCTGAATTGAATGCACCATCGCCGGCATTAGGATGCCATTCCGCCACTGCGCGCACGCGATCCACACCCGCATCACCGATCGCGGCAGGCGCACCCAAGCCATTGCCATAAAAGGTATAGAACTTGGTATTCAAGCCGAATTCTTTCGCCGCCTTGACCAACAAGGTCAGATCATTCCCCCAATTGCCAGTGATGACGGCATCGGCACCGCTTGCCTTGATTTTGGCGATATACGGTGCGAAATCCTTGATCTTGCCGATAGGATGCAACTCATCGCCAACGATCACGATATCGGGACGTTTAACTGCAAGCTGGTTACGTGCAGCTTGCGCCACTAAACGGCCGAAGCTGTAATCCTGTCCGATCAGATAAACGCGCTTGGCACGTGCATCGCCTTTGATCACTTCCGTCAATGCGTTCATCCGCATATCCGCATTGGCATCGAAACGGAAATGCCAGTAACTGCACTTCTCATTCGTCAACGCCGGATCTACTGCTGAATAATTAAGGAACAAGACACGGTTATCCGGTACACGTTGATTATGTTTGGCAACTGCATCGATCAGCGCAGCCGCAACGGCCGAGCTATTACCTTGCACCACGAAGGGAATGTGTTTGTCGGTCAGCCGTTTGAATTCGATCAATGACTCTTCAACGCCTAGTTTGTTATCGAAGATTTCCAGCGCCAGCGGATGTCTGCCATCCGGCAATTTAACGCCGCCACGCGCATTGACGTTCTCTATCGCCAATTGCAGATTGCGCGCAACCGCTTCGCCCGCGTTAGCAAAAGGGCCGGACATGCCATCTATCATGCCGATTTTGATCGGTTCTGCTGCGCGTGCCGCCACGCTGGCGCACAGGAGCAATGCAAGTGCGATTATTTTTTTACCTGAAATATTCAATCTGCGACCTTCTTAAACCACCCATAAGCGCCCATTTTACGCGGCGCGATACACGCGTGCTGGCGCACTCAAGCTAAGGCGTTGCGTTTACACTAGCGAGCATGACCACAGATATGCCACCAACCCAGCAACGCGCCAAGCGCGTGCGACTTTCCATGGGCTGGCTATTTGTCTTGATTGCATCTGTATTGCTGCATTTGATCGTCATCAGTTGGGCGCGCGGCTTCATTCATCTACCATCGACCAGTGCACCCGACGACATCCTCGTCATTGATGCAACGCTGGAAGTACCGATTATCCCTAAACCGGTTATTGTTGCCGTCGTGAAGCCCAAACCAAAACCACGGCCGCGTCCAGTTGCACCACCGCCAGCAGAAATTGCCGCTCCCGCCGCAGATATCGCCACGGCAAGCAACGATCCGCACACAACAGATACGAGCAATACCGAAACCAGCACAACAGATACGGCGTCGGCGGCCAGCAATACGCCTGATGAGAAAACAAACGCGGTGTCTTACACCATCGATCTGCCGCCCTCAGCCGAGCTGAAATACGACATACAAAAAACACCAAAGGAAGGCGCGCCCATGTATGGCAGCGGCACTATCAGTTGGCATAACAATGGCGGCACATATACGGTAGATGGCGATTTCGGCATACTCTTTATTACCGCATTACGTTTCAAAAGTACCGGCACTATCGAAGACATCGGCATTGTTCCAGAGCTGTATAGCGAAAAACGTTTCCGCAAATCAGAAACCAATACGCACTTCCATCGCGAACGCAACACAATCAGCTTTTCAGCCTCCACGCTATCGTATCCACGCACCGGTGGCGAACAGGATAGAGCCAGCATCATTTGGCAATTGGCGGGCATAGGACGCGGCGATCCTGCGAAGTTCGTGCCCGGCGCCAGCATAGACTTGTTCGTGGCCGGCACGCGCAATGCAGAAACGTGGCACATTCTGGTAGTTGGTCAGGAAGAAATCCAGGTAGACGGCGTCAGTACAAACACATGGCACGTAGTACGCTCACCGAAAAATGGTTCCTACGATCAAAAACTGGATATCTGGCTTGCCCCACAGCAGCAATGGTACCCAATCCGATTGCGTTATACGGAAGCCACCGGCGACTATCTCGACATGACGCTCAGCAAGCTGAACGTTTCCTCTGTACCCTAGTCAGACATTTTCACACTTACTTTTTTGGTGACCCAATGAAGCGCACTCTTTCCCGTAATCTAGAATCCATGCTGCTGGCATGCGTTATTGCCACATCAACTGGCGCTGTATTTGCACAAACGTCGGTCAAACGTGCATTCAATCTGCCGCCATCTGCCGATCTGAATTATGCAATTACCGCCAATCAGCGCGGCTTGCAACTCAATGGAACCGCCTCCATACATTGGACGGCAGACAAAAATAATTACTCCATCACAAGTGAAACACGGGCCATGCTGCTCGGAAAAATACTGGAAGCAAAGAGCGAAGGCAGCATAGATACATACGGTCTCGCTCCATCGACCTCAACCGAAAAACGCTATCGTAAAGATCCGACGACGGCGACATTTAATCGCGACACGAAAACCATTACGTTCAGCGCATCTGACGCCAGCTATCCCATCAAGGGCGGCGAGCAGGATCGCAATAGCGTTGTATGGCAACTAGCCACTATCGCGCGCAGCACACCGAATAAATTCAAAGCTGGCGCTACTATTCCTCTCATCGTCGCAGGGCAAAAAGATGCAGATGCCTGGACCTTCAAAGTCAACAAATCGGAAAAAATCAACACGGCTTTAGGCGATTTGAATACCGTGAAAGTCAGCAAAGTCATCAAGGACGGCAGCTCGGAACAAAAACTCGACATCTGGTTTGCACCTTCCATGCAATGGTATCCGGCACGCGTACGCATTACCGAACCTGAAGGCGACTTCATCGAACAGACGCTGACCAAAGTCACACCATTATCGTAAGCATGCAGGATCGATAGGCAATCAACACATATAATTCTGCTTTAAGACTGGTTCGCCCCAAATCGAACTCGTCACCGATTTTGATGATGAAGGAAAATATGAGTTCTGCAGATGGCGCACTGGTACTGTTCAGCGGCGGTCAAGATTCCACTACCTGCGTTGTATGGGCGCTCTCGCGCTATGCCAAGGTTGAAACAATCGGCTTTGACTACGGTCAGCGACATGCGATTGAGCTGACAGTGCGTCCAAGCGTACTGGAAAAATTACGCGCGTTTTCGCCAGAATGGGATAACAAGCTGGGCGAAGATCACATGATCGATCTGTCGCTGATTTCAAAAATATCCGATACCGCAATGACTCAAGACGTTGAAATCACCATGATGGAAAACGGCTTGCCCAATACCTTTGTGCCCGGTCGCAATTTGCTTTTCATGATGGTGGCAGCGACGGTTGCCTATCGCCGTGGTCTGGATGTGCTGGTCGGCGGTATGTGCGAGACGGATTTTTCTGGCTACCCGGATTGCCGCGACGATACGATGAAAGCACTGCAAGTCGCACTCAATCTCGGCATGGCAACGCGTCTGAAGGTGGAAACACCGCTGATGTGGATAGACAAGGCCGAGACCTGGAAGATGGCACAGGATCTAGGCGGCCCGGTCTTGGTCGATCTGATACGCGAAGGAACACACACTTGCTATCTGGGTGAACGCGGTACCTTGCATGATTGGGGATATGGCTGTGGCACGTGTCCTGCCTGTGCATTGCGTGCACGTGGATATGAAAATTTCATCGCGCAAGAAAACGGCTAAGCCTTTAATCAAGACTTGGATCTGGCATACGTCGCCAATAACTCCAACAAGAAATTCCTCAGCGCAGCGAACGGTGACCACCCACTCCCAGCGGAATGTTCATCAGATGACAGAGATTTGAAATGATTTCTGGATAACATCATGATGCGCTCCCATCACTAGACATAGACGTCAGCGCCCTAGCTGACGTCTATGTTTCAAACACGCTACACCTTATGCACATTAACGCATGCCATTGCCTTGTGGCTCCATAGGCATAGGTGCGGGCATATTGCGATATTTCGGTTGCTCAGGCGTCACGTTTGGCTGAGGCGGAGGATCAACGATGATGGTCTTCGTTTCGCGGAAAATACCGCCGCCGGACACACTGCCGGATACTTGTCCCTCACCACGTACGCGTCGTGCGCAATCTTGACGATCAGATTCCGGCAAGGCTTTGCAACGCATCAAAGCGTTTCTTTCATATAGTTCTGCATCCCCGCTCGTCAACTGCCCGTGTTTCGATGCATCGAGCGCAGCACCGGCATCTCGCAAACACTCCTTACGATCCGGGGCAGATTGGCAGGCCGCACGCTCTTGCTGATACGCGCTCACAGCCTTCTCGGCTGCAATCGCCGTTGTTGAAACGAACAAGAGACTGACGGCAAAAAGAGACGCGCCTAGTGCATATTTCCACACTTTGCGGAGCAAACTTTGAGTGAATAGCATATGACCTCCTGCTAGATAAAAATTTAATATAGGACGCCGATTCCCCTCCGTATGTACGGTATCCGACTTATGCTGAATCAAAATTACATGACTGCAATATTTGGAATAAGGGTATTTCCCAACGATTTAATTCCTGACTATTTCTCTGCACAATCATTTAATTCAATGACATACTTGCCAGTCAGACACCCGCCACTCGTTAATCTTGTCGGCAATCCAATCAAATAACTCCTTCACAGAGAGACGGTAATGGCCTCACCCAACACGCCTCGCAAGCATTTTTCCATGTTGCGCGGTTTTCATCTTGCTGATTTCTTTACGCTAGGCAACGCAGCCTGCGGTGTGGCGGCCGTATTTTTTTCCATGCTGTATATGGCCAGCCAGTCGCTGACGCATTTTTACGCGGCAGCAGCCATGGCACCTGCCGCGTTCATATTCGATGTACTGGACGGCAAAATCGCACGCTGGCGACGTCAGCATTCCGCAATGGGACGCGAACTGGATTCTTTGGCAGATGTCATTTCATTCGGTCTGGCACCGGTAGCGCTGGGCTTTGCTGCTGGCTTGACGGGTGGCTGGGACTGGGTTGCGATGATTTATTTCGTCTGCTGCGGTGTAAGCCGTCTGGCACGCTATAACGTCACCGCCGAGAGTTTGTCCGAAGGTGGCGACAAGGTCGCTTATTTCGAAGGAACACCGATACCAACCAGCGTCATCATCACCGGTATCCTGGCATGGCTGGCATCGCACGAACTTGTTGGGCAAGCGATTTATGGTGGCACCTGGATGATCGCTTCGTGGGAATTACATCCATTTGCGCTGCTGTATGTACTTTCAGGCACGCTGATGATCAGCAAAACCCTACATATTCCAAAGTTCTAATTTGCAGCGCACTACTCTACCGTTCATAAACGATAGAGCAGCGCTGCGATCACTACCGCGGCGGCAGATGCTGCCGTGATCGAATCAAGCAAATCCATACATTCCTCCAATCTGAGCTGTTAGCTCTGCTGCAAGCAGCAGGACTAACGTTCTCAGATTACGCAGGAAAATCATGCCTACAAACGAATCCTTTCTTGGATTCTTATGAGAAAAATGAATATTGCCCCAAGTCAAATGTAACAAGGCGTAAATGAATTGGCAAAGTCACCAGAATAATCTTTCAATGGAGACTACCAAACACGTATTCGTGCTTGTAAGGGGAGTAATAAAATGAAAATCAAGCTTATCGCTCTGACGATAGCGCTGATGGTCGTCAATGCTACGGCCGCGCAACTATCCGCAGAAGCCTATCAAAGCAAACATGCACAGGACAAGGCGGCCTCACAGAAGGTCATCGCACCTGTTCAACGCATTACCAAATCCGAAGCCAAAGCAGCCAAAATGGCTTTGATCGTGGAAAATTTCGAGAAGATCGATGCCAACAATGACGGCGTTGTAACACGTAGCGAGTTACGTGCTTACGTTCTGTCCACGCGACGCCATGTTCCTATGACTTAATCCGATTACGCGGATTACCATCGCAGCCTCATCGGCAGCGGCACCGCTTACTCCCGCCTCTCCAGCAATGCCTTACTCATGGCATTCGCCTCAATATTTATCAAAAAAACATCAAATCAAACTCAACAATGGAAAATTCGTTGCCTCATCCCATAGATATGGCATGCTAAAGCACAATCACAATAATTGAGCCCAACGCACGTCGATGCGCAAACGGCCACCCAAGGAGGAAATAGAGCATGGTTAGTCGTTTGCGCACGTTTATTGTCGGCCTGATTCTCGTCAATTTTTCCTGCCCGCTTTATGCAGAAGATGGCGTGACCGATACCAAAATCCTGATCGGTCAAACCATAGGCCTAACCGGCACCATCGCGGCCCCGGTAAAAGAAATGAATGAAGGCGCTAACGCCTATCTCGCCGGAGTGAATAGCCGCGGCGGCGTGAATGGCAGAAAAATCGAACTCATCACACTAGACGACAAATTCGATCCCAAGCTGGCTGCCGCCAATGCAGAGTTACTGATCAAGAAAGAACATGTATTCGCCTTGTTCCTGAATCGCGGCACACCACACACGGAAGCCATACTGCCGCTCATGGTTGCCAACAAGGTTCCCCTGGTTGCGCCCAGCACAGGTGCCATGATTTTTCATACACCCACGCATCCACTGATATTCAACGTGCGCGCAAAGTATCAGGACGAAGTGAAAAAAGGTGTAGAGCATTTTGTAACCAGCGGTGCAAAAAGCATAGGCTTGCTGCACGTCGACGATTCATTTGGCAAAGACGGGCTGGCCGGCTTCGTCAGTGCGATGAATACACACAACATAACTCCCGCCATCATCGCGTCATTCCCTCGCGTCAAGCCTGACTATGCAGCTACGGCAGATGCCGTCATCAAGGCAAATCCGAGCGCCTTGATCATCGTCAGCTCATCAGCCAACACGATTGAAGTCATCAAGGCCATTCGTGCCAAAGGTGGTCTGATGCAAATCATGACGCTATCAAACAACTCATCTCAGTCCTTCGTGCAGGATCTTGGAACTATCGGTACCGGCATCATCGTGTCGCAAATCACGCCAGCGCCGAATTTGATGTCGACGGGATTGGGCAAAGAGTTCAGCGCAGCGGCGAAAGCTCATAACACCACAGTGTCTTACGCCGCGATGGAAGGTTTTGTCGCCGCCAAGGTATTGGTCGAGGGCTTGAAACGTGCAGGTCGCGACCTGACGAGGGAGAAATTTGTTCGCGCTTTGGAGTCGATACAAAAAGTCGATCTGGGCGGAGTAACCATTACCTATACACCGGCCGATCACACTGGCAGTGAATTCGTTGAATTGACGATGATAGGTAGAGATGGACGCTTCATCCGATAAATGTACAGTGCGTCATCAACACACATTTATCGATCTAACGATCGAGACTCAATCGGAAGATCAAGTCTCGATCGCAGCCGCAACCGCATGCACACGCGCTTCATGTATCGCTTCCGGAATGCGTTGCGCCTGATCCGGATAACGTTGTCGCGTCGCCTCGGCGATCTCACCGCCATTGACTGTTTGCGCAGCATTTAATGCAGATTGCAGATAAGCCTTCTGCGGGAATGCTTTATCCGCAAAACTGGTACGACCACGATGATCGCATTCCGACGCAGACAACATATCGATAAAACGCTGCGGCTTGCGAAACGCATCGCAACGTTCAAATAAAGTCACTATGGTTTTGGCGCGCAATTCCAGCGCACGACCAACATTGCCGTGCTCACGCGCCGTCATCAAAGCCAGATCACGGCACTCGTTCGGAATTTTCAAACGCTTGCACACGGCATCGACCAGCTTCACGCTATGCATCTCATGTCCATGATGACGCGGCCATAGCTCCGGCGGTGTAACGCCTTTGCCCAGATCGTGCAATAAGGCTGCGCAACGTATAGGCAAATCAGCCTTAGTCTGCGCCGCATAATCAATCACCATCATCACATGTACGCCAGTGTCGATTTCCGGATGATATTGCTCAGGCTGCGGCACACCCCACAACACATCCAGCTCCGGCAGAATGCGCTGCAGTGCACCGCAATCGCGTAGCACTGCAAACATGCGCGATGGCTGGACTTCCATCAAGCCGCGCGCCAATTCCTGCCACACACGCTCAGGCACCAGCGCATCGACTTCACCTGCTGCCACCATCGCTTGCATCAAGGTATTGGTTTCTGCCGCGACCGAGAATTGCGGGAAGCGTGCGGCAAAACGTGCGATGCGCAAAATACGTACAGGATCTTCCGCAAAAGCAGGCGACACATGTCGGAATATCCGTTGTTCTATATCACGCTGCCCATTAAACAGATCGATGATCGCGCCGCTCTCATCCTTCGCCATCGCATTGATAGTCAGATCACGTCGTATTAAGTCCTCTTCCAGCGTGACGCTGGCATCCGTATGAAAGACGAAACCTTTGTAACCCGGTTCCGTTTTGCGCTCAGTACGTGCGAGCGCATATTCTGCGTGGGTAACAGGATGAAGGAAGACAGGAAAATCCTTGCCGACCGGCGTATAGCCTTGCGCAATCATTTCCTCCGGCGTCGCACCGACCACGACATAATCGCGATCCTTGACAGGCACGCCGAGTAATTCATCGCGTACTGCACCGCCGACGATGTAGGTCTTCATGTCCAATCGAATTCAGTCTGGATAGATATCGTATTTATCGATGTGATCTGCTTCTGCCAATGCACCGTTAATCCACTGCGCAACAGCAGGATGCGCGGCAACGCGTTCTACATACGCGTCCAGCGCTGGTGCCAGCACCACGTCATACGTACGGAAGCGCATCACGACCGGCGCGAAATAGGCATCAGCAATTGAAAATTCACCAAACAGGAATTGACTAGGGCCGGATAGTGCAAGACAGTTTTCCCAGATCTCGCTGATGCGACCGATATCCGCTTGCGCTTCTATCGTGCGGCCTTTGCCGGGAAATTTTGCACGGATATTCATCCACATCGCAGAACGCACACCGGTGAAGCCAGAATGCATCTCCGCACAAATCGAACGTGCCAACGCGCGCGCAGCAACATCTTCCGGCCACATTTTCTTTTCCGGAAATTGCTCGGCCAGATATTCGCAAATCGCCAGCGAATCCCAAATCGTCGTATCACCCGCAATCAGAATCGGTACGCGCCCAGCCGATGAGTAATGCGCAATTTGCGCAGTCGTATCGGAACGATCCAGCAGCAAGGAAATTTCCTGAAACGGAATATTGAACGCCGTCATCGCCACCCATGGACGCATGGACCAGGACGAATAATTTTTATTGGCGATCACCAGTTTCAAGCCGCCCTTTTCAGCGTTACTGAGTGTTTGCGATAACGTAGGATCAAGTTCAGTTGTTTGCATAAATTTCGAAAAAGAACGTTACTAGTACGGGCCAGACCAGCTTATGGCAAATCGCTAGCGACAAACGACTTCGGAGCAACACTGCCCAAACGCTCTTTCAACGATTGCGGCTTGTTCTCGAACATCGCCGCATAGTAAGTCGCGTTGGACAGTACTTTTTTCACGTAATCACGCGTTTCGGAGAATGGAATCGACTCTGCAAAAATCGCCCCCTCTACCGGGCGTGTCAATGTCGAGCGCCATGCACGCGGACGACCAGGGCCAGCGTTGTAGGCAGCGGTCGCCATCGTTTGCGAGCCATCCAGATCGTTCAACACCATGCTCAAGTAACTGGTACCCAACATGATATTGGTTTCAATCTCATTCACCTGACTATGCGCGAAATCGGTCATGCCGATTTTCTTCGCAACATGGCGTGCCGTGGCTGGCATCAATTGCATCAAACCAGATGCGCCAACATGTGAGCGCGCATCCATGACAAAGCGTGATTCCTGGCGAATCAAACCGTACACCCAGGCCATTTCCAAGCCCACTTTTTGCGTCGCCGTGCGCATAATCTCGCGATAAGGCGCGGGGAAACGTTGTGTGAAATCGACTTCTATCTTGGTGCGATCCGATGTATTCACCATGCGATCCAGCACTTCACTGCGACGCGCAAACTCGGCAGCTGCCAGATGCTGACGCTCGTTCATTCTGCGCAATTCCCAATTCCATTCGCGGTAACCTTCGAAACGCAAACCCAGATCAAAGAATTTAAAAGCGCGGCGGAATCCGGCATTGGCTGCCATCGGCGCAACTTCTTCTTCCGTTACAGGCGCAGCACGTGGTGGGATCGTGATTTTCTGACCCAACTCTTCCAATGCCAACTGTCCATAGAAATTGGTTTGCGATGCAATCGATTGCATCAATGCGTTGGCTTCATCTTTCTTGCCCTCTTCGCGCAAGGCACGCGCCAACCAGTAAGTCCAACTTGAGTCATCACGCAAAGCTGGTGGCATCGCTTCTATGCCTTGCTTGACCAGCTTCCAATCGCCAGCGCGCAGCGCGGCACGTATCTTCCACTGATGCGCTTCCGGCGATAACGGCGCATTGCCTGCCTTGCGCCAATAATCTGCTGCCTCAGGCAACAACTTCATCGATGCCTGCAAGGCAATCTGCCCCCAGCCCAATCCTTCCTGCTTTTTATTCAGCAGCAATGTATTGCTGGACAGGATATCGGCAGCCTGTGCCGGATTGTTCTTTGCAATACGGCCCAAAGCAACAATGAACACTTCATGCCTCACACGGCGAAAGCCCACACCACGCGAAGTGATCATTGCAGGTTTGTCCATCGCCGTAATCAAGGAGCCATCATCGATACCGGTAAACGGTACCAAACGACGTACGAAATCAGTCGAACCGGTTTCTGCCGCCAGGCGCACTTGCGCCCACAGGTCATCTTCGTTGAACTGACCGTTATCCATCAAGGTACCGATCAAGGCAACGCAGCCTTCGCCGTAATTCTTCGGCACCGTCAACAATGCACGTGCATCGGCGGCAACATTCACGCCTTTCAAGGCCTTCGACATCAGCGCATAACACTTCAATTGCGTGTCGTCATTCAATTCAAACTGTGGATACTGCTCATCGAATGTGACCCAATCGCGTCGCTTGCCCAACTCCAACAGCCAGTCATTACGCAAACGATCTGCAATCGCACTACCGTTGTAACGCGTCAGGAAAGCTTGTATCTCAATAGCAGAAGCATCCTTGATGCGTGGCTTGATCTGGTAGTAATCAACATAGGAAGGAATCGGATAGTTACCCAGTCTGGAAGCAATATCGCTCGCACGCGCAGCATCGTTACGACGGGACGCATCGCGCAATGCCAAGAAGGCATCGTCATCGCTGGCGAAACCGGCGGTACGGTTTTGCGCATGCGCTGCCGGCAGCAGAAACAATGCAGATGCTGCGAGCAACATGACGCGTGCCAATAATTTATTCGAAAACATGAATTTCGTGACCCCTCTTTTTATCCTGCTTATACTGGATGGCTATGCCACCTAGAATAGCACGCGATGCCGTTCCCGTACCCATGCAAAATAAGCTAGAACTACGCCGCACACTACTCGCAGCACGCACTGCCCTTGCTCCTGATCAACGCCAGCTTTTTGATCGCCGCATAGGCACCAAAATCCTGCAATGGTGGCGCACCGAGCAGCCCGCCACGCTGGGCGTGTATTGGTCTATGCGCGGCGAACCCGACTTGCATCAGGCGTATGCCAGCTTAAGTGAGCTAGGTGTGCAATTGGCATTGCCTGTGATCGTCGGTGACACCGCACCCTTGCAGTTCGTGCGATGGACACCAGGTGAAGCCTTGCACAAGGATAGATTCGGTACCAGTGTGCCCGTCGCGGAGAATGCGCTTGTACAGCCGCAAGCCTTGCTGATTCCCTGCCTGGGTTTTAATGCTGAATGCTTCCGCCTCGGTTACGGTGGCGGCTTTTACGACAGAACACTGGCGCAAGAACCCAGGCCGCGTACGTTAGGCGTCGCTTATGCGTTCGGAGAAGTCGACTTTGCCAACGAGATCTATGACATCGCGCTGGATATGGTGATAACGGAAGAAACTACTTTTCGCCAGCCCTGAAATAAAAACGATGCCGTGACCATGAACCGGTACAGGGCATCGCTTCACACTTCTAAAATTGACAGCTTACTTTTGCGATAGATTCAAACGTGACCAGATCGCGTGCGTTGCCGCCGCCTGATTCAATGTATAGAAATGCAAGCCGGGTGCACCGCCGGCCAACAAACGTTCGCACAAATCGGTAACGACATCCAAACCAAATGCACGTATTGAATCACTATCATCGCCAAAACTGGCCAACTTGAGACGCACCCAGCGTGGAATCTCCGCGCCGCACATATCCGAGAAGCGCATCAACTGCGAATAATTGGTAATCGGCATAATGCCTGCCGTGATTGGTATATCTGTACCAGCCTTGCGCGCATCGTCGACAAAACGGAAGTAAGCATCGGCATTATAGAAATACTGCGTGATAGCCGAATTGGCACCAGCCTTGGCTTTACGCACGAAGCTGGCGATGTCATCTTGCGGCGACTTCGCTTGCGGATGCATTTCCGGATAAGCCGCGACTTCGATATGGAACCAGTCGCCGGTTTCGGCACGGATGAATTCCACCAGTTCGTTCGCGTGATGGAACTCGCTGGACGACATATCCATGGCGCCATAACCACTAGGCAAATCGCCACGCAAGGCGACGATGCGCTTGATGCCATGCGATTTGAATTCTGCCAGGATCGCGCGCAGGCTTTCACGCGAGCTGCCGAGGCAGGACAAATGCGGCGCAGCGTCGTGACCGGCACGACGAATTTCCAGCACCGTTTCCAGCGTGCCTTGCTGCGTCGAACCACCGGCACCAAAGGTGACCGAGAAATATTTCGGATTCAACTCGGCCAGCTTGGCGCAGGTTACCCGCAGTTTTTCCACACCAGCCGGTGTCTTCGGCGGGAAGAACTCTATGCTGAAATTCTGTTGTTTCATTTTTCTTGTAGTAAAAGCGCGGACAGTATCCACGAAATAATGCTGTACAAAATCGCACCGCCAACCGCCGCCCAGAAGCCGGCAACATGGAAGCCACCCACCAGCTCAGACACCGCCCAGAACATCAAGCCATTGATGACGAAGATGAACAAGCCCAGCGTCAGCAAGGTGACAGGCAAAGTCAGTAATACGAGTAGAGGACGAATCAAGGTATTCACCAAGCCCAGCACCAGCGCAGCGAGTATCGCTGCACCAACGCTGTCGACCTTGATCGACGACATCAAGAAAGGAAGCGCAAACAGCGCCGCTGCATTGATTGCCCAGATGAGGATTAAACGCATACGATTTCTCCGTTTTCAAAATTGAACTTCAGGAAATCGCCGCTCCATTTTTATACAAACGGAGCGGCTCTGGCAAAACGACTGCTTGTTAGCGACGTCTATTGCAACTGCTTAGTAACGATAGTGCTCAGGCTTGTAAGGGCCAGTTTTCTGCACGCCAATGTAATTGGCTTGCTCTGTCGTCAGAGTCGTCAACTGCGAATTGAGTTTCTTCAATTGCAGACGCGCGACTTTTTCATCCAGATGCTTAGGCAACGTGTAGACGCCGACTGGGTAGTTTTTCGTGTTTGCGTACAACTCGATCTGTGCGATCGTTTGGTTTGCAAACGACGAGCTCATCACGTACGACGGATGGCCGGTACCGCAACCGAGGTTAACCAAGCGGCCTTCAGCCAGCAAGATGATACGTTTGCCGTCAGGGAAGATAATGTGGTCGACTTGTGGCTTGATGTTTTCCCATGTGTATTGCTTCAACGCAGCGACTTCGATTTCATTGTCGAAGTGACCGATGTTGCAGACAATCGCCTGGTCTTTCATCTTAGCCATGTGGTCATGCGTGATGACGTGGTAGTTACCGGTGCAAGTAACGAAGATGTCGCCGTGTTCAGCAGCGTATTCCATCGTCACAACGCGATAGCCTTCCATCGCTGCCTGCAATGCGCAGATAGGATCGATTTCGGTAACCCAAACTTGTGCTGACAATGCACGCATCGCTTGTGCTGAACCTTTGCCGACGTCACCGTAACCGGCGATGACTGCAACTTTACCGGCGATCATGACGTCGGTTGCGCGTTTGATACCGTCAACCAGCGATTCGCGGCAGCCGTACAGATTGTCGAACTTGGATTTGGTAACCGAATCGTTAACGTTGATCGCAGGGAAAGCCAGTTTGCCTTCCTTGTGCATTTGGTACAAACGATGCACGCCGGTTGTGGTTTCTTCGGTTACACCGAGGATTTGCGGCAAGCGCTTGGAGTACCAAGTCGCGTCCACTGCCAGATGTTTTTTGATCGAATTGAACAGGCAGATTTCTTCTTCGGAACCTGGGTTATTCAATACCGATGCGTCTTTTTCAGCGCGTGTACCGAGGTGCAGCAACAAGGTTGCGTCGCCGCCATCATCCAGAATCATGTTCGAATAAACCGCTGCGCCTTTAGCGTCGTTTGGCCATTCAAAGATGCGGTGGGTGTATTCCCAGTAATCGTCCAGTGTTTCGCCTTTGACAGCAAATACTGGTGTGCCGGCAGCAGCGATCGCAGCAGCAGCGTGATCTTGTGTCGAGTAGATATTGCACGATGCCCAACGCACTTGTGCGCCCAACGCTTCGAGTGTCTGGATCAGCACAGCGGTTTGAATCGTCATGTGAATCGAACCGGTGATGCGTGCGCCCTTCAAAGGCTGCGCTGCGGCGAATTCTTCGCGAATGGCCATCAGGCCTGGCATTTCAGTTTCGGCGATGCGAATTTCCTTGTCACCCCAAACTGACAGGGACAAGTCGGCGATTACGTAATCGGAAAATTTAGTAGAGGAAGTCATTACTGCGGCGTTCATCACGCCCTCCTTTCGTTAGAAAAAAAGAAACGTGAGCGCAGTTGCATGTACTGACCGCATCAAGCCTGGCAGATCGAACGATCTGTCGCAACGCTCCTTGATGCGGGTGCCATTTTAATCGAAAAAAACGCCTGCGACCACCTTCTGCAGTAAGGAAACTATTTCTTCAGTGGCGCGGTAGCAGGTAGAGAAACCGAATGCAACTTGGCTGATTCAGACTGAGATTCCACGTTTTCCGTGATCCAGCGCAACATATCCAGCCAGATACGCTTCACCTCAGCATCCGACGGCATTTTTTGTGCATTCGGCAACTCGATAGTAATCACTGGAACATTTTTGTGTATGCCACTGTAATTACCCAAGGAACCTGGATAAACACCGACGCGATTCAATAACAAACGGCCGAAGCGACGCGGCGGCTGTGCCGGGCCATCGAAATCCAATACGCCGAACGGTGCGTGCACGGAAATAATCACATCAGGACGGAAACGTACCATTTCGTCATGTACCCAGCGGCTTTCCGGCTCGGACAAAGGGGCAGAACCAGGGAAGCGGCGCGGATCTTTCTTGGTCCGTGCAGCCCAGTAACGCGGCGCATCCTGCTGCCAACCCGGCGTCGGGAAATTACGATTCAAATCAACGCCATTGGCATTGACGCGCTTGGCCTTGGGCGCCAATAAACCGTCAGGATTGACGACAGGCACCACGCTCCACTCAAATTGCTGCGCTGCAGCCGTAGGCATCCACTGCAGCCAACGGAACACAACAGAAACCGAAGTCAATTCATCGCCATGTATGCCGCCCATCAGTAATACGCGCAATGGCGGCTGGCTACGCTTGCCCTTTTTGACGGCAGGAATCTGGCGCGCCAGCAATGGGAAACCTTGCAGTGAGTTTACTCCTGTCGGCAACAATTCGCTTTGCTGGCACATCGCATTGGACACACCAGGCAGACGTACGACCAAGCGCTTGCACCAATCAGCAGGATGAACCGGAGTAGAAACCGGCGTAGTGGCAGTCGCGCTGGCAGGCAAAGCGATCCCGAACGCAAGGACGAGCGGAATAAGGAGCTGCCTGACAAGATTTGCGATATACATCAACGCCTCAAAAACAAAATGGTCGGATTAATTCTTTGCAGAATTTTATCCGACCATCGCACAACACTACAGACTAATTATTACAAACCGGCTGCTGCGCGCAGAGCTGCTGCCTTGTCGGTACGTTCCCAAGTGAACTCTGGCTCTTCGCGACCGAAGTGGCCGTACGCTGCGGTTTTTTGGTAGATCGGACGCAACAGATCCAGCATTTGCACGATACCTTTTGGACGCAGATCGAAGTGTTCCAGCACCAATTGGGCGATTTTTTCATCGCTGATTTTGCCTGTGCCAAAGGTGGTGACCATGACCGAAGTCGGTTTAGCCACGCCAATTGCGTAGGAAATCTGGATCTGTGCACGTTCAGCCAAGCCTGCTGCCACGATGTTTTTCGCGACGTAACGACCTGCGTATGCTGCGGAACGATCGACTTTCGAAGGATCTTTACCGGAGAATGCGCCACCACCGTGCGGAGCTGCGCCGCCGTAGGTATCAACGATGATCTTACGACCGGTCAAACCGCAATCGCCTTGCGGACCGCCGATAACGAAACGACCAGTTGGGTTCACCAGGAAGCGTGTATCTTTCAACCATTCAGCCGGTACGACAGGCTTGATAATGCTTTCGATGACGGCTTCTTCGATTTCCTTGTGTTGCATTTCTGGCGCGTGTTGTGTCGACAGCACGATGGTGTCGATAGAAACAGGACGGCCATCAACGTAACGCAGCGTAACTTGTGATTTTGCATCTGGACGCAACCATGGCAGACGGCCATCTTTACGCAATTCCGATTGACGTTCAACGATACGGTGCGCGTAGTGAATCGCAGCCGGCATCAATTCTGGTGTTTCATCGCATGCATAACCGAACATCAAGCCTTGATCGCCAGCACCTTGGTCGAGATCGATACCAGCGCCTTCATCCACGCCTTGGGCGATGTCTGGCGATTGCTTGTCATACGCAACCAGCACGGCACAGCTCTTGTAGTCGATACCGTAGTCGGCATTGTCGTAGCCGATACGCTTGATGGTTTGACGTGCGACTTCGATGTAATCGACGTTGGCGAAGGTAGTGATTTCACCTGCCAACACAACCAGACCGGTGTTGCACAGGGTTTCTGCTGCAACGCGTGCCTTAGGATCTTGCTGGAAGATCGCATCGAGGATGGCGTCGGAGATTTGATCGGCTACCTTGTCTGGGTGGCCTTCAGAGACGGATTCGGAGGTAAACAGAAAATCATTAGCCATCGCAGGTTCCTTATTACTTTATTAAGTTGGTTAAGTCGCGGTCAACCTAATTGAGCCTGCGACGCTTTAGCGAAATTTATATACCGCCTCGCAAGTTGTCATTAACTCGGCGGTTGCTACTTTGTGCTATTGTACGCCTCTTGAAAAAATTCGGCAATTCGCCCAGTTTTTGTCCCGTTTTGCCTTAGCAGACTTATCACCTTTGGTCTTATAAGACCTTCTTATTTAACGGCCAGTATGCTTGTTTCCCTCTTCCGCCTGCTCTCTATTCTGCCTTTATCGGTATTGCATCCGATCGGCATCGCAATTGGCTGGCTGGTTTATCTGGCATCTCCTGCTTATCGCAAACGCCTGCAAGACAACATCACGCGTGCCGGCTATCAACAACATTTATCTACAGCAATCAATGAGTCCGGCAAAGGCATACTTGAATTGCCCTTCGTTTGGTGCGCAGCTCCCGCGCGCGTACTCCGTACTGCCACGATAGAAAACTGGGAACTGGCGCAAGCCGCGCTGGATGCCAAAACCGGCGTGATTTTCCTGACGCCCCATCTGGGCTGTTTTGAAATCATTGCGCAAGCAATTGCCACACAAACTTCATTGACCGCGTTGTATCGCCCATCGCGCAAGTCCGCCTTGCAACCGCTAATCGAAGGCGCGCGTGCACGCGAAAATCTTCATCTGGCACCAGCTAATCTGTCCGGTGTGCGTACCTTATTGAAAGCATTGAAAAATGGGCAGGCCATCGGTTTGTTGCCTGATCAAGTCCCGCAACACGGCGAAGGCGTATGGGCAGATTTTTTCGGCAAACCGGCTTACACCATGACCTTGTCGGCCAAACTACACACGATGAGTAACGCACCCATCATCCTGTCTTACGCTGAACGTCTGCCTTACGGCCGTGGCTTCGTGATTCGCTTTGTACCGTTTGAAGAAACGCTGGGCGATACGCCCGAGCAACAAGCACGTGCCATCAATCTGGCAATGGAAAAATTGATTGCGCGTTGCCCGGCGCAATACATCTGGAGCTATAACCGCTATAAAACGCCAGCCGGCGTCACTCCCGCCGGAGAACAAGTATGAGAGCGCTGATTATTGTGATGTGGCTGCTGCACTGGCTGCCGCTGCCGATCCTGGGACGCATAGGGAAAGCGCTAGGTTCGCTACTCTATATCCTCATGAAGTCGCGCCGACACGTGACGCTCACCAATTTGCGTCTGTGCTTTCCGGAGAAAAGTGAAGCGGAACGCGAAGTCATCGCCAAACAACATTTCCAAGCGTATGCGCGTAGTGCGTTGGAGCGCGGCATATTGTGGTGGGCTTCAGAAGCGCGCTTGAAACGTCTGATCCAGGTTGAGCCGGGTATCCCGTTCGAAGTACTGGAATCCGGTCCGACCATCTTGCTGTGTCCGCATTTCGTCTGCCTGGAAATCCCCGGCATTGCGCTGGTGCTGAATTCACATTTTTCAGTGTGCACAATTTACTCGCGCCAGAAAAATCAGCTGATCGATGAAGCTCTTTTGAAAGGTCGATCACGCTTTCGCCCGGTCACACTGCTATCGCGCGACAAAGGCGTCAAACCCATCATCCGTGCGATGCGTGAAGGTTTGCCTTTTATCATGTTGCCGGATATGGATTTCGGCGTACGTGATAGCGAGTTCGTTCCATTTTTTGGCATTCCAGCAGCAACACTGACAGCACCGGCGCGCATCGCCGCAGCCACCAAAGCCAATGTCGTACCCATGATCACCACTTACTTGCCGAACTACAAGGGATGGAAAACCACCTTCTATCCGGCATGGACGGATTATCCCGGTGACGACATCGTCGAAGCCACACGCAGGATGAATGCCTTCATTGAAGAACGTATACGTGAAGCACCGGCTGAATACTTCTGGGCGCATAAACGTTTCAAAACGCGCCCTGCCGGCGAACCCAGCGTTTATGCAAAAAACAGCCCTGACGACACTCTGCCCGCTGATTAATCGCTTTCATTCATTGCGCTCGCAAGCCACAGCTATAATCGACACATGAAACTCAAATTTACAAAAATGCACGGCGCAGGCAATGATTTCGTCGTGATCGATGCCATCAATCAAGCCATAGATTTCACTCCTGCACAATGGCAACATCTGGCTGACCGTCGCTTCGGCGTCGGCGCCGATCAAATGCTGGTAGTAGAAAAACCGCAAGCGGCCGGTGTCGATTTTCGCTATCGCATCTATAACGCTGATGGCGGCGAAGTTGAGCAATGCGGCAATGGTGCACGCGCCTTCGTCAAATTTGTAACCGACAAAGAACTCACGAATAAACACGCCATCAAGGTTGAAACCATGTCCGGCATCATCGAGCCGCGACTGGAAGCCAACGGGCAAATCACCGTCGACATGGGCGCACCGATACTGACGCCGGAAGATGTGCCCTTCAACACCACCGATCTGCTGTGCAAGGCAGAAGGTAACGATACCGTGTGGCCGCTGGATATCAAGGGCGAAACCTACTGGATCTCCGTCGTCTCAATGGGCAATCCGCATGCGGTGCAAGTCGTTGCCGATGTGGAAGAAGCACCGGTACGCGAAGGCGGCGTCTTGATCGAAAATCATCCGCGCTTTCCTAAACGCGTCAATGCAGGCTTCATGCAAATCGTCGATCAGCATCACATCAAGTTACGCGTATTCGAACGCGGCGCTGGCGAAACGCTGGCTTGCGGCACCGGCGCATGCGCGGCCGTTGTCGCCGGCATCCGTCGCGGTTTGCTCCATACACCGGTTAAAGTAGAAACGCGCGGTGGCGAATTAGCTATCGCGTGGGCAGGTGGCGAATCAGCCGTGATGCTGACCGGCCCCGCCGTAACCGTCTTCGAAGGCGAAATCGAGATTTGACCGTCATTGCACGCGATTGTTTTTCGCACGCGGTTGTCGGTTAAAATCATTGCCAGATAACGCGCGCCTATATGGCGTGCTCCCAACCAAACTTATTCAATATCACACGACAAATGACTGCTCCCCTGGATTCCGACACCGTCGCCGACTATTTGCTGGATCACCCGCACTTCTTTGAAGAACACGCGGAGTTGCTGTCCAAAATCAAATTATCCAGCCCACTCGGTGGTCGCACCTTGTCGCTGCAAGAACGCCAAATGGACGTCTTGCGTGAAAAGCACAAGCTCATGGAATTGCGTTTGGCAGAGCTGATGCGCATCGGTCAGCAAAACGATGAGATCGCCCATAAATTCCACACATGGACATGTGCACTGCTGAAGGCGCGCAACGATGTCGATTTGCCGCACACGCTGACTGTCGGTCTGCAAGAAGCATTCTCTGTACCGCACGTTACGCTGCGTCTGTGGGGCGTATCGGAAGAATTTGCGCACACATGGTTTGCAGCATCGGTTTCTGCAGATTCGCGTTTATTCTCCAACGGATTGACGACACCGTTCTGCGGCAGCAATAACGATTTTGAAGCAGCTTCGTGGCTGGAAGATGCGCCGTCGATACAATCGGTCGCGCTCTTGCCTCTGCGTCTGGATGGCTCAGCCGAAGCCTTCGGCCTGCTGGTACTCGGCTCACCTGATGCGCAGCGCTTCACCTCCGACATGGCGACCGATTTCCTGACGAATATCGGTCAAACCGCCAGCGCCGCCTTGTCGAGCATGCTCGACTAAATGTCATCGTGAGCGTTGCAGCCAATCACGCTTACCTCGACGGTTATCTCGATAACCTGATCAGCCAGCGCCAACTGGCGCCATTGACTACCGTCAGCTACCGTCGCGATTTGCTGGAATTGATTGCATACGCGACGGCGAGCGACAGCAATGCCTCACTCGCTGCCGTCACGCACTTCCAGATCCGAAAATTTACCGCGCAACTGCATGCAAAAGGCTTGAATGCGCGTTCCATTGCACGCAAATTATCAGCGTGGCGCGGCTTCTTCACCTGGCTCTCAGAACAAAATGCCATCACCTCCAATCCGGTCGATGGCATCAAGGCTCCCAAACGCAACAAACCTTTGCCGAAAGCCTTGGCGG
Source organism: Pseudomonadota bacterium (assembly GCA_040390795.1). Classification (GTDB taxonomy): domain Bacteria; phylum Pseudomonadota; class Gammaproteobacteria; order Burkholderiales; family Burkholderiaceae_D; genus Oxalicibacterium. The sequence continues at coordinate 75,036 of JAZJXV010000009.1, read as the reverse complement.
CCGATGATGCAGTGCGTCTGGTCTCAGAAACACGCCCCGGCAAAAGCGCAGACTCAGCCATGCAGCTATGTAATCGTGCGATGTTTGAGTTGCTGTATTCCAGCGGCTTGCGGGTATCGGAACTGGTGGGACTGGATGTACGTTACGCACAGGAGAATCGCTACACCTCTGCCGGTTGGATCGATTTCAACGCACATGAAGTAATGGTCACCGGCAAAGGTAACAAGATGCGCAGCGTACCGATAGGACAAGCAGCCATGGATGCACTCGCGTCCTGGCTGGCGATACGCGATACGCTGCTGAAACTGGACCCGCATCCGCTATTCTTGAGCGAACGCGGCACACGCGTTTCAGCACGCGTCATTCAACTACGCCTGAAGGCACATGCGCAAGCAATAGGCTTGCCGACCGATGTCCATCCGCATGTATTGCGCCACTCTTTTGCCTCGCATGTCTTGCAATCTTCTGGTGACCTGCGCGCTGTGCAAGAGATGCTGGGACATGCATCGATCTCCGCCACGCAAATCTATACCTCCCTCGATTTTCAGCGTCTGGCGCAAGTCTATGATGCCGCTCACCCTCGTGCGAAAAAGAAACCAGCCTAACAAATTGCAACATCATTCTGCTGTATCCAATCGCTTCTCCACACTCGCAAAATGCGTCGATAATTACTCAGTTTGCAACTCAATTGCAAATTTGCGGCATAATCAACATACTATTTAATTGAATCAGCATCATCATGAAAAAATCCGCCGCCCCAGACTATCCGGCACTGGCTGAAAGCCAGTTACGCGAAACATCCGTACGCGCCACCGATGCGCGCATCAAGGTATTGGCTTCCTTGCTCGGCGCACCGTATGCCTTGTCGCACCAAGACGTGCAAGACAAGTTGGTCGATATGGACCGCGTCACACTCTATCGTGCGTTGGATTGCCTGACCGATGCCGGACTGGCACACAAAATTGCCGGCGACGATCGCGTCTTTCGCTACAACGCAGGCATAGAACATCACGAGCACGGCGACAAGAATCACGCACAGCAACATCAACACGGCCATTTCAAATGTACGCGTTGCGCCAAAGTATTCTGCATCGATAACATCGATGAAAAACTGTTCGCCACCGATGCCAAGTCGAATTCACCTACTGCAACGCTGCGCCAACAATTGCAAAGCGTGATGCAAGACACGTTAGGCAAAGGTTTTCAAAGTCACGAGATCGAACTCACCATCAAAGGATGGTGTGCAGATTGCGCTCACTAAAGATTAAATAACATGGCACTGATACCAACCACCATACTCACCGGCTTCCTCGGCGCCGGCAAAACCACGCTGCTCAATCGCATACTGCAAGAGCCGCATGGCTTCAAGATTGCCGTCATTGAAAATGAATTCGGCCAGGAAAATATCGACAATGAAATTCTGGTGCAAGATAGCACCGAACAAATTATCGAGATGAACAACGGCTGCATTTGCTGCACCGTGCGCGGCGACTTGATCCTTGCACTAACTGCACTGGCGCAAAAACGCAATGCCGGCGAACTGCAATTCGATCACGTCGTGATTGAAACCACCGGTCTCGCCAATCCCGGTCCGGTCGCACAAACCTTCTTCGTCGATGAAGAAGTCGCATCTGAATATCTGGTCGACGCCATCATCACCGTAGTCGATGCCAAGCATGCGATGCATCAGTTAGACACTTTTGAAGAAGCGCAACGTCAGATCGGTTTTGCGGACAAGTTGCTGCTGTCGAAGACAGATCTTGTCAGTGCCGATGAATTGAAAGTCCTGACCGAACGCATCAAACGCATCAATCCGCGCGCACCCATAGGCACCAACGATTTCGGCCGCGTAGCAATTGCCGATGTACTCGACTTGCGCGGCTTCAATCTCAACGACAAGCTGGAAATCGACCCAGACTTCATTGCTGCCGAAGAACATGCGCATGAACATCATCACGAACATAGCCACGAAGATGAACATGCTTGCGATGCGCACTGCGAGCATGATCATCATGACCACCATCACGGTCATCACAGCGACAATATTTCCGCCTTCGTTTTCAAAAGCGATCGCCCTTTCAACACGGAAAAACTGGATGAGTTCCTGGGTGGTCTGGTGCAAGTCTTCGGGCCGCGCATGCTGCGCTACAAAGGCGTACTGTGGATGGATGGCGCTGATCGCAAAGTCGTATTCCAGGGCGTGCACCAAATCATGGGCACAGACATAGGCAGCAAATGGGGCGAAAACGAAACACGCTCCAACAAAATGGTATTTATTGGACAGAATCTTCCGAAAGCAACGTTTATTTTCGGATTAGAACAATGTTTGGTATAAACTACCGTGGTTTTGAGTCCAGGGGATAAGGGCCTGGGTGATGCTAAAGGTGTGAGTCTCGCACGCAGGGCACGATAAGATCCGAGTGTGGGAAAGTTCATTGAGGACAAGGGACTATGAACGCAACCGTCACAAAATCTGCAAAAAGCGCAAAAAAAATTGCCCCGAAGAAGGCTGCAGCGACTACTCGTGCAAAGCCTGTCAGCAAGGCACCCGCAAAAAAATCACCTGCGAAAACAGTCGCAGGCAAAGCCGTCAAGACCGTGAACAAAACGGTCAAGCCGGCATCTAAGCCAGTAGCCAAAGCGGTAAAAAAACCACTGGCAAAGAGTGCGGTAAAATCACCCAAAGCTACTGCCAAAACGAAAGTGACGGCAGTAAAATCCAGCGCTGTAAAAAGTGCTAAACCATTGGCAAAGCCAGTAGCGCAAGCAAAACCGGCAGCCAAAAAGACAGCGAGCCCAGTAAAAAAAGTCACGGCAACCGTCAGCAAGTCGACAACAGCCGCGACAGCAAAACCGAATAAAGACGCATCTCGGTCCGGAACCAGCAGTAGCAGCAAGACTGTCTCCAGACCCGCAGATAAAATTGAAAAACCCGTAGTTTTGAAGGCAAGCGCAGTGGCAACCAAATCAAGCAAATCAACATCAGTCGCAAGCGACACCGAACTGTTAACCGAAGCGCAAATCTTGAAGATGGGCGAAAAGGATTACATGAATGAGGCTCAACTCGAATTTTTCAGAAACCGCCTGAAGCAACTTGAAAAAGACTTGTTGAAAAACGCCGACGAAACGACCGAGCATCTGCGTGAAACCGTTCTGGTACCCGATCCAGCTGATCGCGCCACCATTGAAGAAGAACACGCTCTGGAATTGCGCACACGTGATCGTGAACGCAAGCTGTTGAAAAAAGTTCAGCAATCGTTGGTCAGCATCGACTCCGGCGAATACGGCTGGTGCGAAGAAACCGGCGAACCTATCGGCGTACCTCGCTTGCTGGCTCGTCCTACCGCAACGCTGTCGCTGGAAGCACAGCAACGTCGCGAACTGAAACAAAAACTGTACGGCGACTGATTCCAGTCTGAATCGATAGGTTCTCGCAACCTATCTACCAATAAAGCGCGCGGCACACTATCCGCGCGCTTTGTTTTTTTGTAGAATGCAACCATGTTGCAAATATCCGATCTGACGCACCGCTATGCCGATGCGCAAATTTCCCATTTAGTTGTTCCTGCGTTTTCGCTGGCGCAGGGGGAACACGCGATCATCATCGGGCCTTCCGGCAGTGGCAAATCTACTCTGCTGCATTTGATCGCAGGCATACTGACACCGCAAACAGGCGCTTTGCAGGTTGCCGGTATCGATGTGTCGTCACTGACTTCACGTGCAGCAGATCAATGGCGCGGCAAGACCATAGGCTTCCTCCCGCAAAAGCTGGCACTCATTCCTAGCCTGAACGCACACGAGAACATCCTCTTATCCGCGTATGCCAGTGGACAGTTAAACGATACGGTTCGCGCCGATGCATTGTTGAATGCACTCGGCTTAGCAGACAAGGCGACAGCAAAGCCGCACCAATTAAGCCAGGGCCAACGCCAGCGTGTAGCATTGGCACGCGCGATGTTTAATCGCCCACAATTGCTGCTGGCCGATGAGCCAACCGCCAATCTGGACGACGCGGCATGCAATATCGCCATCGCCTTGCTGCTAGCGCAAGTGGCTGAGATAGATGCCTCCCTGATCATTTCCACACACGATGCGCGCGTACTCCATGCCTTGCCACAGGCAAAAGTTTTACGGCTATCCGCAACTCAGTCTGGAGCATCCGTCTGATGGCGCTGAACGCATTTACGCTCGCGCTCAAATCGCTGCGACACAAGCCGTTATCCAGCACATTGAATATGCTGCTGATGGCAGTCGGCATCGCGATGATGACCTTCGTGCTGTCTGCCTCGACCCAACTTGCCGATAATGCATTGCGTGACGCAGAAGGCATCGATCTGGTCGTCGGTGCCAAAGGTTCGCCGCTGCAATTGATATTGTCGTCCATCTATCACGTCGATACACCAACCGGCAATATTCCATTGGCCGCAGAAGCGCAGTTGCAGCAAAACCGCATGGTAAAAAAAGTCATGCCGCTGGCACTGGGCGATAGCTATCACGGCTTCCGCATAGTTGGCACCAACGCCGATTACATCGCGCATTACCAAGGCGCGATTGCACAAGGCAAAATATTCGATGCGCCCATGCAAGCCGTCTTCGGAGCGCAGGCAGCAAAACGCACCGGCGCAAAGATAGGTGCCGACTTCTTTGGCTCACATGGTTTGTCCAGCGTCGGTGAAGTGCATGAAGATGCAGCTTTTCAAGTTGTCGGCATACTGCAGGCTACCGGTACCGTGCTGGATAGATTAATCCTGACGCCGGTCGCATCGGTATGGCAAGTACACGACAAAACGCACGGCCTCGATGCCAACGATCCACAAGAAAAAGAAGCAATGGATGAATCGCGCGAACTGACCGCCTTACTGGTTCAGTACGCATCGCCACTGGCTGTCATGACCATGCCACGCTTTATCAATAGTCAAAGCGAATTGCAGGCAGCGCAACCAGCGCTGGAAGCAGCCAAGTTATTCCGCATGCTAGGTGTCGGCATTGATGTCTTGCGTGGCATCGCCGGCATCGTGCTGCTTTCTGCTGCGCTTTCGATGTTTGTCGCGCTGTATAACGCACTGGAAGAACGCAAAGCCGATCTCGCCATTCTGCGCACGCTGGGCGCGTCACCGGCAAAATTATTCATGTTGCTGTTAATAGAAGGCATCTTGCTGGCGCTGATAGGCGCTGCCCTCGGCTGGTTGTTAGGACATCTGGCAGTCGAAGTACTGGGACGTATCTTGAGTGAAGATCAAAACCTGTCGCTCTCCGGTTTTATTTTCAGTATCGATGAAGTGTGGTTGTTGTTACTTGCGCTAGGCACCGGATTGATTGCTGCGCTGCTACCGGCACTGCGTGCATATCGCACCGATATTGCCAGTACCTTGTCCCACTAAATAAATACATTAAATTCTGAGGTCGATATGAAACGTTTACTGATCACTTGCGCCGCACTCTTGGCATTTTCTGCGCATGCGAAAGACAGTGAGAATGAACACAAGAAAGAAACCATAGCCCAGCACCAAGCAATCGCTACTGCACACTATGCAGCAGCGCGCTGCATCAGCAAGGGCAAGGATGAAAAAATATGTCATGCAGAACTTGCTGCCGCCTGCAAAGGTTTGGCTCTCGGCAAGTTGTGCGGTATGCGTCATGTACATTAAGTTTGTGTACATTCGGCATTTTTTGCAGATACTCGCTACGCGACCAGTACAATGATTCACTCGCGAACACTACGATTACTTGATGGAATGATCATGCGCCCCACCTCCCGCATTCTGCTACTCGCCTTGCTGGCACCGGCTTTAGCCTTCGCCGCTGGGCCATCGACTGCGCCGCAACAAGGTCAGCAGCATGTCGCGCCACCCGGCGTAGGTAACACGCCTGGGCAAATGCCTGTGCTGTACGACATTAAAGGTGTGACTTCGTGGAATACCTTGGCCAAGGTCAAGCAAGTGAAAGTAAAGAATCGCATCCTGCCCGAATTTAGCAAGGATATTGCCGCGCTGAACAATCAGGAAATCAAGGTACAAGGTTTCATGATGCCTTTGGAACCAGGCGAAAAACAAAAGCACTTTCTGATCTCACTAGTACCGCAAAGCTGCAGCTTCTGCCTACCAGCCGGACCGGAAGGCGTAGTTGAAGTAAAGTCCAAAACACCGGTCAAGTACACGCTGGAACCCATCATCGTTTCCGGCAAGATGGAAATCATGAAAGACGATCCTATGGGCTTGTACTACCGCATGAGCAACGCAACGCTGGCATCAAATAAATAAAACATTTTCGTGAAATCTGCATACTCGTTACCTGCCGCCTCTACCCGCCGTCTTTGCTTCGCCGCATTGCTGGTAGTGGTCGTGCTGTTTGCGCAGTGGATGGGCATGCGCCATCGGATAGAACACGCGGATTGGGCCGGTAATCATCACCTCATCGCCCACGCAGCAGATCAAGGCATCGCCGAACCCGACCTCGAATACGCCGGCGACAAATCGCACTCCTGTACCTTGTACGATGGCATGGCGCTGGCCGACAGCGCACCACTGTTACCATTCGCACCCGTACTGCAAACCAGCGTACAGGTCCTCGCTTTATGGGCCGCCTACATCTCGTGGGATGCCCCTCTACTCTGCCACTTCTCTTCCCGTGCACCGCCACGGGCGTAACTGACTCCTTTCCTGCCGCATCCGATCGCCATGCTATCGGCTTGCGCTCGTCTTTATTCGTTTTCAAGGAAGTATCATGATCGCCCAACGCACTCTATTGGCCAGCGCCGTCCTATCCGCGCTCGCTTCTTTATCCACATCTGTTCTTGCCCAGTCGGCAGAGCAAACTCTGCCTGCCGTCGTCGTTACCTCAACCCCATTCGGCAATGATGAAAACGCTCAAATCATGGCACCAGCCAAGGTGCTGTACGGCGATGAATTGCGTGAGAAGCTAGGCAATTCATTAGGCGACACGCTATCGCAAGAACTCGGCGTCTCTGCCTCGGCTTTTGGTGCCGGCGCATCGCGTCCCATCATTCGCGGCATGGAAGGTCCACGCGTCAAGATTCTGCAAAACGGCATGTCGGTGATGGATGCATCCAGTCTGTCGAATGACCACGCCGTCGCCGGCGAGGCATCGACTGCGCAACAAATAGAAATCCTGCGCGGCCCGGCAGCATTGCTATACGGCTCCGGCGCGATAGGTGGCGTCGTCAATATCATCAACAACCGCATCCCGACCGTCTTGAACGCCAAGCCAACCGGCGAGGCAGAAGTCCGCTACGGCACGGCAGATCAAATGAAGAATATGTCATTCTCCGTCGATGGTGCAGCGGGCGACATCGGCCTGCACGTTGACGGCAATGCACGCGATGCAAAAGATTATAAGATTCCCGGCAACGTCAGCCTGAGCGATCCAAGTCTAGGCTCAGGAAAATTGCCCAATTCCTTTGCACGCTCCAACAGCGTCGGCTTCGGTGCTTCATATATTCAAAGCTGGGGACACATAGGCGCCTCAGTCGGCGTCAACGATGATCGCTACGGCATTCCTACTGCGGAAAGATCCTTCATCACCTTGAAACAAAATCGCTACGATATCGATGGCTTGATCAAGGAGCCGTTCGGCAACTTTGAATCCTTCCGCTTCAAGATCGGCCACACCGATTACAAGCACACAGAGAATCAAGCCGACGGCACACCGTCCACCGACTTCAAAAACAATGCGACGGAAACGCGCTGGGAGTTAACGCATAAACCTATCGCTGGCTGGCGCGGCAGCTTCGGCCTGCAAACTGAAAACTCGACCTTTTCCGCCCTGGCGGCCGATGGCAGCGGACCGGAAACCGTACCGATTACCAAGAGCACGTCGATTGCCGGCTTCCTGGTGGAAGAACGTGATTTCGGCCCCTTCCGCGTCAGTGCAGGTGCACGTATCGAATCGGTCAAACGCAAACCTGATGCCACATCCGGCCTGGTACAACGCGACTTCAATCTGGGCTCATATTCGCTGGGCGGCTTGTGGACCTTTACCAAAGGTTATGGCTTCGGCTTGACCGGATCGGTGGCGCAACGCGCACCGGCGATTGAAGAACTGTATTCCAACGGGCCACACGAATCGACTGCCACCTACGATATCGGCAACGCCAATCTGCGCAAGGAAACTTCGCACAACATCGAATTAAGCCTGCAAAAAACTGAAGGCTTGATTCGCTGGAAAACCAATGTCTTCCAGAACAATGTGAAAAACTATGTCTACGGTCGTACTGATGGCACACGCGTCGATGACACTGGTGCTGTCGATCCTAGCGGCGAATTCATGGAGCGTTTCTGGTCGCAAAACGACGCTGTCATACGCGGCATAGAAGCAGAAGTCAGCTACAACCTGCGCGGCAACGGTTTATCGTGGCGCGGTTTTGCCGATACTTCACGTGGCACCTTGACCGGCGCCGGCAATCTGCCTTTGCAACCGACTACACGCTTCGGCGCAGAAATCGGCTATCGCGAAGGCAACTGGCGCTCCGGCTTGAAGGTATTACATGCAGAGAAGCAAGACCGACTGGCCAGTTTCGAGGATTTCGTCACGCCGTCTTATACACAAGTCGATGCCAATTTGTCGTACACGCAAAACTACAATGCCATGCCGATTACCTGGTTTGCCATCGTCAAAAATTTGCTGAACGACGATATCCGCCTGTCAACTTCGGTACTGCGTGAAGTGGCACCGCTGCCAGGCAGAAACCTGATCATAGGTGTACGTACCAGTTTTTAAAACCAGTCCTTAAAACATGTTGTATCGCTAACGCAAATTTTTACCTATACAAGGCGACCCACTGTAATCGGCGGGTCGCTTTGTGTTACCTTTAAGCGGATTTTTAACACTGCCTCCAAGGAGGCGTCTTAACAACTTGGCGTACTTATTAAAAATGCACGCCATTGCTTATCAGGATAGACGTGGGGATTTTTTCGCTATTTGGCAAGAAGGACCGCCAGCCGGCACGAAAGCCGACTGAAGCGGAATCTTCGCAAAAGAAACGTGACAGCAATACGGCTCGCGTTAACGCAAAAAGCGAAAACGAACAGGTGCAGCGCAAAGCCGCGCATGCGACCGCCATGAAGATCGATGCCATCGAATCGGAAATGTCGTCGGAGTTCGTCAAACCCTTGCCGTTCAGCGGCAACACCATGCCCGGACCGCCAAGCCAGTTTCTCAATACCAACACGCGTGCACCAGATACGCAGATCAACAGCAAACCCAAAACCGTAGCACCGCCACAGTTAGACCAGCCATCGATGCTGCCCGATATCATGGGCGCCAGCACTGCATTCTTGCTGGGCGCAGAAACAGTCATCGGACCGGTCGCCATTTCCAAATCGGAAGCAGCGCCGGTTATTGAAGAAGCCGCCATCCTGTTTGCCAACGGCCAAACCGATCTGGTCGAGCCCGTCTTATTAAATGCCATCGCAGAAGAGGCGCTCGGCAACACACCGCTGACCGTGTGGGGCATGTTATTCGACCTTTATCAAATCACAGGTCAACGCGCCTTGTTTGAAAACCTCTCTATCGAATACGCAAACAAGTTTGAAATGTCGCCACCGACATGGGTAGAAAGCAGCGCGACCGAAACGCCCAAAGCGGCTGTCGCACGTACCAGCACCACACCGAGCGTTGCCTTCTCCGGCAAACTCGATGCCAGCATCATCAAGCAACTGGAACGCATCAAGAACTTGGCAGAGATGAGCGATGTGCTCAAGTTGGAATTTGCACGCGTGGCAGAAGTCCATCCAGTCGGCTGTGGCCTGCTGTTAAACATCCTGAAGCGCTTGCAAAAATCCAATCACAAGTTGATTCTGGTCGGCGCACCTGAATTGGCAGAAAAAATCCGCGCGATTCTGCAAGTAGGCCGACGTGATGAAACTGAAGCGCCATGGCTACTGCTGCTCGAAATCCTGCGCCTGTTGAATCGCGAATCCGATTTCGAAGAAACCAGCATCGATTACTGCATCACCTTTGAAGTATCGCCGCCAGCCTTTGTCGCGCCACAGAACAAGGTTGTGACCGATGCGGAAGAGTCAGTCACACCGGATGACGAGCGACTTGATCATTTCATGATGCCGGTCGTGATCGACGCGCGCACCGACTCACTGGGCAAGAACATCACGGTGTATGCACACACACATAATCCCGTGATCCTGGATTGCACACAGCTGACGCGCATGGATTTCAACGCAGCAGGACGCTTGTTCGGTGATCTACTCCCCCTGATCAACAGTGGCAAAACCATAGAACTGTATAGCGCAAATCATTTCATCGTTGCCTTATGTGATGTCATGGGAATAACAGAAGCAGTACGCATCATCCCGCGCAAAAACTAAGATCTCTGCAAGATCACGGCACAATTTCGACTTGTAATCGCATAGTCCGTCCCCATTTTTTCGTGAGTATCCGCTTTTGGCGCGATGACTCATAACCTCAGCCCATTCATTACAGAGGCAAGCATGGAACAATTTCACGGCACCACCATTTTGTCAGTGCGGCGCGGCAACATTGTTGCGCTCGGCGGCGATGGCCAAGTCACATTAGGCAATATCGTCATGAAGGGCACTGCGCGCAAAGTACGCAAGGTCTATAACGGCAAGGTACTAGTCGGCTTTGCCGGCGGCACCGCAGATGCCTTCACCCTGCTGGAACGCTTTGAAAGCAAGCTGGAGAAGCATCAGGGACATTTAATGCGCGCTTCGGTGGAACTAGCCAAGGACTGGCGCACCGACCGCATGTTGCGCCGTCTGGAAGCCATGTTGCTGGTCGCCGACCATGAAACCACACTGATCATCACCGGCAACGGCGACGTGCTGGAACCAAACGACGGCATAGGTGCGATCGGCTCCGGCGGTACTTACGCGCAATCGGCCGCCAAAGCCTTGCAAGAAAACACCGATCTGTCACCGCTGGAAATCGTCAAAAAATCACTGACGATTGCAGGCGAACTCTGCATCTACACCAATCTGTCGCACACGATAGAAACGCTGGATTAACGTGTTGACCGTAACATTTTGCGAAAAAACATCATGAACATGACACCCAAGGAAATTGTTTCAGAACTCGATAAACATGTGGTCGGACAAGGCCGCGCCAAGCGCGCCGTCGCGATTGCATTGCGTAACCGCTGGCGTCGTCAGCAAGTCGCCGAGCCTTTGCGCCACGAGATCACGCCCAAGAACATTCTGATGATAGGACCGACCGGCGTCGGCAAAACCGAAATCGCACGTCGTCTGGCCAAGCTGGCTGATGCGCCTTTCATCAAGATCGAAGCGACCAAATTCACCGAAGTCGGCTACGTCGGCCGCGATGTAGACACCATCATCCGCGACTTGATCGATATCGGCATCAAGCAAACGCGTGAGGCAGAGAAGAGCAAAGTACGTGCACGCGCTGAAGATGCTGCTGAAGATCGCATCATCGATATCCTGGTACCGCCAGCACGCGATTTCGGCTTTCACCCATCGTCGTCTTCCACTACCCCGTCTGACACCGCGCCAACCACTGGTAATGCCACACGCCAAACTTTCCGCAAACGTTTGCGTGAAGGCACCATGGACGATACCGAGATCGAAATCGAATTGGCCGAAGCCGGCCCAACGATGGAAATCATGGCGCCGCCCGGCATGGAAGAAATGACCGAGCAAATCAAATCGATGTTCTCCGGCGTGGGTGGTAGCCGCAAGAAAACACGCAAGATCAAGATCAAGGATGCGATGAAGCTCTTGATCGAAGAAGAAGCTGGCAAGCTGGTCAACGAAGATGAACTGAAGCAAAAAGCCATCACCAACGTTGAGCAAAACGGCATCGTCTTCCTCGATGAAATTGACAAGATCGCCACCCGCTCGGAAAACGGCGGTGCTGATGTCTCGCGCGCTGGCGTACAACGCGATCTGCTACCTTTGGTTGAAGGCACGACCGTCAATACCAAGTACGGCATGATCAAGACCGATCACATCCTGTTCATCGCTTCTGGCGCTTTCCATCTGGCCAAACCATCGGATTTGATCCCGGAACTGCAAGGCCGTTTCCCGATACGCGTGGAACTGGAATCCTTGTCGATTGCCGATTTCGAACGCATACTAACCAGCACCGACGCCTGTCTGACCAAGCAATACGAAGCTCTGCTGGCTACCGAAGGCGTGAAAATCGAATTCTCGCCAGACGGCATACAGCGCATGGCGGAAATCGCTTATTCAGTGAATGAAAAAACTGAAAATATCGGTGCACGCCGCTTATACACAGTGATGGAAAAATTGCTGGAAGAAATTTCGTTTTCCGCCACGGATAGTCCAGAGCAAACGCTGGCTATCGATGCTGCCTACGTCAATGAAAGACTGGGCGCACTGTCAGTAAACGAAGATTTGTCACGTTACGTGCTGTAATCGAATGGCGCGCATGGCAACACCATGTGCGCCAACAACATCATGGCCAATAAAGCACTCGCCAAACGACAGAAGCTCACGATACGCATAGAGCCTACACAACAAGCGCTGAAACCGCGCAATCACGTCGTGCTCGCGGCCAAACAACGCGTGGGTGGCGCGCATCAAAAATCCATTTCCGGACAACGGCAAGAGCAGAAACGTTTGCTGAAAACCAAGTTATCGGAGCCGGAAGAGCAGTAAGCGGCCGCAAACTCCCAATACCCTACTGAATCAATCGACTATCGGATTGTCGATTGATCCGGCGCGTTTTGTTTGTTATAACAAACGCGGGACGCTCATTTCACACGCGTGATAACAAGCTTGAGGAGAACATCATGGCTCTACCACACGCAACATCCGGCCAACTGATCGACATACGCCCACTCGGCACGCGCATCTCCAGCGCCGTCTCGAACGCCCTGTTTAAAACACCCCAGCTTGAATTGATGCGCTTGGTACTCCCGCGCGGCAAAGGCATGCCTGAGCACAAGGTCCCCGGTGCCGTCACGATCCAATGTCTGGAAGGCTCTATCGAATTACACGCGCATCAGGCTACGCAAATCTTGCGCGCCGGTGAATTGGTATATCTGGCAGGCGGCGAACCGCATTCCCTGCATGCGCTGGAAGACTCGTCGGTTTTATTGACGCTGCTATTGCAGCATTGATGTGCAATTGAAAGCATCGCCGGATGGCGATGCTGGAAAATCAGGCAGCAGTCTCGTCACGCGAATCACGTGACAGCAAGCGCTTCACCATCTCGCGTGGCGAGTCATCTTCAAACAATACACCGGCAACAGCATTGGTAATCGGCATATCTACACCATGCTCAGCCGCCAACTCACGCACGGCTTGCGCGCAACGTACGCCTTCCGCCACGTGACCTAGCTCGCGCACGATCTGATCCAACTTCTTGTCCTGCGCCAAACCCAAACCGACCTTGCGATTACGCGACAAATCGCCGGTGCAAGTCAAAATCAAATCGCCAACACCTGCCAAACCCATAAAGGTTTCCACACGGCCGCCCAGCGCAACACCGAAGCGGGTGATTTCTGCCAAGCCACGCGTAATCAGCGCCGCACGCGCATTCAGGCCCAGCCCCAGACCATCGATAATTCCGGTGGCAATCGCGAGGATATTTTTAACTGCGCCGCCAACTTCAACCCCGATCAAATCATCAGTCGAATAAATGCGAATAGTCTGTCCATGCATCACACTGACAACACGTTCACGCAATACTGCATTATCGGAGGCTATCGCCAATGCACATGGCAAACCACGTGCTACTTCCTGCGCAAAAGATGGACCTGATAAGGCACCGGCAGGAATATCGCTACCCAGTATTTCATGCACGATTTGATGCGGCAATAGATGCGTTTTTTCTTCAAAGCCTTTGCATAGCCAAACCAGATTCGGGATTGCATACGACTTCAATTGCGTCGCCAGCGGTCGCAAGCCGGACAACGAAGTGGCAACCAGCAACAAACCATCCGATCCGACATGCGCGATCGCTGCAGCCAAATCCGAGCTCACAGACAAGCTGTCTGGAAAACGAAAACCTGGCAAATAAGTCGAATTCTCGCGACGCGTTTCCGCATCCTGCATGACGGCGGCATCACGTCCCCACAGCACAACGGAATGGCGATCAGCCAGCGACATCGCCAAGGCAGTGCCCCATGCGCCTGCGCCAAGTATTGAGATATTCATGCGGTGGATTTGGTGACCAAGATTGAGAGAATACTAACAGGCAAAAGACGAACAACCGTCATTCGATAACAAAGCCTGCAACAATGCGATGCAATCAGATGCGACAGAGACGATTACTCGCCCCACACTTCGCTGACTTTGGCAAAACCAATCTGACCATCGCGATGTTTGAGCTTGACCCAGCCTCCAGACGGTGGCGCAGCTAATTCCAGCAACACGCCTTTGTCTGCAGTACATACCGTGCCAGAAGCATCATCAGCCGTAGCATGCAATTTAACGTTAGCAACGGTCACGACCACATTGCGTTTTGCAGTGAGTGTCTTGGCTTCTATCCATGCCAGATCGCCAGCTGCGTCACGCACCTTGCTCCAGCCTTCTTGCGTCAACACAACTTCTACCGGCATGCCGCGCGGTGCCACGAATACTTTGCGACCTTTTTCGGATGGTGCGTTATACAAGACTGCAGGATTAGCGCCTACCGATTTGTATTCAACGGCGTGAGCCGCACTCGTGCCCAGTACGGCAACAAACAGGACGGAGAAAAGAGGAGCAGACCATTTCATGGATCACCTTCGGAATTGTCTGAAGCGCTGCAGGTGCGTTTAACAACGCTCCTGCAGGCATATTGAAAAACTTAGTGTCTTGCTGCCGAACCGTCGGCCATTACGATGCCAGAGCTGTTGTCAGCTTGCTGTTGCGCCAAGGCTTCCAGACGTTGCTGATAGAACACTTCGAAATTGATTTCCGACAGATGTACAGGCGGGAAACCAGCGCGCGTAATTGCATCCGCGATATTGGCACGCAAGTACGGATAAATCACGTTCGGACAACCGATGCCAAGTAATGGATCGAGCTGTTCGTCCGGGATATTGCGAATTTCAAAAATACCGGCTTGCTTGCCTTCAACCAGGAAAGCAATCTTGTCGTTGATCTTGGCCGTTACCGTAATAGTCACGGACGATTCAAAAATACCTTCAGCCAGTGGCTGCGCACCGACATCAACCGCGACTTCGATCGAAGGTTGTTCCTGTTCCAGGAAAATAGCTGGGGAATTCGGTTGTTCGAGCGACAGATCCTTCAGGTAAACACGTTGGATCTGGAATACAGGTTGCAGATTTTCGTCAGCCATGAAGCACTTTCATTGAGATTAAATAAGGAGGGCATCGCCCTCCTGCTTACTTGCGAATAGTGGAATTTATACGCTTACGCGCTTTGCAGCAAGGCATCCAGCTTGCCTTGACGTTCCAGCGCGTTCAAGTCGTCAAAACCGCCAACATGGGTTTCGCCAACATAGATTTGCGGCACAGTACGGCGTCCGGTCTTCTCCATCATCGCCACGCGTTGTGCGGGATCGAGATCGATACGGATTTTTTCAATATTATCTATGCCTTTGGCCGCCAACAAACGCTCTGCCATCGTGCAATACGGGCAGACGCCTGAGCTATACATCACTACATGCGCAGTCATAATTTTTCCTCTTTACTTGGTGACCGGCAAACCTTGCGATTGCCAAGCATCCAGCCCACCGAGTAAACTAGTGGCTTCGGTGAAACCCTCTTTCTTCAGTTGTGCGGTTGCTTTGGTCGATTGCAAGCCCTTGGCACAGACAACAATCACCGGACGAGCTTTGAATTTTTCCAATTCAGCCACGCGACCTTTCAATTCTTTCAACGGAATGTTTTTCGCATCACGGATATGGCCGGCAGCGAAATCAGCTGCAGGACGCACATCAAGAATCAACGTTTTTCCTTGATTAATGATCTGAGTTGCTTGCAATGCAGTAACTTTGGCACCTGTGCGTTGCAGGGTATGGAGGACTAAAGCGCCACCGGAAACCAGTACGATGCCGATGAGGAAAATGTTATCAATGATGAATTTCACGGTGTTCCAATTAGTTGAAAGAGTGTTCGCATTATAAAATAGAAGACCGAATACAATTCGGATTCGGCATTTTGCATCAAAAAACCATTATTTATCTACTTGAGCCATGTATAAAATCGTATTGATGCGTCACGGCGAGTCCACATGGAACCTCGATAACCGCTTTACCGGCTGGGCTGATGTCGATCTGACAGAAAAAGGTCGTACCGAAGCTAAACATGCCGGCAAATTGCTGCGTGAAGCAGGCTTTACGTTCGATCTTGCTTATTCCTCAGTCCTGAAACGCGCAATTCGTACCATGTGGCTGACACTGGACGAAATGGATTTGATGTGGATACCGGTCGTCTGCGACTGGCATCTGAACGAACGCCATTACGGCGCGTTGCAAGGCATGAACAAGGCGGAAACCGCCGTCAAGTTCGGCGCAGATCAAGTCATGACCTGGCGTCGCAGCTACGATATTCCGCCTGACCCACTGGATCCGGCCGATCCACGCACATCGTACGACGATCCTCGCTACGCTAATCTGAAGCGCGAAGAAATTCCATTGGCAGAGTGTCTGAAAGATACGCTGATCCGCGTCGAGCCATATTGGAAAAACACTATCGTGCCATCCATACTCGCCGGCAAACAGATCGTCATTTCGGCGCATGGCAACAGCTTGCGCGCCTTGATCAAGATACTTGACGACATCAGTGATGCAGATATCGTCAGCCTGAACATCCCGAACGGCCGCCCTATCGTGTACGAACTGGATGAGAACCTGAAACCTATTCGTCACTACTACCTGGGTGACCAAGCATCGTTGGACGCGGCCGTCAAAGCTGCTGCCAGCCACGGGCAAACTGCCTAAACTCCGTGCCGATATCACAGCTATTTCGTATTAAATCCAGTAAAACCATGCCCGTCAGTCAACACCAGCAACGATGGTCGGGCATGCGTCTCTTGGTCATCGGCGCTTTGCTGGCCATGTTCTTCGGCGCTCCGCCAAACGCGCACGCGCAAAAAACCACCGACCGCAGCAAGCAAAAAAAGGTCGCCGAGAGCGAACGCGCCGATCTGCGGCAAAAGCTCAATACGCTCAAACGCAGCATAGACAAGACAGAAACCGCAAAAAGCTATGCCGCCGACGCTTTGGCCAAATCGGAAGAAGCCATTTCCGACGCCAAGCGCACCTTGAGCGATCTGGCGCAAGAACAAAGACAAACCGAAGCCAAGCTGAACGACTTATCCAAACAACAAGCCGCGCTGCAAAAAATCGTCGAGACCCAGCAAAACCAACTCGCTAAACTGCTGCGCGAACAATACATCGCCGGCAATGAAGATCGCATCAAGCTGCTGCTATCCGGCGACAACCCGAATCGCATCAATCGCGAACTGCAATACATGGGCTATGTCTCTCGCGCGCAAGCGACGTTGATCGAATCGCTACGCGCCAATTTGCAGGCCATCGAAGAAAATCAGGCAGAAGTGCAGAATGCCAAGCAAGAACTTGATGAAATTGCCAGCGAAGCGCGCGATCAGCACGCCATACTGCAAAAAGAAAAATCCCAACGCGCCACCCTGCTCGCGCAACTGTCGAACAAACTTACAGCCCAGCGCAAAGAAGCCGGCAATATCGAACGCGACGAGCGCCGCCTTTCCAGTCTGGTCGACAAACTGGCTGTCCTGATCCAGGAACAACGCAAGGCTGAAGCCGCCGCAGCAGAAAAACGTCGCCAAGAACAAGCAGCACGCGCCAAGGCCGCGCGGGAAAAACGTCTGGCGCAAGCCAAAACCCGCACTACCCCAGACAATCGTGCCTCTAACGGCAAAATTTCCAACCCGGATGCGATTGAAGACGATGAACCGCCAGCCAAATCGATGGGCCGGAATGAACTCACACCCGATGCCAGCGTCCAAGACGGAGTATTTGCTGCTTTGCGTGGACGTTTGCACTTACCGGTACGTGGCGATCTGACTGCCAAGTTCGGTAGCAAGCGCGGCGATGGTCCTAGCTGGAAAGGTCTGTTTATTCGGGCTGCCGAAGGCACGGACGTCAAAGCCGTTGCTGCCGGTCGCGTCGTTTTTGCCGAATGGCTACGTGGATTTGGCAATTTGATCATCGTTGATCACGGCAGCCAATACATGACGATTTACGGCAATAATCAATCCGTGTTGAAACATGCTGGCGATACCGTCAAGGCAGGCGATGTCATCGCCAATACAGGTAATAGCGGCGGTAATGAACAATCAGGTTTATACTTTGAAATGCGGCACCAAGGCCGCGCGTTTGACCCACTCGGTTGGGTAACTATTAGGTGAACATGGGAACGAAACTCAAAAATATCGGACTAGTCGGCTTAGGCATGATTGCCGGCGTGATCGTAATGGGGACACAACTGGATGCGATGGCACAGAAAAATGCCACCGGTACGCCACTACCACTAGAAGAATTACGTCAGTTATCCGAAGTATTCGGTCTCATCAAATCGGATTACGTAGAACCGGTCGACGACAAGAAGCTGCTGACCGAAGCCATTTCCGGCATGGTCTCCTCACTCGACCCGCACTCAGCCTACCTTGACAAGAAAGCATTCAAGGAACTGCGCGAAGGCACACAAGGCAAGTTTGTCGGCCTCGGCATTGAAGTCGGGATGGAAGACGGTTACGTCAAAGTTATCTCCCCTATCGAAGATTCACCAGCTTATCGCGCCGGCATCAAGGCAGGCGATTTGATCACCCGTCTGGATTCCACACCTGTCAAAGGTATGACGCTGGACGAAGCAGTCAAAAAGATGCGCGGTGAACCAAACACCAAGATCACTCTGACCATCGCCCGCAAGGACGAAGACAAACCTATCATCATCACGATCACACGCCAGGAAATCCGCGTGCAAAGCGTGAAAGCGAAAATGGTAGAACCTGGCTATGCGTGGCTGCGTGTCTCGCAATTCCAGGAACCAACCGTGGATGACATGGCGAAGAAAATCGCTGCACTGTACGCACAAGACCCGAACCTGAAAGGTTTGGTACTCGATCTGCGTAACGATCCGGGTGGCGTGTTGCCAGGCGCAATCGGCGTCTCCGCAGCTTTCCTGCCTAAGGATGTAGTCGTCACTTCCACCAATGGTCAGTTACCAGACTCCAAGGCAACCTTCTACGCACGTCGCGAATTCTATGCAACGCGCGCAGTCGGTGATCCACTGGCGAAACTGCCGGAAGCATTGAAGAAGATCCCTATGGTCGTGCTGGTCAACTCCGGCTCCGCATCGGCATCTGAAATCGTCGCCGGCGCATTGCAGGATTACAAACGCGCCACCATCATGGGTACACAAACCTTTGGTAAAGGCTCGGTGCAAACCATACGTCAATTGTCTGCAGATACTGCCGTCAAGCTGACTACTGCTCGTTACTACACACCAAATGGCCGTTCGATCCAGGCAAAAGGTATCGTGCCGGATCTGATGGTGGATGAAACAGCAGACGGCGATGGTTTGAATGGCCTGCGTTTGCGCGAAGCGGATTTGCAAAAGCATCTGAGCAACGACAAAGACAAGGGACCGGAAGTCCATGCTGAAGTTGATGCTCCTGCAGAAGAAGCACGCCTTGCTGCGCTGGAGAAAAAACGCAAACCACTGGAATTCGGTAGCAAGGATGACTTTCAGTTGACGCAAGCCTTGAATCACTTGAAAGGCTTGCCAGTTGTTCTGTCGAAAGTGAAAGCTGAAGCTAAGAAAGAAGAGCCAAGCATTAACAAACCGAAGACAGAACCAAAAGCAGAACCGAAAAACGGCGACAAGAAGTAATCGTCATCGCTCACAAAAAAGGCCGCAGCGATGCGGCTTTTTTTGATTGTTCCGATTATTTTTATTCCTGTATCAGCATCACGGATTATTTATGAACGACCACCAACTACTGCGCTACTCTCGCCATATTCTGCTCGATGAAGTCGATATCGAAGGCCAGGAAAAACTGTTGGCAGCGCATGCATTGATCATAGGCGCAGGTGGCCTCGGCTCACCTGCCGCGTTTTATCTCGCGTCTGCGGGCATAGGCACCATCACGCTGGTTGATGACGACACCGTCGATCTCACCAATCTGCAGCGCCAAATTCTGCACACGACGGAACGTGTTGGTCGACCAAAGGCAGACTCCGGCAAGCAGACACTGGAAGACATCAATCCCAGCATCAATATCGTCGCGTTAAAAGAACGTGTATCCGGCGAACGCTTGAACGAGCTGGTACGCAATGCGTCTGTCGTGCTCGATTGCAGCGACAACTTTGCAACTCGTCATGCGATCAATCGCGCCTGCGTTGCCAATCGCGTACCGCTGGTATCAGGCGCGGCGATCAAGTTCGATGGTCAGATCAGCGTGTTCGATCCACGCGGCGGCAACGCACCTTGCTACGCGTGTCTGTTCCCGGAAGATCAGGAGTTTGAAGAAGTGAATTGCGGCACCATGGGCGTCTTCGCTCCGCTCGTCGGCATCATAGGCAGCATGCAGGCGGCGGAAGCATTGAAGCTGGCCGCTGGAATTGGTGAGTCGCTAGCTGGACGTTTGTTATTACTGGATGCGCGCACGATGGAATGGAGCAGCATCAAGATCGCACGCAATGCCAAGTGCAGCGTATGTGGACAAGCACATTAAACACCGCACCAACAATCAGCACACACTGACGACAGCACGCGCAATTCACTCATGCCAATTGCTCGTACAAGCCGGTAATCTTGTCCATCGTCTCCAGTATGCGTTCACTACTGGTCGCGACATTCGTAGCAAAACGCACTTTACTATCGTTGCTGATCGCGCTGCTTTTCAATGCCTGATCGAAGAAAAACCATTGTTGCTGAGCCAGCGTAATTTCCTGTTTGATGAGCAAGGTATTTTTCGGTGAAGCCGACAACTCTGCCATCGCCGTCAAAAATTCATCGCGCGCCTTGGCTAAATTAACCAAGGCATTCGATGAAGCCACACCCCAATTGATCGCTTGATAGAACTTCGCCATACGTTGAGACAGCATGCGTTGCCGCCCAGCGATATTAACGAGGTGTCCGGCCGTGCTTCCCGATAATTTTTCCAATTGCAACGTAGCTGCATGCGCCAATGCCAGTACTTCTTCATTGAGCGTCATGACCGATTTGGCATCTTGCTGATTTGGCGGATTCGTTATCAATACCTCTTTGTAGCTTCCCCACGTTTTTTTCAAATCAGCCAGCGTTGTCTTGTTCTCCGGCGTAGGTGCGTACGATTCAAGATCGGCTAATTGGCGCTCGAACAAAGCCATCGATAGCGTGAATACTTTCTGTGAGCGGGGCAAATCGATGGATTGTCCAATCTGCAAATAGGATTTGGCCAAACGTTGCGACAGCATGCGCTGACGGCCTGATTTATTGATCGCATCGTTGATGCTGACGATACGCGCGTCAGCTTTTGCATACACACCGACAAACAAGGTGGAACTGGCCAGTAAGCTGGCATGAAGAAAGTGACGCCTGTTCATTTTTATTCCTTATTATTCTTTGACTAAGGCAAACATCGTGGACGACACCATGCGCCGTACTATTTATTCGGTGCAAAAGCTGTGCCAAGCACTATACGATCCTCGCCAAAGTAGTCATCTCCGATAAGGATGAGTTACTCCACCCAAACTGGTGCGCAAAGCCAATATCAGCAATAAACAAGGTAATGAACGCACCAACAAGGGCTGATCCAGCCTTTACATAACTTTACGGCTCGCATGCGATTGCGCAACAGTGGTCTCCTAAAGTATCAACATGCCAGCACAGAACAGCCGGCACCATTGATAGACAAAGGAGCTTTAAATGAACAAGCAAACCCCACTGAACAAAATGACTATTGCGTCAGTTCAAACTGCATCGCGCGGTCGCCGCTTAATGATGGTCGGTGCAACTGCTGCTATCGTCAGCGTTCTTTCCTTCGCTGGCGTCAGCTACGCGCAAGAAGGCCAGGCACCACAAGCTACCCAGCAACAAAAACACTTTGACCATCGCGGCAAGATGAACCCTGAGCAGGCAGGAAAACGCTTTGATCGCATGCTTAGCCGCCTGGTACCAGATGCCACACCTGAACAAAAAACGAAACTCGACGCTATTGCCAAGGCTGCATTCACCGATTTGCGCCCATTGCACGAACAAAGCCGTGCCGCACATGCACAAGGTCTGAAATTGTTGGCACAGCCGACCATTGATCGCAAAGCAATCGAACAAGTACGCCAAACCGAGCAAAAACTGGCTGATCAACGTTCGCGTCGCATGAGCCAAGCATTTGCAGATGCGGCAGAAGTTCTGACGCCGGCACAGCGCGTAAAAGCAGTTGAGCAACTGAGCAAACACGGTCCTGGCTTCGGTCACCGTTTTGGTCATGGCCCACGTCACGGCCATGGCCCTGACCGCAGCCCAGGCTCTGCTCCACAAGCACCTGCGCCAGCCGCTCAGTAAAACGGGCTCTGCGTAATGAGCGCGCCTGCCTCCATAAAATTGGATGCAGGCGCGACTCATTGCAACACTCCGCGTTACACTAGCCAAATGACACAACGCCTACTCATGATCGAAGACGACCAGCGCCTAGCCAGCATGGTTGCCACTTACCTGAACCAGAACGGGTTCGAGGTTACGCATAGCGGTACCGCCAAGGAAGGCCTGCATCAATTGCAGCAAGCCGCGGCGACGCAAGCGTTTTCCATCGTATTGCTCGATTTGATGTTACCGGATGCTGACGGACTCGATGTCTGTCGACAAATCCGCACACAGCCGCAACCACTGGGCTCCATGCCGATAGTCATGCTGACAGCCAAAGGTGATCCTATGGATCGCGTAGTTGGTCTTGAGCTCGGCGCCGACGATTACATACCTAAACCGTTTGAACCACGCGAACTGCTGGCACGCTTGCGTGCTGTCTTGCGCCGCCAACAAGGTGTTGCTGCAAGCAATGAGCGCGTGTTGCGTTTCGGCCGTTTGGAAATCGATCTGGATGCGCGCGTCATTCGTCTGGATGATCAAGAAAAACCCGTTACGTCTTATCAATTCAATTTGCTCGCTGCGATGGCTGATCGTGCCGGGCGTGTTTTATCACGCGAACAATTGATGGATGCAGTTAAAGGCGAACCGCTGGAAGCATTCGATCGCTCGATCGACGTGCACATCGGCCGTCTGCGTGCAGCTATCGAAGATGACCCAAAACAGCCGAAGCGCATCATCACCGTGCGTGGTGCAGGCTATGTATTTGCAAAGGCGCAGGATGTCTGAACAAGCAATACGCGGACGTTTTAGCTGGTCGCACCGGCTATACATCCGTATTTATCTGGCGATGCTGATCAGCCTGACCGTGGCAGGACTTTTGTTCGCTACTGCATGGCGCATCAACGCCGATTCGCGTCAGATTGGCCCTAGCCTGGAATCGTTTGCCGCCATTGCTTCCGATGTCTTGCCACCACCTGATGCAAGCAATGAAGAACAACAGCAAGCCTTGAGCCGCTGGCAATCGCGCATGCGCGCCGATCTGGCGCTGTATTCGGCCAATCGCGAAAAAATTGCTACTGCCGGTCGTGAACTGCCACCGCTCGATGAGTCGCAAGTCACCAGCGGCTGGATGGGCGGCGGACCACCTGTATTTGCCGTCAAATTGCCGGATGATCGCTGGCTGGTCGGCCAGCATCCGGGACGCCGCAAACCACCGTTCAGCTTCTTCACCACATTAGTCATCATCGGCCTGGCTATGGGCATAGGTGCTTATCCCATCGTGCGTCGATTGACGCGCCGACTGGAGCGTCTGCAAACCAGCGTAGAAGCATTGGGCGCTGGCCAGCTATCGACCCGTATCGCGGTCGAAGGAAAAGATGAGGTAGGGCGACTCGCCACCAGTTTCAATCGCTCTGCGGCACGTATTGAAGCCTTGGTCGATGCGCAAAAGGCATTGCTGGCGAATGCCTCGCATGAATTGCGTTCGCCATTGGCGCGCATACGTATGGCGGTCGAATTGATGGCCGCCGATGCACAACCTGAAATGCGTACCGAACTCAAACGCAATATCGGTGAACTTGATCAACTGATAGATGAAATCCTGCTTGCCAGCCGTCTCGATGCAACCGCTGTTGTCAGCCAGACATTTGAAAAAATAGATTTGACTGCGCTGGTCGCAGAAGAATGCGCGCGCATAGACGCTCAACTAGATACGCAATCGATAGAAATCCCCGGTGATGCCCGACTGCTGCGTCGCATGGTGCGTAACCTGCTGGAAAATGCCAAACGCTACGGCAACGGCACACCGATTGATGTTTCATTGGCGAAAGTCGACAACAAGGTTGTTTTGCAAGTGTGCGATGGTGGCCCCGGCGTACCAGTCGCAGAGCGCGAAAATATCTTCGCTCCGTTCTATCGTCTGCCTGGTGCCAGCGAGCGTGAAGGTGGCGTGGGATTAGGTTTGAGTCTGGTACAGCAAATCGCGCGTGCGCATGGCGGCGAAGTCGTGTGTACCGGACGTGACGTGCCGGGCAGCTGCTTCAAGGTGACACTGCCGGCATAACTGCTACGGAATTATTTTTCCCAGTCGATCACGGCTGGCAACACACCGCGCAATGCGTTGCAGACCACTATCTCTTCTGCATTGCGTACATCATCCAGCGTCAAGATTTTTTCTTGTGCATTCCACTCAGGATCGTCGAGTAAAACCCCACGCATTACACCCGGCAACAGTCCTGCGCTTAAAGGTGGTGTGTACCAACGACCATGCAATTTAACGAAGAATGTGCTGCGGCCGCCTTCGGTTACCTGTCCTTGCGTATTACAGAACAACTTATCGAAAGCGCCCTGCTGCTCGGCAGCACGCCATGCCGCGTCATACACGGTGCGTATCGTGGTTTTGTGACGCAAGAAAACATCATTGGCCGTCGTTGTTTGTTCTGCCAATAGTATCTTTACCGGCGTCTCCAACTGAGATAAAGCTGCAGTCTGAATCGCATTACTGCCATCCTGCTTCAATGCAAAACGCAAACGATGCGCCGAGCCTGCCGCCAAATGTGCACAAGCCTCACTCAAACTTGCACGTATCTTTTCTTCATCAAACACAAAATCGAAATAAGTCGCCGACGCACGCAAACGCTGTAAATGTCTATCCAGATAACGACATCCCTGCTCACGCGTCGCATAGATGGTTTCAAATAATTCAAACTCGCCCGGCATGCCAATCAGGAAGCTCGCCTTAAGTCGGCATTCTTCATATTCATCCAGCGCCACACTGTCATGCACAATACCTGCGCCCACGCCCATTTCACCCGGACGTATGCCATCCGTATTCTGCGGCTGCAATTGCAAGGTACGAATCGGCACTGACAAACAAAAATTACCGATGGTTTGTGTTGAGACAGGCGGATCAAACCAGCCTATCGCACCGGTATAAATACCGCGTGGACTCGGTTCCAGTTCGCGAATGATTTGCATCGTGCGATGCTTGGGTGCACCGGTAATCGAGCCACAGGGATATAGCGCATCGAATATTTCCGGCAAGGTGGCGTCGTCACGCAATTGCGCGTGCACCGTCGATGTCATTTGCAAGACGCTGCTGTAACGCTGCACATCGAACAGCTTGTCCACGACTACCGAACCGACTTTAGCGACGCGCCCCAAATCGTTGCGAAGTAGATCAACGATCATCAGGTTTTCTGCACGATTCTTGGCATCCGCTGCCAGCGCATGCGCAGCCTGTGCATCTTGTTGCGGATCGCCGCTGGCTGCTGCGGTGCCCTTCATCGGTCGCACCGTAAGCACGCCATCGTCATGCCGCATGAATAATTCCGGCGACAGGGACAATACGGCACGTCCATCCGGCAACGCAATCAGCGCGCCGTACGGCACGGGCTGACGTTCGCGCAAGCGGCTATACAAAGCATGCAAAGAGCCGTAAGCATCAAAGCGCAGCCGGTAGGTGTAATTCACCTGATAAGTATCACCTGCTGCGATGTAATCGTGTATGCGCGCAATCGCATCACAGAAGGTTGCTTCATCGATATCCGCATGCACATTGGCGATGCCCGCATGTAGTGACTGCGTATGCTGCTCCAGCCACGCTTGCACTTGCTCAGACGACAGGTGATCGCAACGTTCGAACACAAGGATTTCAGCCAAAGGCTGATCGCCTGCATGCGCAGGAATACCATGCAAATCCGCACCCAACTCGTAAGTGAACAAACTGACCGCAAACCTGCCCTGCTGCAAGAACTGCTGCATCTCTTGCAACAACTCTGGCAGCTGATCCACATGCCGACACCTTAATGTGCCGACGTGGTCGGAATAAAGACGTGAGCGCGCACCGG
Source organism: Pseudomonadota bacterium (assembly GCA_040390795.1). Classification (GTDB taxonomy): domain Bacteria; phylum Pseudomonadota; class Gammaproteobacteria; order Burkholderiales; family Burkholderiaceae_D; genus Oxalicibacterium. The sequence goes on along the minus strand of JAZJXV010000009.1, from coordinate 48,708 downwards.
CCGCGCTGGCATCGACATCGTCGAGCAAGGCAAAGCAAGCGTGAGAAGGATCGGCAGGAGCAAACAAGGACATAAATCGAGTAAGGATGCGAAGCAAGTCGCTATTGTACGACCAAGTACGGCAGGATATTTTGGGGCACAGTCAGCGCCTGTCTATGCACACTGGCAGGACATTTCCGGAATTCACAATATTATGGAAAAACAGACAGATACGACGTTTCTCTAAAAAGAGAACATCGTATCCAGATCAAGCCAGCAACATCGCTATTTGCGCCGAAGCATGAGCCGATGGATTTTGCTTAAAGCCTGTTTTCGCAAAACGGTGCCAATGCCCAAGCACCAGACTCGTGATCAGGTTCGCGCGCACGGACACTTCCGCTTCGCTGGCCTGCCCTTGCGTTGCGGCTACACGCAACGATTGCTTGATCGCCAATTCAATGCGATCGATGAATTGATTCATGCGCGTTTGCAGACGTTCATCTTCATTCACCAAAGCATCGCCTATCATCACGCGCGTCATGCCGGGGTTACGCTCAGCAAAGTTGAGCAGCATGATGATGGTGGCTTGCACTTGCGACAAGCCATTTTCCTGTTGTTCGGTAATTTTATTGATCAGGCCGAAGACGGTCGATTCTATGAACTCAATCAAGCCCTCGAACATTTGCGCCTTGCTGGCGAAATGCCGATACAGCGCAGCCTCCGATACATCCAGCCGTGCTGCCAATGCTGCGGTGGTGATTTTCTCGCCTTTTGGTTGCTCCAGCATAGTTGCCAATGTCTGGAGTATCTGCAGCTTACGTTCGCCTGGTTTCATGGTTGCCATAATAGTTTTTATAAGTAGGTAAGCAATCTACAACTCATCTCGCAAGTAAGGACGAAATGTGTTCCCGCTAGCGCAATCGATGCAACTGTTTGAATAGTTGCCCTACGGATTCTACTTTGACATCGACATAAATTGGGCGTTTTGTGCAGCCTACTGTTGCGTGATAGCCAGATAGCGCCTGCTTGCTCGAATCGCTGGCCAGATATTGGGTAATCCAGGCGGTTTTCATGCCCAACTCTTTAGCGCCTTTCAAATGGCTAACGGTATCTTCCACCAACACGCAACGATGTGCGGAGATACGCTCTCTAGCCAACAATTTGCGCAACATTTGTTTCGATGGTTTAGGCTTCAAGCGGCCATGCACACGCATCGCTTCGATCGGTATGTGTTTGGCAAAATGACGATGCAAACCCAGATGCCGCAACACATCGCGCGAATAACGACGCGGCGCATTCGTCAGCAATATCTTGCGACCCGGCAGGCGGCGCAACAAACGCGCCAAGCCGCGTTCGGCTCGTATCATCGTCGCCAGATTGTCAAATCGATGTGCCTCGCGCAAGAAATCCTCAGGCCGCACCTGATGATGATTTACCATACCGAGCAAAGTCGCACCATAACGCTGCCAATAAGTGACGCGCGCGGCATTCACTGCCGCCTCATCCGAAGCCAAACCGCCCTTGTCCAATACCTGAGCGATAAACGCATTCATATTGAGATTGATCGCGGGGAAAATCGCATGCGATGCGTTATGCAGCGTGTTATCCAGATCGAACAGCCAGGTCAGCTTAGACATCGTTTTTTGTACCGGGTATTCATATATTTAAGGAAGTTGCATGCGTCGTCATATCGTTTTTATTTTTATCGCACTGTTAAGCCTGTACACGGCAAGCGCACAAGCTGACAAAGCGGCGACACAAACAGTAACGTCAACTGTACAGAAAAACACAGCACCGCAACGCGGTACGCTGTATCGCGCTACTTATCGCGGCAATGTCAGTTATCTGTTCGGCACCATCCACGTTGGTCAAACAGCATTCTACCCACTCGAACCACAAGTGACACGCGCATTATCCGATGCAAAAAAACTGGTCATCGAAGTCGATATCCGCGATACCGAAGCCATGCGCGTGGCCGTCATACGTCACGGCATTTATCCCGATGGACAAACGATTAACCAACATCTATCTGCTGATGGCAGTGCGCAATTACGGCAAGCGCTGAAGCGTGTCGGCATCCCGTTTGAAAACGTCGCGCGGATGAAACCGTGGATGGTAGCCAATCTACTGCTTGTACAAGAGATGGCGCGCAATGGTTTCCCAACCGAACAAGGTATCGAAAAATACTTTATCTCGATTGCGCAAAAACAGAACAAACCGATACAGGAACTGGAAACAGCCGACTATCAACTTTCGCTGTTCGACAGCATGAGCGATGTCGAACAAGAGGAATACCTGAAAGAAAACCTTACCGAGCTGGCCAATGGCGAGGCGATGAAAAAAGCACTCGCATTGATCGCTGCATGGCAGATCGCTGATGCCAAGGCGCTGGAAAATGCACTACTTGAAATGCAAAAAGGCGAAAACGCTTCCGACAGATTCCTGCAACAAGTCTTGCTGGACAAACGCAATCCCAATATGGCGAACAAAGTGGAAGCGCTATTGAAAACCGACAAAGTGAGCTTTGTGGCAGTCGGGGCCTTGCATTTGCTGGGTGAAAAAGGCGTACCCAAGCTGCTGCAAAAACGCGGTTACGAAGTGCAAAGAATATATTGAACTGCCCTTTTTGCCTCTCCGACCAGCATCATTCGATAAGAAATTATTATCAAAGTAATCATTAATTGCTTAAATAATTTTCTCGTGGCAACATGCTTCGAAGAGTTTCATCAATGCAATATGCGCACGCATTCTGCTGCCCTATTCAGTCATATCGATTCCAGCACGCTATCCAGTAAAACGATCCATCTTTATTCAAAAGAAATAGCCAGTCCAGATTCATGATGTTGCCTCTTGAAGGAATGTCTGATGAGCACAATGCAATTGTTCGAATGGCTAGGCGCACATCTCCGCGCCATACGTATCGCCGTGGCCCCCTTGCTCGCCGTGATGATTGTTGGCATTTATGTCCTCGTCTACGCCACTGGTGGTATCAAATTCGTTTATTCGCATTCGATGTATCTGGCCATTTTGCTGGCTGGCTTCATATTCGGCGTGCGTGGTGGATTGATCGTAGGACTGATAGGCGGCATTACATTAGGGCCTTTTATGCCCATCGATGTCACTACCGGCGAACAGCAAAACACCATCAACTGGCTCTACCGAACTGGATTTTTCATGTTGGTCGGGATGGCCTGCGGCGGTGCCAGCGATAGCGTCAGGTCTTACCTGCGGCACTTGAAATGGATAGCCCGCCATGATGCCGCCACCCAGCTGCCCAATCGCAATGCATTGCTGGAGTCTCTATCCGACATTCCTAAAATAAAGAATACCTCGCACCTGCATGTACTTGTGGTGGTCTCACTGCAAAATGCGATGGAGCTGAAATCAGCATTTGGTTTCGACATTATCGAAGCAGTCATTCAGCAGTCGGCGCATCGCTACCAAAGCATCTTGCAAGACAAAGCGCAGGTCTATCGCATCGATCCAGAGCAATTAGGTATCCTGATAGAAAACCGGGATGTGCAAACAATAGAATCCCTGCTCGCAGAATTGGTGAAAGGCGCACAACAACCATACCAATTCAACGACATTCCAATTCATGTCGATTCACGACTAGGTTACGTCACCTTCAACAAGGTCATACAAGCACCCGAGCAGTATCTGCAACGAGCTGAATCAGCCTTGATCTCCGCCAATGAAAAAGTCTTGGATTGCGTTGCCTACAGTCCGGAAATCAGTAATTTTGCAAAGGAAAATTTATCTATCCTCGGCAACCTGATGAGCGCCCTCAAGGAAGGACAACTGTCCATGCATTACCAACCGAAGATCTCCATCAAGACCGGAGAAATTCACAGCGTGGAAGCGCTAATGCGATGGAAACATCCTGAACGAGGCAACATTCCTCCCGCAATTTTCATCCCGCGCGCCGAGCAAAGCACACTCATTAATCTGATTACCGAGTTTGCGCTGGAACAGGCAATGGAACAGATAGTGAAGTGGCGGCAAAACGATATTCATCTCCCTATCGCCGTCAACATCTCGCCTCGCAATCTGCTGCAACCCGGCTTCTCAGATCTTGTACTGCACCTTCTGCAACGCTACGGTGTAAGCGGACAATCGCTGGAACTGGAAGTCACGGAAGGTGCTTTGATGACTGATATCGCACGCACCATCGTGGAATTGAGTCGTTTGGCGGATGCGAAGATCACCATCTCCATCGATGACTTTGGCACTGGTTATTCTTCATTACAGTACTTGCACCAACTCCCTATCTCTCTCATCAAGATCGATCAATCTTTTGTACGCAGACTACCCGACGATAAAGGCGCAGTACACATCGTAGAAGCCGCCGTGACGCTAGCGCACAAAATGGGCATGAAAACCATCGCAGAAGGAGTAGAGGATCAAAGTGCTTACAAACTGCTGGCAGATCTGGGATGCGATATAGCGCAAGGCTTCATGATTTCTCGCCCATTACCTGCGGCAGAGTTTGAGAAATGGCTGGCGCAGTATGAAGGAAATGTCTTGTACGCGCAGATGTAATCAGAGAACTGTTACATAGAGCAATCGTATGAATAGATTGCGGTTTTAAACAGTCTCAACAAGAAACAAAAAAGGTGTGTCGACCATGCAAGTCGACACACCTTTTTAAATGAAGCAGCTAGCGTTTAGTGCGAACGGATCATCGTACCGAACGCCTGCTCAGTCAGCACTTCCAGCAACAGCGAATGTTCAATACGGCCATCGATGATGTGTACGGTATTAACGCCAGACTTCGCGGCATCCAGTGCAGATGAAATCTTAGGCAGCATGCCGCCGGAGATCGTGCCGTCTTCAAACATTTCGTCGATTTCGCGTGCGGACAAATCGGTCAGCAGATTGCCCTGTTTGTCTTGCACACCAGCGATATTGGTCATCATGATCAGCTTTTCAGCTTTGAGGATTTCCGCGATCTTGCCTGCAACGACGTCGGCATTAATGTTGTAAGCCTGACCATCATCGCCAAAACCGATAGGCGAAATGATAGGAATGAAGGCATCGTCCTGCAGCGCTTTCACGACGGCTGGATTGATCGCTTCGATATCGCCGACAAAACCGATGTCGAGGAATTGACCTGGATTTTCCTTGTCCGGCATCTTCATCTTGCGAGCACGGATCAAACCGCCATCCTTGCCGGTCAAGCCGACAGCCTGGCCACCGTAGTGATTGATCAGCATGACGATATCTTGCTGCACTTCCCCGCCCAACACCCACTCAACGACTTCCATCGTTTCTTCATCGGTGATGCGCATGCCTTGCACGAAGGTGCCTTGCTTTCCGATTTTTTTCAGCGCATTGTCGATTTGCGGACCGCCGCCATGCACCACGACCGGGTTCATGCCAACCAGTTTCAATAAAATCACGTCGCGCGCGAAGCCGTGCTTCAGGCGCTCTTCGGTCATCGCATTGCCGCCGTATTTGACGACAATCGTTTTGCCGTGAAATTTGCGGATATACGGCAGCGCCTCGGCCAGAATTTGCGCCTGTATTTGCGGCGAAACTACAGTAAGATCAGCATTCATATCGGTCAAGTTGGTCGTGAGAGGTTCTAAAATGGATTGACCGCGATTTTACAGGGAATGCCAATTCATTTCTTGGCTCTTTGCCGGAATCCCCAGGAATATTCCACAGCTGTATTGCTCAAACGACAAAACCACAAGCAATGACCGCCCATTTATCCTCCACGTTAGCCGCTGAACTGGAGTCCTTGCGCCCTGCTTTGATGCGCTTTGCGCTCTTGCAGCTACGCGATCAAGCGCTGGCAGAAGACGTAGTACAAGATGCCTTGATCGCCGTACTGGAGAAACCAGACAGTTTTTCCGGGCAGTCGTCATTGCGTACCTATGTGACAGCCATCATGAAATACAAGATCATCGACGCCCTGCGTGCTGGTAAACGCATGCGTCAGATAGTCACGCAGGACGATCCATCTGAAGATGACATGATCGATGCACTTTTCACCGCCAATGGACATACGCAGGAAATGCCACGTTCCTGGGACGATCCGGCGGCCAGCTTGCAGCAACAGGATTTCTTCAAAGTGCTGGAAATTTGTCTGGAGAAACTACCGGCCAAGACGGCGCGTATCTTCATGATGCGTGAGTGGCTGGAGCTGGAAACTGAGGAAATCTGTAAGGAACTGGATATTTCCACGTCTAATGCATGGGTGATCTTGTATCGCGCACGACTACGTTTGCGTGAATGTCTCGATCTGAACTGGTTCGGCAATCAGCCGCAAGCCGTTAAATAACGCAACACCACTGGAATTGGCATGGGACTTCCCACTTGCAAAGAAGTACACAGACTGGCATCGGAAAAACTGGATAGACCGCTGACCATGACCGAGCAATTGCGTATGCGCCTGCATTTGCTGGCGTGCGACGCTTGTCGTACCTTCAACGGACAGATGGCGATACTGCGCAAGGCGATGCGAAAATTACCGTCAATTGATCCAACAGAATCGAAAGAGAAATGAGCCATTGCTCACAATGCAACGCGACATTCTCGTGTGGGATGGTCGATACAACATCAACAGAAGCTTGCTGGTGCACAGCCATGCCGACTGCCGCAATCAGTAGCGTAATGCGCGATGCGAACGGCAATGCCAAAACCTGCATGTGTCCTGATTGTCTAGCTACCTTACGTGCGTGGCGCTTGCTAGAAAAAGATAACTCCACCCAGAGCTGATTCGCTCAAAGCCAAGTCTGCCAAATCAAGCCGCAGGCGGATTACTGCACTCGCGCCATTCCAGACGTGGAAAACCTTCTCTGATCTTGTCCACACCACTCTTGGTTGCCGCATCGATACGACGCAGCTGGAAGGCAAATTTATTGGCAGCGACGCTATGCGTGCCTACACGCGCACTGCGCACACCTTTTTGATTCAGCGCAGCAAGATGGTTGCGCGCCGCTTCTTCCGATTTAAAAATCCCCAGCGACACGCCCCATTGCAAGGCCGAGTGATCCTGAATCACAAAGAAATCATCGACTCCCATACGCTTGAGCTCAGCGGCTTTCTTGTCGGCGGCTTCTTTATTCGCTAGCGGTGGGATGTAGACCATATAGCGCGCATTTTCTTGAATCGGGCGACGCGCCAAACGATCACCGAGCGCCAATGCCGTCAGTTTCGTTTCGAAGTTTTTAGCTTCCGTTGCATCGAAGTTACCGATCTCGGTACATGCCAATACTTCCGCAACCTTTTCTACGCGCTCAGGAGTTTTTTCAGGCTCCGCAGCCACAGCTTTTTCAGTCACAGGCTTATCGGTAACCAGAGGAACCAATTTGAGTTGATCCGGATTTAATTGCTGCTTGAGGCGCGTTGGCTCATGGCTGGGAGGAATCAGGCTATCCAGATAGCCTTGCTGAAAGGCGAACAAGCCGCCGTTAATCAGTAACAATGAGCCGAACAGAATTTTTAGCATGTTGGAGAATGTTGGGTTGCTACCTTGTGCAAGCCGATCAGCACCAGATTATCGACACGCGTGTACTCAATAGAAAGATGCGGAGCAATCAAGTCTGCCGCTCCGCCAGCCAGAATGCAAGAGACTGTCTCACTTGGGTACGCCCGTGCTTGTGCCACCATCGCACGCTCGATCGCACCAGCCTGTGCTGTCAGACAGCCACTGACGATCGCTGCATCCGTGTTATCTGCAAACGGTTGCACCAAACTGGTTTGCAATGCGACTTGCGGCAATTGCGCCGTGTTTTTCGCCAGCGAAGTAGCCATCAAGCCCAATCCTGGCAAGATCATGCCACCGATAAAATGGCCATCCGCACTCACCGCATCCACTGTGGTCGCCGTACCGCAGGTCGCCACGATCAAGGGACGATTCGGGAATAAGGCATGCGCACCTATCGCTGCGGCAAAACGGTCAGCGCCCAATTGTGTTGGATTCAGATACAGATTACGCACACCTCCCAGCTCAGCGGCGGAAGTAAACCATTCCAGCGCTACTGGTTTAGTGCCAAGTACATGCAGCACTGCATCCTCCAGCTCACCGCGCAGCTCGTGACCAGCCACATTCGACAACATGACGCGACCAATATGAAAGCCGCGCCACGCATCCGTCAGCGTATGCGCATCCGTACGCGCGACACTGCCAGATTGCAGCCAATGGCCGGGCGTTTGATCACTGGCGGATCGATCAACCAGCGCCCATTTGATACGCGTATTACCCGCATCGACTATTAATAGCATCGCCTCAATCCTCCCTGATCCGCAACGAGACATCGCCGGCCACGATGGCGATGCGGCCTTGCGCAGTATCGAGCAACAAGCATCCGGCCTGATCGACACCGGCAGCACGACCACTATGCAATATTTTTCCTTGATCGAGAATATTCACTTGCTTGCCTGCATAAGCATCCAGCGCATTCCATGATGAGGCAAAGGATGTAAATCCATTTTTCTCGAACAAAGGCAAATCCTGTGCAAAGCCATTCAACAGTGCGGCCATCACACGCTCCCGCTCAGACGCCAACTCCGGCGCATCGGCGACAATACGACCAGTTTGCGCGCTTAATCCATCTGCTTGTGCAATATTGATACCCACGCCGATGATCGCCCAGGTCGAAAGTCGATCCGTTTTATCGACTGCTGTTTCGATCAGAATACCGGCTAATTTTCCGTCATCTTTTAATACATCGTTAGGCCACTTCAAGCTTGCGGCCACACCAAAAGAACGCAATGCTTCTGCAATCACGACACCGACCGCCAAAGGCAAGCCGATCAGTCCATGCACCGGCAAGGTGAATTTCCACGCCAAAGAAAAAGTCAAAGCCGTATCAGCTGATGCGTGCCAAGTCCGACCGGCACGACCTTTCCCTGCCGTTTGTGTCTGCGCCCATAACAAAGTCGGTTGCTGCAGATGTTGCACATTTGCCAGTAGATCGGCATTGGTAGAACCTGTTTCAGCGACGATATCAATCGCGATGTGTTGCGCACTGGGGGCACACAGGCTGGCCAGTCTTTGTGCTGAAGGAAGGAATGTCATGTGCACATTGTAGCGGGATGCTTGCACCTGTGAAACGGAACACTGCGCCAAAGATGTGCTGCCCGGCCACTGGCGTGACGCAAACTCTATTCTCCCTTACACTTGCCTGCATGCATAACTTCGCATCGCCCACTCTCAGCTATACGCAGAACGACCAGGCTACTGTGACCGCAGCCGGATCGTGGCAAGTGCGTGCGCTGACACATCCCGGCGCGATGGAAAAAGTTACCGCCGCATTGCAAACCGTACGCAATGCAGATAAAGCGCACTGGAATTTATCGCAGATCGACGCGCTCGATTACATAGGCGCGCAATTGTTGTGGAATGCCTGGGGCAAGAAACGCCCGGCACAACTCACGCTCGCACCAGAACACGAAAACTTCTTCCGGCGCCTGGAACAAACCGGCCCGCTGGTCATGAAGAGACCACCGAAAAATCACTGGTACTCGTTGTGTACGCTGATCCAGTTCAAGCTGAATATGCTGGATCATCTGATCGGCTTTATCAGCCTGATCGGCCAGTTAACAATGGATCTCGGCCAATTTTTCAAGCAACCGCAGCGTGGACCGTGGAAAGAAATTTCCGCCAATATTTTCCATACCGGATATCAGGCGCTGGGAATTACTGCGCTGGTGGGATTTTTGATCGGTGTCGTGCTGTCTTATCTATCGGCACAACAATTGCATCAATTTGGCGGCGATATCTTTTTGGTCAACATTCTCGGCATGAGCGTGATTCGGGAATTGGGGCCACTGCTGGCAGCGATACTGGTAGCTGGTCGTTCCGGCTCCTCGATCACGGCGCAACTCGGCGTCATGCGCGTGACGGAAGAACTGGATGCCATGCTGGTGATGGGACTACCGCACGGTTATCGTCTGATCATGCCTAAAGTGATTGCCTTGGCGATCTCGATGCCGCTGTTGGTGATATGGACCGATGCCATGGCTCTGATCGGCGGTATGGTTGCAGCGAATATGGAGTTGGGCTTGTCGTACAAATATTTTCTGCGCGAACTACCAGATGCCGTACCTCTCGCTAATTATTGGATAGGCCTGGGCAAAGGCGTCGTGTTTGGCAGCTTGATTGCATTGGTGGCCTGTCATTTCGGTTTGCGTATCAAACCAAATACAGAAAGCCTGGGCGCAGGTACCACCATCTCTGTAGTAACAGCCATTACGGTCGTAATACTCGCGGATGCCGTTTTTGCCATCGTCTTCACCGGAGTAGGTTTCTAATGGATACGACAACGACTCAGACCGAAGCAACACCTATCGTTCAGATCAAGAATCTGAGCACGCGATTCGGCGATGTCGTCGTGCATGAGCATGTGAACCTGAGCATCAATCAAGGTGAAATCGTATCGCTGGTCGGCGGCTCCGGCTCAGGAAAAACCGTGTTACTGCGACAAATGCTGGGCCTGACGCGGCCAGCCAGCGGCAGTGTGCGCATATTTGGCGAAGACATTAACGCCATCAATGCACAACGTCTGCAGCAGTTGCGCACTCGCTGGGGTATGCTGTTCCAGCAAGGCGCACTGTTTTCTGCATTCACTGTCTTCGATAATGTGGCGCAACCAATGCGCGAATTGCGCGTATTACCCAAACAACTGATACGCGATGCCGCATTAATGAAGTTGCAAATGGCAGGCATAGGTCCGGAGCATGCGTTGAAGATGCCATCGGATTTATCGGGCGGGATGATCAAGCGCGTCGCATTGGCACGTGCCTTGGCGTTGGAGCCGGAGCTGGTTTTTCTGGATGAGCCAACTGCCGGCCTGGACCCCAACGCATCAGAAAGCTTCGTCAATCTGATACGTGAACTACGCGATGAAATGCATTTGACCGTTGTGATGGTCACGCACGATCTGGATACCTTGTTTTCATTGTCGTCGCGCGTTGCTGTATTGGCCGACAAGCACATCATTGCTTATTGCAAACCGGACAAGGTAGTCGAATTCAAGCATCCGTTTATTGAAACCTTCTTCCGTGGCGAGCGCGGACAACGTGCGTTCGAGGCATTGCCCGCCAAGCAGGAAAACCATCAGGGAGGAGAGTCGCATACACTCTAATGATCAATTATGGAAAATAAAGCTCATGCATTGATGGCGGGCATTTTCACCATCGTTCTTTTGATCGCTGCCGTGTTGATCGCGCTCTGGTTCAATCAGGATCGCGTAGAACGTGTACCTTACGAAATCGCCACCACCTTATCCGTTCCCGGCCTCAATCCGCAGGCAGGTGTGCGTTATCGCGGGCTGGATGTCGGCCGCGTCGATGCCGTCATGTTTGATCCGAAAAAACCAGGCCAGATTCTGATTCGCTTCAGCGTATCGAAAGACACGCCCATCACGCACTCCACTTTCGCCACACTCAATTATCAAGGTGTAACCGGTCTGGCTTACGTGCAATTGGACGACGACGATACCAAGCCGACATTAATGCCATCTTCGAAGAACAAGGTTGCACGGATCGCATTGCGCGCCAGCTTGCTCGATACCTTGCAACTACGTGGTCTGGAAATTCTCAAACAAACAGAAGAGATAACATCAAAACTCAACGTTATGCTGTCCGAGCAAAATCAGAAAAATATTCTGAGTGCCTTCACTGATGTCAGTGCCGCCGCGAACAAGGTCGGGCAAATTCCACAACAGTTGCAACCTACGCTGGACAAATTACCGGCGCTGGCAGGCAAGGCTGATTCCGCATTGAATTCCATCAACAAATTATCCGATGACGCACTGCGGGTTACCAATAAACTGAATGCGCCTGACGGACCGCTCAGCGGCTTTGACGATGCAGTCAATAAAGTCGGATCGGCGGCATCGCTGGTTGAATATCAGGCGACACCATTGATAGATGAAACACGTACCTCCATGCGCTCATTGAATCGCACATTGGAAACATTTAACCAGCGTCCGCAAGGTATTCTGTTCGGCCCCGGTCGCGCGCAACCTGGCCCAGGCGAAGCGGGTTTCAGCGCACCGGCACCATAAGATCACTGCTCAAGGATTCCGATGATGACCATCACACGCAGGCTATTCATTACACTTGTCTTGGCTGGTAGCGCCTTGCTCAGCGGTTGCGCCACTAATGCGCCATCGATGACGCTATATGATCTCGGCCCTTTGCCGGCACAAAATGCGGCAAACACATCGAACTTACCTGCTATCAGCGTGGCCGACATTCATGCACCATCCTGGCTCGATAGTCAGATGATGTTTTATCGACTCAACTACGCCAATAATCAACAACCGCGTCCATACGCGAACAGCCAATGGGCGATGCCGCCGGCACAATTATTTTCTCAGCGCTTGAAAGCACGTCTGTCTCAAGCTGGTGGCATCGTCGTTCCAGCATCCGATGGTGCCGTCAATCTGCCGGTGCTACGGATAGAAGCAGATGATTTTTCCCAGTTATTCGAGAGCGCAAATAGCAGCAGCGCACATGTCGCGGTACGTGCATCGCTGTTCGATGGCCGTAACCTGCGCGCACAAAAAACATTCATCAAGCAGCTTCCCGCTGCGAGCGCAGACGCACAAGGCGGTGCTGCTGCACTCGCCAAAGTCAGCGATGCAATCATTAATGAAATGGCAGTATGGTTAGCGACACTTCCACCGAAAAAATAAACCCTGCGCAGGCGCCGGCATTACAAGCATCGACGTTTTCGCGCGGTGGCTTGCTGGCGTATCTGTTTCTGATTGTCTACGCGAGCCTGTATCCATTTACTGGCTGGCAGGACGTGGGGGTGCCGCTGCAAACGTATTTATTTGCGCCCATTCCGCCACGTTACTGGACCGGCTTCGATCTGGTTACCAATATCCTCGGCTATATTCCGCTCGGCATTCTGACCGTCTATGCGCTGTATCCAAAGATTCGTCGCACGCTGGCAATTCTGCTGGCAGCACTCCTCGGCATCGTGCTGTCTGGCTCGATGGAAGCCACGCAGGCCTTCTTGCCTAGTCGCGTTGCATCGAATCTGGATTTACTGACCAATAGCCTGGGTGCATTGATAGGTGCATTGATAGGTAGTGCGACCAGCCACCTCATGCTGGAACGCAGCCGTCTGCGCCACTTGCGACATCGCTGGTTTACTCCAGAAGCAAGCCGCGGTCTGACCATTTTTGCACTATGGCCATTGGCACAGATTTATCCGCAAAGTTATTTGTTCGGGAATGGACAATTGCTGCCGATTTTTTCTGACTGGCTATCGGATTGGCTGGCAACGCCGATTGATCTGAGCAATTTTTTACGCAACGGCATCCAACTCACTGCAGAACAATACTGGCTGGCAGAAGCCATCATTACTGCTTGCAGCACTAGCGGCGTCTTGCTCGCGCTGCTGTGCATGCTGCGCGACAAGGCACCGCGCTTGGTACTGGTGCTTGCCTTACTGCTGTCCGCCTTGGCCGTGAAAGCACTCGCCACCGCTATTTTCTTTACACCGGATACAGCCTTTATCTGGCTCACGCCTGGCGCACAAGGCGGCTTGCTGCTGGGTCTCGCCTTGTTGACCGGTCTCGCCTTCCTGTCGTCGACCTGGCAGAGACGTGCCGCTGTATTTCTACTAATCGTCAGCCTCATCGCCGTCAATATCGCACCAGCCAATCCTTATTTCGTTGCGACACTGGAAACCTGGTCGCAAGGAAAATTCCTTAACTTCAATGGCGCGGCACAATTTCTCTCGCTATTGTGGCCATGCGCAGGTTTATGGTTCTTGCTGCATTCCATCCATCGCGTGAAGCGAAAATGATGCGGGTGTATCATTTCGCTCTTTAACGCGCACACCCATTTCATGTCTGAAGATAAACAGTTTTTTGGCCAGCATTTATTCATTTGCATGAATCAACGCGATGATGGCCGCGAATGTTGTGCCGAAAAAGGCGCACATGCCGCACAGAAGCACCTGAAAGCGCGCGTCAAGGAATTAGGCTTGAGCCGCAGCGGTGAAGTACGCGTCAATCAATCCGGTTGTCTCGGTCGCTGTGAAGAAGGACCAGTTCTCGTAATCTATCCGCAAGGCACTTGGTACACCTACGTCGACAATGAAGATCTCGATGAAATCATCGACGTCCATCTGGTCGGCGGCAAAATTGTCGAACGCCTGAAAATCTAAAACGCAGCACGCAGCCAGTGTTGCCGCAATCGCACCTATCGTCATAGACCGTTAAACCATGAACGCACAAACACAATATTTTTCCTTGCAAGGCGTCGCCGGTTCACTCGAGTGCGCGCTGGATCTGCCTGCGGTTGCACCACGCGGCTTCGCGCTGGTGGCTCATCCGCACCCGCTATTCGGTGGCACGATGGACAATAAAGTCGTGCATACACTGGTACGTTCCTTTGTCACGCTCGGTTATGCCACTGCACGCATGAACTTCCGCGGTGTAGGCGCATCGGGCGGTACACACGATGGCGGCGCAGGTGAAACCGACGACATGGCGCAACTGTTGGCACACATGCAAGAACAATATCCAAACTTGCCATTTGCACTGGCTGGTTTTTCCTTCGGCACCTTTGTTCAAGCGCAATTGCAAAAACGTCTGGAAGCGCAAGGCACGTCCGCTGAACGCTTGGTATTGGTCGGCACGGCAGCCGGCAAATGGCCGCTGCCTACGGTGCCAGCCGGCACCATCCTGATCCACGGTGAGCAAGACGACACGATTCCGCTGACAAATGTATTCGACTGGGCACGTCCGCAAGACTTGCCAGTACTAGTGGTTCCGGGCTGCGATCATTTTTTTAATCGAAAATTGCAACATATCAAGAATCACGTTGTCGAAATGTGGCTGCGCTAATCCGCATGTATCGATAAATGTTCATCGATCACCACGACAGCGCAGCGCTATAATCCGATAACTTTTTCCAAATCGACGCTCGCACCCAGTTTGCGGGCATCCACCACAGAGTCCAATGAAAAAATTACTTGCGGCCGTCGCTGCTACCGTCCTATCGCTTTCCACCGCCTTTGCCCAAAGTGTTCCATCGCCAACCATCAATGCCAAATCATGGTTATTGCTGGATGCAACCAGCAATCAAGTACTCGCATCGAGTGAGCCTGATATGCGTATCGAACCGGCATCGCTGACCAAATTGATGACGGCTTACGTCGCGTTCACCGCAGTTCTGGACAAGAAACTGGACTTGAATCAAATGATCACCATTTCCACGAATGCGTGGAAAGTCGATCCAAGCAGCTCAAAAATGTTTATCGAGCCGCGCGTACCAGTCAAGGTCAACGATCTGCTGTACGGTCTGATCGTGCAATCCGGTAACGATGCTGCTGTAGCCCTCGCCGAAGCAGTCGCCGGCACCGAAGATGCCTTCGTTTCCCTGATGAATCGCGAAGCTGAACGCATGGGCATGAAGTCCACCCACTTCGCCAATCCACATGGCCTGCCTAGCGCCAGCAACTATTCGACCGCACGTGATTTGTCGATACTGGCTTCGCACCTGATCAACGATCATCCTGAGTTCTACAAAATTTATTCGACCAAAGAATTCACCTACAACAACATCAAGCAGCCTAACCGCAACCGCTTGCTGTGGTTGGACCCAACCGTGGACGGTATGAAAACCGGCTACACGCAAGGTGCTGGTTATTGCCTGATTTCGACCGCGAAACGTCCTAACGGCACCGGCGAACGTCGTCTTATTTCCGTTGTACTCGGCACCGCTTCCGATCAGGCACGTGCACAAGAAAGCCAAAAACTGTTGAACTGGGGTTTCCAGAACTTCGACACGGTCAAGCTGTATGCGAAGAACGAGCCTATCGCCACGCCTAATGTCTGGAAAGGCACACAAAACAGCATCAAGATCGGCTTCACCCGTGATGTCTTTATCACCGTACCAAAAGGCGTAGCTAACTCAATGAAGCCAGTTTTGGCACGCAAAGATCCGCTGGTCGCGCCTATCGACAAAAACAGCCAAGTCGGTACCATCAAGGTGATGTCGGCTGACGGCAAGGTCGTTTCCGAATTGCCAGTCCTGGCGCTGGAACAAGTTGGTCAAGCTGGCCTGTTCGGTCGCGCACTGGATTCGATCCGCTTGTGGGTGCATTGATTGACGACATGCGTATGGGTTGACCATACGTAATAATCTGGCGGCAGGCTCAACTTCATGTTGATCCTGCCGTTTTTATTTGCGCAAGCTTCCGCACATCAAATTGCATCATCGTGACCGCTTGCCGCGATAACGGAACGCCGCTTTAGTGTTTGTGCCAAAATTAGCCCCTCAACACTGATGGGAAAAGCTGCCATGGACAACGATCCACTCGTCTACCTGAACGGCATCATGACGCCTCTCTCCGAGGCGAAAATTTCCGTACTGGATCGCGGCTTTATTTTTGGCGATGGCATCTACGAAGTCATTCCCATTTATGAGCGCAAACCATTTCGCCCGGCACAACATCTGACACGCCTGTTCCGCGGCCTCAATTCCATAGGCATAGACAATCCATATACAGAACAAGAATGGCTGGGCTTAGTAGAGAAAGTTACCCGCGCTGATCCGGCAGATGATCAACTCGTCTATATGCAAGTCACGCGTGGCGTAGCAAAACGTACGCATGCCTTTCCAAATATCGAGCTGACGCCCACTGTATTCATCATGAGCAATCCGCTCACCTTGCCATCGGCGCAAGCACGCGCAAATGGCGTTGCCTGCATAACAATGGAAGACAAGCGCTGGCTGCATTGCGAGATCAAGTCCATTTCCTTGCTGGGCAATGTGCTGGCCGCGCAGAATGCGGCGGAGAATGATGCGATTGAAGCCATACAGTTTCGCGATGGTTTTTTGACCGAAGGCTCAGCTTCCAATGTCTGGATCGTCAAGAACGGTATACTGTCGGGTCCGCCCAAGGATAATCTGATACTGGAAGGCATACGTTACGGCTTGATAGAAGAACTATGTGCGGCGAATAATATTGCGTTTCAGGCTCGCCGCATCAGCCGCGACGAGGTATTTGCTGCCGACGAAGTATTATTGTCATCCGCCTCCAAAGAAGTGCTGGCGGTCGCCACCATAGATGGTCAGCCCATTGGAAACGGCAAACCCGGCCCCATTTATCAAAAACTATACAAGGCTTACCAGCAAGCAAAATTTGCCTGATTTTCGCTTCATTATTCGTTTAATTCTTATTACCCGCCTTTGTGCTTTCTTACACGAACGGCAATATTCAAGAGCAACTCATCATGACAGAACCACTAGACCCAACTGAAAGCCTGATCGAATATCCTAGCGACTTCCCCATCAAAGTCATGGGCCTGACGCACGATCAATTTGTACCTACGATAGTTGAACTGGTGACAATTCACGACCCGGAATTTCATGAAGGCCGGATAGAACAACGCCCGTCTTCGGCTGGCAACTATCTGTCGCTCACCGTGACCGTGCGCGCAACCAGCCGCGAGCAACTCGATAATCTGTACCGCGCGCTGTCGTCGCACCCTATGGTGAAGTACGTCCTCTAAGCAAGTGGATATGTCCGCGCTCAACCAACCCATCGTTCTGCAGCGTGGGCTGGAAGCTTACGAGACCACTTTTGCCGCGATGCGCGCATTTACCGATGCGCGCACGGCAGAAACTGCCGACGAACTGTGGGTCGTTGAGCATCCTCCCGTCTTCACGCTAGGCCTCGCGGCCGACACTGGGCATGTGCTCAATGCACACGATATCCCGGTGGTACAAACCGATCGCGGCGGCGAAGTCACGTACCACGGCCCCGGACAAGTTGTCATTTATCTATTACTGGATCTGCGCCGCCACAAGGCCGATGCGCGTCTCTTCGCTCGAGAACTGGTCAATAAAATCGAACAGGCGGTGATAGATACGCTGGCAGCGTATAATCTTGCCTGCGAACGCAAACCCGGCGCACCCGGCATTTATCTGTCGGATGGACCGGCGCAAGGCGCCAAAATCGCTGCACTCGGCCTGAAGATACGAGGCAACGGTTGCACGTATCACGGCGTCTCGCTGAATGTTGCGATGGATTTGACCCCGTTTACCTGGATCAATCCCTGCGGTTATGAAGACCTGGCCACCATAGATATGCAAAGCCTGGGCGCGCAGACGACACTTAGTGCCGTGCAAAATGCACTGGCAGAAAAATTGAGCAAGAGCCTGTCTCGATAGACTCTGCTGTATCACCGCTTTGTACCCGTAACATCCATTTTCATCGTGGCAAAGACGAACGTCGGCGCTACGCGTTGTTATCCAGCGCCGCACCCAGCGTTGACATAGCGACACCTGATAAAGAGCGACCAGCCTAATGACAATCGATACCAATCCAGAAGCGTCCACACCTTCTACACCCGCCTACAATCCAAGCGAAAAGCAAAAAGGCGCAGCCAAAACCATACGCATCCCGATCAAGGTGATCCCGATGGAACGGCTGCCAAAACCTGACTGGATACGTGTCAAGGCGGCATCGCCAACAACCCGCTTCTACGAAATCAAAGACATCCTGCGCGCCAACAACCTCGTCACCGTATGCGAGGAAGCAAGCTGCCCTAACATCGGCGAATGTTTCGGCAAAGGCACTGCGACCTTCATGATCATGGGTGACAAGTGCACACGCCGCTGCCCATTCTGCGACGTTGGTCACGGCCGTCCTGATCCACTCGACGTCAACGAGCCGGAAAATCTGGCCAAGACTATCGCTGCACTGCGCCTGAGCTACGTCGTCATCACTTCAGTCGATCGCGACGATCTGCGCGATGGCGGTGCCGGTCACTTTGCCGAATGCATACGTCGTGTACGCGAACTGTCACCGAATACCCGCATTGAAATTCTGGTACCAGACTTCCGCGGCCGCATGGACCGTGCATTGGAAATCCTGAACGCATCACCACCTGACGTGATGAATCACAATCTGGAAACCGCGCCGCGCCTGTACAAGGAAGCGCGCCCAGGTTCCGATTACGCATACTCATTGAATCTGTTGAAGCGCTTCAAGGCGCAACATCCAAACACACCTACCAAATCCGGCATCATGGTCGGCCTCGGCGAAACCGACGAAGAAGTATTGCAAGTCATGCGTGACATGCGTGCACACGATGTGGACATGCTGACTATCGGTCAATACCTGATGCCTAGCGGCGACCACTTGCCAGTGCGTCGTTACGTTCATCCCGACACTTTCAAAATGTATGAAGAAGAAGCGTACAAAATGGGCTTCGCCCATGCGGCTGTCGGCGCAATGGTACGCAGCTCCTATCATGCAGATCAGCAAGCCCATGGCGTGACCAGCGGCCAAAGCGATCAGTTAAGCAAATAATCTGCGCAGCGGATAACAATCAGGGATGAAGGAAAGTAATAATGAGTCAAAGTAACGCCGGTGCCGAGAAAAAAAATTCACCGGGCACCGTGTTGTTTGCCAGCTTGATCGGCACAACAATTGAATTTTTCGATTTTTATATCTACGCCACTGCGGCAGTTCTCGTATTTCCCACACTGTTCTTCCCATCGTCGAGTCCGACTGCGGCCATGCTGCAGTCGCTGGCGACTTTCGCGATCGCATTTTTCGCACGCCCGGTTGGCTCTGCCGTCTTCGGCCATTACGGTGATCGCATCGGTCGCAAGGCAACGCTGGTCGCAGCGCTGTTGACGATGGGTATCTCCACCGTAGTCATCGGCTTGCTGCCAACTTATGCAAGCATCGGTACCTGGGCACCTTTGCTGCTGGCTTTGTGTCGCTTCGGCCAAGGCTTGGGCTTGGGTGGTGAATGGGGCGGCGCGGTATTGCTGGCAACCGAGAATGCACCACCGGGCAAAATCGCTTGGTATGGTTGCTTTCCCCAATTGGGCGCACCACTCGGCTTCTTCCTCTCTGGCGGCATCTTCCTGCTGTTGAGTGAAACGCTGACCAATGAACAATTCTTCAGCTACGGCTGGCGTATTCCTTTCCTTGCCAGCGCAGTGTTGGTACTGGTCGGCTTGTATGTGCGCTTGAAAATTACGGAAACACCAGTCTTCCAAAAAGTATTGGATAAGAACGAGCGCGTCAAAGTACCGCTGGCTACCGTATTCCGTGAACATGGACGTATCTTGGTACTCGGCACCATCATCGCCACCGCTACCTTTGTGCTGTTCTACCTGATGACGGTGTTTGCCTTGAGCTGGGGCACGACTGCGCTGGGTTACACGCGCAAGCAATTTCTGATACTGCAATTGTTTGCTGTCGTGTTCTTTGCGCTGACGATTCCTATCTCCGCTCTGCTGGCAGATAAATATGGCCGACGCATCACGATGATTTTGGTATCAGTCGCGATTGCATTCTTCGGCTTGCTGATCGCGCCTATGTTTACAGCCAACGACATGGTCGGCGTAACCGTTTTCCTGTCGCTCGGATTGGCGCTGATGGGCATGACATACGGCCCGCTGGGTACGATGTTGTCCGAGTTATTCCCGACAGAAATTCGCTATACCGGTGTTTCTTTGACCTTCAATTTGGGCGGCATCATAGGTGCATCACTGGCGCCTTATATCGCCACCTGGCTCGCGACTAATTACGGTTTATCTTACGTCGGCTTCTATTTATCCGGCGCAGCTTTGCTGACCCTGATCGCATTGCTGATGGTGGGCAAACAGAAATCGATCACCGAATCTGCGCTCACGCCATCCGGCAGCAATTCCTGATCTGACGTTCGCGACAAATAAAAAAGTCCGGTACAGCATCAGCTGACCGGACTTTTTACATTACAGCGTACGTAACGCTTAAGCGTCAGCACTTTCCTCTACATCATCTTCTTCACCGAGGAAGCCGCCGCTCTGATGCGCCCACAAGCGTGCATACAAACCGTTCTGCGCCAACAGGTCGCGATGTGAACCCTCTTCGACGATTTCGCCTTTATCAAGCACGATCAATCTATCCATCGCAGCAATCGTGGACAAGCGATGTGCAATTGCCACCACCGTTTTACCTTCCATCAATTGATACAAGCTGGCTTGAATCGCCACTTCAGCTTCTGAATCCAGTGCGCTGGTCGCTTCATCCAATAATAGAATCGGTGCATCCTTCAACATCACGCGCGCAATCGCGATACGTTGGCGCTGACCGCCAGACAGTTTCACACCGCGCTCGCCTACATGTGCGTCGTAGCCAGTACGTCCTTTGGCATCACTCAAAGTCAGAATGAATTCGTGCGCTTCTGCGCGCTTGGCTGCCGCGATCATTTCTGCGTCTGTTGCCTCTGGCCGTCCATACAAAATATTGTCGCGCACAGAACGATGGAGCAAGGATGTGTCTTGCGTCACCATGCCAACCTGCGCGCGCAGACTATGCTGCGTCACATGCGCGACATCCTGACCATCGATCAAAATCCGACCGCCTTCCAGATCGTAAAAGCGCAACAACAAATTCACGATAGTGGATTTACCAGAACCCGAGCGACCAACCAGGCCAACCTTTTCTCCCGGATGTATCGTCAAATTCAATTGTTCAATCACAGTGCGCGTACCACCGTAAGCAAAGTCAACATTTTCAAAATGCAGCTCACCCTTAGTTACATGCAGAGGTTGGGCATCAGGTGCATCTGTCACAGCATGTGCGCGCGACAGAGTGTTGATACCATCCTGCACCGTACCGACCTGCTCGAACAAGCTTGCCATTTCCCACATCACCCAATGCGAGATACCGTTCAGGCGCAAAGCCATCGCAGTCGCTGCCGCCACCGCACCGACGCCAACCTCGCCCAGCGTCCACAACCACAGCGCCACGCCTGCGGTGCTCAGAATAAGCAGCATGCTCAGCGCGTGATTCACGACTTCAAAGCCGCTAACCAGACGCATCTGGTTATGCACGGCAGCCAGAAACTCCTGCATCGCATTACGCGCATAACTAGCTTCGCGCCCGGCATGCGAAAACAATTTAACCGTGCCAATGTTGGTATACGCATCGGTGATGCGACCCGTCATCAGCGAACGCGCATCCGCCTGCTTTCTGGATACGCGGCTCAAACGCGGCACGAAGTAACGCAAGGCCACACCATACAACGCTGCCCAGCTCAAGAACGGCACCAGCATCCACAGATTGAAAGTACCGACCACGCTCACCAGCGTGACGAAGTAAATAATCACGAACACCAGGATGTCGCCCATGATCATGCAGACATCACGCACAGCCAATGCCGTTTGCATAACCTTGGCAGCAACGCGTCCGGCAAATTCATCCTGATAAAAGCCCATGCTTTGATTCAGCATCAAACGATGAAAATTCCAGCGCAACTGCATAGGGAAATTACCAGCCAATGCCTGATGCTTGAATAGCGTCTGCAAGGCCACCAACACTATGCTGAGCGTGATCACGCCAGCCAGCATCAACAGGCTTCCACGTTCTTGCGTCCACAGTAGTGCCGGCTTCACCGTGCTGAGCCAATCAACAATGCGTCCCATCATCGCAAACAGCAACGCTTCAAATGCACCTATGGCTGCAGTCAGCAACGTCATAGCCGCAATATAACGACGCGCACCTTTGGTACACGTCCAGACAAATGCGATGAACCCGCTCGGTGGCGGCGTCAACTCATCGTCCTGATACGGATGCAGCATTTTTTCAAACCAGACAAACATTCATTTCTCCAAAAACAGGATGTGGGAATCCATTTCCCATGTATTTATTACTACGATCGCGCATAGCCGACGACAGCAAGGGCACCGCGTGCTATTCAATTTTCTTTGTAATCCGCACACCTTCGGCTACCCTATGGCTCTCAATATCATTTCATCAAAGAGAACCTCATGATCATCGCGAAATTCTTACACATACTCGGATTTACCGTCTGGGTCGGCGGCATGTTCTTCGCTCATAACGCACTGCGTCCTACTGCAGCTGTCGTACTGGAACCGCCACAACGCCTGACTTTGCTGGCGGGTGTGTTCTCCAAGTTCTTCGCGTGGGTCTGGGTTTCGGTCGCACTGATACTCGGTAGCGGGATGTATATGATGGCCTTGATGGGCAAGCCACCTCTTTACGTCACCCTGATGTTCGTGCTCGGCATCATCATGATGCTGATCTTTGCACACATCTTTTTCGCGCCCTACCGTCGTCTGCTGCGCGCAGTCGCCGCACAGGAATGGAAAGCTGGCGGAGCCGCAATGGCCACGATCCGCAAACTGGTAGGCATTAATTTGATACTCGGATTGGTGACTATCGTCATCGGTACGCTAGGACCGCTATTGCGTTAAACCTTCGCATGGAATGCTTCTTTTGCAGAAGCACTCCATGCTGTACGTAGCATACCTGAATTGAAATTTTCGCGAGCGCATCGCCGCGATATGCAGCGTTCTCACATGGATGCAATTCAACCTCAGACTTTGCAAATCAGAAACACGATTGCACATCAAAACGAAACACACATCGTCATCAACGATGAAATCTGTGCACCGCAACAAAAAGTTGCGCGCAAGCACACAAAGCAAGTCTGTTATTATTGACGGGCTGAAAAAATCGGCAACAAGATTTTATAAGCGGTGCGCAACATGCGCGCGCACGAGTAGACATGCTGACCACCGGTCAGTACCAGATGGGCCAATGGCGACCATCCGTCGGTACAACGCCATGTGTATCCAGATACGTTCAGGATGTTCAAGGAAGAAATACGAGGTAATTTTGCACATGCGAACTGCAAGTGCAAAATGAACTTGCGGTGCGCGTAGCAAAAGCAGGCAAGAATTTTGCTCATGCTGTGCAGCCGTTTTGACTTTCTTGTGCATTAAATTTTGATTCGTTCGTTCATGCAACAGGTTCAAG
This sequence comes from Pseudomonadota bacterium, assembly GCA_040390795.1. GTDB lineage: Bacteria > Pseudomonadota > Gammaproteobacteria > Burkholderiales > Burkholderiaceae_D > Oxalicibacterium. Next base: position 24,953 of record JAZJXV010000009.1, on the reverse strand, counting down.
CGAGAAGTGATTGTTTCATTTTCTGCTTAGACCTCCTTGCCGCTCGTTCGCGTACAAGGTGGGATGTCCATGTACACATGTCGATTTTCCAGCGTGCAGCCGTCTGATAAAACAGCTTTGATGGAGATGATGTCCATCGAATGGCAAATTAGAAAACTGACTTTGACTCAACCTGATGGAATAAATGCCTATGCCTTTAACATCTTGAACACATACGGTCCGCCGGTCGCGGCTATAACCCGACTCGCCATTTCTCCTGAATGTTTTCCTGCGCATGTATAGACTTATTCCAGACTCCTTACCTTTACTCTCCCTCGTCATCGTTCCCTTCATAGGTAGCGTGATCGCTGCCTGCATGCCTGCCAATGCGCGTAACCGCGAATCCCTGTTGGCTGGCGGCATCGCTTTATACGGTTTACTCATATCGGCATATCTGTACCAGCAAGTCGGCGACGGCGAAATAGTACGCTACCACGCTGCGTGGCTGCCTATGCAAGGTGTGGACTTCGCATTGCGCATGGATGGTTTGGCCTGGTTGTTCTCGATGTTGGTACTGGGTGTCGGTTTGTTGGTGGTGCTGTACGCACGCTATTACATGTCACCGGAAGATCCGGTGCCACGCTTCTTCGCTTTTTTGCTGGCCTTCATGGGGTCGATGTTAGGCGTCGTTCTGTCCGGCAATCTGATTCAGTTAGTGGTCTTTTGGGAATTGACCAGCCTGACTTCATTCCTGCTCATTGGTTACTGGCACCATCGTATTGATGCGCGACGCGGCGCACGTATGGCGTTCACCGTCACCGCAGCGGGCGGCTTATGTTTGCTGTGCGGCGTGCTGATCCTGGGTCACATCGTCGGCAGCTACGATCTCGATACTGTATTAGCCGCGGGCGACAAGATACGTGCGCATGACTGGTATGTGGCTGCGCTGGTGCTAGTAGCACTGGGCGCGCTGACCAAGAGCGCACAATTTCCTTTCCATTTCTGGCTGCCACACGCAATGGCGGCGCCTACACCGGTATCGTCCTATCTGCATTCCGCGACGATGGTGAAGGCAGGTGTTTTTCTGTTGATACGCTTCTGGCCTGCATTGTCCGGGACCGAAGAATGGACCTGGCTCATTGCCGGTGCCGGCGTGACCACGCTGCTGATCGGTTCCTTCGTTGCTATTTTCCAGCATGATCTGAAAGGTTTGCTGGCGTATTCCACCATCAGCCATCTGGGCTTGATCACGGTCTTGCTCGGCATCGGCTCGCCGCTGGGCGTAGTAGCGGCAATTTTCCACACACTGAATCACGCGATTTTCAAAGCCTCGTTATTCATGGCGGCCGGTATCATCGACCATGAAACCGGCACACGCGACATGCGCGTGCTGCGCGGCTTGCGCCATGCGATCCCGATCACGGCAACGCTAGCGATTGTCGCCAGCGCCTCGATGGCTGGCGTGCCGCTGCTCAACGGCTTCCTGTCGAAGGAAATGTTCTTTGCCGAAACCCTGCACGTAGGTGGCACAGAAAACTGGTGGATGTCCTATGCCGCAGTGGCGATGGGTATTTTCAGCGTCGCGTATTCATTACGCTTCATTAGCGTGTTCTTTGGCAAGCTACCTACCGATCTGCCGAAAACACCGCACGAGCCACCACGCTGGATGCGCTTTCCGGTTGAACTACTGGTACTGCTCTGCCTGATTGTCGGCATTGCTCCTGGCTTGAGCGTCAAACCGTTTTTGAATAGCGCCGTCGTGTCTGTGCTTGGCGTGCAAACCCCTGAGTACGATCTGGGCATGTGGCATGGCTTTAATCTGCCGCTGCTGATGAGCTTCATCGCGCTGGGTGGCGGGATACTGTTTTACGTCATCTTGCGCCGCTACTTCTACCTGGCCTCGAGAGATAGCGTGCCGCTGTTCCGACATTTCAGTGGCGCACAAGTGTATGAAACCGCGATGCTGCGCCTCTCCTCAGGTGCGGCCTTCCTGGTGAAATGGCTGGGTACGCGCCGTCTGCAACCGCAATTATTCCTGATGATGGCCGCGATGATAGGCGTGCCTTTATTGATGGTGCGTCCGCTGCCAACATTGAATGCAGCATCGTTTGCAAATATCGATCCGCTCTTTGCAACGATGTGGTTCATAGGTTGCGTATGTGCAGTCTCGGCCGCATGGCAGGCGAAATATCACCGACTCGCCGCACTGATTCTGGTCGGCGGCACAGGTGTAGTCGTCAGCATGACCTTCTTATGGTTGTCAGCACCCGACTTGGCATTGACGCAAATGATGGTGGAAACCGTCACCGCCGTACTCATCCTGCTCGGCATGCGTTGGTTGCCACGCCGTTTGGTGCCGAAAGAACTCAATATGCAAGTGCCGCGCACCGTCTGGCTGCATCGCTCACGCGATCTGGCGCTGGCAGTCGTCGGTGGACTGAGTATCGCTGCGGTCAGCTATGCCGTATTGACGCATCCGCAACCAAAAAGCATAGGTGACTTCTTCCTGCTGCGTGCGCTATCAGAAGGTGGCGGCTCGAATGTCGTCAACGTGTTGCTGGTGGACTTCCGCGGCTTCGATACGATGGGTGAAATCACCGTGCTTTCGATTGTGGCCTTGACGGTCTATGCCTTGCTGCGTCGTTTCCGTCCTTCGCCTGAAAGCATGGCACCGCCGGAACAGCAAATCAACGACATCGATCCAGCTGCGCGACAAACACCAGTGGAACAAGTCGAGAGCGGTTACTTGATGGTTCCTGGCGTTTATCTGCGCTTCCTGCTGCCTTTCATGGGCATGATCGTCGCGTACTTCTTCATGCGCGGACATAATCTGCCAGGCGGCGGCTTCGTTGCCGGATTGATCTTTGCAGTCGCGATCATTGTGCAATACATGCTGGCTGGTACGACCTGGGTGGAATCGCATTTGCATCTGCGTCCACTGCGCTGGCTTTCGTTTGGCTTGGTCATTGCCTGCCTGACCGGACTGGGTGCGCTGCTGTTTGGCTATCCGTTCCTGACCAGCCATACCGCACATTTAAACCTGCCGGTACTCGGTGAGATTCATGTCCCGAGTGCCTTCTTCTTCGACCTCGGCGTGTTCGTGGTGGTAGTCGGTGCAACCATGTTGATCCTGGTCGCGCTGGCGCATCAAACTATACGTAGTCGGCGTCCGCAACAGGGCGGCGCGTCCGAACCTGCTGCAAGCAACAAGCGAGGGACCGTCTGATGGAAATTGTTATCTCTCTCGCCATAGGCGTACTGTTTGGATCAGGTATCTGGTTGATACTGCGTCCGCGCAGCTTCCAGGTACTGACTGGTTTGATGCTGATGTCTTATGCAGTCAATCTCTTCATCTTTATCATGGGACGCTTGTGGGTCAATCGTCCGCCACTGACACTCGGCGGCACTACGCCCGACCCGGCCATGTTCAGTGATCCATTGCCGCAAGCGTTGGTCTTGACGGCGATTGTGATCGGCTTTGCCACCACGGCACTCTATTTGGTTGTCATGATCGGTTCGCGCGGCTTGACCGGCACCGATCACGTCGATGGCGAGGAGTCCGATCAATGAAGCTGGATTGGATGCAACATCTCATCATTCTGCCGGTACTACTGCCGCTGCTATGCGGCGCGCTGCTGATTCTGATCAATGAAAGTCGCCATCAGTTCAAGTTCTTCGTGAATTTGACTTCTGTCTTGCTGCAACTCGTGATTGCCGTCGTGTTGATACAACTGACGGACAGTGGACATTGGGTCGATGGCATAGGCGTATATCTGGCTGCGAACTGGACCGCACCATTCGGCATCTCGCTCGTCGCCGATCGTCTCGCATCATTAATGCTTTTGCTGACGGCCTTGCTCGCTACCGCGGCACTGCTGTATTCAATGATGCGCTGGAGCCGTATAGGCGTGCACTTCCATTCGCTGTTCCAATTCCTGCTAATGGGAATTAACGGCGCGTTCCTGACGCACGATCTGTTCAACCTGTTTGTCTTCTTCGAAGTCATGCTGGCGGCATCTTATGGTCTGGTACTGCACGGCTACAACACCGCCCGCATACGCGCCGGTATGCAATACATCGCGATCAATCTGGCCGCATCGCTGCTGTTCCTGATTGGCGTTGCACTGATCTATGCCAGCACCGGCACCTTGAATATGGCCGATCTGGCCGCGCGCCTGCCGCAAGTTGAAGCTAGCGATCTGGTCTTCCTGAAAATCGGTGTCGCGATACTTGCCATTGCTTTCCTGGTGAAGAGTGCAATGTGGCCGCTCGGTTTTTGGTTACCGACTACCTATGCCGCAGCATCTCCACCCGTCGCTGCAATGTTGGTGTTGATGACCAAGGTCGGTGCTTACGTGATTCTGCGCTTGTGGCTGCTGATCTTTTCACCGGATGCTGGCGCAGTAGCCGGCTATGGTTACGACGCGTTACTGTGGGGCGGCATGGCGACCATCGTGTTCGGTGCCGCCGGCATGCTTGCCAGCGAAAATCTGGGGCGCATCGCTGGTTATGGCGCCATCACGTCTTCCGGCACACTGCTGGCTGTCATCGGTTACGGCCAAGCCTCGCTGGTCACTGCCGGCCTCTATTATTTAATCGGCTCCACCATGGCGATGGCAGCCTTTGTCTTGCTGATCGAATTGGTGGAACGCATACGTTCACCCGGCGCGAACATGCTGGCATTGACGATGGAAGCGTTTGCGATTGAAGAAAAACCGGAAGAAACCGCCGGTGTCGGCATCCCCGGTGCGATGGCCTTTCTTGGTCTGGCCTTCGCTGGTTGCGCCTTGATCATCGCCGGCTTGCCACCTTTGTCTGGCTTTGTCGCCAAATTCGGTTTGTTCCATGCGCTACTCAATCCTGATTCGAGCAGCATCGTCATTACCTCAGCCACCTGGGCCTTGATGATACTGATCGTGCTGTCGGGTTTTGCTGCGATTATTTCGTTGATGCGTTTTGGCGTACGAACATTCTGGGCATCGGGCGCAATCACTTCACCACGCCTGCATGTAACGGAAGTGCTGCCTATCAGTGTTCTGCTCTTGCTATGCGTAGTACTCACCATACAAGCAGGACCAGTCTTCGCCTATCTGGAACGTACCAGCAACGACTTGCATAAGCCTGCGCAATATATAGATCGGGTTATTTCCGAACCGGCTGTATCCCGCATCCAAAACGAAGGGAGTCGCCCATGAAGCGCTGGCTACCTTCACCGATGATGTCTTGCGTGTTACTGCTGTTCTGGCTGCTGCTTAATGAAAGCGTCGACCCAGCGCAAATATTACTGGGCGCAATTCTCGCCATTGCAATGCCGCTGTTGACCCAGCGACTGCAACCATTGGGTTATCCACGAATATCCAAGCCGTTCACGCTGTTCCGCTTGTTGGGAATGGCGCTGGTCGAAATTGTGCGTTCCTGCTTCAACGTCAGTTGGCTCATTTTGTCTCCCCGTTCCGGCAAACTGAATTCGCAATTCATACGCATCCCACTGGACATCCGCGATCCCTACGGTCTGGCGCTGTTATCGTGCCTGATCAACTCGACGCCTGGCACGGTATGGGTAGAAATTCTGCCGAATAGCAACGAACTGGCACTGCACGTGTTCGATCTGCATGATGAACAGTGGTGGATAGATACCATCAAGACGCGCTACGAAAAGCCGCTGATTGAAGTTTTTGAATAGGAGAATGTACACATGACGATACTGCTGGGATGGGCTATCCAATTCGCCCTCGTCTGCATCCTCCTGGCGATGCTGTTCTGCGCTATTCGGCTGCTGATCGGCCCGACTGCGCATGACCGCGTGCTCGCACTGGATACCTTGTGGATGTGCGCCATGCTGTTGGCGCTGATGCTGGGAATACGCTTTGGCGACCAACTCTATTTCGAGGCGGCGATGATGATCGCGCTACTGGGCTTTGTATCGACCATAGCACTGACCAAATTCCTGATGCGTGGGGAGATTATTGAATGAACGGATTTGAAAACCTGCCTGCATGGGCCGCGCTCATTGTTGCCTTGTTGCTGATCCTCGGCGGCGCCATCATCTTCATCGGCGCGCTAGGCTTGATGCGCCTGCCCAGCTTCTACCAGCGCATACACGGCCCCGCCATTACGGTGACACTAGGCGCGGGCTGTCTGTTAATCGCCTCTATGCTGTATTTCAGCGTACTGCAGTCCAGACTGGTGATACATGAGCTGATCATTTCAGCCTTCATTATGTTGACAGCACCAGTCGTGTCCATGCTCATCATGCGGGCGGCAGTCTATCGGGATTTACGCGCCGGCAAACGTGATGCAGGCGCTGATTCAGGTGAGGTTTACAGCTTTACCGATAAAAAGTAAGTCTTCTCTGAAATTGAGCGCAAAACGCGCTCAATTTTTACCTTTCCAGCCTCCCGCCAAATTCGCCCCTTGAGCGAAAAACCACAGTCAGTACAGCTTTCCTCCTCCTTTGTAGCGTTTGCATAAGCTCACATTCGACGTATTCAAATCAGCAACATTTCGCCCGATCCGACTGGTAGAATCGAATTACCCATCACTCCGGCTTATGCTGAACTCCCATGCCAAACTCACGCACTCAGCAGCTAGCGCAATCCGCTCGCAATTTCTCGGGTAAGCCGGTAGTTCGGCGCACCCTCATCGGGTTAGTCGTATTTGTCGTGTTGATCGGCCTGTTTGGCTTCTTTGCGTTGCCGGGCATCATCAAATCGCAAGCAGAAAAACTGATCACGGAAAAACTGCATCGCCAGACCACGATAGGCAAGGTTGAAGTCAACCCCTACGCGATGCGCGTCACCATCCATGACATGAAGCTGATGGAACCAGAAGGCGATGTCGTCTTCGCCAGCTTCGAGAAGTTGATGATCAATACCTCGTATAAATCCATACTACGCTTTGCACCAGTCGTGAAGCAGGTACAACTCAGCGCACCCTACGTGCATCTGGTGCGCAAGAATGCAACGCACTACAACATCGATGACATCATCGAGCTGATCAACAGCCAGCCACCGTCACCTGAACCAGCACGTTTTTCCGTCTTCAATATCGAAGTGGATAAAGGCCGCATCGAACTCGACGACAGGCCGGCACAAACCAAGCATGAAATCGCCGACTTGAAGATAGGCGTGCCCTTCATTTCTTCGCTGCCATCGCAAGTTGAAGTTAATGTCGAACCGTTGTTGAGCGCCACCGTTAACGGTTCGCCACTGCTGATCAAGGGCAAAGCGCATCCATTTGCAGACCCTGTCGATGCCATCGTCGATCTCAATCTCGACGATGTGGATTTGACCGACTACATTAAATACGTGCCCGGCACGCCGCACTTCAAAGTGCCTAGCGCCAAACTTGATTTGCACATGACGGCCAATTTCCGTCAAGAAAAAGACAAGGCGCCTGCCCTGCTCCTGAGCGGCAACGTCAAACTGAAATCATTGCAAGTCAATGATCAGAGTGGCAAATCAATAGTCAAACTACCGGAACTGGCCATCACGCTGGACAATGCAAAAGTCTTGAGCGAACGCTTTGAAGTTGCCAAGCTGGCGATCAACGGTATCGAAGCAGATATCTCACGCAATGCAAACGGCCAGTTTAATTTTGACAATCTGCTGACGCCACCAACACCATCCAAAACTGTGGCAACGGCAAAAACTGAACCTGCGCCCGCAGCAACAGCACCACCGGTTGCTACCGCGCCCAAAGCCCCTGCAGCCTTTACCTTTGCACTGGCAGAACTAGATATCAACAACGCGGCTCTGCGCTATGCAGATGCACAAGCAGCACGTCCGGTACTCGCCAGCATAGACAAATTCAATCTGACGGTACGCAAGGTTGAAGTCGATACCGGCAAGAAAACCGTGATCGTCGATGAGGTCACATCCAATCAAGCCGGCTTCGCTTTACAGCAAGGCAAACCACGCAGCGCGACAAGCGTAAGCAATAAAATCAGCGAGACACACACTGCGACAAAAACGCCAGCCAAAACCAATGATGCTGCCTACACCGTAGACATCAACAAAGTCGGTATCGCAAATTGGTCTGCGCGTTTAGAAGATCGCAGCTTGCAAAAACCAGCCGTCACAGTCATCGATCCACTGGCCTTGTCCTTGCAAAATCTATCCACCAAACCGAACGCGCGTGGACAAATAGACCTGAAAGCCTCGGTCAACAAAAACGGACAACTCGCCGTCAACGGCAGCGTTGGCATGACGCCTTTGCATACTGATCTCGCGCTGGATTTCAAGAGCGTAGATATCATGCAGCTGCAGCCTTACTTCACCGATCAGGTCAACATTCTGCTGACGCGCGCCGACATCTCCGGCAAAGGCAAACTGCAAATTGATCAAGGCAAAGGTGATGCGCTAATTGGCGGCTTCAAAGGCGATCTCACGCTGGGCAATCTGGCCACGGTAGACAAACTCAGCACCAATGATTTTCTGCGCTGGAAATCGCTGTACTTCGGCGGTATGGATGTAAAACTTGCGCCATTTTCATTGAGCATAGATCAAGTTGCGCTCAGCGATTTCTTCGCCCGCATCATCATCGACCCAACTGGCCGTATCAATCTGCAGGATGTGAAGATCAATGAAGCTACCGGTCAGAAAAGCGTAACGGAAGAACACAAATCAGCATCGCCCACACCACCCGTCGCCGCGAATAAAAATACCGTTACCTTGCCGCCGCCAGTCAAAAAGGCCAGCGACATTCCGCCTATTAAAATCAAGAAGCTGACATTGCAAGGTGGTCAGATACGCTTTACTGATAATTTCATCAAACCGAATTACACCGCCAACCTGATGAAATTCGGCGGCGTAGTTAGCGGCTTGTCGTCCGATACCAATAGCAATGCCAACGTCGATTTGAAAGGTCAGGTCAATAGTGCCCCGCTCGCTGTCGCCGGCACCATCAACCCGCTCAAAGGCGATCTGACCATGGATATCAAAGCGGAAGTACACGGCATGGAGCTGGCACCGCTGTCGCCATATTCCGGTCGCTACATCGGCTACGGCATAGAGAAAGGCAAACTCTCGTTTGAAGTCGCCTACAAGATTCAAGATCGCGTACTCAGCGCACAGAATCGCCTGATTCTGGAGCAGCTCACTTTGGGGAATAAGGTTGAAAGTCCAGACGCACCTAATCTGCCGGTCAATTTTGCGCTAGCACTGCTACGCGACCGTAACGGCGTGATCGATATCAACCTGCCGATTGGCGGTTCGCTCGACGACCCACAATTTTCGATAGGCGGCATCATCGTCAAGGTGATTGTCAATCTCATCACCAAGGCAGTCACTGCACCGTTTGCGCTGATCGGCTCATTGTTTGGTGGCGGCGAAGAACTATCGAATCTGGATTTCGCACCCGGCTTCGCCACCATCAACGATGCGGGTGAAACCAAACTCAAAACCATGGCAAAAATGCTGACAGATCGTCCAGCATTGAAACTGGAAATCACTGGCCGTACCGATCCAGAAGCTGATCGCGAAGGTTTGAAACATGCATCCATCACACGCAAAGTACGCGCGCTGAAATTGAAAGAGATGGTGGCGCGTGGCCAATCCGGCGACCTGGACAGCTTGACGGTCACACCACAGGAATATCCAGCCTTGTTGAAACGCGTGTATAGCGATGAGAAATTCCCGAAACCTCGCAATATGATCGGCTTGCAAAAAGATTTGCCAGTGGAAGAGATGGAAAAACTAATGGTCACCAACGCTACCGTCAGCGACGATGATCTGATTGCACTCGGCAATCGTCGTGCGCAAGTCGTCAAGGATTGGCTGCTGCAAACCGGCAAAATCCCTGAAGATCGTATTTTCATCCTTGCCTCTAAATCCGGTGGTGCGGCTGCGAAAGACGGTGCCGCCGCAGCTAAAGCAAGCCGTGTAGATTTTTCCTTGAAATAAAGACACGCATTTCCTCAATCGCTTCCGCCTTGCATACGACGCGGCTTTCGCGTCGTATGCATTCCCCCGAATAGTTGCAACATAGAAAATGTCTGCTTATTCCTCCGGGTTTTTCTCTGCTGTCAAGACTGGCGCATTCGCGTCAATTGCGTATCATCTAGCGCTCGTTATCTTCATTCTGATTATTCATGCTGCCTTCCATCGAACAACGTCTCGCCCTCGAACTTGCCGCTAAACCTATCCAGGTCGCTGCTGCCATTGCTCTGTTGGATGAAGGTGCCACCGTGCCTTTTATCTCGCGTTACCGTAAAGAAGCAACCGGCGGCCTCGACGATATTCAATTACGTTTGCTGGAAGAGCGCCTGCGCTACCTGCGCGAACTGGAAGATAGACGCGCCGCGATTGTTGCCTCTATCGAAGAACAAAACAAAATGACACCAGTCTTGCTCGACGCGATCATGCACGCAGAAGACAAGACACGACTGGAAGATCTGTACCTGCCGTACAAACAAAAACGCCGTACCAAAGCGCAGATTGCCGTTGAAGCTGGCCTGACGCCACTGGCTGATGCACTGGTCGCAGACCCGACGCTGAATCCGGAAGAAGAAGCTACCAAATATCTGAAACCTGCATTCACGGTAGACGGCATCGACAATCCAGGCGTAACTGACACCAAAGCAGCGCTCGACGGTGCACGTCAGATTTTGATGGAACGCTTCGCCGAAGATGCAGCGCTGCTGCAAGCCTTGCGTGAATACATCACAGAGCACGGCATCGTTGAATCCAAAGTGGTTGAAGGCAAAGAAGATGCCGGCGCAAAATTCTCCGATTATTTCGATTACTCGGAAACCATCAGCACTATCCCATCGCACCGTGCGCTGGCGATGTTCCGCGGTCGTCGCGAAGAAATGCTGAACGTCAATCTGCGCCTGGACACCGAAGAAGAAAAACCGAAATGGGATGCGCCACACAATCCATGCGAAGGTCGCATCGCCTCGCGCTTCGGCATCAGCAATCAAGGTCGTCCAGCAGATAAATGGCTGGCCGACACAGTACGTTGGACCTGGCGCGTCAAAGTCTTCATGCATCTGGAAACAGAGCTGATGACCAATCTGCGCGAGAAAGCCGAAGTCGAAGCGATCAATGTATTCGCACTGAATCTGAAAGCTCTGCTGCTGGCAGCACCAGCCGGCCCACGTGCAACGATGGGACTCGATCCAGGCTTGCGTACTGGCGTCAAAGTCGCCGTAGTCGATGCCACTGGCAAAGTGGTCGATACTGCGACGGTCTATCCACATCAACCGCGCAACGACTGGGACGGCACGCTACATACGTTGGCACAACTGGCAGAGAAACATAAAGTCGCGCTGATCTCTATCGGCAACGGCACCGCTTCGCGCGAAACCGACAAGCTGGCGCAAGACTTGATCAAGATGCGCCCTGAACTGAAGCTGACCAAGATCGTGGTATCCGAAGCCGGCGCTTCGGTGTATTCGGCATCCGAATTTGCTTCGCGCGAATTGCCGGATATGGACGTCTCGATACGTGGCGCAGTTTCGATCGCACGTCGCTTGCAAGATCCATTGGCAGAACTGGTCAAGATCGATCCTAAATCTATCGGCGTCGGCCAGTACCAGCATGATGTCGGCCAAATCCAATTGGCACGCTCGCTAGATGCCGTGGTTGAGGATTGCGTGAATGCGGTAGGGGTAGACGTCAACACAGCGTCTGCGCCGCTGCTGGCACGTGTATCAGGCTTGAATAACAGCGTCGCGCAAAGCATCGTCAGCTATCGCGATATGAAGGGCATGTTTACCTCGCGCGCCGACCTGCGCGCAGTACCGCGCCTGGGCGACAAGACATTTGAACAAGCAGCAGGCTTCTTGCGTGTGATGTCAGGCGAGAACCCGCTGGACGCATCGGCAGTCCATCCTGAATCCTATCCGCTGGTGGAAAAAATCCTGGCCGACATTAAAAAAGATGTGAAGAGCATCATCGGCGATGAACAAGTCTTGAAGTCGCTGAGCCCGGCCAAATACGCGGATGAGAAATTCGGTATCCCGACCATCACCGATATTCTGAAAGAACTGGAAAAACCAGGCCGCGACCCACGTCCGGAATTCACCACCGCTACCTTCAAGGATGGGGTGGAAGAGATCAAGGATTTGCGCCCGGACATGATACTGGAAGGCGTGGTCACCAACGTCGCAGCCTTCGGTGCCTTCGTCGATATCGGCGTACATCAGGATGGTCTGGTACATATCTCCGCACTGTCCAACACCTTCGTCAAAGATCCACACACCGTGGTCAAAGCCGGGCAAGTTGTCAAAGTGAAAGTACTGGAAGTCGACGAGAAGCGTAAACGTATCGCTTTGACAATGCGCTTGTCCGATTCCGCACCGGTTGCTGGCAGCAAACCAGAGCAGCGCGCTGACCGCAACGACAGCCGCCGCTTGTCACAACATCAGAATCAGCAGAGCCGTCAGCCAGACAGCGGTAGCGCAATGGCAGCAGCTTTTGCCAAACTGAAGGGATAAGCAGCAAGTTTCCCCGGTTTTTCTTATAATGGCGCATTAACTTACAGTGAGGCAGCAATGAGCGACGACGTACAATCCTGGATCAAAGAAACCGTAACCCAAAATCCAGTTGTTTTATTCATGAAGGGCACGGCACAATTTCCACAGTGCGGCTTTTCCGGCAAGGCGATTGCATTGCTGAAAGAAAGCGGCGTAACCGATCTGATCACGGTCAACGTGTTGGACGATGCTGAAGTTCGCCAAGGTATCAAAGACTATTCGAAATGGCCTACCGTACCGCAGTTGTACGTCAACGGAGAATTCATCGGCGGCTCCGACATCATGAACGAGATGTTTGCATCCGGCGAACTGCAATCCCTGTTGAAAGCCTGATGTGACAGCGTCTGCTGACGCTACCACTGCGCCACGCCGGAAGCGATTAATCATCGCCATCACCGGCGCTACCGGCGTCATCTACGGCATACGCTTGTTGCAAGTACTGCGCGATATCGCAGATGTGGAAACACATCTGTTGATATCCGAAGCAGGCGTGCTGAATCTGCATCAAGAACTCGACATGAAGCGCAAGGATGTGGAAGCGCTGGCTGATGTCGTGCACAACGTGCGCGATGTAGGCGCTGCTATCGCCAGCGGTTCTTTTCAATCCGATGGCATGATCATCGCACCCTGCTCGATGAAGACGCTCGCAGCAATTGCCCACGGTTTCTCCGACAACCTGATCTCACGCGCGGCCGATGTCGTTTTAAAAGAGCGCCGTCGTTTGGTGTTGATGGTGCGTGAAACGCCATTCAATCTGGCCCACCTGCGTAATATGACTGCCGCCACTGAAATGGGCGGCATTATCTTCCCGCCACTCCCCGGCTTTTATCACCGTCCTGCATCGATCGCAGAAATGGTCGATCACACAGTAGGACGTGTGCTGGATTTATTCGATATCCAACATAACCTGACACCACGCTGGAACGGCTTGAAAGACTGACTCAGTTCGACTGCTTCAGTTCGCCAAGCGACGCTTGCCATCCTGGTAGGTGTAGATAGAGATTGTCGGATTCTTGATCTCACCTCGCGAGTCAAACTGCACGTTCGACATCACGCCAGCAAAATGCACCTTGCTCATCGCCGATAAATACTTCTGTGGCTCTATGCTATTGGCAGCCTGCATGGCTTTGGCGACTGCTAGCACGGCATCGTAGGAATACGGGCCATGCATCTGGAATTGCCCCGGAAATTTTGCGTCATAACGCTTCTTCCAATCACGGCTGGCCGCAGTACGATCCAGTGCAATGCCGCTATGCGCGCACACCACATTGTCCTGAGTTTTCAAGCCTGCGGTACGCTGCTCCATGCTCTGCGTACAGATACCATCGCCGCCAAGGAATTTTTGTCGCGTCAGGCCTAGCTGTTCCATTTGCCGCAACATCGCACTACCCTGCGGATCCATGCCACCAAAGAAAATACCATCCGGATTAAGCCCTTTGACCGCGGTCAGGATCGCACTGAAATCAACCGCCTTGTCATTGGTGTATTGCTGTGTCACTACCCTCACTGGCGTATTGCGTAATGCCGTCTTGAACGCATCAGCCAATCCCTGCCCATAAGCACTGCGATCATCGATCACGGCTACCGTCTTCAGCTTCAAAACATTCACCGTATAGGCTGCAATCGCCTGTGCCAATGTACTGTCATTTGCGAGCATGCGGAAAGTGGTGTTGTAGCCGAACTTGCTCAGTTCCGGACTAGTCGCAGACGGTGTCAGGTTCGGCAAACCGCATTGATTGTAAATCCGTGCGGCCGGGATGGTGGTGCCTGAATTGGTATGCCCGATCACCGCATTCACATGCAGATCGCAAAAGCGCTGCGCAACTGCCGCCCCTTGCTTGGGATCCGCCGCATCATCTTCAGACAACAACTCAAATCGCAGCTGTCGTCCGTCAACGATGATCTTCTTTTCGTTCAACTCGTCCACTGCCATGCGTGCGCCGTTCTGGCTATCCTTGCCATAAAAGGCTTGCGGCCCAGTTAGTGGTGCAGCCAGGCCGATTTTGACCGTCTGCATATCCTGAGCATGTGCAAAGGTGGCAAACCAGCTAATCGCAGAAAAAAAGATAAAAGGATACGGTTTCATAAATTGATAAATGAACGTCGACAGGAAGTTATTGTAGCCTCAGCTGAGGCTGCCCCATGGCAGATCAAATGGCAGCATAATTAAAAAAGCCTGCAATCACGCAGGCTTTTTTGCACATCAAATTAGTTTGTTTTAAAGATAAGCGACTTCAATTTCTGTAATTTTGGATAAACCATCGGCACCGTCAACATCGTACTGGCAATCGCCATCAACAATAATGCAGTAAAGGTTTCGCTGGTAATAATCCCTTTATCCAGCAAAATATTCACGAAGATGATCATGATCAGCGCCTTCGTTTGCAACAACCATCCAATGATTGATGCTTCACCTTTTTCCCATTTAAGTATTTTGCCAGCAGCATGAATGCCCGCCAGTTTACCCGCGACAGATGCAACCAATAATATTGCTGCGGCAGCAAATACCATCACACCACCGACATCCCAATTTGTTCTCAAGCCCGTGCTCAAGAAAAAGACTGGCATGATGGTGAGCAGTACATGGTGGCGCAGTAAATCCATTTTTTCTTGGTCGAACCAATCTGCATCCATCACTGCGCCAGCGAGAAATGCACCAACCATGAAATGCAAGCCTGCCCAGTCAGCAGCAAATGCACAAGCAGCCAACCAAATCAGACTGACGTACCAGCGATCCCGCTCTTGCAAGCAAACCATGATTTTGCGAAATAGAAAAGTGGCTACCGTAAATGCAATCAGGAATCCGACCTGCCGTCCAACACGCGTCCAATCCAACAAAATGATGGCAAGTACGCCCCAGATTGCAATATCGTCCAAGCTAGCGTAACGCAAAATACGTTGACCTATCGGTTGACGCAATATTTCCAATTTTTCCATCAGTAAAATTAAAATTGGCAATGCGGTCACAGCACAAGCCATACCTACACCCAGAATGAATTGCCACGTCATTGCTTGCGGGCCAATCCAGCCGCTGTACATCAGCATGCCGGCTGCAGCAACGCATCCGAACAAGAGAGGGCTACCTAGCGCCAAACCTGCAGTAATACAGCTTTCGCGACGATGTTCCCAAGCTTTTTTTAAATCCAGCTCAATGCCTGCAATCATGACAAAGAGCATCACTGCCCACCAGGCAACACCATTCAATGACTGGATAACCGCAGGGGTAAAAACAAATTTATAGTAATCAGGAAAAGCCGCACCAAGAATTCCTGGGCCAAGCAAAATACCCGCAATGATTTGCACGACAACCAGAGGTGCGTAGTAATCTGTTTTACCGATACGCCAAATCAGATAAGGAACACTGAAAATAATCAGCATCGCAATCAAAAATATTTCAGTGGTACTCATTGCGGCATGCATGTCGCTTTACCTTATCTAGATTTAAGAAATACTGCCCAGCGATATCCGACTCACGCTTATCACTATTTGAATAACGTTTTTAATTTGCGGAAACTGAATGAAGTAACGGTGCAATTTTGCTATCGCGATCATAAATACATTTCCCTGGAAGGCCAAGGATATTCAATCCGGGTGTGCAGTATGCACGACACTAAAATTAGGAAAGCAGATATGAGAATCCAAAAGAAAAAGCCCTTTATAACTCGCGTTATAAAGGGCTTTTATTTGGTGCCGACTGCCGGTTTCGAACTGGCCACCTGATGATTACAAATCAGGACAAAACAGTATTCATCTGTATTGATTGCCATATCGAATTTTATACAAACCCCATATAAAACAGCTAGTTATCCTAAATATCCCATAGCGTGGCATTGATCAATATTGATTGCTATACTCAAAAATGGGTTACACAACGGTTACACAGATTAGATGGGGCGGGATATTCGATGTCAAAAATAAAATTTACGGCGGGGCGGATTGCTGCCCATGAATGCGAGCCAGGCAAGAAGCAGTGCTTCCTTTGGGACTCTGACGCGCCCGGCCTAGGGTTAAGAGCCACTATCGCATTCCCACCTGGCGCCAAGGATAAGAGCCGGGGTAAGTCCTACATCTTCCAAGCCAAGTTAAACGGGCAAGCCATCCGCATTACCATTGGCGATCCCAAGATATGGAGCATTAACGAAGCCCAAGCTGAAGCTCGCCGCCTTAAGGTAATAATCGACAGTGGAGAAGACCCGCGCCAAGTCAAAGCCGAAGGACTCGCTGAGAAACAGGCTGTCCGCGATACCAAAGCAGCCAAAGCCGCTTTGCTAGAAGCAGAAGCACGCCGCGCCGCAGTACCTCTTGCCGATGCGTGGGATGACTACCTGAAAGCTCGAAAGGACAAATGGGGCGACGTGCACTATCAATCGCATTTAACACTAGCCTCGCTCGGTGGAGCCCCAAGGAAACGAGCGGAAGCTGGCACATTGACGGTTGCAGGACCATTGGCCTCCCTTATGTCGTTGAAGCTATCGGAGCTAACGCCGAAAAAGGTGCTCGAATGGCTGGAGTTCGAGGCTAAAGCCCGCCCGACTGCCGCCGCCCTATCATTCCGCCTGCTACGTGCATTTGCAGGGTGGGCTAACGATAGCCCCGCGCATCAAGGGATTATCCCAGCCGATACTTTCAGCTCTCGCAAGGTTCGCGAAGCTATTCCTAAATCGACGACCAAGGAAGGAGATAGCTTACAGCGTGAGCAGTTAGCCATTTGGTTCGCTGAAGTGCGAAAGATGGCCAACCCCGTTATTAGCTACTACCTGCAAGCCTTGTTAATCACTGGTGCCCGCCGCGAAGAAATGGCCGGACTACGTTGGGAAGACGTGGATTTTCAATGGCGAAGCATGACCATTCGCGACAAGGTAGAGGGCACAAGGACAATCCCACTAACGCCTTACTTGGCACAACTACTGCACTCCTTACCCCGCCGCAATGAATGGGTTTTCAGTAGTCCTGCTGCTGCCGATGGCAAAATAGCCGAACCACGCCACGCCCATAATCAAGCGTTAGAAGCTGCCGCGTTGCCCCACGTGACATTGCATGGCCTGCGTCGCTCCTTTGGTACGTTATGCGAATGGGTGGAAGTGCCTAGCGGTATCAGCGCGCAAATCATGGGACACAAGCCAAGCGCACTAGCTGAGAAACATTATCGCCGCCGCCCTTTAGACCTACTGCGCAAATGGCATGACACCATCGAGGCATGGATACTGGAGCAAGCAGGAATCACTTTTGTGCCGGTGCAACCAGGTTTGCGCGTGGTAGCCGCCGCATAAGGATTTTCGTCCTTGTGGATAACTCAGGCGCTTCGATTGCCAACTCGCGTTAATGCACCCTGCCTAATATTTAATCAACTCCACCGTTAGCCGCAAACCGTGCGCCAGCGCGACTATCCCTTAAAGCGTACAAAAAGTTATCCACTGTCCGCATCTTCGCATAACGGGCGTTATGTAAAATTGAGTACATAAATAATATATTTGTACCCTTTAAGGTAATTAATGATATATTTAAATCCTTGAATCTCGCGCACGCGAAGGGAAACTATGACACCAGAAGAATTTGAAGCGGCACTAAAATCATTAGGCTGGAAACAGTCCGACTTTTGCCGCATGGCAGACGTTGACAAGAATACGCCAAGCCGCTGGATGAACAGCATTACGCCGATACCGGGGTGGGCCGCCAAGTTCCTAGCGATGGCTCAAGAAATTAAGAGACTATCGAAACTAATCGAACCACCAAAGAAGTAAACAGTCCCCTGGATGTATCAGGCGAAAAAACGGCCAGCAAAGTGTTCGAGCACCGCGCTGGCCTGACCAAAAACCAAACTAAATAGGAGTTTGAATCATGGCTACGAAACATTCTACACAAGACGCTGGAGTGGATCGACTCAGCACCCAAGAGGCGCGGCTCATCCGCGCCTATCGCCAGTGCTCCGGAGACGACCTCGATTATCTGCTTCGCATTGCCGAGGTGACCGCAAAACGTTCGGCACCGCCACCAATAACGTTATCTCTTGTTCCGCAATTGCCGAGCGCTATGATGTCGGTGAAGCATCTCGACCTCATAAACAACTTCTCCAAAATGAGCGACTTAGACCAAGAGATGATGTTTGAACTAGCAATAGTTAGACGCAAGGCAGCGGCCAAGAAAAATCATCTCAAGATCGTTGGCGGAGGTGTGAAATGAAGCAAGAGACTAATGAAGCCGTTGGTATGACCAATGAATTAATCGTAACGATTCGTAAATGTGGCGGTTGGATTGATACAGAGTATCAGGGCAACCGCGCACAACTGGAAGCCGAAGGCGTCATTCCAGAAGGTACCGAGTGGCCTGATGGAGACTCATCGGTTAAATGGGAGGCTGGTCGATTCACTTACCGTTTGCGCCGCACGCGCCCCGATGGAATGAAGGGGCCGAAGAAACTCTGGGTTGAGGCCGACTGGTGGGCGCTGCGATGGGATACAACTGAGCCGCAGGATTACGCTGCGAACGAAATCAAGCGCAAAACAAAGGAATTGGCCGACACCATTTACCGTAGGAGTCCAAGAGGATGTGCGGAATGGAGCGCGAACTGGAATCGCTACTGCAAAGCTCTCGAAGACAAGAAATTTCAAGCATTCAAAGCATTGATTCCCGCACTAGTACCTACTAAACGTGGACGACGCAGCACTAAGAATGCCGCCACTGTATGAGTTTTGTCACTCCATAAGTATCGGAAAATAACCAGTTAAGCGCCAGACTATCCCGACGGGGAGAAAAGCGGGAACCTTCGCCCGCCTGTCTGGTGCCCATTTAATGAAGGCGACACCTTGAAGGGGTGGGCATGAAAAGAACGATTACCCTCGCGGCAGGGCAAACGCACATTTCCATAAAAGATGCATTGATTCACATTGGCGCAGCGTCTAGTTTTCCTCCGGCTGTAGAAGTTCTAGTCGCGGGGCACAAAGATGAAAGCGGGAATGAAATTGCTCAAGGCGATGCTGAAATTATCGCTATTCAAACCGATGGCAAAGAACTTGGATTGAGCCGCCTAAGGGAGTCAGTTTTGTCTTTTTGCGAGTCTGAAAACATCAAGCCGCGAAACCCCTATGCGCCCGGCATTCTTGACTATGACAAGGAAAATTCTTACCACGATGATCTATATGAACTGACGGCGAATGAATTTGCAAAGATTGCGTCTGCTTACAAGCTTGAAGTAATACACGGCATCCCATTAATCCCTGTTCGAAAGAAATCGCCACGGGACTACAAGCCATGGGAAACACTTCCTCAAGCGTTTGACGTCGTCGATGGCGTGTATATGTACCAACAAGCAGCTCGGGAAATTGCTGACACCCAAGGTTGGAGCGAATCAAAATTGGAGGCTCTTGAAGCCGACATGATCAGCGCCATCAATAAGGGAGTATTGCCTATACGCAGCCGTAAGACCGGGATGGTAATTAGGCCAGACGCGCTTGATTCAGGGCTAATGCTTGTGACGCCGGACGATGTGAACTTATGGCTTAAAAATTGTGGCGTACCCTATCTCTGGAACGTCGCCACGCCAATTGCGACGAAAGCAACAGCGATATTAACCACGACACATAAGATTAAAAATCGCACGCAACCCCTTGATGCAGAAATCGCCATAGCAAAAAAAACTGCACTCGATTCAAACGACCCAAACAGCGTATGGGCTGAACTCGTAAAAATGGCTGAAAAACAAACTGGGTGCCTACTCGGACCCGACGAAAATTCGATTCGCTATCAAAGCGGCGATGACGTTAAGTTTTTTAAAAAGCGAAGTCTGAACGAAAGAATGAACCGTGCCGCGACGCGTTGAAACGCGCCACGACGTGTAGCGCCGCGCACATATCGGAGAAAGAGATCGCTCGCTAAATCATCAAACCTTCATAAATCAACACGAAGGAAAGATGATGCAAGCCGATGCCCAATGCACCGCACTGATGCGTGAAAATCGCACGGTTATAGACACCAACGAAGCCGCATTTCACCTTGGCCGCAAGCCACAGACACTAAGAAAATGGGCTTGCAATGAAGATGGTCCGCTACGCCCTATTCGCATTCATGGTCGTTTGGCTTGGCCCGTAGCTGATATTAAGCGCCTGCTCGACGGAGGCGCAAATGCCTAATCCGAAAAAGCAAAACGCCTCCGACGAGGGAGGCGCTAAATTCACAAAGCTGGCGGGCGGCGTGAATGGACAAAACAAAATATTTCGTTGTGGTGTGCAGCATATCAGCAAACTACGTCGTGAGCTAGAAGCCAACGGCCTTGCACTACGCGACACCACCGGACTCACTCAGTGCCAAACACTTCTTCGCGTCCTCCAATATCTCGGCGAACGTGGGATGAACACACCCGAGGGCGTCGGCTGCGGTTTCTATCGAATTGCTACGCGTGTGCAGGAGCTGGAGGCGGCTGGCTGGCTCATAGCTTCGTGTCGCGAGGCCATCGTAGGGGCGGATGGTTTATCGCACATCGGCATTGCTAGATACGTCCTCCTCGGCAAACGTAGCGATGTTCAGGACATGCAAAGTTCTCTCGACCTGGGAGAACAACAATGAGCCACGTTGCCCCAAGTATTACCTTCAAAGCCCTGTGCGCGTTACGTCGCTCCAGTTTGCACAACCGTTCCATCTGCTCTAACTACGCCCGTTTTGCTGACCTTAAGCAGCGTTGGATCGCCACCAATCCCCAAGCGACATCGTCAGAGTACGACGCCGCTATACGGCTATTTGCTCGGGAGTGTGGTGTATGAAGATGCCTGCAATGCAGTTCTATCCCGCAGATTGGCGCAAGGATCTTGCCGTGCAAGCGCTAGGCTATTACGAGCGCGGGGTTTGGTTTGAGATGCTGTGTCTGATGCATGAGTCGAGTGAGCGCGGCGTCCTGCTTTTGAACGAAGTGCCCATGCCTGATGATGTGGTTGCACGCCTACTGGGTTTGGATAACCAAACGTTAAACCAAACCCTAAGCACACTCCTAACCTATGGCGTAGCAAAGCGTCGGCAGGACGATAACGCGATCTATAGCAAGCGCATGGTTGCAGATGAAAAGCTGTGTGAAATCCGTAGAAGCGCAGGAAAACTAGGTGGAAATCCAGCTTTGCTTAACCAAAAGCAAACCACTGGGGATAAGCAAAATCCAACCCCTTCATCTTCATCTTCATCTTCAACTACGGTTAATAAAGATGCTGCGCAAATCCTCGACCATCTAAACCAGCAATCCGGTCGTGCGTATCAGGCGGTTCAAGCAAACCTAAACCTCATTCTCGCAAGGTTGAAAGAAGGCGCGAATCTTGACCAGTGCAAAGCAGTCGTTGATGCCAAGGCGAGGGAATGGCTCAACGATCCAAAGATGGTCAAGTACCTGCGACCAAAGACAATCTTCAACGCTACGAACTTCGCCCAGTACGTTGGCGAGCTGTCGAGCGCCAAAGCAACTGGAGGTGACAAATGGGAGTGATCGCCTCTAACGCACAACCAATCCTCGATGCACGCCAAAAAGGATTGAAGCCTAACGAAATGATCCTGGTGTCGTTAATTGGCCGAATCAACGAGCCTAACCATACCGTCTACGCCAACCCAAAAACTCGCTACGAGTGGCTGTGGGCACGTGGACTGCAAATCTGCATCTATGCCGCCAAGGATGTGAATTGGGCCGACACAGCGCGCTCTATCGCATCTGAGGGGCCTTCTTACCTTGCGATATGGGACGCGGACCGGCACGAAGGTTCGGATGTCCACTTTCTTCCCAATCCGGCAGACATCCACAAGCCTAAAACCGACTGGCGCTGGAATCTAGATTTCCTGCCGTGGCTTCCATTTCAGAACAGGGAGTTCGCATGCAGCTGATTAAAGACACCATTGATTTCAACGCTTACCGAGAAGAGCCAGAAACACACAAGGTTCGCCCTGCAAGTGACTTTCTCGCTGAAACGATTGCTGCGTTCTATCCGCCTGCTGGTACCGCCGTTCCGCCGCGTCCGCTCTGGGATAAGACAAACGGGAAGATTGCATTCCGCCCAGGTGAAGTTTCCCTATTCAGCGGAATCAATGGGCATGGCAAAAGCATGTTCATGTCGCAAATTGGGATCGATTTGATGACGCAGGGGGAGAAAGTGCTATCTCTTTCATTCGAAATGCTACCGGTCAGACAAATGCAGCGCATGTCACGACAAGCATACGCAAGTGATCAGCCGCCGGTTGATTTCTTGAACCGTTTTCATGAGTGGACGACTGGCAAGCTTTGGATGTACGACCACAACAGCTCAATCAAATGGGAAAAGGTAATAGCTGTCATGCGTTACGCCCAAGAGAAATTCGGTATCACACAATTCATTATCGATAGCTTGATGAAGTGCGTAAAAGGCGAAACCGACTACGACGCCCAAAAGGACTTTGTAAATGAGCTATGCGCATTTGCACAGGCTCGCAAGGTCCACATTCATCTAGTCCATCACATCCGTAAAAGTGAAGATGAGGACCGCATACCGGGCAAGTTCGATGCAAAGGGAGCTGGCGCTATTACCGACATGGTGGACAACGTATTCATCGTCTGGCGTAACAAGAAGGCCGAACGGGGTGACAACAAGGATCAGAAGCCTACTGCGATGCTCAAGTGTGACAAGCAGCGCAATGGCGAATGGGAAGGCCTGCTCGGCTTTTGGTTCCATCCTGAGTCGATGCAATACCTCGAACTTATCGATGGTTATCCAATGCGTTGCGACCTCAGCAAGGTGAGACGTTGATGCGCGCACCATGCCAACGCGAGAACTTGAATTTTCATCCAATGAATAGAGGGGGCCATATGGTTTCTAAATTAGAAAAAAGTAGCACGAAAACAAAGACCAACGACAAGCCAGCAACGCCAATCAACAAGGCGCGGGAAATGATTCTGTTTATGCGGGAAGACCAAACAAAGGACAGGGTGATAGCAGAAGCGGCGCTCAGCCCTGAAATGGCCAATGCGACGACAACGGCCGATTACAGCAAGGGGATTTTTCCAGACATTCGCCTACAGGACTGCATTGATGTAATGCAAACCGAAATTAAAGCGGTCAATGGCGGCAACCTGGACAAGCTGGAAGCCATTCTCACAGCGCAGGCCGAGGCATTGAATGCGGTATTTAACAACCTCGCCAAGAAATCCCTCCATGCCGAATACATGGCACACATGGATACCTTCCTGCGCCTTGCACTGAAAGCGCAGTCTCAATGCCGGACAACTGTAGAAGCGATTGCAGAAATCAAATATCCGAAATCTGCCACCTTCATCAAGCAGCAGAACGTCGCCAATCAGCAGCAAGTGAATAACGGTTCCGCATCTAGTACCCCCGCGTGCGCGCAAGAGAAAGACATAACCCCGACGAACGAACTATTACAGGAGAACAAGCATGAGACGTTGGACGCAAGAGGAAAAAGATCGACAAGCCGCCTTAATTCGAAGCTGGAAACCGTGGGCTCGGTCAACGGGGCCAAGCACTGAAGACGGTAAGAAGCGGTCTGCGAGTAACGCAATCAAGCATGGTATGCGCTCAGCAGAATGGAGGGATTTTAGAAAACAAGTGAACCTCCTTATATCCGACTCTCACAAGCTAGAGACAGAGTTAATAGCAGTCACACAAAAAGATGGAAGAAAAGGCTTGCTCACATGCTGGGCAATTCGTAAAACCGAGATGGAGAAAGTGCAATGATCGATTTGGAAAACACAATGTTCAAGGGTAAAAAAGTCGCTTTACATTTTTCAGGTGGAAAAGATTCTCTTGCCTGTCTTTACTACCTGAAACCGCATTGGGCCGAGATAGATGTTGTCTGGTGCAATACGGGAGCAGCCTTCCCTGAAACGATAGAGCAAATGGCGAAGATCAGAACAACGGTGCCACGTTTCATTGAGGTTAGGTCTGACCAGCCAGCTAATAATGTTTCTTGTGGTGTCCCTGCTGACATCGTCCCGGTTTCACATACACCACTACACAATGTATTCACGCGGGGAAGCAATCCTCTAATTCAATCCTTTGTCGATTGTTGCCGCGCAAATATTTGGCTGCCCATGCATGAGGCATCTTTAGGTTATGACGTAATCATTCGGGGGCAGAAAGAATCTGATCATAAGAAAGCGCCAGTTAAGAGCGGGGAACGAATAGACGGTGTGGAGTACTATTTCCCTCTTGAGGACTGGACTGATGATGATGTTTATCAATACCTTGCCGAAAATGATATTGAGCTGCCGATTACTTACAAATACTTTGGATCGTCTGCCGATTGTTGGAGTTGTACGGCCTTCTTATCCGAGAGTAAGGGAAAGAGGACCTATCTTGCGAAGTTTCACCCAGAAAAGTATGAGATCGTTTCTCAGCGAATTATCTTAATTAAAAATGCAATTGCAGATGACTTTCAATATTTGGAACAAGAATGATTTTCCGGGTAGATCATAATATTCCGATGATGAGGTTGGTCGTGAATTTCGGATACCGACGGTAACAGTTTAAACTGATTACTG
>JAZJXV010000008.1:0-92243 GCA_040390795.1 Pseudomonadota bacterium | reverse complement strand
CTACTTTGGCGGGTCGGGTTAGCTAAGTAAAGACGGTGCTGGGATGACGCTTACGCTTCAAGGCGTTTTGCCTGTCCAGCAAACGTTCGATGCGATCCGCAATCTTGCCGCCGGTGAGCGGTTTGACCATGTAAGCATCCGGCTGAAATTCTGCTGCGCTGGCCACGCTGTCATAGCTGCTTTCTGCCGTGATCATGAAGAACATGGCAGTCGGCGATAGCAGTTTTTGCGAACGCAAGAATTCCAGCATCTGCTGGCCGTTGGTTTCTTTATTGAGGTTGTAATCGCAGATGATTACATCGTAGTTGGTAGAGCGGATGTATTTGATCGCATCATTGGGCGTGGCAGCCTGATCGACTTGCTCAATACCTAATTGTCCTAATTGGGTGCGGATGTTTTGTCGCATCGTAGACATGTCGTCTACGACTAGTGCGCGCAATTTGGCAAGACGGCTATTGAGAATAGTGGCCATTATGGTGCGGAAAATAAGGATTCCTCATCATACGGCTATGTTTCTAGAGTTGCCACAAGAGAATGCTCTTCTTGCAAGTATCTGATTGCATTGCGTGATAGCGCGAATGTGCTGACTCGCCTCCCGTGGTGGGAAGCGAGTTGTACGCTTATACCGGCAGTGTTGCGCGGTGTCGGGCAGCCGTAGCGGCAAGAGCAGAATGCGCTACGGTATAGGATGGCGTCGTGAAAACAGGTGAGCTTAGTGATCGTGCTACAGGCGGCGTGCTCACTTTGGATGATGCTGCAAGTGACAGCATCATAGGCTTGCTATGAACCGGTCCGCGGCGCTTGATGATTTCGACAGACATACGGCCGTCAGTTGCAGGCTGGCACAGCATGCGCAATGGAGCAGGAGATGACTGGCTTTGGTCAGATAAAGGGCGGAACACAAAGGTCAAGCCATCATTGCCTGCAGCTAGCAGTTGCAGACGGCGTAAATGATCCGGCCTCGCTTCCGGCAACCAGCACAGCAATGCACCGAAATCCACGCTTTGCATAGCTTGTTCGACAGCCCAGATTCTATCCATGGGTTTGTCAGCTTTGATCAGGATGACATTTGAGAGATCGATGCCCAGATCAGCCAGCGATGCTGCGGAAGGAATATGTGGTGGAGCCAGCAGAATCACGGTTTTACCAGCTTGCGTGAGCTGTCTCAAGGCAGGTGCCAGCACAAGCAATTCACCGACGTCCGGGCGCGGCATCAGTAACTCAATCAAAACGGAGGCCGGCCAGCAGCCATTCGGCAATTCCTGATCCAGTGCGCGGTAGCCGGATGGGATAGGTTTGGCACGGCGCGTCTCACTGTGGTTGTCGTGCCAGATAGCCTCGGGCAATGAAGCGAAAATGGATTGTGCTGAAGCGGGAAGAGCGGATGCCAGTGCGACCATAAAACCTCCAAATACTGATTGGGATAAGGCGTCAGCGAGTCGACGCATTACCAATATACTGTATATGTATACAGTATAAAAGGTTTTTTTATAAAAATATGATCGTGGTTCTGGCTATAGCTTGTCTTGTTTGTTTCCCCGACTTTGAGTAACTGTGATTCTTGCCCTGAGATTAAGCTTTGCTATGACTTGCAGCCAGCACGTTTTTTAAAGTCGTTTACCGCCTCTTCAAAGCTGGAGTATTGCTTAGGTAAAGAAGCTTTTGGATCAGCCTCAGGGCTTTCTGCGAGCATGATCTTGTGCGCGCTTATGCTTTTATCAAAAGCTAAGCAAGCAGCTTCTGGTTGACGCATATTTTGGTATGTAAAAGCGATCAGCAAATAGAGGTTTGGAGGCATATCGATGTCTTCATTCTTCATGGATAAAGACAGAGATTTTTCAAAATACTCTAAAGCCTTCGGAAAACGTGTTTCATAGGTGGCGGATTTATCAAGGAAACCTGTTTCTTGATAAAACTTTTGCCATTTATTAATGGCTTTGTCTTTAAAGAATATGCCGTAAACGCGATATGCCCGTGCTAATCCCATTTCATCTTTTTGTTCTTGATAAATGTCGATTGATTCTCTAATCAAACGTTCTGCTGGTATTGGCCTATCCTGGTTTTCTACAAGCTCCTGAGCCCATCCAAGCTTTCTGGCAGGATCGTCGGTTGATGGAACTCCCATGGCTGCGCAACCGACTAGTAATTGCAAAGAGAGAAAGGTAGTAAAAAATAATTTAATTTTTTTTCATTTATTTTATAAGTAAGGTATTAAAAGCTTGAGTACTCGGATTCGAGTTTTATAGAGGTTTGTAACTCACGGTTGAACGGGGTTTTCTACAAGTGCCATACGTCTGCGCAGCCGTTCCGCTTCAACATTATCCCCAGCTTGCTGCGCGCGCATGGCTTGTACGCCTAGCCAAGCCAGTAAAGGACGACGCCATCCCTGAGCGGATGCAGTGTCTACTGCCAGTGTTAGTACTGCAGGCGTGGCACGGTTGGTGCGAAATAATATGCCGGCAGCGACCAGACGCGAAAGTGGATCATCTATGCTTTGCAAAGCAGCTGCAGCGGCCGTTTCCGATGTTGCACCAGCTACTGCGCGATGCTGTGATGGCAGTAATGCGACATCCTGTGGCTGTATGCGTCCGGCCAGATAATCGGCATAGGCACGTTCTGATACTGGTGCATCCTGTCGCAATTTTTCGAAACCGCTGCATTCTTCCAGTACCAGAGTGGCGACGCGGCTGGCGCAACGCGTGAGTTCTACGCGCGCGAGCAGATCGACGCGACCGGTGCGTGCTACTTCATTGCGGGCAAAAGTGAATTCCTGCTCTTCAGCGCGTGTATTTCCTGCCAGATAGGCGTTGGTAGCCAGATCTGTCGCGCTCTTGGCATTCATTTGCCAGTCAGGTGGCGGTGTGCCTGCGCAGGCAGCTAGTAGTCCTACTAGACTGGTAACTAGCAGCGTATTTAAGAGTTGTGATGTCATGGCAGGGTCAACTCCGTGTCGCGTGTAAATGGCCATTTGCGATTGATCTCGTTAACCAGTTGTTCGACTTTACGCAAGCTGCGATCAACTTCTGCGCGCAGTGAGCCAAGGTCATTGGTCGCTGATTTGGCGTTGCCGCTGATGACATGCGCGTCGTTTAGTACTGTATCGACTTTTTTCAAACTCGCTCTGGCTTCGCCCAACATGGCATTGAGTTGGACGATGGTGGCCTGGCTATTGCCGTCTTTGCCGAATACTTGATTGTCGGTCTTGAGCAGCAAGCCATCGACCTTGGCTAAGACAGCATTGGCACGATCCAGCGTCGCCACCATTTTTTGCGCATCTTTTTCGTTGCCAAACAATGCGCCCAAGGCACCGTTCGGGCCGTTGAGTTTTGCTGTCATGCCTTGCAGATTTGTGAGGCTGGCATTCAGTGCTGAGTCGGCTGAAGTGAGATTGTTGATGTTTTCAATTAATTGCTTGGCAGAAGAAACCAGGATCGGGATTTCTGCCGAAACATCGCCGACCAGCAAGGTGCGTTCAGCTCCTGCTTCCAGCGGTGGATCGGTTGGGACGCCGGTATAAGCACGTATGCGTGTGCTGCCGACGATGGCGCGTTCCATCGTAAAGACGCTGGATGTGCGTAACCAGTGTGAGTCTTTCTTGGCGACGGCGACTATCATGCGCGCCTTGCCATCCTTGCCTAACTCGATACGACTGACACGTCCTACAGGGAAGCCGGAAAACGTAAGATCCATGCCCACCGTCACGCCTTCAGAATCATCCGCCAGCAGTACCAGTTCTTGCGTGGCTTCGAATGCGCCTCTGGCATACATCAAGTAAGCCGCTGAGCTGCAAATCAAC
Organism: Pseudomonadota bacterium; assembly: GCA_040390795.1. Taxonomy (GTDB): domain Bacteria; phylum Pseudomonadota; class Gammaproteobacteria; order Burkholderiales; family Burkholderiaceae_D; genus Oxalicibacterium. The sequence continues at coordinate 88,447 of JAZJXV010000008.1, read as the reverse complement.
ACAATCAGGAAGATGAGCAGGATCGCTGCCTTGAACTCCAGATTGCTGGGCGCAAGGCCGGGCAGCTGCGTTTTTGGCGGTGGCGGATTGGGAATGGATGAGTCTGGTTGTTCTTGCATGGCAATCAGGCGCAGTCGTTATAAGAGTTAATAATAATTGCCCATCAGGGAAGCAATCTCAATCAGCAAAATGACGAAGAACAGGCGAACCATGGCAGCCAGTTCATTGGCCGCTTTTGAGCGGCTGTGCAGCGATGTCTGGGATGTATCGTAAAGCGATGAGGCCATCGGTATCAAGGACACTGCGAGACTGAAGAACAAGGTCTTGAGCATGAAAATCATCGATACCGCAGGATTGAAAATCTGGCCAACAACACGCGTATAACCGGCCAGTGCCCATTGCGTGAAGCCATAAACAGAAAGATAAGCCAGGATCAAGGTCAGCACGCAGCTCACCGCGGCCAGCATCCAGACGGAAAATATACCTGCTACGGCACGTGGGAAGAATTCTCTGCGTATCGGGTCGATGCCTTGACGTTGTAACGCGTGCAAATCGCCGCGTGCGCGCATTTCCGCCAACTCTACGCCATCCGGCAGCGTGCGCCGCAGCGCAATAAACAAGGCCGCTGACAGTGGAATGAGTTCCAGCACTAATACGCGGACGACCATCTCCAACGCGTATTTGGACAGGCCATAACTCAGAGCGGTAACGACTACGATGCGTATCAGAATGACGCTGGCCAGCGCAGATAAGACAGAAAACCAGATCAGATTAGCCGTAGTGCCCAACACTATCTGATAGGCGATGGCATGACGATTCTCACGTTTGTACGTGGTGGGGGACAAGGCCAGAGAAAGCACTACGACGCCAAACAGCACAATGCGCCAGCCACCCAGCAGCCAGCGCAAGGTGGCACCGCCCATCTGTAGCAGTGTATCTGGAAGGGATACTTTTGCAGTCATGGGAGCATGGTAGCAGTGAATCGACCTGTCATTTCATTGTCCGGAAGGAAAGTTGCAGTTCAGATGTAGAGGATATTGCAGATATAAGGTGAGTGAACTGATTTGAATAAAACTGTTTGCACGGCATCGCGTACTTTGACTTCATTGCAGGATCGCTCCACACTGGAGCTCTCGTACTTTACTTCATCACCTATGAACTTTTTTACGCCGGATCGCCTGGAAAAAATCAAGGCGCTTGTCAATGAAGGCCAGCCTTTCATCTTCGACGATGGCGATATCCGCACTTTGCATTTTGATGAACGCGTCGTGCAAAGTGCAATGCGTTTGTCGGCGCCAGATGAATTGGTGATTCCCTATACGCAAGCGATGACGGGATTCTTGCTGTTCAATCCTGCGCCTCTACATATTCTAGTCATCGGTTTGGGTGGTGGATCGTTGGTCAAATATTGCTACCGACATTTACCCTCGGCACGTATGACCGTGTTGGAGTCGAACGCAGATGTGATTGCCTTACGCGATCACTTCGTGATTCCGGCAGACGGCGAACGCTTGCAAGTGCTGCATAAGGATGCGGCTTTGCATCTGACGGAGATGGCGGCGGATTCGGTTGATGTGATTTTGCTGGATGGCTTTGATGCAAATGGTGCATCGACAGAATTGTGTTCTTTTACCTTTCTTCAAAATTGCCAACGCGTTCTGCACAATCGAGGTGCGTTAGTGATGAATATGGCTGATGACGGTGACACGATCACTTCCATGTTGACGCAAGGGCAGATATTGTTTGGTAGTCGTCATATATGGTGGCTCAAGACCAAGGACGGTAATAGTCATATTGCAGTAGCAGTCAAAACTGGCGAAGATAAATTGAATGATGCACTGCTGCGAGAACAGGCTCTCAGCATGTGTGAGAAATTTGCACTCGATCTGGTTTATCCAAAAAGTATCGAATAAAGAATAAGACTGGCATCGATTGCAAATAATGCCGGCATTTTTTACATGCTACGCATAATGCCAGGTATTTCATGGCTTTTTATGGTGCAACACCGATTAGTTCGTTGTGCGTGGTAATCTCTTCTACAAGATATTCTTCATTGTCTTTCATTAAGTCTATTGTTTTCCTGCAGTGAGAGGATCAACATATAGCGAGGCGTGCTGCAGTACTCGTTTGCCTCTTCAATCTTGCTGCATGTCACAAAGTTGGGAACTCTTGTTCGTTCTGCATCTCCAACTGAGCAAAATATGGACCACCATGTCAATCTAAAAACCGCACTAGCGGGGAGGAAGAAATATGGTCAGTACTACTTATGCGCATGCAGATTTCCCGTGCGGGATTCGTTTTCCCTTTATCAATAAAGTCCAGTTTGCTCAAGACAGAACACGCGACCATCGTGTGAATCAGTCTGTTATCTCGGAGAATTTTTCCCGTGAGCAAAGTGAGGCCGATCTTGTTTAAGAAATTTTTTCGTCAAGATCAGCATTTTTCATTTACAGAAGATGCTTCAAGCTCCTCTGATGAGCCAGTGCGTGTGGAAATATTCAGCGCCGAACGTTTAGAGGCACATGCAGTCCATCTCGCTTCCATTCAAAAAGTAGGTCCGGCGCCGAGTCGCGTCAATCTCTCTACCGCTGCACGTGAAAATGGCAAAGTGCTGGTTGCTGCACACGCGGCAATAGAGCAGGCTACCGCTGAGCGTAGAGCGATTACTTCGGCGGCGGAATGGCTACTCGATAACTTGCATGTGGTGGAGGAGAGCGTAGTCGGTGTAGAAGAGAATTTACCGCGTCGTCTATACAAATCCTTGCCCAAATTATCCAGTGGCGATCATGCCGGTCATCCAAGAATTTATGGTTTGTGCTGGGAGTTCGCTGCGCATACGGATAATCATTTTGACGTTGATGTGTTCTTGCGCTTTGTGCGTGCTTATCAAAGCGTGAAAAAATTAACGATGGCAGAGTTATGGGCTTTGCCTATCATCATGCGTGCCGTCTTGCTCGAACATTTACGTCGCGTTGCTGTACGCGTCGTGAAGGCACAGGCAGCACGTCAGGCTGCAGATGACTTTGCAAATGAATTGATTGCGATTGCGCAGAAGATGCCGGAGAACGAGCAACCGGGTATCGTCTTGCCACCTGGGCGTTTATTGCAGCCGTTTGTCGTGCAACTAGTACAGCGCTTGCGTTATCAACAGCCTGGCTTTACGCCATTGCTCGATGCACTTGGTGCGCGCTTGATCGATCAGGGGCCGACAATAGACGATATTGTGTTGAGTGAACATACAACGCAAGTCGCATCCAATCAGACGATACGCAACATCATCACCAGCATGCGTACGATCTCTGCTTACGATTGGCGCGTCTTCTTTGAATCAGTGAGTCTGGTCGAGCAGAAGTTGCTGACTTTGCCGAATTATGCCGAGCTGGATTTTTTAACACGCGACCGCTATCGCAAGATCATTCAACAAATCGCATTGAATGCGCGTTATTCGGAACAGCAGATCGCTGATGCGCTGGTACGAAAAATAGAATTCCATCGTAGTCAAATGTCGCACGATGACATCGTTGCGGATGAACGTGCACTTGATCCTGGACATTATTTGCTGGGTGGCGGTAGAACCGATCTGGAAGCCGAGTTAGGTTATCAGCCACATCTTTCGCAAAAACTCAGACGGCATTACATCGCGCATGCCAGCTTGTATTACCCGCTGACGATACTGCCGGTTGCGTTGATTATTCTGGCATTCCCTTTGTGGACTGCGTATGGCAAAGGGATACCTGCAGTTGCGTTGACGATATTGATTATCGCTGGCCTTTTCCCTGCGATCGATATTGCGATCACGCTCGTCAATAAAATATTGATGCGCTTATTCTGGCCGCGCCATTTACCGCGACTGGAGCTGGTTGATATCTCGGAGAATGTGCGCACCTTTGTTGCTGTGCCTGTGATGTTGACTAACGAAGAGGGGATAGAGGAAGAACTGCAGCAACTGGAAACGCATTATCTTGCCAATCCGGATGGTGAAGTTTATTTTACCTTGCTGTCTGATTGGGCCGATGCCAAGCATGAGCACATGCCGCAAGATTTACCTTTGCTGGAAAAGGCGCGACGTGGCATTGCAAAATTAAATGCGCGTTATGGTCCGAGCAAAACCGATCAAGTGCGTTTCTATATCTTGCATCGCCGCCGTTTGTGGAATGAAGCAGAAGGCAAGTGGATGGGATGGGAGCGCAAGCGCGGCAAGCTGCATGAATTCAATCGTTTGCTACGCAATGCACTCGATACCTCGTTCTTGCTGGACGAGATTCCTGTGCCGCATAACGTGCGTTATGTGATTACGCTGGATGCCGATACTCGTTTGCCGATAGGTGCTTTGCGCGCGCTGGTGGGTGTGGCGGCGCATCCATTGAATCAACCGCGCCATGATCCAGAGACTTTGCAAGTGGTTGAAGGCTACGGTATCTTGCAGCCGCGCATCACGCCGACTTTGCCTATGCAGCAGGAGCGTACTTTATATAGGCGTTTCTTCTCTGCACGTGGTGGTATCGATCCCTACGGTGGTGCGGTATCGGACATATATCAGGACGTGTTTGGCTGGGGCAGTTATTCCGGCAAAGGTTTATACGACGTTGATGCATTCGAGTTAGCACTTTCCGGCAAAGTACCGGAAAACACTATGCTCAGCCACGATTTGTTCGAAGGTGCGCTGGCACGTTGCGCACTGGTGAATGACGTCGAATTGTTTGAAGACTTTCCTTCCCATGTAGAAGAAGCTGCTGCGCGTCAGCATCGATGGACGCGTGGCGATTGGCAATTACTACCGTGGTTGCTGCATAGCGGACGCGTATCGATGTCGATGATCGATCGCATGAAGATCGCCGATAACATGCGCCGCTCACTCACTGCACCGGCGATTTTACTTACGCTGATAACAGCTTTTTGTGTCGGTCATACGCAGGCTTGGCCATGGGTAGTCTTGGCGCTGGTAGGTTTGGCGCCGCCTGCTGTGTTTCGTTTTCTCTCAGACTTGTTACCGCATCGTGACGATCTTACTTTCCGGGCACATTGGCGTCGCGGTCTGGCAGTCTTACCGGATACGATTGCGGTGGTCTTTATCTCGCTGGCGATGTTGGCACAGTATTCGTGGTTGATGCTGGATGCCATAGTACGGACGCTGGTTCGCCTGGTATTCACGCGTAAGAAATTGCTGGAATGGGTGACTTCAGCACAAGTCCGGCGCGCAAAAAAATATTCGATCTCCAGCTTTATATGGCGTGGACGCATCGGCATGTTGATCGCCGTGGCGACTGCTGTGATGGTTTATTTATTCAATCCAAGCGGCTTGTGGCTGGCGCTGCCGTTTTGTTTGATATGGCTGATGGGGCCTTTCATCGCACGTGCGATCAGCTTGCCACCGGCAGAGACTAATGTTGAGGAATTGGACGTTGACGAGGAAACAGAACTACGACTGATTGCACGTCGCACTTGGCGTTTCTTTACGACCTTTGTGGTGGCGCAAGACAATTATTTACCTCCAGATAATTTTCAAGAAGATCCGCAACCGGTGATTGCACATCGTACTTCGCCGACCAATTTCGGCTTGTATCTGTTGTCGGTTGTGACGGCACGCGATTTCGGCTGGATCGGTTTGAACGAGATGATGCGCAGGTTGGAAGCGACGATGGAGACGCTACAAAAACTGCCGCGTTATCACGGTCATTTTTATAACTGGTATGAAACAGAGCGACTGGAAATACTATCGCCGCGTTATATCTCAACTGTCGATAGCGGCAATCTCGCCGGTCATTTATTTGCATTGGCGCAGGCGTGCAAAGATGCACGCGAACAGAATGTGCTGCGACCAACTACTGTGGCTGGTATGCGTGATTCGGTCTTGCTGCTGCGTCTGGCGATAGACGGTATCGGACGCGAGCTGCGTACGCAAACAGTCACCATCAATGAATTGCGCAAGAGTGCCGAACATTTCAGTGATCTTTTACTAGCTACAAGTACCGCGCCGCCAGCCTATGCGTTTTGGAAAAAAATGGCCGAATGTTCGGAAGATCTGTTTGATCTGGCGCAAGCGTTCTCGGCTGAAATCAAGATTCCTGATAATGAAGTATTGACCTGGGCGAATGAGTTGCGGGAAGCCGTGCACATGCATTGCAACGATTTCATCGTGATTATCCCGTGGGCACATCTGGAAGCGGAGGATGCGGCAAATAAACAGAATGCCGAGTTGTGGCAGCTCGTCAATGATCAGGTAAACATGAATGTCGCGCTGGAGGATTTGCCGCAATGCTATTTGTCGGCGCGACGCGATATTGCACGTTTGTTTGCTTCACAGAATCGACTTGATCCGAATGTCATCCCGCAACCGCTATTCGACATGCTGGATGGTGCGTTGATGCAGGCTGCGGTGCTGGCTGTTCAGTGGCTGGAGCGTCTGGATACGATAGAAAAAGTTGCGCGTCAGATGGCGATTGATATGGATTTCCGCTTCCTGATGTCACCGGAACGCAAACTGTTTTCCATCGGCTATAACGTCGATGAAGCTCGTCTTGATGATAGCTATTACGACTTGCTGGCATCCGAAGCACGTCTCGCTAGTATGGTAGCGATTGCCGAACGGCAGGCACCGCCATCGCATTGGTTCCGCCTTGGTCGGCGCATGTTGCCAGGTTTGCACGGGCCAGTATTGGCTTCATGGTCGGGCTCGATGTTTGAATACTTGATGCCGTCGCTGGTGATATCGATGCCGCGCGGCAGCATGCTGGATCAAACTTGTCGCAATATCGTGGCGCGCCAGATTGAATATGGCAAGGAACGCAAGGTGCCGTGGGGTATATCCGAATCGGCGCTTAACTTGCGTGATCGAGCCTTCACTTATCAATATTCAGCCTTCGGTGTCCCTGGGCTGGGATTAAAGCGCGGCTTGGAAAAAGACATCGTCATCGCACCGTATGCAACTGGTTTGGCGGCGATGTATATGCCTAAGAGTGCTGTTGCCAATTTCCGGCGCTTGGCAGAAATGGGGGCGCTTGGTCGCTACGGTTTTTATGAAGCATTGGATTTCACTCCAGGTCGCCGCACGGAAAATCAGACCATGGCCATCGTGCGCGCCTATATGGCGCATCACCAGGGCATGTTACTGGTCTCGCTTGGCAACGTGATTAATCGCAATGTGATGCGACATCGTTTTCATCATGAACCGATTATCCGTTCTGCTGAGTTGCTGTTGCATGAATCGCAGCCACGCTGGGTGCAACCGGCATCGTTGACGCTACGCGAAGAGCGAGAACGGCCAACTGTCGTCATGCCTGAGTCTGGCGTGGCGCGGGAATTTAATAGCGCGATGACGGCAACACCGGAAACGCAGTTACTGTCGAACGGACATTACGCCGTCATGATGACGGCGGCAGGTTCGGGTTATAGCCTGTGGAATAAATTGGGTATTACGCGTTGGCGTGAAGATGCGACTCGTGACCATTGGGGTAGTCACATCTATCTGCGCGATTCGGAAAGCGGTGCTTACTGGTCGGCTGGTTTTCAGCCGACTGCAGTTGAACCGGACTCTTATCAGGTCAAATTCGCCGAGGATCGCGTACGTATCTCACGCACTGACGGTTCTATTTCCAGCATGCTGGAAGTGATTGTCTCGCCGGAAGATGATGCCGAATTGCGTCGTCTGACACTGACGAATACTGGCTCACGCGCACGTTATATCGAAGTGACGTCCTATATGGAGGTGTTGCTGGCACCAGTTGATGCCGATATTGCGCATCCGGCTTTCTCCAATCTTTTTGTCGAAACTGAATATCTGCACGAAGTACGCGGATTGCTGGCATCACGTCGTCCGCGCAAGGATGGGGAACCACGTCCATGGGCAGCGCACGTAGTCGCGCGTGGCGAGGGTAGCGACAGTGCCATAGGCATTGAATATGAAACCGACCGTGCACGCTTCATCGGGCGCGGGCAGGGAGTGCGTAACCCGATCTCCATCAGCGATGGTCGTCCTTTATCGAATACGGTGGGAGCCGTGCTCGATCCGATTTTCAGTCTGCGCGTGCGCGTACGGATAGAGCCGGATGAGGTCGTCCATTTGGTGTTTACCACGATGGCGGCTAATTCTCGTGAAGAGATAATCAGCCTAGCGGATAAATACCATGATGGTTCAGCGTTCTCACGGATTTCCGCATTGGTGTGGACGCATGCGCAAGTGCAATTACATTACCTGCGCATAGAACATTACGAGGCGGAGTTGTTCCAGCATCTGGCCAGCCGGATTCTGTTCTCTGATTTGTCGTCGCGCGCTAGTGGGCGTGTGATACGTGCCATGCGTTTGAGTCATGCCGGATTGTGGGGGCAGGGGATTTCCGGCGACAGGCCAATATTGTTGTTGCGTATGGCTAAGCAGGAAGATTTGCGCTTGGTGTCGCAACTCTTGCGTGCGCATGAATACTGGCGCATGAAGCAGTTGCCGGTCGATCTAGTGATTCTGAACGAAAAAGGCGCGTCGTATGCGCAAGAGTTGCAAGCATCGATGGAGAGCATGGTACGTGCAGCGCAGGCATTCTCTGCACAGCAGGAACAGGCGGAACGTGGCGGTGCCTTTATCGTACGCGCAGATTTGATTACGGATGATGAACGTACCTTGTTGCTGGCTTCGGCCCGTGTGGTTCTTGAAGGTGGGCAAGGTAGTTTGGCTGAGCAGATGCAAGCACAGCCGGATGTGGAAGAGAGTGCACCGTTCTCATGGTTGAAACGTGAGACACATGCACCTATCGGTGCGCCAGCGGGCGTGCCACCGCAACTGGCTTTGTTTAACGGCCTTGGCGGATTCGACAAGGATGGTCGCGAGTATGTGATTGTGCTTGGCCCGGATCAAATTCCACCGGCACCGTGGATCAATGTCATCGCCAATCCGGTTTTTGGCTTTACTGTATCGGAACGCGGAGCTGGCTACAGCTGGAGTTTGAATAGCCGCGAGAATAAATTGACGCCGTGGTCGAACGATCCGGTATCCGATCCTTCCGGCGAAGCTTTCTATATTCGCGATGAGGAAAGCGGCGCATTGTGGAGCCCGACCATCTCGCCTATACGCGTGCCGGATGCAAGCTACATGACACGACATGGGCAGGGTTACAGTCGCTTCGAATTGAATTGCAGTGGCATCGTCAGTGACTTGCTGCAATTCGTCAGTTGGGACGATCCCGTCAAGATTTGCCGCTTGCGCTTGAAAAACATTACACGCGGCACACGTCGCTTATCGCTTACCTCCTACGTGGAGTGGGTGTTGGGCGCAACGCGCGCAGACAATGTGCCCTTCATCGCGACAGAAAGAGATGCCGAAACTGGCGCACTCTTTGCGCGTAATCCGTGGAATATCGAATTCGGCCATCGCGTTGCATTCATCGATTTATGCGGTAAGCAAACCGCATGGACAGGTGAGCGCAAGGAATTCATCGGACGTAATGGCAATTTTCAAAAACCGGCCGGACTGGCTGCAGGCAATATTTTGTCTAATCGTGTTGGCGCAGGTTTCGATCCTTGTGGTGTGTTGCAAACGGTAGTGGAAATCCCTGCCGATACAGAAGTGGAAATCGTGTTCTTGATGGGACAGGCAGACAGTGCCGAAGCCGCACGCGAGTTGGTGCAGCGTTACCGCGCGTCGGATATCACCGCCGTATTCGATGCGAGTCAGCGTAACTGGCACAACATCCTGCACAAGATACAGGTCGAGACACCAGATCGTTCGATGGATTATCTGCTCAATGGTTGGCTCTTGTATCAAACGCTGAGTTGTCGTTTCTGGGCGCGTACCGCGTTTTATCAGGCTGGTGGTGCTTACGGCTTCCGCGATCAATTACAGGATACGCAAGCCTTGGTAATGGCAGCACCGGCTTTGGCACGTGAGCAAATATTGCGAGCATCCTCGCGTCAATTCAAGGAAGGCGATGTGCAACATTGGTGGCATCCACCAAGCGGGCGCGGTGTGCGTACGCATATTTCGGATGATCTGATCTGGTTGCCGTATTGCGCTGCGCATTATGTGGAAGTCAGCGGCGACGCGCAGATCTACGATGAGATGGTGCCTTTCCTCGAAGGCGATCCGTTGCCGCTGGAAAAAGAAGACTCTTATTTTGAAGCGCATATCTCGGACGAGCATGCCAGCGTCTACGAGCATTGCGCGCGTGCGCTGGATCACAGCATGACTGCAGGACCACACGGCTTACCGTTGATGGGCGGCGGCGATTGGAACGACGGCATGAATCGCGTTGGCCATGAAGGTAAGGGCGAAAGTGTCTGGCTGGCCTGGTTCCTGTATGCGACCTTATTACGCTTTGCACCTGTGGCGGAAGCACGCAAAGACAAGGCGCGTGCCACGCGCTGGCGCAAACATGCGGAGAAATTGAAAAAAGCGACCGAACAGCATGCCTGGGATGGCGCATGGTATCGACGCGCTTACTTTGACGATGGCACGCCACTGGGTTCTGCCAGCAATGCGGAATGCCGCATCGATTCGATTGCACAGAGCTGGTCGGTTATTTCTGGCGCTGGTGAACCGGAACGTTCACAACGTGCGATGGACTCGGTCGATCAATACCTGATTCGCCCGGGAGATGATTTGATTTTGCTGTTCACACCGCCATTCGACAAGACGCCACTCGATCCGGGTTACATCAAGGGATACCTATCCGGTGTGCGTGAAAACGGCGGGCAATACACGCATGCTGCGGTATGGTGTCTGATTGCTTATTCGATGATGGGCAAGGGCGGACAGGCGCATGATCTATTCAAAATGATCAATCCGGCCAATCGCACCAGCTCGCGCACCGGTATGGCTGCGTACAAGGTAGAGCCGTATGCGGTGGCGGCCGATATCTATGCCGAATCACCCCATGTGCGGCGTGGCGGCTGGACCTGGTACACCGGTGCGGCTGGCTGGCTGTATCGCGCGGGCGTGGAATCGATACTAGGCTTACGCATACAGGCCGACCGCCTCAGCTTCGATCCATGTTTGCCGGCGGAATGGCGTAGTACCAAGCTGCATTATCGCTACGGCGGTGCCGTCTATAACATTACGATCCAGAATCCGCAGGGTGTCTGCAAAAGAGTAGTACGCGTAGACCTTGATGGTCTTGCTGTCTCGGAACGGGTCATTGTGATGCTGGATGATGGTGCCACGCATACGGTGACTGTTGTGATGGGTAACGTTAGTCCGACGGAATGAATCCATGCGATATGAGTTGGGCGACCGGCCATATCGCATTCATCTGTGTTCCTTCAGAAATTCTTTAGGTACAGCTGATTTTTCAATCAGTGAACAGTCGCGTAAAACCTCAGCATATCAAGGCTTTGCTTTATCCCGTCGGTCACCATAATGGCGCATCACGTTGCCAGTTTCATGATGAAAATGGTGCGCCATCGACACTCCACAAGGATGAATAATGCTGACTGAACGCGAACTTGAAAGCTGTTATCTGGGTCAATTCATCCCTGTGCATTATCACCACAATATGTTGATGGATAACCGACGCATGTCGGGCTTCAAGGCCGCGATCAATCATCTGGTTGCACCGGGCGCCAAGGTACTGGAACTGGGTGGCGGCACCGGCGTGTTGTCATGGTTTGCCGCTGCCAAGGCAGAAAAAGTCTGGTGCGTTGAATACAATCCGGATCTGGTCGCCGAAGCAAAACGCTTCCTTGCGCACAATGTGAACGGCGACAAAGTCGAAGTCATTCAAGGCGATGCATTCGAATATCTGCCGCCGGAGCCGGTTGATGTTGTCATCTGCGAAATGATTCACGTCGCAATGCTGCGCGAGAAGCAAGTGCAGGTGATCGAATCCTTCAAACAGCGTTACCTGGAAAAATTCGGCGGACCTCTGCCGATCTTCATTCCAGAAGCGATGATCATGGCGGTGCAGCCTTTGCAGCAGGATTACTGCTTTGAAGGCTATAACGCACCTATCGTGCAGTTCCAGGAGCCGACCTTCATTCAACAAAACAGCGTTGAGCTGGCACAACCATCTGTTTATTCCATTCTGGATTTTACGCAGCCTGTGAATGCACAGATTGCATGGGAAGGCGTGTTTGCGATTGAACATGCCGGTACCGTGAATGCTTTGCGCTTTGTAACCAAAAACATATTAGCCGTTGTCATGCAGCAGTCGACCACTGTCGATTGGTTGAATCATTATCTGGTCTTGCCATTGGCCGAGCCAGTTGCGGTCAAGGCTGGCGATCAATTGTATGTGAGCTTTGCATACAACGCGGGCGGCTCGATCCCGTCTTTGCAGGCATCTATCCGTGCGAATCACTTACATGTGGTGGAAGCCGAGTGGGCTATGCAAACGCAGCATGCCGCAGCGTATGCATAGAGCTTGTTAGGGATGTAGTCCCTTAGGTAAAAGGAACAATCAAATAGCGAGCGCCATGCGTCTCGCTATTTTTTATGGGCGGTTTGGATGCTTGATATTTTTATCCACATTTTCTGTGGATAAGTCTGTGGGGAAACATCTTCGACGGCGCTGCAGGCCATACCTACATTGGGGCGGGAATAAATTGATAATATTTCGCGCTTGATGCGGAATATCTTTGCATAAACTTGTATTTATCTATTACTCGTCACTTCAAAACCAGCGATACGACCGTCAACAAGATAGCGATAAAGATGGCGACGCCGATGAGGGCGGCGATGATGACGTAGAAAGGATTGAGTCCGGTAACGTCTTTTTCGTAATCAGAACGGCGACGCAATCCGATGAACGACCAGAAAATAGCGCCCATGGTAGCGAAAAAAGACATTTTTTCAGGTTCTTGCTTGATCGGTTCTGACATCATTTCTCCTTCAGGGTCTGTCCAAGCATACACCTTGCATACGATTGCTTACAGCATCAGATGCGGGGATATTTCCCGTACCAGATTTGCCGGTACGGGAGAATTGAAGACTTAATGATTTGACGTCAACAAGGTCAAGGTCTGGATCAGTGTTTTGCACTCATCAGGATTGCCGATGCTGATACGCAGATATTGATTGATGCGTGGATGGTTGAAATGACGCACGATGACTGCTCGTTCACGCAAGCCGGCGGCAAGCTGGCTGGCAGCATACGATTCATGACGCGCAAAGATGAAGTTGGCGCTGGATGGCAAGACGGAGAAGCCGAGTTTTTCCAAGGCTTGCGTCATTTGTTCGCGGCTATCGATGATCGCAGTTCTGGTTTGCTGGAAGTAGGCTTCGTCGCCGTAACTGGCGACTGCACCTGCCAACGCCATGCGATCCATAGGATAGGAGTTGAAGCTGTTCTTGACGCGATCCAGCGCTTCGATCAACTTCGGATGACCGACGGCAAAGCCGACACGCAAACCTGCCAGTGAGCGCGATTTGGAGAAGGTGCGGATTACCAGCAGATTCGGATATTTATGTACTAGCGACAGCGCGCTTACACCGCCGAAGTCGATATAGGCTTCATCGATGGCAACGACTGCGTTCGGCTGCTTGATCAGCAATTCTTCGATTTTCGCCAACGACAATGCGATGCCGGTTGGTGCATTCGGATTCGGGAATATGATGCCGCCACAAGTCTGATCGACGTAATCGGCAGTATCGATTTCCATGGCTGGTGTCAGCGGGACTTCTTGGTAGTCGATGCCGAACAGCTTGCAGTAAACCGGATAGAAGCTGTAGGTGATGTCCGGGAACAGTAGCGGTGCTTCATGTTTGAGCAAAGCCATGAAAACGAAAGCCAGCACTTCATCCGAACCGTTGCCTACGAAAATTTCGTTTGGCTGGACGCCGTGATAAGCCGACAACACTTGTTTCAGCGCGCTTGAGTCTGGATCGGGATACAGACGCAGCGTATCTGCAGGCACGGCGTGCAATGCGGCAGCGACGGCAGGTGATGGCGGATAAGGGTTTTCGTTGGTGTTCAGCTTGATCAAGCCCGGCAATTTCGGTTGCTCACCTGGTACGTACGGCGTGAGTGTTTGCACAATAGGGCTCCAGAACTGGCTCATGACTGCTTTCCTTTTTGAATAGATACACGCATTTTATCGTGAGCGGCCTGTGAATAGAAAATCGCTGCATGCGGAAGCAGAGTGAAAGTCGCTTATTGTTCTGACAAGACGAGCTAGCAATTGCCTGTGTTTTACGCATTTTCTCGTCTCGCGGCTGATAATTTCCGCCTGTTCTGGTACAGTGCCGCCATGAGTAAATTGACCCTAGACCGCATCCTACAATCGCAGGGATACGGCACCAGAAAATACTGCCGCGGCTTGATTGAAGACGGCGAAGTCAGCATCAACGGCGAAGTCGTGGACGATTACCGCGCTGCTTTTGATACCGCCGATTTGGAATTCACGATTTTTGAAGAAGTGTGGCGCTATCGCGAGCACGTTTATATCGTGTTGAACAAGCCAGCCAATTTTGAATGTTCACGTAAGCCTAGCCATCATCCTGGCGTGCTGACCTTGTTGCCAGAACAATTCACTTGGCGCGACTTGCAGCCGGTTGGGCGGCTCGATCACGATACGACCGGCATGTTGCTGATGTCGGACGACGGCCCATTCATCCATGCACAATCGTCGCCGAAACGTCATATCCCTAAAGTGTATGTCGCCACCACGCACGATCCGGTCACGCCGGAATTGATAGAGCAGTTGCTGGGCGGCGTGCAATTGCATGACGAGCCTGCACCATTGGCTGCGCAAACTTGCCGCATGCTCGGTGCCAACGAGATCGAGATCGTGCTGGAGCAAGGCAAATACCATCAAGTCAAACGCATGCTGGCTGCCGCTGGCAATCACTGCTCGGCTTTGCGCCGCGTGGCGATAGGTTCATTGACGCTGGACTCACTGGACTTGGAAGAGGGCGAGTGGGCGTATTTGTCTGAAGCGCAATTGGCCTTGTTGCAGCCAACAAGCTGATAGTTTTATCCCGCGTTTGAATCGCTGACAGCTTACTCCGCACTATCTGCATATCTGAAACAAGGCGCCATCGTAACGGTTGTGCCTTGTTCTCTTCTTGTCGCATCTCAGATTATTTCCCCATCGTTCTGCAAGCTGCATTTTGTTGTGGCGGGAATGGAATTTGCTGAATCGCATGAGTTTGTTACTTTGTTCGTTGGATTTGTTAATTTGAGTTAAATGTGTGCGAAGAGAGACAAATGTCGTGTTAAATCATGCATTTAGAGCGCGCACCGTACTGTAATCTCGTTATCTAATAAGCCTTGCGTTATGATCGAAAAAATCTTGTTGCTAGAAAATCATCGTCGGAGACGGCCACTGTAATGCATGCGATTAAACCTGTAATTCAGTTGGCCAAGGAACGTGCCTTATTCCGCTTCTCCGCTCTTGCTGCGCGCATGCTGCAAGACGCCAATAGCAGCATTACGCAACTGATTTCCACCGCCAGCTCGGCCTCCGAACAAAAAACGATCTCCTTGTCGAAAGAATTTCTGCTGATACATGGGCAGGAATTCCTTAAACGTCTGAACGTCAGTTACTTCGGCTATGTCGAGCGTGCGATGCAGACGATGTATCGCGATTTGCGTCAAGGCTTGCACGGCGTCTCTGCCGATACGCTGTCGCTGATGGATGACGATACGATTACGCGTCAGATTGAAGTGGAGCGGCGGGTCTTGCGCCTGCGCGATGCGGATCAGCAAAGTCTGGGTCGCTTGAATCTGATGATTGCGCAGTTGCATGATGAGCATGATGTGCGCGAGCGTGAGAATCCATTTCGTCCGTATCTAATGGCGCGTGCCTTGCACGATGTGTTGTGCGAGATGACGACTAACAGCAATGTCTGCGCGATGTTGTTCGACCACATGTCGGGCGCACTGGCAGAGCAATTGCCGGAATACTTTGCCGCAATTCGCGATGTGTTTGAATCGAATGGTGTGAATGCACGTTTGTTGGCACGTCCGAGCGCATTGACGAAACGTGATCGTGAAATATTGGCGGCATCGAATCAAAGTCAATATCGCACGACGCATGCTGCGGCTAATTCCCAGAACATTTCTCAGCTATCAGACAGAGTGCACGCATCGCCTGCATTGGAACGTGTGTTGGCGCAGTTGCAGAAGAAGGATAGCGATATCAATGTCGGCAATGTCATGCCGACAGCGCCGTCGGATGGACAAACGATCTTGCAGGACTTCGTCTGGAAAATATTCAACCAATCTGCTCCGGGAAGAATTCCGCCGAATCCGCGTTATCCGGATGGCGCTGCGAATACGCGCCATAGAAAAAATATCGAAGATGAGTTCAAGACAAGTTCGCATCCACTGGTTAGTCAATTGCAGCAGTTGCAACAGGAAGCGACAGTTGGCAATGCCGAGGGTGATGTCGCTGTAGAGGTAGAAACTGATTTGAATGAAGTTCTCGATTTGGAGCAAGTGAGTGACATGGACAAGATGGCGATGGATGTCGTTGCCATGTTATTTGACTACGTTGCGAGCGAAGAAGTGATTGCTCCTGCATTCCGTAGTGTCATTGCGCAATTGCATATACCTTTCCTGAAGGCGACGATGCTGGATCCGGATGTGTTGCAGCAGCCGGATCATCCTGCTCGACGATGCTTGAATCGGACTACGTCGATGGCGAGCGGATTGAATGTAGAAACTACGCCGGGAAAAGAAATTCATGCAGGAATGGCGCTGGCTGTAGGGCGCGTATTCAAGGATTTTAAAGAAAATACAAAAGTCTTCGATGAGGCTTTGGCGCAATTCAATGCGGTTGTAGAAGAGGTTTTATCTTCGTCAGATGCAGACGTCTCGCACGCAATCGATGCGTTGGAGAATGCGCAAAAGAATCCACAGCAGCATGATGTCCTCGTGGTGCAAACCGTCAATGCCTTGCGCGAACGCTTGAGCACGATAGAGACAGATCAGCGGGCAGTCGATTTCCTTATCAAGGTATGGAGTCGCGTGCTGGTTTGCGTGAGTGAAAATGATGCGATTGATATCCAGCCGTATCGCGATGTCATTCCAGATCTGATCTGGAGCGTGCAGGCAGAGCTGGACGCGAGCGAACGTAGCACCTTGATGCGATTGCTGCCTAAGCTGGTGCAAAGGGTCAAGACCGGTTTGCAATTGCTGCTGGTGTCGGAGAGCGAAGCCGGGCGGGTGATGGATGAGCTGGTCGCGATGCACGCCGAGGTGTTGCGCACGATACAGACCAATCCGATGAAAAGATCAATCGGGCTGGCCAGTTTGCAACAGCATTTTTCCAGCTTGCATATCGGTAGTGCGCCGGTGGTGGCGATGGAAATTCATGCGCCAACCGTACCTGATGAACGTCTGAAAGCAGCCTTGCTGCAATTTGGCGTATCAGCACATTTGCATCTTGATAGTGATCTGGGTACTTTGCTTAGTTCTGATGCCAAGTGGCTGGGTGACATGCAAGCGGGAACGGCGGTGGAATATTGGATGAACGGTACTTATCTGCCAGCGACCTTGATGTGGGTAGATGCGCAGCAATCGTTTTATCTATTCAAATTGAACGAGGGTGAAGAAGCGCCTCGCTTGTTGCTCTATTCATCGATCGCGTTGATCAAGGCTTTACGCGAAGGATCGGTTGGCATGATGGAGTTCGCACCGATATTCGATAGAGCGATGGAGTCGCTGCTGAACGCCAATGACGTCCAGCAGCTTGCAACGTAAACTCAGTCTTACTTGATGACGCGATAGCAGGGTGTATAGGCTTTGCCCGGCAACTTCATCCGACCTTGCGCAACGAAAGCAGCGAGCAAGGCATCCATCGGTTCCATGATGCTGAGATCACCGCTGATTTCAAAATGTCCGTGTTTCTCAATCGCGCGTATCCCACTGTCCTTGACGTTACCAGCTACTACGCCGGAGAACGCACGACGCAGATTGGCCGCCAGCAAATGACGTTCCTGATTCTGATGTAGTGACAGATTGCGCATGTTTTCATGCGTAGGGGCAAATGGTTGCTGGAAGGCGTGATCAATCTTCAAGCCCCAGTTGAAGTAATACGCGTCGCCCTTGCTCTTGCGGAATTCACGTACTTCCTTGATGCCTTCCTGCATTTCCTGCGCGACCGATACTGGATCATCGACGATGATTTTATAAAGCTTCTGCGCTTCCGCTCCGAGCGTCACTTCAATGAAGTGATCGATCTGCTTGAAGTAATCAGCAGAGTTGGCAGGGCCGGTAAAGATCAGCGGGAAGGGTAGACCAGCGTTATCTGGATGTAGCAGGATGCCTAGGATGTACAGAATCTCTTCTGCTGTTCCTGCGCCGCCAGGAAACACCACGATGCCGTGACCGGTACGTACAAATGCTTCCAAGCGTTTTTCGATATCAGGCAGGATGACCAGATCGTTGACGATAGGGTTAGGTGCTTCTGCTGCGATGATGCCCGGTTCGGAGACGCCGAGATAACGGCCTGTCGTAATACGTTGTTTTGCGTGGCCGATGGTAGCGCCTTTCATAGGCCCCTTCATCGCACCTGGGCCGCAGCCAGTGCAGATGTCCATGTCACGCAGGCCGATTTCGTAGCCTACCTTCTTCGTGTAATCGTATTCGTCGCGCGAGATCGAATGACCGCCCCAACACACCACCATTTTTGGATTGAGTAGTGGGTGCAGCACGTTGGCATTACGCAGGATATGGAAGACGGAGTCGGTGATGCCGCTCGACGATTCCAGATCGAAGGTCGGGTTCGAGATCACTTCGTCATGGGTGAACAGAATATCGCGCAAGACGGAAAACAAATGTTCGTGTATGCCCTTGATCATCTTGCCATCAACGAAGGCACTGGCTGGTGCGCTCTTGATGTCGAGTTTGATGCCGCGCTCGCGCTGGATGATGCTGATCTCGAAATCGCGATAGCGATCCAGTAATTCCTTGGCGTCATCGGTGTCATTGCCGCAATTGAGTACCGCAAGGGCGCAATTACGGAACAGTTGGTACAAGCCGCCATTGCGGGTATCGAGCAGTCTGTGTACTTCGGCTTTGGACAAGATATCCAGGCGACCTTCTGGGGAGAGCTGTGTATCGACTACTTCGTATGTCATAAGTACTTAACTTCCGAATGGTGAGGGTGGGCTTGCGTGTTCTTTAATTTATTGCTCAGTATAACGTGCGCGCCTGGATGCAGAAAGATTGCGCATCATTCAGTGTCTATCGTTTGTTAGGGCGGGGATGCGGATGTAATCAGCAGCAAGGGGCGCATCATTGAGAATGACGTAGTCCCGTGCTGTTTGATTTATCTGTCTGAATTAACGCGCGGGGAAAAGTCGAAAGCGGCTTTCAGTGCGCGATATGCTTTTTGCGCAACGACGGTATGCACCGGTGGTGCGACTTTGGTGATAACAGCGTACAGATCGCCTGCCGGATCGCCCGGGATGCCGCGTCCTTTAAGACGCAATTTACGCCCTGCAGTTGATCCTGCCGGAATGGCCAGCTGAATAGAACCGTCCGGTGTCGGGACATTGACGACGGTGCCGTGCTCCGCCAGATGCGCAGTTAAAGGAACATCGAAATAGATGTCGCGGCCATCGACCCGATAGCGGCGATGCGGACGGATAACGACTTCCAAATATAGATCGCCAGCTTTCCCTTCGCCCGTGCCGGGAAAACCTTGCCCCGCCAAACGCAAAGTCTGGCCTGCGCGCATGCCTTTAGGGATGCTGACCTTCAGCGTGCGTTTGGAGACGATAGGCATGCCGTAGTCGTCGGTTGTATAGGTAGGCATTGATACATTGCATGCGGTGCCGTGATACGTGTCTTCCAGATCAATTTGTACCTTGGCATGCTGGTCGCTGCCATGAATATGGATGCCGCGATTTCTAGGCGGCACAGCGTTGGGGCGACCCATCATTTCATCCAGAATATTGCTGAAATGCTCTTCTGTGCGTTTGGCCGCTGGTGGAGCTTCCCTGGAATCGAAGCCGTAATCACGATTCGCCTGCGGTGGTGGCGGTGCTTCGCGACGAGTGAACGGAGGGCGATATTCGTGATCGTAAGCCTGACGTTTTGAAGAATCTTTTAATATGGCGTAAGCCTCGCCGACTTCCTTGAAGCGGATTTCGGCGTACATCTCCCGGCTCACATCGGGGTGATATTTACGCGCGAGCTTGCGATACGCATTTTTAATCGCTTCTTGCGTGGCATTGCGCGGTACGCCTAGCGTCTCGTAATAATCCTTGAATTTCATTGTCAGTTTCGTTGCTCGCAATCGAGGTGGTGCAATTTTGCCGAAATTTACCCTGTTACGTGTAAAGGCGGTTTTTTACAGAGTCATTCTGACATGATCGCCATCCGGCTTAAGGGATGAATAGGGCGATTATTGTTTGTCAATTTGCCATAACGGTATAAAAGCCTCCAATTCTTTCAATATAGTCACTATTTGCCATTTATGTTGCCTAAATTGAAATGAATGAAAGTCGATTCAGCTATGTAGAGAGCCGTTTGAAGGGCATACTCTCTACTTCGTTCAATAAACAGCATTTTTAAGATGAAAAGCATGACCTACGAAGAATATCTCGACGAAGTGACAACGCTCATGACGGAAAGATTTGATGTAACCGAAGCTGCCGCGATCAAGTATGTGATGCGCGCGCAAGCGAGTGATTTTTTTACCTTGCACGACGATGATCCTGCCATGCGTACGCAAGAGCGTGCCGAGAAGGATGCGAAAACGATTTTCGAGCAGCGCAACAAGTCCAAGCCTGAGCTATACAAGAAGTAATTCACGCTATCACCGGCTGCGGCCATCTTTTACAACCATGCAAAGGCGAGTTGACGCACAATTCCGTCTTTGAAAAATCGGAATCAGCATGCCTTTGAATGTCCTCGCCATATCGGCCGTTATACCTATGCCCATCATGTTCTTGCAGATATCGGTGCAATTGTCGTGAGCGACCATCCAGTAATCACATGGAATGAAGCGGGCGAAGATCGCTCTGCGCGCTGGCAGTCGGAGAGCGGCGTTACTGCGCCCAAACGTGTGGTCGTTGCCGATGACAAGATGACGGCTGATTCGGCATTTCGTCTAGCGAGCGAAGGCACGGCTTTACTGTGGCGCGGCGATTATCAGAATGCACGTCAGTTGTTGCAGGCTTTGGCACGTCGTATCGAGCGTAAGCCACGCAAAGCGGCGACGACGCCGATCGATGCGTTCAACTTCCATAGACAAGCGCAATCACAACGCGCACGTACGTTAGGCATGGTGCTGATCGCAGTGGACGCTGATTACACGATTCCATTACGTCGTGCCCCTGATATCAAGCTCGCCTGTAATGAGGCTTATGGCGCGAGCGAAGGTTCGTTTGTTGTTTCCCTGCGTGAAATACTGGGTTTGATCGGCGCGCATGAATGGCGCAAGAATGGCGTAGAGATCGCGGCGCTGGGTGGTGCACGTATTCATCCTTACTACGGCGTGTTTTCACCAGTACGTGGCGAATATCTGAACTTGATCGCAGAAGCGCCGTTGCCATCCAAAAAGCTGGCTTTCGATATCGGTACTGGTACCGGTGTGATCGCAGCCTTGCTAGCACAGCGTGGCGTAGCCAAGATCGTAGCGACCGATCAGGATGCGCGTGCTTTGGCTTGTGCCAAAGAGAATCTGTCGCGGCTGGATGTGAGCGATAAAGTCAAAGTGCTGGAAGCGGATTTATTCCCGGAAGGCAAGGCTCCACTGATCGTTTGTAATCCGCCGTGGATTCCGGCGCGTCCAAGTTCGGCAATTGAATATGCAATCTACGATCCGGACAGTCGCATGTTGCGTGGCTTTCTCAACGGTTTGACGGAGCATCTGGAAGCCAAGGGCGAGGGTTGGCTGATCTTGTCGGATCTGGCAGAGCATCTGGGTTTGCGTACGCATGAAGAATTGCTGCAGATGATAGAAGTGGCAGGGCTGAAAGTGATCGCACGTATGGACACCAAGCCTACCCATCCGCGTGCAGCAGATGAAACCGATCCCTTGCACAAGGCACGCTCGGCAGAAACCACATCGCTGTGGCGTCTCGCTGCACGCTGATCTTTTATAATCACGGGTTTGCTTTCGTGCAGACCCGCATTCAATTTATTCAGGAATAAACATGGCTAACAAACCAGCCCGCATACTGACCTTCAAGTGCAAAAAATGCACAAAATCAGTTCAAGTATTTTTGCAGAAAGTCTCTGCCTGTTCCCACATTCAGCCGTATCAGGGCATATGCACCTGCGGTGAAATCACGCGTTACGCGACCGGCCAGAAAGATGCAGTCGAGTCGTTTATGAATTCGGAAGATGGCAACTGGTCGCATCACCATCACTGATGCGCCAGCATTGATGCCGCAGCCTTAGTTGCTATCGGTATTGATAAAACGCATCTTGAAGTTGCGTCCCTTGATATTACCTTCGCTTAAACGCGCATAAGCCTTGTCCGCGACCTTGCGATCCAGTGCGACATAGGTCATGAATTCAAAGACATTGATCTTGCCGACCTGATCCTTGGTCAAGCCAGCATCGCCAGTCAATGCGCCCAGCAAATCGCCTGGGCGCAATTTATCTCTCTTGCCGCCCATGATGCACAGCGTCACCATAGGCGCGTGCAAGTCGCCGCCTTCGGCCACTTCCAGTTCGTTCAAATTGAACCATTGCACAGGCTTGTGCTGATACTCCTCAATCAGCTTGACCCATTTTTTCTCGTTCGGTGCGCACAAACTCAGCGCCAAGCCTTTTTCCTGACCACGACCAGTACGACCGATGCGGTGGATATGCACTTCGGTGTCTTTCGATACATCGACGTTGATAACAGCGCCGAGCGATTGAATGTCCAGCCCGCGTGCGGCTACATCGGTGGCGACCAGTACGGAACAGCTTTGGTTGGCAAACAGCACCAGAATTTCATCGCGTTCGCGTTGTTCCAGCTCACCGTATAAGGCCAGTGCGCTGAAACCTTGCGCACGCAATTCGGCTGCCAGTTCGCGACAATGGATTTTGGTATTGCAGAATGCCAGCGTTGACACTGGTCGGTAATGCTTCAATAGCGTAGCGACTGACGCATTGCGTTCGTCGTAACCAACTTCATAAAAGCGTTGCTCGATCTGGCTGTCGTCATGCTGGGCTTCGACTTTGACTTCTACTGGATCTCGCAGGAATTCTGCGCTGGCACGGCGGATATCGTCCGGGTAAGTAGCGGAAAACAGTAAAGTCTGGCGACGTGTCGGGCAGGCGCTGACAATGCCAGCGATCTCTTCATAAAAGCCCATATCAACCATGCGGTCGGCCTCATCCAGCACCAAGGTCTGTACTTTGGACAGATTGATGGTCTCGCGCGAGATGTGATCGCGGATGCGGCCAGGTGTGCCGACGACAATGTGCGCGCCGTGTTCGAGCGATGCGATTTGCGGACGCATCGGTGCGCCACCACACAAGGTCAGTACCTTGATGTTGTCGGTGAAGCGCGCCAGACGGCGTAACTCATTTGATACCTGATCCGCCAACTCACGTGTAGGGCAGATGACCAGCGCTTGTACTGCAAACCAGGTTGGATTCAATTTCTGCAGCAAGCCGATACCGAAGGCAGCCGTCTTGCCGCTGCCGGTCTTCGCCTGCGCAATCAAATCGCGCTGTTCCAATATCACCGGCAGGCTTTGCGCCTGTATGGGTGTCATCTCGTGATAGCCGAGCGTATCGAGATTGCTCAGCATGGCAGGTGAGAGGGCGAGATTGGAGAAGGAACTTGTGGTCATGAGCGGCTTGCGTGATGCGGAAAAGGACTCGCAGTCTAACAGGCATGGACAGATAGATGAAAAATCCGGTACCTGCAAAGCATAAATAATTCGCTCTTACGCGTAAGTCTTCTTCATAAATTGTCAGATTGGCTTGGGCATACCCCATCACAACCATGCTTGTTACGTGATTTGTTTTGCAGATGCGGTAATGGGCAGGTCGCTGCCACAAGCTTGGATTGCATCCAGGCAACAAAAAACAGGCAGAAAAGAACACATTTTTCACGACCAAATATATCGTTTCATAATATGGAATATTAATATCGCACTGCATCAATAAAAAATTCCAAAGGGTAGAATATCGTTTCACATACAGAAAAATACAATATAACTAGTTGATAAATAAGGTAAAAAAATAATTAAAATATCTTATATAAGACATTGTTGCTATGCGCAATATCGCCTATGATTAATCCAATGTTTTTTCCAGTTTCGGTTTTTATAAGCACTTAACTAAGGAGATTCATCATGGCGACTCGCGAACAGCAAATTCAGGCATTAAACAAGGATTGGACTGACAATCCGCGCTGGACAGGTATCAAGCGTAACTACTCTGCGGAAGATGTTGTTCGTCTACGCGGTTCCGTGCAGATAGAGCACACGCTGGCTCAGCGTGGCGCCGAGAAGCTGTGGGAGATGTGTAATAACGAGCCTTTCGTGAATGCGCTCGGTGCATTGACTGGCAATCAGGCGATGCAGCAGGTCAAGGCTGGCTTGAAGGCTATCTATCTGTCGGGTTGGCAGGTTGCCGGTGATGCCAATGTGGCCGGCGAGATGTATCCGGATCAATCGCTGTATCCAGCCAATTCGGTACCGCTGGTGGTCAAACGTATCAACAACACTTTTCAACGTGCCGATCAGATTCAATGGTCGGAAGGCTCGGGCGATATTGATTTCTTCGCGCCTATTGTGGCCGATGCAGAAGCCGGTTTTGGTGGCGTCTTGAATGCCTATGAACTGATGAAGTCGATGATCGAAGCTGGCGCTGCTGGCGTGCACTTCGAAGATCAACTGGCATCGGTCAAGAAATGCGGTCACATGGGCGGCAAGGTATTGGTGCCGACACGTGAAGCAGTTGAGAAATTGAATGCTGCACGTTTGGCTGCCGATGTGTCCGGCACGACGACTTTGGTCATTGCGCGTACCGATGCTGAAGCAGCTGACTTGCTGACCTCTGACGTCGATGAAAACGACCAGCCTTTCCTGACTGGCGAACGCACGGTCGAAGGTTTCTATAAAACCCGCTCAGGTTTTGATCAGGCGGTATCGCGTGGTCTGGCGTATGCGCCGTATGTCGATATGTTGTGGTGCGAAACAGGCAAGCCGGATCTTCAATTCGCCAAGCAATTCGCCGAAGCGATCCACGCCAAATTCCCCGGCAAGATGCTGTCTTATAACTGCTCACCATCCTTCAACTGGAGAAAGAATCTGGACGATGCAACCATCGCCAAGTTCCAAAAAGAGTTGGGTGCGATGGGTTACAAATTCCAGTTCATCACACTGGCCGGTTTCCATTCGCTGAACTATTCGATGTTCAACCTGGCGCACGGTTACGCGCGCAACCAGATGTCGGCCTTCGTCGAGTTGCAGGAAGCCGAATTCGCGGCTGCGGATAAAGGCTTCACCGCGGTCAAACATCAACGTGAAGTTGGTACTGGTTATTTCGATGCCATCACACAAGTTATCCAGCAAGGGAAGTCATCGACCACAGCGCTGCATGGCTCGACTGAGGATGAGCAATTCTTTGACAGCAAGGTGGCCAAGGTTTGTATTGCAGGACACAAGAACGCTGCATAAAAGCGTCTTGCAGGAGGGGACCGCACCCGTTCAGGGTGCGGTTTAAAACAGGAGAGTAGTAATTTACATATGGAGATAAGCATGACAACGAGCACGATAGAGTTCCCGGCAGGCATCGAAATTGAAGGCGAATTCAAAGCAGATTATGAGCAGATATTGACGCCAGAGGCGTTGGCCTTGGTCGCAAAATTAAGCCGCAGCTTTGAGGCGCGCCGTCAAGAATTGCTGGCGATTCGGGTTCAACGTGCCCAACGTATTGATGCCGGCGAACGCCCGGATTTTTTGCCAGAGACTGCAGCAATACGCGCTGCCGACTGGCGTATTGCATCGATTCCGGCAGATCTGCAATGTCGCCGCGTTGAAATCACCGGTCCAGTCGATCGCAAGATGGTGATCAATGCTCTCAATTCAGGCGCTGATATTTACATGGCTGACTTTGAGGATGCGAATACACCTAACTGGGATAACCAGATCAGCGGCCAGATCAACTTGATTGATGCAATACGCAAAACTATTTCCTTCGAGACGACGGCCAAGAGTTACAAACTGAACGACAAGCTCGCTACGCTGTTGGTACGTCCACGCGGCTGGCATCTGGATGAGAAGCACATGTTGGTGGACGGCAAACGTGTGTCGGGCGGTATCTTCGACTTTGCGCTATTCATGTTCCATAACGCGCATGAATTGCTGAAGAGTGGCTCCGGTCCATACTTTTATTTGCCGAAGCTGGAATCGCATCTGGAAGCGCGCTTGTGGAATGATATTTTCATCATGACGCAACGCGAGCTTGGGCTGCCGCAAGGCACGATCAAGGCAACGGTCTTGATCGAAACCATACTCGCTGCGTTCGAGATGGATGAAATCCTGTACGAACTGAAAGACCATAGCGCAGGCTTGAATGCAGGGCGCTGGGATTACATTTTCTCGTGTATCAAGAAGTTCAAGCTGGACAAGGACTTCTGCCTGGCTGATCGCGCCAAGGTAACGATGACGGTGCCTTTCATGCGCTCCTATGCTTTGTTGTTGCTGAAGACTTGCCATCATCGCGGTGCACATGCGATGGGCGGTATGGCAGCTTTGATTCCGATCAAGAACGATCCGGTCAAGAACGAGCTGGCGATGAATGCCGTACGTATCGACAAAGAGCGTGATGCAATCGACGGTTACGACGGCGGTTGGGTTGCGCATCCGGGATTGGTTGATTTGGCGATGACGGAGTTCAAGAAGGTGCTGGGCGACAAGCCTAACCAGATCGGCAAGCTGCGCGACGATGTTCATGCGACAGCCGCTGATCTGCTGAACTTCCAGCCGGAGACGCCGATTACGGAAGCGGGTTTGCGCTACAACATCAATGTCGGCATTCATTATCTGGGCAGCTGGTTGGACGGCAATGGTTGTGTGCCGATTCATAACCTGATGGAAGACGCAGCGACCGCCGAGATCAGCCGTTCGCAAGTGTGGCAATGGATACGTTCGAGCAAAGGTGTGCTGGATGATGGTCGCAAGATTACAGCGGCGATGGTGCGTCCGATGATTCAGGAGGAATTGCTGAAAGTGAAGCAGGATGCTCCAAACGGCAGCAGTCCTAGCTATATACGTGCGGCGAAAATTTTTGAGGAAATGTCGACGGCAGCAACGTTTGCAGAATTTTTGACCTTGCCGCTATACGAAGAAATTTGATGTTGAAAGAGAAGCGCCATGCGGCGCTTCTCCAATCTGGCGCAGCTAAATGAATCTCGTATCGATTTCCTTAGCAGGCTGATTTCCCCCAACGCTTTTCTACGTGACTCCAGTCAATATTTTGCATAAAGGCATCTACGTAAGCGGCAGCCTTGGTCTCAAAATCAATGTGGTATGCATGTCTATACATATCCAGCGCCAGCAGCGGCACACCGCCTGCTAAAGAGTGGCAATCGTCTGCCGTCCATTGATTGCTTAGCTTTCCATCTCGTGGTGATTTTTCGAGTAATACCCAGCCTGATCCTCCACCTAAAGCTTTGCCCATCGCTACAAATTCGGTTTGCCAACGCACCACACTACCGAAATCGCGTTCAATCGCACTACGTAATGACCCCATAGGTAACAAACCATCTCCACCTAAAGAATCAAAATAAATCTCATGTAACAACATGGAGTTATATGCAGTCAGCTCGTCACGTTTGAGCGCGTTTAGAACAGAGCCGGGAACATGATCGACATCGACATTTCCCAGTTGTTTCTGTATTGCATTCAAACGCTTGACTGTGCCGCCATAGTTATTGCCGTAATGACTTTGGATCAACGCGGTAGATAGTCCCGACAAAGCTGTTGTATCAAGAGATAGCGGAAGTATTTCGTAGGACATTTTGTTCTCCAATCCAGCTCAACTAAATGAGTTAAATGGTGAAGACCGTTTTCAGAATTAATCCGATCACGGCACTCGCTGCGATGACATGCATAACGTTGCGTTTATAGCGAACCAAGGCTACTGCCGCGATAACTGACATGAGTGCGGCTATCCAATCGAATGCGCCTGAGAATCCTGCTGGCCACAGAACGTGATAAGCGAAAAATGCTGCAAGGTTAAGAATCACGCCAACCACTGCGGCTGTAATGCCACTTAAAGGCGCTGTGAATTTCAAGTTGCCATGTGTGGATTCAACCAAAGGGCCGCCAGCCAAAATGAAGATAAATGATGGCAAGAAGGTGAACCATGTCACGAGTACAGCTGCAGTAGCACCCGCAAGGAACTGCAAATCAGGGCCGAATACCGCTTGTACATAAGCACCGACAAAACCCACAAAAGCGACCACCATAATCAGCGGACCAGGATTGGCTTCACCCAAGGCCAAACCATCGATCATCTGTGTAGGCGTTAGCCAGCTGTAATGTCCGATGGCTCCTTGATAGATGTATGGCAAAACCGCATACGCGCCGCCAAATGTCACCAAAGCGGCTTTGGTAAAGAACCATCCCATTTGCGTCAGGGTGTGGTCCCAACCAAAACGCAGCGTCAAGACCGCCATAGGCACGCACCACAACACTGCTCCTACAGCCAGAATCTTCGTCAATCCGGACCAGCGAAATTGAGCATGTTCCGGTGTCGGCGTATCGTCATCAATCAGTGCTGGGCCGTATGATTTATTGGCTTGGCCGTGACCGCCACCGACTGTAAATTTATCTGGAATATAGCGTCCGCCAAGATATCCAATCAATGCGGCTGTTGCGACGATGACAGGGAAGGGGACGTTCATCGCAAAGATGGCGACAAAGGATGCTGCGGCAATCGCCCACATTAAATTGTTCTTCAATGCACGCGAACCAATGCGATGAACCGCATGTACGACCACGGCTGTAATCGCGGGCTTGATGCCGTAAAACAAACCAGCGATCAGCGGCACATGACCATAGGCGATATAGAGCCAGGACAAAGCAATCAGGAAAAACAATGACGGCAGTACGAACAGCACGCCAGCTGCGATGCCGCCTTTGGTACGGTGCATCAGCCATCCCATATAGGTGGCAAGTTGCTGAGCTTCCGGCCCCGGTAACAACATGCAGTAGTTCAGCGCATGCAGAAAACGTCGCTCGCTAATCCAGCGTCTTTGTTCTACGAGTTCTCTGTGCAACAGAGATATTTGCGCAGCAGGGCCACCGAAGCCGATGAAACCTAATTTGAACCACAACTTAAGCGCCAACCAAAACGGCACCTGATCAGGTCGTGTTTGCTCATCAGCATTCGGAATCGTAGTTGAAGGGATGTTGCTCATGCTGAAATGTCCTGTTCAAAGGTGGTGAGCAGGCCATCGAAGATGCCTGACGCAATAGCTAAAAGTTGATCATCATCAGTAACTGTTGCGCGAATACCGGCTAGCGCACGTTCTATACCGCTGGCTTCCGGTGGTTGTATGCCACCAGCGTCGATAAAGTGAACGATGCCGCCCAAGCGAGCGAGTGCAGGGGAGTCAAGGCCAAAGCTGGCCAGCAAGGTTTCAAACGACACCTTGGCGCCGACATGAGAAAACGTCGCGCCATCAAAGTCGAATCCCAATGCATCAGTTGGGCAGTCTGCCGGGGATGCCAGCCAGAGAATTTTCGCTTTAGGATCGATAAAGCGCCGAATCAGCCATGCACTGGCCAGCCTGTCCATCCAAGGACGAGCACGCGTTGCCCAAGTACGACTGCGATAATCTGCAAGCGATAAGCGTTGGATTTCTCCCATGGTGGAATGTGGCTCATCCGGCGATATAGTGCGGATTGCTGCTGTTTCCAGTTCTAGTAATGAGGCAGCGGTTTGTTTTTGTGATTCGCTAGAGAAGAAATCGATGGCTGCTAACTGATCAAAGGTTTTACGTAGTTTGCGTACTTGTTTGAGAGTTTCAGTGGCCGTATCGTCGCTAAGCTTGGCGCGATATTGCGCAATGTCATCGGACAATGCGGCGAACTCTGTCGAGCGATCAAACAAGGTAAGAAATGCATCGTTATCTGTACTCGTGTGGAGTAAGTATGTCGTGCCGCCATTCTTGTCGATATCGTCGGCAATCTCGGACAGGGTTGCTTTGCAGTCACTTTGTTCTGGCAATAGATAAACACCATCGCGCAAGACAGCCGCGCCGGAGGCTTTAAGTGCCCGCCATGCCCTCATGCGCGCTGTGGCGTTTTCTGTAGGCAAGGTCAGAATGAGTAGGATCCATTTCATAATATGTAGCTTTCTCTACTGTTTATGTAATTAACTCTACTCCAATAATTTAAATTGTCTAGTATAAGTGCGAGATTATTTATGAGGAAATGCCGAAACGCATTTGGGTTTGCATAATTTTAGTTGCATAGCGAATTAGTTTGGCTTATGCTTCAGCTATGTTTGATCATTGCCTCTACTTCAATACGACTGCTTTGGCGCGCGTTCTCGAGCGTGAGTGGACCAAGGCATTCAAGCCGTTCGGGATGACGCCGTCGCAAGCGTTCATGCTCCGCGCGGTGTTGGCTAACCCTGGCATGTTGCAGAGTGAGTTGGCGGCGACATTGGCTATCTCTCGTTCTACAGCGACGCGCACCTTGGATGGTTTGCAGCAGATGCAGTTGCTGGTGCGCACGGCGACGGAGCGTGATGGTCGAGAATCAGCGATAGCACCAACCGAATTGGCTGTCGCAATGAAGGAGCAGCTAGATGCGGCCAGTGGAGAAGTCACGAAGCGTCTGAAAAAAGAGTTGGGTGTCACGCAGTTTGATGAAACCGTTACAAAAGTAAAAAAAGTCCGCTCAGTCATTGCCTGAGTTTTTTTAATAAAGTAGTTGTATAGCAAACTAAAAAGGAGCTTCAAATGCCTATCCTGAACGTGAAAGTAAGCGCAGAAAAATCCCCCGAACTGACGAAGCAGATTGCCGAACTGCTACTGGACTTGACGACGCGCATACTGAAAAAGAAACGTGAAGTCACGGCCATCGCCATCGATTATGTTGCGCACGATAGTTGGGTCGTTGGTGGTCATCTTCTGAGCGAGCAAAAGAAGAATAGCTTTTACTTCGATATCAAGATTACCGACGAAACCAATACCAAAGATGAGAAGGCACTTTACATCAAGGAAGCTTTCGCAGGCTTTGAGCGCATCTTGGGCAATCTGCACGAAGAAAGTTATATCTACGTGCAAGATGTCAGAGCGGCTTCGTATGGCTACGGTGGTTATACGCAAGAGTATCGCTATCACCATTAATCGAACTTGGTGATGAGGGAGAGCTTAGACAAGATGTTCAATTTTTCCATCATGCGGTTTTGGCACATAATGGAGATCCATCAACCATAGTTCGACATCGCTATGAAATTGGATCACCTTGATCATCTTGTCCTGACGGTAAAAGACATCGAACTGACTTCTGCCTTTTATCAGCGTGTGCTGGGCATGGAAGTTGTGATTTTCGGAGCAGGGCGGAAAGCACTTTCGTTCGGCTTCCAGAAAATCAATTTGCATGAACATGGTAAAGAGTTCGAGCCGAAAGCCGAGCATCCGACTCCCGGTTCGGCTGATCTTTGCTTCATCACTTCCGTTCCTTTGGATAAAGTGCTGGAGCATTTCAATGCCTGCGGCGTCACGGTGCTGGAAGGGCCGATTCGACGCACTGGTGCAACTGGTCCGATCTTGTCTCTTTATCTGCGTGATCCGGATTTCAATTTGATTGAAGTATCAAACCGTATCGAAAACTGACTAGGTATTTCAGTCGAACGATCGCTAGCTGATCTAGCAAAAATCATTAGCGCGTCGTTCATGCGTTTGATTGCGCGTATGACGCTTGTGCGCATTGTCAGACGGATGTCAGACATATCAAGTATCCTCTCGGATCGCCTTAGCCATTTTTCCGCGATTGCATACTTCCGGTTTGCAATTGCTTAATCCATTTGTTTGCTCATGACTCAGAAAATAACGCCATCAACTGCATTGCTGCTTACGATCGCTCCCTTGATGTGGGCGGGGAATGCGATTGTTGGTCGCTCAGTCAATGGTTTGGTACCGCCGGTTACCCTGAATTTTTTTCGTTGGTCTATCGCGCTGTTGATTCTGCTGCCGTTGGCTAGCTGGATATTTCGCCGTGACAGTGGGTTCTGGCAGCATTGGAAGCGCTTTTCTTTACTGGGCTTGTTGGGCGTTGGCCTTTACAACACCTTGCAATATCTGGCGTTGCAAACTTCTTCGCCAATTAATGTGACGTTGGTTGCTGCCAGCATGCCGGTCTGGATGCTGCTGATCGGTACACTGTTCTTTGGCGTCAAGGTGTCGCACAAGCAGACGTTGGGCGCTGTGATGTCTATCGTCGGTGTGCTGATCGTCTTGAGCCGTGGTGAGTTACGTCAATTGCTGGCTCTGCGTTTGGTGGCTGGTGATATTTTCATGATCATTGCTGCGATCGTTTGGTCTTTTTATAGTTGGTTGCTGACCCTGCCGAAAGATCCGCAAGAAATTCGCAGTAACTGGGCGGCATTTCTGTTGGCGCAAGTCGCGTTCGGCGTCGCCTGGTCTGGTTTGTTTGTCGCTGGCGAATGGGCGGTAAGCGATCTACAAATCACCTGGGGCTGGCCTTTGGCAGCGGCATTGTTGTTCGTGGCGATCGGACCTGCGATTATTGCGCTGCGCTGCTGGGGTGTAGGCGTGCAGCGGGTAGGGCCGACGATAGCGGGATTCTTCAGTAATCTGACACCGCTTTTTGCGGCGGTGATGTCGTCAGCGTTTCTGGGTGAAATGCCGCACTTTTATCACGGCATAGCATTCGTCTTGATTGTGGGCGGGATTGTTGTCTCATCTCGCCACTCCAAATAAGAAACTTTTTCAGGATTCTTCGTAGGTTTCTACGATAGCATCGGCTACCGCACGTACGCGTGCGGTGCGATTCAAATCGCTATGCAACACCAGCCAAAGATCGTAAGGCTCAAAACGTTCCGGCCATAAGCGCACGAGCTGCGAACCTGCATCGCCGATATGCGTTGGCAATTCTCCAATTCCCAAACCAGCACTGACTGCTTCGAACAGCATCATGCCGGAGCTGATTTCCATAGTGACGCGTGCATTGGCGATGGATTCGCCGCACAGTGCTTCGCTTTGGCGAGGATAAATCGCGCGTTGATAGATAACTACATCATGTCCGGCTAGCGCGGTGCCTGGTTGGGGCATTCCGTGTTTTTTTAGATAACTCTTGGATGCGTACAAGCCAAGGTTCAAACGCTTTAAATGACGAGAAATCAGATCGGGGCTGGTCGGTCGCACGGAACGCACGGCAAGATCGGCTTCGCGTCGTGTGATGTTGGAAACCTGATTGGACGTAGTCAGGACTACACGGATGTCAGGATGCTTTGCATGAAGCTTTTGCATGGCTGGCATCAAAACATGTTTGGCCATCGTATCTGTTGCTGCTACGCGCACAACGCCACATAGGCGCTCATCTGTACCTTGCATTTGCCGCTGCAACTGATCTGCGGCTTGTTCCATTTTTTCTATTGTAGTGACGGCTAGCTCACCAGCTGGTGTGGCGACATAACCGGCTGGTGTACGCAAGAATAGCCGCGTGCCCAGCGATTTTTCCATCGCTGCCAAACGTCGCCCGACGGTGGCTTGATCGATCTGCAATTGTTCGGCCGCGCCGCGCAGTGTGCCTACGCGCTGAATGGCAAGAAAAATTCTGGCGTTATCCCAATCCATGATCATTTCCTGTTTGTTCTTTGATGCAAATTTGCATCACAGTAATGAGATTATGCTTATTTATTGCATCGCACAAGAGGTCTAAAATGCATCCTTGATCACCCGCGCAGTACAGAAAGCACATCATGACGATGCAAGCCTCCAAACTAAGTCCTTCCACACTGGCTGCGCCATCGCACGCCGGTTATTTGCCGCTGGTCGCTCTGGCGATCGGATTTGTGATGGCGATGCTGGATGTCACGGTAGTCAACGTCGGCTTGTCTTCGATTGAACATAGTTTGTCTGCGCCGCTGTCCATGTTGGTCTGGATCGTCGATGGTTATACGTTGACCTTTGCTGCGATGTTGATGGTGGGCGGCGCTTTGGCAGATCGTTATGGTGCCAAGAAAATTTATATGTTCGGCTTGACGATTTTTATCGTGGCTTCGTTGCTGTGCGGTTTGGCTCCGAATGGCGTAACGCTGGTGGCTGCGCGTTTGTTGCAGGGCGTGGGTGCCGCGTTCTTTATGCCGAGTTCTTTAAGCTTGATGACGCATGTGTATGAAGATGATCATACGCGCGCCAAGATGCTGGGAATCTGGTCGGCAGCGGTTGGCGCAGCAGGCGCGATTGGTCCTTTGGTTGGCGGTGTATTGATTCATTGGTTTGGCTGGCGCAGTATTTTTCTGATCAATGTGCCGGTGGGCTTGCTGGGCTTGATGTTGGCGAACAGAGTGATTCCCAACGTTGCTCGCCATTGGCGTCCCTTGACTATTCTTAGTCATTTAACTGGCGTTGTGATGCTGGCAGCACTGAGCTTTGTGCTGATTGAAGGGCCAGTTTTCGGCTGGGGTTCATCGCCGATAGTGGCTGGGATCGTTATCACCTTGATTGCCGGTTTCTTCCTGGTGCGACATGAGCGTCGTGGCGCTGCGCCTTTGATTCCACGCGAATTGTTTGCGAACTCGCATTTTGCCGCGGCGAATGGGATAGGTTTCCTGATTAATTTTGGCGTGTATGGATTGCTGTTTTTCCTGAGTCTGTTCTTGCAGCAGGCGCGGGGTGCGGATGCTCTGCAAACCGGTTTGCAGTTGTTACCGACGATGGCGGTTATTTTTATCGGTAACTTTATGTCAGGACGTATTACGGCGCAGTGGGGGCCACGTTTGCCGATGTTGCTTGGCCTAGGTTTGGCGGCTGTACTGGCAGGATTACTGACTGGTTTGACGCCGCAAACGTCGTACTGGTTGTTTGCGTTAGCGGTTGGTACTTGCAACTTCGGTGTGAGTATTGCCATTCCTGCGATGACGACGGCCGTGTTGCAAATGGCAGGGCGTTTGCATGCGAATAGTGCTGCCGCGGCGCTGAATGCAAATCGTCAGATTGGCGCTTTGGTTGGTGTGGCGATCATGGGAACGATATTGCATATGGCACCGGATTGGCACTGGCGCGTGATTTTTGCGCTTGCTGCGGTTGGTGTGGCGTATGCCGGTGCCTGGTTACTGGTTCTGCGTTTTATACGTTTGAATGCGCCGGTAAGAAAGCATTAATCATAGTCGTAGCTGGATTCATTTCGTGAATCTGTAGGTATTCCATACGCTTGATGAATAGTTAACTCTATTGATCAAGCGTATCGGCATGGCCACTCTAGCCGAATTATTTCCCGACAACTTCTTAATGCTTTGTCTATATTGATAAGGTAATTCATATCTTTGATGCAAGAACGCCTGTGATATTTCGTAAAAATATACTTCATTAGTAAAATATATTGGAGTAAAATAAAACATCCATCACTATCTTGATTGGCTTTTGCATCATGATGAAAAAAATTACTTATCTGAGTCTGGTCTGTTTGACGGCGTTGCTTGGCGCTTGCGCCGACATGGGCAATATCAAGCCGCAGGCAAAACAGATGGATGCGAATAGTTTGGATGGTGGTTCCAATATTGCTCTTTCAGCAAAAAATGCCGCTGCGCAATGGCCGCAAGTTCAATGGTGGCAGGCTTATGGCGATATGCAGCTGAATGGCTTGATAGCTACAGCACTGAGCGACAATCCGAATATGCATGTTGCCGAAGCGCGTGTACGTCAGGCGCAGGCTTATGCCGGCTTAGCGAAGTCGGCGACCTTGCCGAATGTGGAGGCATCGACTTCCATGACGCGCCAGTTATTTTCAGCGCACGATTTCATTCCGCCGCCAGAAGCGGGCAACTACGCTTGGTACAACCGTGCTGCCGTAGAGGTGACTTACGATCTGGATTTGTGGGGCAAGCAGCGTCAGGCACTGGCTGCTGCAGTAGATGAAGTTAAAGTTGCCGCTGCCGAATCGCAGATCGCTCAGCTTGCGTTGGAAAACAATATCGTACGCAGCTATGTGCAACTGTCATTGCAGTTCGCCTTGAAAGATATCGCCGAAGATACCTTGGCGCATCGCGAGAAAGCCTTGCATGTGATGCGTCAGCGATTGGCTGCCGGACTGGCAACTGAAATGGATGTCACGCAACTGGAAGCTGCTGTATCACCGCTGCATATACAAATAGAGCAATACGAAGAATCCATCACGCTGTTACGTAATCAGCTCGCGGCATTCAGTGGTAAAGGTCCAGCCGCAGGAGAAAAGATTACGCGTCCTACCTTGTCTCTTGATAATAGTGCATGGCTGCAATTGCCTTCAGCCTTGCCTGCCGATCTGGTCGGCCGTCGTCCGGACGTGGCTGCGCGTCGTTGGGAAGTAGAAGCTGCGGCCAAACAGATAGACGTAGCCAAAGCTGCTTTTTATCCAAATATCAATTTGATGGCGTTCGCCGGTTTTCAGGGCATAGGTTTTAGTAACTTCCTCACTGGTTCGTCGGCGATACGCGGAATTGGCCCTGCTATTTCATTGCCGATTTTCGATGGCGGTCGTTTGCGCAGCAACCTGGGTGCACATACAGCAGCGTATGACATCGCGGTAGAAACCTATAACGGCACGCTTATTCATGCGCTGGAAAGCGTAGCCAATAGCTTGGTCGAAGCGCAATCATTGCAGCAGCAAAAAAATCTCAATGATGGTGCGCTGGCAACGGCGACCAAGGCGCGCGTTCTGGCGAGCAAGGGATTTGCAGCGGGTATGACGGACTTCCTGGTTCTGCTTAACAGCGAAGTGACTTTGCTGGCGCAACAACAACAGCGTGTGCAAATCAATGCACGCATGCTGGAGAGTCATGCTGCCTTGATGTTGGCATTGGGCGGCGGTTATGTACCTGAACAAGTCGATGGCAAAACCACCGATGCGAAACAGAATGCGATTAGCAGCAAGGACAAACCATGAGTAACTTTGATAGTACGGTACGTCGTATCGCCCGTTGCGGTGAACGCATGCCGGAACATCCGCAGCAGTTGGTGACGTTGAGCCGATTGGCGTATCACATTCAAAAACGCACGCAGGATCAGCTCAATGCCGTGATGAAAAAACACGGTCTGACCAACGTCGGCTATACCGCATTAATGGTGCTTTATGGTTCGGATGATGAAACACAACGCGCATCTGATTTGGGTGATGCCTGCTCGGAAAAACCTGCGAATCTGACGCGCATTTGTAACGACTTGGAAAAGCAGGGCTTGATCAAGCGTCGCTTCAGTCTGGAAGATAGACGCAGTGTCGATATTTCGTTGACTACTGCCGGCAGAAAACGCGTCGAACATGTATCGCCGGATTATTGGGCGATTCTGAACAAGACGTATGAAGGGATCAACGACAAGAATCTGGCTCTGCAAGAAACCATGCTCAGACAGCAACTCGCCAATCTGGAAGAAGTGCAAGAAGTATGAACATCGCGGCCGAATCCGAATCGACGCCTGTGACACCAGCACCGCCTGCCGCGTGGTATCGCCGCGCACGTGTCGTTGCGCAGGATTGGATAGATACGGAAGGGCAGCGCTGGATATTCGTTCTTAAAACCTTGCTGGCAGCTTTCCTCGCCTTGTGGATTGCTTTTCGTCTGGGATTTGATTCGCCACGCAGTGCCATGATGACGGTTTTCATCGTCGCTTTGCCTAGCAGTGGGATGGCGCTGGAAAAAAGTATCTACCGCTTGTTCGGCACCTTGGTTGGTTGTGCTGCCGCATTAACGCTCATAGCCTTGTTCCCGCAGCAGAGTGTGCCCTTGTTTATCGCACTCGCAGCATGGGTGGGCTTGTGTACAGCCGGTTCTGCCTTGATGCGCAATGCGCGTTCTTACGGCTTTGTGTTGGCTGGTTATACGGCTTGCATGATTGCAGTGCCAGCGATTGATGCACCTTTGACTGTGTTTAATCTGGCTGTCTCGCGCGTGACGGAAATCTCATTAGGCATCCTGTGTGCGGCCTTGGTGAATGACGCATTGTTCCCTAAACATCAGAGTGAGCAATTAGTACAAGCCGTGCGCAAGTTGTATCGTAATTTTGCGCAGCTTTGTATCGATGCAATGCAAGGGCGCTTAAGTCCAGAGCAGATGGAACGCTTGCATCTACAGTTTGCAGCGGAAGTCGCAGCGCTTGAGTCAGGTCGTGCGGCTGCTTTCTTTGAAGCCGGTGATGTGCGTGTACGCAATCAGCAATTGCATGCATTCAACGCGGCAGCGATGGTGAGTTTGACGACATTTCATACGCTGCATCAACTGATGCAACGTTTGCGTGATCGGGGAGATATGCTGGTCCCGGATTTGATGATGCCGCTTTACACAGCTTTTTCTGATGCTTTGTTGGTGAGCAATATTCCAGCACGAACCGGTATAGAGGCTGGTATTACGTATGACAAGCTGATTGAGCTGCGCCAGGCCTTGCCGCAAATGATTGCAGATGCACGTCGCAACTTTTTACAACATCCGCACAATGACAAGCAGCGCTTGAATCTTGATACAGGCTTGGAGTTGCTGCAGCGCTTTAGCGATGATCTGTATAGGTTGGTTGCGATTTATCACGACTTGCCTAAACGCCTGTCCGATATGCCGGTGAAGAATCAGGAAAAGATCCTCGCATACAGCGCCAAAACGCCGCCCGTGATTGCTATGGCTGCAGGTTTGCGTAGTGCTGCTGCCTTGTTGTTACTGTCATTGGCTTGGTACGGTTTAAATTGGCCTAGCGCAGGTGGTGCGGTCATCATCATGGTTGTTTTTTGCGGCTTGGCTGCATCTTCACCTGACCCTAGCGGTTTGATTCGTCAAACAACATTGGGCTTTGCGATTGCGACACCGTTTGCATTTTTCTGTGCCTTCTTCATGCTCAATCATGTAGAGGGTTACGGCATGTTGGTATTGGCGATGTTGCCGTTCTTGATCGTGGCGACATACCTTAGTACCTGGCGCAAAGTGGCTGGTATCGGCATTGGTTTCAATCTGATGTTTGCGCAAATGATCGCGCCGGAGAACATGATGCGCTTCAACGTCTCCAACTTCATCAATGACAGCATGGCGCAGATCATAGGTCTGGTTCTTGCCGCATTGATGTTTGCTCTGATTCTTCCTGAACACAAGCAAGGTTCGCGTCGTCATATCGCAGAATCCTTGTGGGGCGAAGCCTTGCGTCTTTGCCTCAGCGATGCGGTACACCTGCGTCATCACTTCGAAAGCCGCGTTCGCGATTTGCTCAATCAACTGAGTATGGGTGTACGTGGCATCCCGGATGCAGCGACGCGTCGTATCTTGAATCAGGCGATAGTTTTGCTGGAATTGGGGCACGCGATTCTTGATTTACGTGAACTGAGCGCACGTCTGCGTGCTGACCATCCTGCGCGCATTGCAAAAGAAAAATGCATCGCCAGTCTGGCTGATTATTTCCGTCGTCCTGAAATGGAACAGCATGCGCAGGCGCTCATGGCAACGCAAGATGCCGGGAAAATGCTGCGCACCTTGTTGTTGGATAAAGAAAATTTGAAGGCTGGCGAGGTAGCACAATTGCAGCGCGCCTTGACCGATTTACACATGATCAATGCATCGTTGCTCGATTCATCATTGAGCGATTTTTCCATCGAATCAACAATGCAAGATAGAGCAAGCATAAATGGAGCAAACACTCATGCCACGTGAAATTTCCATCTTTGGCATCTTGGCGCCATCGTTGCTATTGGTTTTTCTGTTGAGCGTGCTGATACATATTGGCGTTGACTGGCTGTGCGGTCATTTCGGCGTTTATAAATATGTCTGGCATCGCTCACTGTTCCGGCTTTGTTTGCTGGTTTGTATATTCGGTGCGCTGGCACTACTACTTTACTAAAAAGAGGGATCACTCTCATGCGTACGTCCGCTTATTTGCGTTACATCATTACCGCTGTCTTGCTGCTGGTTGCCATCCTGTTTGGCAAATACCTGTGGGACGACAATATGGATTCGCCATGGACGCGCGATGGTCGCGTCAAGGCCAACATCATTCATATTGCACCTGACGTTTCCGGTATCGTGACCAGCGTTGCCGTGCACGATAATCAATTCGTGCATAAAGGCGATGTGCTGTTCAGCATCGACAAGAGCCGCTATAGCCAGACACTGATACAAGCTGAAGCGGTGCTGGCTGCGCAGCAAGCAGAGAAACGGGTGCGCAGCAAGGAAGCGGCACGACGCGCCGGGCTGG
Source organism: Pseudomonadota bacterium (assembly GCA_040390795.1). GTDB lineage: Bacteria > Pseudomonadota > Gammaproteobacteria > Burkholderiales > Burkholderiaceae_D > Oxalicibacterium. The sequence continues at coordinate 48,214 of JAZJXV010000008.1, read as the reverse complement.
ATGCATCTATCGTGACGAGCGAGAGTCGCGAAGCAGCAGATTCGCTGTCATCCATCGCTGGCGCAAAATATGAAGCAGCCGCAGCTGCACGCGATATCGCACAACTTAATCTGGAGCGTACCGAGGTTCGTTCACCAGTCGATGGTTATGTGACTAACTTGCATGTGTATGCCGGTGATTTTGCTACCGCAGGTGTGGCGCAGTTGGCGGTGATTGATAGCAACTCATACTATGTGAGCGGCTATTTTGAAGAAACCAAATTGCAGTATCTGAAGGTGAACGACAAGGTTGAAATCCATTTGATGAGCGGTGGCCCAACCTTGCAAGGCCACATCGAAAGCATTTCACGCGGCATCACCGATCGCGATGCCGCGACCGGCAGAGAACTGCTGGCAGATGTTAATCCAACTTTTAATTGGGTACGCTTGGCACAACGCATTCCTGTTCGGATCAAGATCGATGATCTGGATAAAGCGCACAACCTGGTCGCAGGAATGACGTGTACGGTGATAGTCAAACCTGAGAAGAAGTAAGTGAACCAGAGATAAGACTTTCTCTTGCTGGAGAGATCTGATCTCAGGTTGCAACTATGCTGTACGGGATGCTGTTACGCGCATCTTTCAAGGCGCTGGCCCACCAGCTCAATTGCGCCAACATCATTTCCATCGATTTCTCAGCGCGCACAGGCGCGTACAGATTGCCGCGTTCATCGAACTGCTCCCATGCATTGGCAAAGCTGACGCTATTACGCATAGTCGTCGCATGCACCTCTACAAATACCTGACGCAGTTGTTCTACTGCACGCAGGCCGCCAGACACTCCACCGTAAGACACAAACGCAACCGGTTTGGCTTGCCATTCCTTATTAACGGAATCGATCAAGTGTTTTAACGGAGCAGGATAGCCGTGATTGTATTCAGGTGTGACGATGATAAATGCATCAGCTTGCTCCAGACGTTCTCTTAAATCTTCCAAATCTGGATTGATGCCACGTTCCAGTGGTGGCGATAAAGACAGTGTTGCCGGATCGACGATATCAAGTGTGTACCCATCTCGTGCACGTATCTGCGAGCAAGCCCATTTCGCCACGATGTCGCAATAGCGTCCTTCGCGAATGCTGCCGTAGATCAAAGCCACATTGATCTTTTCATTCATCTTCGTCATTTCCCGTATGGAAAGGGCGGGTAGTTGTGCACTCATGGAATCTCCAAAATACTGTTTTGAGACAAAACGCTGCTGAATCAGCGTGCCAATAATATACTGTATATATATACAGTTAAAAAGAGTTAATTAGATTTGGTGAGGTTTTTATTACGTCAGTTCTTGTGTGTTGCGTAGAAACGAAAGGCAGTGTAAAACCTCAACTTAACTTAAGGTCAAGAGAAAGCCATGGGAAAAATCAATGCCGATCAACTTCACAAGGAATTGACGGTCGGTGAGGTGGCGGAGCGCAGTGGTATCGCTGTCTCGGCCATACATTTTTATGAAGCCAAAGGCTTGATTACGAGTCGGCGCAATCCTGGTAATCAGCGCCGCTATACGCGCGATGTGCTGCGTCGCGTTGCGATCATCAAGGTAGCGCAACGCGTTGGTATTCCACTCGCATCGATAGGCGAGGCATTAGCGACATTGCCGGAAGGTCGAACGCCGACGGCCAAGGATTGGGAAAAGCTGTCAGCACGCTGGAAGGCAGAGCTGGATGAGCGCATCGCAAAGATGGTGCAACTGCGCGATCAGCTCAACCTATGCATAGGTTGCGGTTGTCTCTCGCTTGATCATTGCAAGTTACGCAATCCGCAGGATGTGCTTTCGGAGCAAGGGCCAGGGCCGCGTTTGCTGGATCCGGATTGAGTTAAATGTTCATCGATAAATTTATTTTCTGGCGGGATTTAAAAGTAATTAGTGCCAAGTAAAGAATGTGGAGCATCTGAATAAGTAGGTGTTTTGCACTGATACGCCTGAATTTGAGCGCAATCTAATTTTCCTTATTGATCAAGGACATAAGTCAGTTGTGCCGGAGTTATGCACAAGCCTGTGCACAAAATGTGGGGATAACTTTTGGGGATAACTATGAAGAAGCGAGCAATGGAAGAAGTTCTTTACTTGATGTTGTTTCTGCAGATATGGGCCTTGTTGTATTCAAATGCTTATTAGAAAATCGCTGGGAAAAATATTCTGTGACGCTTTATGATGAAAGTCTTTTGACGCACATTGATCGCACATGAACGCTAACGCCACGCAATTAATCCAGCCGACCTTGATAGGGCCAACTGTTGAACTCAGACCTTTACTAGCAGAAGATGCAGCCAGTCTTGTAGCTGCGGCAGCAGATGGCGAGTTGTGGAATATGAAGGTGACGATTATTCCCGGCCCTGACACTGTGGGCAATTACATTGCTGCCGCATTAGAAGGGCGTCAGGCGGGAACGGTCATGCCTTTTGTTATCGTCAGACGAGATACTGGGCAGATTGTCGGCAGCACACGTTTCTGGAAGATCGATTTGGCGAACCGAAAAATGGAAATCGGCCATACCTGGTTGGGTAGTTCAACTCAACGTTCCGGCATCAATACGGAAGCTAAATATCTGCTTTTAACGCATGCCTTTGAAGCTATGCAGGCGATACGCGTGCAATTCACGACAGATGAATTGAATGAAAAATCACGCGCTGCGATTCTACGTATCGGGGCAAAACAGGAAGGCATAGTCAGGCACGAACGCATCATGCCGGATGGTCGCAAGCGTAACTCGGTGCGTTTCAGCATCATTGATTCCGAATGGAGTGATGTGAAAACCTTGCTAGAACAGAAAATGGCGCGTTAAAGCAATCAATGCAGCAGGAGCCAGGCAAACCAGCTACCAACTGCCAGAAGTAGTACGGCCACTATGCGCTGCAACTGAGTGACATTCCAGTCTGCTGCAACGCGTTGTCCAGCAAACGATCCTATCAGCATGAGCAAGCCGCAGATGGCGGCAAGTTTGATATCCAGCCGTCCTTCCAGCGCGTGGACTGTACTGCTGGCAAGCGCGATCGGGAATTGTATCGCTTGCGATGCGATGACTGCGAAGAGCAGAGGCTGGCGCATCAGCATCAACAGCGGCAGGATCAGAACTGGGCCGCCAGTGCCAGTCAGTGCCGAACCGAAGCCCACCACAGCACCCAATACAAACAATACATTTCTGCCGAGGATGTCAGCCGGAGTTGCTGCGATATGTGCTGATCGCAAGCCGCGCCAGCCTGCGAACAAAACCAGCAACATGACGCCGAACATCAGACTCTTGGCAGATAGCCAGTGCACGGTCAGCGCTCCGCCTGCCGCACCCAGCAATGCTCCTCCCAACAACGGTAGACAGCGTGTCAGCAGTTCCGGTTGGCGCCGCATAGGGCGCAAGGCAACGAGTGCGGGGAATGCAAAACTGAGAGAGGCGGCAGCAATTGCCTGAGGTAAGGGAATGCCGCCCAGATGTGTGAGTATTGGAACCAGCAGTACGCCGCCAATACCGCAAGCACCTATCAAAGCACCTGTCAGTAGTATCGCTGGCAGCATGATGGCTGCGCTTGCCATCGTCAGCATGAGGTGACGACTTTCATTCGGACCGGATGCCGATTACGCTTGCTTGATTGGGAAATAAAGCTGGGATAGTGCGACTGAATGGGATGACTTTCATCTGTTGAATTATGCCAGAGATAGCCTCTATTAACCTGCGCTAATGCGTCTTGAGGCGAGACTTTTTTCGGTGTTTGAAACACGTTCAAATCTTCTGTGTACACGATATTGCACTGCCGATTTTTTCGTGTCAGCATGCAGCGATGGCCCCTCACAGTGGAGTCCGAGGGTTTTGCATTTTTTCTTACTTTTAAGTTGTTATGCACATACGGACAATACTTTCTCTTTGCCTTACTCTGACCGCTTCATGCGCTTGGTCGTCGGAGCCCAGTGTTCAAAATTCCTTGGGTATGAAGTTTGTACTGATCCCGGCCGGAGAATTTGTCATGGGCAGTGATGAGTCGCCTGATTCTCTCGCCAAGTCCTATCCGCAATATGAGCATAAGCGTTTCGTGGAATTGATCGATGAAGCTCCGGCGCATAAGGTACGCATTACGCGTGCGTTCTATTTCGGTCAATACGAGGTGACGGTTGGCGAGTTTCGACGCTTTCTCGATGCATCGGGCTACAAGCCGGAATCGGAGGTAGACGGTACCGGCGGCTATGGCTACAACCCGAATTACGATCCAGCCAAATCTGCGCGTGGCGATGCTTTCGACGGACGCAATCCAAAGTATTCGTGGCGCAATCCAGGCTTTCCACAAGGCGACGACCATCCGGTGGTGAACATTACCTGGAACGATGCGGTGGCCATGTGCAAATGGCTGAGCAAGACTGAAGGGCGCACCTATCGTTTGCCATCCGAGGCTGAGTGGGAGTACGCGGGACGTGCAGGTACCAAAACACACTATTACACCGGCGACGATCCACAGTCTTTGTTAAGTGCAGCGAATGTATTCGATGCCGACACAGCGAAGAACTGGCAGCAGTGGGCAAAGTTTGCACTGGCTGGGCGCGATGGTTTTGCCTTTACTGCACCAGTTGGTAGCTTCGCGCCGAATGCCTTTGGTCTTTACGATATCCACGGCAATGCGTGGGAATGGACTGCAGATTGGCATGACGATAAATATTATGCGAACTCGCCATTGGATGATCCTAAAGGTCCGGCAGAAGGCTCGGTGCGTGTGCGCCGTGGTGGTTCATGGCACACGTGGTCGTTCTACGCACGCTCCTCTTACCGCAACTGGAATTCGCAAGATACACGTTACACGCTTGTGGGTATGCGCTTATTGCGCGAAACCGATTAAAAAGTGTTTGCAAGAAAGCTATCTCATCCGCTATCTACAATACATGCTGCAAAGGCGCATGTGATTCCGTAAAATGCATAGTCAGTCATGTCTGAAGATGTCAAATGAATTGACGCGGATGGCAGTAGGGCTGGTCGTTATCTTGCTTATCTTTACAAGTCGTTGGCTAAACGCCTGCGATCGAAAATCCGACTAACGCTTTAAATTAATCGCCGTACATGAAGAGCGACGCGGGACATAATTGTTGAAAGAGTAGCAGATGGAAAAAGAAGGCAGCGTCCCAAAAAGTGACTACGGGGACTTGGTGCTCGATGCGATTTGTGCCGTTAATGCAGAGGGGCAATGCCTGTCCGTTAAAGGCGCATGTGAGCGCATCTTTGGTTATACGCCGGCAGAGATGGTCGGTAAGTACATGCTGGATCTGGTGCATCCGGATGACCGAGAAAGAACACAGCAATCTATCGATCGCGTCATGGGCGGTTACTTACAGCGGTATTTTGAGAATCGCTATATACGCAAGGATGGGCAGGTCGTGTATATCAGCTGGTCTGCTTCGTGGTCGGAAGATCATCAGGTCAGAATAGGCGTCGCCAGAGATATCACCCAACGAAAATTCGATAACGGTGAACTGGTGCAACCCCAGCTCATTCCTGAATACACTCAGTACTGGCAGTTGTCTGCTTCGCCGCGTCGTTTGATCTCGCCGAATGGTGTCAACATTACGCTTTCCGAACAGGACCATATTGTTTTGCTGACGCTCATGAGCGGCGGTGAATGTGTAACTCGCAGGAGCATCGTCGACGCCCTCGGCGAAGATTTCATAGAATATGATCAGCGTCGTTTGGATACGCAGATGAATCGTTTACGCCGCAAGGTCGAAGAGGCTTCCGGCCAACAGCTTCCTGTCAGCACTCTACGTGCTATTGGTTACCGCTTTCACGAACAAAGCAAAATCTGTCCCTGACTAGACGCAATTTCCTTTGCATGATCAAGCCGTTCCGACGGCTTGATCTCATCATTTCCCCGCCTTAAAAGAACAAACATAAAGCGCATCATCGGTCCATAAAATGGTCCGAAATGGTGCGGCCTGTGCACGCTCCGCAGAACGCGCGAGTTAACTCAGAATTGCTCAGAGTTGCTCATGAAGTTTCCATTCGGAAATCCCTATACTCGCAATTTTCCTTTTCGCGGAGTATGGCTTTGAATCTGATTTCTTCACGACCGGTGGCTGCGTTGCCACTGACGAGCGCCATCAAAACAGTACTATTCAAGGCCAGCCTCACATTATTCGGCGCACTCTTGTTCCAGCTGCCGGCACAAGCCAGCGACGCTCCTGATATCAAACCGGCACTGAAGAAAATGCTCGGTGGCCTGTCGCTAGACGTCAAAGACCAGTTGCAAAAGATGGTTGGTGATTTGAAAAAAACCGGCTGCGGTGGTGGCTTGAGCGGCTGCTATCAGACCAAGTCGGGACCCGTTCATCTGTATTTTTTTACCAGCAATAGCGCACAGCAAACCTTCATCATCGTCGTCGACAAGAAAATTTCGATGCCCAAACTGTTCGGTAACAAGGTACAGAACGTGATGGGGCAAACCTCGCTGCGTTCGCTGATGATCTCGATTTCCACCGCCGAGTTTGACCTGACCACCGACCGCATGCCGCCCGATCTGAAGAAGGTCGTCAACGACAGTTATTTCGGCGTGAGCTCGATCAACTTCGCCAGCGGTGCACAGATGGCGGCGCGCGCCGACCTCGGCGGTCCGATCAAACTGACGATGGAATCGCTGGGTGTACGCGCTGATCAACTGACCATGCGTGCAGCGGTTGTGATGCCGATTCCGATGGATATCGGCGGCGGCGCGGGAACCGGTGTCAGTGTTGCGAGCGATCTCGCGGACGGCGCTACGATGAAATCAGCCGGTGCCAACGCGCTCAAGCCGGAAGCATTTGTCGAATTCCAGTTTGCTCCCGGCTCCAGGCTGCCGATGATGCTGCCACCGGTCACGTTGACGGATGCTACTTTCTTCATCAACAACAGCCTCACCTTTGGCTACAAGGGCAATGCCCAGTTCCAGGGTGTAGGTGACAAGAAAGTCCTGCTGCAGTTCCAGACACCGTTGACGCCGGAAGGCGCGATGGACTTCATCGATTTCTCATTCCTGATGGCGACTCCGGCCACCTTCACGATGGAAGATGCGGCCCGCGTCATCGTTGCGATGGCATCACCGGATCCGCGTTTGAGCAGGTACGGTGGCGGTTTTATCCGCAATGTCGCTTCGTTCAAGGAACCGTTGCTGGCGATGGCCAAACCACTGGCGATGTTCAAGCTGAAAAATCCGAATCCGCCGCCTGAATATCGTTTTGGTGATTCTACCAAGCCATGGCCGGAAGACCTGAAGTACTTCAACATTGCGTTGCTGGGGCCGTTGGCTGACGGCGGACCGTATTATGCGCAAAGTGGCCAGGTCGCTGCATTTGGCCAGACCCTGGGCTGGACCGATGTGTCGGCCGGTGCCAATGGCTATTACAACGGTGTTGGCGCAGATGTCGTCCTCAAACTCGGCCCATTGGGTAAGGTGCCGTTCCGCCTGTCGCAGGAAACCCGGATCGATATGAAACGGCAGGACATGGCTTTCAAAGGCAACCTGGCCGGACAAAAGATTGCAATCGTGCTGGGACCAACCCGCATGAGCATAGAAGTCAATGCCAGTTGTATCAATCCGTTTGAAATCAAAACTTCGCTCGATATCAAACCAACCACCGACCTCGCCCAGGTATTTGATGCCGAAGGCGGTGTCAACGTCGATCCATCCAAAATTGCCGGTTGTATCGGCAAGGAACTGGAAGCGGCGTACAAAAAGATTGCAGGTGAATACAAAAACCTGAGCGGCTACACGGCTGATATGGCCAACAAGGAATTGAAAAAGATTTCCGATGCAGCGCTGGTAGCGACCAAGGCCGCCGAGGATGCGGCGAACAAGGCTGCGGCCGAATCGAAGAAGGCCGCAGAAGATGCAGCCAAGGCAGCACAAAAGGCCGCGGACGACGCCCGCAAGCAATACGAGCAAGCCAAGAACGGTGCACGTGATGTAGCTAACCAGGCAGCCAGTGGCGCCAACAAGGCCTTCAAGGATGCAGGCAACGCCTTCAAGCGTCTGGGTAAGAAAAAGAAACACAAGAAGGGCCCGGATCCGAAGTTTGCGGCATCTGTATTTGACTGGGATTACTACTACGACAAATATCCTGACGTGGTGGCGGCCAAAATTGATCTGGCTACCCATTGGCAAAACAGCGGCTTCAATGAAGGACGTCAAGGTAGCCCTGAATTCAGCGCCAGCTATTACTGGAACCGTTACACCGATGTACAGGCAGCATGTCCGACGCCAGCTACCAAACTGCAGTGCGCACTGCAGCACTGGCTGGATGACGGCTTCGAGCTGGGACGCCAGGGTAGTGCAGATGTCAGCATAGTGAGTTATCTCAATCGCTATCCTGATCTGCAAGCCGCATTCGGTATGGATAATTACGATGCCGCGTTCGACCACTGGATGAACTCCGGTGAGGATGAAGGTCGTAATGCGCATCCCGATACCGATTTTGCGGGACCGATCAATGGCCCGGTACGTGCCGGCGGTGGCGGTGGTGGTGCCTGGAGTGATGCAGCGCAATGTCGCAATTCGTATGTGACAGGCTTCAAGACCAGCTCCGGCAAACGTCTTGACGGTGTGCAGTTCTATTATGCGAGCGGTCAGTGGGGTGCTGTGCACGGCAAGCTGAAGAACACGCAAACCACCATGCTGTCGGCCGGTGAATACATCGTGCGGGTCGACTATCGCAGTGGTGGCAGCATGGATGCGGTGACGTTTGTAAGCAACAAGGGCAAAACCTACGGTCGCTTTGGCGGCGGCGGTGGTAGTGCGCAATCCTACAATGTGACACCCGGACAAAAACTGGGTTGTATGGCAGGGCGTTCCGGATCCGAGGTTGATCAACTCATCTTCTCTTCCTCAGGGCCGCGCTAATACCTGACATAAATGGCCTCGATGATTCGGGGCCATTTATCGTTTACCTCCGCTAAAAATATTCCTGTTTTTGAAAATGCCTTAATGCTCATGAAAAAAATTACCGACACCATACGCCTGGGCAAACTTGCAAGCGCCGTGGCAGTGGCCATCTGCCTGATGTCGCCTGCCCAGGCAGATGAGACTGCGAAGTCCTTTGTCGAAATGGTACAGGCCATGCCATTAATCCCGACAGGTAATTACGATTCGGAAGTACTGGCTAAAGTCACGCTCGCAGTCAATCTGATCAAGCGTCAGGATTTGCCACAGGCGCAGCTGTCCATTAATGAAGCGCTGCAACTGGATGCTCGTAACTCGCACCTGCATTTTTTGAATGGATTCATCTATCACCTGCAAGCGCGTCAGGGCGACACGCAAAAAACAGAAATGGCGCTGGAAGGTTATCAGCAAGCCTTGCGCATCGATCCGAGCAACTGGATTGCGCAAGAATTCCAGGGTTTGGCTTATATGGACCTCAAGCAGTTTGATCGCGCCAAGCTGGCGTTTTCCGATGTCTTGCTAATGACGCCGGAGAGTTCGGTTTCGATCTATGGTTTGATGGTGTCGTCGTATTTGACTGGTGACGCCAAAACCGCGTGTGCGATGGCTGATCAATTCCAGAAAGTATCGACCGGGAGCAATCGCCTGTTCGTGCGTTCCGGCATCTCCGTCTATGCATCGTGCGGGAATTTTGCGCAAGCCGAGCAAATGCGGGATGCACTGGCCCGGATGGATGGCGGTGCGCTTGAAGCAGAACGGGCGAGCCGTCGCCTGGCGCAATGGAAGGCCTTCTACCTGAAACAGGAGCAGGACGCTGTGCTTGCAAAGCATCAGCAGCCGGCGGGCATGATGCAGACGGCCTGGTCGGAATCAGCGTCCAAACAGCCTCCGATACAACTGGCGCAGGCTTTCAATATGCCGAGTCGGCCGGCGCCACCGCCGCCAGCGGCCGATACAGCGGGCAATAGTCCTGATGCGTTGGTGCCGCAAACCGGCAATGCTGCGGATGCGCCAGCTAGCGCTCCCGTCGACGCACGTGCAACAGCGGGCGCTGCCGCCAGTGGCCCACGCATGCTCTTGATCGACGTGGTGCTCTTGTCCACGCAAGAGTTGATTACGACCTCCAAGGGCGTCAACCTGCTGAGCGCGCTGACTTTGCAACTGGGCTCATCGACCAACAATGCGCCTGCGTATTCGCGTGTCATCACCTCGAACAGTATGAACGGCGCCACGCCGAATGTCAGTACCGCCATCACGCGTGCAGTCAGCATCCCGGCACTGACTTATTCGCTGAATATTGCCAATGCCAACAGCTCGGTCAATGAAGTGCTGGCACGTCCGACGCTGGCTGCGATCGAAGGTTTGCCGTCGGAATTCTTCTCTGGCACCAACCTGAGTGCGGGTGTGGTCTCGACCAGTTTCAATGGCGGTACCACCATCGTGCCGCTGGATAAACGCTTCGGTATCAAGCTGGCAATTACGCCGGTATTCCTGCAACAGGGGCGCGTACAAATGAAGGTCGAGGCGCAACGCACGGCACTGAATGCAAGCTCCGACAATCCACGCGTCGCGTATCAGATTGAAATCGGCGAGATCACCGCCAATGCCAATGTCGTCATGAATATGGGCGATACCCTGATCCTGAGCGGTTTGAGCGAGAAGTCGAGTTCAAATACACGCGACGGTGTGCCGGGGCTGCAAGACATACCGGGCGTGCAGTATCTGTTTTCGAACAAGAAGACCAATGATTTAATGCGTTCGGCGCTTATACTGGTGACGCCGAGATCGCCGGTACAAATTTCCGAGGCCACACCGGATGCGCGGGATTCGATGGAGAGCCGCATGAAGGCCTTGCGCGAGCGCTTTGGTTTTGCCAACAGCATTGCTCCCAACATAGATGCCGTCATGAACCAATTGCAATCGAATGATTACTTCCGTGAGTTCCGTCAGGGAGATGTCTCGGTAGAACGCTGGGATCGCATGCGTAGTACCGGCGATCGTTTGCGTGAGGCTTTGGGATTTCTCTACTATTGAGATATCCCAAAGCGATGGCGAGGTAAAAATCAGGTAATTGGAGCAAGGAATTTTTCTTCAATCAACGCCAGTCATTGATGGTTTGCTTAATAGCCTTTGCAAGGCTCTCCGCAGTCAGCGTATTTCGATGTAGTACCTTGCCACCGGCGCCTAGCTTTTGCAATTAGTCGTCTTTAATTAGTTAATTACTCTAAATCTCTATGCAATGCATGCATTGAGCTATGATTCCCTAAATAGAAACATGGCTTAAAAATCAACGTCAAGGAGATGGCAATGCTTGGATACGTTCGATCGGCCTTATTCATCACTGCATTCATCGTGGCCTGCGTCCCGGCCATGGCAGCAGACACTATCCATCTCATCATGGGAACAGCCACACCCGGTGGAGGTTTTCCTCTCTTTGGCGATGCAGTCGTTCGTACCGTGGCGCAAACCGATCCGAGTCTGCTGATAGAAGCGCGGAATACCAAAGGCAGCGCCGAAAATATTCCATCGCTGGAGGCTGGCACGTTCGACATTGCACTGGTGCAAGGCGAGGCCGCATACGAAGCTTTGGAAGGATTGGGGCGGCTGCCGTCCGATCTCAAAATCATCGCGGCAATGTTTTCCACGCCAGGCATGTTTGTGGTGCGCGCAGATACTCCTTATCGCAGCATTGATGACTTGCGCGGCAAACCGGTGGCCTTCGGTACGCGTGGCTCGGGGCTAGTGATTCTTGCTCGTTACATGCTGAATGGCTTGGGACTCGATATGGAGAAAGATTTTCAGGCGGTGTACCTGGAGCGAGTGAACGATGGGCCGGCGATGATTGCTGATGGTCGAGTGGCTGCTTTGTGGGGTGGAAGTAGTAATTGGCCCAACTTTGTTGCCGTGACGAATGCATCTGCTGGCGGACGCTTCATCGTGCCTAACGGAAAAGAGATAGCAACAATCCGTAGGCGACACCCTTTCCTCAAACCTTTAGTCGTGCCGCCAAATAGTTTTAACGGACAAACGACAGCGTTGTCTTCTTTGGGGTCATGGAGCTTCATCATGGCACGCCCGACTCTGCCGGATGACACAGCGTATCGATTGACGCGAGCGCTACACAAAGGAGAACCGGTGATTGCAAAGTTACTGCGGCAGGGGCGGGAAACGACAGCGTCGAATACTGTTTTGGCTGTGCAGGAAACACGTATGTTGCATCCCGGAACATTGAAGTATTTGCGTGAAATTGGCTTGAAGTAAGCAACCGACCAAGTCTGTGTCGGTTGCTTCACGATAGATGGGCGTTGCTCTTGTTACGGATTCATATATAAAGAAATTGCGCTTACACCAATTACAAATATCGTAATTATTATTCTCCACTTCGTGTTCATACATTCTCCATAAGTATTGTGGCGTACCGCATTGCCTTGAGTAATTGAGCCGACAGTATACCCAAGCAATACGCGAAGGAGAAATATCATCTTGCGGCAGGATGAGAGATGTCCTTTAAATATCAAACCAATCTATGCTGAGCGATCTAGTAGCTGCTCTTGCGTTTGAGCTGCGCTTTCAGCGATTCAATTTGATCCAGCAGATCAAGTGCCAGCGCAATACCAGGTGTGTTGACTTCCAGATCTTGCGTTAAATGTTGCGCTATGCGAGCGCGCTGTAATGACGCTCCGCTAAATTGCCATTCCTGAGCTTGTTGTCCGGCAGGCTGCAACACACCTTCGAAGACCCACGCCGTAATCAATTCTTCCGAGGCATTGGATGCCTGCGACAGTTCGATCAACGTGAGATGCATTTCTTCTTCAACCACCTGGCAATGAATTGTTGTCTGGCTCATGGTGATGACTCCTTACAGAGATGCGCGTGGGTTGAAATCGAAGGCTTCCTGCAGCGTGCGATAAGCCTCTTTTGCCTTGTCTGTATCTGCAGGCGGTAATGCGATCGTCAGTACGACGTAGAGATCGCCTGCTTCTTTGCCGGGTATACCTTTTCCCCTGAGTCTCAGTTTTCGTCCCGCGGCAGAGTTAGGCGGAATCGTCAGCTCGACTGATCCTTCTGGCGTCGACACTTTAACGCTGGCTCCAAGAGCTGCTTCCCACGGTGCCAACGGCAAATCGAAATACACATCGCGCCCATCGACCCGATAGCGTGGGTGCGGGTGGAAGGCGATTTCCAGATAAAGGTCGCCGGCTTTGCCTTCGCCTATGCCCGGACCGCCTTGTCCAGCCAGGCGCAATGTTTGACCTGCACGTATACCTTTTGGGATGGTGATGCTGAGCGTGCGGTCCTTGGTGATGACGTGACCGTTTTCATCGACTACCGGCATGCGTAGTGAAATGGTGCGCTCGGCACCGCGATAAGCATCTTCCAGATCGATTTGCACTTTGGCGTGATGATCTTCGCCTTGTGCATGCACCGAGCGTCGATGACCGCGTCCCCGACCGGTTTGCTGGCCAAATATTTGTTCGAAATAATCGCCGAAGTCTGTCCCGTCACCAAAACCGGCATGTCCGCCGCGGCCGCTGAATTCGAATCCGGCGTCACCATTTGGTGGTGGCTGGAAATCTTGTCCGTTTTGCCAGTTGGCGCCGAGTTGATCGTAGGATGCGCGCTTCTCAGGATCTTTCAATACCTTGTAGGCTTCGCCCATTTCCTTGAAGCGTGCTTCGGCGTCCGATTCCTTGCTGACATCGGGATGATATTTGCGCGCCAGCTTGCGATATGCGCTTTTGATTTCATCCTGTGTGGCATCGCGTTTGACGCCTAGCGTTTCGTAATAGTCCTTGAATTTCATGGTTACGACCTCGTAAATGAATCAGGGGAAACTCTATGAGTGCTTAAACAAAGGTACCGAATATTTTTCCTATGATGGAGGTGACTATCATTGCCAGCGCGCCCCAGAATCCAACGCGCAAGGCGGCTGGAAGTAAAGGCGCACCGCCTGTTTTGGCGGCCAGTATGCCCAGACCTACCAGAAAGAACATGGAGGTCAAGCCTAGCACCGGTACCAGCAAGGCAGTGGGCGTAATCAGTGCCGTCAGCAGCGGCAGTGCAGCGCCAAGCGAAAATGTGATGGCAGAAGTGATGGCAGCTTGCACCGGGCGCGCTGCCGATGCTTCATGTATGCCGAGCTCATCACGTGCATGCGCGCTCAAGGCATCGTGTGCCATCAATTGTTGTGCAACTTGCTTGGCTACATCAGGAGTCACACCGCGTGCGACATAGATGGATGCCAATTCGCGATGTTCGGCATCGGGTTGCTCTTCCAGTTCTTTGCGCTCGCGATCCAGTTCGGCTTTTTCAGTATCGGCTTGCGAACTGACGGAGACATATTCGCCTGCAGCCATCGACATGGCACCTGCAACCAGCGCGGCAACACCGGTAATCAATAGTTCATGACGTGCGACATTGGCAGAAGCCACGCCGAGCAACAGGCAAGCGGTGGAAATAATGCCGTCATTTGCGCCGAGTACTGCTGCACGTAACCAGCCTATACGGCCGTTAAAGTGTTTCTCGGAACGGTGATGCGGCATAAGCATGCTCCCTGATGAGATGTCTCTGAATGGTAATGGGCACGACAGCAATCTACAAGGGAAATGATGGCGGTGACTTGCCGTTGCTTCAAGACCCGCATCGCAGTTCAGTTTGCATCATTTTTGATCCACATCAATTCGTTCTCATTTCCCTTTGCTACAGTCAGTCATCTCAATGGCAACTGAAGGCTAATAGTGTCAGATACTGCGTTTTCAAAATTGAAATTGAAGAATAAATTGTTACTACCCATCGTGCAGGGCGGTATGGGCGTAGGTATTTCTGCGCATCGTCTGGCCGGGAATGTCGCCAAACTGGGTGCTGTGGGTACAATTTCCAGCGTTGATTTGCGCAGGCATCATGCCGACTTGATGGCGCAGACAGATAAATCGCGCGACAAGGCATTGATCAATAAAGCCAATCTGATTGCGCTCGACCGCGAGATACGCGCAGCGAAAACAATCGCCGAGGGAAACGGCATGATCGCCGTCAATGTCATGCGCGCAGTGGCGGAGTATGCCGCTTATGTACGTCAGTCTTGCGAGAGCGGTGCCGATGCCATCGTTGTAGGCGCAGGCTTGCCCATGGATTTGCCAGAACTGACGAGTGACTACCCTGACGTTGCATTGATTCCGATTTTGTCAGATGTACGTGGCATTGCATTGATATTGAAAAAATGGATGCGCAAGAATCGTTTGCCGGATGCCATTGTGATCGAGAATCCGCAATACGCAGCCGGTCATCTCGGCGCAGCAGGTCTGGATAGTGTGAACGATCCACATTTTGCATTTTCTGTCGTGCTGGAAGGAACGCTAGAGTTATTCAAACAATTGGGAATTGAGCGAGAGAATATTCCCTTGATCACGGCTGGCGGCATTCATAGCCCGGAACAGGTGAGTGAATTGTTTGCACTTGGTGCCAGCGCAGTGCAACTGGGTACACCTTTCGCCGTTACGGAAGAAGGCGATGCACATATCAACTTCAAGCAAGTACTGACGCAAGCCAAGCCGGAAGATATCGTTACCTTCATGAGTTGCGCTGGCTTGCCTGCGCGTGCGGTGAAAACACAATGGCTGGCCAATTATTTGGATAAAGAGGAAAAACTGCAGAGCAAAGCAGGGCCGAAAGAATGCACGGTTGGTTTTGATTGCCTGCATCAATGCGGCTTACGCGACGGCATAAGTAAGGCAGGGCAGTTCTGCATCGATACACAACTCGCTTTTGCATTAGAGGGCGATGTTAAGCGCGGCTTATTCTTCCGTGGATCAGAGCGCTTGCCGTTTGGCGCGGCCATTCGTCCGGTACGCGAATTGATCGACTATCTGTTGAATGGCGTACAGCCCACGTTGTTGAAGCCTGCATAAATCCACGCGTAACTCATCGTGTATGCAAGGGCGCGTCCAAGTTTGGGTGACGCCCCTACACATCTGATATATCCTCAACCACAGGCTATCGCACTCATCCGTAGCGTAACGTTGGTTCGATACAAGGATATATCGCATGCGCAAGTGGCAAAAAGGAGTGCTGTGGGGCGTCGGGGGTTTGGCGCTTGTACTGGCAATCGCGGCATTCACCTTGCATCGCCTGACCGATAGCGCGCATTTAAAAGATCTTGCGCGCGATACCGTTAAACAAACCTGGTCGCGAGATCTGACTGTCGGCGGTCTGACCTTGGATGTCTTTCCTTATCCGCGTTTGCACGCGACCGACGTCACCATTTCCAATCCTGCCTGGGCACAAGACAAGTCTTTACTCGAAGCCGCTGATATCAAGGTGCGGCTCGATTTATTTCCTCTATTAAGAGGAAATATTGTCCTCAAGGGCGTGCGTGTTAGTGGCTTGAAGATCAATCTCGAAGTGGCAAAAGACGGCCAACGTAGTTGGGACTTGCCACAAACACAGCAATCATCTTTATCGCAACTTTCTTTAACCGGATTGCGGGTCGATAACAGCATTATCAGTTTGCGCAAGCCGGACGCTGACGCAAAAGCATGGCAAGTGGAAAATCTGCAAGCCAGTGCTGATACAGGGTTACGTAATATTGTTTTTAGTACGCGTGTCATGCGCGAAAAGTACGCTCTGCAGCTAGATGGAAAACTGGATGACTTATCTGCAATTGGTGTATCGAATGCAGTCACGAATGGTGCTATCACAGCTAAATCCGGTCAGGCGCTCGCCACGATCAAAGGAAAAATTCCGCTAGATAGTACGTTTCAACATCTCGATATTGCTGCAACGATAGATGCCACATCCATGCAGGAAGTATTCGGTTTTCTGAGCATCGATCGTGCTACTCCGGCTGCGTTAAAGGCTAGCGTTGCCATACAAACGTCGGATAAGAAGGTTGATGTCAAAGACCTCAAGCTGCAACTAGGCAAACTCAATCTTGCCGGAGAAGGGCAGTGGAACAGCGCAGGTAGCAAGCCAGTTATCAATGCACGCGTACAAGCCGATCATATTGATATGGTGCAGACCTTGCTCGATATTGGTCAGCCAGCTGCGTCTTCAAAATCCGATGGCGAGTTGTTTAGCAAAGGGCCACTCGCATGGCCCTTACTTGTTGCCTTGAATGGCATTGATGGAAAATTTGACGCAACAATCGCTTCCTTGAAATTACGTTCAGGCATCGAAGTAACCAATGCTGCGGCTGCAATGACATTCAATGACGATAAGCTGACAATCAATACCTACTCAGGGAAGTTGTTGGGTGGCACCGCATCTGGTGATGCGGTATTGGAGGGAAAGAAGAAGGCAGTGCACCTGAATCTGCAATTGAACGACACGTCTCTCGGTTCGTGGTTTAAAGAGACGGGTAAAAATATTGCCATTACAGGCGGTGCAATGAAGGTCGATGCGCAGATATCTACCACTGGCGCATCGATGAAGGAGTTGGCGGCTGCTTTAAGCGGCCCGGTCAATATTCGTATTGGTGATGCAAAAATCATGTCGCCCAAGGCTGGGCAAGCGGAGTTCTGGCTGACGGGCCTTTTCTCCACAAAAAGCTCAAATCGTATTGATCTCTCCTGTATGAGTGCACGTTTGCCATTCCAATCCGGCGTGGTGCAAGGTGGCGGGATAGTTGGCGCGCGTAGCGATGCGAGTCAATTGCTGACCAGCGGCAAGATCGATTTACGCACGCAGACACTGGATTTGCGTGGCCGTGTGCGAGCACGATCAGGCATTAATCTGGGGATTACCACTTTTTCCGACGAAGTGAGAATTACCGGTGCGATCAGCAAACCTCAACTGAATCTGGATGCATCAGGCGTTGTTGGAGCCATCGCAAGAATCGGCGCCGCGATAGTCACTGGCGGTGTCAGCATCGTTGCTACCTCGATTTGGGATGGCGCAAATC
The DNA here is from genome assembly GCA_040390795.1 of Pseudomonadota bacterium. Lineage (GTDB taxonomy): Bacteria > Pseudomonadota > Gammaproteobacteria > Burkholderiales > Burkholderiaceae_D > Oxalicibacterium. The sequence continues at coordinate 30,403 of JAZJXV010000008.1, read as the reverse complement.
CAAAATCCGACCCTTGTCAGGTGGTGTTTTCGCCAAAAATGAAGGCCGCGGAGGGTAAAGGTAAGCGCAAGTAGCTAGAGGCTGTTTTAAGGAAAACAGTGGATATGGGACGCAATTAATGGAATTGCAGCGCAACAAAAGCTATGATGACGGCAGTTTTTGTTTCGTAATGAGGATGGCGATGGCCACGATAGAAGATATTGTCAAAAAGCAGAAGGATGGCGCGCAGTTCGTTGTCTCTGCACAAATGCTGCGCCTGGAGCCTGAAGAGTTCGATACCTTGGTGCACGTTTGGATGGAAGACGGCTATCCGGGCTTTCAACTTGCCGGTGTGCCGCACCGCTGCTGTAGGGATGGCGAGTTTTACATCGACTGGATCAAGGTCGTTAAAACGACATCTTCAGCTACATAGAGCGGAACACCCGCTACAATCACGCCACTCACTTTTTCCAGCCATCCATCGTGTCCAATCGCCTGTCTGTTCTGCTGCAATATCTACTCCCGAAAAAGGCGCTTACCGCGTTCGGAGGGAAAATCGCCGGTGCCAAGGCAGGGCCTTTGACGACCTCCCTGATACGCTGGTTCGTTGGCAAGTACAACGTCAATATGACGGAAGCGGCGAATCCGAATATCGCCAGCTATGCCAGCTTTAACGAATTTTTCACACGTGCCTTGCGCGCTGGTGCACGCCCAATTGCAGATGCTGCTTTCATTTGTCCGGTCGATGGTGCAATTAGCCAGTTCGGTGCGATCGAAAAAGATCAGATTTTTCAGGCCAAAGGCCATAACTACTCGACCACTGCGCTGGTCGGTGGCGATCAAGATTTGGCTGCACAATTTGAAAACGGTAGCTTCGCTACTCTGTATTTAAGCCCGCGCGATTATCACCGTATTCACATGCCTTGTGATGGTCGCTTGCTGCGCATGATTTATGTGCCGGGCGATTTGTTCTCGGTCAATCCGACGACGGCACGCGGCGTTCCTGGCTTGTTTGCCCGTAATGAACGTGTTGTCTGTGTCTTCGAAGGTGAAACCGGACCATTTGTATTGACGCTGGTTGGCGCAACCATCGTCGGCAGCATGCAAACGGTATGGCACGGCGTGGTCAATCCGCCGCGCTTGGGCGAGATGCGTGAATGGCGTTACGACAAACAGCATCTGGTGCTGAAAAAAGGCGAAGAGATGGGACGCTTCCTACTCGGCTCCACCGTAGTGATGTTGTTCCCAAAAGATGCCTTGGCCTTCAACCAAAAATGGCAGCCTATCGGGGCAGTGCAGTTGGGCGAAGTGATGGGCAATCGCGTACAAGAATAAGCAGGTTCAGTTCTCATACGCGGTATCCGGTTCAATTGCCTTTCGATGGAAACGGATGATCTTCATCGACCAAGCCCTTTAATTTCTCTTCCTCCTTGATATCGACCAACAAGCGGTCTTTATCAAGACGCTTGATCTTCCTTATTTCTTCTTCCGTATCGTGGTCGCTGGAGTGCTTTTCTCCGCTGCCGATATCGGCTTCATCCATCATGTGTTTGGGCTGTGGCATAAGGTTCTCCTTGCCGGGGTGAGTTCTTTTGACCGCCGGCATAGAGAAAGATTCGCCATGTTTCTCTTCTGAAATTTTGCATGATGGGTGTCATGGCCTGCTATGCTTCGATGACGATGGATTCAACAATTAACCGCGCTGAAACGACATGAGCTTCCTGCTAAATCTGATTGAACAATACGGCTTGATCTTTGTTTTCGGCAACGTGTTGCTGGAGCAATTAGGCGCGCCGATACCGGCTTACCCAACCTTGGTTATTACTGGTGCCTTGTTGGGACGCGGTGAGTATTCAGGGCCGATGTTGTTACTGATTGCGGTGATGGCCGCTTTGATTGCCGACTTTGCCTGGTATATGGCGGGGCGACGTTACGGCGGACGTGTGATGGCGCGTTTGTGCAAAATTTCTCTGTCGCCTGATTCTTGCGTGCGCCAAACCGAAGCGATGTATGTGCGCTATGGTCCAGCATCCTTGCTGGTGGCGAAATTCATTCCGGGCTTCGCATCAGTTGCCAGTGCTTTGGCTGGTGCGATAGGTACACGTCCTGCCAAGTTCATTTTCTTTGATGCCTTGGGTGCAGCCCTGTGGGCAGGCTCGGCCATTTTTCTCGGCTCTTTATTTAGCTCAGCCGTTGCAGACTTGCTCGATATCTTGGCGAATCTGGGTAAGTGGGGCATCGTATTAGTAGCGTTTGCATTCGCTGTGTATCTCGGGAAGAAATGGTGGCAACGTCACAGCTTTCTGAAGGATTTGCGCATGGCGCGCATTACGGTCGATGAACTTGATCAGTTGCTGAAAGAAGGCAATCCACCGACTATCATCGACGTACGCTCCGCACTTGCGCAGCAAGGCGGAAAAATTCCCGGTGCGATGGTATTGTCGGATGACGATATCAGCGCACTCGTGATTAATACCGAACTTGATTCAGAAGTGATTGTGTATTGTGCCTGTCCCAATGAGGCGTCTGCTGCCCGCGTTGCCAAGAAATTGATGGCACGCGGTTACCGTCGTGTGCGGCCATTGACCGGCGGTATTGATGCGTGGGTAGCGGCCGGCCATTCGATTGATGACGATATAGTCTGATTCACGATAGGAATATCTCCATGCTCATCCTCTTCCTCAAAGCTGCGATTCTGGTACCAGTTACTTTGATACCGATACTCAATCCATTTGGTAATGCGCCGGTATTTGCCAGCTTGCTGGGCAATGTCAGTCGCGATGTGGAGAAGAAACTTGCGCGTCAGGTGGCGCTCAATTGCTTTTTCCTCTTACTGGGTGCAATGTTTATCGGCTCGCATGTGCTGATGTTCTTTGGCATCTCGTTACCGATAGTGCGTATCAGCGGCGGCATATTGGTGGCGGTGACTGGTTGGAAGCTGTTGAACGATAACGGTCAGGATGCGATACGTACGCAAGTGGCGACCAGTTCGGCAGATGCCTGGTCGGATGAAGAATTCAAGGTGCGCAGCTTTTATCCAATCAGCTTCCCGCTGACTGTTGGTCCTGGTGCGATTGCCGCATCCATCACCTTGGGTGCAAGTACGCCACCACGATTGTTGGATCAAGTGTTTTCGCTGGGTAGCGCTGCTTTAGGTGCAGCGATGACGGCTTTGGTGATTCTTGTCTGTTATCGCTATGCGAACAAGATAGTGAATATGTTTGGCCGTTTGGGTACGATGGTTTTGTTGCGGCTCTCTGCATTTATCCTGCTGTGCATCGGTGTAGAAATTTTTTGGAATGGCGTGGTTGGTTTGTTATCTGAATCTGGTATCGATATTCATTGAAAATGTTCCGGCGCTGTTGATACAGCGCCGGAATTGCATTGAAGCTCAGTATTCAGTATTGATCACCGATCAAGAGAAATCGGGAATACGTTTTTGATACTCCGATTCCAGTTTGAGGAAGGTCACCCAGAACAGTCGCGGTGTCTGTTGGCTGAGACGATCTTCCAGTATGCCCAAATGGGTATGCCATCCACCGGAGACGCTGATCATTTCCGTACGGTTCGGCAAGCGACTATGCGTCACTATTAACAGCGTTTTCTCACCTTGTGATTTGAGTTCAAAACACACTTCTGATGAACGCCCATTTTTTTCATTCCAGGTAAAGCTCAACAGATGCGGTGGATTGCATTGTGTGATGTGGCCGCTTTGTTGATGACCTGATTCGTAAGGCAAGAAGCGATCTGGTGTTGTTTCGCTGGTGAGTCTCTTGAAATTGAAAGTGAGATCGGCTTTGCCGCCGACTTTCAAGTCCATAGCGCCGGAAGCCAGCCAGGTGCTGCGCTTGTCGGAGTCTGTCAGATATTCCCACACATCGTCGATGGTGCCGGGCAGTACGCGCTCCATGCGCACAGTTGTTGTGTCCTTCATTACGCCGTATTCGCTCATCACTTTCTCCTTTTCTTGTTTGCAGATTCCAGTTCGCGTTCTAGTGCATCCAGACGCTCGGTCCAGAAGCCTTGATAAAAGCGCAGCCAATCTTCAGCCGCGGCCAGCGGTGCCGCTTCCAATGTGCAGAGATGCGTGCGGCCTTGCACGATGCGAGAGATTAGGCCTGCGTTCTCCAGCGTCTTGACGTGCTTGGAGGCACCGGCAAATGACATGTCGAAAGGCGCAGCAAGCTCGCCTATCGTGCGTTCTCCATCGGCAAGTAGTCGCAGCATTTGGCGTCGCGTAGGATCGCCAAGCGCATTGAAAACGGCATCGAGTCTTTCTGTATTTAATTCAACCATGTGGTTGAATATAGCATCGTAAAAATTAAAGTCAACCATTTGGTTGAATTATTTTTGCAGGTGATCTGGAGGGGTAAAGCTGGGAGAGTGAGTGGAAAGCCTGCTTGCGTGCATGGCACACGCAAGCAGCTATTGACTTACTTCAGTGCGCCGCTGAGCAGCAGATAACCTGGCAGCCAGCCTGTGAAAATACCGCAGAGTAATGCGACCACGCCGGTGATCTTGGCGATTTCTTTCTGTGCCGTGAGCAACAGGAAAAACATAAACCACAGTATCGCCCACGCTACCCAGTTCAGGCCGAACCAGACACCCCAGGTGCTGGTAGCGGTTTGCAGGGTTTCGATTGCGACAGGAATGGCGGTAATGGTGACGAACAGGCTGAACCAGCCGAGGCCGCGACCATCAGCACCGTTATAGCGATTGAAAGCAACCCAAAAGTAAGTGAAAGAAAATAACAGGGTGAGGGCGGCAGCTTTGATGGAGCCCGCATCCGCATTGGCACCGAAAGCCAGTTGCATGGAAATCAGAAAGGTGACGGTGCCTGAAAAAACATTGATGACCCATATCTCTTTGTCACCGATGCGACCGAGCAGCCATAGGCCGTTGAGGCATAGAACTGCGCCTACGTAGAGTAGTGAAAAACCTAATAGCATGACATCTCCTTGCTGAACGAGGCAGCGATTGTAGTTATTTGACGTTCAAAAAGACATCAGGAAATCCCTATATGCCTCATATCGTTTGAAGCATGCGGGACAGCAGGGATTTAGCCGGCGAGATCCTTGGGAGCTCGCCGACGTTTCATTCATGCCAGATATGACTCAGTGGCTGATCATCCAGGGTCGTTTGCCAACGAAGGTTTTATTTCCGTTGGGTGCGACGATTGTGGATTTGCTCTTCTTGCCGGATGAGGAGCAGCAACTGCATCCTGAAGGATGTGCTTTCGATGCGTAGTTCTTGGAGCTCATCGGTTCATGCGATGCTTTTTCATTGGTGCTCATCGCATGTCGACGTGCTTCCGGCATCAGTGCCAGGCTTGGAGCGGAAGACCAGGTGCGGTCTGCCGCTGCCGCGCAATGCGGACAACTGATGGGATCGTTGCGCGCCGAGATACTGCGCACCGCCTCGAAGAAACCGCAGTCCTTGCAGACGTAATCGTATGTGGGCATGACAAGCTCCCTTTACTTGAGATCTTTAGACAAAGGCATGCCCATGCTTTTGAATTTCTGCACCACAGGGCCGGCAGCATTTGGATTGATGTCAAAGTCGAAGATCTGCGTCGGTAACCACAGCGTGGCGCAGGAGTTCGGGATGTCCACCACGCCGCTGATGTGACCTTGGACCGGCGCAGTACCAAGGATGGAGTAAGCCTGCGCGCGGCTGTAGCCGAACTTGGTCATGTATTCGATCGCATTCAGACAGGCTTGGCGATACGCGACGTTTACGTCGAGGTAATGTTGCTTGCCGTGTTCATCGACAGAGATGCCTTCGAAGATCAGGTAGTCGTTGTAATGCGGTGTGATAGGACTAGGTTTGAAGATAGGATTCTTGACGCCGTAGGTAGCCATGCCGCCTTTGAGCACCGATACCTTCATGTGTACCCAGCCGGCCATTTCAATCGCGCCGCAGAAGGTGATTTCGCCATCGCCTTGGCTGAAGTGCAAATCGCCGACCGACAAGCCTGCACCTTTGACGTAGACCGGGAAGAAGATTTTCGAGCCGCGTGACAAATCCTTGATGTCGCAGTTGCCGCCGTGTTCACGTGGTGGCACGGTACGTGCGCCTTCAGCTGCTGCCTTGTCGCGTGCTGCGCCTTTCATTTTGCCCATGTGCGCAGTTGGCGCAAACGGTGCATTCGCCAATGGCGGTACACGATCAGGTTCGGTTGCAATCAGACCAGTTTCGCGTCTGTTCCATTCAGCCAGCAATTTTGGATCTGGCAGACAGCCGATCAGACCTGGATGGATCAAGCCGGCGTAATTCACGCCAGGGACATGGCGTGAAGAGGTGAACATACCTTTGATGTCCCAGATCGATTTTTGAGCTTCTGGGAAGTGATCGGTCAGGAAGCCACCGCCATTCTTCTTCGAGAAGAAGCCGTTGAAGCCCCACATGGATTCTTGCTTGGCGCCGATGTCGAGCAGTTCGACTACCAGCAAATCGCCAGGTTCTGCGCCATGTACGCCGACTGGTCCTGTCAGGAAGTGGACGGTGCTCAGATCAACGTCGCGCACGTCATCGGCGCTGTCATTGTTCTTGATGTAGCCGCCGGTCCAGTCGTAGGTTTCGAGAATAAAGTCTTCGCCGGGATTGACCCAGGTTGCCATCGGGATGTCGGAGTGCCAGCGATTGTGTATGTTTTCGTTTTCGTAGGGGGATTGATTCAGATCTACTTTGATCAGAGTTTCAGCCATGGTGTCTACCTCTCGATTTATGTTTATATGGATGGAACTCGGAGATCCCCGATACTGATGAGCACCGCAATTGCAGGCCTGGAGATTGCGACACCGAGCATTCCGGACTCGATAATGTATGGACAACGCTGAACACCCAATACGTCAATTGGCGTACATGCAAAATTGTTCACATTTCTTGTCTTATGGGAAACTCGCCTTGTTAAATATTTTCAACTCATGTAATTTAAATAAGCAGCATTCGTTTGAATGGCTGGTCATATAGATTTCAATAAAACGAATGATCGCCATGAGCCTTGCAAATCAGATTCCATTGCCTAGCGGTCAATAGAATCCATCCATATTCCATACGCATCTATGGCTCAACAAAAAATCTTCCGCATCCGACGTGAATACAATCGTTGGGTCGCCAATGAATCGATCGAAGATTATGCGTTGCGCTATACGCCGCACGGTTTCCGTAAGTGGTCGGAATGGCGTTTGGGTAACGCGGCTTTTGGTGCGGCTTCATTTTTGGCGCTGGAGGCGATAGGCGGTGCGATTGCGCTGAACTATGGTTTCTCGAACGCAGTCTGGGCCATCCTGGCGGTGGCGATCATTACCTTCCTGACCGGTTTGCCGATTAGTTATTACGCGGCGCGCTACGGCATTGATATGGATCTTCTGACGCGCGGTGCCGGCTTTGGTTATATGGGCTCGACGATCAGCTCGCTGATCTATGCCAGCTTTACCATCATCTTCTTTGCGCTAGAAGCGGCGATTCTTGCGGTCGCCTTGCAGATGTGGATACCGTGGCCGCTCTGGATTTGGTATGCGATTAGTGCGCTATTCATCATACCTTTCGTGGCACGCGGCATTACTCTGATCTCTCGCTTGCAGCTGTGGACGCAGCCACTTTGGTTGCTGTTGCTGGTTACCCCTTATGTCGCGATCTTCTGGAAAAAGCCGGAGGCGTATACCGAGTTCACGCAGTTCGTTGGTGGCATTTCTAAAAGCAGTGACTTCGATCCTGTCATGTTCGGCGTGGCAGCGACGGTGGCTTTTTCCTTGGTGGCGCAGATCGGTGAACAGGTCGACTTCTTGCGATTTTTACCTGAGAAAACTGCAGCCAATCGCAAGCGCTGGTGGACGGCAGTCGTAGTTGCTGGTGCTGGCTGGATAGTGCCGGGCGCACTCAAAATGTTGGGAGGTGCTTTCCTAGCGTATCTGGTTTTTCAGTCGGGCGTACCTGCAGCGAATGCGATGGAGCCGACGCGGATGTATTTGCTTGGCTTCTCACATTTATTCAATGATCCAGCCTGGGTGCTGGCGATTACGCTGTTATTCGTTGTCGTCTCTCAAGTCAAAATCAATCTGACCAATGCTTATGCAGGATCGCTGGCGTGGTCGAATTTCTTTGCGCGCTTGACGCACAGTCATCCGGGCCGCGTGGTCTGGCTGGTTTTCAATTGCCTGCTTGCTTTACTGTTGATGAATCTGGGCGTCTTTGCCGCGTTGGAAAACGTACTCGGTTTGTACAGCAATGTTGCCGTTGCATGGGTGGGTGCATTAGTCGCTGATCTGGTCATCAACAAGCCTATGGGATGGAGTCCGAAAGGAATTGAATTCAAGCGTGCGCATTTGTACGACATCAATCCGGTCGGATTGGGAACCATGGTGTTGGCGGCAAGTGTGGGGATTGCTGCTTTCTCTGGCGTATGGGGACATCAGGTCGCTGCCTTTTCGCCGTTCATCACTTTGGCTACGGCCTTTATCGTCTCGCCTTTGCTCGCGTGGGCAACGGGCGGACGTTATTACCTGGCGCGTCAACCAACAGCAGTTGGTTTTCCTGGGCAAATAGTGAAGTGCGGTGTGTGCGACAACAGTTTTGAATCTGAAGATATGGCGCATTGCCCGGCGTATGGTGCGCCTATCTGTTCCTTGTGCTGCACGCTGGAATCGCGTTGTCATGATTTGTGTAAAAAGGAATCGCGTACCGCAGAACAGGCACAGCAATTGTTGTCAGCATTGTTGCCGAATGCTTTTTCGCATTTAGTCAGTCGTCGCGTGGGCAATTACATGGTCGTGGTGTTGTCCTTGTGCGCAGTAGGCGCAGCCGCGCTTGGTCTGGTCTATGCACAGGAAATTTCTGCCATTACCTCACTAGACCATCGAATTCTGATTGATGGTGTCTTCATCAAGATATCGGCGGTTCTGTTGATCATCGTTGCAGTATCGAGCTGGTGGGTAGTGTTGGGCAGCGAAGGGCGGCATCTGGCACAAGACGATTTGAATCGACAGAATGAATTGTTGACGCAAGAGATAGACGCGCATCAACGTACCGATGCGGCATTGCAAAGCGCCAAGGAAGCGGCAGAGTCGGCGAATCAGGCGAAGACGCGTTACGTGGCGGGTATTTCGCACGAGTTACGTTCACCGCTCAATAGCATTTTGGGTTACTCGCAAATCCTGCTCAAGAATGAACAGCTTGATGGAACTCCACGTACAGCGATACAAACCATACATCGCAGCGGCGAACATTTATTGGGCTTGGTAGATGAGCTGCTCGATTTGGCACGCATTGAAGCGGATCGTATGCGGCTTGAACCGGCGCCTATTTTGCTAAGTGCTTTTCTGGATGACTTGCTGAGTATGGTACGTCCGCAAGCTGAAGCAAAAGGTCTGAAGTTACTGTACACACACAATGGCGAGATGCCGCATTACGTATTGGCGGACGGCAAGCGATTGCGTCAAATTCTGATCAATTTGTTGACCAATGCCGTGCGTTTTACCGATGCCGGTTCGGTTACTTTGCATGTGAAATTTAATCAGGCCATCATTCGTTTTGATGTGATTGATACTGGCATCGGCATTGCTGTGCAAGACAGGCAGCGCATATTCCAGCCGTTTGAACGTGGCGCAGCAGGGCGCTTGCGTGGTGAACCTGGTGCAGGTTTGGGTTTGGCTATTACCGAGAAATTGATCCTGCTAATGAATGGCAGCTTGAATCTGGTGAGTACGCAAGGGAAGGGTAGTACCTTTGTTGTTCGTTTGCCGCTGACAGAAATCAATGCATTTGAAGCTTTACCGCAACGTGACGTGATCGGTCATGTAGGTGCCATACGCACTTTGCTTGTAGTGGATGACCAACCTGTGCAGCGCCACATGCTAACCGGCATGTTGATTCCGCTAGGCTTTAATGTGCGCGAGGCTGCTAGCGGGCATGAGTGTTTGGATTTGCTGCAGAATTTTGCTCCCGATGCAATTCTGCTCGATATCGGTATGGATGGCATGGACGGTTGGGAAACGGCTAGACGTGTGCGTGTTAGTGGCCAGTCTAATGTGCCTATTATTTTCGTTTCCGCCGATTTGTTTGAAAACGATCTGGAAAAATTACGTTTGGCCGGATGTCAGGATTTTGTTGGAAAACCAGTGCTGGAATCGGAACTGATGCTGGCATTGCAACGTCAACTAGGATTGGAGTGGGTATATGCCAGCATTCCTGAGCAGCATCCAATTATCGAGACCGTGCCTGATCAATTACAGTTTCCGCAAGCTGCGATAACTCAATTGCTGCAATTGACGCGCATGGGACATGTCGCCGGTTTACGCCGAGCACTGGATCGCTTGAGTTTGGCAGATCCTTCCCTTGCTGGTTCCTGCATAGTAGTAAGATCATTGCTTGATCGCTTCGAGCTAGGCGCATTGGAGAACGCATTAATGGAGAATGAACGTGCCACATCCCTTGATTGATAATCCGGACGATCGTCCTGTCGTACTGGTTGTCGATGACGCACCTAGCAGTTTGGGCGTATTGTGCGAAACACTGGAAAGCTCCGGCTATACCGTGCTGGTCGCTTGCGATGGTGATACGGCTTTACGTCGCCTAGCCTTGGTTACGCCAGACATCATACTGATGGATGCTGTGATGCCGGGCATTTCAGGCTTCGATGCCTGTCGTCGCATCAAATCCGATCTCGCGACCAAACATATCCCCGTGATTTTCATGACGGGTTTGTCTGATACTTCGCACGTGCTGGAAGGCTTTGCCTGTGGTGGTGTGGACTATGTGGTGAAGCCGGTGCGTGCGCCGGAAGTGCTGGCGCGTTTGCACACACATTTGGGCAATGCTCGGGTTGCTCGCTTCGCGCTGGATGCGATTGATGTATCGGGTCTGGGTGTCGTCATGCTGGATCAACAAGGTGCGATTTCATGGTGTTCGCCATGTGCCATGCAATTGCTGACGCAGTTCGGTATCAAGTCGGATTCGGTCACCTTGCCTAAATCCTGGTGGGATGGCGGCAGTAATATGGAACTGGTTTCTTCCATTACTGAACCGGCAAGTGCAAGCCTATTGGTACGCAATATGGGCGCGGCCGGTATGGATGAAATCATGTTGTTGCTTGAGTTAAGTAGCAATCACATGTTGCCAGCGGGGCGTCTTGCCAGTGCTGCATTGACACCGCGTGAAACGGAAGTACTTTCCTGGCTGGCCAAAGGAAAAACCAATCGCGATATCGGCGATATTCTGCAATTAAGCCCGCGGACGGTGAGTAAGCATCTGGAGCACATCTTCGAAAAACTAGGGGTAGAGACGCGCTCGGCAGCCGCAGCCATGGCGAGCGCCCAAGAGAATGTAGACCCTCGTCTCACTTCAGGAAAATGGTCGCATTGAAGCAAGACCTTAGTATCTTTTTCAGAATGTAATTTCAGGGACGAGAAAGTTTTGGATGCCAAGCCCCAAAGGGATGGCATCCAGACTAATCAATCGCGATGGCAAGCGTCAGCAATGCCATGCCTATAGCGATACAGGCGCATAGTCGCTTCTTCAAACGTTCACCTCTTTCTATCAATCGTATGGCGCGCATGCGTTTCGCCATAGGTGATTTCGTGCGCTTCATGACAATACAGGCTCGTCCGAAGTCGAGTCAGAAAGTGTGACGTCAAGAACCTTGATTTTCTCGACACGGTTAGATGGCAAGGCAACTTCAATCGTGTTCAATACTTTTCTTCCAATCAGTGCCAGACCGATAGGTGTCAATACTGAAATACGTGCCAATTGCGGATCTGCTTCGCGCGGGCAGACAATGCTCACAGTGCGTTTGTCTTCTTCGTTATTGACCGGCGCATACGTAACGCTGGCGTGCAGCGAGATATGGCCTTTGCGTTGCACATTGCTGGACAAGATGGTGGACGTGGCAATGATGTCGACCAATTGTTCGCCGGCGTTGATTTCTACTTCGCCCAGACGCATTAAATGTTCGGCCAAGTGGCTCAAGGCAGCTGCGTCGTTTTGTGTAAGGTAACGTTCGTTTTTCATGATAAAGAGTCTCCACGGTCGAGCATGTAGATCGACCAAAAAATGGCAATACAGTGCAGATGCAAAAGCATCGACACATCGTGAGGATTTACAGTTGGGTGGCTCGGGAGTGATAAGGGAGGAACGAAGTTTCGTTCCTGTGGACACTCACCGAGCCTAAGGGAGGCAGGCGAGGTCTCTTACGAAAGATGACTGCGAGTACATCTCCGAGATAGCAAACGAAACAGGCGCACGCAACTCTCCCTTGTTCGGCGCAGAACTGATGCGTTTCGACAGGAAGAGTGGCGAGTTCATTGCAAGTTGTTTATGCAAGTGGGGATAGGGTGAGTATAGCCATTTAGAATATTCCGTCAACCCGATGCGCTTTTGTTAATGCTTGTTACTGAATTATTTTGCTAATTGCGCTATTGCCAGCTCGGCTACAAGCAGAGCAGTTGGAGGATGTATGCCATCTTCAAGAAACCAGGCTGAGGATAAGCCAGCGTAAGCCAGTATCCATTTCAGCAAACGTTGGCGCTCCAATCCTGCTGCTGCGACAACTACATCAAGTTGTTGTGTAAAACGTGCAGGAATAATGACGGTGGCGAGTTCGGGATTGCAAAAAATATTCGCATAATCGTAGCCGCGCTCACCGATCAGGCGTTTGGGATCTATGGCTAACCAGCCACGTGCGCCGAAATCCAGTATGTTTCCGTGATGGATATCGCCGTGCAACACGGCAGTGTTTTGCGGTGTCGCCAGCAGTTCACGTGCAGCCGATGCACTGTGCGTAAAAATGCCACCGTATTTTGCCGCGGCTGGTTCCAATGCCTGAAACCAGTGTGACAAGGGAATCAACTCCGGGAACGGTTTATTGCGTGAAGTATGGAGTTGTGCCGCGACCTTGCACATGATGCGGCTGGCTTCGTCATCTTTGCCGTTCAAGGTCATGTCGAGCAAAGAATCTTTGCCTTCAGCACGTTCCAAAAGAAGTGCATCGCCTTCATGCGCCAATACACGTGCCGCACCTTCACCATCCCACCAGTTCATCAAGATGCCGCCAGCTTTCTCGTCCTCTCCAAACGAGACTTTCAACATCGCAGGCATGCCGGACATGTGAACTGGCAAGAGTCGGCTGCTGTGCGTTGTAATGGGTGCGCCGTCAGGCGTAAGTTACCATTTTTTGAGATATTGATCGAACATGAAAATGGTAGCCAGCAGAGAAAAATTTCTGTGATTATTGCATCTTAGTGTCGATGTGCAAGATGTCGCATTAAAAACAATATAGGCTAAAACCTTGGCCCAAAACGAATAGTGTTACGACGAGCAAACTGCGATCAAGAAAATGCCGCCCACAGAAGGGACAAGCCGGAACAAAATAGCAGTGCATCAAGTATGTGCTGGAAAGCCTGATTACTTAATTTCAATACCACCACTTTTCCAATAAAGGTACCGGCCATCAACGATGCGCCAACCAGCAAGCCTTTGACGAAAATTTCCAGCGGCATCGCGCCGAATTCTCTGAAGGTAATGACTTTGGCGACGTACAGCACCAGCGAACTGGCTGCTTCTGTCGAGAGGAATGCGCCTTTGACCAAACCGTAGGATGTGAAAGCGGGAACGCTGAGCGGACCAGTCGATAACACGATCCCGGTAAGAAAGCCGATGATGGCGCCGATGATGGACAATTGCCACAGTTTGATGCGGAAGTTGCGCGCCATTAGCCAATGTCTGGTCGGCACCATGATGATGAAGAATATGCCGAGGCAGATTTCGATCAAATGGGAAGGCAAGGCCAGCAGCGTGCGCGCGCCGATTGCGGCAGCCGGCACGCCGGTGATTGAGTAGGCTGTAAACGCACGCCAATCGACTAGCTTCCACCAAGCCATGACGCGCGCCAGATTCGCCATGACAGCAGCGACGGCCATGATGGGGACGGCCTGTTTAGGGCCGAAGGTGAATACCAATACCGGCAACAGCATGATGGATGAGCCTGTGCCGATAACGCCGCTAATGGCGCCAGCCAGCAGTCCAACCATCAGGACGAATATGTAGGAGGTCATGTTTTATGTGGGTGACATTCGCTGTCGCTGCGCGCTTCTTGTCGAATGTGTTCGTTATAGTAATGCAAGAAGGAATTTTTGGCTTGATGGTGTTGCAGATGCAGAAGCAGGCACAGAAGGTTAAACTCTCGCTACATTACCGAGGTAGTTATGAGCATAGTAGATAACAGAAAAGCATTTCACGATTACTTCATCGAAGACCGCTATGAAGCTGGCGTCATGTTGCACGGCTGGGAGGTCAAGGCGATACGCGCTGGGCGCGTGCAATTGAAGGAAGCGTATGTCATCGCACGTGACAACGAAATTTTCTTGTTTGGGGCACATGTCAGTGCTTTGAATAGTGCTTCTACACACGTGCATCCAGAAGCCGTGCGGACACGTAAGCTCTTGCTGCATGCAGCAGAAATTAAGAAATTGCTCAGCAAAGTCGATCAATCAGGCTTTACGATGGTGCCGATCAATCTGCACTGGGTACGCGGACGTGTGAAGTGCGATATTGCTTTGGCAAAAGGCAAGAAAGAATACGACAAGCGCAATACTGAAAAAGACCGCGACTGGATGCGCGAGCATCAAAAGATCATGAAGATACATCGTCGTTAAAACTACATGCCAGAAGAGTAAATGAAAATTGGAACGGTGGCGTCTTTAGGTGACTAAGGAACATCATTCAAATGAAGGAGTCAGAATGACACGAGTTCGAGTTGAAAGCTTCACGATCTCTATAGATGGATATGGAGCGGGTCCGGATCAAGATATCAATAATCCGCTCGGCGTGGGCGGTACCGACTTACACCAGTGGTTCATTCCAACACGCACGTTCCAGCGGATACATGGTGTGGGCGATGGCACGACCGGTGTCGACGACGATTTTGCAGCGCGAGGATTTAAGAACGTCGGAGCATGGATACTGGGGAGGAACATGTTCGGGCCGATCCGAGGTCCTTGGCCCGACATGAACTGGAAAGGCTGGTGGGGAAACAATCCACCCTATCACGTTCCAGTCTTCATCTTGACGCATCATGCGCGTCCATCTATCCAGATGGAAGGCGGTACGACGTTTCACTTCGTCACAGGTGGCATTCACGAAGCACTAGACCGGGCCCGCGAAGCCGCGAACGGTATGGATGTACGCATTGGAGGAGGAGCCAACGTGATTCGACAGTATCTTCAAGAAGCTCTCATTGATGAACTGCATATCGCGATCTCGCCGATCCTGCTCGGCCGGGGCGAGCGTTTGTTCGATGGGGCGGACCTTCGTGTTCTGGGATATGAATGCGTCGAGTTCGTGGGACCAGAGAAGGCGACTCATGTTGTACTCCGGCGCCGGAAGGATCGGGTAGGTCCGCTTTGAGTCAAAAGCGGTCACCTAGTAAGAAAGCCGTTTATTGTTTACGCGGCAGTACAGATAGTACATAGGCGATCAGTTTTTCCAGACTCGCCGTCAAAGGTTCCGATGCTGTATCAATCACGTACTCTGCCTGCTCAGGCGATTCGTATGGCGCGCTGATACCTGTGAATTCACGAATCTCTCCTGCACGCGCCTTCTTGTACAGGCCTTTGGGATCGCGCGCTTCACACGTGGCAAGATCGGCAGCGATATGGATTTCATGGAACGCCTGTTTGCAACGCAAACGCGCCTGAGCACGGTCAGCACGATACGGTGAGATAAAGGCGGTGATGCAGATCAGCCCCGCATCGGCAAACAAGGCTGCGACTTCGCTGACGCGACGAATGTTCTCGCTCCTGTCTTCTGGTCTGAAGCCGAGATTGGCACTCAGCCCGCTACGAACATTGTCGCCATCAAGCACATAACAAGAATAGCCACGCTTCATGAGCGCTTGTTCCAGCGCCATTGCCAGACTGGATTTTCCAGAGGCTGATAAACCTGTTAACCACAATACCGCGCCGGCATGATGGTAGTGCGCCTGGCGATCGGCCGCAGACAAAGCATGCTCGGTTACGGTCAGATTGCGATTGTCAGGAGACATGGTCGTCTTTCGTGAAGGTTTGCGTTGCTTGTTCATCCGGCCGCGCTATGCCGAGTGCGCTGAGCAACGGACCGAGATAAGCTGCATGATGACGCCAGCGTCCCTTCGAGGTGGCATAAATTGGTTGCCGCACCTGGCTCACGCTGGCGGTGCGTACGACGCGACGCGTCTGGTGGAAGCTCAGGCAGGACTCGTCCCATGGCATGCCGACAAAAGCAATCAGACGCCGCGCTTGGCCTTCCAGATCGTCCACCACGCTTTCATAATCGACCTCAAGGAAACGCTCCGGCGGCAATATCTTGCGCAAGCTTTCCATCAAGGCCTGATACGCGCGATGGAATGTGCCCAGCTCATCGAGGCGATAGGTAAACATCTGCTCGCCGGCGAAATGTTTGCTGTAGCAAGACAGGCAGGTATCGACCGGGTCGCGGCGGCAATGGATGATGCGTGCACCGGAGAGAATCAGCGGAATCAATCCGGCATATAAAAAGTTGGCAGGCATCTTGTCTACAAGGCGCAGGGCATCGGGCGCCAGGCTTTCCACACGCGACAAATAATCGCGGCCGATGCGGGCAAGATCTTCTTTGCTCCAGCGTGCAAGATCGTTAGGAAAAATCCCGGCCCGCTCCACCGCATGACTCAAGGCACTCAGTTCCCCCGCACCGTAAATGCCGGGATGCGATGCCAGGATTTGTTCCACTAGCGTCGTGCCGGAACGCGGCATGCCGACGATGAACACGGGCCGCTCCGATGCGGCGCCGGCATCTTTGAATTTTTCCATCAGTTCCGGGCTAAAGGCGGCAGTGATTTGTCGCATCCACTCGCCGGTCTTCGCTCCGTCATAGGTAAAGGTGGTGCGCTTGATGGCATTGCCTTTGTCCAGATGAAAAAAAGCTTGTTCCGAATTGCCCGTGTCGAGATACGCTTTGCCGAGCGCAAAATGCAAACTCATTTGTTCGCTCATCGTCGGCTTCACTGTTCGTACAAGCGCTGCTTCCATCACCGCAATATCGGGATCGTCGCTGCGATAAGTCTTGCTGTCGGAGCGCGCTGCCATCGCGTGCGTTGAGGTGGGGAATTTTTCAAGCGCGTAGTCGAAAGCTGCAATGGCTTCATCTTTGCAGCCGGTCTCCATGAACAAGGCTGCGCGCGCGACTAATGCTTCTTCGGCGACCGTACCCGGCAATGCGGCTGCACGATCGAAACATGTCGCCGCTTCGTCGTGCTGCCCCAGCGCTTGTAAAACCTGACCGAGCACATTGTGTGCATCGGCGTTGTCCGGTGAAATGCGCAACGCTTGACGCACGCACGTGAGCGCATCTTGGTGATGCGCGCGTTTCATCAGCAACTGCGCACGTGCAGTTAATGCACCGACATGTTGTGGCGCAAACGAAAGAAGAGTGTCGATCCAATGTTGTGCAGCGGCATAGCGCATGCGCGACATCTCGATCTGGGTCAGATTGACGTAGGCATCGGCCAATTGTGGATTGATGGCAATCGCCTGTTGAGCCGCAGCGACAGCGTCATCCAGACGCCCCAAATCGTTCAACAGAAAAGCCAGATTGCTGTGCACTTCGGCATAGTCAGGGCGCAAGGTGAGGGCACGTTGATAACTCATCTGTGCCTGTTCGAGTTGGCCCAGACGTTTGTGGGTATTGCCCAGATTATTGTGCGCTTCGGGATTGTCTGGTTGCAGCGATACGACATGTTGCAGACATTCCAGGCTCGCTTCGAATTTGCCGCTTTCCTGCAGGATGATGCCCAGATTATTCCAGGCCGCAGTCAGTTGCGGCTCCTGTTCCACTGCACGCCGAGCGGCTTGTTCCGCCTCCGCCAGCAAACCCTTCTGGCGGCACATTTCAGCAAGATTGCTGCAATAGGTCGCAGGTACCTCGGGAAGCAGACAGGCTTTGCGTAGATAGCCGACCGCGAGGTCAAGCTTGCCGTAAGCATGCGCTATCAGACCCAGCAAATGCAAAGCATCGGCTTGATACGGCTCGACATGTAGTACTTGCAGGCAGAGTTGTTCGGCCTGCTGCGCCTGACTTGCGTTCCAGTGCGCATGAGCCTGATTCAGCGCTTGTGGAATGGTGAGTTGATTGGCGACCGGATGATTATTCTTGTTCAAAAATACTCCACCGCAATGAGGGCATAAAACAACAAACAGCAGTGATTCTGTTTGTGGACGATGTTGATATTTATGTATAGATCAACAATGTCCCGCGCATAACAAATTTTCTTGAGAATATTACAGGCGAAAAATCAGATGAGGTTTCTTTGTGAGTGAAACTTTCTAAAATTGCGAAAATAAACAGGCGCACCGGTCCGCCGAATGCGGCGATGATGATTGCCGCCGTAGCAATTCTCTCCGATGCAACGTAACGGGAAACTAACAATCAGCCGGATCGACTACTGCATTTGCAGTATTTACTCTTGTGGAAAAATCCTTGAGCATGTGCAAGATATGAGAACTCTTCAGTATATTGAGATTGCATCGATATACGTGAAGATGAAATAGCTGCGTCAAGTTGCTCAAAGCTACCAGGCAAGATAAAAATGTATATCAAGATTCCAGCAAAACACGCATCACCCGGCCGACTCACCGTCATGAGCCTTGCTCTCACCGCAGCGATGGCGATGATGGCGTCTTCCGAAGTACAGGCGGCGTGTTTAGTAGTGAATACCAACAGCCTGGTCAACACCGGCAATACAAGTTGCCTGTCCTGGAGCGGGGCAAATCTCACATTGACCAACAGCGGGGTCCTCAGCACCACTGGTCAGGCAGCGTTAACATCGTCAGGAAATACCGGGACGTTGACCAATAGCGGAACGATTCAAAGCTCGACGTTTGGTATTCGCAACAGCGGCAGCATGACCGCCCTGATCAATAACAGCAGCGGCGTCATCGCCGGAGCGACGGGCATCAGCAACAACGACACTATCGTGACGTTTGTCAATAAGGGGCGCATCAGCGGCACCGTCAGTGCCATTTCCAACAGCGGCACGATCGGCACGATCGACAACGACGGCGGCACGATTGCGGGCAACATCACGAATGCCGCCAGCCAGATCCTGACGTTTACCGGCGGCACCGGATCGACCTTCGGCACCCTGACCGGCTCCGGCAACGGCATCGGCGCCGGCAATATCGGCCTCATCACCAACACGGCGTCGAACCTTGTCTTCAGTTCGGGTAATCAGCTCCTCAACGACAATATCAATGTCGGCAGCCACACCGTCATCAATTCCGGGTCTACGCTGCAAATCAACAATACGATCAACATCACGGGCAACTACACGCAGAATGCCGCTGCAACATTGAATATCGGGGTGGCCAACGGTGCGATCGCCAACGGCGTCGTCAGTACCGACAGCGGCTACGGCAGACTGATCGTATCGGGCGTGGCGACATTCGATGCCGGCACCAGCATTGCACTTAAACAAGTCAACAGCTATGCCTTTGCACAAGGACAGCGTTTTGTGGTGGTGCAGACAAACAATGGCAATGCACAGTACAACGCCAGTCTCTTGAATTATTCTGCCGACGGTTATAGCGGCAGCATCAGCGGCGCTAGTGTGACTGACAGCGACAACAACGCTAAAACCGATCTTGTGATTACCCTGGGTTCCACAGGATCTGGTGCTACTAGCCCCAATATTTACGCAACAGACTCCAACGCCATCTCTACATTGTCCGGCTTGTTCCGTTATGGCGGCACCAATGCCGACATGCTCAACATGTTCAATGCGGCTGCCGCAATCAGTTCTGCAGGGGAGGCCAACCGCGTCGGTGCGCAGTTGAGTCCTGCCGCCAATACAACGGCGACCCAGCAATCAGCACAGGCATCTACGCAAGCGGTGCTCAACATCGCTTCATCACATATCAATACACTGCGTACGGCGCAGGCATCGGGCCGCAGCGGTATGTCGGCTGGTGAACGCGCCAGCGATGTTGCAATGTGGGGACAGGCTTTCGGCGGACAAGCGAATCAAGATGATCGCGCTGGCGCCAGCGGCTATCGTGCTGATTACAATGGCTTATTGCTCGGTGCCGATACCGCGCTTAATGATCAATGGCGTGTCGGTGGCGTATTCAGCTATGCAGGCACTTCCGTCAACAGCACTGGCGATAATACTGGCAGTTCATCTCATATCAAGTCCTACGGACTGACGGCTTATGGCGGCTATACCGCAGAACGTTGGTATCTGAATCTGTTCGGCGGCGTGGCACAACAACAGTACAAGTCCCTGCGCAATATAAGCTTTACCGGTTTTAACGGCAACGCATCCGGCCAGTTCGATGGCATGCAATACATTGCAGCGGCACAAGCAGGCTATCCAATCCAGCTCGACGCCACGACGACGTTCACGCCGATTGCAGGGTTGACTTATAGTCGCCTGAGTCAGGATGCCTATACCGAAACCGGTAGCGCCGCCGCATTGCGGATAAACGCTGGTAGCACGTCCTCTGTGAAAAGCGATCTGGGCGCAAAATTGGAACGTTCCTTCAACACCTCATATGGCGAGGTCACGCCATCGGCACAATTGAGTTGGCGTCATGAGTATCGCGACACCAGCGTGCAGTCAGTTGCCAACTTTGCCGCCGATACCAGCGGTGCCACCAGCTTCACCACGCAAGGTGCGGCAGCCAAGACCAATACGGGTGTGCTGGTGTTCGGCGCTACCGTGGCGCGCAGCCGGAATCTGACGCTGGCGGCACGCTATACGCTGGAAGCTGCCAGCGGTTATACCGCTCAGACAGCTGACATGCGTTTGCGGTATCAGTTCTGATTTAATTAAACGCATCACTAAGAAAAGCCGCTTTATGCGGCTTTTCTTTTTTCTTCGTTGAGCGAAAACGATAAGAATCTAGCGTATCGTGATGTCTGCTATCGACCATCAGTCGACATTGAGTTGCCCCGTGTAAAATTGGAATTTCGTGACGAAGTATAAAAAATCAAACACATTCATTGGAGTAATCATTGAATGAGGCAAGAGGATACAAAATCGCAGTTCAACGCACGATTGCTTCGTCCTAAAGAGCAGGGACACGGTAACTCATGGGCTTTCATAATTCTGCCCAAAGAGGTTAGCGCAAAGCTGCCGAGGCGTGGTCGAACAACAGTAGATGGGACAATCAACGGTCAAGGTTTCAGAGCTTTACTTGAGCCTGATGGTCAAAAAAGTCATTGGTTGCGGATAGCTTCTGAGCTACTAGAAGTTACAGGCGCAGCTTATGGTGACATCGCGCAATTTGAAATCATGTCTGTGGAACAAGAGCCTGAGCCGGATGTTCCCTCTGACTTAGTTGAATCTTTAGAAGCCAATCCCGAGGCGCGGACTACTTGGGATGCGACAACGACTATTGCTCGTCTCGACTGGATTCATTGGATTACTTCCGCCAAGCAGGCCAAGACACGTAAGAAGCGGATCAACGATGCATGTGACATGCTTGCATCAGGAGAGAAGAGAGTTTGCTGTTTTGATCCGTCGGGTTACTACAGCAAGGCTTTTAGCGCGCCGCAAACTTCCGATCAGTAGATCATCATATTTAGAAATACGGCCAAGGGCAGTGTTTCCATTTCAAGGACAATAAAATTTCAGACCATAAATTAAGCGCCGAAGAACTGGCGCATATCAGAGATACCACGCTGGATCATTACAACCAGCGTGCAGAAGCTTTCTGGGAAGGCACGCGCACGCACGATGTCAGCCAGAACATTCAATCTTTGTTGAAACACATCGAAGTTGCGGCGCCGTTCAAGATATTGGATCTGGGCTGTGGTCCGGGCCGTGATCTAAAAACCTTCAGCGATCTTGGTCATGTTGCCATAGGCCTTGATGGTTCTGCTGAATTTGCGCAGATGGCGCGTGGCTATGCCAAATGCGAAGTATGGCAGCAGGATTTTTTGCAGCTTGATTTGCCGGAGCAATATTTTGACGGCGTGTTTGCGAATGCATCGTTATTCCATGTACCGAGCCAGGAATTGCCGCGCGTATTGAAGCAGTTATATGCAACGTTGAAGCAGGGCGGCGTACTCTTCGCATCCAATCCGCGTGGCGACAATCAGGAAGGTTGGAGTGGAGGTCGTTATGGCAGCTATCACGAGTTATCTGCCTGGCGTCAATTCATGGCGGATGCTGGTTTTACTGAGCTTGAACATTACTATCGTCCAGCAGGGTTGCCGCTTGAGCAGCAACCCTGGTTGGCAACAATCTGGCGCAAGTAGTATGTGAAGCGCTAACTAGTTGTTGGCGCTGGTTTTCGTATCAGGAAGACGATGACTGCAGCGAACAGACATGCGATGCCCGCAGCAAACAAGGCCGGTGTGTAAGTCATCAGAATAGTGCGCGACAAACCGGCACCGTAAGCTGCGATCGCACCGCCGATTTGATGTGCGGTAAAAATCCAGCCGAAGATCATGCCTGCACGTTCTTTACCAAATTCGGCTCCTGCCATCTTGACGGTAACCGGCACAGTAGCAAACCAGTCCAAGCCATAAAACATCGCAAACATCGACAAGCCATAGAGCGTGAAATCAGAATATGGCAACCACAGCAAGGACAAACCGCGCAAGCCGTAATACCAGAACAGCAGCTTGCGGTTGTCGTAGCGGTCGGATAACCAGCCGGAGACGATGGTGCCGATAAAATCGAATGCGCCTATGATCGCCAGCACGCTCGCAGCTGGAACCGCAGCCATTCCATAATCGCCACACAAGGATACGAAGTGCGTCTGTATCAGACCGCTGGTGCTTAAGCCGCAAATGAAAAATGTACCTGCAAGTACCCAAAAGGTGCGATTGCGTGAAGCGCTGCGCAATACGCGGAAAGGCTCCATCATCGTCATGTGTGCTTGTGACGGCGGCGGCAATACGACGGCAGGATCGGCACCGTAAGGAGCAATGCCGACATCGTAAGGACGATCGCGCACGAACATGAAGGCAAGGACAGCAACGATGGCACAGCAAAAAAATACCGGCAACACAGACATGCGCCAACCGTAGTGTTGAATTAGCCATGCGCCGAGAGGGAGAAATACCAACTGCCCGGTAGCAGAACTGGCGGTCAATAATCCCAGTATCAAGCCACGTCGTTTTTCAAACCAGCGATTGGCAACCACCGCGCCCAGCACTAGTGCGGTCAGGCCAGTGCCTGTGCCTAGAACCAAGCCCCACAGAAAAAACATTTGCCAGAGTTCTGTCATTTGTGTGGACAAGAGCAGACAGGCGGCTACCAGTATCAATGCGGTTGAAATGACTTTGCGCAAGCCGAAGCGTTCCATGAAGATTGCTGCAAACGGGCCGATGAAGCCGAAGAGTACATAGCGTACGGCGACTGCAGATGAAATTTGATCGTTGCTCCAGCCGAATTCCTTGCTCAGAGGTTGCAGTAGCACGCCGGGCAAGCCCAGCGCGGCGGACGATATCAGCATCGTCAAAAAGGTAATCGCAACGATCACCCACGAAAAATGTATACCTTTGCGATCCAGCCAGGTTGACAGCGATTGAGCAAGCATAAAAATCCTATAGTCGGATCAGTTAAAAGAAGAAAATCAGGAGCACGTTCAGGGTGCGGTGTTGCCGATCAATTGCTCACGTGCGACAGCCAGGAGTTCATTGGAAATCGGATAGCCTTCGGTAGCGCGTGCAACTGCCATAGCGCCTACCAGCATGCTCCATTGCGCCAGTGCAGTTTTGCGTCTTACAGCGGCATCGGGCGAGGTGCACAAGGAGGCGAGGATCTCGATCAACTCTTCCGTACCCGCGACATAAGCAGCACGCACCGGTTTGTCGAGCGGCTCGCGCGCAACGTCAGTGGTCAGTGCAGCACCAGGGCAACCGCTACCGACATCGCGCACTTTTTGTGAAGACAGATAGCCGTCGATGATCGCGTAGAGCGCTTGCTGCTCGTTTGTTGTGGGCTTCATGCGTTCTTCCCAGCGCGCGGACGCCTCGCTGAAAGCAGTGGCGCAGGCGACGGCCGCCAATTCATCCTTGGATGCAAAGTGACCGTAAAAGCCGCCATGCGTCAGCCCGGCGGCAGCCATCAAATCCGCGACGCTGACACCGTTAAAACCTTTTTCACGGAATAGCTTGGACGACGCTTGTTCGATGGCGGTGCGATTGAGATCGGTTTGTTCTTTTGAGACGCGAGGCATGATTCAACCTTGAAGGAATTGATTGAATTGGATAATAGATGATGCTCATCATAAATTCAATAGATGTTGGTCATCATCTAAAAAATAGTGGATTTTTTGCGACAGAGATTGGTAGTTAGGTCGTGTCTGCGCACCGATTTGATCGGTGGCGATGCATTGCTATATGCACAAGAATATGAATGCGTCGCGACATCGGCAGCACTTCGATGATGTGTTGCCGATGTCGCCGGTTGATGCTGTTACATCGTTAGATCATACTGTCATGCGCGGCGAACGACAGGCTGACGGAATCCGATGGCAAGGCGATTCCACGCATTCATCGTGACAATCGCGAAAGTCAGATCAGCGATTTCTGCATCGGTGAAATGGGCTTTCAGCGGATTGAAGTCTTCGTCATCAGCGTGATTGTGCTGCAAGTTGGTGATGCTTTCTGCCCATGCCAATGCCGCACATTCACGTTCGCTAAAGAACGAAACTTCGCGCCAGGTCGATAGGCTGTTAATTCTTTGCGCATCTTCTCCCTCCGCCAACAGATCACGCCAATGCAAATCCACGCAGTAAGCGCAGCCGTTGATTTGCGATACGCGCTGGAAGACTAAATCGATTAAAGGTTTTCCCAGTGTTGAATCAGTCAATGACGCTGTCAGCGCGAGCATTGCTTGATAGGATTTAGGCGCGAGGGAAGGATAAGCAAGGCGTAGAGCGGACATTGAGAACTCCTGGAAACGTTAATGGAAAGGTGTCTTGTGACTACCTATCTACAAGACGTTTGCTTGCTAAGCTTTGTGACAGGATGGATCAATCATTATTCAGAGCGTACGGTGTTCGTATTGCAGGCATTTAGTTTAACTAGCCTGATGCGACTCAGATTGCTGCTGCGTAATGTATTTCAGCTTGTCTGGATTGCGTACTGTATAGATCGCCGCGATGCCATTTTCATTAATGACAAAGGAGAGTGCCGATTCCAGCTTGCCATAGAAGTATCGAAGTAAACCGATTTCGCCATTAATGCGCACAAAGCGGTAGCTGATATACGCACCATGGCGTCGAGCAAGGGCAAAGAAAAGGCGAGCGACGCGATCGGCACCATGCAAAGGTTGGAACGTGGATGGCATCTTGCCGCCGCCATCACCCATGACGATGGCATCGTCGGAGAACATGGCCATGATGCGATCGTGTTTTCCAGACTGCGCTGCTTCGATAAATTTTTCTAGCTGCGCTTTATGTGTCTCAGTGGTGATGGTGAAACGTGGTTCTTCCAGCTGTACGCGTTGTTTCGCCCTATGCACGAGCTGGCGGCAAGCTGCTTCCGTTTTCCCCAGGATGCGGGCGATATCAAGATAATCGTGATCGAAGACTTGCTTGAGAAGAAATGCTGCTCTTTCTTCCGGGGCGAGACGTTCCAGTACGACCAGTAGCGCATAGGCGATATCCTCAGATCGTTCTACCGAGGCTTCTGGTGTTTCTGAAATGGACTCCACCATAGGTTCCGGCAACCATATACCGACGTAGGCTTCGCGCTCCGTTTTTGCTGCGCGCAGGCGATCAATCGCAAGACGTGTCGTGACCGTCACTAGCCATGCTTCTACGCTATTCAATCCCGCAATATCTTCATTTTGCCAACGTAGATAGACGTCCTGTAGGACGTCTTCAGCATCGGCGCGTATGCCGAGCATGCGGTAAGCGATGGAAAACAGGCGAGGGCGATGTGTCTGGAATAGTTGTAGGTTATCGGTCATAGGGAGCGAATCATCAAGAAGGCTGTCTGAACTATGTGGCTTGTAACGCCGTATATCTATCAGACGGGCGACTTATCCGATTTGTGACAGCCTGCCGGGAATAAAGTACACATACGCTTAAAGTAGCGATTGCATGTAGTAAGGGTAAGGCAACTTTAGCATGCGACGGACGTCTATCTCACGAGAGCATTGATCAGAGAACTTGGTGCAATGATGAAAATATACAAAAAGAAAGATTTACCCGTCGCAGAAATACGCCGTCATCTGGAGCCAGGGCCTATTGTGCTGCTCACTTCACGCTGGAAGCAGCAAACCAACATCATGACGATGGGTTGGCATACGGTGATGGAATTTACGCCATCATTGGTCGGCTGCATCATTGCGGGCGGCAATCACAGCTTTGAATTGATACGCAAGAGCGGGGAATGTGTGATCAATATTCCGACGGTGGAGCTGATCGATGAAATTGTGGGTATTGGTAATTGCTCAGGTGCAGAGATCGACAAGTTTGCAAAATTCAAACTGACGCAGGCGGAAGCAAAGAAGGTTAAAGCACCGTTAATACAGGAATGCTTTGCCAATATCGAATGCAAGCTCTTCGATAAGAGCTTGATAGGAAAATATAACTTCTTTATCTTTGAAGTAGTGAAGGCGCATGTGGCCGTCGCACCCAAGTATCCGGCGACGGTGCATTACACCGGTGATGGCGTATTCAAAGTGTCAGAGAAAACGATAAGCCGTCGCGCCAAGTTTCTGCCGCAAAACCTTTAACTGATATTACGTAGAACCGATCAAAAATCAGTCCACGTGCAATCGTCGCCGGCATCAGCATCGCTTCTACGCTGAATCGCTTCCATGATCAGAGGCTCAGCCGCTAGCCATTTTTCCATGATCAAAGGGTCATCGGATTCGCAGAAAATCGCGCTGAATAGTTTGTTGTCGACAGCGTAGATATTGAATATCGCGGTATTCACGATTTTTGAGTAAAAGCGCCGCGTTTCCATATCCATGTCGGCAAACATTTTTCTGTCGCTCATATCAATACCTCGCAGAGAGATAATCGGATGGTTACGCCAATTCATTATATGCGGCTTATGAAAAATGAAAGGCTGTTTTACCCATTCTTTTATCTAAACGCTGGCAAGGCTAAATCGGAATACAAATATTTGAAATATTCATTGCGGGCAAAAAAAAGAGCAAACACGAATGTTTGCTCTTTTTTTATGGCGACTAATCAGAATGTTGACAAGAACTTCATCAAAGCTTGTCCATGTCGCCGATTACCGTACGAATCAATACGCGCCCATGTAGTCGCGCTTGCCGATCTCGATGCCGTTGTGGCGCAAAATGGCATACGTTGTCGTGATGTGGAAGAAGAACTGCGGCAAGCCGAAAGTCAGCAGATAAGCCTGACCGTTGAATTTTTTCTCTTTCGGTGTGCCTGGGCGGAGCACGATTTCGCGCTCTTCCTGGCCATCGATCTGCGCTGGTGTCAGAGCATCGAGAACTGCCAATGTCTTCGTGATCAGCACTTGCAAGTCGGCAAAGCTTTTTTCACTATCATCGAATTTAGGTACTTCTACGCCAGCCAAACGTGAAGAGATGCCACGTGAAAAATCGCAGGCAACTTGTACCTGGCGAATCAAAGGGAACATGTCCGGGAACAAACGTGCTTGCAGATAAGCATCAGGAGAAATGCTTTTCGCTGTTGCATATTCTTCAGTTTTCTTGAGGATATCGCTGACGCTATTGAGCATTTGCTTGAAAACAGGAACAGAGGCGGCGTAAAGAGAAATGGTCATGTGACTTCCTTGGGTGAATGTGACGTGATTATAGGCAGGAATACGAAGTAGCGTCGGCTACTGCTTTAACTTGTCTGGCGTGCCGCTATAGGTCTGTTGTTGCGCAACGAATCCATCGAATGCCGCGAGTAGAGGCAGATATCTTTCCGCATTTTTTTCCAACTGCATCAAAGCATAACAACTTGCTTCAAAGGAAGAGAGTTGATCCGGCTTGTGCGCTTTGCGTATCGTGTAGTGCGATGCAGGTAGATTGGCCAAAGGCAGGCGTGGCAGTTGCTGTAGCAATGGATTCAGATAGAGCATCTTGCGGCTTTTACGCCATGTGCCATCCAATACGACTAGGCGATATTGAACGGCTTCGTCTTGTTTTGCATACTCGAATGGCGGTGCAGCCGTGATGTTTTTATCTTCTGGCGTGTCGGGATATAGAAGAATAGGGCGGATCTGCTTGTTGGTCGGAGCAGCAGAATCGATACCTGGAAAAGCTCCGTATAGCCATGCATGCAATTCTTCTGCATCAAAGTTTTCTCCAACGATCAAGCGACTATGCGGCAAACTCAGATGCAACAGGCGTGCGCTACCTTTGGCGTTGTTGACTTCCAGAGGATGCTGCAGGAAAAGCACTTCCACCTCATGTTCTACCGGCGTGATCCATTGGCAAATGCAAGTGCTTTGCGGACGTAGACAACGGATGCAGCTAGGACGTTTGGTGATGGATGTCATGCTAAAAAGCGGAAAAACGTTGGGCTAGTTTTTGGGCACGGAAGCGCTCTAGAACAAAGTCGACAAAGGCGCGTGTTTTCGCCGGTAGTAATTTCTGTGCCGGGAAGTATAGCGAGAGCGTGCCGATATCGACATACCAATCGGGCAAGACGCGTATCAGTTTTCCGCTTTCCAGATAGGCGAGCGCATTCGGCATGGAAATCAAGGCTATGCCCAAACCGGCTTGTGCTGCTTCGCACGCCGCATCCGGATCGCTCATGGTCATGCGTACACGCAGAGAAATGGGAGCTTGCTCGTTGGCGCGATTACGCAGCGACCACGGGCGGATGCGCCCAGTTTGCGGCGAACGGATGAAGATGCCGTCGTATAAAGCTAATTCGGCAGGTGAAGTCAGCGGCGCTTTATCGGAAAAATAATCAGGTGTGGCAACCAGCACGCTGTGGCCTGGCCCTAAAGTGCGCGCCACAACACCGGGCGGTAGTTCGAAACCACCACCAATCGCTGCATCATAGCCTTCTGCAATCATGTCTACGCGACGGTTGTCGAAATGCCAGTCAGGCGTGATTGCTGGATAACGTGCGAGGAACTCTCCCAGCATCGGCACAATGTAAGTGCGACCGAATCCGGTTCCCATACTGATTTTTAAAGTGCCGGCCGGTTGGCCATCGGCGCTGGCTAGATTGGCGACGGCGGATTGGATCACGGCGAGGCCATCGCTGACTTCGGCTAAAAAGCGTTCACCGGCTTCCGTTAAAGTGAGACTGCGCGTGCTGCGCTGGAATAGGCGAACGCCTAGATTGGACTCGAGTCGTGCGACATTTTTACCCACAGCTGCAGAGGTTAAACCTAAGCGCCGTGCGGCTTCGGAGAAGCTTCCAGCTTCTGCGCTACGGACAAAACACTCAATGCTGCTCATCGTTTCCATACGCTCACCTTAAACCATTGGTTTCAATAGATTATAGTGATTGCTATCTAGTCACAACATAATCCTTGTTCGATACTGATTTCCGTGGCTTCGCTACTTCAACAAACTTACGGAGAAATCATCATGTCGAACACAACATTAAAAAACTTGGCTGGCAAAGTTGCTTTCATTCAAGGTGGCTCTCGCGGTATCGGCGCTGCCATCGCCAAACGTCTGGCACGTGAAGGTGCTGTGGTTGCACTGACGTATGCCAATTCTGCCGATAAGGCGAAGGAAGTCGTCAAATCGATAGAGGCAGCTGGCGGCAGTGCATTGGCCATTCATGCGGATAGTGCTGATGCCAATGCTGTGAAGAAAGCAATTCAGACTGCTGCCACAACCTTGGGTGGCATCGACATCCTTGTCAATAATGCGGGTGTGTTGGCGATGGCACCGTTGGAAGACTTCAAGTTGGAAGATTTCGATCGCACAGTTGCGGTGAATGTGCGCAGCGTTTTTGTTGCGACACAAGAGGCTGCGCGTCACATGGGTGAGGGTGGTCGCATCATTACTATCGGCAGCACCAATGCCGAGCGTATGCCGTTTGTTGGTGGTGCGGTATATGCGATGAGTAAATCGGCGATAGTCGGTTTAACTAAAGGTTTGGCACGTGATCTGGGGCCGCGCGGCATTACGGTCAACAACGTACAACCTGGACCAGTCGATACAGAAATGAATCCTGATAGCGGTGATTTCGCAGAAACCTTGAAAGGCATGATGGCAATCAGCCGTTACGGCAAGGATGAAGAAATTGCTAGTTTTGTCGCTTATCTAGCGGGGCCGGAAGCGGCTTATATAACAGGTGCGAACTTGACGATAGACGGCGGTTTTTCAGCTTAAATGTTTAAACGGGCTTGCTGATACAAGCTCGTTTTTACGCTGAATTTTAAAATTGAAGGTGGTGCTGAGATATAACGAGTACAGCTAAGGCATTTACGGGTGGGTGAACCGCCCCGGAAATTGTGGAGGCTTCTTTATCTGAGAGAATGGAGCCATGAA
>JAZJXV010000007.1:0-56116 GCA_040390795.1 Pseudomonadota bacterium | reverse complement strand
CATGGCTCTATTCTCTCAAGAATTAGAGCCTCCTCAAAACTCGGTGTGATTCAGATTATTCGTTTTATGAAAGACGAAGAAGGTGCAACAGCGATTGAATACGGCCTGATTGTAGGTTTGATTTCACTTGCAATCATTACTGCGGCGGGAGTCCTTGGTGGCGACATTGCTGGTGCCTTTACTAAGATTTCGACCAAACTTAAAGCGGCTATAACTTAAAGATATTTTTCTAGTTTTTTTGGCGTGTGCCGAATGGCGTCTTGTTGGTGCTATTGGTACATGCCAGTTATTTACTCGTAATAGGATAATAAATTACTGGATTAAAGGTGTCGCAGTCACTCATTTTCTGCTGATTATTTAGCGTCGCCTGAAACGTGAAAAATTCTATGCATAGAGAAATAGGAGTGCAAAATGAAAAGCCAAATTATCCGTTTTATGAAAGATGAAGAAGGTGCCACAGCGATTGAATACGGTCTGATTGTAGGTTTGATTTCGCTTGCAATCATTACTGCGGCGGGTGTCCTTGGTGGCGACATTGCAGGTGCTTTTACTACGATTTCGACCAAACTTAAAGCAGTTTTTGTTTAAAGAAGTCTTACCAAATTTTTCTTGAAGATAAGAGTAAATCTGAAAAAACAGGAGTTTATGCAAATTTTTGAGATGAATTAAAAATTCCCGATGATAGCGCTATTAATTTTTATGTGTGCTGCGATCGTCGGCTATGACATCTTGTTTCGGCGTGTGCCGAATGGTGTGTTGTTGTTGGCGCTATTGGCACATGCTGGCTATTTTTTTGTAACAGGACATGGCATTACTGGAGTTGACGTGTCGCAGTCACTCATCGGTGGGGTGGTCGGATTGCTTATATTTCTTCCTCTATATATATGGCGTGTGATGGGGGCGGGGGATGTTAAATTTTTGATTGTATTGGGAGCGTTGTTGGGATTGAAGGGATTGATCGGTGCATGGTTGCTGGGCAGTTTGTTGGCAGGTGTGCATGCAATCGTATTTTATTTTTCAGAGACATTGGTAGCAGTGATGCCATTAGGCTTGCATCGCTTGATGCAGCAAATGGCAAATAGTGAGGTGTATCAACGTGTATTGAATGCGAGACAAGGACGGCAAGGTATCCCGTATGCAGCATATCTGGCTATCGCAGTTATTTTTTCTTTGATAACTACATGGGAGGGGCAATGAAAAATCTAATTCAATGCCATGCCAAAACGGCTTCTTCTTTGCTCGCAAGATTGAAGATAGTTGATTGGGTGATGTTGTTATTGCCATCTTTTCCACCCAAAAATATTGGGAAAAATGCATTTAAAAAGCAGCAGGGAGCTGCGGCGATTGAGTTTGCTTTTGTGTTCCCAATTTTCTTCATGATTTTTTACGGAATCATTACTTACGGTTTAATTTTTGTGGCGCAACAGTCGATTACCTTGGCGGCGGCCGAAGGTGCACGAGCTGCTTTACGTTTCACGTCCAGTGATGCAGATCGAGATACCAATGCGAAAAATGCTGCTACAGGTACTAGCAGTGCTGCTTATTGGTTGAGTCCACATCTCACGTTTACCAGTGCACTTGCGACATGCCCATATAACAGTGCGGCTAACGCTGGCGTTCGCTGCTATCGCGTTACTGTCGAATATCCCTATCAGCAATATCCGCTAGTGCCATTGTTGCTCGGCTCGTTGATGAACGTGGTGGTGCCGGATAGCTTGAAGAGCACGGCAATTATCCAAATTGACTGACCATGTATCACTACTTTAGAAAAATGATGACGCCATGAATAAACTGACAAAAATCATTGCTGTGATTCTGGTATTGCTGGCTGTGTGCCTGGCCGCGCTCGCTTGGTGGATGGGACATCAAACTGCTCCTGCTCCAGTCATTGAAATGGCTAATAGTGCACAGGAAAAGGCGGCGACATATTCCGTTGTAGCTGCGGCTAAAAAAATGGAAAAAGGCAAAGCGATCACTGCAGACAGCGTGAAAATGGTTGCGTTACCAATGACAGCAAATGGAACCTATGCTGATGCGGCAGATGTCATCGGGAAAATACCAGCGTTAGACATCGCAATTGATACCTTGGTCACGGAGGATCAATTGGTGCGAGGGCTAGCTTTAAAGCTGGCAGATGGAGAGCGAGCAGTGGCAATCCCTGTGGACGAGGTGGTCGGTGTCGGCAATCGGATAGAAGCGGGTGATTATGTTGATGTCTTC
This sequence comes from Pseudomonadota bacterium, assembly GCA_040390795.1. Classification (GTDB taxonomy): domain Bacteria; phylum Pseudomonadota; class Gammaproteobacteria; order Burkholderiales; family Burkholderiaceae_D; genus Oxalicibacterium. The sequence goes on along the minus strand of JAZJXV010000007.1, from coordinate 53,896 downwards.
TTTACCCTAAAAAAAGGTAACGATGTCGAGATTGGTCAATCTCGATTGTTAGCATCGCGTAGGCGTGTACTGGCTTACGGTTCATCTACTTTGGGTGAGGCGCAACCAAGTGGTAATCCGGTTGCCAACAGTCAAACTGCACAGTCATCACAGGCGCGTACGGCGGTTCTGGCAACTCCTATCGATCAAGTCAATCAGCTTTTACTCGCGGCACAAAATGGAAAACTGGCGCTGGTATTGCGTCACCCCGGAGATGTCGGTGTGGCTGACATTGCACTTTTCCCTGAGCCTAAGAATGTATTGAAGGAAAAAGCGGGGCTGTCACCTGAAGAAAAAGTGGCATTAAAAACAGGCGACAACCAGGCTTATTCTGGTGTTGACCTCTCTAGTTGGGCTGGCGGTGGTAGTACGACTCGCCCATCCATAGCAACTGGCAAAACAGTATCCAGATCGTCGAATACGTTGGAAGTCATCAAAGGATCGCAGCGGGAAAATGTCAGCTTCTGAACTTTGACAGTCTCTTATCGATTATCTGAACAGGGTGCCTGAAAAATGAAAATACTCAATGCCATAGTGATGATTGTCGGATTGTCATTTGCGATGCCTGCGGTAGCAGATGAGGCTTCTCTAACTTTGAGTGTTCGGGAACAACGTGCTCTTAAGACTCCTGTCGATTTGGAACGGATCGCAGTCGCTGATCCAGAAGTGGCAGATGTCTTAATATTGAAAGGTTCTAGTAAGCGCGCAGGTAGCGTAATGCTGGTTGGTAAAAAACCAGGCAATACCGTTGTAACCGCATGGCCACGTAACGGTGCGATCAAAGTATGGCAAGTAAAAGTACAAAGTCAGCTGCAGGGTCAGTTACAAGAAGAAGGTGCTGATCTGCAGATAAATAATGACAGCGCAAGTATTCGTGGTCAGGCACCATCGTTACTTTCACACGCCAATACTACGGCATTGGCGGAGCAAGCAGTGGGCAAGGAAAAAATACTGGACTCCTCTACTGTTGCAGCTGGTGGTGTGGTGCAGATTGATGTGAAGATAGTTGAGTTCAGTAGAAATATTCTCAAAGAAGCCGGTTTCGATTTCTTGTTCAATCAAAGCAGAGGAGCAACGTTCAGTTTTGGTTTGAATAATTTTTCCAGTATTTTATCGGCACAATCGCAAACGCCGATATCACAAGCTTTCAATTTGCTTGGCGCTGGTAGTGGTAGTGTCAATGCTCGTGTAAAACTGATAGAGCAGAATGGATTGGCGCGCGTCTTGGCACAGCCATCATTAATTGCTTTGTCAGGGCAAAGTGCCAGCTTTCTTGCCGGTGGTGAATTGCCTGTTCCTCAAGCGGGTGGGCTAGGAACTACGACTATTGTTTTCAAACCTTTCGGTATCGGCTTAACGGTGACACCTACCGTTTTGGCAGCCAATCGTATCGCACTCAAAGTGGCACCAGAGGCCAGTGATCTCGATTATGCAAACGCGATTGTTGCCGCTGGTTTGACGATCCCGGCGATTTCCACTCGACGTACAGAAACCACGCTGGAATTAGGCGATGGAGAAAGTTTTGTCATTGGTGGGCTGGTATCGCGCACTACTAAATCTAGCATCGACAAAATTCCTTTTTTAGGTGACCTACCTATTCTCGGGCCATTCTTTCGCAGCATGAAATACAGCCAAGATGAAAAAGAATTGGTCATCATCGTGACCCCACATTTGGTAAAGCCGATAGCAAAAGGTGTGGAGCTAGCCTTGCCGGGTAGTGATAAGGAAAGACGTGATACGCCGGGGAATGCATGGGGTAGCTACATCATGGGTGTCGCAGGACGCGACGATCTGCCTGGATTTTCCAAATAAATAAAGTGGAGAAGAAACCGTTGGAACAGCTCATGGAAAAAGGTCGGCAACGCGAAATTGCCCCCAATGACAGCAATCGATTCGTCTTTTGCTCATCTAATGGGGCGCACCTGCGTTGGCTCGCTCATGCGCTAAGCGAGTGGCATGTGATACAGCAGGAGCTGGCTGCTACCGCGCTCCTTACTTCACGTGTTGCGGAGTGTAGACCCAGACTGATATTGCTCGATTTTTCCGGCAATTGTGGTGACAGCACGGCCAACTGTACTGCAGACATGATTGCGTTGGCGCAGATGATGAAGAGCAAGCTACCGGAAGTGCCAGTGGTTGCTGTCGGCACCATGGATTATCCAGAAGGAGCCGTTGCGGCCCTACGCGCTTGAGTTCATCATTTCATCGATATGACGGCGCCAGTGGATGAGGCGCACGACGTTATCTACAAATTAGTTTCTGCGGTATCCAGCCCTGCCATATCGGTAGAAGGAGCACTGATTACCTTGCTTGGCGCGCGCGCTGGCGTAGGCACAACGACATTGGCTGTTCATCTGGCCGATATCCTGCAACAAGAAAAATCAGTTCAGCACAAAGATTATCAAATAGGGCTGCTCGATCTTGGTTTGCCTGCTTGCGATGGGCAGCTTTATCTCAACGTAACAGGAAATTTCAATTTCAGCGATACGGTGCGTAATCGGCATCGTCTAGACAGGACCTTGATACAAACTGCTTTAGCGACGAGTCATAGCGGCATCAAAGTGATTTCTTTGCCACGCTCATTGACAGAGATCGCAGATATATCCAGTACAGATGTGCGCTCTTTGTTGTCACAGCTGCGCCTTTACTTCGATGTATTGATTATGGATTTGGGCGGTTTCTCAGATATGGCGTTTGTGGAAAGCATGGTCAATGCTTCAGACCAGACATTGCTGGTGACTGATCAAAGCCCAGGCTCGCTGGTTTCTCTTTCAACGATGTTGAAAGAGTGTGAGAAGCATGGAGGTGATGCCAGTCGCTTGCAGTTAATCGTCAATCGTTATGACATTCGATACGGTATGAGTGCACAACAGATTGCCGAACGTTTTAGTTTGCCGCTGGCAGCAGTCATGCCGGAATGTACATTGCGCTTGATGAGTAGTGCCAATCAGGGAAAGTTGTTACATGAAATCGCCAAGCACGATCCATACGTGCGAGCGGTTCACGATTTAGCAGAAAAATTATTAAATCCGCATTCGGACAAGCATGCCAGCAAGCTATCGAGCTGGGTCCCAAGTTTTCTCAAGCCATAACGATAAACGACGGCAAGAGCCGAGATAAAGGCAGGCGAGATGAACGATCAAATAGTACTTACAAAAGAAGATGAAATCTTTGTGAATACACAAAGATTTCAAGACATCAAAACTGCGGCATACGACAATCTGTTGACGCGTATTGAGGAGTTGGGTGCTGAATTTGGTCGCTGGTCTCGGTCGGCAATACAGCAGTTCGTCAATCTTGATGTTGATGGTTTTGTACGCTTGCGTCGTATTCCTCTAAATGAAAATGAAGTGCGTCTGATTGCCGATGCATTGACCAAAGAGCTGGCAGGACTGGGGCCGTTAGAAGATTTGCTGGCTGATGGCGATGTGGAAGATATTCTGATCAACGGTTACAACGATGTCTTTGTTTCACGTCATGGTGTGTTGCAACGTGAAACTTTACGCTTTACTGACAACAATCATTTGTTGCGTATAGTGCGACGCATACTTGCACCGCTCGGGCGCCGATTGGATGAGTCAAATCCGATGGTTGATGCGCGCTTGCCAGATGGTGGACGTTTGAATGTTGTGATCGAACCGCTTGCGGTCGATGGGCCTATGGTATCGATCAGGAAATTCCGTAAAGACCCGCTTAAGCCTAGTGATCTGCAGCAATTGGGGACACTTAATGACGAGTTATTTGCTTTGCTTGAAAGTGCAGTAAAAGCACGTTGCAACATCTTGATTTCAGGCGGCACTAGTTCCGGAAAAACCTCCTTACTCAATGCATTAGCTTTCTTTCTTCCAGAAAATGAGCGCGTGGTTACTGTCGAAGATACGGCAGAGCTGTCATTGAATCATCCACATGTCGTGCGCCTTGAGTCGCGCGTCGGTAGTTTTGAAGGAACTGGCGTCGTCACAATTCGTGATTTGATCCGTAACAGTTTGCGTATGCGCCCAGATCGCATCATCGTCGGCGAAGTGCGTGGTGCGGAAGTGCTGGAAATGTTGCAAGCGATGAATACTGGTCATGATGGCTCAATGGCGACTATTCATGCCAATACGCCGCGCGAATGTTTGCATCGTATCGAAATGCTGGCTGGTTTTGCAGGCTTCCAGGGAAGTGAGTCTAGTCTGCGCCGCCAGATTGCTGGTGCGCTGGATTTCATTGTTCAGATCGGACGGCTGTCCAATGGTCGCCGACGCATCGTATCGATCACTGAAATTACTGGTGTTGGCGACAACATCATTACAACGCAAGAACTCTATCGCCACGAAAGTTTCAGTGGCCCTGATGGTGAGGAAAAAGATCGTTGGGTCTCGCTCGGTATTCAACCGCATTCGCCAAAGTTGAAAAAAAGGCAGATGTCTCCGAATGGCGGTAATCCTCAAAAGAGAAACTGATGACAGCGCTGACATTATGGTTGACGGCTGGTGCGATCTTATTGCTCGCATTTGGTATTCTCCTGTGGCAAAACGCGCAACTTCATCAGCGCCAAGATGCTACGTCGGCATTTGTTGATCAGCAAATTCGTAGCATGGCATCGCAGCAGACTTCGACAGATGATGTTGAGCAAAATGCGGTGCTACAGCCGCGTATCGAGTCGAATATATTACGTCGCTTCTTGTTGCGTGCTGGAATAACGCCTACCCCCATTTTTTATGCTTCCCTGTTGTTCCCTGGCATCGTGTTAACACTGCTGGCGGCAATATTCGGAGGCGTCTTGTCTGTTGTTGGCACGATATTTTTATATGTGACCTTGGTATATTTTCGCTTATGGCTAAAGGCCATAAGACGTCATCAAAAAATAGTGCGACAGTTGCCATCTTTTTTGGACACGATGGTTCGACTAACTATCGTTGGTAATAGTTTGGAATCGGCATTTCAAGCTGCAGTGTTGTCCACCGAGGCGCCTTTGCGAGATCTTCTTGATCGTGCCAACCGTCTGGTGCAGGCAGGGATGGATCTTGAGCATGCGTTGATGCAACAAGCACGCTTATTTCATGTGATTGAACTGGAATTGATTGCGGCAGTAATAGGCGTTGCTCTGCGGTTTGGCGGACGAGCAGATATGGTGCTGGAACGCATGGCTGCTTTCATGCGTGATCGAGAATATTCACAGAATGAACTTGTGGCCTTGTCCGCAGAAATTAGATTGTCCGCGTGGGTTTTAGGCTTACTGCCAATTGGTATGGGCGTATTCATGATTGTTTTCAATAACAAAATGTTCGTCACGATGCTGGACGATCCTATTGGGAAAAATTTGCTGATCTTCGCCGGGGTATTGGAAATTATCGGCGCTTATTGGTTGTATCGTTTGGCTAAATCGGTGTGAGGACAATATGACCCCGCATATCCTGAGTATCTTATCCCTGTTGCTATTAGCTGCTGCAGCTTTGGTACTTGGTAGTGGTTTACTGCGTCAGGCATGGCAATTTATGCGCAGCGAAAAAATATTAAATCGCCGTATTGATAAGCAGGATTCTCAAGAGGAAGAAAAATTGCCAGAAGGGCCATTATTGCGTCGTTGGCTGGATAGATTTCTGGCATATATGGCGCACTGGGTCGATACCCCATTGGGAAAGCAACTGGTCGCTGAAGAGGACAGGGTCTTGCTAGATCAGTGCGGGGTTAATGATAGTCGTGGAAAAACCATATTTTTTGCCACGCGTGTGTTACTCGGTGCTGGTCTTCCTATTTTGGCGTGGGGAATGACGTCGGATCGATCGCCATTGATATTGCTGATCATGGGCTTTGTCGGTTTTGCCATCGGTTATATGGGGCCGAAATGGATTATGCAGATGAAGGCTAAAGAGCGCCGACGCAAAGCAGCGGAAGAATTACCACTTTTGATTGACCTTTTACGCTTGCTGCAAGGCGTCGGTCTATCTATCGATCAGAGTTTGAACGTGGTGGAGAATGAATTTTCTCGTGCCTTGCCGATCTTGAGTAAAGAATTACAGATCGCCGCGCAGCAGTATTTGAACGGGCGTACGCGTGAACAATCATTGCGTCGTTTTTCCACTATTTTTAATAACGAAGATATGGGGGCTATCGGGCGCCTGATTGTGCAGGTTGATCGTTATGGTGGAGCTGTGCAACAACCATTAGAACAGTTCAGTGACCGTATACGAGAACAGCGCAAGCTGGATATGAAGGAAAAAGTTGGAAAACTGACAGTGAAAATGACCGGTGTTATGGTCTTGGCACTGTTGCCCGCATTGTTGATTATTACGGGTGGAGCCGGATTTTTGGCGGCTATCCGTGCGCTTTCAAAGATGGGGACTTGATCATGACATCACGCCTTCAAACTAGCGCCATTGGAGCATTAGTGCTCGCGATATTCTGCAGTGGTTGCTCCAGCTTAAATTCAAACAATGATTACGTTGCGCGAAATGAAGCTGCCATGCAACGTCAGCAGGCAGAGTTGGATAAACCTGCTTTGGATAACAAACAGGTTTATCTGGAAATGATCAAGAAGATGCAAGATCGTTCTTTGTATTTTGCCTCGATCGCGCACATTGATGCATATCAAAAGAGCTACGGCTCGTCACCGGAAGTACAACGCTTGTATGCCGATGCTTTACGCGCAACAGGGCAAGATGAACCCGCAGAAAAACAATATCGACAACTGTTAACAACAACAGAATCTGCTGCGGCTTGGCATGGACTTGGTTTATTGGCGGCGCAGCATGGCGACGGCAGCAATGCCATCGCATATTTTCGGGAGTCCAATCGGCTCGATCCAACCAATGCAATGGTCTTAAACGATTTAAGTTATGCCTTGCTGTACGAGGGGGATAAATCTTCGGCACGTTTGCCGCTGATGCAGGCGGTTGAATTGGCGCCGGAAAATCGCAAGGTTATTAGTAATTTAGCTTTATTTTTATTGTTATCGGATGAGGAAAAAAAAGCGGAATCTTTGATGAAAGACGCAAACATTCCGCTCGATGTCAGAAGTGCCATTTATAAGCGGAGAGATGCCATTACTGCGCGCAATAGACTTGCGACGAAAAAAGAAGATGCTGCTGACATTCAGAATCGCACGTTGCCAGCGATTGCGAGTGGCAATGGCATGCAATTACAACTGCAATTTCAATTATTGCAGCCAGATGTAACACCGCGTAATCGCAGAGAGTAGCTGATCGGTAGAACTGCGGATTTCACTCGGATACCAAGGAGGATTTATGTCGGAACTCATGTCATATACACACGCCAAATTATCTTTGCGTGCATATTTATTGCCACTCTGCGGATGCGTCGCCTTATTGTTTTCCCTTAGTCCAATTTGTGATGCGCAAACGCTTGAGAGTGAGTCTGAAGCATCCGTAGTGCAAGCCAGACCGGCGACACGTCAGATTGGCGATGTGACTTCGGCTTTGCTGGCTATGCAGGTGGATGGCAGCATGGCTGGACGAGCGTTACCTATGTTGGGAGCAACCAGTGTGCTTAGTTGGGAGCGTTACAAGGATAGTTTCAAGTACAAAATACCTGAAGTATTTGATCGCGCGATCAGAAAAAGCGACAGTCAATAACAATAGCGTGATTACTAAAATATGAAAACCATGCTGCCTTCAGGCATCGTCAATCTTCATGTACCACATCGTATGTGGGTGAGATTGCGCCAGGGTGGATCGATTGCTGTCATCGCGGCAATCGGCATTTCGATCATGGTGATTTCATTGGCATCCATTGATATTGGCTATTTGTTTTTTCAAAAACGTGAACTGCAAAAGGTCGCAGATTTATCAGCGCTAGCGGGTGCACAACAACTGATAAGGTCATCTGCCTTGACGAATGATAACTGTAGCTCAGCATTTGATGTGGTGAGAAAGAATGCAGATGCGCAAACGGTGCAGAAATATACGGAAACGACGTTACTTGTTTCTTGTGGACGATGGGATCCTGCTGCTGCGACGCACTATACAGCTTATTCCGGTGGTGTTACTCCGAGCGGCTCACCAGCGCCTACAGCAGTTAGTGTCTGGGTTAGCGCCACATTCAATAGTTTTTTTGGCGTATGGGCCAGCAGAGAGGTATCGGCGGCTGCGATTGCTACTGCAGACTCACCAATTGCGGTGTTTTCGGTTGAGTCCAGATTGCTGCGAATTAAAGATGGCACAGTTCCCAAGTTGTTGACGGATCTGGGTGTCGACATAAAGGGAACTTCTTTGCTCTCATACGACGGGTTGGCAAATGCCAAAGTGACGCCAGGAGGATTGCTGAAGAATTTGGGCTTCGAGATACCACTTACGGTAGATGTGGCAACGATCAAAAATCTCATTGCAATAGGTAGTCCAAAATGCCCTAGTGGTATTTGCCCACTGAATACCCTGTTAGGGGAGGTCAGTAGCATCGGGGGGCAAAGCGATCTTATTAATGCATTAGGAATACAGTCTGGTCCAGTTAAATTGGTGACGGATGGTGGTGGGAAAGGATTGCTGACGATATTGGATATCGCCAATGGAAAATCTGTCCTGGAGGCGAATATCAAATCAGCAGAACTGTTGAGTACGGCTATCGTTATTGCCAATAGTGCGCACCCTCCGGTTTCTGCGGATATTTCTGTGACTGTTCCAGGTCGCATTCTAACTGTCGATAGCAAAATTGGCATCGTGGAGCCCCCATCAATTGGTATTGGTGGGAAAGGAACAACCGCTGTGACATCTCAGGTCAGAATATTTGTTCAGGCAAAAAGCAATCTTTTAAATGCGAGCTTGCTTACCGCTGATATTCCACTAGCAATTGATGTAGTAAATGGTGTCGGGACTATTACAGATATGTGTACGAAAAAGAGAGATGGTAAAGATGTCGCAACAATTAAAATTGATGCCCCAATTCTTAAGCTATGCGTGGGTAATCTTAATGCTGGCAATGCTTTTTCAAAGTCATCGACTTGTAGCGATAATTTGCAAGATTACCCACTTATTACGCTTCTTGGAAAAGAGATTAAAACTAGTCTATTTGTAAATGCTTTGCCGAATACGGCAGAAGATGATTTTGTTAAAGGGCAAACAATCTCACTAGGAAAAAATAATCTCCAACTCGATGCAACTATAAAAAATTTGATGGATGCCTTAATCGCGAAGCTATTAGGCACAATATTGGATAGACAAGGACAGATCAATGGCGATGTGTCGGCAACAAATCTGGCTTCGAGTTTGTTGAACTCAACTAATAATGTGCTTGATACCGCAACCTCCACGGTGAAAGATGCTCTTGCTCTTCTTAAGAATTTTGTTAATAGCGTGAATGCAAATGCCAGTCTTGTAGATGTGCTTGGTGGCGTGCTTACGGGTTTGCTGAATACAGTAGGGAGTCTTGTGACGGGTTTGACCAATGCAATAAATAATATCTTGCTTACAGTGGTATGTCTTTTGGGTAGCAAGCAAGACTGTCTTGCCACGCAACTTTCCGGAAATCAGGGATCCCTTACCAAAGTATTGTTAACAGTACTGGGTTTAGTGACGGATCTTTTAAAACCTGTACTCGATGCTTTAGGTACAGCTATCTCTAATCAACTCCAGGCTCTTCTCGGTATTGAGCTTGGGCAAGTTGACGTCACTTTAATTGATTTAAATTGCGGTGGCGGCTCTAACGTCAGATTGGTTTATTAAAAATGTCCTATAACGATTCTCGATATCTTCCCATGAAAAATAAAACATCTTTTAGTAAATGGTTTGGCTATCTCGGCTTCGATCATTTGATTGCGCCTTTCTTGATCAAAGTGATTTATTGGGGCGGGGTGATCCTTATTTTGAGTGCCGGCATAGGCGGCTTTTTCGCGACCTTTGAAATGCCTGATAAGGGTATCTCTGGTGTGCTACTGGCGATAGGCGCGACTGTGTTGTCGTTACTGATCTGGCGCTTGCTGTGCGAGATGTTGATCCTTGCGTTCAATATTTACGCAAGACTGGTGGAGATTCGTAACCTGTTATCTCATCGACAGGCAAGGGTGGATGCTTATCAAAAAATACCAAGCGTGCGTGTTTTGAAAAACGACTGACGAAAGCTTTGCACAAAGAGAATGCTAAAAAACAAATCGCCTCAAGAAAATATCGACATTTATGTGTGGGAAGGTAAATCCGATATTTTCGACCGCATCGTTCGTTGCCTGATTAGCTCCGAGGTGGATGTCATTCGGGCAGACAGCATGGATCTGGTACAGGATCAGGCGAAGGTGTCTCCATCCATTGCGATTATCTCCGTCACGATGATTGATGGCGGACGCTTCAATGCAGATGATTGGCAAAAGGCGCATGGCATGCCGGTGATCTGGGTGGCTGAAGCGCCGCGAGCTTATGATTCACGCGTTTATCCGCCGGAGTATTCGCATATTTTGATGCTGGATTTTACGTGCGCTGAATTGCGTCGTTTGGTATTTGGTTTGGCAGGTGAATTGCATAGTAATACGAAGGCGGCGCAGGAACGTGATCCGCTGATTGCCGAATCAGAGATCATGCGCACTTTGTTGAAGGAGACGACGGCCTTTGCTGATTGCGATTCCAATGTGTTGATCGCGGGTGAAACCGGCGTGGGTAAAGAACGTATCGCGCGACTGCTGCATGAGAATCACAGTCGCTATGGAAATGGTCCCTTTGTTGCAGTCAACTGCGGTGCGATTCCTGACGGCTTGTTTGAGTCGCATTTCTTTGGTCATGCGAAGGGCGCATTTACTGGCGCGATGTTGGCGCATAAAGGTTATTTCGAACAGGCTGATAACGGTACGCTTTTTCTGGATGAGATCGGAGATCTTCCTTTGTACCAGCAGGTCAAATTATTGCGTGTGCTGGAGCAGAGCAAGGTAACGCGCTTAGGTTCCACGACGGAGATTGATATTGAATTCCGATTAGTAGCGGCAACCAATCGGAATTTGCGCGAATTGGTTAGACAAGAAATGTTCCGCTCTGATCTGTATTACCGCATGGCGGTGATCGAATTGCGTGTGCCTAGTTTGGAGGAACGCGGTGAGATCGACAAGATCGCTATTTTCCGCGGCATCGTGATGCAGATATTTAAAAATGGTGCGCGTGATTCTTCGCCGTTGCCGGAGATTCCGGATTGGTTGTTACGCATGGTTGCAAATACGCGTTTTCGGGGCAATGTCAGAGAGCTGCGCAATATTGCGGAGCGCATCACGATTATTCATCGCCAGCTTGGGGATTGGGATAGAGCTGCGATTGATCGCGTGTTTTTGGCCTTGCAGGAATTGAAGGTGGAATGTGACAACGAAGATCAGGCTGGTACGCGGAAAAAATGGGATGCAGCTGATCGCAATCGCATTATTGAGGCACTGGATGCGCATAACTGGCGCAGGCAAGATACAGCAAATCATTTGAAAATGAGTCGCAAGGTGCTATGGGAAAAAATGCGAAAATTCCAGATCATCGATGGTGATCCGGAGCCTGGTGAGGTAGAGTCCTGAAAAAAAGCCATGTCGGCGAACCGACATGGCTTTTTTGATGTGGCTGTTATTTAGCGCGGTATTTGCGCGAAACGTCCACTGTTGAAGTCGTCTATGGCCTGGATAATTTCATCCTGACTATTCATCACAAACGGACCGTGCCCCACGATAGGTTCATCGATAGGTTCGCCGCTGATCAATAGCACCACAGCATCGCTGTTGGCTTCGATGGAAATACTGCTGCCAGCACGATCCAGCAAAACCATTTGTGCTTCACGTGCGATCGCATCACCATTGACCAGAACGGTACCGCGTAACACGATCAATGCCGAATTCCAGCCATCAGGCAGATTCAATTCACTGACGCTGCCTTGATTCAGGCGCATATCCCACACCTGCATAGGCGTAAAGGTGCGCGCCGGCCCGGCATTACCTTGATAGTCACCCGCAATGACGCGTATCGAGCCGGCGTCATTTGGTAATGCGACGGTTGGGATGTCGCGATCGACGATGGCTTGATAACCAGGTGCGGTCATCTTGTCCTTGGCTGGCAGGTTGACCCACAGTTGCACCATTTCCAGTGTGCCGCCGGAACGCGTGAAGGCTTCGGAATGGAATTCCTCATGCAGAATGCCGGCACCGGCCGTCATCCATTGCACGTCGCCGGGACCAATCACGCCGCCTTGGCCAGTGGAATCGCGATGCTCAACCTCACCTTTATAAACAATGGTGACGGTTTCGAAGCCGCGATGCGGGTGCGAGCCAACACCAGGAGGACGCGATGCCGGGCTGAATTCAGCGGGGCCGGCGTAATCCAGCAGCAAGAATGGGCTCAGTTGTTTGCCGTGGCTCTGATAGGAAAACATCGAGCGTACGGGAAAACCATCACCCACCCAATGTGGGCGAGGAGCGCTATAGACACCAATAATCTTTTTCATGCTTGTTTCCTTTCGGGAATAACAATGTATGTAACAGGATTAAGGATAGAGCAGGGACGATGGGCTGGGTAGAGGGTAAAATCGGCCATGAGTGTTCTATTGGGTGAACGATAAGGCGGAGCGATGAGGCTGTGATGCAGGATTTGAACGATCTTTATTACTTTGTCCAGGTTGTGGATCACGGCGGTTTTGCGCCAGCGGGACGCGCATTGGGTGTTCCCAAATCCAAGCTCAGCCGTCGGATTGCGTTATTAGAAGAGCGACTTGGCGTGCGCTTGATTCAGCGTACGACGCGGCAGTTTTCGGTGACGGAAGTTGGGCAGACTTATTACGAGCATTGCAAAGCGATGCTGATCGAGGCTGAGGCGGCGCAAGACGCGATTGAAGCGACGCGCGCCGAACCGCGCGGCGTCGTGCGACTGTCTTGCCCGATTGCCTTGCTGCACGCACATGTGAGCGCGATGCTGGCTGACTTCATGGTGCATCATCCTCATGTAACGGTGCAGTTGGAGGCGACGAATCGGCGTGTTGATTTGGTGGCCGAGGCGATTGATATTGCGATTCGGGTTCGACCGCCGCCCATTCAAGACAGTGATTTGGTCATGCGTGTGCTGGCAGAGCGTAGCCAGTGTCTGGTTGCTAGCCCATCGCTCTTTGATGGGCGTGTGATTCCAGCAGTTCCGGCTGATTTGGCTGATTGGCCGAGTTTGGCCTTGGGCACGCCGCAGCAAAGTCATGTCTGGAATTTATTCGGGCCTGATGGTGCGCATGCTTCGTTGCATCACAGTCCGCGCTTTGTGACCGGTGACATGATGGCTTTGAGCGATGCTGCTTTGTCTGGCGTAGGCATCGTGCAATTGCCGACGATGATGATTAGAGAGCAACTGGCCTTGGGTAAGTTAATCCCTCTGTTGCCGGGCTGGGCGCCGCGACGTGAGATTGTTCATGCAGTGTTTCCTTCGCGACGCGGTGTGTTGCCATCGGTTCGGGCATTGATAGATCATCTCGCGGAGAATTTTCAAGTATTAAGCGAGGATTGATGTGATTGCCGGATCAATCTGCCTGCAGTAATGAGCTTGTGTTTGATGGTTATGGCTGAAAGTGTTGTCAGGCAGGTACTGCGTAGTATTGAATGACGCATTCTTTTATTTGTGCGATGCGTTCGCTAATTGCATGTAAAAGAGCCGCAAATCAACGGTTTTTCTGCGGTGAGAAGTTTTTTCTTTGTCTTTTGTTTAACTTAAAACAGGCGTGGGAACTTCAGAAATTCGTTAAATGCGGGATTTTGTTTTTATGGTGCAATCTTTTCTATTCTTTTCGTTTTGCGTGCATTAAGATTTGAGAGTTACGTTTTCATATTTTTACATTTCCATGCTTGGGATTTATCATTTGCTCTGGCATGGCTTGATGTACTCTTGACATAAAAATAACTGGCGAATGGCTGCACAAGCCGGTTGCCTCGATCCGATTAATACTCTAGCCGTTTAAGCATGCCCTTAAAGCGTAACGATTCATCCGATAACCAGTTGTCTAGCTTGATGGAAATTGCTGGTGAGCTCGTGTTGCGACTCAACACTGCCGGCGAGATCCTTCACGTCAGCAAGCGTACCAACGATGTGTTCGGTCATGGATCATCGATGTTAGGCATGAAGCTGTTTGAGTTAGTGCGTTTATCCGATCGCCACGCGATCGAAGCCTCGTTGCGGCAAGCTATCGCCTCCCTTGAAGTGACACGTGTCAGCGTCCAAATGGCGACGCGCGCGGTGTTGCGTTGGTTTGAGTTGCAATTAAGTGCTTATGAAGGCGATGACGGAATAGAGGTTCTGGTTGTCGGTCACGATATCTCTGGTCAGCAAGCGACCGAAGAGCGTTTGCGCCACATGGCCACGCATGATGAATTAACCGGTTTGCCGAATCGTTCTTTGTTGGCGGACCGTTTGCGCATGGCGATTGCGCAGTCGCGTCGCACTGAGCGTGGTTTTGCGGTCGTCGCACTGGATCTTGATGGCTTCAAGAAGGTGAACGATGCCTTGGGTCATCCGGTTGGTGATGCTTTGTTGCGTGTCGCTGCGGTGCGTTTGCGCGAAACCTTGCGCGATGTCGATACCTTGGCGCGCGTTGGTGGTGATGAGTTTGTCGCGGTGCTGCACGGTGCCGTGGATGAAGTGGAAATCCAAAACGTCGCGCGCCGTATGATTGCCGCGATGCAGTTGCCGTTTGAAATCGACGGCAACGCACTGTATGTCAGTACATCCATAGGCGTCGCGATTTATCCCGCGCATGGCGAGACGGAGGTCAAGCTGTTGGCGCACGCCGATACGGCAATGTATCGCGCGAAGGAAACCGGCAAGGCGCGCTGCATTATCTATAACCATCTGAATTTCAATCAGGTTGAGCATGATGTGACGATGGAAGCGGCGATGTTTGAAGCTGTCAGAAATGGCGAATTCTTGCTGCACTATCAACCCATCGTCGATGCACGCACACGCCAAATCATGGGTTTTGAGGCATTGATGCGCTGGATGCGTCCTGATGTCGGTCTGGTTCCGCCGAATCAATTCATTCCGATGGCGGAAAATAATGGCTTGATTAATTTGCTTGGTGCATGGGCGCTGAAATCGGCATGCGTGCAATTAAAGCGATTTGAAGAAGCCGCCGGCCGGAAGCTTTACGTATCGGTCAATGTCAGCCCGCGCCAATTCCGCAGCGACCAATTTCTCAGCATGATGGATGATGCGGTCAAATTGTCAGGCCTGGAAGGTAGTCAACTGTTGCTGGAAATTACCGAAGGCATTCTGATGTCGGATCCGGAGCATGCAGAAGCCTTGCTGACGAAAATTGCATCGCGCGGCGTGCGTATTGCGATTGATGATTTTGGTACCGGTTATTCGTCGCTGGTTTATTTGAAGCGATTCCCGATTGCGGCGCTCAAGATAGATCGCGCTTTTATCAAGGATTTGCCTGATTCCATCAAGGATGCAGCGATCTGTAATGTGGTTCTCAGTCTTGCCAATCACCTGAGTTTGTTGACGGTGGCGGAAGGCGTAGAGAACGAGCGACAAATGGAATTTTTATCTGCACAGGGTTGTTCTCTGATTCAAGGTTTCCATACCGGCTATCCATTATTGCCGGACGCCTTGATCGATATTCTGAAAGCAGATGCCTTGGCTCTGCAAAATTAACCCGCCAAGACACAAGATACTGATTCATGATGAAACAAATTAGCCCATCGATTAATCCTGAGAAAACATTGGATTTGCTGTGGACGCGTGTCCGGCAGCGTGGTGATTTACCAGGATTCTCCAAGGTCGTAACAGCGATCGTCGGTGCCATGCAAGGCGAAGATGATCGTGAATTCAATATGACCAAAACGGTCCTGTCCGATCCGGCACTGACGCAACGTGTGCTGCGCTTGGCGAACAGCGCCATGTATTCGGCGTTTGGGCAGGGCATCAATACGGTTTCAAAAGCAGTAATCGTATTGGGCACGGAAACTATCGGCCATTTGGCACTGGGTTTGAAGTTGATCGACGGCTTGTCGGCGGCTTCGTTGGGTACGTCATCGGACACCCGCAATGAAATGGAAAAGGCAGTCTTGGCTGGCCAAATTGCGCGCCAAGTTGCATCCTCCACGACGCGTCGCGACACCGAAGAAGTTGTCGTTTGCTCGATACTGCATTCGCTGGGACGCTTGATGGTGTCCTTCTATTTGCCTGATGAATGGTTAGAAGTGCAGGCGCGAGCAGTGGATAACGATATTTCAGAAAACGAAGCTGCATACGATGTGCTTGGTCTGGGATTGGATGAGATAGGTCGATTAATCGGTAAGCGCTGGGGTTTGCCAAGTGGACTTGTTGCAAGCTTGAAAGATATGCCGCCACGTGCGGATATTGGTGTGTCGCATGAGCCTTTGGAGCATTCCGAGTGGCTGGCTGCAGTGTCGACTATGTCCACGCGTTGTGCTGGCGTGCTGTGTGAAGATGACGATACTGCCACGGTCGATTTGACTGAAATTGCAGAAAATTATGCAGAAATGCTGGGCCTCGATTCTGCGGTTGTTCTTTCCGCTGTCGATGCTGCGCAAAAAGTCGCAGAAGACGAGTCTCTATTAGCAGGGCAGGGAAAACAGACTGACGAGCCAGAGGCGCAACTATCTTTGCCTTTGGGTAAGCCGGCGGATTCGATCAATATACTCAAACGTGGTGTGGGCGATATGCGCGATGAGGTCGCGACAGCCAGCACCGGTCAAGTCATGACAGTAGCGTTGGAGACTGTTTATCAAGGCCTGGGTTTGAGTCGCGCCATTGCCTTCTTGCGCAATCACGATGAAGGCAAGTATGTGGCGCGTATGTGTTTCGGCGATTGTTCGGAAGAGTTGTTGCCGCGCCTGACATTCAAGGATGCGTATCAGCCAGACGTTTTCCACGCAGCCTTGGCGAACGACAAGATGATTTTTGTCGAAGATGCGCAGGCACCAGGATTCATGAATAAATTGCCACGCTGGTGGCGTGATGAATTATCTGCGTCGCGCAGCTTTGTCATCTTGCCTTTGATGGTGAATTTCCACCCGGTTGGATTCATGTACGGCGATTGGGATAATTCTTTGCCTGTAGCCAAGATCGCGCCGCAGGAAGTTGTCTTACTGGATGAGTTGCGTGCTCTGGTAGTCAAGGCGATCGAATATCGCAGCAAACTGGAGCCGTCCTGGACGCGTGCAATGCGCTAATCCTGTTAAGCAGGGCAATGTCAGCATAAAAAAACAACTATTGGGGTCAGAGTCGATTTAATATGATCTAAATTGACTCCCCATGGTGATCTATGGCTCGGCTCCCTCGTCTTGTTATTCCCAATCAACCGCATCATGTTATCCAGAGCGGTAATGACGGACTTGTCATTTTCCGCGATCTCGCTGATCACACTGCATTTCTGAGTCGCCTGAAAGACGCTTCTCGCCAATTCAAAGTCGCCATTCACGCCTATGTGTTAATGCCTACGCATTTGCATCTGTTGCTTACGCCCAGCGATGCGGACGGCTTGGGCAAAATGATGCAGTGGATAGGCCGCTCTTACGTTCCGTACTTTAATCAAAAATATTCGCGTACCGGCACGCTGTGGCAAGGTCGTTATAAAGCGACGGTGATCGATCCTGAACACTATTTCATGACTTGTTCTGCCTACATCGAGTTGAATCCGGTGCGTGGCGGGATAGTGCATACGGCGGGCGAGTATCTATGGTCGAGTTATCAACATCACATCGGAATCCGTCCTGATCCGATTATTTCAGACCATCCTTTGTATTGGTCTTTGGGTAATACGCCGTTTGAACGCGAGGCTGCCTACAAGGCGCGTGTTGAAAATGGGGTGAATGAGGATGAGGTGCGCCGCCTGACGGAAGCGACTTTAAAAGGATGGGCTTTTGGCTCGGAGCAATTCCAGTCATCACTGGAAAAGCAGGTTGCACGGCGCGTTCGTCCGGCAAAGCGAGGTCGTCCAGCTAGCAAACTGGCTGAGGATCGCACCAAAATATACTAGCTCCGTGCCGAATTGGCGTAATTTGGTGCAAAATTCATTACTCTGTCCCTATTTAATTCCTCGTTAAAATTTGTGGTTATTTTAATTTACTCTGACCCTAATTATTGATGTTGAATTTAGCGTTGCGCTGCACTATCCTTCAGGCTCATTGAAAAGTAGTGGAGAAGGCTATGCACGCGCAAGGTTTGTACGATCCGGCTAATGAACATGATGCTTGTGGCGTAGGTTTTGTCGCCCACATCAAAGGTAAAAAGAGCCATTCTATTGTTGAGCAAGGTTTGCTCATCCTCAAAAATATTGACCATCGCGGCGCTGTCGGCGCCGACAAGCTGATGGGCGACGGTGCCGGTATCTTGATTCAGATCCCGGACCAATACTATCGCGAAGAAATGGCGAAGCAGGGCGTCACCTTGCCGCCAGCAGGCGAATACGGCGTAGGTATGGTTTTCCTGCCTAAGGAAAACGCTTCCCGCATCGCTTGCGAACAAGAACTCGAGCGCTCGGTTCTGGCTGAAGGCCAGGTCGTTCTGGGCTGGCGCGATGTCTTGGTCGACAAAGAAATGCCTATGTCGCCAACCGTGCGTGAAAAAGAGCCGGTAATCCGCCAGATTTTCATTGGCCGTGGTCAAGACATCATGGTGACCGATGCGCTGGAACGTAAGCTGTACGTTATTCGTAAAGCTTCTGGCCACGCGATTCAAGCTTTGAATCTGTTGCACGGTCAGGAATTCTTCGTGCCATCGATGTCGGCACGTACAGTTGTTTATAAAGGTCTGCTGCTGGCTGATCAAGTCGGCGAATACTATAAAGATCTGCAAGATTCGCGCTGCGTCTCCGCGCTGGCCTTGGTGCATCAACGTTTCTCGACCAATACTTTCCCTGAATGGCCGCTGGCTCACCCGTACCGCCTGCTGGCGCATAACGGCGAGATCAATACCGTTAAAGGTAACTTCAACTGGATGCGCGCACGCGAAGGTGTGATGAAGTCGGCCGTGTTGGGCGACGACCTGAAAAAATTGTTCCCGCTGATCTATGAAGGTCAGTCGGATACCGCATGTTTCGACAATGCGCTCGAACTGTTGGTGATGGCTGGTTATCCGATCGCACAAGCGATGATGATGATGATTCCTGAAGCGTGGGAAAACCACACGACGATGGATGACAACCGCCGCGCTTTCTACGAATACCACGCCGCGATGATGGAACCATGGGACGGCCCAGCTGCGATGGCCTTCACCGACGGTCGTCACATTGGCGGTACTTTGGATCGCAATGGCTTGCGTCCAGCACGTTACATCGTGACCGACGACGATCTGGTCGTGATGGCATCGGAATCTGGCGTATTGCCAATTCCAGAATCCAAAATCATTCAAAAATGGCGCCTGCAACCAGGCAAGATGTTCCTGATCGATCTGGATGCTGGTCGCATCATCGATGACAAAGAATTGAAAGATACCTACGCCAACGCCAAGCCATACAAACAATGGATTGAGTCGGTACGTATCAAGCTGAACGAATTGAACAAGGAAGCGGCAGAAGCCAAGCCGACCACGGCCTTGCTCGATTTGCAGCAAGCATTCGGCTACACACAGGAAGATTTGAAATTCCTGATGTCGCCTATGGCAATCACGGCAGAAGAAGCAACCGGTTCCATGGGTAACGATTCGCCGTTGGCTGTCATGTCGAATAAAGACAAGACGCTGTACAACTACTTCCGTCAGTTGTTTGCGCAAGTGACCAACCCGCCTATCGATCCGATCCGCGAAGCGATGGTCATGTCGCTGGTTTCCTTTATCGGACCTAAGCCTAACCTGCTCGATACCAACAACATCAATCCACCGATGCGTTTGGAAGTGTCGCAGCCTGTGCTCGACTACGCGGATATCGCCAAGTTGCGCAACATCGGCGCGCACACTGGTGGCAAGTTCAAATCGCATGAATTGAACATCTGCTATCCGATCGCATGGGGCAAAGAAGGCATCGAAGCACGTCTGGCATCGTTGTGTGCGCAGGCAGTTGATGCGGTTCAATCCGGCCACAACATCTTGATCATTTCCGATCGCAAGATCGATGAAAATCACGTCGCGATTCCAGCCTTGCTGGCAACTTCGGCTATTCACTTGCACCTAGTCAGCAAAGGTATGCGTACCTCGACCGGTCTGGTAGTGGAAACCGGTTCGGCACGTGAGACGCATCACTTCGCTCTGCTCGCCGGTTACGGTGCAGAAGCAATCCATCCATACCTCGCGATGGATACCGTCAGTGCAATGGCAAAAGGTTTGCCAGGTGAGCTGTCGCCAGAAAAAGCCATCGCCAACTTCCAGAAAGCCGTCGGTAAAGGCTTGATGAAAGTTATGTCGAAAATGGGTATTTCGACATACATGTCGTATTGCGGCGCGCAGATTTTTGAAGCCATCGGCCTCAACAAATCGCTGATCCAAAAGTACTTCAAAGGCACATCGTCGAACGTAGAAGGCATTGGCGTATTTGAAGTGGCAGAAGAAGCCTTGCGTCTGCACAAGTCGGCATTCAGCGCTGACCCAGTACTCGCGCATACACTCGACGCTGGTGGCGAATATGCATACCGCGTACGTGGTGAGGAGCACATGTGGACGCCGGACGCGATTGCAAAACTGCAGCATTCGACCCGTGCCAACAACTTCAGCACATATAAAGAGTACGCACAGATCATCAATGATCAATCGAAGCGTCACATGACATTGCGTGGCTTGTTCGAATTCAAGTTCGATCCAGCCAGCGCTATTTCTCTGGATGAAGTCGAGCCAGCAAAAGAAATCGTCAAACGTTTCGCTTCAGGTGCGATGTCGCTGGGTTCGATCTCGACCGAAGCGCATGCAACGCTCGCGATTGCGATGAACCGTATTGGTGGTAAATCGAATACCGGCGAAGGCGGCGAAGATACCAAGCGTTATCGCTCGGAACTGCGTGGCATTCCTATCAAGGACGGTTCGACCTTGGCATCGGTCATCGGTCACGATGTGGTTGAAGTCGATATGCCATTGTTGCCAGGCGATTCGCTGCGTTCGAAGATCAAGCAAGTTGCATCAGGTCGTTTTGGTGTTACTACCGAATACTTGACTTCGGCTGAACAGATTCAGATCAAGATGGCACAAGGTGCAAAACCTGGCGAAGGCGGTCAGTTGCCAGGGCACAAAGTGTCCGAGTACATCGCACGTTTGCGTTTCTCGGTGCCTGGCGTTGGTTTGATCTCGCCACCTCCGCATCACGATATTTATTCGATCGAAGATTTGGCGCAGCTGATTCACGATTTGAAAAACGTCAATCCAAGCGCATCAATCTCGGTCAAGCTGGTAGCGGAAGTTGGTGTCGGTACAGTTGCAACCGGCGTAGCCAAAGCCAAAGCGGATCACGTTGTGATCGCTGGTCATGACGGCGGCACTGGTGCATCGCCATTGTCATCGGTCAAATATGCTGGTTCACCATGGGAATTGGGTCTGGCTGAAACGCAACAGACACTGATCCTGAATGGCTTGCGTACACGTATACGCGTACAGGCTGATGGTCAGATGAAAACCGGCCGTGACGTAGTCATTGCTGCGCTGTTGGGTGCGGATGAAATGGGCTTCTCGACAGCACCGCTGGTCGTTGAGGGCTGCATCATGATGCGCAAATGCCATCTGAATACTTGCCCAGTCGGTGTTGCTACGCAAGATCCAGTCTTGCGCGCCAAGTTTTCCGGCAAGCCTGAGCACGTGGTTAACTATTTCTTCTTCATCGCAGAAGAAGCACGTCAAATCATGGCGCAACTGGGTATTCGTACATTCGACGAACTGATCGGCCGTGCTGATCTGCTCGACAAATCGAAAGCGATTTCGCACTGGAAAGCCAAGGGTCTGGATTTCAGCCGTATGTTCTACCAACCTGCGGTGGCTGAAGGCGTTGCACGCTATCACACCGAAGGTCAGGATCATGCTTTGGAAAAAGCGCTGGATAACAAGTTGATCGCACAAGCTAAAGCGGCGATTGAGAACGGTGAAAAAGTCTCGTTCATTTCGCCGATCAAAAACGTCAACCGCACTGTTGGCGCAATGCTGTCCGGCATGGTTGCGAAGAAATACGGTCACGAAGGTTTGCCTGACGACACGATCCACATTCAGTTGCAAGGTACTGCAGGTCAATCGGCCGGCGCTTTCCTGGCACACGGCATTACGCTGGATCTGGTCGGCGAAGGTAACGATTACGTCGGTAAAGGCTTGTCGGGCGGTCGCATCATCGTGCGTCCGAACACCGAGTTCCGCGGTCGTGCAGTAGAGAACATCATCAGCGGTAACACCTTGTTGTACGGTGCTGTTGCTGGTGAGGCCTTCTTCAACGGCGTAGCTGGTGAACGTTTTGCAGTACGTAACTCCGGCGCGATTGCTGTGGTTGAAGGTACTGGCGATCACGGTTGCGAGTACATGACAGGTGGCACAGTTGTTGTGTTGGGCGAAACCGGACGTAACTTTGCTGCTGGTATGTCGGGTGGTATCGCATACGTCTACGATCCAAAAGGCGATTTCGCTAGCAAGTGCAATATGGCGATGGTTTCTCTGCATGCAGTGCAGACCGCGGCCGAACAGGAAGACAAGGCAGAACACAATTCCTGGCATAGCCATGTACGTGGTGCTGATGCGCAAACCGATGAAGCAATTCTCAAAGGTTTGATCGAGCGTCACTTCAAGTATACCGGCAGCACACGTGCACGCGCGCTGTTGGATGAGTGGAGCACCGCACGTAGCAAGTTCGTCAAGGTATTCCCATCGGAATACAAGCGCGCATTGGCTGAGATGCATGCTGCCAAGGCTGAGCAGGCAGTGTCAACCAAGGTCGCTGTGTAAGACTGCATAAACACGGTCAACAAACGATGTCATGACTCGATTGCATAGCGATCGGGCCGAAACGAATGGTTTAGAAGGCGAGAGAAACATGGGAAAGATTACCGGCTTTATGGAATTTCAACGCTTGAAAGAAGCAAGCGAAGAGCCGCAAAAACGTACCAAGCATTACAAGGAATTCACCGTTCATTTGAGCGATGCGGAAGCAAAAGTGCAAGCTACGCGCTGCATGGATTGCGGTATTCCGTTCTGCAATAACGGTTGCCCGGTCAATAACATCATTCCTGACTGGAATGATCTGGTGTTTAGCGGCGCATACAAGCAAGCGCTGGATACCCTGCATTCGACCAACAACTTCCCTGAGTTCACCGGTCGCATTTGCCCGGCACCATGCGAATCCGCATGTACTTTGGGCATCAATGAAGATCCGGTCGGTATCAAATCGATTGAGCACTTCATCATCGACAAAGGTTGGGAAAGCGGCTGGGTTGTGCCGCAACCACCTAGCGTCAAGACAGGCAAGAAAGTTGCTGTTGTCGGCTCCGGTCCTGCCGGTATGGCCGCTGCCCAGCAATTGGCGCGCGTTGGCCATGATGTCACCGTGTTTGAGAAAAACGATCGCGTTGGCGGCTTGCTGCGTTACGGCATCCCTGACTTCAAGATGGAAAAATCGCACATCGATCTGCGCGTCAAACAGATGGAAGCCGAAGGCGTGAAGTTCCGTACCAGCGTCTTGGTCGGCAAGGATTTCCCTGCGAACATCATCAACTGGGCGAAAGAAACCATCTCGCCAGAGCAGATCAATAAAGACTTCGATGCAGTTATCATCGCTGGTGGTGCAGAACAGCCACGCGATCTGCCTGTTCCAGGTCGTGAGTTGAAGGGCGTGCATTTCGCGATGGAATTCCTGCCATTGCAAAACAAGGTCAATGCCGGCGACAAGGTCAAAGATCAATTGATGGCAACCGGCAAGCACGTGGTTGTGATCGGTGGCGGCGATACCGGTTCCGATTGCGTCGGTACCTCGAATCGTCACGGCGCTGCATCGGTTGCGCAATTTGAATTGCTGCCACAACCCCCGGAAACAGAAAACAAACCTATGGTCTGGCCTTACTGGCCAACCAAACTGCGCACTTCGTCTTCGCATGAAGAAGGTTGTGAGCGCGATTGGGCAGTAGCGACCAAGCGTCTGGAAGGCAAAAACGGCAAGGTTGAAAAACTGATCGCCGCTCGCGTCGAATGGAAAGACGGCCGTATGCAAGAAGTGCCAAATTCGGAATTCGAAATGAAGGCTGATCTGGTTCTGTTGGCAATGGGCTTCGTTTCACCAGTGGCACAAGTGTTGGACGCTTTCGGTGTTGACAAGGATGCACGCGGTAATGCCAAGGCGACTACAGATGGTGAAGCTTGCTACCGTACATCGGTCGACAAGGTTTTTGCTGCAGGCGATATGCGTCGCGGTCAATCGTTGGTGGTGTGGGCGATCCGCGAAGGACGTCAGTGCGCACGTGAGGTTGATACGTTCTTGATGGGCGAATCGGTGCTGCCACGCTAAGCAAAAAATCTTTTTGTACAGAAAACCCACTGCATCGCAAGATGCCGTGGGTTTTTTTACAACGTTTGGTGTATGTAAGCTGCCCAAAAGAAATGGACGCGGGAGCGTTTTCGTTTTCTGCACTACAATTATGACATTGCAAAAGAAATACTCCCCTAGTGCCTAATCTTGTTGAAATCCGCGATCTACATTTTGGCTATGGTGAGCGTCCGATATTGTCGGCGCTCAACATGGATTTCCCGCGCGGCAAGGTTATTGCCGTTATGGGCGGTTCCGGCTCGGGCAAAACAACTGTTCTGCGTTTGATCGGCGGTCAGTTACAGCCGCAATCCGGTCAAGTCGCGATCGATGGTCAAGTTGTCCATAAGCTGGAAACCAAAGCGCTGTACCAATTACGCCGCAAGATGGGCATGCTGTTTCAGCATGGCGCACTTTTTACCGATATCTCGGTGTTCGAGAACGTTGCATTCCCGTTGCGCGAACATACGGACTTATCCGAAGAGTTGATTCGTGATCTGGTCTTGATGAAGTTGCATGCGGTTGGATTGCGTAATGCGGCACAACTGATGCCTGCCGAAATTTCTGGCGGTATGGCGCGTCGCGTCGCGTTAGCGCGTTCGATTGCGCTTGATCCGCAACTCATCATGTATGACGAACCGTTTGCCGGCCTTGATCCGATTTCGATGGGTATGACCGCTAATCTGATACGCAAGCTCAATGATGCTTTGGGTTCGACCACGATTTTGGTGTCACATGATGTGCATGAGTCGTTTTCGATTGCCGATTATGTGTACTTCCTGTCGAACGGCGCGATTGTCGCGCAAGGTACGCCGGCAGAAATGATGGTTTCCAGCGATCCGTATGTGAAGCAGTTCGTCAATGCAGAGCAGGATGGACCGGTGCCGTTCCACTATCCAGGGAAGTCATTGGCAGACGATTTGGGCCTGGGAGCACACTCATGATTGTGTGGTTTCTAGAGACAATCGGGCGCTTGGTGCGCGAGTTTGTTGTCAATCTTGGTTTTGCTACACGCACTTTCTTTGGCATTCTTGGCGCTTCCGGTAGTTTGTGGCGTCGGCCACGATTGGTGGTGAGCCAGATTCATTTTATCGGTAACTATTCGCTGGTTTTGATCGCGGTTGCCGGTTTGTTCGTTGGTTTTGTGCTGGGTTTGCAAGGTTATTACACGCTGAATAAATACGGCTCCGAGCAGGCGCTGGGTTTGTTGGTTGCCTTGTCGCTGACACGTGAGTTGGGTCCAGTCGTGACTGCCTTGTTATTTGCAGGTCGTGCCGGCACTTCGCTGACAGCAGAAATTGGTTTGATGAAAGCGGGCGAACAATTGTCGGCGATGGAAATGATGGCGGTTAATCCGTTGCAACGCGTGTTGGCACCGCGTTTCTGGGCTGGCGTGATTGCAATGCCAGTGCTGGCAGCGATTTTCAGTGCGGTTGGCATCATGGGCGGTTATAT
Source organism: Pseudomonadota bacterium (assembly GCA_040390795.1). Classification (GTDB taxonomy): domain Bacteria; phylum Pseudomonadota; class Gammaproteobacteria; order Burkholderiales; family Burkholderiaceae_D; genus Oxalicibacterium. Next base: position 28,057 of record JAZJXV010000007.1, on the reverse strand, counting down.
CGTCGGTGTGAAATTGATAGGCGTCGACGAAGGTGCCTTCTGGTCGCAAATGCAGGGTGGCGTCGATGTGGTGAATGACATCTTGAACGGTGTCATCAAAAGTATCGTATTTGGCTTCGCAGTAACATTTGTTGCCTTGTATCAGGGATATCAGGCACAGCCGACGCCGGAAGGCGTTGCTCGTGCGACGACGCGCACGGTAGTGATTGCATCGCTATCGGTGCTGGGGCTGGATTTCCTGATGACAGCGTTGATGTTCAGTTAAAAGGGTGCGGAGCGGGCATGGCACTTTTCAATTAGAATGTGCGCCCCCTCAACGCTTTGTTCGTGTGAATGGATGAGGATGATCTATTCTTAAGAAATAGCGCTTTCTCCCATATTTGAGGTATCTGTTTATGCAACGAAAATCATTAGACTTATGGGTTGGCCTTTTTGTGCTGCTGGGCGCTGCCGCTTTATTCTTTTTGGCGATGAAAGCCGGGAATATGAGCTCCCTGTCGTTCGAGCAGGTTTATCCAGTTGTCACGCGATTTGACAATATCGGCGGGCTGAAGCCACGCGCGCCGGTGAAAAGTGCTGGCGTGGTAGTTGGGCGCGTAGCCGACATTTCGTTTGACGATAAAAGTTATCAGGCAACCGTCACGTTGAATATTGAAAGCCGCTATCTTTTCCCAAAAGATAGCTCGGCCAAGATTTTGACCTCGGGTTTGCTGGGCGAGCAATACATAGGATTGGAACCGGGCGGTGATACGGTCAATCTGGCAGCAGGCGACAGAATTACAATGACACAATCGGCGATGGTGCTGGAGAACTTGATTAGTCAATTCCTCTTTAGCAAGGCAGCCGAAGGGAAAGAAGATCAAAAATGAAAAATATAAGCAAAACACTTGTGCTGGTTTCAGCATTGTTTCTGAGCGGATGCGCGACGACGAACACTAATACGCCTGGCGATCCATTGGAAGGCTTCAACCGCACAATGTTCGACTTCAACGATACCGTTGATCGCGTTGCCTTGAAACCGGTAGCGACTGCATACCAGGATGTGTTGCCATCGTTTGCACAAACGGCAATCGGTAACTTTTTTGGCAACCTCGGTGATGTCTGGACGATGGTTAACAATTTCCTGCAAGGGAAAGGCGAAGCCGGTATGTCTGACGTGATGCGTGTGGCCGTCAACAGTACCTTCGGTCTGGGTGGCATGCTCGATATCGCATCTGAAGCCGGTATTCCAAAACATAAGGAAGATTTTGGTCAGACCTTGGGTAGCTGGGGCGTGCAGTCAGGTCCTTATGTGGTCTTGCCACTTTTTGGTCCATCAACGGTGCGTGATACTGCTGCATTGCCAGTCGACTTCTATGGCGATGTCTGGACATATGTAGACTCGATTCCTGTGCGTAACAGCGGTTACGTCGTGCGTGCTATCGACCAGCGGGCATCAGCGCTGGGTGCGACTAATTTGCTGGAAGATATCGCAATTGACCGTTACTCATTTGTGCGCAGTGCCTACTTGCAACGCCGTGAGAGCCTCGTGAATGATGGCAAGATCAAGGACGATGCGCCGGATACCAACAAGCCTTTAGCACCATAAAGTAGAGTTCTTGCTCGGTGCTGGTGGTGGCTGATTTTGTTACCAATAGTTTCGCGCTTGAACCCAGAGCGATAAAACCGGTCGAAATGCCTGCAAACAACGATGTTGCATCGTTTTCATGATGCGGCAATGTTTCCACGGCAATAAGTAATTCCTGATTGAATCGGAGAAAAATGAATATTTTTAAAAAATTATCGCTGGCGCTGCTAGCGTTGACCTTTGCGGGATATGCCGCAGCACAAGAAGTGGAAGCGCCTGATGTATTGATCAAGCGTATTAGTGAAGATGTGATGGCGACTGCGAAGGCAGACAAGGCTATCCAGAGTGGTGATTCCCGCCGTATTCAACAACTCGTCGATGAAAAGATTCTGCCTTACGTTGATTTCCAGCGTATGACGGCATTGGCTGCTGGTCGTTACTGGCGCGATGCCACGCCGGATCAGCAAAAGCAATTGACAACAGAGTTCCGTAGCTTGCTGATGTACACCTACTCTGGTGCGATCGCACAGATCCGTGATCAAAAGCTTGAATATCGTCCATTGCGTGCCAGCCCAGCTGATACGGAAGTCATCGTGAACACGCAAGTTCTGCAACCGCGCGGCGAGCCGATTCAGTTGAGCTACCGTTTGGCAAAATCGCCTGCCGGCTGGAAAATTTATGACGTGAATGTACTCGGTGCATGGTTGGTCGAGACATACAAAGGCAGCTTTGCCGCAGAAATCAGCAAATCCGGTATCGATGGCTTGATCAAAACGCTGTCGGACAAAAACAAGAAACTTGCCGGTAGCATGGCAAAAACAGCTAAGTAATATCAATATGTTTCAACCTGGCGAATCGCTCACCTTCAATAATGCCCAAGTTGTATTGGCAAATGGCTTGCAGGCAATCGCCGGCGGGCAGACGGTGATCGACTTCTCCAATGTCGTGACTGTAGACTCCTCTGCGGTTGCGGCGATGCTGGTTTGGCGGCGCGCGGCAACCGCGCGTGCCGCATCGCTGGCTTTCAATAATTTACCGGCTAATCTGAGCAGTCTGATTTCTTTGTATGACGTCAAGACCTTGCTCGATGCCACTTCTCCGCGCGCAGATCTGCCACATCATTGACCTTTTGTTAAGGTCGCCTTCCTCGCAACGCGCTTCATCCGCCTCTAATCCGGTGCTCCATAGCGAAAATCCAATATAATCAAGGGTTTCGCCATTCGGTTAGCGCGAACTGCGCTTCGATCAGCGTTTTATTTTCCGTAAAGTGTCATTAGCCACCATGGCTGCAATTCAAATAAATAATGTCGAAAAAAGCTATCGCGCTCTGAAGGCGTTGAATGGCATTTCACTGTCTATCGAAGAAGGTGAATTTTTCGGCCTGCTCGGCCCTAACGGTGCGGGTAAGACCACATTGATTTCCATCATTGCGGGCTTGAACCGTGCGGATTCGGGCAATGTCACCATCCACGGGCATGATGTCGTCAACGACTATCGCCAGGCGCGCAAGCTGCTCGGCGTAGTGCCGCAGGAATTGGTGTTCGATCCTTTCTTTACCGTGCGCGAGACTTTGCGTATGCAATCCGGTTATTACGGTTTGAAGAATAACGATGCCTGGATAGATGAAGTCATGCATCACCTTGATCTGACCGGCAAGGCGGACGTGAATATGCGCGCGCTGTCGGGCGGCATGAAGCGTCGTGTGCTGGTAGCGCAAGCCTTGGTGCACAAGCCGCCTGTGATCGTGCTGGATGAGCCGACTGCCGGTGTCGACGTTGAATTGCGTCAGACTTTGTGGAAGTTCATTTCGCGCCTGAATCGCGAAGGGCACACAGTTGTCTTGACCACGCATTATCTGGAAGAGGCGCAAGCGCTGTGTAATCGTGTCGCGATGTTGAAAGCTGGGCAAGTGGTCGCCTTGGATACGACGTCGACCTTGATTAAGCGTATCTCCGGATCGCAATTAGTCGTGAAGCTCGCTTCAGGCGCGTTGCCTGATGAACTGAAAGAACTGGTGTCGCATCCGGAAGAGCTGATGTTTGGCAGCAAATACACGTTGCGCGTGAATGATTACAGCGACGTCGAGCCGATACTCGCCAAGCTGCGTTTGGCTGGTGTGGTGATAGAAGATATGCAATTGCAACAAGCAGATTTGGAAGATGTCTTCATCCAGATCATGGAAGGTGAGAAATGATCGGCTTCCAAACACTGTTTTATAAAGAGATGCTGCGCTTCTGGAAAGTCGCGACGCAGACTGTGGCTGCACCTATTCTGACGGCAGTCTTGTATCTGTTGATCTTCGGTCATGTGCTGGAAGATCATGTGCAGGTTTATCCGGGTGTGAAATACACGGCTTTTCTGATTCCCGGTTTGGTGATGATGAGTGTCTTGCAAAACGCCTTTGCCAATTCGTCTTCGTCGCTGATTCAATCGAAGATTACCGGTAATCTGGTATTCGTTTTGCTGCCGCCGCTGTCGCACTGGGAATTGTTTAGTGCGTATGTAATGGCTGCGGTGGTACGCGGTTTGGTCGTGGGGACTGGCGTGTTTATCGTGACAGCCTGGTTTGCCGATATCTCTTTTGTCGCACCATGGTGGATTGCGATTTTTGCGATACTGGGTGCGGCGATGCTGGGTACCATGGGTTTGATTGCTGGTATTTGGGCTGAGAAATTCGATCAGCTCGCAGCGTTTCAAAATTTCCTGATCATGCCGGCGACTTTCTTGTCTGGTGTGTTTTATTCAGTGCATTCCTTGCCGCCATTTTGGCAAACGGTCTCGCGTCTGAACCCGTTCTTTTACATGATAGACGGCTTCCGTTATGGATTCTTTGGTCAGTCCGATGTGAATCCGCTGATCAGTTCTACGGTTGTTGCATTTTTCCTGGTGCTGCTGGCAGGCGTTGGTATGTCGCTCCTGAAAAGCGGTTACAAGCTGCGCCATTAACACTTGTTACACCCTATTTATTCATCCCATCATCACCATATTAGATAAAGGCAGAATCATGTTGCCCACACCAGAATTAGTTAAAAGTTATATCGCCGCCGGACTGGATTGCTCGCACCTCGAAGTCAGTGGCGATGGCGCACACTTCGAAGCCGTGATCGTGTCAGATGCATTTGCCGGCAAGCGTTTGATCCAGCGTCATCAATTGGTATACGCCGCGTTGGGCGATCGCATGCGTGAAGAAATTCATGCCTTGTCGATGAAGACACTGACGCCTGAAGAATTCCAGAAGTAAGACTCACATATCTGAACAGATACGCTTTGAATGGATAAGCCCTTAAATGGATAAACTTTTAATACAGGGCGGTCATCGCCTCTCCGGCGAAATCGCTATTTCCGGCGCGAAGAATGCGGCATTGCCGATTTTGTGCGCAGGTTTGCTGACTGCCGATGCTGTGCAGTTGAGTAATGTGCCGAAGCTGCAAGATGTGGCGACGATGTTGAAATTGTTGCGTCAAATGGGTCTGCAGGCGGAGCAGGATGGTGACAAGGTAACGTTGAACGGTAGCGCCATCGACAAGCTGGAAGCGCCGTACGAGATGGTGAAAACCATGCGTGCCTCTATCTTGGTACTGGGACCTTTGCTGGCGCGCTTCGGCGAGGCAAAAGTATCGCTGCCTGGCGGTTGCGCGATCGGCTCGCGTCCGGTGGATCAGCATATCAAGGGCTTGCAGGCGATGGGCGCTGAAGTCACGATAGAAGCCGGTTATATTCACGCCAAGGCGAAGAAGCTCAAGGGGGCACGTATCGTTACCGATATGATTACCGTCACCGGTACTGAAAACCTGTTGATGGCAGCGACGCTGGCAGATGGCGAAACAATTTTGGAAAACGCTGCGCGCGAACCGGAGGTTACCGATCTCGCACACTTGCTGGTCGCAATGGGTGCGAAGATCGAAGGTATCGGTACCGACCGTTTGGTAATCCAAGGCGTGGAACGCTTGCACGGCGCATCGTATGCAGTAATCCCGGACCGGATTGAGACAGCAACCTTTATGTGTGCAGTCGCTACCGTCGGTGGTGACGTTACTCTGCGTAATGCGCGTACTGATACGCTGGATGTGGCGTTTGATAAATTGCGTGAAGCCGGTGCGATTTTGACTTCCGGCGATGACTGGATACGCGTACAGATGGCATCGCGTCCGAAGGCGGTAAGTTTCCGCACTACCGAATATCCGGGCTTCCCGACGGATATGCAGGCGCAATTCATGGCGATGAACTGTATCGCTGAAGGCAGCAGCCGTGTGATCGAAACGATATTTGAAAATCGCTTCATGCATGTGCAAGAGATGAATCGTCTCGGCGCCGCCATCACGATCGAAGGTCATACTGCGATCATTACTGGCGTTGATAAGTTGGTCGGTGCGCCGGTAATGGCAACCGATTTACGCGCATCGGCCTCGCTGGTGATTGCTGCATTGGCGGCAGAAGGTGAAACACTGATAGATCGCATTTACCATCTGGATCGCGGTTACGATCGCATGGAAGTCAAACTCTCCGCCGTCGGCGCACATATTCAGCGAGTGAAATAATGACGCAAGAAACACAACAACTGACACTGGCGCTATCGAAAGGCCGCATCTTCGAAGAAACCTTGCCGCTGCTGGAAGCTGCCGGCATCAAGGTCACCGAAGATCCGGAAACCTCGCGCAAGCTGATACTGCAAACTAGTGATGCCAATGTGCGCGTGATTATCGTGCGTGCATCGGATGTGCCTACTTATGTGCAATACGGCGCGGCCGATTTCGGCGTGGCTGGCAAGGATGTCTTGTTGGAACATGGCGGTGAAGGTTTGTATCAACCGATCGATTTGAATATCGCGAATTGCCGCATGTCGGTCGCGGTCAAGGATGGTTTTGATTACGAGAACGCGGTGCAACAAGGTGCGCGTTTGCGCGTTGTGACTAAATACGTGCAGACTGCTCGTGAGCATTTCGCGGCGAAAGGTGTACACGTCGATTTGATCAAACTGTACGGCTCAATGGAGTTGGGTCCTTTGGTTGGTCTGGCTGATGCCATCGTCGATCTGGTCAGCACTGGCAGCACTTTGCGCGCCAACCATTTGGTTGAAGTCGAACACATCATGGATATTTCATCGCGCCTCGTGGTTAACAAGGCTGCCTTGAAACTGAAGCGTGAACGCTTGCAACCTATACTAGAAGCATTTGAAAAAGCATCGAAACGTCAGTCTTGAATTGACGCTTTTAATTGATGTTAGTAATTGATATTGGAATAACGGAATTCGATTCCACATGGCTTGATTGAGAAAAATGATGTCCATACAGATACGCAAATTTGACTCCACGCATCCTGACTTCAAGTCGCAACTTGCGGCTGTGCTCGCCTTTGAGGCAAGCGAAGATGAAGCGATAGATCGCGCCGTGCAGCGCATTCTTGAAGACGTCAAGGTTCGTGGTGATGTCGCTGTGCTCGAATACACCAAGCAGTTCGATCGTGTGAATGCGGACAGCATGGAAGTATTGGAAATCAAGAGCGATGCATTGCAAGCTGCACTGGCGCAATTGTCGCCAGTACGTCGCGCTGCATTGCAGACGGCGGCAGACCGCGTGCGTGTGTATCACGAGCGTCAAAAAAATGCGATTGGCTCCGATGGTTTTACTTATACCGAAGCTGACGGCACTGTGCTTGGTCAAAAAGTGACGCCGCTGGATCGTGTCGGTATTTATGTGCCAGGTGGTAAAGCTGCATATCCATCGTCGGTCTTGATGAATGCTATCCCGGCCAAGGTGGCTGGCGTGCAAGAAGTCATCATGGTGGTGCCTACGCCGAATGGCGTGAAGAATGAATTGGTGTTGGCTGCTGCTGCGATGTCCGGCGTTGATCGCGTATTTACCATCGGCGGTGCGCAAGCAGTTGCGGCACTGGCGTACGGCACGGCTACGATCCCGCAAGTCGACAAAATCGTTGGCCCAGGCAATGCATACGTAGCTGCGGCCAAGCGTCGCGTGTTCGGTACCGTCGGCATCGACATGATTGCAGGTCCGTCCGAGATTCTTGTGATCTGCGACGGTACTACCGATCCGGATTGGATCGCGATGGATTTGTTCTCGCAAGCCGAGCATGATGAATTGGCACAATCGATTTTGATCTGCCCTGATGCAGACTATATCGAAGCAGTTGCAGCTAGCATCAATCGCCAATTGGCAGAGATGCCGCGTAAAGATGTGATCGCTACTTCGCTGACGAATCGCGGTGCGATGATCAAGGTGCGTGATATGGATGAGGCGTGTGAAATCGCCAACCTGATCGCAGCTGAACATCTGGAAATTTCAGCCGAAAATCCGCAGCAGTGGGCGGACAAGGTGCGTCACGCAGGCGCAATGTTCCTCGGTCGTTTTTCTTCCGAGTCGTTGGGCGACTATTGCGCTGGACCTAATCACGTATTGCCGACTTCGCGTACCGCGCGTTTTTCGTCACCACTGGGTGTGTATGACTTCCAGAAGCGCTCCAGCATTTTGCATGTGAGCGAAGGTGGTGCGCAAACGCTAGGCAAAGTTGCTGCAGAACTCGCGTATGGCGAAGGTTTGCAAGCGCATGCACGTTCCGCAGAATATCGACTGAAATGAAGATCATCCGGACTCAGCGATGACAGATTGGCGCGATCGCATATTCTGTGAAGATGCGCTGGCGGGTCTGGCGCGTATTCCCGATGGTGTGATCGACGTGATCATTGCTGATCCGCCGTATGGCTTGGGCAAGGATTACGGCAACGATTCCGACAAGCTGGATGCGGATGCTTATCTGCAATGGATGGAGCAGTGGATAGACGCTGCCATCCCCAAACTCAAGCCGAATGGCAGTTTCTATATTTTCCTGACCTGGCGTTATTCGCCTGAAGTATTTGTCATGCTGAAGAAGCGCATGACGATGCTGAATGAAATTGTCTGGGATAGGCGTGTGCCATCCATGGGTGGTGGCACGCGCAAGTTTTCTTCCGTGCATGACACCATCGGTTTCTTCGCCAAAGCCAAGGATTACTATTTCGATCTGGATGCCGTGCGGATTCCCTATGATGCGGAAACCAAGAAGGCGCGTTCACGCTCCATCTTTGTCGGTGCCAAATGGCTGGAGATGGGCTACAACCCGAAAGATGTCTGGAGCGTATCCCGCCTGCACAAGGAACATCGCGAACGTGCCGATCATCCAACCCAAAAGCCGCTGGAAATTATCGAGCGCATGTTGAAAGCATCTTGCCCGCCAGGTGGTGTCGTACTCGATCCTTTCATGGGAAGCGGTACGACGGCAGCGGCAGCCAAGCGTTGTGGTCGTCACTTTGTCGGTTTTGAATTGAACGCTGAATATTGCGACTTGATCGAAAAACGGTTGGCTGTGCTGACACCGACAATTGAAGAAAATGTGGCATCACCAAGCGAAGACCTTGGAAAAGTGTCGGAAGAAATATGATCAATATGATATTTAAATTCCTGGTTATGCCTGTTTTCAGCTGATTCTGCGCTTTGTGAGCGATAAAAATCGCGAGGATGCGCCCAATCGAGGCTGGAACGCAAAGTACACACCGAAATGTGGGTAAAATGCATGTGTTGCCGGAAAGTTGTTGAAGGTTTACCTTAGACGCTAGACGGAACACCGAAATATCTACATGCTGTCCCAGCATCACTCTCACCGTTACTACTGGTTGTTAATCGAATATGTCTACGCCACGCACTGCAGAAATCACGCGCAATACCAACGAGACGCAAATCCGCGTTGCGATCAATATCGATGGTACCGGTCAGCAAAAGCTGAATACCGGCGTGCCTTTCCTTGATCACATGCTGGATCAGATCGCGCGTCATGGCTTGATCGATCTGGATATCGATGCCAAAGGTGATTTGCATATCGATGCGCATCACACAGTGGAAGATGTCGGCATTACGCTGGGCCAGGCATTCGCCAAAGCCATCGGTGACAAAAAAGGCATCCGTCGTTACGGTCATTCCTATGTGCCACTGGATGAAGCGTTGTCGCGCGTCGTGATTGATTTCTCCGGTCGTCCAGGCTTGGAGTTCCACGTGCCGTTTACACGCTCGATGATCGGTACCTTTGACGTCGATCTGACGCATGAATTCTTCCAGGGCTTCGTCAATCACGCCTTGGTATCCTTGCATATCGATAATTTGCGTGGCGAAAACGCACATCATCAGTGCGAAACCGTATTCAAGGCATTCGGCCGCGCATTGCGCATGGCTGCTGAACTGGATCCGCGTTCCGTTGGTACGATTCCATCGACCAAAGGCAGTCTGTAAGCTGCTCGCGGCCTGCAAGAACGTTTCAATTCACTGAAGTTTGAATCAACCGGTATGAACAAAATAGTTGTAGTGGATTACGGCGTGGGCAATCTGCGCTCAGTCGCACAAGCCTTGCGTCAAGTTGCTCCAGAAGCGGATGTGCGGATTTCGGGTGAAGTCAGTGATATCCGTGCGGCTGATCGACTGGTTTTGCCAGGACAGGGTGCGATTCCGGATTGCATGCGTTCCCTGCAGGAATCAGGTGTGCAGGAAGCATTGCTGGAAGCTGCGCGCAACAAACCTTTATTCGGTGTGTGCGTCGGTGAACAACTGATGCTCGACTGGAGCGAGGAAGGCGATACGGCTGGCCTTGGCTTGTTTCCCGGCAAGGTAATTAAATTCCGTTTTGATCAGCAATTGCAGGAAGATGGTTCACGCTTTAAAGTCCCGCAAATGGGCTGGAACCGCGTGCATCAAGCGCAGTCTCACCCTTTGTGGAATGGAATTGCTGACGACAGCTACTTCTATTTCGTGCATAGTTATTACGCTGTTCCTGCGGATCGTGCGCATATCGTTGGCGAAACGCCATACGGAGCACCATTTTGCAGTGCGATTGCGCGCGATAATATTTTCGCGACACAGTTTCATCCGGAGAAAAGCGCCTCAGCCGGACTGCAGCTCTACAAAAATTTTGTTCATTGGAATCCGTAAGCTTTTGTTCTAAATCGCTTTCTTTTCTATCTAAAACCTCACACTCCAAACGTATCCATGCTGCTCATACCTGCCATCGATCTTAAAGACGGTCACTGCGTTCGCCTGAAACAAGGCGATATGGACCAAGCTACCGTATTCTCCGAAGACCCAGCCGATATGGCGCGGCACTGGTTGGAACAAGGTGCACGACGTTTGCATCTGGTTGATTTGAACGGCGCATTTGCCGGCAAGCCGAAGAATGAATCGGCCGTCAAATCGATCTTGCAAGCCGTGCGCGAATACGCGGAAAAACACGGTATTGAAGAAATCCCGGTCCAACTTGGCGGTGGAATTCGTGATCTGGATACGATTGAGCGCTACCTTGATGATGGTTTGAGCTACATCATCATTGGTACTGCAGCAGTCAAGAATCCGGGTTTCCTGCACGATGCTTGCAGCGCTTTCCCGGGTCAGATTATCGTCGGCCTTGATGCCAAAGAAGGCAAAGTTGCAACCGATGGCTGGAGCAAGTTGAGCGGCCACGAAGTGATCGACCTCGCGAAAAAATTTGAAGACTACGGTTGTGAGTCGATTATTTATACCGACATTGGCCGCGACGGCATGATGGGTGGTGTGAACATCGAAGCGACCGTCAAGCTGGCACAAAGCATGACGATTCCTGTCATTGCATCTGGCGGTGTGCACAACATCAAGGATGTTGAATCATTATGCGCAGTGCAAGACGAAGGCATCGAAGGCGTGATTTGTGGCCGTTCGATTTACGAAGGCACGCTGGATCTGCGTTCAGCACAGGATAGAGCAGATGAGCTGAGTGGCTTGGAACCGGAAGCAGACGAATGACATTGGCAAAACGCATCATCCCTTGCCTTGATGTGACCGCAGGTCGTGTCGTCAAGGGCGTTAATTTTTTGGAATTGCGCGACGCCGGTGATCCGGTTGAAATTGCCAAGCGCTACGATGGTCAGGGTGCGGACGAGATTACCTTTCTCGACATTACGGCCACTTCGGATGGCCGTGACTTAATCCTCGACATCATCGAGGCAGTCGCGTCGCAAGTCTTTATCCCATTGACGGTCGGTGGCGGTGTACGTGCAGTAGATGATGTGCGTCGTTTGCTGAATGCTGGCGCGGACAAGGTTGGTATCAATAGTTCGGCGATCAGCAATCCGCAATTGGTGTTCGACGCATCGCAAAAATACGGCTCGCAATGCATAGTCGTGGCTATTGATGCGAAGAAAGCATCAGATGGACGCTGGGAAGTATTCACACATGGCGGTCGCAAGGCAACCGGTCTGGATGCGATCGAGTGGGCGAAAAAAATGGAAAGTCTGGGCGCAGGAGAAATTCTGTTGACCAGCATGGACAGAGACGGCACCAAGATCGGTTTCGATCTGGATCTGACGCGTTCGGTATCGGATGCGATCAGTATTCCGGTGATTGCTTCCGGTGGTGTTGGTGGGCTGCAAGATTTGGCTGATGGCGTCAAAATCGGGCGTGCAGACGCAGTATTGGCCGCAAGTATTTTCCATTACGGGCAACACACAGTGCAGGAAGCCAAGCGTTTCATGGCAGATCAAGGTATTCCAATGAGGTTGGTATGAGCAGCAATGCAAAATGGCTGAACAAGGTTAAGTGGGATGAACATGGCTTGGTGCCGGTCATCGCGCAAGAAGTAGGTAGTAACGACGTGTTGATGTTCGCGTGGATGAATCGCGATGCCTTGGCGAAAACCATAGAGACGGGCGAAGCCATCTATTGGAGCCGTTCGCGCAAGAAATTGTGGCACAAGGGCGAAGAGTCCGGCCATACACAAAAAGTGCACGAAGTCCGCCTTGATTGCGATGAAGACGTGGTCTTGCTGAAGGTTGAGCAAGTCGGCGCGATCGCTTGTCATACCGGACGTCATTCCTGCTTCTTCCAGAAATTTGAAGGCGATGCGAAAGAGGGCGACTGGGAAACAGTAGAGCCTGTGCTGAAAAATCCAGAAACGATTTACAAGTGAAGGCAGATTAGCAATGAGCGTAACCTTGAAGCGTCTGTCAGAGGTCATCGAATCGCGTAAACCGGCGAACGGTGGCGATCCAGAGAAGTCGTATGTGGCGCGCTTGTTCAGCAAGGGCGACGACGCGATTTTGAAAAAAATCGGTGAAGAAGCAACTGAACTGGTGATGGCCGCCAAGGATGCACGCGTCAGTGCTGATAAGTCCAAAGTCTTGTATGAGTGCGCTGACTTGTGGTTTCACTCGGCAGTGTTGTTGGCGCAATTCGATTTGACGCCGCAAGACGTCCTCAATGAGTTGGCACGCCGCGAAGGTATTTCCGGCATTGAAGAAAAAGCAGCACGCAAAGCTGACTAATTATCATCGCATCTGATACGCTGGCGTTGAGATTCAACCACGATGGAGTTTCATTTGGATAATTGTATTTTTTGTAAAATTGCTGCGAAACAAATTCCCGCGCAAATCATTTATGAAGACGACGATATGCTTGCCTTCAACGATATCAATCCGGCTGCGCCTGTTCATTTTCTGATTGTTCCTAAAAAACATCTGGCAACATTGGCTGATTGCACGACAAATGATGCTGCTTTGTTGGGTAAAATATCGCTGCTCGCACCGAAGTTGGCGCAAGAGCTGGGATGTGGTTACAGCATGGACGAGAAGGGCGTTGCCACAGGCGGTTTTAAAACGCTGTTCAATATCGGGCCGGATGGTGGGCAAGAGGTGTACCATCTACATATGCATGTGATCGGCGGACCACGTCCGTGGCGCAGGTCGTTGGCTTAAAAAAATAATTCTGGATTCAGGGCGGCGACGCTTACAAGGAGAAGATGATGGGTTCATTTAGTATCTGGCACTGGTTGATTGTGCTGGTCATTGTGATGCTGGTATTCGGCACCAAAAAACTTGGCAATATGGGTTCAGACGTCGGCAAAGCCGTCAAAGGTTTTAAAGACGGCATGAAAGGCGAGGACGACAAGCCTGCCGCCCAGAATGCTGCACCATCACAGGTTGCAGACAAAGGTACAGTCGACGTTGAAGTGAAAGAGAAGTCGAATAGCTGATCATCTTGTGTGTAAGGACTCGGCTAATCGCCGTTCTGTTACGCACATTATGTTCAGCCTATCGCTAATCGTATGATCGATATCGCCTTCTCCAAGCTTGCGATCATTGGTGTTGCGGCACTGGTTTTTATCGGACCGGAAAAATTGCCGAAAGTGGCGCGTATGGCGGGCACTTTGTTCGGTCGTGCGCAACGCTACATCAATGATGTGAAATCCGAAGTAAGTCGTGAGATGGAGCTCGACGAGCTGCGCAAGATGCATCAGGACGTGCAGGATGCTGCCAGTGATGTCGAACGGACGATTACACAGAATGTATCTCAGGTCGAAAGCAGCTTGCATTCTGCCTGGGATGATTCGGATACGAACCTCAATCCATTGATGGAGCCGCCGACTTTCGATCAGTCATCGGTCAAATCGAAAAATTTCCGCAGGAAGAAGTTGGCGCATACCTCGGCTATACCGTCCTGGTACAAACGTCAAAGCGGGCAAAAATCGCGGGTCATTTCCGGCGCTGCCCGCATGGCAAAACACACGCCTGCAAACGCACGTAAATCATCGCCTTTTTTTAGCTGATCTATCCGACGCACCTTGCCTGTTGCGTCGGTTTATATGCCACTATCCAATTCCCGGGTACATGAAATGAATGTCGTCGCGCCACAATGACTGAAGAAAAGAACATGACTGGTAACGAAGATTCGTTCATTTCTCATTTGATCGAGCTGCGCAGCCGGCTGATGAAAGCCTCCATCGTGGTGATCGTGATATTCCTGTGCCTGATGCCGTGGGCTGGTGATATTTACGATTTGCTGGCGCGGCCGATGATGCATGCCTTGCCTGAAGGTAGCAAGATGATCGCGACTGGCGTGATCACGCCTTTCCTGATCCCGGTCAAGGTCACGATGCTGGTGGCCTTCCTGATTTCTCTGCCATGGGTTCTTTACCAGCTGTGGGCATTTATTGCGCCTGGCCTGTACACACACGAAAAGAAGTTGATTGCGCCGCTGGTGGTGTCGTCGTCGGCGCTGTTCGTTGTTGGCGTGGCGTTTTGCTACTTCTTCGTATTTGGCGTCATCTTCCACTTCATTAATAATTTCGCGCCGAAATCGATCTCGGTTGCGCCGGATATCGATAGCTACTTCGGTTTTGTCATGACGATGTTTATCGCCTTCGGCTTGACCTTCGAAGTGCCTGTTATCGTGATCGTGCTGGTGCGTATGGGTTTGGTGTCGGTCGAAAAGCTGAAGCAAATCCGCCCTTACGTGATCGTCGGTGCGTTTGTTATTGCTGCAGTGGTGACGCCGCCAGACGTCATGAGTCAGCTATTGCTGGCGGTGCCTTTGTGCCTGCTGTATGAGGTAGGTCTGTTGCTGGCACCAATGTTCGTGAAAATCACGCAGGCACCAAAAGAATCCGAATCGATGTAACTCAAGCTTGGCGTAGCCAGGCTATCAATGGGTAGGCATCCTTGAAGCCTGATGCCAGTGCTTTTTCCAGATCAGCGACTTGTTTGATCTGGAATTCATTCCAGACAATAAAGCTTTTCAACTTGATGTATTCAAGATGCGGTGCATCTACATCGAAGCCCTTGGGCGGACGTATCAATTTCCCTTCCTGCTGCAAATCACCGTAAGTCTGTACCAGCGCTTTGTTTTTCAACAGTTTGGTAAATCCAGTCTTGTCTGCGATCACGTGTTGACGAATCGCGCGTAGGCGATCAGGTGGCGGCATCCACTCACCGCCAGCAATCAGCAAGGTGCCGGTCTGGTCTATGTGGAAGTAGTAAGTCGGACCGCCACCTTGACTAGGTTTCTTCAGGCCGCTTGCATTGATTGCTGCAGAAAAATGCGTTTTATACGGGATTTTTTCTTTGGAAAAACGCATATCGCGGTTAATGCGAAACAGCGCTTTCTTCGGATTGCAGCCCGCAACAGCGGGATCGAATTTGCTGATGTCGCGGATCAATTGCGTTACCAGTTCGAGAAATTCCGCGCGCAGAATGTCGTAGCGCGGCTTGTTCATGACGAACCATGCTCGATTATTGTTCTCGGATAGCTCGGCTAAAAATTGCGTGAGATCGCGAATGTGCATGGTACGAGTTACCTGTTATTCCTCAGAGCGTTGCGGTGCTTTAGGCCGCATACCTATCGTGACGTTGAGGATGTTTTCCTGATTGCGGCGCAGTACGACTATCTTGGCCTTGGTGCCAGGAGAAAGTTGTGCGATCTGATTGAGCATGTCTGCCATATCGGCGACGGCTTTGCCTTCTACAGAAATCAGAATGTCACCCGGCTGCATGCCAGCTTTGTCTGCGGGGCCGCCTTTCAAAACGCCGGCAATGATGGCACCTGAGCTTTTCTTCAAGCCGAAACTCTCGGCCAGTTCTGGCGTGATGTCTTGTGGTTCAACACCAATATAGCCACGTACGACGTGACCATTCTTGATGATGGCATCCATGACCGATTTGACGGTGGTAACAGGAATGGCGAAACCGATCCCGAGTGAGCCACCGCTACGTGAATAGATCGCAGTGTTAATGCCGAGCAGATTACCGTTGGCATCGATCAATGCGCCGCCGGAGTTGCCGGGATTGATCGCAGCATCAGTTTGAATAAAGTTTTCAAACGCATCCAGAATGCCTAAGTGATTGCGGCCCAGCGCCGAGATGATGCCCATCGTAACCGTTTGACCAACGCCGAAAGGATTGCCGATTGCTAGGACGATATCGCCAACGCGCGCTTCTTCAACGCGACCGAGTGTAATGGCAGGCAGATTGTCTAGATTGATCTTGATGACGGCCAGATCGGTTTCAGGATCGGCACCAACGACTTTGGCAATCGCTTTGCGGCCATCGGTCAGTGCAACTTCGATTTCATCCGCTGCTTCGACTACGTGATTATTCGTGAGGATGTAGCCTTCTGCGCTGACAATCACGCCGGAGCCGAGGCTGACTTGTTTGTCTTGTTGTTCATCAAAACGATCGCCGAAGAATTTCCGGAAGAAGGGATCGTCCATGAACGGATTCTGTGATGGGGTCGCGGTTTTGCTGGTGAAAATATTTACTACCGAAGGCATCGCTATTTTTGCAGCATCGCGGAATGAGCCTTGCGTAGGTGCAGCATTCAATGGTGCTTCGAGCATGGGTACTGATGTCGTGCTGCGCACCTTTTGTGTTCCGCCCAAGACGCCGCTTGCCCATTCGGGCTTCAAGGTCGTTACAATGAATAAAATTGCTAAACCGACAGTTACGGTTTGCGCAAACAACAGCCAAAGACGTCGCATAAAAGGTAGGAAAAGTGGATCAGAAAACGATAGATAGAGACGATCTCGCCAAATATCTAGCTAGAACGCTTGATATTACCCGTTTTCGAGATTTTTGCCCAAACGGCTTGCAAGTTGAGGGGCGCAGATCAATTAAAACATTGGTGAGCGGTGTCACGGCCAGTGTTGCCTTACTTGAAGCTGCATTGGAAAAAGGTGCTGATGCAATCCTTGTGCATCACGGTTATTTTTGGCGCGGTGAAGATATGCGCGTGATCGGACAAAAGCATCAGCGGTTGAAGATGTTGTTGACGCATGATGTGAATTTGTTTGCCTATCATTTGCCGCTCGATATGCATCGAGAGTTTGGTAATAACGCGCAATTGGCGCGTCGATTGGGTTTGCAGGCCGAGTCGCGTTTTGGCGAAGATGATTTGGGTTGGCTTGGAACGATGTCCGATCCTGCACTCGTTTCGGTCGGCGATCTTGCTTTGCAAGTTGAGAAACGCTTGGGCAGAAGGCCGTTGATCATTGGTGATCCAGCACAAAAGCTGGGCCAAATCGGCTGGTGTACGGGCGCTGCGCAAAGTTTGCTGGGTGACGCGATTGCTGCAGGTGCCAATGTTTATTTAAGTGGAGAAATTTCCGAGCCGACGGTGCATCTGGCGCGCGAAAGCGGTGTTGCCTATCTCGCATGCGGTCATCATGCGACCGAGCGTTATGGCGTCCAGGCTTTGGGCGAACACTTGGCCGAGACATTCCATATCAATCATCACTTCATCGATATCGATAATCCTGTTTGAAATTTTTTGTGTTGATCGATTGCAAGATATGAATGAATGTCACAAGCGATCATGCCGTATAGCAATTTGCTATGGTATAACTACAAATATTGGCAAAAAATACAGGGCATGCAATTCTCGCATGTCAGGGCATAGATAGTAGTGCAGATCAATATGCTGGAACCGGTAGCCGATGGGCCGATCACTGTGTTGGTTGTTGAAGATGACGCTGTTACGCAGCGTGCCTTGTGTCTCGCAATTAGCAAAGAGCCGTCACTCAAACTGCTTGATGCGCTGAGCTCGGTAAAATCCGCATTGGCGTGGTTGGAGCTCCATTCCGCTGATCTCTTGTTGGTTGATCTTGGTTTGCCGGACGGTTCCGGTATCGACATCATCCGTTTTTGCGCGCAACGTTATCCTGCGTGCAACATGATGGTCATCACGACTTCCAGCGATCAAGAGAGTGTGCTCGATAGTATCGAAGCAGGCGCGTCCGGCTATGTATTAAAGGATGTGGACCGTTTGGATGTTGCGCGTTCGCTACTGGACTTGCATGCGGGTGGTTCACCTATCAGTCCGACGATTGCGCGTAAAGTGCTGGGTCGAATGCGCGATGGGAACAAGCCGGCTGATGTGGTGAGTGCTCAGAATGAGGGCGCAGCAGAGGATCAGGTGTCTCTGACCAAGCGCGAATCAACGATTCTTGATCTGATTGCGCGCGGTGATAGTTATGGGGAGGTGGCGCGCCAGCTTTCTCTTTCTGTTGGCACCATACAAACGCATATCAAAAACATTTACGATAAATTGTCAGTACATTCGCGCGGTGAGGCCGTGTATGAGGCAAATCGTCGTGGTTTGTTGCAAATGGATCAATTGAAGTCTAAAAGATAAAACATAAACGTTGTTTGTTTACCACGCCCTCGCTTAATCGCATTTCATGAAAAAGGCTGCCAAATTTGGCGGCCTTTTTCATTTATTTCTTCAGTGAGTCGCGAATTTCTCGCAACAGTAAAACATCTTCAGGCGTTGCTGCTGGGGCTTCTGCCGGAGGGTCGTCTCTTTTTAGCTTACTCAGTAAGCGCACCATTTGGAAAATAATGAACGCCAAAATTATGAAGTTGAGCGCAATCGTAATGAAGTTGCCATAAGCGAGGACAGCACCGAGTTTTTTTGCCTCAACTAGAGTCAGGTGCGGGTCCTGATTGTTTAGCGCGAGATAGTAATTACTGAAATCGAGTCCGCCGAAAATTTTGCCGACGATAGGCATGATGATGTCTTGTACCAGCGAATCGACGATCTTGCCGAATGCGGCGCCAATAATGACTGCGACAGCCAAGTCGACTACATTTCCCTTGACTGCGAACGCTTTAAATTCCTGCATCATGCCCATGGCAATCCTCCGTTTAACTTGTTTGTAAAAGTGCAATGTGCCAATGTATCCTAATTTTTAGCGCTATAAACGTCAAATTAAATTTCCTCTTTTTTGTGCAAATTCGATAGATAATGCGTCGCAAATAAGCCGATGCGGCAACGGGATGCTCCAAAAAGTTCCGTAGAAATTGACTTTAAGCATGTCTATTTGCTTTAAAACAAGCGTTAGCTCCGTTATAATCTAAGGTTGCTAGAAGTTTCGTACACATTTCGCATTTTGACTGATTGGGGTTGGTATGAGTAACGAAAAGCAGGTCGACTCTGGTCGACGGGGCTTGCTCGTCGCTACGTGTGCGGCGGGTGGCGTGGCTGGATTAGCCACAACTGGTATGTTGGTCTCAACTTTTCAGCCGTCCGAGCGAGCAAAAGCCGCCGGTGCGCCAGTGGAAGTTGATATCGCAAGCCTAGCCCCAGGTGAGATGAAAACTGTAGAGTGGCGCGGAAATCCAGTCTGGATTTTGAAGCGTACGCCAGAGCAAGTGGCGGAGCTTGGAAAATTCGATGCTGAACTTGCCGACCCCGAATCTGTACGAACACAATTTTCGACCACGCCAGAGTACGCAATGAACGAATGGCGTTCACGGCAAAAGGATCTGCTGGTCGTTGTTGGAATCTGCCCACACTTGGGTTGCTCGCCAACAGCCAAATTCCAGACAGGTGCGCAACCATCGTTGCCGGACGACTGGCATGGTGGCTTTCTCTGCCCATGCCATGGTTCGACTTTCGATCTGGCAGGCCGCGTCTACAAGAACAAGCCTTCGCCAGACAACCTGCAGGTTCCGCCATATATGTTCGAAGGCGACACCAAGCTGGTTATCGGCAAAGATGAGAAAGGTGAGGCGTAATCATGGCTTTCCACGAAAAACAACTCCCTGCCGACGCACCGATTGCTGACAAAGCATTGAATTGGGTAGATGCCCGCTTCCCTTTGTCATCGACCTGGAAGGCACATCTCTCCGAATACTACGCTCCAAAGAATTTCAACTTTCTCTACGTTTTTGGCTCACTCGCACTGTTGGTGCTGGTTATCCAGATCGTTACCGGCATTTTCCTCGTCATGCATTACAAACCGGACGCAACGCTTGCGTTTGCTTCGGTTGAATACATCATGCGCGATGTGCCATGGGGCTGGCTGGTGCGTTATATGCATTCGACCGGCGCGTCGGCATTCTTCATCGTGGTGTATATCCACATGCTGCGTGGCCTGTTGTATGGTTCGTATCGCAAACCACGTGAACTGGTCTGGTTGTTCGGCGTTGCGATCTTCCTGTGCCTGATGGCAGAAGCGTTCTTTGGCTATTTGCTGCCATGGGGCCAAATGTCGTATTGGGGCGCGCAAGTTATTGTTAACTTGTTCGGTGCGATTCCATTCATCGGTCCTGATCTGTCCTTGTGGATCCGCGGTGATTACGTCGTCTCCGATGCAACTCTGAACCGTTTCTTTGCATTCCACGTGATTGCAATTCCACTGGTCTTGATTGGCCTGGTTGTGGCGCACATCGTTGCTCTGCACGAAGTAGGTTCGAGCAATCCTGATGGTGTTGAAATCAAGGAAAAACTGGATGACAAAGGTATTCCGCTCGACGGCATTCCATTCCATCCTTATTACTCGGTGCACGATATTTTCATCGTGACGATTTTCCTGTTCGTGTTCACTGCTGTTGTGTTCTTCGCGCCGGAAATGGGTGGTTACTTCCTCGAGTACAACAACTTCGTTCCAGCTGATCCGCTGAAAACACCGTCGCATATTGCGCCAGTTTGGTACTTCACGCCGTTCTATTCGATTCTGCGTGCGACTACTTCGGACTTCATCATTTGGCTGGTAGCAGGTGTTGCTGCTTATGTCGCATTGATCATTCTGAAAACCCGTCTGGCAAGCAAGTTCAAGATTGCTGCTGCGGCCATCGGTTTGGCAGTGATCGCTGGCATGTTCGTCTTCGATGCAAAATTCTGGGGTGTTGTGTTGATGGGCGTATCGGTCATGATTATGTTCGGCCTGCCATGGCTGGATGTGTCGCCGGTCAAATCAATTCGTTATCGTCCTAGCTGGCACAAATACGTGTACATCGTGTTCGGTATTGCCTTTGTCGTTCTCGGTTATCTTGGCGTGCAGCCACCAACTGCTGTTGGTACTGCAATTGCACAGGTCGGCACCTTCATCTATTTTGGCTTCTTCCTCTTGATGCCATGGTGGAGTGCGATGGGAACATTCAAACCTGTACCGGATCGCGTTGTTTTTCATCCGCACTAAGCCGCTAAGGGATAAGAGAATCATGACATTGATGAAAAAACTGATCGCGGCTTTGGTGCTTTTGCCAGGCTTGGTGCTGGCATCGGAAAGTGATTTCCCGCTGGATCACGCGCCAGACCGTACGAAAAATCTCGCTGCCTTGCAAAACGGTGCCAGACTTTTTGTGAACTACTGCCTGAGCTGCCACTCCGCATCGTCATTGCGTTATAACAAGCTGCAGGATCTTGGCCTGACCGAAGAGCAAATCAAGAGTAATTTGCTCTTCACCTCAGACAAAATTGGCAGCATGATGACCATTTCCATGGCACCGAAAGATGCCAAAAACTGGTTTGGCGCAGTACCACCTGATTTGTCGGTGATCGCGCGCGCTAAGGCTTCCGGTGCTGGTACTGGTCCGGATTGGCTCTATACTTATCTGCGTTCGTACTACAAAGACGACACACGTGCGACAGGTTGGAACAATATGGTGTTCCCGAACGTCGGTATGCCGCATGTTCTGTGGGAACTTCAAGGCATACGTGATGCCAAATTCGTAGATGAAAAAGATCCGCATGACCCAAACAAGGTTGTGCATAAATTTGCCGGCTTTGAGCAAGTCACGCCGGGGACATTGACCCCGTTGGAGTACGATACAGCTGTTGCCGATCTGGTGTCATTTATGACCTGGATGGCTGAGCCGGCACAAAATACCCGTAAACGCCTCGGCGTCTGGGTATTGATGTTCCTGGGTGTATTCATTTTGATCACCTGGCGCTTGAATGCTTCCTATTGGAAAGATATCAAGTAATTTTCTTGCCCGCAGTTTGCGGGGTTTGTTTTAGGGTGAGCCGTAACGGGTCTCACCCTTTTGTTTCTAAGGAACTATAAAAATGATGGTTCTCTATTCGGGTACAACCTGCCCATTCTCCCAACGTTGCCGCCTGGTTCTGTTTGAAAAAGGCATGGACTTCGAAGTTCGCGACGTAGATTTGTTCAACAAGCCGGAAGATATTTCGACGATGAACCCGTACGGTCAAGTACCGATTCTGGTTGAACGTGATTTGATTTTGTATGAATCGAACATCATCAATGAATACATTGATGAGCGCTTCCCGCATCCACAATTGATGCCGGCAGATCCATTGATGCGCGCGCGTGCACGTCTGATGTTGTTCAATTTTGAGAAAGAATTGTTCATTCACGTCCATGTGTTGGAGAACGACAAAGGTCGCAGTGGTGAAAAAGCACAGGAAAAAGCTCGCAATGAAATCCGCGATCGTTTGACCACGCTGGCACCGCTGTTCTTGAAGAACAAATACATGCTGGGTGATGAATTCTCGATGCTGGACGTTGCAATCGCACCGTTGCTGTGGCGTTTGGATCATTACGGTATCGAGTTGTCGAAAACCGCTGCACCGCTGATGAAATACGCAGAACGCATCTTCTCGCGTCCTGCCTATATCGAAGCACTGACACCTTCTGAAAAGGTCATGCGTCGTTAAAAATTGCGTCGTGTTGTTCCGATGATGTCTGTTGAGTGAAAGCTTGTATTTCAATCAACGACATCGTTTGGGTTTCATGGCACACTTTTTAGCCGTGTAGAGCTGATCGCAATCATGTCTGAAACTTCAACAAAACCTTATTTGCTGCGCGCCATTTACGAGTGGTGCACAGACAATGGCTACACGCCTTACATGGCTGCAGTAGTGGATGGCGCAACACGTGTGCCTATGGAATTCGTCAAAAACGGCGAAATCGTGCTCAACATCAGCTTCAGCGCAACCAGTGGCTTGAAGATGGAGAACGATCTCATACGTTTTAGTGCGCGTTTCGGTGGTGTTTCACGTGATATTTCTGTACCTGTCGATAACGTTGTTGCCATTTATGCGCGTGAAAACGGGCAAGGTATGGCGTTTGAAGCGAGTAATAAGTCGAGCGATGAGCAAGCTGATGAGGCCGATGTCGCGCCAGCAGATCAAGCGCCTGCGTCTTCTGCACCCGCATTAACCTCAGTTCCGACGGCACAAAACAAGTCGAATGACAAAGATGAGAGCGATGATGGTTCGGACGATGTGCCAGATCCGCCAAAAAAAGGTGGAAGACCTACACTTACTCGCATCAAATAGAGTATAATTCTGCTCTGCAAAAAGTTTAGCCGACTTAGCTCATTTGGTAGAGCAGTTGATTTGTAATCATCAGGTGGCCAGTTCGAAACCGGCAGTCGGCACCAGTATTTAAAAGGGTTAGCACCGTAGTGGTTGCTAACCCTTTTTCCATTTCCGTGTCTGAGTTGTGTTCGTGTAACCGCCGTGTAACCCAATTTCATCAATACACTGCTCCACACACTGTCTAAAAGTTATTGATGTGATGGCTCATGCTACGATTCCGAAATGGGAGAACAAATGCCAGGCCGAGATGAAAAACACAGCATGCTGGATGATGCAAGCATTGAAGGTTGGATTAAAGACCATGACCCAGATGGAGCAACGAAGCTATACACGTGCTGGTCGCGAGGTGATTTCACTGGCGCGAGAGCTCGATATATCGCTGAGTATCTAAACCGAAAGAATGCTGAGGCAGCGGCTATTGCGCACTTTGCTTCAGCACAGAGAGATGAGCGCGCGACTGTGGCCGCTGAAAAATCGGCATCGTGGGCTGGGTGGGCGTTGGCCATTAGCTTGGCAGCACTAGCCCTGTCCGCAGTCGCTTTAATCAAATAGGTGAAACAATCCTTCCAATCTTCCGCCCGTGCTTGCGCCTCGAATTGTGCTTACCGCATTTGAGCGCCACCGTTTAGCAGGCGCTTAATATCACCCACTGCCCAAGCAAGGCGACCATTAATTCGAATTGGTCGAATCGGCCCCGATTCTAAGCATGCATAAGTGCGCATTGTCTGTGGCTTGCGCATCAAGTGGAAAGCAGCGCATGCCGTTTCAACATGGCTGCGAGTTTCCAGTTCAATTGGTGGGAAATTTTGGTAGGCTTGCATCCTGAATCACCTTTCCGCATCGCTGCGTGTTTTAGATGTTCAGTTAAGAAACCAATGTTTAAATGTTTAGTGGGAACCTGCGGATTATGAATACTGACGACGATATGGCACGAGTGGAATGGATCGAGAAGTGCGGGTTAGAGAATTTGCGGTCTCACCTAGCTGCAATGGATCATTTAAACAAAGAAAGTAATACCACTTTAACGTTGCTTCTCGCGGGAGCGGGCGCAGCATTGGCCAACGCAATAAGAGGGTTTGACACAATCTCTTCACCGAGCCCTACAACAGTGACTTCGCTTGCGCTCAGCCTTTATCTGTTTCTTGTATCAGGGTTTGTAGTATGGAAATGCATCTGGATTGGCGAGGCGCAGCAACCTACGAATGAACCGGCCAATTTGGATCATCCAGACTACAGTTTCTTGGTTGTGCGGCGGACGGAGTTGAAGGGTATTCAATCGCGCATAAAATTGGCCATCGCTCGCAATGAGTCGACGGCCAATTGGTTAAACGGTTTGCGAGTTGCCACTATTGTTGGCACACCGATCGTTGGGTCGCTTTTGTTTCTGTACCTTCAGATGGCGCATCTTTTCGCATAGGCGTTGGCGAAGGGATATAGGGCTCTGTCGGCTGTTGATGCAAAGGGGCCTTCATCGTTTCGGCGCCGGCTTAGGCACATTCGCTTGTTCGCGGCGTGCTGGTGTTGGTGCTGGGATGTACGGTTCTTGTGCGTTCATTTTAATCTCCACCGGCATCATGGCGTGCCGATTCGCCTCCTTGAAATCTAATTAAACCGTAAACGTTGACGCGCAGGTGTGCAAAGCGAAAAAATACCCGCACCAGGCGGATCAGAGGATTTCCTTATATTAGGAGGAGGGCGTAAAAAAGCCCTGCGGGTTAGGGCAGGGCTTATGGGGCTTATGCTGCTTTTCGTTCCTGTTCTGGGTCAGTGGGGGTTGCATTGGCTCGTTCCAATTCTTCCGCCGCTTTTTCATTCTGCAACTGCACAGCGATACGCTTATATTCCGCCTCTGCGAAACGTTTCAGTGCGTCTCTCATCAATGGTTGGTATCCAATACCATGAACTTTCGCAATAAACTTAAAATCGTCTATTAGCTCTTTGTGCAGGCGAATCGATATTGCTTGCAACCCAAGGGCTTCATCTACCTGCTTTTCCAACTCGTTCGGTGCACGTTTTGCATGAGCGGCATCTCGACCCAGTTTTCCGCTCTCCCAAGCTTCGACAGTACCTTCGATATTAGCCGTATTTTCCATTTGATTCTCCATAGTGCTGTTACTTCCCTTCACGCTCGTATATCCCAATCTCGACTTCGTCGGGTTCATACGCTGACTTTAAATAAATGTTTCCGTCTCTAAAAACATGAATGATTTTGAGTAATCGCCCTTTGTTAGTTTCTGCAATAAACCAAAGAGTTGGCGGATCAGTTTGATGGGCTTCTCGGCCATCAATTAAATTAAACCCGCATTTATTGTCGAAACACTGATCAACCTCCTCGGCAGACACAGTGTGTTTAGTGTCTAACTTTTGATCAATCCTAGATGAGATGATTATGTTGCGCATTTGTTCCCTAGTTGTATATACAAAATATAAGGGGCGATTAGATATATATCAATGGGTTAGAGTAAATATATGCCTGTAAGTCGTTGTATAGTTGCAACTACGAAACATTTATGATGGGTATGGCGCGGGTTCGTACTATACATCAATTACGGTTGTATATACAAATCCTTTAGCGCTTTGTATTTCGCCACTCCCAAGGCGGCACAGGAGCAACGTCAGCCCACAGCCCCAGACCGGTCAGCCTAGCATCCTGCTCCATAGCCGGCAGCGCAGCATCCTTGTTGTACTTAGGATAAGTCCAAGCCATGCCAGCAGCCACTTGAGCCTTATTGACCTCTGCGCCATCGCAATAGACTAGCGCTACGACTCGCTTATAGCGATCGATACTCTGCGTTACATACTCTGCATTCTTGCCCCAGCACAGATTGGACAGCGATTCTTTCGAGCGTTGCCCGAATGGCTGCTTCTTCTCCGGCGCGTCTATATTGGCTAGCCTTATCTTGACCGGCTTCTGATCGACAAGCAGGGTGAGGGTGTCACCGTCTGCTATGCCTATGACCTGGTGGGCATGGGCAGGTAGAACAAAAATTAGCCCTGCGAGTAGGTAGTAATTGGCACTGCGCAAGACCGTCATTTTTTTTGAAGGTCTTCCATGTCTTTTACCAAGGAGCCAAGGCAGGAATTTAGCGATTTCGCTTCACCTTCAGTAAGTTTCGCGCTGAAGGAAACAACTCTATCCCATCGCTGTTTGGGGGATCGCATCACCAAATGCATATTTTCTCCGTCGGCCAAAGCTGTGATGGCCAACCAAGTTTTTGCTAAGTCAGCTAGGCCGAGAGAAAAACCTTTGTCCTCGGCGGGCATAATATTTGTCGCCTCCAGAGTGGCATCCTGGGTTGCTGATGATAGTAGAAATTTTGAAGGGGCAGGGACGGCAGCAGGAGGTAAGACGCCTTTTTGAATGTCGGCTTTAGTGAGATCGTAACGGCCAGCCTTAATCAGAGGCATTAAGTTTTTTCTATAAACCGCCACAGAAAAATCATACATCTCGCCACTACTCATTGACGCCACAGTAGCAAGCACTCTGACCCCGCACGATGAAAATCCATTTCCATCGCGTCCTACTAAAGCTTGTGCGGTGACCGAGTCGGCAGCGATTATGCCTTGGGCGAATGTTGGTATCGACACTACGCCCAGCAACGAGCCTAACAACGCGGCAGCACTTGATATTCTTATCATTATCTTCGCCCTATAATGGTTACAAATTATCTGAGAAAACTATTGCATGCCGCATCAACTTAATTTTCAACTGTACGATATTTTCGTAGGTTGCAATTATGATCGTAATTAGCATATAGCCGGTCACCGTTTATATATCGGATGAACGTGCTGGCACATCCAATATTTATGGGATATTTGCGTCATGCGGATCGACGACCATTATTTCCACTTAAAGATAAATCAAAGTGATGAGTCTATTGAGTGCTCGGAGCCAGACGATTTCATCTATAAATCGAGTGGAACAATCGTAGCATCGTCATCATTGGATGACGAAATCGTAGTTGGGAAATTTCGCGTCTACTACGTCGATATTTTTAGTGCAGTGAATGAAGGCACCTTCTCGATATTCAGCATTTTCGACAGCTATTCAGAAACCGTTGACTACTATGAAGCCATTTACGACCTTGACTCAGACGACATCAACGAAAAGCTCTTGAAGGCGCTTAAATGCGATCCCTTCTTCGGTAATGTCTTGATCATTGACCGTCTCGAAATTCTTCCCGCATTCCGATCGAATAACTTGGGCCTATTCGCCATGCGCAGAATAATTCAGCGCTTTGGCTCTGGAACTAGCATAACTGCGATAAAACCCTTTCCGCTCCAATTTGAATGGAATAAACACCATGATGATGACGGATGGACAGAGCAATTGGCGCTACCTGTTTTTGACAAGAACAGCCGCAGCGCTACGGCTCGATTAAAAAAATACTACCGAAAGCTCGGGTTCGTCTCGCTGCCTAGTACGCCCTTTATGTTTTTGGAGACCGAACTTAAATTGCCGTCGGTTGATAATCTAAAATCCTAGTGCATCCTCCCTCCCATCTTATTTTTGGAGTCCACAACGATGCATCATGAGCTTGGATGTGTTTTCCGGATACCAACGGCATTCTCAAGCCGCCATTTTTTG
>JAZJXV010000006.1:0-94713 GCA_040390795.1 Pseudomonadota bacterium | reverse complement strand
GCTACTTTGGCGGGTCGGGTTAGCTAAGTAAAGACGGTGCTGGGATGACGCTTACCGGGCTACAGCTTTCGCCAAACAGTAGAAAGTGTATCAATTAGAGAAGGTCAACTCTGCGAGAAAATCAACAGCTCTTGTTGTACCGGTTGCGTTTCACATAGGCATCAAAAAAACTTATTAAGTTTCAGCTTCCAAAAACAGAACTGGGCAATGGCTTTGGTGCTTCTTTAAATTGATCCTGAGGACGGAAGATGACGACCAAGGCTTTTGATTCGCCTTTTAGGCTGCGGCCACGATGCGGGATGTTTGAATCGAAATAAATACTGTCGCCGGCAGACAGCTTATGTGAAATGGTTTGTCCCACTCAGGCGATCAAGGCAAGGAGTGATGCAACAGAGAGGGATATTGCATTTGTCGAATTGAATGCAAGCCTCGCCAAAAGCTGGCCAACGATTACACACAAAGGGATAGTCCCGACGGATGCTGACAGTTGGATAGATGTTCCAGATAAAAAGCAATTTTTACTCTACAGACCAGATCTGTCAGCAAAGTAGTTGACCAAAGCACTGCTTCCATTATTGAAGCTCTGAGGGAAGAGAGTCCCTCAGAGCTTCATTTTCTTGTGGCCTACGAACTTCCTTCATTTAAAACTACATATAGGTTCACGTCCAAATACAATCCCTCTTAATTTTAAAAGCGAGATTGTGTTTTAAACGTAAGTCAGTTTTCGATGCAAATCAACACTAAATTTATTGAATGGGCATCTTCAATGTAACCAATGTCCGCTTCTGGCCAATAGCAGACGTCTGCTCCCAACCCATAGCGGACATGTGGCCTTGTAAACCAATGTCTTCAGCGTTATCGCTACAGCCCGACACTTGTTTCAAACAGAATTTTTGTTTAACAACGCAACATACTCAAGCTTGCCTAAATCGATAGTACTTTTGCTAACGTTTTGACCCAGGATGCGCTTCATCTCTTCTTGTCCAAGTACGTCCCATGACAAATTGCCGTCATAGTTAGATACGTCATGAGTAGCAAGGTAATTAATCATTTTGGGATGGTTTCGTATCGCAATGGCTAGAACGCTATTAAACGCATCAATGGAATCCTGAAATCCCTTTGCGCTCTCGGGCGTTCTATCTACGTAGTAAATTGAAGAGTCGAAGTTAGCCTTCTTTTTGTACACGCCTTCACCATCGTAGCTCGGCCCTGCATTAATCTCGACACTAAATAGTGACGAGCCCATATTTAGTGGAAAGGCTACCCCCTCTTGGTCTTTGCCAAGCTTAATTACTTCATCGCGATGATAAATATTGAGTACAAAGAGCGCGGCCAAAATATCAAACAGATAGCGGACACTCCCAAATTTCATTGAGTTGCCACGGTCATGCTTTAAGTTCTGATAAGCGTTGTTCCAGCTATACGTAAGCTTTCCATTCGAGGATGCGGTTCGGATTTCATTCTTTACGAATGGCGTCAACACTCGATTGGATTGAAAACAGTGTGCCGAACTAATGATGACTTTCTTATGTTCAAGCTGCCAACGATTGTTAAGCAACTTGATAGCGTCGTCATCGTATTTAATGACAGCACTATCTTTAGTTCCGCCATTGGCGCGATAGAGCTCTTTTGAGAGAGATTCCATTTCTGCAGCTGCGCGAATTATGAGGTCCATGATACGTGTCGAATACACGTCCATCTGCTCATCATCGATATGAATAGCAAACGCCAACTCATCAACGCTTTTTTCAAGATTCAAATACACCGGCCAATAGATATTGCTCACGTTTTCGTACTTTCTCTGATTAGTATCGTTTTCCCAACGTACCTTGTGGATTCATGAGCGTTTGAAGTGAATGTGGGTTCTTAGGTAGCATTGACAGCTCATGATGCCATAACCTTCAAACACGCTATTCACGACCATTTTGTTTCAGTACTTGAATGGAGGGATGACGATTAAGGATTGTCGAACGAGCTTGCCATCACCTTCCTGAAAACCCGGCATCTTTAAAAACGATATCCGCTTCTGGCCGATAGCGGACATTGATTAGTTATCATTTTCAAGGTATCGCATGGGCGAACAATTGTTGATTTGCGTCGAAAACTGACCCACGTTTAGAACACAATCCTACTTACCAAAGCCCGTAAGCAATAGCAGGTCTAACTCGTACAACCTTCAGCGACGCCGGATTTCTGTTACGCTGGATTGGACAGACTCACCAGACAATCGAGCGTTCTCGATCGTCAAATCCAAAATTTTGGCATTGGCTTCTATCAAAAGGGACATAGCGTGGTCGCGCTGCTTCTTAAGATCACCCATTCTCTCTAACAATGCGCGTACCCGTCTCTTTTTCTCAGGCGACAATCTCTCTGAACGGTTAGCAGTCTCCACGCGATTCTGTTGCACCCAGACTTGAATTTCAGCGATTAATGCGGGGTAACGAGATTTCTTTAGTGCAGATGAATCGCGTCCTGCCTCTTTAGCGACATTGTTTTGCGAAACTTTTGCGCCTTCGCCCAGTATTTTTGGGCAATCTTGTTTTAAACGATCAAACGCTTCGCGAAACATTTCCTCTGCTTTCTGTGAATCAGGACTGTTCATTCATGGCTTTCAGAACATTCTTTACTGCGTTCTTCTGCGCAGTCAATGACTCATGATATGGCGAGCCTCGAGGCGTAACCTCAAGTCGAGCGTCCACCATTTTCCCTATTTCTTTGATTTGGTGCTTTTTTGATTTATCGTAAAGCGCATCGCTGCACGGCGATCTGCCATCGCCACCACCACATCTAATAATATTTTCGACGCCACCAAATTCGCAGGCCCCTCGTTTTGTACATGCTCCGAGCAAAGTCTCTCGCCAGTTAACCTTCCCTTGCTTCGCTGCAAGCACAAGGCTTTCGTGGTCTCTAGGCTCGACCAGTTGGAGAATCTGGCGTTTACGTTCATCGCCATAAGGACTGACGAATCTCTCATTAAATAAGAGTCTAATTTCATTTGCCAGCATCAGATATGCCGCTTCTATAAAAACTGCTCGGGCTTGACCGTTCAAACGAATCGCTGAATGTCCCCTACAGTAATATCGGGTAGTAGGCCGTGCACGGTGCTTCATTTGATACTGAGATGACTCGACGGATACATCAGTCGCTAGCATATTTACAGCACCAGAGCGGCGCAGTTGATGGAAAGCGAACGGCCAAGGCTGCCCGACCCTATATTTACTCCCATTGAGATCCGGGTTGATTAGTCTCGCCTGTTGCAAGTCCTGCTTAGTTATTTTGATTTGCTCCGTATTAAACAAGCGTGGATTTTCATCTATCAAGCTCTTGTAACTGGGAGGCACGCGGCGAAACGACAACGGTTGATGAGCATTGATAATTCCCGCCCAGGGTTCGTATGCCGGCAGAAACAATGGTGGGTTACTGATATCTTCAACTGAAACTGGGACATCATCTCTTGCGATGGCGCACTTGAGCCGAAGCTTTGAAATGCATGACGCAACCTCAATTGCAGTTTCAACGGACGGTGAACAAATCCAATTCGCATCGTCGTCTTTCATGCCCTTCGATGTGCTGCCTTTGAGATACGTGAACTGCCCGAATACATCGTCAGATTCAGTAAAGAGACAGTCAGCTCTCAATGACCAACCTTCACTGAGTCGCATGGCTGAGTGGTTTAGGATGTATGCGAGTGCAACCGAATTGGCGTAAGTTAAAAACGAGGTGAAATTCCCAAGTATCAGCTGTTCGATGTCTTGGTCGTTTTTTCCACACCATTTCTTAAGCAATTCATCTATGCCAAATTCGCGCGCCACCTCCTCGAATTTTCCAGTCTCAAATCTGGAGCTGCTAAAGACCTTTGATAATGCCTTGTTATTTCCTCCAGGTTTTATGCCCTCGCCGTAGCGTTTTATGTAAGCGCTGACGAGGTGTTCAAAACACTTTTCTATTTGAATTTTTTTCGCAGAGAATTCGGAAAGAAATAGATATAACCTAGACGTCTGGTATGTCCAAATTCTTAATGGTATATAAGGAGTTTGTTTTTTTTGATGTCTACTCAACAGGGCACCGAAACGCTTCAACTCTTCCCCGTTCAGAATAACAAAACCTAGGCAATCCCTGTTTTCAAACAAAATACTCAGAAGTGTAAAGACATCCCGCATTTTAGAAACAGCTAGATGGTCGATTATTTGATCACATACTGCGGGGAATCTATACAGGTCAGTCGCGACTATGTTTTCTTTTGTACACAGCAGGAATATTTGACGAAGCGCGCTGAAGTAAGTCGATATTGATGCCATCGCAAATATTTTTCTTTCTCCTTTGAGCCACCATGAGGCGATCCGACGAAGAACATTAGCGTTCTCCTTACTGATTATTGATGCCCCCTTCCTCTGTTGGCCATCTCCGAAGTTCAACACGATAGGCTTCCCCGCCTGATGACTGAGATTCCAAACAGAATCACAGTAGCGACTAACAACCGCTCCTAGTTCGTTTGTGCTTATGACCGAGTTCATCGCCGGTTGCCACGATGGTTTGGCAATATTCCCGAAACTATCTTGGACAAATTTGTCGTTCTTCGTCGGCTTACGGTTGGTGCTCATAAGATTTCTCGTATAGCTGGATAAAACCATCCCACTGTGGATGGAAGCGACCCTCGCGAACTTTTTCCCTAGCTTCCACTATCCACTCGCTTCTCTCTGAGTTGCTACTTTCAATATTTTGCAATTTGCTAGACAGGCGATCAATCACTGACTGAATTGCATTAGAAACAATCAATTCGGGCGATCTGTACCCGAGTAGTTCGATGGACTTCAAATGTCTGTAAGAAACCAACGACCACATATGATCTGGGCTATCGATGTCACGTTGATGAACACAGAAAAGACATCCTGATGCATTGCGACAATCAGGCTCAGGAGCTTCGACGGGACTTGCTCGGTCGCGCAGTGGCTCAACCTTTACACATGAGCCGGGACCCGGCGGAACAAATGCAGGATCAGTTAGTAGATGAAATCGTGTAATTTCTCTAGCTGCCAAGCTTCGGCTTGGCTGCACATAGTTACGAATCAACGTGTCCTCGGAATGCTGCCCCATATCGGCAGTTACAGCGGCATTCTTGGTCTCTCGATAAAGGACGTTTAGCCTAACTCTTCGTAATATCCTTGGCCCCGTATAAACGATGCCCAACTTCTGACATCTTTTTTCAATAGCATCAAATTCAGGAGCAATATTTTCGGATCGTTGCGCATGCGATTTGAGTGGAAACAGCCGTTCGGACTCGTCGTCGCCGAATATTTCATTACGCCATTGCAAATAGCGCTCAAGATGCGGACGATATGCGCTGAATATCTTAAACTCCACATCTCCGTGACGGCGATTCTTATAGACCCGCCGGACCTCGTAACCATCCAAATCACTGCGGTACCTAAAACGGGAAGCTGTTAACTTATACGCCTGCGCGAGATTCATGCTGGTCTGTGAAATAAAGACCAAAAGCTCAGCTTGCACTCTGAGATTGATAATTGACGAACGCGTCCGAAACGTTTTATCGTTTTCATATGCAAGTCTTGATCTCTCCGTTGCCCGGGTACTGCGACAGCCACCTTTTGCAAAGGCTTTCAGTGTCTGCGGCGGACGGAGTGCCGACCATTCCTCTAATTTCTTTCCATCACGAAATTCAATAGTAATAGGAAGACTGCCGAAAATTTTTTCCGAAGTCAGGGCGTTACATATATCTATCAGCGCTAAACAGCATTTCAAAACATCAGCTTTCTGCCGGTCTACATCCTCGCTTGATCTCACAACCTCAGCTCGCGGCTTTAGGACTTTAGTGAAATGTATTAATCCGTGATTTCGATCTAAAATATCATCGAGAATTTTTGCTAGGGTGGTAACACTCTGATAAAGGGATTTCTCAGTAATACCCTTGCCTGCTTTGCAGAGTTGCAGCTGCACTTCCGCCCAGCTTAGAAAACATCCCGCCACCGAAGCAATTGTTGCCTCCTTCGACGTAGCATCGATCCATTGAAAAAAACGACGCACTTCGACCAATTGGCGCGTAACGGTGGAATGAGTCCCTCCACTTACGAGAAAACCATTTATGCGGTCGTGAATAGCAGCCACCAGCGGAATACGAGCTTCCAACAACGGTCCCAACATGCATGTGGAAATCATTTCTTTGACGATTTTACGATCAGCCGATGCCCCGCCTTCGTATAGATAAGCACGAAGATCCCAGGGAATTGCAAATCGTCCGTACTTCATGGCGGGGAAAGTGAACTCGTCTCGGTTATCCATCTTGATTCATGGATTCAGGAGTTGGCGTCAGTAATCCCATGAATTCGACTGAAAACGCATTTCCGGCAGAAATTTCAATTTCGTTTTTCTCTATGAAGCGCATGTATGCCCATGCCGTCTTTTCATCTCTTTGCAGTAATACTTCTTTAACTAGGCTCACTGCATTCAGTATTTCACTGGAATGTTTCGCAATTCTCGCTAGTTGCGTCGCGAACGTACATCTGCTTTGATGAAAACGAAAGCGATCAAACTCTTTATGGCCACTTTGTCGGAGGCGCTTGCGCATTGCATTCATCTCAACATTAATCGCACCGCTTTTATTGCTACCTCGCCTTGCGTACGAATTTCCATATTTAGTCAAAAAAACGTGGTCTTTAAATTCCGGGCTAGCTGTAACTTCTCTTTTCAAACGGCGAGCACTAGATGCGTATCGAATTAATTCATCCAGAATTGCCTTTGCAATCGGTATGCGGCCTGAGACATCAAATTTTGTGGCAACGGGTGGTTCTGCTGCTGGTCCAACGGCCAGCCAATACAAGTCAGTTCCAACAATATCGGGAGCGGCGTTAAATAAAGTGTCAATCTTTAAATCTGAAATAGTTCCGATCCGCATGCCCGTATAAAAGCCAAGTGTCAACATTAAGAACAGTTCCTGAGAACATTCTTTGCTCACAAAGCGTAGTAACGTCTCCTTATCTTTTCCACTTATTGGAACTAGCCCATCTTCCAGTTGAATCCCTGTACGAGTTCTATTCGGTATTCTCAAATCGGTCGTTCGAACATTAATTGTCCGACTGAAGCCTTCGATACTATCGAGTTGAATACCCAAATTTCCTTCCTTCCACATTGGCACGCTCGTCGATATCAATTTAGAGTTTTTTAACCAATCATAGAATCGAATAACTGTTCGCATCCTTTGCGTCACTGTTGATGAAGCCAACTTTCTCGAGTCTCTAGCTGCAACTAGAGAGCCCCGATACTTTACTAAGCATCGATCTGCCATTCTGATCGGAAAGTCCCACCATTTCGTATCAGTCTCTTCAAGCCAATTGGCATAACCCCTCAACGCCTCGGCATTACTTTCAACCGTTCGAGGTTTTACTCGATAGTCAAAAAATCTTTGGTGCAACCACAAATTTGCTTCTATCCACGGCCGAGAGTCACCCCAAAATATTGCTGGAAGTAAGCTGTTGATTTTAGATTTTCTGCTCGGAGTCCAATTAACCGAATTATTTATAACGGAAGATCGATGAGGGGAAAATTCAATAAATTCAATGCGAGCCATCAGTGATCTTTCGTATCCGAATCAAAGGTTGATGGCGCTCAGAATAGCGCTTAGTCCACAGGTTGAAAAGTCAAAGCATCGCGACAAAATTAGTGAAATTTATTTGTTTAGCTAATTATTGAAATTTTTGCGCAGACATAAAAGTTATCAATGATAGTGAATGCACTGATTCGATCACATTTTCTCTATTCAAGCCGAATATCATCAATGACGAATAGAATTTCAAAGTTTTTTTCCTGTTGAGAATAGTCGAAATTTTTTATTATTTTTCTTCAACCAATTTTTAATAAAATCCTGATATACATGGACATTAAAAGAACGAATAAATCGCTTTATAAGATGTCCATATGGACAGAAAAAAGGGTTTTTCTGTGATAATTTTCGGAGTGGATTTGACGTCAATACTTTTCAAACTAATCCGTAGCTCGACGCTTCGATTTACCGATTGCGCTTGGCATACTCGCCGCCTCCGGCCAAATGCCTGCCGATACCTTGGATCAGTATGAATTTGCCGGAGAGTTGTCCTTATCCGGCGAATTACGCCCGATACGCGGCGCGCTTGCGATGACTTTTGCGATGCACCGTTCTGGTGATAAAAGTGGTCAACAACGTGCATTCATCCTGCCACGCATGAATGCCGATGAAGCCGCCTTGGTCAACGATGTCACGATACTACCGGCCGATTCGCTCTTGCAGGTGTGCGCACACTTCGCCGCTCTTGACCCGGATGCGCGCCTGACACGCCATATCGCCGCACCCATCAGCATCCGTCCCAACTACCCTGATCTGGCTGAAGTAAAAGGGCAGATACAGGCAAAACGTGCCTTGGAAGTTGCAGCTGCTGGCGGCCATAGCCTTTTGATGGTTGGACCGCCCGGCACAGGCAAGTCCATGCTGGCCGCACGCTTCGCCGGCATCCTGCCACCGATGACGGATGATGAAGCTCTGGAGTCGGCTGCCGTGCAATCGCTGACCAGCGGTTTCAGCAGTGCACGCTGGAAAGTCCGCCCTTATCGCGCACCACATCACACAGCATCAGGTGTAGCGCTGGTTGGCGGTGGCTGTGACTTTTTGAAATAAATGCGACGTATTTGAAATAGCTGCGATAATTGTTTTACCGTAAACTTTGGTCGCAGCCAGCTCAGGAAACCACGTTGCATTGAGAATTGGCGCGGCTCCACCCATGCCAAGTCAGTTCCATTACAAAATTCGACGCACAAACTCCGTCTTACGGCTTCGAAAATCTCTCGGAGCAGGGGACAACAAACTAATCGCTTCTTGGTACTGCGGCTTCAAGAAAAATCGCAATGACGCGACGCAGCCCCTAGTGCTCGTCGCTTTTCGAAAAATGCTCGGTGACACTGTGTCAGATGATTTCGTTCTAAAGGAGGTCCCAGTTGGGGCCCTGGGGCAGATACGAATAGGATCCATCTGGCAAAACGACCGTAGCAACGCGGAGGCCATCTTCGATTCCCAAGAATTCAAGGTTGACTTTACTTCTGGGCGTTGGCGTTTTACGTCGTTCGAAAATGCGACACGAAATCACGCCGAGGCGCCATTCCCCTCGGAGCTTTACCCATTGAAGTACCCTGTCGACAGGAATTGGCTGATCGAGTTCAGATTGCCAGAGGGTGGCAAACTTCTGATCCCCTGCACCGAATTTTTCGCCCGCTGCTTCGGCTTTTCAAGTGAATTAAGGCGCGTACTCGCGACGTACAGATGGGACGGCCCAGGACATGATACGGCGATGTACAGGTTTTTCGCACCACTAGACTCTCCGGAGGAACCCGGAAAGTGGCAGGTCCGGTTGAGAAAGCGTCTCTATGACGATGACGCCGTTTTTCTGGCGCACGTTAAATACGATAAGTATACCGAGCGGGTTGCAAAAACTATCAACGCAGACCTGGCGGCGCATTTCGTCCCGAACCAAGCAAGTCCAGCGTTTCTAAAAATCGGTCCATGGTTCCAGGGGCCGGCTACGCTTGAGGTCGAAGGAATTCCGTTCGATGATGGAAAGTCGTTCTTGGCGCTGCGTGTCCTCGGTATGACGGAGCCAATCGGTTCCCCCATTTTTCTCTCGCGGGAAAACAGTAGTGACGCAGACAATCCAGCTCCAGAGGGAAGTCCCGAAGCTTGGGCGGGCGCCCCAGATCGGGTACTTTTAGAGCAACCCGACTGCCTCGATCTGACGGGCGACATGGCACCCGACCATGACGCGGGAGCAATCGAGGTCCAAGATGTCGGCTTCAGAATCATAGGTCGCCGTCGTCCGGTAATAAAAGTCC
Organism: Pseudomonadota bacterium; assembly: GCA_040390795.1. GTDB lineage: Bacteria > Pseudomonadota > Gammaproteobacteria > Burkholderiales > Burkholderiaceae_D > Oxalicibacterium. The sequence continues at coordinate 84,846 of JAZJXV010000006.1, read as the reverse complement.
GGGCCGATCAAGCTACTACCAAAGCGGGCGCGAAGGGAAATCGACCCGATGTGGCAGTAATCTCCGGCGGTGAAGCGTACGGCAGTGGAAAGGGCGTGGGGTACGCATCAATTCATGCGGTACCAATTTTCGAATCCGTTGGCATGCTGTTCGACATGTGGGATGCCATAATTCATTTGAAAGAGACTCGCCCTGACCTAATAAAAGCGGTCTCGTGGTTTACAATCGCAGACGGTTACGGCACCAGCGAGCCGCCAAAATTGAATGGCCTTGAGCCTTTCAAAGACAGCGATGACGTCACTTCGGCAGCGCGGCGCTTTCCGTTTCTTGACCAGTCCCCTCTTCTGCTAAGGGGAATATTGGTAGTGCGACTCATGCTACCGGAAGGCCCGACATATATCGTAGAGATCATGCGCAAGCCGAGAAAAATAACCACAGACGATGGCGAAGTCAAAGAAGCGGAAGAGTCATTTCAAGGTTTGGTATTCCGCCTCCAAAATGAAGATCAGCTGATCCCTTGGCTGCGCGAATTACTAGCGCGAATCCGACACGAGGACGGCGTGTTCAAGCGCTTGACCGGTTGCTGCCCTGGCATGGCGGATTCGTTTTCTCACCGTTCATCAAAGAAGATCCCTGCAGGAAGCTTGCCGTGTGTGCATATGGTTCTTGCTGCGCTTGCCAAGTTGAAACCGCCAGGCTGATGGTTTGTGTATGGCGACGCAAGTTCCACCACTTTGGTGCGGCCGGGGCAATCGTTGCGACTTCGAATTTAGACCGGTGTGCGTCAGTTCAATCAAAAAGACGCGCAACCATTGTCGCCGATGGCCCATCTTCGTTGCGAAAGTTCAATCGCGACGCCGCCGAACAAGCGGAATTCGATTTGTTCCGCGTTTCCCTAGGTGAATGCGGCGGACAAGTTAGGATCCCCTCGACAAATCGTTCGACTGGCGACGGCCACCTGGGCGAAGCACGGTAGACCATGAATCTAAGGATTGGGCGCAGCATTGGGTCAGAGCGTGGCCGCCATGGCGATATGGCCCGCGAAAGCAATTACAAAGGGCCTGAGGCCTGTTAGTTCGGACAATTCTGAATATGCTCCGGTGTTGATCGCGTCGCGCGGAGTCGCGATTACCGCTGCTGCTGTATAGAGTTGCTCTTGCACGAGACGCTGGCAAAGCACGTCGTATCGCTTCAAATATGATGCGCCTTGGAACTCGGGGAAAACAGGGAAGTGGATCGACGAGTCTCGTACCGGTGAGCGGGACTTGGGCTCGTCTTCGACGACCATCAGCCATCCCACAAAAGGCTGAAGGTGAGGGCCGAAAGCGTTCTCTCTATACGCAGTCTTGAAGTCCTGCGCGGTTCCGATCGCCTCCTCCGTCCGATTATTGAAGTTGTTCCCAAAGGAAGGCCCGACATGGCTTTTCAGTTCGATCGCCGCTATCAACCGCTTCTCGTGGATGACAAGTAGATCCCATTTCTTAGTCGGACGAAAATATCCGGGCAGCGTAACCAGCGACGTTGTCAGATGAATGTCGGCGTGGCTGAGGCCATTGGCCCTTACTAAATCCAAAATAAGCGCGACGAAACCGTCGAGGTTCTTTCCATCTGTAACGCCGGCTCGTTCGCCCCTATCGATGACTCCCGATTCAATTTGCTTTTGTTTAGCCTTCTCGCGGTTCCCCCAGAATGCCTTGATTGCGTCTGCTGCCTTTTGTTCGTAGTTTGCGAGGTCGAGAGCCATTTTATGTTTTCTGTGTGAGAGCATTTCGCTCTGGTGTCGTGAGAGAGTAGAGGTCGGCCGTCGCGTCGTTGCAAGCCTCAATATCCAAAATCTCAGCGGCAGCGATCAGTCGCGCACGCATTTCGAGACTGACGTTTTCCCATTTAGGCAGCCTTATTCGCCTTAGATACTGCGCCTGAAATCTCAGATAGCCGCCTCTCATCTTGGTGGAGTAAGTGGCGACAAAAAGACGTGTCAAATTCGAGAGGAGCACAGCCTGCAAAGCTCGCAGATTCCACTCGTTTGATACGACAAAATAGAGATTGTGATGAGGGTAGAGCCATCCTTCCTCAAAGACGACCTGCGCGTCGCCTCGAATGTCAGGAATCAATAGCTTGGGACGCCGAGCTAGCGACGGAGTGATTCTATCAATCGTTCGATACCAGTTGTTTGGATACTTTTGAGCGACATGGCGCTTAGTGATCTGGTTCCGATTTTCTTCGAGATGGCGCCTGAGCCTGGGATATTTGCCGAGATCGACGAGTGGACCCTCGTCCGTGAACGGATTGATCACTCCGTAGCCACGCCAAGCCATGTGACCTGTGCCGAGATCCTTGCCCATTGCTAGGGGCAGCTTGCGGTCCGGTTCCACGTCGAGTTCGTCAAATTTTCCAATGAACACATTGTCGGCGCCTGTCGCGACTCCGATCCCCACCTTGCAACCGGTCTCTTCCAATAATGGGAAAGCATGCTCCAAGCGCCGTATCAACGCTGTTTGGCTTGCTGCTGAGAGAATCCACGGCTCTGACCCAGATACAACATTGTTTAGCTCTTTGATGGTTTCCGGCGGCGTTTGGCTTCGAAGTGCGGCCGAAAGATCCTTTAGTGTTTTAGCATTGAGCGCGGGGCGCTCGGCCACGCGCACTGGACCCGGCTCGCCCGTAGAAATAACAGTGATCGCTGGATAGGCGCTGACCTCGGAATGAAAGGCATCGGTGTCCACCATGTCGACATAAACGCGGAGGTGAAAGCGGCGCGATATGAGGCCTCGAAGCGGACCTCCATATTTGTTCTTCATCCATCGATCTGAACATATAAAGCTGAGCTGTCCCATTTCGCCGAGCAGGTTGAGAGAGCGCTCCATAAACGGCACATAGAGGTCAGCGCGATCATACAGTGTAGAGAATCGCTTGCGATACTCTTCAAGCAATGCAAGGGGTATCAATTCTTGCCGCACGTATGGAGGGTTGCCAATGACAAAATTAAATCCCGCCTCTAGGTCTGCCAGAAGGAAGTCGCCGTGCACTAGCCACGCGTCGGCAATCTCAGTAGCGTCGGCGCTAGGATATTCATATCGCTCAAGTAATGAGATCACTGCCCATCGCGTGCTTTGGAACGTATCCTCGTGCAACTCAACGCCTTGGATGCAAGGCTTGATGCAGCCGACGGCTTCTCCTGACGTCAAAGCTCGCGCCCGTGCGGTCAACAAACGTTCGATGGCCGGTAGGAGGAACTCCCCGTTGCCGAAAGAAGGCTCCAAAAATGAGAGTCGAAAGAGATCTGCGTCCGAAGTGTACCCAACGAGGTTGAGCATGAAGTCTACAACGTTGCTTCGAGTGAATATCGCGCCTCGGCTCGATCCAGCGGACTTTGAAAGTTCGTACACAGCATCCGTGATGATGCAGTCCCTTGAATTTTTCGGGCTTTGGAGTGTGATCGGCGCGTGAACTAATGATGACAACATGGGCAAATACTTTGTGCGCAAAAAACAAAAAAATGTGCTCTCCGCAGAGGACGTTGGAGATGAATTCTACCAGCCCGACGGCCTGAACGCCGGAAAGCGTCGATTCAATGCGTTCATGGTCTCCGGGGAGAATACGGAGTGCCGGGCTGGGCGCAAGTTCAACGATAGGTTTTATTGTTAGGGAAACGCGGAACATATCGAATTCCGCTTGTTCGGCGGCGTAGCGCGCATTTTTTGTTCGCGTTACACCAAACTTTTGCGATTTTCCTCTATGGTGCAATTTATTTGAAAGTCCGCCATCGCGTTCACGATATCTCGCTCTGCATTTGGATAGATGTTAATGTCGGCACCACCCCCTCAGAAATATTAGTTAAATCTATACCAACTGAGTATTCAGGGTTGTAATCTCCTGACGGTATATACACTAGGCCCATGTCAGGATGAATTTGCGTCAGCATAAACATTGTAATTGCTGATGGCTTAGGCCCAAGGGCAGTGCCAATTACATTAAACTTTTCCCAAATGTCGGCTGGCAACTCCGACATCAACTTTTGCAAAGGGTCATGAGAGGCGTCGTAACAATTAAAGTCGAATAGCTTGATATTTTTTTGTTTAACGAAGGGGTCGTCAAACCCCGTATTCCGCGTTGGATTACCAAGCTGATCACCGGTTTGCCGACCCACAAAACATTGCGTTGGCTCATATCGTTCTATCAGTTGGGCCAATCTTTCTGAGTCAAAACCTGCCAGTGCTACGATACATGTCTTCCTACCCGGCAAAGCAATACCGGATCGTTTCAGAAGTAAATGAGGACTTAAAGCATTGCGACTTAACCAGTTTTCAGCATAATCTTTTGGGCGATAATAAATCCAGCGAGTACGACAATCTAACGCGTCCAATATATGAAGTATGTACCAAAGTGCCTCGCGGGGAGTTGTGCTGATATCAAAAAGAACTTCTGATTTCTTACTTATATTGGCCGGTAAAGAGGATACAAGTGCACTCCAGCACCCAATAGAAGAAGTAAGATCAATCGGAATCTCTAACAAAGAGATATTCTTCTCTTTCGCTATTTGAGCGATTTTTTTACGATTCTCTGCCGTTCGGCTTGCATACTCATTCGAAAAAATAACTATGCACGTACTCGGGGATTCTTTATGAAATGAGTTATTTACTCCCTCAAAAAACCGAGGCTCCCAACTTGCAAAACATACCAAAGTAGTAGGCATCACATCAGCTCCAATTGTTGACCACTAGGACCATCAATGTCATTAAGCTTAATCGGTTTCTTGTTACGAGCAGCGGCAACCAACTCCCAGCTAGGAATAGATGCTCTTCCATGTTGCCCATGCACGTCAAGACCAAGCACAGGCCACAAAATCCTGTTGGGCGTAAAGAAATCCTCTCGGCGTCCTCTTGTTTTTCCGCTGCCACTACGTATGTAAAGTAGTTGAGCTTCCTGCGCCATACGGAATAATTTCTCTAAAAATTTTATGTTTTCATCCTCAAGATCCGAGACAATAAAACTTAGAACCCGGGGCTCACTTTTATGAGTTAATAATCGATTCAGAAAATAGTCACCAAGACAAGCAAAAAGATTCCCCAGATGATCAGAGTCTTCTTTCGTACACCCCTCAACAACATTCTCTAAGCCACGTCGAATTTGCTCCCACGCTTCATCGCTCTTAGCTCTAACTATGTCCGTCTGTACTTTGGGGGGGATAAGCTTCCGGATCGATGCCGTTCAGTTTGGCGGTGCCGATCAGCGCGTACATGGCGGCAGCGCGCTCGCCGCCGCTGTCGGCCCCCACGAACAGGAAATTTTTTCGTCCCAGAGCAACGCCGCGCAGCGCGCGTTCAGCCGCGTTGTTATCGATTTCGGCGATGCCGTGATCGCAGTACAGCAGCAATGCCTGCCACTGGTTGAGCGCGTAATTGATGGCTTTGGTCGTGTCGGACTTGGCCGACAGGGTCGGCAAGCGCGCACGTAGCCAGGCTTCGAAGTCCACCAGCAAGGGTAGCGCCTGAGCCTGTCGGACCTGCCGGCGCACATCCGGTGGCTTGCCGCGCAGCAGTTCTTCAATCTCGTACAGTTCGCCGATCCGGCGCAGCACCTCGGTGGTAAACGCCGTTGGATGAACGACGTGGAGATCATGGAATTTGCGCCGGGTGTGCGCCCAGCAAGCAGCTTCCAGTACTCGCCCGGTGTCATAAATGGCATTGAACCCGGCGTACGCATCGGCTTGCAGGATGCCGTGAAATCCGGCGAGATGCGTTTGCGGGTGAATGCCCTTGCGGTCCGGCGTGTAGGCAAACCAGACCGCCGGTGGGATCGTCGAAGCCGCACTGCGATCATCGCGCACATAGGTCCAGAGCCGGCCCGTCGTGGTCTGGCCGTGACCCGCGGCGAGTACCGGCACGGTCGTGTCATCGGCGTGCAGTTTGGTAAGTAAGCGCATCAGCAACGCCGTCTGTACAGCACGCCAATGACCCGCCAAAGTGGTGCCCACCAAATAGTAGTGGGGACCACTTTGAACGCAACCATCCAATCCGGCAGCCGCAAAGGCCGTCGTAATTACCCGATCGATTTCAAGAAACAACTGGCGATAGCCGCTTGCGCGCCTGGCGGTATCTGCCACGAAACATCCAGCACAGCATGGCAGCCTCCTGACCATGCAGGTCAAACGCATGGCCGAGATAGATTCGCATGCCTTGTTGCAACTGCCGCTACGGGGCGACATGTTCGATTCGCTTTAGCGTTGCCCTTTTCCAGCCAACTCTAACTCTGCTGAAGGTTGATCAATTGTACTTGTCTCACATCTCGCTCCCTGAAAATTAGACGTTACAACTTGCGCGGCCCGCTTCGCCTCGATATATATACCGATTTCCTTTAGGGAAGTATCCCCAGATGCGGCCGAAAGCCAGTTGAGACTCGTAATCAAGACGGAATCTTCGTCCCAGGCTAGAACCTTCGCATGTAGTCGCGGGGACTTGATTAATTCGACAGATACTCCCGCAGTTGCAGCCTCATCCACAATTACGTCTTGCCGACTTCCCCAGACTGCTCCCGTAGTTCGTCCGTAATACACGTTAGCTTGAACTTTGTTCGTCTTTGCGCTCTGCATAAGTGGTGTTAGAACCGATGCCACTGAGACCGGACCCAGCCGATGGCTCGCAGCAAACACGCGTTCCTGCGCCTCATCTCTTGCCCGCAGAACGTAACTCTCGTGCTGTGCTCCGCCTATAACGACGCTTGCTCGCGCGTTAGGTTTGGGTGCCCCAGGCGTAGTTTTGAGATTTTTACTTATCTTAGTTAACTCTGTTGCTAGGTCCGACCAGACTCCGTTATATCTTACCGACAGATCTGAAAAATAGCGAACCACGTCGCGTACTATCTGTGCATCCCGCAGTACGACTGACACTTCATAACTTTCGAATCCAGAAGAAAGCCAGTTACAAGAACCGACGACCGCGACAAATGCACCACCCCTCCCGGAGTCGGCAACAATCAATTTTGCGTGGGATCCGGTCGAGAATGGGTGAATCAAAAAAGAATCACCTAGATTCAGCAGGTCTTTATTCTTTGCCAGATTCGAGATGCTTGTTCGGCTAGAGACGACGTACGCCGCATCTTCGTTCTGTCCCCAAAGAATTTGAATCTTGACCCCGCGCTTAACGGCGGCGGTGATCTCGGGCAGCCAAGCTAACACCTTCTCTTCGCTAATGAACGTGGAGTGAATGTAGATGTTGCGGTCTGCATTCTCAAACGTATGCTTCAACACCTTCTTGTGAGCCTCGCCGTCCAAAACCAAATCAGTGGTTTCAAAATGAATTGACCGCTCAGGCGAAGCTACGAAATGCGTCGCGAAAGAAACTCCAGGTGTTGAGAACACATGTGTTTTCTCCACCTCCTTTGGGTCGATTGACGCCGCGGCCTGCAAAATTGCGGCACGGAGATTTGTTAGCTCACGATCTGGAAGGCCATGAATCACTCCATTGTGCACTGATACCAAAACATACTTTCGCGAGTAACCGGACGGCTCTGCACTTACGAGCGTCTCGTCATAGTCCAAAAGAATTTCATAAAACTCATCGCTGTCCCAGACTTCGACAATCGACTTCGGCTCAATCCATACCAAAAGCTCTTTCCGTCCGCGTTCACGCACGGAGTACTCGTCGTACACGTACCACTCGCGATTGCGGAATACCCCGCCGTCGACCAGATCCACAGAGAAATTCACCTGGCGACGAGCGCGTTCAAAGGTTTGTGGCAATTCAGACCTGCCAGCGGCGACGCCCCCGAAGGGGTTCGCCAGAAATGACACCACTGATTTCGACTCCGAGAGATCAACCCAGCCAGCACGCATCAGCCTTATAAGGGCCTCGACTACAACGCGCCTGGGCAACTTTGCGGCCCTCGACAACTCAGCGGCTGTCCACTCCTTCCGGGACAAAGCTTCCAATAAAAGGTGCTCGATCACACTCCACGGGCGGCCCTTATCAACGACTACAGTCGTGCGGCCCTTCAATACGGGGATGGCAACTTGGATAACGTGTTTCATTTCTTCGTCCCTCGCAGCACGTCAAACCCCACAACGCGAACGTTTGGGTTGTCTACTTCCGGCTTGATGTCGTTAAACAGCTTGGAGAGAAACTCGATCTTGATGGTATCTGCAGGGGACTTGGGGATTTTGAGAACGCTTTCGAGAAAATCAAGGCTCCCAATCACAATTAGCTTCCAACGAGCCCTGCTCAAGAGCACGTTCATACGTCTTGCATCCGCCAAGAATCCAAGGGCACCCGAGAGAGTGCCTAGATGATTGTTACGGACCAGCGAAATAATTATGCAGTCAGCCTCACTACCTTGAAATGAGTCGACAGTACTGCAAAAAGTCTTTTGCTTTGCGGCGCGAGAAAATTTGTCCAGCGTCTGCTTGAACCTACTCCCCTCATCAGTAAGCCTGTTCAATCTCGCGACTTGCCGGCTGTAGGGTGAGAGGATGGCGAGTGACGGCTTTTCCTTTTCTTCAGGGGAGACTGTCAATAGTTGAAGAACAGATTCTACTGCCAAGAGTTCCTGTTCATTCACGTAGCGAGGCTGCTCTTCCCCGACTTTCATATTCATCGTGTTTTGGACCCACGGCATGTTGATCCATACTACGGGCGAATCCGGCAATTTGTTACGATCGTTAGCACTTATAGGCGATACCGTCGACGCAAACTTAGCCGCCCGCCCAGGATCGGTAACCAATTGTTGGCTGTAAAACGCATTCGAAACAATTTTCGCAATCGATGGGTGCATTCTATGTTGAGCGGTTAACGGCTTCGCTATTGGTTTGCCGGACTTGCCCAACCGTTGACGTTCAAATTCGTTCTCAATGATGGTTTCAAACAGCGAAAACATCTTCATTGCCTGTCCACATAGGTTCGCAAAGGCTTGTTCTCCTGGCGCGGAATCCGCCGCCTCGAGGTCTGAAAAAATCTCGTCGATGGTGGAATCCCGAAAAATTCGTCCGATCAATGAATCCCCGTGCTGCAATGCCGCCTTAACCGCCTTAGGCTTTTCGAGCATCGCAAGAATCCGTTCGGCTCCAAAGGGCGGCAACTGCTTATGGTCCCCAATCATCAACCTCCGGTGCGACAGTAGTAGTGGAGAAATGAGCTCGCCCCCAGTCGCCTTACCAGCCTCTTCAATGATCGTCCAGTCGAACTGTGCTTTCTCGTCTATCAGACGGCCAAGGTCCCCAGAGTTTGTGGTCGCAAAAACTAAGTTCGCCGCACGTAGCACTAATCCTTCCAAGGCGCGACGCGATGACTTCGCGCTTTGTGCAACGGCGCCCCACTTCTCTTCGGTCCAACCGTATGATTCGCCTAAACTATCAACCTGCGTACGAAGGTGCGGCGAGGCATCCTTGTAGAGTTCGCTGTCAATTATATCTTTGATCAAATGCTTCGATTGTTGGCCAATGTCGAACGGGCTTTTTTCGTCCTTTCGCTCACGAGCTTGGCAACGAACAATCAGAGGTGCAGCCCCTGCGGCCACGATTCCAACCTCCTCGATTTCGTGCAAGAGATGATCCACCGCATGATTACTCTGTGCAGAAAGCAAAAGACGCGATGAGTTGTCTGTTGAAAGTGAATAGCGAACCAATTCCCTCACTAGTCTAGTTTTTCCAACGCCTGGTGGTCCCTGAATCAAGAACAGAGGCACAGTCTCGACGGTCGCTTTGAAGGCCTCTTGCTTTGAGGTATCCAACTCGAAAAATTGCGGAAACTCCGCCACCTTTTCATCATTGTGAAGAATTCTGGAGCGAGGATCGACGAGCATTCGTGTTAGCTCTCCATGTTCTGCTAACGCCTTAAAGCTACGCATCCTTCGCATGAACTGCTCATGGGTCCCTATGGAGTCATCCGAGATGAGAAACGCATCATCAATGTTCGGTGGAGGACGATCACCTGTGAAACGAAATTGAACTTCGCCGTCTTCAGCAGTTGCAACCGATTGAAACTTCCATTCAGTAGTTGTAGAAGAACGTCCTCCGAGTATTGAGGAGTCCGTCAGACGCCAATTTTGAACCTTGCTCCCATCATGTTCAGTCCTGTCCTCCTGAAGTGCCTGGGTAAGCCGAATTGCTAATGGATCTCGTAGCCCAAGCGCGCGCGACAACTGCTCACGATTTTCATCAACGCGGGGCCGCAGCACCAGAGTGTTCTGCGGGTTTCCTGAATCAAGCGATGGCGGCTGTGCCGCGATTTGCACTGGGAATAGTTCAACGGCAGAAAATAGATACTCAAGCAACTGCATTAGCGCAAATGACTTGCGTAGTTCCCTTTCCCTACTTGCCGTTTCGGCTTCCGGCTTTAGGCGGAGCCGGAGTTCCTCCCACGAAGTGAAACGCTCGCGAATGCGCGACGTGCTGCCTCTCATCTCTGTGTTCGTCATGAGATTGAGGGCCTGGCGGGAAAGGGGGATGGAAGTAATAATATTATGGGCGAGTGGCACAGTTATGCTCGCACGGGAGCACGACGCGGCATCCCAATTCGACGGTGTTTTTTCTGGACCAAATCGAAAGTCCAGCAACTGATAACTTAAGTGCTGCCCACGCAGAACTAAGTTAAATGCGCTGGGTTGATTAATAATTCTTTCGGATATGAGTTTCGGAGCGAACAGGTCCGCCTCGACAAAATCCTTCTGCGCCTGCACATCGTCGATCTCAACCTCACCGCCGGAAGCCTCGCGGATTTTTCGTCCGAGGTCGCTATTTTGCCCGAGCGTTAGTACGAGATTGAATCTCGGCTCCTTGCCCTTGGCTTGCGCGTCAACCGCCATCAGGATTTCGTCAATTCGTCCAATTACGAAACTGCCATCAACTAATTCTGTCGGTATTACTTGCAGGAGCTGGCGGACCAACTTGATCTCATCGGCACTAAATGCTTCGCTCACATCGTAATTTGCGACTGCGCGATTCCCTATCTTTGATCCAATGCCCAAGAGCTGCACGGCAAGCTGTCCAAAGTCCTGCCAGTCTCGAATGAAGGAATCCCCACTCACAGGCGGCGATGTTGCCTTGCGAGTACCCGACTTGGCTTCGGATGAGGCCAGGCGCATCGACCACTCAAACCCTGTGAGTTGAAAGTCAATCTCTGCCCCTCCTGACGTTAGCACTGACCAAGTCGACAGGTTTCGATGTAGAAGGCCTTGAGAATGGAGTAGTTCTAGCCCGTTGGCGATCCTCCGCAAGTTGGACCAAAGGAGCCTACGGTCACGAAGTTCACGTGGGACTTCGCGACGACCGTTCGCATCGGACTCACCAAAGAACTTATCCAAAGGCCTGCGCTCCCCGGGGTTCAATACTAAGTAAAACCCCAGATCGTCTTCATGCGCCGTTCGAAGTTCGACGATATAGTCCGACGCGCTTGGATGGCCCGCTAACCGATGAAGCTGCCTAATTTCATTTCGCCAAATCTCACGAAGATCCGAGTCGTCGTTGCCAGGGACTCTAGGCCAAATCTTTACAAGTACAGGAACGTCATCAAAATCAAGCCCACCCTTCAACGCGGCGCTTCCTTGCCGCTTGTCCGCTTGTACCAGGAACCGTCTCTCTAGCTGAAATTGCTGCAAAAATGAGCTCTGCGCTTTAGGCTTCAGTTTCAACTCGGAGGGCATCATCTTCCTTTTCTCATTTTTATTCGTCGATCTCGTCGCTCGTATCCGCGCACCTAAGCGAATAGCGGAACCAAAATATTCAAACCGCATACTCGGTATGCACTACGGAAGACATTAGCACATTTGAAGCTACCAGTGGCTTGAGCGCCTACGAAAACAGTGAGGTCACCGAGTTGACATTGGCGTCTTGTACTGCGGTCACGACATTTTCTTAGCCGACACCGGTATGGTAGTCCCAGCGCGGAAGCCAATACGATTTCTCGTTCCATTGAATGGAAAAGTTCCCGTTGTCGTCTGTGGAAATAGCACCATTCGCCACTTTCGGGCCGACGCTTCGTGGCAGTCCATGAAAATAAGCCAGTCCGACTGAAATCCATTTGATTCTGAACTCGTCACTGCGGCCCTTTTGCGCGACGAGCGCGACAATTTCTGCCTCCAATTTCTTGCGACGTAAAGATGAAGTTCGCTTTTCGTCGAGGCGTGCCAACAATTTCATGTCGTAGCGTTTATTAATGAACGAGATGAATCCGGTGATCGCCGCCTTCTGCCCTGGCACTTCGACAAGATAGCGGTCGAGATCGGCTTGTTCAGGCAAATTAAATCCGGTCTTCTCGCAGGTTGCGAACAGAGACGCCGCAGGACGCAGCGAAAGGCGGACAGTACGAAGGGTAGCCGCACCAGCAGCGATTCTGGCTTGCAAGGCCCCTTTATAGGCGATGAGAACTGTAGATGCTGGAGTTCCCGAAGGGATCGACGCTATGATCGCATCGATGCGACGTCGATCGGAAGCATCCTCTCGCTGCTGCGGGTCGACAATAACTTGCGAAGTCTCCGTCAGCCAACGCATTGGAAGCCGTACCCGGCGTAGGCCTTCAGCATCGAAGTGAGCAACTAGTTGCGGGTAGGTGGGTATTTTTCCCCAGCGCTTTTCCATATCATAAAAGAACGGGAAGTAGCGATGTATCGCAAGCGCGGCCTTTTGTGCCGGAACTTGCATCAATAGCCACATGCCAAACTCGCGAAATAGCGAGGCGAAATGTGGACTCGACAGACCGGCCTCATCAAGTGTGAGGCGTTTAAGAAACGTGTCACGCCAGTAGCATGATTCACACGTATTGCCTCGCCCGGCAGGCATTTTGTCTCCGCACGAGGGACATGGAACAATGCCGTCTCTAATGCAGACAGCACAAAGCCGTTGACCGTCGGCCAAAACCGAAACTTTACGATGGCGCCTGCAGCTCCGGCATGTGCCATGGTCTTCACGCAACGCCGCTGACAACCGTTGGCCTGCCGTCGACGAAGAATCTGGCAGACTCGCATCACGTTGCGACGCGGCTTTAGGCGGACGAAAATAGACCGAACAGCTGTTGCAAACTGGTCCGAACGGTGTGATCTTTCCGATCCTGTACTCTGTCTTTCCACACCGAGCGCAAGGCATGTCGTTTTCACATTGCCTGCATATTGCGGAAGGGTCCGATTTCGGCAACCGCGCAGCCATTGCGCACTTAGGACATGGACGCCGTTCGAAAACCCTCTTGTAGCAAACGGAGCAAAAGCGCTGGCCGGCATGGATCCGGTGCGCCTTGGCCATCGCCGCTCCGCATTCGCCGCATCGTTGTTCAACCGTCCGATAACTAGTCATGAAAACTGTCGCATTCTTCTGTTAAGCTGAGCCCACTTGTACGCCACGGCCTGGCGCGCCATTGGTTCTGAAACGGCCGTCTTGACATTGGACCGCCGCGAGCGTACTTCCTGCGGCAACGCACGTACGATGTCGTCGATATGTGGCGGCAACAACGGCCAACCCTGCCTCAAGGACGCACCTTTCAAGGATGCTGATGCAGCTGCGTCTCCTAGCCGTGCTGGCCCGGCTAGAATCAGCTTACCTATGCTGGAAAGGAAAGCGGCTCGCTCTCCTGGCGGCAGCATCTCGAACCCAAGACCAGTTGCCGGTGGGCGCAATAACTCGACGTCAGGGTCGATCATCTTCAGGCAGCTCGCGAGACCGCTTAACTTGCGACGTGAGGCACAACGCAAAAGCATCAACAAATACCTGGCGAGGAAAAACCATTCTTTCGCCGAGAGCTTGTTAGCGCCATAGTGACCAGTTGCGGATCTTACGACATCGTCCGCACTGTCCTGAAAAACTAACGCGCCCTTGGAAGCCGCCCCCAGTACTTCGCTTCGCATGTCGCCCCTGCAACTCGCGCACAAAGTCATCGATCCAGTGGCAAGCAGGCGGTGCGGTTCGACTGGAGCCTGGCAATGGCCGCAACGATCCTTCAACCCGATCTGGTGGACGGCGCAGCAAGTGTGCCATGCCAGGCGCCATTGCAGGCGAAAGAACGGACGCGCATCGCTGGCTAGGCATGCCGAGCAGTATTGAAGACCGCCACGCCGCTTTCGATTGCGAGATCCTAGTGTGAGCATCCATGGCCAAATTGCACTTGCCTCGACGGGATCAATGCCAATAGCCACAGCAATGGGCCGAATCCAAGCGGCTTTAAATGCGTCTGCATCGATGCCGGACTGGCGCACCAAGGGAGACAGGCGCGCATCGCTGATACCCCGATCAAGGTCAATTGTCCAAGCTCGCCACATTGGCCACAGGTCGCCGGCGACAATCATCGGATCAGAACCCTGCGCCAGCGCTGCCCGCACAAGCCACATAGAGAAAATCTCATCAGGAGCCAACGGTACTGGTACTGGCCACCGGCCAGTTACCCTACCAGTTCCCGGATGCCACGTGTGGGCCGTACCCATGCTTTTCTCTCCACGATCGACTTATCAATCTGCTCCTTACCTGACTTAATCGCCTCGGTGGCGCACTCCACCAAGAGCCGGTGCAGGTTGCCAGTATTTCCTTCCGAAATGGTATGCAACAGTTTAGCAAGTTCGGGCGCATGTAAATTGGAGCGATGCTTCAACGGCAAGACTTTTTCAAATCCGGCGAGCAGCCGTTGAAAATCGGCATTGAGTTCCCAAAGTGGAAGGCTCAGGACGTCGAACCTACTCGCATGCTGCGGATCGCTGTGCAGCACCCGCACCGCCTCCCTTGTACCCACGCCGACGATCGGAATAGCGAGCTCGTTGCACATGAGCTTAATGGCATTCATGACCTCGCGCTGCTTAACGGGTGAGCCCGTCAACAGAGAGTGAAACTCATCAATGACAAGCATCCTTACATGGCACGACCTGAACAAGTGGATCGCTTGGTACCGAAGTTTCGAAGTCGGATCTGTCGCCCGATATGGGGCGAAAAACTGCTCCAATATCGAAATGTAAAGGCCCTTCTCGTCTGCGCTTGGCGGCGCCTCAGCCACGATAATCGGCTTGACTGGTTCAGCGTCGTCATTCACGTAACCTTGGCCGCACAGCTGCCGAAAACGACCGACAATCGTAGTCTTTCCGTTATTGGAGTCGCCAACGATCAGCAAATTGGGCATGCGCGGCCGCGCCGGTTTCAGCATCAGTCCCTGCAACGTGTCTAGGATGTGTTGAGCAACCTTATGCCCAATCCATCGTGGCTGGTCCAGAAACCCCAGGCGCTCGATGTCGGTCAGCGCCATGATGTGACGGAAATCGGCGTGGATGTGTTCATAACCGCTCATGCAATGTCTCCAAAATCCTGTACGTCACCATCGACAAGTTCGCCTAACAAGTTCGAGCTTTCCGTTTTAGGCTTGGCAGCGGGCGCTGGCAACGGCTGTGCGGGCGAAATATTCTTGGCATGTTCTTTCCGGCGCTGCGCTTGCCGACGAGCGGCTTTTGTCTTCTCCATGGCCTCATCAACACGACTACGTAGCTCGGTGATCGCTCGCAGGATCTGATGCTCGTTCACACTTGCCACGCCCTCACGCTTGAGCTTGTCTCGCGCCTGCTGGTACTCCCAAATGCTCATTGACGGCAGAGCCATATCGGCGAGAAGGATTTTGAAATAGTGTTTCAACAGCGGATCAAAAAACCAGATGGAACTGATGTCGCGCGGATCGCGACGAAAAATCAGATCCTTCTTTTTCTTTGTTTCTGCGTCTTGGGCATTGATCCATGGACGCAATGCCTCGGCATAGTAGGTCAGACCGTCAATAGTCACACCAAACGTCTGCACCGTCCGCCGGAAGAAAGGAAGGAAATCAAGCAGGACAGTCATGCCATTAGACGGTCTTGGCGGGATTCCCACTCCGTGCACCTCGGCGTTACCAAACACCCCAATTTCCCATTTGCGCAGCGGAGTCAAACCGATCGCGGAGTGCAGGCGCCGATGATAAACCTTGCAGATAAGCGCTACCAGCCATTCCTCGAATTCCGATTTTGTCATCGTCGCATGCTTTTCGGAGTCATATCCGTCCCGAGCTTTGACCGAAGAAAATGTCGTGCCCGGCAAGTCGTGAATTTCGCGCAACAGAGTGCCCAGCATGCGCTCGATATGGCCGCCATAACGCGGCTGCTTGACGGGTCGGAACTCAAGACTGATCCCGTAGTTCAGGCACGACTGCTGAAAATTGTTGGACCGAAAATCTGCGCCGTTATCAACGTGAATGGTCTTTGGAATGCCCCAGACCGGCCACTCAGCATCGACCTTATGGAGCAACATCCAGTCGTCCTTGGGAAGGATTGAATGCGCCACACACATTGCCACAGACGTTTCCGACGGTGGGTCGAACGACAAATAATAGCCTGTCACCATACGGGAGTGAACGTCGATGGCCAGCGTGATCCATGGCCGTCCAATAGGCTTTCTGAATACGTCGTCGACCAGAATGATATCTGCAGGAGTATGGTCGATCTGCATGACAGCTAGTGGGAAGTCGGCGTTTGGGAAGGTGCCTGCCGCTGGAAAGAACTTGTTCTTCGCTTGCTCCTTGTAGCCGCGCCCCCTGAGTTGCTCCTTTTCGGCAATGCGCGATATTCTTGCTCTGATCGCCGACGCACCCGGTGCCTTAATACCTTTTGACTGACACGCACGTAGAACTTCAATCACCGTTTTTTGTGCGGTGGGGCGCTGCGGAGTGAGATAGAAATCGCGGATCACCTGTTCGATCAATGCGTCCGCGTCGGCGCCGATACGGCTGTTTCCAGCTTTCCAACCTCGCTTCTGTGGGATCAGCGCGGTGGCGACGCCGTACGCGTTGTAGCGCTGAAGCCAGCGATATAGTGTAGCTGGATCAACGCCAAGCTCTTTTCCGCGTGTCTCAACGTCGTCACGTCCGACATGCATTCTGTCGAGAAGCGGCTTGATCGCTGCGAGACGCTGTTGGGCAACTCTCCAGTCCTCGTCCGCAATTTCGGCTATGTCCTTGTTCAGTGCGGGCGTTCTGTCACTGGGGCGCGAAAGCGAGCGCAGGTCACCAATACGCAACGACGCGCTACGGCCGGTCTCGACATCGATGCCGATCAATGATTCGAAATCCAATACCTGGGCAATACGGAAAACCGTGTCGCCGCGTCGAACGAGGATGCCAACGTTTACTTCTACTCGGTCGCGAACTGGCTCAAAGGCATCGTTGGGGAAAACGAATTCGACTTCGTTAGACATTGGCGATCCATACTTGTGAAAATTCGGTGAGCGGCTGGGTAATGTCACAGTCCAGACGCCGGGTGGCGATCAATGCCCAGATATGCGCAATACCTTCGCCTCGGTACATCCCCATAAAATGTCGGGCCAGGAGATAGTGGACCGGCGTTGCGCCCATCTCTTCGACACTTGCAAGCACGGCCTTACTGTCTTCGTCAGGAAAACTCATGCGTTTATACCGGTCGAGGAATCGCACATTTTCTAAGACTTTGTCGCGGATACGGGACTCATCGAAAATACGAAAGACCCACCCCTGCGAGCGGGCGTAGCGTCGCGCAGCCTTCCACTTCGGCAGCCACTGCCTCCAACTCTTACGCCAGTCACCCTCCGGCTTCACTTCCACAAGCAAAGGCTTCGGATAGTCGGAATAGTCTCGATTGCCCAGTTTGTAATAGACAAGAAAATCAGGTGTATAGATATAACTCTGGCCATTTTGCCCAACGAAAGGAATTTGAACCGGCTGCGGGATGACGTCGAGCACGGCCACAAAAAAATCTGACCGAATGAGAAAGTCCCTTTCCAGCGTTGACTCGAACGGAATAGCCGTTTCGCCTCGAAATGGGTACACCCCGGACACGCTGCGGCGGGTGGGCTTTATTTTTCGTGTTTGGCGAGGCAGGACAGCGTCGCAGCTATTTACATCCATTAAGGGTTCCGTCGCAGCTAATTCAAGCAATATTGTCGCAGAAAATTCCAAAATATCCACTTAAGTATCTGATATTTGGTTCTGATTGTCGCAGCTATTGAAGAATATCACAGTGGCGGCACACCGCGTCCGGGAGAAATTTCACTCGCACATCGCGGCGTACTTTTCCTCGATGAATTGCCCGAGTTCAGCCGTACCGTGCTGGAAGTATTACGCGAACCGCTGGAGTCGGGACAAATCACGATTTCACGCGCAGCGCGACAGGCGGACTTCCCCGCACAATTCCAATTGATTGCAGCAATGAATCCCTGCCCATGCGGTTACCTGGGACATCCATCGAACAAATGCCGCTGCACGCCTGATGTCATCGCACGCTATCAAGGAAAAATCTCCGGCCCTTTGCTCGATCGCATTGATATGCAAATTCAAGTCGGTGCGCTGCCACATGAAGACTTGCTCAAGCAATCCAACGGCGAAGCTTCCGCAGATATCGCGCAACGCGTAGCACATGCCTCATCTCGGCAAAGCACGCGCCAAGGCAAAAACAATAATTTATTGTCCAGTAGCGAGATAGAACATCATTGCAAACCTGATGATGCTGGCGAACAACTGCTACGCACCGCAATGACGCGTCTTAACTGGTCGGCGCGTGCTTACCATCGCGTGTTAAAGGTTGCCCGCACCATTGCCGATCTGGCCGATGCGCCAGTGATTGGTCACGCACATGTGGCAGAAGCCATTCAATATAGACGCGCCTTGCGTGAGCAGTGAACTGAGCGTCAGTCAAAACATCTGCAGCGACATTGAGAGTAAGTCACCAATACTGACATGTCACTGGCATGGGAATTGCTAAGTCAAAGATCTAGAACAAGTAACGAAGACTGTCATTTGTCACGTCACCTTCGTTCCAACCAGTTTGCGTGATGACGTTGCCGGTCGATATTCTTCCCTTTTATCGATCGGCAATCGAGCGCTTTATGTTTTGCTTTTTTAAGGCACGAGATACGTCACGCACTCAGCGTGCTTCGACAATTTCCGGCTCACCGTTTGGATAAGGATGCAGGCAATACTCCTTGCCAGTCTTGCTCTTCATGTGTGGCTGCGGCCAAGTACCGCGTATGCGGTACAGAATATTTGCTGAGAAAAGCACAGGGCCTTCAACGATCTTCGGATTTTTCAAGCCGCTCTTTTGCAGACAAGCTTTAGCTGTTGCGCTGTACAACTCATCCCATGCTGCAGGCGTAGAGGCGATTGCTGGTGCTGTGATCACAGCAAGAATACCGAGTAGAAAAATATGAAGCATGTCTCTTACTCCTCAAGTAATCCAACGTAGAAAAGATTATTCCTCGACCGGAACAATGGTCGTCTCGTATAACTTGGCCAAAGGTTTTTTCGCCTTGGCCCACGCGACTGCTTGCTGCGCTTCTGCCAAGGTCATGACCGATGCTTTATCCCGACTGCGGATAAAAGAAACGCCTTCAAAGACGCCTTCTTTGCTTTTCATTGCTTTCGCATAAACAGGCAGATCTTTTTCCTGTGGCTCTGTTCTGCGTTGTTGAACGATGTAACGTTGATCGATGTTAGTCATAATAATTTTTACAAAAATTGAAGATAAATTGCGCCATCAGCGCACGTGCTCTGCATCAAAAGCCAGCATATTCCACGTTACACCCATGCGCACATCGGATTTCAGTTCGACCAATTTCCGCGAGAGATAAAGCTGATCTTTATCCTTGCGTAATTTTTCGCCCAAGGTGTCTTTCAAAATACCGGCACCTGCCATAATGCGCTCGATATTGCCGTAGCTCTGCAACAGCTTGGCGGCCGTCTTCACGCCCACTTTGGAAACGCCGGGAATACTGTCCGAGACATCGCCCATCAACGCCAGCAAATCACCCAACATCTCGGGCGGCACGCCGAATTTACTTTCCACCCATTTGCTATCGTGCCATTCGCCCTTGAAGTGATCCCAGACAATTGCACCCTGCGCGATCAAGGTATGCAGATCCTTGTCTGTCGATGCAATGATGGCTTCGCCACGCCCTTCAGCCAGCCAACGCAGCACACCGGTTGCAATGACATCATCCGCTTCCACTTCCGGCACGGACACAACGTGCAATCCCAGCTCAGCTAACTGTGCGTAAAAATCGGGGAGACGCTCTTTCAGTACGGATGGCATGGCTTCGCGATTTTCGCGATAGCGTGCATACAGATCATGTCGCCATGTATGGCCACCGAAATCGAACGCAGGCAATACATGCGTAGGCTGATGTGTCGCCAATAACTTCCTGAACGATGCGAGGGAATGGCGCAAGGCGGCATCCGCTTTGGCGGATGTATCCGGCTCGACATTGGCTTCATACACACGTCGCACAATGTTAAGGCCGTCAATCGCGAGCAGTTTTCCCATGAAATGGTGCCTTATTCAAACGACAGCGCAAAGAGACTCTTCGCGCCAAATAAAGATAGGCATTCTACAAGCGTTTAGAACGCCGAAATCGCATATGAATTATGCATATAACAACAAAACGGCAATCTCTTGTCGCATATTTGCGATAGTCGCCAACAATCGCAATGTTTCCACATGGCAATTTTTAACATTTAAGTCATAATGGCGACCGATTCATTGCTACTGCGCCTCTGCTTCTGCACATCAGCAAACACGCCTGCCCGCCTCTCAGCATGACGGTCGAATACTTCGACAAGATGCCATGTACGTTCCGCAGCATATCCATTTCACCTGCCGTACCTTGGAAACACCATGAAAATCACAAATCTTAAAATCAGTACCCGGCTCAGTCTCGGCTTCGCTTTACTGCTCACCTTGATGATCGTAATGACAGTCGTTGGCATCTTGCGCTTGCAAGAAGTCGGCAATGCGACCAATGTCGTCGCCGATGAAATGCTGCCCAAGGAACGCTTGGCACAAGAATGGTTAAACGCAGTTGCGCTCAATAGCGTACGCACCTTTTCCGCCGCTAAAGCGACAGATGCTGCAGACGAAAAACTCTTTCAAGATCAGATGGCGACACAAAGTGCGCGCGTCAATGACATCCAAAAAATAGTTGAAGGCTTGATCAAAACACCAGAAGACAAGCGCCTGTTCGAGCAAGTTCTAAGCGCACGTGCCGTCTATCGCGATAGCCGTCAAGAAGTCTTCAAGGCAAAAAAAGAAGGTCGTACAGCTGACGTTAACCAGGTAACGACAGACATCATGTTGCCCGCGATGAACGCCTATACCAAGTCGATAGAAGCCATCCTCAATAACGAAAAACGTCTTATCGATGAAGCCGGTTCATCAATTAATGCGGCATTTATCTCTGGTCGCAGCTTGCTGATAGGTTTGTTATTAGCCGCTGTCGCACTCGGCGTGTTCTTCGCTTGGCGTCTGGCGGTCAGCATCACGCGACCTTTGAATCACGCCGTCGATGTCGCACGCACTGTTGCGGCCGGCGATCTGTCAGTACAGATCGATGTCGCGTCGAATGATGAAACAGGTCAGTTGATGCAGGCCTTGAAAGACATGACACGCAGTCTGCACAAAACTGTATCGGAAGTCCGCAACGGTACAGAAACCATCGCCACTGCATCGCGTCAAATTGCGTCCGGCAATCTGGATTTATCGTCGCGCACAGAAGAGCAGGCCAGCTCACTTGGAGAAACTGCTGCATCCATGGGCCAACTGACATCGACCGTCAAACAGAATGCAGACAATGCACGTCAGGCCAACAGCCTGGCAGGCTCCGCCTCCGATGTCGCAGTCAAAGGCGGCTCCGTTGTATTGGAAGTCGTGCACACGATGGAATCGATCAACGAATCGGCACACAAGATCGTCGATATCATCAGCGTCATTGATGGCATCGCCTTCCAAACCAATATTCTCGCGCTAAACGCGGCCGTCGAAGCAGCCCGCGCTGGCGAACAAGGTCGCGGCTTTGCAGTTGTTGCGACTGAAGTGCGCAATCTGGCACAACGTTCTGCCGCTGCCGCCAAGGAAATCAAAACACTGATCGGCGACTCCGTCAGCAAAGTCGAGGCTGGTAGCAAACTGGTGAACGAAGCTGGCAGCACGATGAATGAAATCGTCGACAGCGTAAAACGCGTGACGGACATCATGGCGGAAATCATGGCGGCCAGTCAGGAACAAAGCTCCGGCATCGATCAAATCAATCAGGCGATCGGGCAGATGGATCAAGTCACGCAACAAAATGCCGCATTGGTTGAAGAAGCGGCAGCGGCTGCAGAATCGCTGCAGGATCAAGCCAGCAATTTGGCACAAGTCGTCAGCCGATTCAAACTCGATGGTAACCAGCTCGCATTGTCCGACGCGTTTGAAAGAGCACCGCGCGTGCAGACCGCAAGACCAGCGATACGCACACAAGCTGCAAAACCATTGCTGACCAACTCTGCAAAGAAAGATAAAGTTGCCGTGACTAGCGGTGGCGATGACTGGGAAGAATTTTAATTCTCAGTGAAGCAAACCCACATAAAAAAGACCAGCGCATACGCTGGTCTTTTTTTATTCGCATCACTTGCAGAAAATCTTGCTTCATCTTTTCACGTCCAGGCATTACAAGCTGCGGCATCACTGCGGTGTACCATACACGTCCGAACGCATTGCTCACATCTATCGCCATGAATTTTGCTGCAAGGTTTATCCTTAAAATTACACTTATCACCGCGGCACTCACGCTCGCGGCCTGCTCACCCAAATTCGATTGGCGCGAAGTACGTAGCAACGATGCGCCTTACGCGGTCGCTTTGCCAAGCAAACCAACCACGCTTACTCGCAAGATCGATTTGAACGGTATCCCGGTGTCGATGACGATGACGGCGTCGTCCATCGATGGCGTGACCTTCGCGGTCGGTACCGCAGAACTACCGGATGCCATGCAAGCGCAAGTTTCACTCAACGCGATGAAAACCGCATTGGTCAATAATATCGGCGGCACCATCAAGCAAGAGAAAATGTCGACGATGGCGCACGGCGCAGCAGCAGGCCAACTCGCCGTCATGGAAGTGGAAGCAAGCGGGCCAGCCAGCGCTGCCACCAATGATCAAAAACGTGTTTTGTTTGCGCGCTTTGTCGCAAAAGATAAGCGTGTATATCAACTGGTGGTGACCGGTTCTGAAAAAGTCGTCACACGCGAGCTGGTCGGCACATTTTTTTCATCTTTCAAACTGAATTGAAAACAGTGCCGCACGGCATGCAACTCTGCTAGAAGAGTTATTAAAATCGTGCTAATGTTTAATCGTCGTTCACTTCAAGGAGGCTGCTCATGTTAATCACGTTCAAATCCAAAGCTGCCGCCGAGGTATTGATGTATGAAGAACACGCAAAACGTATTCTCGATCTCCTACACAAAGACCATAAACGCGGTGTCATCACCGCTGCAGAAACAGCAAATGCCATTAAATTATTGGAATCGGAAATCGTGGAAAGCAAGGCCCATTTCGCGTCCGAAGCCGTGCAACGCGATGTTGTCGCTCATCACGGCGAAAATGGCGACGATAATGAACACGAGCAACCGCAAATCGTACACTTCTCGTCCCGTGCCTATCCATTACTAGAAATGCTGCGCGCCGCGCATGCAGAAAACCGCGATGTCATGTGGGGCGTCTAAAAAAACACTCTGTTATTTAATTGAATATTGCCGCCCACTTGCCTCCACGGCGGCAAGAGCAGGGCAGTTTCCATCTTGCAAACTGCCTTGTTCCACGTGTTTTTCCTCGTTTCATACCCATTGCACAACAAGTCCAGCGCACTCAAGCCAGATAGGCTGGATTAACGCCAACACGGTACGAGCTACCCGCAATATCCCAAACTTTTTGTAATTTATCTCGCCTTGATGCGCGCGCACCGGCTTGCGCCGCTACAATCACGTCATTGAAAATTCAAGAACCCATGCATGGCATCAGGCATCGGGTTCTGGCTGGAACACTCCGTGAGCGACATCACACTCGCGCTCGGCACGCCTGGCTTTAACGAAAAACTAACGTGACAACCATTCATTTAAAGCCGGACTCGCTTTCCTTCAGCCTGCATGGCGCAGCACAAGCTATCGCCGCTGTCGGCCGCGGCGTTGCATTACCGCAAGCACTGGCGCAAATATTTGCGAAAACCGGCGCAACGCCACAAGCACGTGGCGCAATTCAAGATCTTTCTTATCATTGCATGCGTCACATTGGTCGCGCCGAAGCCTTGCTCGATGCCATGACCACCAAGCAAACCGAGCCGGCAATTTTGCATGGTTTGCTGTGCTGCGCGCTGGCCTTGATTTCCGATCCGAATGAAACCGAGTCCGACGCACGCTACAGCGCATTCACGGTTGTCGATCAAGCCGTTACTGCAGCTGCTGCAGATCCCGACATGGCGCACGCAAAAGGCATGGTTAATGCTGTTCTGCGCCGCTTCCTGCGCGAACGTGATGCACTGCAAAAAAGTGTCGGCGGCACACAAAAAGCACGCTGGAATTATCCGGACTGGTGGATAGATCGCATGCGTTCGGCTTATCCGAAAGATTGGCAGGCCATACTCGAAGCCGGCAATGCAGCACCGCCGCTCACTTTGCGCCTCAATAAACGCAAAACAAACATAGCCGATTACCTTGCCACTTTGGCGCAGCAAGATATTGTTGCCACCAAAATTGGCCCCGATGCCGTCAAGCTGGCACAGCCAACACCGGTGAATCAAATTCCCGGCTTCAGCGATGGTTTAGTCTCAGTACAAGATGCCGCTGCGCAATTAGCTGCGTCCCTGCTCGATCTGCACGATGGCATGCGTGTACTGGATGCCTGCGCAGCACCTGGTGGCAAAAGCGGTCACATACTGGAAACCGCCAATGTCGAATTGGTCGCGCTGGACAACGATCCACGCCGCATGGCGCGTATCGAAGAAAACCTCACACGTCTTCAGTTGACTGCATCCTTGCAAACCGGTGACGCCAGCGATACCAGCTGGTGGGATGGCAAACCTTTCGATCGCATTCTGGCTGACGTTCCGTGCACTGCTTCTGGCATCGTGCGGCGTCATCCGGATATACGCTGGTTGCGTCGCAAAGCGGATACAACACAACTGGCGACAATTTCAGCCGAAATCCTAGACAACCTTTGGCAGATGCTAGGAGCGGATGGTAAATTGCTGTTTGTCACTTGTTCTCTGTGGCCGCAGGAGTCGGAAGCGCAAGCTGCAGCATTTGCTGTGCGGAATAATGCGATTCGTTTGCCTGCACCCGGTCAATTATTGCCGACCGCAAATGCAGAGAATGATCATGACGGTTTGTTTTATGCACTGTTTCAGAAATCAGCATCCTGAGCTTTTAACGCAACCTACTTAACTTATCAGGCAGATTCATCTGCCTTCCCAAGACGCGTGAAACGAAAACTTTCTCTTACTTTCTACTGGCTGTGCGCCATTGTGATGCTGGCGTTCTCGCTGCAACACACGGCTGCATATGCTGCTGAAAGTATAGAGATCGAACAAGCACGTCTGGAAGACAGCAGCGAAGGTTATCGTCTATCAGCGACTTACTCCTTCGATCTGAGCCGAGGTTTGGAAGATGCCTTGATGCGCGGCATCCCGCTCTACTTCACGACCGATATCGAAATTACCAAGCCACGCTGGTATTGGTTCGACGCCAAAGAAATCACCGAGAGTCAAACCATCCGGATTTCTTATAACGTCCTCACACGCCAATATCACGCCGCGATTAGTGGCCGTCTGCAACAAAGTTTTGCCACGCTGGATGATGCCTTATCCATGGTACGTCGCCCGAATCGTTGGGTAGTAGCAGACAGCAATGCCTTGAAAGTTGGGCAAACCTACGAAGTTGCAATCCGCATGCAACTCGACGTCGCCCAATTGCCTAAACCCTTCCAGGTACATGCGATGAACAGTAGCGACTGGCGCCTGTCATCGAGCTGGAAGCGCTTTACTTATACGGCAGAACGTCAGTGACCAGACTGCTTCGATATCTGCTCGTTGTCGGTGGGGCAGTTGTCAGTATCTTGTTGTTCCTGCTCGCATCAGCATCTGAAAACTCCAACCTGTTCGAACAGAATTACCCTTGGCTGCTGATACTCAATGCGGTCGTCGCAGCGGCTTTGCTAATCTTGGTCGTGCTGCTGCTGGTACGGCTGTTCAAGCGCTACAAGCGCGGCAAGTTCGGCTCCAGGCTGATGATGCGATTGGTATTTTTGTTCGCCATCATCGGCATTCTGCCCGGCGTCGTAATTTATACGGTATCCGTGCAATTCGTTTCGCGCTCTATCGAATCGTGGTTTGACGTACGCGTCGAATCTGCTCTGGAATCCGGTCTCAACCTTGGTCGCGCCGCGCTCGATTCCTCACTGAATGAGCTGCAAACGAAGGCGCGTAATATGGCGCTGGAATTATCCGATCTATCGGATGCAATGCAGATCACGCAGCTATCGCGCATGCGTGATCAAAACTTGATGCAGGAAGCTGTCATCGTCACCAGCAACGGACAGATGATCGCCAGTTCAGGTTCGCAATTGAGTGCTCTATTACCCGATCTGCCCACTGCCGCCATGCTGCGTCAGGCACGTCTGACCCGTTCTTATGCGGTGATCGAAGGCAATAACGATTTTCAGGATGACATTCCGTCTATCAAGAAACCCAAAACTAATACGCTAACGGCAACCAATGCCGCCGATAGTTTGCATCTACGCGTTGTGGTCGAAATTCCCAACTCCAGCAAGGCACTCTCACTGCAAACCGAGTCGCGCTATCTGCAATTGCTGCAACCAGTGCCGGCACAACTTGCAACGAATGCAGAAGCATTGCGCGTGGCCTACAGCGAATATCAGGAACGTTATCTGGCACGTACCGGCTTGCGCAAGATTTATATCGTGACGCTGACGCTGACCCTGCTGCTGGCCATCTTCGGCGCCATCGCCGGCGCCTTCCTGATCGCCAGTGACTTGGCAAAACCGCTGCTACTGCTCGCCGAAGGTACCAAAGCCGTCGCCGAAGGCAATCTGTCGCCGCGCCCTATCATTGCCACCTCGGATGAGCTCGGCACGCTGACGCAATCGTTTAACACGATGACGCGCCAGCTATTTGACGCGCGCGCATCGGTTGAAAAAAATCGATCAGAACTGGAAAATGCCAAAGGCTATCTGGAGTCGGTGCTGGCCAATATGTCAGCCGGCGTGATGGTTTTGGATCGCAACTTCAAACTAGTTACTTGTAACGAATCAGTTGAGCGCATACTGCAGCATGATTTTGCCCAGCACATTGGCAAACCACTGAAAGAGATCGATGGACTCAGTGCCTTCGCGCAAGTGATCACGCAATCCTTCTCCGAACAAAGTGCACAATCGGCCGCCGGCCGCGCTGGTGCCGAAACCTTGCATTGGCAACACCAAATTGATGTTCCGCGCCGTATGGGCGGCCCGGAAATGGAAAACGATATTTCCTTGTTGGCGCGTGGTTCGCGTCTACCTGGTGCAAGAGAAGGCAGTTATGTCGTCGTGTTCGATGATATTTCCGACGTGATTTCTGCCCAGCGTTCGATAGCCTGGGGCGAAGTCGCCCGTCGTTTGGCGCACGAGATCAAGAATCCGTTAACGCCGATTCAACTATCGGCCGAACGACTGCAGATGAAGCTGGAAGGAAAACTAAGCGGACCGGATGCACAAGTCCTCGAACGCAGTACGACCACAATCGTCAATCAGGTCTCTGCGATGAAACGTATGGTCGACGATTTCCGCGATTACGCGAAGACACCGCCGGCCGTTTTATCGTCGCTGGATTTGAATGCCTTGATCGAGGAAATTCTGCATCTTTACCTAGCCGGCGATGAACGCGACATCATCCATGCGTCACTGGCACAAGACTTGCCAATGATCATGGGCGATCCGACCCAGTTGCGTCAGGTTATCCATAATTTGCTGCAAAATGCGCAAGATGCCGTAGCCGATCGCGGCGCACAGGAAGCTGCTCCGCGTATTGATATCATTACCGAGGAAATTCATTATCGGAGTTCAGATGGTGCCGTCAGTAACGCTGTACAACTGACGATCACCGACAACGGCCCCGGCTTCACACCAAAGATACTGGCGCATGCATTTGAACCCTATATCACCTCCAAACCACGTGGCACTGGCCTGGGATTGGCGATGGTAAAGAAAATTATCGAAGAGCACGGTGGGCGCATCGATATAAAGAACCGCAATGATATGAACGGTGCGAAAGTGGCGATTTTGCTGTTAAAGTTATCTTCCGATGAAAGCTGAAATAAAACGCAGCGCATTGGGAAGGCAATCAAGATGAGGGAGGGAAACAGATGGCAAATATTCTAGTTGTTGACGACGAAATGGGCATACGCGAATTGCTCTCGGAAATCCTCGGGGATGAAGGGCATGTCGTGGCAACCGCAGAGAATGCACAGCAGGCGCGCGAGCTCCGTGCGGCAGCTAAACCCGATTTAGTCCTGTTGGACATCTGGATGCCCGATACCGACGGCGTCACGCTGCTCAAGGAATGGCAACGCGACGGTATGCTGACCATGCCGGTCATCATGATGTCTGGCCACGCCACCATCGACACCGCAGTAGAAGCTACCCGCATCGGTGCACTCAACTTCCTCGAAAAACCAATTTCGCTGCAGAAATTGTTGAAGGCCGTGCAACAGGGACTCACACGTGGACAGGAAGTCACACGGATCGCAACGATGCCGGTACGCGCACCGATCGCGTCTGTCGATAGCCACAACCATCTGTCGCTGGATAAATCTGTGCCTACAGCCTCCAGCCAAATGTATCCGCAAATCGTCCCGTCTCCATTGATGTCGGCCGATACGCAATTCTTTACCGCCTCGTTTGAATTGCCTTTGCGCGAAGCGCGCGACGCCTTTGAACGCGCCTACTTCGAACATCATCTCGGCCAGGAAGGCGGCAGCATGACGCGCGTAGCCGAAAAAACCGGTCTGGAACGCACTCACTTGTACCGCAAGCTCAAGCAACTCGGTGTTGAACCGGGCAAGATCGCAAAAAAAGGACTATGACACTTGCGTCTCTGGTGCTGGGCGGACGTGCCGCCATCCGCGAAACCACGATCTACACCCTCATTGACGCCACTCTGGACACTGCCATCATCCTCGAAGGTTTGCCCGACGGGCACAGCGACCTTGATGCATTGGCACCCAACTCCAAGCTGAAGATCGCACGCATAGCCCCCGGCTGCATGTGTTGCACTGGCAACATGATCATGCGTGTGACACTCAACCGCATGCTGCGCGACAAACCGGCACGACTGTATATCAGCGTCGCCAACAGCGAACACATCGCGCAACTCCGCCTCTTCCTCACACAAGCGCCTTACGACAGCTTGCTCACGCTCACCGACGATATCGTGTGCGACAACGCCGCGCCACGCTAAGAGCTCTTTACGATCTTCTGAAAACCGAATTCCCTGCGTCAACCCAATGCGGGAATGACGCGTTCTTGCAAGAGATAACCAACAAGTTCTACGCGTTATCACGTATTACCTTGTTAATCTTGCCTCACAGCACTTAATTTCTGTTGTTACACGCCGTTACCAACTTATGGACAGAATGAATGTCCAACACTTGAAATTGCTCCAAGTAGCGCCACTTCCCTATCAACGCGATGATTTCTTCATTGCAATAGCGACAGGAGAATTATATGAACGTGATCTACAACAGCGAGCAATACAGCGTCGTGGAATTCGGCGTTGACGATGGGCAGGACGCCCTGCGTTTTGGCGGCTTTGAAATCATGGACAAACCGGCCAAACGTGAAATCTTTATCGCCGGAGCATCGGCAGAGTCATTTCGCCAAAATGTGCGGGAACTGATTGCGACCGAACCTAGCGTGGAAGAAATCGATGAATTTCTTGGCAATTACGATTCATTCATGAGCCAGGCTGTCACGATACATTAAGCTGTTTTCTGCTGCCTGCATTGGCCGGATGCGCCCAATGCAGGCATAATTCCCGCTTCTTCTTTAGCGCTCTATCGCGATGTACGCGAATTCCCATTTCATCGTCAGTCGACAAACCGAAGCACACCTGCAGCTGCAAGCACAGGTTGCGCGACATGCAACACACACTTTCCAGAAACCAATCACTGCCTACAATCGCAGCGCATTTGAAAATAGCATTGCGATCTGGCAAGCTGCTGGCGCACCACCACTGATACTCGATGCTGGTTGTGGTGTCGGTTTATCTACGTTTAATCTGGCGGCACAATTCCCCGATCATTTCGTGATTGGCGTCGATCAATCGGCGGATCGCATTACACGCAACACGCAATGGCCGGATGCCATCCCATCGAATTGCCTGCGTGTACGCGCCGACCTGGTGGATTATTGGCGTCTGCTGTTACAAAGTGAGATACGTCCGACAAGACACTACATTCTCTATCCGAATCCGTGGCCGAAGATTGGACATCTGGCGCGACGCTGGCATGGCCATCCGATATTTCCGACTATCGTCGCCTTGGGTGGCGAGCTGGAATGTCGTAGCAACTGGCAAATTTATATTGAAGAGTTTTCTGCTGCGCTGACACAATTGACGCAACAAACTGTCAGCAGCGCATCCTACGTCCCGGATCATTGCATCACGCCATTCGAACAGAAATATCTGGCGTCCGGCCACACACTATGGCGTTGTCGAACACAGCTGTCGCATGTGTGAATGCATCCGACATTAATTTTTCTCTCGTAATATTTCGAGCAAGCGCTGTCCCGCCACTTCCAGCGGGCCGCTATTATCCAATCGAATTACTTGCGGCTCGTCCGGCGCTGTAAATTCCTTGGCGCGTTTAAGGCGCTTCAGCAAAGCCGGACCTTTTTCACGCTGCCGTGCTTCCAATCGTTCACGCAACAAATTTTCATTCGCCTCTATCCATACAACAATTGCATCAGGAAATGCTTGACGCAATTGCGGCACATAGGCGCGAGAACCATTGATGATGACATCGCGCCCAGCTTTCAGATCAGCCTCAATACCACGTCGTATGCCATAACAAAGATCATTGGCTTGCCACACCATAGAAAATTGACCACCTGCTGCCAGTCGCCAGAAAGTTGCAACATCCACCGCTTCATGCACCTCGTTTGATTGCGCTGCACGCGTGATCGTTCTTTGCGCAAACATCACCCTGTCATTGTCGGAGCAATGCTCTCCTACCCACTGCAACAAAGCATCTTTGCCTACGCCGGAAGGACCAACGCAAAAAAATAGTCGCCCGCTAGTTGGCAGCGTCGCTCGCTCACTCTGCGCAGAGAAAGGAATCCGCTTCCACTCAACAAAAGGTGCACCCGGATAATCTTCACGCGCAATCGTCAGCGCATCTATCGTCAATGGCGCATGCTCCAGCGCTGCGGAGAAATGTTGTTCTGCCGCTTTTCGTATCGCGTAAATCACATCAGCATCGACATGCAAGAGCGCATCACTCAAGGTCATGTGGAAGCGAAAGAATTCTTCCGTGTATGGATAGCCCCAGCGCTGCAAAAGTGCACTCTGTCTTGCTGTTAATCCTGCACTTCGACGTTGCGCCAATTCCAGCTCCGTCAAAGGCGCACGCAACAAATCAAAATACGTGACGCATCGCATCGCCAGCCCGCCGATTTCATCCAGTGGACCATTAACCTGCAATGCCAGAAAATCGGCCAACGGTCGTACACGCGGCTCGTCCAGTACGATCGCTTTTTGCGTCGAACAAAATGCTGCTGCCATTTCGAGTAAATGCGCTTCGGTAAAACCTTCGAATAAACGGAATGGCGCTTTCAACGTTGCATGAAAGCCGTAGCGACGCGCATCTGCGGTCAAGCTGGCCAGCAATAATTTGGGAATACCGGGAATGTTGATTTGCGCAGGCGGTTCTGCCACCTGCATCTCGCGCCCCAGCCAATGACTGCCGGCTTGCGCCCAGACGGAATTGACGGGAGGGGTGAAGTAGAGTGCGTAGCGTGCCATAGCTGCAGATGATACGCGCACAGCATCAGATGGCGAGTCAATATCGCAACACGCGCCTTGCACGAGGCCGGTACTGCTGTGCATCAGCATATCCCGAGTGCGCATAACTCACCTGATGGTGGATGGATTGCGTTCATGCTAGTGGACGATTATGACCAGATTTTGACATTACAGGCCGCACAAGCAATAAGGCCGGTATTTTTTCCCCACGTGAAGAAAATACGACAGCAACCATTTTCAGTAAGCTAACCAGTAACACGCTCGTCATATTATTTTCCTCGGTAGATAAGGCCTGCCCGCAGTCGTGAGATACTGTGGCTATCATTCAGCTTCAACCAACGGAAACACATGTGCCAGCTTCTTGGAATGAATTGCAATGTCCCGACTGACATTGTGTTCAGCTTCACCGGCTTCGCGACACGCGGCGGCGGTACCGATGTCCACAATGACGGATGGGGCATCGCATTTTTTGAAGGCGCCGGTGTGCGCCACTTTGTCGACTATCAAGCCGCAATAAAATCACCGGTAGCCGATCTGATCCGACGTTTTCCGATCAAATCGAAGAACGTCATCGCCCATATCCGCAAGGCGACCCAAGGCCATGTTACGCTGGAAAACTGCCATCCCTTTGTGCGCGAATTATGGGGACGTTACTTTGTCTTTGCACATAACGGCGATCTCAAGGACTTCAATCCTGAATTAAACGGGCCGTATCAACCGGTAGGCACGACAGATAGCGAAGCGGCCTTTTGCTACATCTTGCAGGAATTGCGCCGGCGCTTTGACGATGCCTTGCCTATGCTGCCGGAATTGACCGCGGCCATCGCCGAGTTGACCAAGGAAATTGCGCAGCACGGCACCTTCAATATGATGCTGTCGGACGGTTCTGCCTTGTTCGCACATTGCTCGACCAATCTGCATTACATCGTGCGTCAACATCCGTTCGCGGAAGCGACATTGTGCGATGAAGATGTGAAGGTGAATTTTTCTGAAGTGACGACACCGAATGATCGTGTCGCCATCATCGTGACTGAACCGCTGACCACGAATGAAAAATGGACACAATTCCAGAGTGGTGAATTGAAAGTGTTTATCGACGGATTACCGCTGCCTTAAACGCCGCATATTTTTCAGATCAAGATGACATAAAAAAGCTGCAGGAAATTTCCTGCAGCTTTTTTATTAATACCTGACGTTTAAGGCAACGATCGTCTTAGGACAAATTCGGCGCCAACCAACGCTCAACATCTTCCTTGCTCGCACCACGACGCGCCACCATATCGTTGACTTGATCGTCACCGACTTTACCGACCACGAAGTATTTCGCTTCCGGATGCGCAAAGTAAAAGCCCGACACCGCAGCACCAGGGAACATCGCGTATGAGTCTGTCAGCATCATGCCGATCTCTTCCGCCTGCAAGGTCTGGAACATTTCTTTCTTGACCGTATGTTCCGGACAAGCCGGGTAACCAGGAGCAGGGCGGATACCGCTGTACTCTTCCTTGATCAGCGCTTCATTCGACAATTTCTCGTCAGCTGCATAACCCCACAAGTCTTTACGCACACGTTCATGCAAATGCTCGGCAAAAGCTTCTGCCAGACGATCTGCCAGCGATTTCAACATGATGGATGAATAATCATCATGCGCATCTTCAAAACGCTTCTCGTACTTTTCAATACCGAGACCTGCAGTCACTGCAAACAGACCAATGTAATCAGCCACACCGGATGATTTCGGTGCAATGAAATCGGCCAGGCATTGATTAGGACGTGCTACGCCATCGATCACCGGTTTCACTGTTTGTTGGCGCAAGCCGTAGTAAGTGAAAGCCACCTTGGTACGCGTTTCATCCGTATAGACTTCGATGTCGTCGTCATTGACCGTATTCGCTGGCAACAAGGCAATCACGCCATTCGCTTGCAACCAACGACCTTCGATGACTTTTTTCAACAAGGCCTGACCCTCAGCAAAGACCTTGGTCGCCGCATCGCCGACCACTTCATCTGTCAGGATCGCAGGATACGGACCAGCCAAATCCCAAGTCTGGAAGAACGGGCCCCAGTCTATGTATTGCGCTATCGTCGCCAGATCAACATTCTTGAACACACGACGACCGATGAACTTCGGTTTGACCGGCGCGTACTTGCCAGTGAAGTCCAGTTTCATCTTGTTGGCACGTGCTTGTTCCAGCGTCAGCATAGGCACGGCTTTTTTATTCGCGTGCTGTTCACGTATGCGTTCGTAATCGGCTGCCACTTCGGCGATGTAGGCATCACGCTGTTCCGGTGTCAGCAGCGATTGTGCTACTGAAACTGAACGCGAAGCATCCGGCACATAAACGACAGGGCCATCATAGTTGTGCGCGATCTTGACCGCGGTATGCGCACGGCTGGTAGTTGCACCGCCGATCAGCAAAGGCGTTTTCAAACCGCGGAAGTATTCATCACGCTGCATTTCTTTCGCAACGTAAGCCATTTCTTCCAACGAAGGCGTGATCAACCCCGAGAGGCCGATGATATCAGCGTTTTCTTCTTTTGCCTTGGCCAGGATTTCGGAACACGGCACCATCACGCCCATGTTCACGACTTCAAAGTTATTACATTGCAGCACGACCGACACGATGTTCTTGCCGATATCGTGCACGTCACCTTTGACGGTGGCGATGACGATCTTGCCTTTCGGTTTGCTGACGATGCCGGTCTGCTCTTGCAGCAAACGCTTTTCTTCTTCGATGTATGGAATCAGATGTGCGACGGCTTGTTTCATCACACGTGCGGATTTCACCACTTGTGGCAAGAACATTTTTCCTTGACCGAACAGATCGCCGACGATGTTCATGCCGTCCATCAACGGGCCTTCGATCACGTGGATCGGGCGACCGCCATTCACCAGCAATTCCTGCCGCGCTTCTTCGGTGTCTTCGACTATCCATTGCGTAATGCCTTGCACCAGCGCATGCGCCAAACGTTGCTGTACCGTGCCGCTACGCCATTCCAGCGTTGCTTCTTCTTTCTTGTCGCCGGCCTTCAAGGTCGACGCGATTTCAATCATGCGCTCGGTCGCATCTTCGCGACGATTCAGCACCACGTCTTCGACGCGTTCCTTCAACTCTGCCGGCAAATTGTCATACACACCGACCATGCCTGCATTGACGATACCCATCGTCATACCAGCCTTGATCGCGTGATACAGGAATACTGTGTGGATAGCTTCACGCGCTGGATCATTGCCACGGAAGCTGAAACTGACGTTGGAGACACCGCCGCTGATTTTTGCGTGCGGCAGGTTTTCCTTGATCCAGCGTACCGAGTTGATGAAATCAACTGCGTAATTGTTGTGCTCTTCGATACCCGTCGCAATCGCGAAGATGTTCGGATCGAAAATGATGTCTTCCGGCGGGAAAGCAACTTCTTTTACCAGCAAGTTGTACGCGCGCTCGCAGATCTCAATCTTGCGCTCGAAAGTATCGGCCTGACCTTTTTCATCGAAAGCCATGACGATCACTGCTGCACCGTAACGACGGCACAGCTTGGCTTCGTGCAGGAATTTCTCTTCGCCTTCTTTCATCGAAATCGAGTTAACGATGGCTTTGCCCTGCACGCATTTCAAACCAGCTTCGATGACCGACCACTTCGACGAATCGATCATGATAGGTACGCGTGCGATATCCGGCTCGGATGCCACCAGATTCAGGAAGCGTGACATTGCTGCCTGCGAATCCAGCATCGCCTCATCCATATTGATATCGATAATTTGCGCGCCGTTCTCGACCTGCTGGCGTGCCACCGCCAATGCTTCATCGTATTGCTCGTTGATAATCAGACGTGCGAATGCTTTGGAGCCGGTGACGTTGGTACGTTCACCGACGTTGACGAACAGCGATTGGTCATCAATGATGAAAGGCTCCAGACCAGACAATTTCATCGTTGGCGCTATCGTCGGAATCACGCGCGGCGCGATATTTTTCACGATGTCAGCGATGGCCTTGATGTGATCCGGCGTCGTACCGCAGCAACCGCCAGCGACGTTGACGAAACCGCTTTCCGCGAAATCCTTCAACAGCGAGGAAGTAACGTCTGGCGTTTCATCAAAGCCGGTATCGCTCATCGGATTAGGCAAACCCGCATTCGGATAGATACAGACGTAGGTGTCAGCTATCTTCGACAACTCCTCCGCATACGGGCGCATCAGCGCAGCACCCAGTGCGCAGTTCAAACCCACGGTCAGCGGACGCGCATGACGGATCGAGTGCCAGAAGGCAGGCACGGTTTGTCCCGACAAAATACGACCGGATGCATCCGTGACGGTGCCGGAAATCATGATAGGGAAACGCTTGCCGGATTCTTCGAAGAATTGGTCGATCGCGAACAATGCAGCTTTGCAGTTCAATGTATCGAAAATGGTTTCGACCAACAGCACATCCGCACCACCTTCCACCAGCGCGCGTGTCTGATCCAGATAGGCAGCAACCAATTGATCAAAGGTAACGTTACGCGCCGCCGGATCATTCACGTCCGGTGAAATCGATGCGGTCTTCGGTGTAGGTCCCAAAGCGCCAGCGACAAAGCGTGGCTTGTCCGGTGTTGAATACTTGTCGCATGCTGCACGTGCCAAACGTGCCGATGCCACGTTCATCTCGTAAGCAAGATGAGCCATGTGGTAATCGTCTTGCGCCACTGTGGTCGCACCGAAGGTATTACTCTCGATCAGGTCCGCACCAGCGGCCAGATACTTTTCATGAATTTCGCTGATGATATGCGGCTGTGTCAGCGACAACAATTCGTTGTTGCCTTTGACAAACAGCTCTCTGCCTAGCGGCACATGTACGCCAGCAGCGGCCAGATCTGCAAAACGCTCGCCGCGATAATCCTCTTCCGTCAGCTTGTATTGCTGAATCATGGTTCCCATCGCGCCATCCAGAATCAGGATGCGGCGCGCCATCAGGTCGCGCAGGAGAACTTCAGTAGGGCAGAGAGCGTCGCGTTTCATCGTCAATTCTTTATCTATTCGTTATCGGTGCAGCCACATAAAAGCAAAAACCCGGACACAGGCCGCGCCGGGTTAACAAGTATGAAAACTAGGTGAAATTATACGTTAAACCCTCGGTTCTTAGCCGCTTCTTATCCTTTTCACAACAGACGTAAACTCAGCTGTCGGGCACTACATCGCTGGTGCCGATTCGACCAAGTTGCCGTCTGTCGCATGTTTCGACTTGGACATCCGTGGCTCATTCATTTTCAGGGTCAGGCATTTGGCTGCGCCGCCAGCCTTCATGAATTCCGTCAGAGCAATCTGATGGACGTTAAAACCCCAACGCTCCAGTTGCGCGCATAAGCTCAGTGACGCTTGATTCAGGAACACATGCGTACCGCTATTAACTGCATTACAGGCGAAATTAAGTGCATCTTCCTGCGACACGGCAAAGCGTTTTTGCGCTGGCACGCGTGCCGCAATACGTGCTTGTGCAGCAGCATCAAAGGCATTCGGGTAATACAGCAAATACCCGCCTTGCAAAGGACAGAAGCAAGTGTCCAGATGATAAAAACGCGGGTCGGCCAATTTCAAAGATTGCACTTCGATATTCAGCATCTCTGCTATCAAAGGTCCACATGCCACGTCCGAACGATGACCGTTACCGAACCACAGCAGATCGCTGCCTCTATCCAATAAAGCGTCACCAGCACCTTCAAACGGCAATTCATGCGGCATGTGCAACACGTTCAATCCACGCGCAGCGAACCATGCGGCAAAATACGCTTCCTCAGGTTTACGCTCAACATGACGGAAGCTCGACAAAATCACATTATCACCAAGTACCAGGCCGCCATTCGCAGTAAATACCATGTCCGGCACACCCTCTGCCGATGGCATGCACTCGACACGCGCTACGGCTTGCAAGGCATGAACCAGTTCCTGCCATTGCCCTTGCGCAGTCAGGCGATCGCCATGCGCGACATTCCCTTCCATCCAAGGATTGATGATGTAGGAAACCTCAAAATGCTCAGGCGCGCACATCAGAAAGGTATCGAGATGCTTCATGTGCAATCCTCCGTATGTGGCGTGGGCAAAGTGGCGAATACATGTTCGATGATGCGCAATGCGGCATCGATTTCTTCTGCGCTGATAATCAAGGGCGGTGCAAAGCGCACAACGGTGTGATGCGTCTCTTTCGACAGCACACCGTTTTCCATCAAGCGTTCGCAAAAGCTGCGCGCCGAAATAATCCTGGGATCGAGTTCCAGTCCTATCAGCAAACCCTTACCACGCACGCTGCGTATTGCCGGATGCTGTAGCGCATGCAAACCATCGCGCAAGCGTTGCCCCAGACGCTGCGCCGTTGCAATTAGCTCGCCATCACGCAGCAAGGACAGCGCGGCATAACCAACTGCCGCAGCCAAAGGATTACCGCCAAAAGTGCTGCCGTGATCACCAGGAGTAAATACATCCATCACATCGCGGCGCGCCAAAAATGCCGAGACCGGCAACAGACCGCCACCCAAAGCCTTGCCCAGTATCAAGCCGTCCGGTTTAACGCCTTCATGATCGCAAGCCAGCAATCGTCCGGTGCGGCCCAAACCGGTTTGCACTTCATCGCAGATCAGCAAGACGTTGTGCCGCGTACAAATCTCGCGACATTGCGCCAAATAACCATCCGGCGGCACGATAATGCCGCCTTCACCTTGTATCGGCTCGACCAGAAAAGCAGTAGTGCGTGGCGTAATCGCCGCTTCCAGTGCTGCCGCATCGCCAAAAGGTATCGTGACAAAACCGCCATCAAACGGACCAAAACCGTCGCGGTACTGTGCCTCGGAAGAAAAACCAACGATGGTCGTTGTACGTCCGGAAAAGTTACCGTGACAAACAATGATCTCAGCCTGTTGATCGGGAATGCCCTTAACTTTGTAGCCCCATTTGCGCGCTGCTTTCAAAGCAGTTTCTACCGCTTCGGTGCCGCTATTCATGGGCAAGGCTTTTGGCATGCCGGTCATCTCGCACAGCAATTGCAAAAATGCGCCTAACTGATCGGTGTAAAACGCGCGTGAAGTGACAGCTAACTGGCCAGCCTGATGCGTGAGTGCGGCAACCAAGTCAGGATGGCTATGGCCAAAACTTACAGCGGAATACGCGGACATCATGTCCATATAACGCTTGCCGTCTTCATCCCACAGCCAGATACCTTTGCCTTTGGTCAATACGACCGGCAAAGGCTGATAGTTATGCGCGCAATAGCGATCTTCCAATGCGATGCGATGACTGCTCACGATGACGCTCCCTCAAAAGAAAACCCTGCGGAACGATGCAATTCACCCTTACATGGTAAGGCTAATGCAGAGAAATATTTCTGCGTTATTGAACGTCATTTAGGTATAAAGTGAACGAATCGTGCACATAAAGAGTAATTTATGGAGAAATTCGACCGCTACGACCGCATCCTGCTGGAAACCCTGCAAAGCCACGGACGTGCCTCCAATGTGGAATTATCGGAGCGCGTCAATTTATCGCCGCCGCAATGCTATCGACGCGTACAAAGATTAGAGCAGGAAGGTGTGATACGCGGCTATAGCGCGCAAGTCGATGCAGCTGCGCTCGGCCTCGGCGTCACCGCTTTCGTGAATTTGAATATCGCGCGCGAACAGTTCAAGCAGGTGCGCGAATTGGAAAAAGCGATACGGCAATTCCCGGAGATACTGGAGTGTTACACCATCTCCGGCGATTTCGACTATCTGCTGAAAGTCGTCGCAGTTGATCTGAAATCGCTCTCGTCTTTTTTGACTGATCGCTTGATGCAGGTACCCGGCGTGGCTGGCGTACGGTCTATGGTCTGCCTGGAAGAAATCAAACCCGCCAGCCCTTTACCGCTACCGAATTAACACTACTCCATCAAACGACCACGCTCGCCGCAACCTTGCAGCTTGCGACTGCCGATCGTAACTTCAGCGGTCCATGGATACTGTGCGCCCGACATATTGTCGATACAGGTTTGCTGCAACATGCGTATCTGTATAGAGGTGCGCTCGTTCTTCGCGGTGAAGGTGCGCGCCGCGCCATCGTTGCCGAATGGCATATAGGCAAAGTATTCGGCTTCTTCACCCAGGCTTTCAAAGCGCAACTTGCCGAAGTCTGCAGTGAATTTCCAGAACGGCTCATTGCCGTGTGCCCACCAGATCACCACGTTCGCCATCTGCATATTTCGTTCTGGTCGCGGCGCTACCGCTTTCTGCTTGATGGCATCTGCACTCTGGCAGGCAGCTAAAAACAGCGTCAGCAAAATGATGCTTCTTTTCATCGCTATCTCCTGTCGAACAAGGCTCAACATCTGCCAGGAACTTTGCAAAAATAGCTTACTGAAAACGTTTATCTTCCAACGCAAAGCCCTTCAGAAACTCCACCGCCGATAAACGCTTGCCGCCCGGCTTTTGCAATTCCGTCACGCGCAATGCACCATCGCCACAGGCAACCAGCACACCGTCATGCGGATTGGCCGCGATTACCTGGCCTGGCGCTAATTGATTGGAAGCAGGTACCGCTTCCGCATGCCAAAACTTGATCAGCGTGCCATCGCAAGTCGCAGCAGCACCGGGGAAGGGATTGAAAGCGCGTATCTTGCGCGCCAACACGACAGCGGGCTGTGTGAAATCCAGCGTCGCCTCATCCTTCAAAATCTTCGCTGCATAGTTGGCGCCATCAGGCTGCGGCTCGGCATGCAGATCGCCTTGCTCCAACTTGCGCAAGGTATCAACGATCATCTCGCCGCCCAGCTTGGCGAGCTTGTCATGCAAACTCGCGGTCGTGTCGTCCGCCGCAATCGGCAAACTTTGCATAGCCAGCATAGGGCCGGTATCCAAACCCAATTCCATTTGCATGATGGTGACGCCAGTTTCCACATCACCAGCTTCTATCGCGCGATGAATAGGCGCGGCACCACGCCAGCGCGGCAACAAGGATGCGTGAATATTGATGCAGCCACGTGGCGGAATATCCAGCACTGATTGCGGCAGGATCAAGCCATAAGCGGCCACCACCATCACATCATGCGGCGTTGCTTGCAACAGTGCATGCGCTTCTGCTGCAACGTCGGGATATTTGCCGTCGAGGCGCAGCGATACCGGCTGCGCGACCGGAATGTTATGCGCCAGTGCAAACTGTTTGACTGCAGACGCGTGCAATTGCATGCCGCGACCGGCAGGCCGATCCGGCTGCGTCAAGACGAGCGGAATTTCAAAACCTGCTGCGTGCAGCGACGCCAAGGCGACCGCCGCGAATTCCGGTGTGCCGGCAAAAATAATTTTCATGAGGGGATTGTAGTACGAGCAGCACAGGATGCGAACCCATGCGTGCGGTATTGATGGGAGACAACGATACCGGACTCACGCCGAGTCCGGCAACAACACTCAGGATTGCGCCGAACGCTGTTTGTTGGCGCGATTAATCTCGCGCTCTTCTTTCAACATTTTTGCCTTGATGCGATTGCGCTTGAGCGGCGACAAGTACTCAACGAATACCTTGCCTTTGAGGTGATCCATTTCATGCTGGATGCACACAGCCAGCAAGCCATCTGCCTCCAGTTCGAATTGTTTGCCGTCTGCATCAAAAGCACGAACCTTGACTTGAGCATGCCGTTCTACGCCGTCGTACACGCCAGGAACCGACAGACAGCCTTCGTCGTAGACCTGCATTTCCGGGCTGGCCCAGATGATTTCCGGATTGATGTAGGCACGCAATTCGGTATGCGTTTCCGAAGTGTCGATCACGATGATTTGCTCATGCACATCGACTTGTGACGCGGCCAAGCCTACGCCCGGCGCTTCGTACATGGTTTCTGCCATGTCGGCGACCAGCGTCTTGATGCGTTCATCGAACACGGTGACCGGCTTGGCAATTTTATGCAGCCGTGGATCGGGGTAACGCAAGATATTTAATATGGACATACGTGCTTTTGCGCAACAAGGCGGCAGGTTAGGAGCGTGGTTCTTCTTGCTACTTCAAGGATTTATGTGCAGAATTTGATTCAATTTGGCAAGTTTTTTCACGAATTCGTTAGTTCGTTATTAACATGCTTGCAGCACAGTAATGGCGTCACAATTGGTCAAGCTCACCGGACAAACCATGAAAAATTTTAGCACAGCTGCACTCTTCCTCGCACTTGTCTCTGCCGTTTTACCCGCAACAGCCTTCGCCCAAACACCGTCAAATGCCGTCTCAGGCAATGCCCGCTGTGCTTTTCTGGCTAATGCACCCGATCAACA
This sequence comes from Pseudomonadota bacterium, assembly GCA_040390795.1. Lineage (GTDB taxonomy): Bacteria > Pseudomonadota > Gammaproteobacteria > Burkholderiales > Burkholderiaceae_D > Oxalicibacterium. The sequence goes on along the minus strand of JAZJXV010000006.1, from coordinate 42,777 downwards.
TGTGGTTGTACGTGGCGATACCTTGTGGGGCATTTCAGGCAAATTTCTGGAACGTCCTTGGTGCTGGCCACAAGTTTGGGACATGAATCGCGAACAAATTCGCAATCCGCACTGGATTTATCCGGGACAAACCGTTTATTTCGACCGCGTTGCAGGGCGTCTGCGCCTAGGCAAAGAAGTCGGCAGCGATAATAGCGGCGTGCCTACCGTGCGCCTGTCGCCACAAGTGCGCTCCACCGATGCAGCCTCGGATGCGATTTCTGCCGTTTCGTTTAAATCGATAGAGCAATTTCTGACCAAGCCGTTGATCGTTGAAGTCGACGAACTGAAAAATACGCCACGCATCGTCGCCACACAGGAAGGCCATGTCTTTCTTGCCAGCGGCGACAAAGCATATGTACGCGGCGACTTGCAGGGGCGCACCTCATTCCAGGCTTTCCGCCCGGGCAAGCCTTTGAAAGATCCGGTCACCAAGCAAATCATCGGCTACGAGGCCATGTATCTCGGCACCTTGAAACTGCAACGTCTGAGCAAAGCAGAGAACGAACCGCACACCTTGACGGTAGTAACCGCCAAGGAAGAAATGGGCGTAGGCGATCGCCTGATTCCGGAAGAGCCGACTCCATTCATCAACTACGTGCCGCATGCACCTGAACAGCAGCTTGAAGCGCGTATCGTGTCCGTCTACGGCGGCGTGTCGCAAGCCGGACAGAACCAGATCGTAGCGATCAATCGTGGTGCCAAAGATGGCGTCGATATCGGCACTGTGCTGGAACTGCGCCGTCTCGGTTTGATGGTGCCGGATCGCACCACTGGCAACGGCCGCGGCTTGATCAAACTACCGGATGAGCAATACGGCGAACTGTTCGTCTTCCGCGTCTTCAACAATATCTCTTACGGTCTGGTGATGCAGGTAAGGGATACGGTGCAAGTTGGCGACATCGCCAAATCGCCGGAATAACGCTTCCATCACAGGTCACAACGATGCCTGCATCGGATGATATTGCACACTGGCTCCGGCTGGAGCAAACGCCCGGTGTCGGCCCGGAGACCGCACGCAAACTGCTCAGCGCGTTCGGCCTGCCGGAAAACATCTTCAACGCTAATCTCTCCGCATTACAAGCTGTTGTCTCGGATCGCATTGCACATGCACTGTTGGCACCGCTGTCCGAACCAAGCAAAGCACTGATAGCACGTACGCAAGAATGGGCAACCCAGGCAGACAATCATGTGCTCACGCTAGCCGATGCAGACTATCCAGCAGCACTGCTTGAAATTTCCGATCCGCCTATCCTGCTATATGCAAAAGGACGCATCGAATTATTGTCGCGTCCCTCTTTAGCCGTCGTCGGCAGTCGCAATGCGACCGCACAAGGCATTAGCAACGCTGAAAAATTTTCCGAAGCACTCAGTCTGGCCGGATTAAGCATCGTCTCCGGCATGGCATTAGGCATAGACACTGCGGCACATCACGGCGGATTACAAGCGATACAAAAAACGCAAAGCGCAGGCTCCACCATCGCCATCATCGGCACGGGTGCCGACATCGTTTATCCCGCCCGCAATCGCACACTCGCACATCAAATTGCAGCAGCAGGTTGCATCCTCAGCGAATACGCGCTCGGCGTACCGGCCATCGCGTCCAACTTCCCGCGTCGCAATCGCATCATCAGCGGTTTGGCACGCGGCGTATTGGTAGTCGAAGCTGCCTTGCAATCCGGCTCGTTGATCACGGCGCGCATGGCAGCCGAGCAAGGGCGCGACATGTTTGCGATTCCCGGCTCGATACATTCGCCTTTATCGAAAGGCTGTCACCAGCTGATCAAGCAGGGCGCAAAGCTGGTGGAATCGGCGCAGGATATTTTGGAAGAATTGAAATACGCGCCAATTGCGATGACAACAAATGCGCCTGCAGAGCAAATTGAAATCAATGCGCCCTACGCACAGGTATTGCAAACGATGGGCCACGATCCAGTTGATGCCGACACGCTCGCCATGCGTTGCCAGCTCGACATCGCCGCCATCAATGCACATCTACTTTCCCTGGAATTAGATGGTCTGGCAGAAATGTTGCCCGGCGGTTTATACCGACGCATTGCCTGAAGATTATCGTTAATGAGTGTTTAGCTAATACCTGAGCACATAAACGCAACGATCATTTCAATTTGACATCGCATCCTTGTGCACAAAATTTCCGCCCCTATTGGCATCAGCATTTTTAGTGGTATCCTTCTTCTCAGTAAGCGCTGTTTTTTGATCTGCCGCTGTCGTAACACCTCTTTGTAGTGTGTGTTGTGTAAAGAGCGTGATTCATACGCATCCGATCCAGGCGGCACCAGCAATGGTGACGTCTTAACCCAAGCGCTACGGTGAAGCCATGTTTGACGTTCTAGTCTATCTGTACGAAACCTATTACCGGCCCGATGCCTGCCCGGACTCTGAGGCGCTGGTAAAAAAACTATCCGCTATCGGCTTTGAAGAAGAAGAGATCGAGAAGGCTCTCGGCTGGCTAACTGCACTCGCCGAGACCACGAACGAACTCTCCGATTCTTATCCGCACCAGACGGCGTTCTCGTTCGGCATCCGCATCTATGCTACACAAGAAATGGATGTGCTCGGTACGCCTGCGGTCGGCTTCATTCAATTCCTCGAATCGGCCAAGCTGATCAACCCGGTCCAGCGCGAAATCGTTATCGAACGCGCACTGGCAGCCGGCGAATCGCCGATTTCGCTCGAAAAGCTGAAGGTCATCGTGTTGATGGTCTTGTGGAGCCAGGGTAAGGAACCGGACGGTCTGATATTCGACGAGTTGTTTCTCGACGATGACGACGCCCCACCACGGATGCTGCACTGAAGTATGCCGTTCCAGCATGTCCGCCCATCCCGGACATGCTTCTTCAACAACACACCAGCTTTCTTTTTCGCATCTCTTTTGCCTCCCGCTTGCGGATTTCCCAGCAACGCGCTTATCATTGGCCGCTTGACGGCTATGCAATTATTATATTAGGCAGCGTTTTCATGAGAAATCGCCCGTTTGATAAGCTGCAAGCCGCATGTTGTGCAGCATATAGCGCGTATATTGACGCGTCCATTTCGAGACCCTATTTACTATGACAAAGACCCTCATCATTGCCGAGAAGCCATCCGTCGCGAACGATATCGCGAAGACGCTCGGCGGCTTTACCAAGCACGATGAGTACTTTGAATCCGACGAATACGTCCTTTCATCCGCCGTCGGCCATCTGCTTGAAATCGCTGTACCGGAAGAATACGACGTCAAACGCGGCAAATGGTCATTCGCGCATTTGCCGATGATTCCACCGTATTTCGCGCTCAATCCGATCGCAAAGACCGAATCGCGTCTGAAAATACTGAACAAGCTGATCAAACGCAAAGATGTGACCGGCCTGATCAACGCATGCGATGCCGGGCGTGAGGGTGAACTGATTTTCCGCCTGATCGCACAACACGCAAAAGCCAAACAACCGGTCAAACGTCTGTGGCTGCAATCGATGACGCCAGGTGCGATTCGCGAAGCATTCAAGAATCTGCGCAGCGATGAAGAAATGCTGCCACTGGCTGACGCTGCGCGTTGCCGTAGCGAAGCTGACTGGCTGATCGGCATCAACGGCACACGTGCGATGACGGCCTTCAACTCGAAGGAAGGTGGTTTCTACCTGACCACCGTTGGTCGCGTACAGACACCGACGCTGTCCATCGTGGTTGAACGCGAAGAGAAGATCAAGAAGTTCGTCCCGCGTGATTACTGGGAAGTGCGCGGAGAGTTCGTCTGCGCTGCCGGTATTTATCAAGGTCGCTGGCTGGACACTTCATTCAAGAAGGATGAAGTTGATCCAGAGCGTCGCGCCGAGCGTCTGTGGAGCAAGGCTGCGGCCGAATCCATCGTTGCTGCCTGCCGCGGCAAGCAAGGCAATGTCACCGAAGAATCAAAGCCAACTACGTCCATGGCTCCGGCTCTGTTCGACCTGACCAGCTTGCAACGCGAAGCCAATGCGCGCTTCGGTTTCTCTGCCAAGAACACTTTGGGTCTGGCACAAGCACTGTATGAAAAGCACAAGGTCTTGACCTATCCGCGTACCGATTCGCGCCACTTGCCGGAAGATTATCTGCCGACCGTGCTGGAGACGCTGGAAGTCATCGCCGAAAACAATAATTATCACCAGTTCGCCAAGCAGATCACGGACAACAAGTGGGTCAAGCCGAACAAGCGGATTTTCGATAACACGAAGATCAGTGATCACTTTGCGATCATCCCGACCACACAAGCACCGAAGAATCTGTCCGAGCCGGAGCAAAAGCTGTACGACTTGGTGACGCGTCGCTTTATGTCGATCTTCTTCCCTGCGGCAGAATTCCAGGTCACGACACGCTTTACCGAAGTCTCCGGCCATCAGTTCAAGACTGAAGGCAAAGTCATGACCAATCCGGGTTGGCTCGCAGTCTACGGCAAGGAAGTCATCGACGAGAAAGATCCAGAAAACAGCGGCACGCTGGTACCTGTCGCCAAAGGCGAGAAGGTCAAAACCGAATCGGTAGTCGCCAACGGCCTCGTCACCAAACCGCCAGCACGCTATTCTGAAGCGACATTGCTGTCAGCGATGGAAGGTGCCGGCAAGCTGATCGACAATGACGGTTTGCGCGATGCAATGGCAGGCAAGGGCTTGGGTACACCAGCAACCCGCGCCGCCATCATCGAAGGCTTGCTGAACGAGAAGTACCTGCTGCGCGAAGGCCGGGAAATGATCCCGACAGCAAAAGCATTCCAGTTAATGACGTTGCTGCGCGGCTTGGGCGTGAACGAACTGACGGCACCAGAACTGACCGGCGAGTGGGAATACAAGCTGTCGGAAATGGAACGCGGCAAGATTAGTCGTGAAGAATTCATGCGCGAGATTGCACAGATGACGCAAATCATCGTCAAGCGCGCCAAGGAATACGACAACGATACGATCCCCGGCGACTACGCAACACTGAAAACACCATGCCCGAATTGCGGTAGCGTGGTGAAAGAAAACTATCGTCGCTTCGCCTGCACCAAGTGCGAATTCTCGATGAGCAAAACGCCGGGCAGTCGTCAGTTTGAGATTGCTGAAGTCGAAGAACTGCTGACCAATAAAACCATCGGACCGCTGCAAGGCTTCCGTTCGAAAATGGGACGCCCGTTCGCTGCCGTATTGAAAATCTCGCGCGATGAAGAGATCAAGAATTTCAAACTGGAATTCGATTTCGGTCAAAACGACGATGACGAAAATGCCGAAGCGATGGACTTCACCGGCCAGACTGCACTTGGCCCTTGCCCGAAATGTGCTGGCAATGTGTACGAATTGCCGCTGTCCTACGTTTGCGAAAATTCAGTCGCCAAACCGAAGACTTGCGATTTCCGTAGCGGTCGCATCATCTTGCAACAAGAAATTCTGCCGGAACAAATGAGCAAACTGCTCAACGAAGGCAAGACTGATTTGTTGCCTGGTTTTGTCTCGCAACGCACACGCCGTGCGTTCAAGGCTTTCCTCGTACGTGGCAAAGATGGCAAAACCAGCTTCGAATTTGAACCGCGTAAAGAGAAAGCACCAGCCAAAGGTAAAGCAGCGGCTGTCGCAGATGGTGAGACAGAAGCCAGTAACGACGCACCAGTAAAAGCCGCCAAGAAAACAGCAGCCAAACCAGTTGCCAAGAAAGCTGTCGCCAAGAAAAAACCGGCCGCTAAAAAGGCAGCCGCGTAAAAAGAAAGATCGTACTGCGCATCGCACGCATGCGCAGTACACTTGAGTTGTATCCAGGTTAGAACAAGTACGCGAATATTCATTGCACGGCAGCAGAAGCATCCATCACGCTTGAGCATTCAATAATGCGCCTCCCTTGATGGAACGAGTTGCATCAATTTTCGACGCAAACCTTGTATCACCAACCGAGGGGAATTCTCATGGATCAACTTGAACCCACCGTCCCAAGCAAAGACGATTGCAACATCGCCATGCTCTCCCATCTACTGGGCATTTTTACCGGCTTTCTCGGTGCACTCATCATCTGGCTGCTCAAGAAAGACGATTCTGCATTCATCGCCTCACAATCCAAAGAAGCATTGAATTTCCAGATCACGATCACCATCGGCTTCATCATTGCGTGGTTACTGGCATTCATCCTGATCGGCGTGATCTTTGTCCCTATTTTGCTGATCGTTAATCTGATTTTCTGCATTCTGGGTGCTGTCGCAGCATCCAAGGGACAGGCTTATCGCTATCCGCTTGCAATTCGTCTGGTGCAGTAAAATTTGTACAGTGGGGAAAAGCGAGACACTCTTTCCCGCCGCATAATTCACAACACACATTCAATCTCACTCCAAATATGGCCACAGAAAATTTCCTGTCTTTTCCTGCCGATCTGCCCGTTCCGCACAACGATGGCGCCTGCAATCACTTATGTGGATTAACGCTGCCATCCATCACTTTGCAGGCAACATCCGGCGTGACCGTCGATCTGTCGAAAGAGCAAGCGCCCTGGGTTGTGGTGTATTGCTATCCGCGTACGGGTCGGCCCGGTCATGAATTACCCGGCGGTATGGAAGCATGGAATGCGATTCCTGGCGCGCGTGGCTGCTCGCCGCAATCCTGCGGCTATCGCGATCATTATGCGGAGCTGCAAGCCTTGGGTGCTCATGTCTATGGCCTCAGCACACAAGACACGGAGTATCAAAGCGAAGCGGTGGAAAGATTGCATCTACCCTTTCCCTTGCTGAGTGATGAACACCTCATACTGGCGAAAGCGTTGCAGTTGCCGACCTTCACGTTCGCGGGCCTGGAATTGATCAAGCGCCTCACGCTGATCATACGTGCTGGTCGGATAGAAGAAGTGTTTTATCCAGTGTTCCCGTCGGATGGCGATGCGGAACATGTGATTGCGTGGCTGCAAGCGCGCAACAATAAATAGCCACGTCACACTCGCGGCTATGCGTACTAGCTAACCGCGATATCTTCCAGCGCCAGCAAGAAGCGCTTACGCTCCAATCCGCCCGCGTAGCCAGTCACCGCGCCCGATGAACCTATCACGCGGTGGCAGGGCACGATAATCGATATCGGATTTTTCCCGATTGCCGAACCGACTGCGCGCAATGCTTTGGGATTGCCAAGTCGTTGCGCGTGCTGCGCATAGCTGACGCTTTTTCCAAATGGAATAGCGCTCAGTTCTTGCCAGACCGAACGTTGAAAATCCGTTCCAGCCAAATCCAGCGATACATCGAACTCAGTCCGCTTGCCAGAAAAATATTCATCCAATTGTTGCGCCGTACGCTGCAAGTGCTGTGATGCAGCCGATAGTTCCAGCGCTGCTTGCCAGCCGTCTTTACCTTTGAAGTGTTTATGCTCTTCAAAATAAATACCGCAAATGCCGTTATCCGTCGCAGCGATCAGCAAGATGCCGACCGGGCTAGAATGTTCGATATAGGAAATCATGATTACTCCTTTGTCGATGCCAACATCGACCTGTTCATTTAATAAAAACTCTTCAACTAAGTGAGTGCCACAACAACAGCGCTGCATACGCCCGCCATGGCGACCAATTCTTCGCGCGTTCGAGTAGCTGCTTTTCTGTCAAACGCGCTCCACCTTCCACTTCCACCGCCGCTTTTTGTAAACCCAAATCGCCAGCAGGAAAACCATCCGGAAAACGCAACGCACGCATGGCGATGTATTGCGCCGTCCATTCGCCTATTCCACGCACCGTTTTCAAATGCGCGACGGTTTCTTCCAGCGATACTCCCGGTTTCATTTTCAAACCGCCTTGTGCTGCAAATTGTGCCAGATTAAGAATGGCGCCAGCACGCGCCGTCGGCATTCCTATGGCTGCGATATCCGCCACCTGGGCATCAGCGAGTTGCTCTGCCGTAGGGAAGTGATGACTGAGCCCTATGAAAGGCGTATCCGCAAGCGTGCCAAAGCGTCGCACCAATCGACCTGACACGGTAGTCGCTCCGGCTACACTGACTTGCTGCCCCAACACCGCACGGATTGCCAATTCAAAGACGTCAAAGGCACCGGGCACACGCAAACCCGGCACCTTGCTTATCTGCCTAGCCAACAAAGGATCCAGCGACAGATGCGCCGCTATGATTTCCGGATTGGCATCGAGATCGAATTGACTGCGTACACGCGCCAGCAAGGGCATCAACACATGCGCAAGGTTCGCAGGCAAAGACAGTTCGAGCTGATTCTTGGCCGGTAGATTCGTAATGCGTAGCCAGCCGCTAGCTTCATCCAGCTTCACGCTACGCACATACGACATGGTACCGGGCGCATGCTCTATCACGGCTTCTACGCCCGGTATGGCACGTCCTGAGAGATAACGCAGCATCGCTGCCCACGCGTATGGCGGACGATAGGCAAGGCGCAATGTGATGGCTTCCTGCCCATCGTTTGAAGGCGTGCCTGCTGCGCGACGGATGCTGGTTGGTGCCATGCCATAGCGCGCCAGGAACAGGGCGTTAAAGCGCCGTATGCTGCCGAATCCGGCGGAGTAAGCCACATCACTCATGGGCAAGCAGGTTTCTTGCAGTAATTTTTTGGCGAACAGCAAACGCTGTGTTTGCGCCAACTCGACAGGCGTAACGCCAAAGTGCTCCAGTAAAACACGGCGCAATTGACGCGATGATAGGCCAACTTCTTCCGCCAATCTTTCTGTATCGCCATCATTCAAGGCGCCGGCAGCTATCCTTTGCCACACTGCGTAAGCAAGATTTTGTTGTAGTGCATACGGAGCGAGTTCAGGACGGCAACGCAGACATGGACGAAAGCCTGCCGCTTCTGCGGCGGCGGCCGTACTGAAATAAGTACACGACGATGCACGCGGAGTTCTGACGGAGCAGACAGGGCGGCAATAAATGCCGGTGGTTTTCACTCCAACGAAAAACACGCCGTCGAAACGCGCATCCTTCGCCGCCAATGCGCGATAGCAACTCTCTGCAACCAAGCTTGCATCAGGGGTGTGGTCGTTGAATTTGCGCATGTCCATGCCGTATTTATACGCGTGGACTTATGCAGCGTCTAGCCGTTTTCGGACAAGATCCTCGGAGGGGTACTTTCACGCAGATGACGCTCTGCTGGTCGTAGAAGGATGCATCGCTGTGGATGCATCCCGACATGCATATTACTTACCGACTTGTTTATGTATCTGGAATGCCAAAGAGATGTGTGCGAATTCGATCAGGATTTCTTTCGTACCGCCATTGAAGGTGCTGAAAGAATTACCGGTACGCACCACCAAACGTGGCGGGAATAGCCAGCTGAGGAAAGGGATGCCTATCATTTTCGCGCTGCGGACATCGCGCCATTCAACTTGGCGATTGTAGAGCCAGGTTTGCGTAATACCTTTTTCATCGATGGTGATGGTCGAGCGCAAAAACCAGTAATAACTGACGACCAGCATCAGTGCCGCGCAAAGCAGCAAAACTTTGACGCTAAGACCGTATTCCAGCAAAGGATAGCGACGCATGATATCGGCGGCGTACACCAGCAGGCTGATTGAAAACACGGTAGCCAATAGCTTGAACCAGCGACTGTATGAAGGCCCTGTAACGGTTTTTTCCGGCTTGTAAAAATTCATTGTCATATTATTACTGCTCGATTCGTGAACGTGGCCGAATGATCGCACATCTGACCGTCGCAGTCGAAAATGTCATGCCCATCAATGACGCACGGCATCGCGCCGACGGATGATTTCGCCCCAGATGTGTCGCCTGCGCTGATCGTCCACTGCACCCCACTCTGTGATCTCTTCTATCGTGCGCAGGCAACCTGTGCAAAACGTCGTACGAGTATCGACATGGCAGATACCTATGCACGGTGATGGCAAAGGCGTCACATCGATATCAAGAAAAGAAATCAGATCGTCGAGATCTTCAGGGCGCGCGGGTTTTCTGCGCATGATGGTTGAGCCGGGATGATAGTAGATGCCCGACAGTATAAGCGGCCGCCTGCCGGAATGGACAGACAGCCGCTTATCGAAGGAAAACGCCTCAGGCGGCGAGTGCTACTGGCAAAGAATGTTGCAGCAAGACCGGTATCGATTTCGAGGTCGGCGTATTGCATACATCGCCGACGCTGTTGAGCGGCACCAGCGGATTTGTCTCTGGATAATAAGCACCAATACAACCACGTGGAATATCGTATTCCACCAGCAGGAAGCGATTGGCATGACGTTCTATGCCGTCATCCCACACCGTGCTCATATCCACCCATTCACCAGCCTTGAAGCCCAGCATCAACAAATCTTCCGGATTGATGAAGACCACACGACGCTGACCGAACACGCCACGATAACGATCATCCATCGCATAAATCGTGGTGTTGTACTGATCATGCGAACGCGTCGTCATCAAAGTCATCAACTTGTCGCCATGCTGCTGCTTGGCGCGACGTATAGGCGTGTCTTGTTCAATATTGTGGACGATGAAATTCGCCTTGCCAGTATCAGTCAGCCACTCACGTTCGCGCGAAGCGACACGCAGATGGAAGCCACCCGGCTTGGCAATGCGCTCGTTGTAATTTTCAAAACCATCGAAGATGCTTTCCATCGCGTCACGCACCAGCGAATAATCTGCAGCGTAAGCCAACCAGTCGACCTTGTCGGAACCAAGAGTCGCATGCGCGATGTTGGCTGCGATCGCAGTTTCCGACATCAGGTTTTTCGATGCTGGCGTGTTCATGCCATAAGAGATATGCACCATGCTCATCGAGTCTTCCACCGTCACACCTTGCGCCACGCCATTTTGCTTGTCGATCTCGGTACGACCCAGCGTCGGCAGAATCAAGGCATCCTTGCCATGCACCAGATGGCTACGATTAAGCTTGGTCGTGATATGCACCGTCAGATTGCATGAGCGCAGTGCTTCAAACGTGCGTGGTGTATCCGGCGTTGCCATCACAAAGTTGCCGCCCAGGCCAATGAATACTTTTACATGGCCTTCCAGCATTTCATGAATAGTTTCCACGACGTCATAACCGTGTTCGCGTGGTGGCTCGAAGTTGAAGACATTTCCCAGGCGATTGAGAAATTCCTGCGATGGCTTCTCTTCAATACCAACGGTACGATTACCTTGCACGTTCGAATGTCCGCGCACCGGGCACAGGCCGGCACCTTCGCGGCCAATATTCCCGCGCATCATCATCAGGTTGGACAACATGTGTACGGTTTGTACCGAATTCTTGTGCTGCGTAATCCCCATGCCCCAGGTTGCGATCACGCGCTTGCCGTTCACATAGATGCGGCTCAGCTTTTCGATATCGTCACGCGATACACCGGACTCATCAACCAGCTCTTGCCAATCCTGCATACGCAGATCAGCGGCAAAATCTTCGAAACCGAAACAATGTTCTGCAATGAAAGCAGTATCCAGCACACGTTCCGTACCTTGTTCTACCGCTTCATCGTCCAGTTCCAGTGTGCGTTTGGCGACGCCTTTGATCAAGGCGAAGTCACCGCCCAATTTAGGCTGGATGAAAGTCGATGCAATCTTGGTGCTCGACATGGTCAACATTTCCACCACGCTTTGCGGATCGGCAAAGCGTTCGAGGCCACGTTCGCGCAAAGGATTGATGGAGACGATCACAGCGCCGCGCTTTGAACATTCACGCAATTCACCCAGCATGCGTGGATGATTGGTTGCAGGATTCTGTCCAAAAATCAGCAAGGTATCGGCATGCTCGAAATCATGAAGCGTAACCGTGCCTTTGCCAACACCAACGGTCGATGGCAAACCACGACTGGTCGCTTCGTGACACATATTCGAGCAATCAGGGAAGTTGTTGGTGCCGAACATGCGTACAAACAATTGATATACAAACGCCGCTTCATTACCGGCACGGCCAGACGTGTAAAACGCGGCTTGATGCGGATTGTCGAGTTTGTGCAAATGAGATGCGATCAGTTTGAATGCATCGCTCCACGCAACCGGCACATACTTATCGGTAGCGGCGTCATAACGCATAGGTTCGGTCAGACGACCATGTTGTTCCAACTCGTAGTCGGATTGTTCCAGCAATGCAGCGACGGTATTCTTTTCAAAGAAGGCCGTCGTTACGCGTTTGCTGGTTGCTTCCGCCGCCACAGCCTTGACGCCATTTTCACAAAATTCAAAGGTCGATGCATGCTGACGATCAGGCCATGCACAACCAGGACAATCAAAACCTTCCGGCTGATTTTGTTTGAACAGCGTACGGTAATTTCCACCTGATACTTTTTCCTTGATCAGATTGATGGCGACATACTTCACCGCACCCCAACCACCGGCTGGGTGATCATAGGCTTCAATACTGCCTTGCGACTTCAACTTTTCCACGACAAATTTCCTTTGATCCGACGCACCGTCATGCGAGTTCATTCATGCATGAGCACCTTGTGTGCCGAGTGACCAAAGCTTAGAGCGCTACGACATTTTGATGAGCGTACACATAGCTTGAAATAAAAAGAGTACAGTTTGAAAAGCGACGTATCTGTGCTTTTATTTCTGCTTAAGTATTTAGCAACAAGCGCCGGAGATCCGCATAAACACTAGGGTATTTGAGTAATGAATATGAGTCATTACAGGCAAAAAAATTAACATGACAAGCATCAGGGGCATTTGTGAAGTTGTATGAAAAGCTGGCAAAAGATATTGAAGAGCTGATCGAGAACGGCGTGTTCCGACCCGGCGAACGCTTGCCGTCGATACGACAAACCAGCCAGCATCATCGCCTCAGCATCACGACTGTCGTGCATGCATTCCTTTTATTGGAAAGCAAAGGCGTCATCGAAAGTCATCCGCAATCTGGTTACTTCGTGCGCGTCACGCCACAATCAGCAAACGGCAAAGTGCCGCAAGAATTGCGCACTTCTCAACCACTCGCGATATCGTCGCAAGTGGATGTCAGTTCTCTCGTGCTGTCCACACTGCGCTCCATCAATGCCGATGATGCGGTTCCGCTCGGCTCGCCGTATCCCGATCCTAGCCAGTTCCCATCAGAAAAAATCAATCGTTATGCCTACGGCATTACACGACGTCAAACCAAATGGGGCGTGACCGATGCGCTACCGCCTGGCCATCCGGATCTGATACGCCAGATCGCACGTCGCTATCTGGAAAATGGCACCGTAATTGATCCGAATGAAATCGTCGTCACAGTAGGTGCCACCGAAGCCATCAATCTCTGCTTGCAAGCAGTCGGCAAGGCTGGCGATATCGTCGCCGTCGAATCGCCCACCTTCTATGCAATGTTGCACGCGATCGAACGTATGGGTATGCGTGCGATAGAAGTCGCCACGCATCCGCGCGAAGGGATAGATCTCGCTGCGCTGGAGGAAATACTCGACATGCATCAGATTGCCGCGTGCATGGTGATGCCGAATTTTCAAAACCCGCTCGGCTTTCAAATGCCGGATGAAAAAAAGCGTGCACTAGTCAAGCTGATTACCGAACGCAATGTTCCGGTCATTGAAAACGATGTCTATAACGAGTTGTACTTTGGTGATGCGCATCCGACTTCACTCAAATCCTATGACATCGAAGGTTTGGTTTTGCACTGCGCATCATTTTCAAAAAGCCTGACATCGGCATATCGCATAGGCTGGGCGATGCCGGGACGCTATCGCGATCAGGTTGAAAAACTGAAGTTTCTGAATACGTTGACGACGCCGACCATTCCGCAACTTGCGATTGCAGAATATCTGGAGCACGACGGTTACGAACATCATCTGCGCCACATCAGAAAAATCTACGCGCAACAAGCGAACATGATGCGCGCCGCAGTGAAACGTTTTTTCCCGGAAGGGACACAAACGTCGGAACCTAAGGGCGGTTATGTCTTGTGGGTGGAACTGCCAGCGCTGGTTGATTCGATGAAGCTGTATGAACTGGCATTGCAACATGGCATTACCATCGGGCCGGGTTATATGTTCTCCACCACCAACGGCTACAGCAACTTCATCCGCTTGAACTACAGCTATCCGTGGTCAGCCAGCATAGAAGAAGCGCTCAAGACCGTCGGCAAGCTGGTTGTCGATTGCATGCGCCAGGCAGAACGTGCGGTTGATGCCCGGACGCGCGAAAACTATAATATGAGATAACACGCAGCTTGAAAGCTGTCGTGCGAATGTCGCTCCATAGAGAGCGCATCGGAGACGGGATGTTCGATTGCAGCAAACCTCGCTTTACGGCGAGCACTATCGAGCATCAGCATTTATGCACAAAAAGGAAAGCCTATCATCATGGCCAATGCGGACGCATCGCAACACGAGGACGAACTGGATCCAGTCAAAGTCACCATCCTGCGACACTTATGGGAAGCTTCGCAAGAGGGCGCATTGTGGTCGCTGGCCAAACTCAGCAAACGTTCCTGCATACCGATGAGCACCTTGCGCCGCACACTCAGCGAGTTTGAAGCGGCCGGTATCGTCGATGTAACGACGCATGAAGACGGACGTATTTTTGCGACACTGAATTCGACTGGAATAGAAATCTTTCCAACGCTATTCAGCACGCAATAAACACTACGCTCAAGCCGATAGCGTGACCATCAAGCGCGTGGTGCAAACAAGATGATGCCCATGCCTGCCAACGTAACCGCAACGCCAACGAAATCCCAGTTGGTAGGCTTGATGCCATCCACTACCCACAACCAAAGCAATGCGACGGCAACATACGCGCCACCGTATGCTGCATAGACGCGGCCGGCGGCTTCTGGATGCAGCGAGAGCAACCATACAAACACCGCCAGACTAAACGCAGCAGGAATCAACAACCAGACTGATCCTGCCTGACGTAACCAAAGATACGGCAAATAACAACCGACAATCTCAGCGATGGCCGTCAAGACAAACAGGCCTATCGTTTTCATTTCAAACATTTTGACTTTCCGATACTGATTGTTCGTTTACCAAATGCCACTCCCACATTTCGCCATATTCTGGATGCTCTAATACATGCATGAAGCGAAAGCCGAGATTACTCAAAATCGCATTCGAAGCATTCTCTTCATTCGCAGTGTGCGCAACGACTGTCAACGCAGCGTGCTCTGTCTGCACAATCTCCAGTAACTGCCGCACCATCAGCGTAGCGATTCCTTTGCCTTCTGAATCAGGGAAAGTAATGTAACCAATTTCCACTTTGCCATCCGATGGTGGCGCCTTGAATGCGCACGCACCAACTACCTTTCCATTCTTCTGCGCAAGATAGCCTACCCACGGCAAAACAAAGCCCGCGTCTACATATAAAGAGGCCGTTGCAGCACACACTTGTTGCGCGATGTTATCCAGCGCACCAACCTTGCTGACGGGCGATCCTTGCGAATTAATTTGAATGAGATCGATATATGACATGGGAGTTGGATGAGCTTACTTTTTTGTAAGCGTGGTGTAAGAAAAACGGATGCAATCACAACAATATGATCATGCACAAAAAATAATTAAGCCATTTAATCAGATTAATCGACTCGTCACAAATCGATTTTCCATCGACGCTATTTATACATAAATTCAATGTCGATAGCGATTCAAAAATCATGCGCGCTCATCATCAATTTTCTCTAAAAAATTAAAATTTCCCCTCTGAGAGAGGCCATATTTTTTCACATCAAAACGAGATTCAAAAAAATTAAAAACAATGCTTGTGAACTTTTCAAACAATATTTAACACTTGCTCTTCATCTGCCATATTCATCGAAAAATGCACCAAAAAGTGCCACCTTGCTTGCTGCATTGCGACTTGACTTATGCCCACGAAAGGGCATCCTACGCTCGTCAGTACTGCCGCCATTTCCCAATGGATGCGATCTGTCGGTTGATGAATCAAAGTGATTTCTAAAAAATATAATAGGAGATACACAATGAAGAAAAGCCTCAAACAGAATCAGACTTCCCCTTCCACACGTCGTAAGTTTCTTGGTACCGCAACGACCGCCGGCGCAGCAGCCGCACTCAGCTTTCCGATGATCTCTACTGCGCAAACTGTCACACAGATGCGCTTTCAAAGTACCTGGCCTAGTAAAGATATTTTCCACGAGTACGCACAGGACTTTGCAAAAAAAGTAAATGACATGACCGGTGGTGAACTCAAGATTGAGGTGTTGCCAGCTGGTGCGGTGGTACCTGCTTTCGGTCTACTGGATGCGGTGTCAAAAGGTACGCTCGATGGCGGCCATGGCGTGATGGGTTACAACTACGGCAAACAAAGTGCGATTGCACTGTGGACCTCCGGCCCGGTATTCGGCATGGATGCGAACATGGTATTGGCATGGCATAAATACGGCGGCGGCAAAGAGTTGCTGGACAAGCTCTACACATCCATAGGCGCGAACGTCACATCCTTCCTCACTGGTCCGATGCCGACACAACCACTAGGCTGGTTCAAAAAACCAATCACCAAGAAAGAAGATCTGCAAGGTTTGAAGTTCCGTACTAACGGCTTGGCGATTGATTTATTTACCGCAATGGGTGCCGCGGTGAATGCGCTGCCGGGTGGCGAAATCGTACCAGCGATGGATAGAGGTTTGCTGGATGGCGCGGAATTCAACAACGCCAGTTCCGATCGTGTACTTGGCTTCCCTGATGTCTCCAAGGTCTGCATGTTGCAAAGCTTCCATCAAAGCTCCGAGCAGTTCGAGATCACCTTCAACAAAACCAAGTACGAAGCGCTGCCGCCAAAAATGAAGGCCATCATTTCGAATGCGGTGGAAGCATCATCGGCCGATATGTCGTGGAAAGCGATCGATCGTTATTCCAAAGACTATCGCGAAATGCAGACCAAGGATGGCGTGAAGTTTTACAAGACGCCGGACTCTCTGCTGCAGACACAACTCACTGTCTGGGATGAAGTAGTCGCGAAAAAGGGCGCCGACAACGCCTTGTTCAAGGAAGTGGAAAAATCACAAAGAGTCTTCGCCGAACGTGCCATGAAATGGGACATGGACACCAATAACAACAGGCGCATGGCATACAACCATTATTTCGCGCGCACCGCTCCGAAGAAAGCTTAAGCGGCATCGATCGCGTTTCTCATGACACCATCCAAAGTATCGGATGGTGTTTTATTAAACGCAGACAAACGTCGCATACGCGACAACACCACCTGTCTTTGAATCGGAGCCTTTATGCAGAACCTTTTATTCTTCATCGATAAGGTCAGCAGTTGGGTAGGCCAACTATTTTCCTGGCTTATCGTCATCTTGACCTTTCTTATTACGTGGGAAGTTTTCGCACGTTATGCACTGAACAGTCCCAATCCATGGTCTTTCGATCTGATGATCATGGCGTATGGCACGGCCTTCATGATGGCGGGTGCTTACACGCTGGCAAAAAACGGCCATGTACGTGGCGACGTCTTATACGGTTTTTTCCCACCACGCTTGCAAGCCAGCCTGGATCTGACGCTGTATTTTGTTTTCTTCATTCCTGGCGTCATCGCGTTGGTGTGGGCCGGTTATACCTACGCTGCTGAATCGCTGGCTATCAAAGAGCATTCGACCCTTACCGCGAACGGTCCGCCGCTTTATCCGTTCAAAATGGTGATTCCTATTTCTGGCGCGCTATTGCTGATGCAAGGCTTCGTGGAAATCATTCGTTGCATCATTTGCCTGAAAGAAGGCGAATGGCCATCGCGTGAAAAAGACGTGGAAGAAGTGGACGTCGACAAACTCAAGGCGATGGTGCACGTGAAGGATAAAGACATCGCCGAAGTAGACAAACTGATCACCAACAACGCAGGAGGCAAACCATGAGGAAAGAAGTCTGGTTCGGCCTCTCCATTCTGTTTGCCATCGTTCTCGGCCTCTTCATCCTGATGCCGTCGCCGGAACACATGACCAGCGGCCATCTTGGCCTGTTGATGCTGGCGCTGGTTGTGGTTGCCATCATGCTGGGTTTCCCTACTGCGTTCACGCTGATGGGCATGGGCGTGATATTCGCCTGGTTTGCCTTCTACAGTCGAGACCCCAACCTCGCCACGCAACAAACGCTGGACCTGATGGTGCAACGTGCGTATTCGGTCATGGCCAACGATGTTCTGATCTCCATCCCGCTCTTCATCTTCATGGGATATCTGGTCGAACGCGCCAACCTGATCGAAAAGCTGTTCAAGAGTCTGCATATCGCAATGGCACGCGTGCCAGGTTCATTAGCTGTCGCCACCATCGTGACCTGCGCCGTCTTCGCGACGGCAACCGGTATCGTTGGTGCCGTCGTCACGCTGATGGGCTTGCTGGCCTTGCCGGCGATGCTGAAGGCTGGATACAGCACGCAATTGTCAGCGGGTGCCATTACGGCTGGTGGTTGTCTGGGCATTCTGATTCCGCCTTCCGTGCTGTTGATCGTGTACGGAGCGACAGCCGGCGTATCGGTGGTCAAACTGTATGCCGGCGCATTCTTCCCAGGCATCATGCTGGCGGGTCTGTATATCGGTTACGTGATCATCCTGGCGAAGCTCAAGCCTAGCGTAGCTCCACCTCTGTCGGCAGAAGAACGACATGTGGATCTGCCCGGCTTTGCGGAAAAAATCTCCACCACAATCAGCAACAATGTCTTGCCCGGCCTGATAGGTGCACTCAAGGGACGCCGCAATGCGGATGTCTCCACACGCACCTTGTTACAGCAACTGGGCATTGCTTTGTTACCGGCATTGGCATTTGCGCTGGCCATGGGATTGAGCTATCGCATGGCCACGGCACCGGATGCAGCCAAGACCGAAATGGTCGAGATGGGAATCGGTGCGCAAGACTTGAGTAGCGAGATGCATGCCGATGATAGTTTTGGTGAACCGGAAGGCGCACTGGCCGAACCCGCAAGCGAAGCCGCACCTGCTGCTCTTGCAGAAACGCATGACACAGCGGCACCAGCAGCCATGCCACCGGCTTCGGTCGAACCTGCTGCACCTGCCGCACCAGCTGAAGCCAAATCTGCACCCAAGGGTTTCTGGATCGCCTTCGGTATTGGCCTCGCTGCGATGGTGGTGTTCTATGCCTTCTTCACTTTCGCCCGTCTGGAAATCTTCAAGATGCTGTTGGGATCGCTGTTCCCGCTGGCCTTCATGATTCTCGCAGTGCTGGGCAGCATCGTGTTCGGACTGGCAACACCGACCGAGGCAGCGGCGATGGGTGCATTCGGCGGCATAGTGCTGGCGGCATGTTACCGACGCTTCAACTTCAGTATGTTGAAAGAGTCTGCCTATCTGGCAACCAAAACCAGTGCGATGGTGTGCTGGCTGTTTGTCGGTTCCAGCATCTTCTCGGCATCGTTTGCCTTGCTCGGAGGGCAGGAGATTATCAATGACTGGGTGTTGTCGCTGGACATGACGCCATTGCAGTTCATGATCCTCGCGCAAGTCATCATCTTCTTGCTGGGTTGGCCGCTGGAGTGGACAGAGATCATCGTGATCTTCATGCCTATCTTCATCCCGCTGCTGCCGCACTTCGGCATCGATCCACTGTTCTTCGGTTTGCTGGTCGCGATGAATTTGCAAACAGCCTTCCTGTCGCCACCGGTTGCGATGTCAGCCTTCTATCTAAAAGGTGTGGCACCGGCACACGTGACGCTGAACCAGATCTTCCTCGGCATGATGCCCTTCATGGCGATACAGATCTTTGCACTGATCCTGCTGTACATGTTCCCGGCCATCGGTTTGTGGTTACCGAACGTGTTATACAACTAAGCAAGCGACACATACAAAAACGGGATGCGACCTGGTGGTTGCATCCCGTTTTTTATTGACCTGACAATCACATCGAATCAAGCACAACCCGGTGCACGTTTCGCTGCAATCGCATTACCGGCACGACTGACTGCCTTGCGACCCAGCTTCTCTGAAATGAATTGTCCTGCATCGACTACCGCATCCAGATCGATGCCGGTTTCTATGCCCAGTCCCTGCATCATGTACAGCACGTCTTCCGTTGCAACGTTGCCGGTCGCACCTTTCGCGTACGGACAGCCGCCAAGGCCCGCTACCGACGCGTGATAAATCGAGATGCCGACTTCCAGACTCGCATAAATATTCGCCAGCGCCTGACCGTAAGTATCGTGGAAGTGACCGGACAACCTATCGATAGGGAATTCTTCTATCGCACGCTGCATCACTGTTTGTACATGACGCGGCGTCGCTACACCTATGGTGTCGGCGATATCGATTTCATCGCAACCGAGTTCGCGCAACTGTCGCACCACATCGGCCACGCTATCCGCCGTGACTACACCTTGATACGGGCAGCCGAAGGCGCAACTCAACGCACCACGCAAACGCAGGTTGTGCTGCTTGGCCGCTTGTGCGACATCGCGGAAGCGCGTGATCGATTCGGCAATCGAGCAATTGATATTCTTTTGCGAGAAAGCTTCCGACGCTGCAGCAAAGATCACCACTTCATCCACACCTGCTGCGAGCGCAGCTTCAAAGCCTTTCATATTCGGCACCAGTGCAGAATAGATCGCTCCGGGCCTACGCGTAATGCCAGCCATTACTTCCGATGAAGTAGCCATCTGCGGTACCCATTTCGGTGAGACGAAGGAAGCCGCTTCGATATTCGGAAAGCCAGCTTGCGACAGACGATTTACCAGTTCTATCTTGGTCTCGGCACTGATGGTTTGCTGCTCGTTCTGCAAACCGTCGCGCGGACCAACTTCGACGATCTTGACGAATGCTGGCAGTTGTTTGGCAAGATTCAATTGAGGAACCTCATTAGAAGGAAAAACGGCCGGTCGATAAAATCAACCGGCCGTAGCTATATCGTCAGACGATATTTACAAAGACGTCATTAGGACGGCGTTACGTCGCAACGTGCATCGATAGCGGTACTGCGAGTATGCATGCCGAGCTTCTCAAGCAACTCCTGATCAGCCATCGCTTCTGGGTTACCAGTGGTCAGCAATTTGTCACCGTAGAAAATCGAGTTCGCACCAGCGACGAAGCACAGCGCCTGAATTGCTTCACCCATTTCGCGACGACCTGCGGACAAACGCACACGCGCTTTAGGCATCGTGATACGAGCAACAGCGACAGTACGTACGAATTCCAGTGGATCGATAGGATCGGTACCGTGCAAAGGCGTGCCTTCAACCTGCACCAGATTGTTGACCGGCACTGATTCTGGATACGGATCCATATTGCACAATTGTGCGATCAAGCCAGCGCGTTGCAAACGCGATTCGCCCATACCAACGATACCGCCGCAGCAAACCTTGATGCCAGCGCCGCGTACGCGACCCAAGGTATCGATACGATTTTGGTAATCACGAGTCGAGATCACATTCGAGTAAAACTCAGGTGCGGTATCCAGATTGTGGTTGTAGTAATCGAGGCCGGCATTTTTCAACTTCTCTGCCTGGCCTTCGCCCAGCATGCCGAGCGTCGCGCAAGTTTCCAGGCCCATGGCCTTCACTTCACGCACCATCTCTTCAACTTTTTCCAGATCGCGGTCTTTTGGTTCACGCCATGCTGCACCCATGCAGAAGCGGGTCGCGCCGTGCGCTTTTGCTTCACGCGCTGCGGTCAGCACTTCTTCCAGTGGTAGAATTTTTTGTGCAGTCACGCCAGTGTCGTAACGTGCAGCTTGCGGGCAATAGCCGCAGTCTTCCGGGCAGCCGCCGGTCTTGATCGACAACAAAGTTGCCAGTTCCACTTCCGTCGGATCAAAGTTTTCGCGATGCACGGTTTGCGCACGGAAGATCAAATCGTTGAACGGCAGATTGAACAAGGCCAACACCTCATCCACCGGCCACGCGGTTGGAACGATAGGTGCGACAGGCGCTTGAAAAGTTACAGGTTGCGACGACATCGAAAAACTCCTGACTAAAATTTAAATCGGGTATTCGCCAGATCAGGCCTTCGGCCAATTCGGCAAACACGAAAAATCCAGATACGAAGCAGCGGCAGCAGGCAAGGGCGCAGCCAGACGCGGCACACAACCCAGCAGCGGCGCGGGCAAACGCGCAACCAATGCTTCGACATTATCCTCGGCAAACGACATACCGGCATCAACTGTATTGGCGACCCAACCCACCAGCTTCAGGCCACGTGCGGCAATCGCATCGGCGGTCAGCAAGGCATGATTCAAGCAGCCCAGCCGCAGCCCGACCACCATTATGACGGGCAAACCCAGTTCTTGGGCTAAATCCGCAGTATCAGCCTGATCGGACAAAGGCACACGGAAGCCGCCCACACCCTCGACCACCACAGCATCGGCCAGCTCACAGACTTGCGCATAACAGTTCTTAATATGCGCGATATCTATAGCAACACCTTGCAACTTCGCCGAAACATGCGGCGCAGCGGCTTCATGCAGCAGATATGGCGTTGCCAATTCTGGCGGTAAAACCACGTTTGCAGCCTGCGCCAACGCGTCAGCGTCGTCATTGTGCCAGACCTGACCGGCGCTTGTCTGAATTGCAGTTGCTCCGGCAGCAACGCTTTTGATCGCCGCTGCGCGTACGCCTCTTTCCACCAGCGCATGCAGCAAGGCGGTGGAAATCATGGTTTTACCGATTTCGGTATCGGTACCGGTCACAAAACAATTAAAAGTAGCTGTCATCTCAATTCTGCTTTTCCAGTTGGTGCAACACATCAACGAGCTGCGCGACATCCGCAGCGGTATGCGCCGCCGACAAAGTCACGCGCAAGCGCGCAGTACCGGCAGGTACGGTCGGTGGACGAATCGCCGGTACCCAGATATTTTGTTCATACAAAGCCGCTGCGATTTTCATCGCCTCATCATTCGCACCGATAACGACAGGCTGGATCGCGGTATCCGAAGCCAGGGCTTGCCAGCGCTGCAATTGCAAAGCACTGCGCCATTGCGCAATCAAGGTCTGCAAATGCGCACGACGTTCTGCACCTTCCGCGCCTTCGATAATGTCGAGGCTGGTCAGCAAGGCATGCGCGACTGCTGGTGGCGCAGCAGTTGTATAAATATACGGACGGGCGCGTTGCACCATCCACTCGATCACACTCTTGTGTGCCGCAACAAATGCGCCGGCGACACCAGCCGCTTTGCCCAGCGTACCCATGTAAACCAGATTGAGCGAACTCAAAGCAAAGTGTTCCAACACGCCGCGTCCATGCTCACCCAATACGCCGAAACCGTGCGCATCATCAACTACTAGCCACGCATCATGCTGTTCGCACAAAGCCAGCAATTGCGGCAGGGCGGCCAGATCGCCATCCATGCTGAAGACGCTATCGGTCACCACCATCTTGGTCGTCGCGGTACTCGCAGCGAGCAAGTCAGAAAGTTTTTCCAGATCGCCATGCGGATACACATGCACATTCGCACGCGACAAGCGCGCACCATCGATCAGCGACGCATGATTCAAGGATTCAGAAAACAGATCAGCACCGCTGCCAGCCAAGGTGCTCAAGATCGCAATGTTCGCCATATAGCCGGTGCAAAAATACAGCGCACGCGCATCTGCTATCTGCGGCGATACAAACTCAGCCAGACGTTCTTCCAACTCGGCATGCGCACGTGAATGACCGCTGATCAAATGCGAGGCGCCACTGCCAGCACCGTAGATGTTGGCACCTTCCTGCAAAGCATTCACTATGCGCGGATGCGCAGCCAGACCGAGATAATCGTTGCTGCAAAAAGCCAGCATCTCGCGACCATCAACTTGCACGCGTGGTGCGCATGGCGATTCAGTTGTGCGGCGACGGCGACGCAGGCTTTGCGCATCGAGCTGAGCGAGTTGCTGTTCCAGTCCTGCGATCAACTTGTTCATCCGCGCATGACCTTTTCAAAAACAGTGTGCGTACGCGCTGCTAGGCCATCGATTTCTTCATTGTTCAAAATGTAGGGCGGCATCATGTAGACCGTGCGGCCGATAGGGCGCAACAACAATTCATGTTCGAGCGCAGTCGTAAAGAAGCGACGCGAGAAAGTCGCTGCCGCATCCGCATCATCAATCACTGCATCAAATGCCCAGATCATCCCGCGTTGACGAAAGTTGCTGACTTGCGCATGCGCAGCCAGCGGAGCCAAGGCATCGGTCAAGCGCGCAGCACGTACACGATTGGCATTGATCACATCGTCTTCTTCAAAAATCGCCAGCGTCGCCAATGCAGCGCGGCATGCCAATGGATTGCCGGTGTAGGAATGCGAATGCAAGAATCCACGTGCTACATCGGTATCGTAAAACGCCTGATAAATCGCATCGCGTGTCATCACCAAAGACAAAGGCAAATAACCGCCGCTAATGCCTTTAGACAGACACAAGAAATCCGGCCAGATCGCAGCTTGCTCACACGCGAAGAAAGTGCCGGTGCGGCCACAACCAACTGCAATTTCATCCGCGATCAAATGCACGTGATAACGATCACACAGCGCGCGTACTTCCTGCAAATACACAGGATCGTACATCGCCATGCCGGTCGCACATTGCACCAGCGGCTCGACAATAATCGCAGCAATATATTTGGAACGGTCTTGAAACAAGGCTTCCAGTTCGACAGCAGCACGACGTGCCACATCGGCGGCCGATTCACCGTCTTGTGCAGCGCGTGCATCGGGGCTCATCACCACATGCGCATGCTGCAACATCGGACCGTAGGCATCGCGGAAGATAGGTACATCAGTGACTGCCAGCGCGCCTATCGTTTCTCCGTGATAACTACCCTTCAGGCAAACGAACTCGCGCTTGTCGCTCTGCCCGTTATTGCGCCACGCATGAAAGCTCATCTTCAATGCGATCTCCACCGCCGATGCGCCATCAGATGCATAGAAGCAATGACCGAGTACATCACCGGTACGCGCTGCAAGCTGCTCCGATAATTGCACTACCGGTTCATGCGTAAAGCCGGCCAGCATCGCGTGTTCCAACAAATCAAGCTGCAACTTCAATGCGCTATTGATACGCGGATTGGCATGACCGAATAGATTGACCCACCACGAACTGATGGCATCCAGATAGCGATCGCCGTTGGTGTCGTACAACCATGCACCGCGACCGTGACTGACCGGCACCAGCGGCAAGGTTTCGTGATGCTGCATTTGCGTACACGGATGCCACACGCTGCGCAGACTGCGCGCGACCAGATCGGATTGCTTGCCTGATGGTGTTTGATTCATTGCGTCCAACATGACTCCAGATATTCTTTATTGACGATGACTCAATCGGGGAACACACCGTCTATATAAAACCAGCGTCCATCTTCTTTTACAAAGCGGCTGACTTCATGCAAACGTTGTGCGCGTCCGCCACTCTTGGAGCGTGCGACGAATTCGACAGTGGCTTCATCCTGCCCAGGAACGAATTTTTTGATTTCCAAACCCAACCATTTAGTCGAAGCATCATGCACAAAATCCGTCAGCGGCGGCCGCGTCGATACATGCCAGGTCGCATGTACATAGTGCATCAAACCCAAGGCGTAAGCGCTGTAACGTGAGCGCATCAATGCTTCGGCAGTCGGTGCTGCTGTGCCGTCGTGATACGGTTGGCAACAAAGCGCATAATCTCCGTTGCCACACGGACAAGCGGGACCAGTCGCTGTATTTGGTTTTGTCATGATCTGTTTCACTTGCCTATCATGCAATGGCGCGGTGTGATGTAACACCGTTTAGAATGACACCATGCATTTCCGACGGCTATTGTAGGCGCGCCCGCAGTGAATGTGAATCTTATTGGCTAGCCACGGGACCACGATGAATTTGCTTGAAGCACAACTAAATTACCCATTTGACGACACCTTGCCAGATCTTGGCAGCACGTTCGAGATCACGCCCGGCGTAAAGTGGCTGCGCATGGGTCTGCCATTTGCGCTCAACCATATCAATCTCTGGCTGCTGGAAGATGAGTTCGAATCGGAGAATGGCACCATACGCGGCTGGACTGTCATCGATTGCGGCATCTCCAACGACGCCACACGCGCCGCCTGGGAAACCATCTTTGCCACGCAATTAAACGGCCTGCCCATCGTGCGCGTCATCGCCACCCATTGCCATCCTGATCACGTCGGCCTCGCCGACTGGATCTGCAAGCGCTGGGATGTGCCGCTGTGGATGACCACCGGCGAATACACCTTCGCTCGCATGATGTCCGCCGCGCTGCCGGGCGCTGACGGCACGGCGATGTTCCCCTTCTTCAAACGCCACGGCCTGGCTGATCCGCAAATGCTGGCGGAACTGGAAGGACGCCGCAGTTATTACCCGACGCTGGTGCCTAGCGTACCGATCTCATACATACGCATGCACGACACGCAAAGCTTCCGCATAGGCGCGCATGCATGGCGCGTCATCACCGGCTTCGGTCATGCACCCGAACATGCAGCACTGTATTGCGAAGATTTGAACCTACTGATTTCCGGCGATATGGTGTTGCCGCGCATCTCGACCAATGTCTCGGTCTTCGCAGTCGAACCAGAATCGAATCCAGTGCAGCAGTTTCTCGATTCATTATTGAAGTTCAAAGACTTGCCAGAAGACACACTGGTACTGCCATCACACGGCAAACCTTTCCGTGGTTTGCATACGCGCATACAGCAGTTGTTCGATCACCATGCGGCACGGCTGGAAGAAGTATTGACGGCTTGCGCCACACCGCAATCGGCAGCGGACATCGTGCCGATCATGTTTGTGCGCAAGCTGGATTCACATCAGTTGAGTTTCGCTCTGGGCGAAGCGCTCGCGCATTTGCACAAGCTTTGGAAGGATGGGATGTTGAAGCGGATTATTTCTAGTGATGGGGTGATTCGGTTTCAGACTTATTAATCTGAGCCAATCTAAAAATAAATTCACGAATTTCGAAAAACTATCCTACAAAGTTTTAGTAATCCATCACTAAAGTTGCGATAGAAGAAATTGTAAAGACAACAGCTAACAATATCCAAATGTAAAAACTCAAACCGATGCGAGAACCCAAGCGTTCTTGCATTTCAACGCGCTCAATCCCAGACAAATGTTCGAAGTGATTACCAGCCATGACTTTGAAAGGCTGTTCTTTGACGTTTTTACCCATGCGATATCCAACGATAGCTAGCCAACCCGCCCCTAGAGCTAACAAAAGAAAAAGTATAGTAAGCATTCGCAACCCTTTTCAAAACATGATGGATCAAACAATACACCCATCCACAGAGAAGTCCCGGCTATCAGTCCTGCACACTATCTCCACATCCTGGCTTTAAATTCCGCTTTGACGCTGCCGATTTTGCGGTGCGTGAAATGGATCAGAAATGAAAGCTGTCTGAGCGTAGCGAGTTTCGTTCGCTTCCCATTTTTTGTCCTGCACAAACGGGAACCCGGAGGGCAGCTGCTTCGCGGTCGCCTTCTTTTGCTTACTTTTCTTGGCGAAGCAAGAAAAGTGAGTAGCCGCCGGGCTACCCCCGGCATGCTGAGCCAATTCGTATAAATTAAAGCTTCCGAGCCTTCCGCGGTGCATTAGCAAACAGCAAATCATAAAGCCAGTTAGGCAACAACCTCAGCACCTTAGCAACCACACCCATCTGCCAAGGAATCACCCGATAACTGCAACCCGAAGCTATCGTGGCAACCGCAACTTCAGCAAACTTCTCAACCGGCATCAAAAACGGCATCGCATAATCATTCACCTGCGTCATAGGCGTATCGATATACCCCGGCGCTATCGTGACAACCTTCACGCCACTCTTCTTCAACTCCACACGCAAAGATTCGCAATAGCTGATGACAGCTGACTTGGACGCGCTGTAAGCACCAGCACCCGGCAAACCGCGTATGCCGGCGACGCTGCCTATACCAACCAGACGACCGTTTGTATCTCCGGCAGCCGCTTGCACCTGCATGGTGGTGATGAAGGGCGAGAAGGTGGCAACAGTTGCCATCACGTTAGTGGCGAAGACTTGTTCAAAGATTTGCAGATCTTCCACATGCTCGGTCAAAGTCCCGCGCGAGATGCCGGCGTTAGCGATAACAATATCGATACCTTGCGCATGCTGGATAAAATCAGCAGCGGCTAGTGCCAGCGCGGCATGATCATTTACATCGAGCGGATAAATTCTGTGACTTACTGCGCCCGGCAGACTATCGGTCAGCTCACGCAAGACTTCTCCGCGACGCGCGACCAGACCGAGAATGGCACCTTGTTGCGCATACTGACGTGCAAGAGCTGCGCCTAGTCCGCTGGATGCGCCTGTGATGAATACGCGTTGCACATTATTAGTCATGACTGCTCCCACATGCGCTCCAAATAAAAAATCCGCAATCTTGCGAGTTGCGGATTTTACTCATGCGATCTTTTGCTGAAAAATCAGCGAGGTAATCTTACTTTGCGGATTTGGTAACCAGCCAGTCCATGACTTGCAAGGTTGCGTCATGCAAGACGCCTTCCGGACGATTGCCGAGCGATGTGCCGACGATGGATGGCGAAGTGATGTAACGACCATCGATCGCAATCATAGGAACGCCATCAACCTTGTACGCGGCTTGCAATTGCGTCGCGCGTTGTACCTTGGTTTGTACGCCGAAGGAGTTATAGACCTCGGCAAATTTCTTAGGATCAACGCCTTGTTTGGCGATGAAGTCGGCGATCTGTTTGTCTGTATCCAGCGGTTGGCGTTCTACGTGGATCGCGCGGAATACTTTGCCGTGCAAGGTGTTAACCAGGCCCATGGCTTCCAGCGAGTAGTAGAGTTTTTGCTGTGGGATAAAGGTATCGCGAAAAGCGACCGGCACACGTTTGAAAACGATCTTGTCGCCTTGCTTTTTCACCCAGGATTCGAGCGCTGGTTCGAGCGCGCTGCAATGCGGGCAGGAATACCAGAAGAATTCGGTGACTTCGACTTTCTTGCCGCTATCGGTTTGCTGTACTTTTTCCAGCGTACGGTAATCGGTGCCATTGACCGGTGCGGTCGGCGATGCGCCAGCGGTCGCAGCAAACAGACTCAGACTTGCGACAGCCAACAGGTGTTGAATAAAACGCATGAGATTCCTTTCAGTTATTTGCCGATGCGCACCACTGCGACATCGACGCCATTATCAGACAGCTTACCGCGTACTCGGTTCATTGTTTCCAGCTGACCAAACGGGCCGACACGCACACGATACAGTGCGCCGGTTTCCGCCTTATATTCGGAGACAGTTGCCTCGAAACCCAGCAAAGCCAATTTTGCCTTCATGTTCTCTCCATCTGCTCTTTCGCGGAAAGCGCCAGCTTGCAGATAGTAGATCCATTTTTCATCAGCGCTCTCGGCCTTGGCTGTAGCTTCTACCTTGGCTTGCGCTTTGTCTTTTGCCTGCGTTGCCTTGTCGACTACCGGTGCTTTGGTGGTATCAATAGATGCGGACGGGTCGGTAGTCTCTACCGGTTTAGGCTGCTTCTTACCGTACAAAGGCTTGTTCGGATCGGACAAGTCGTTGGTAGTTGGTGGCAACTGCGTCGAGCGTTCCGGCTGTGCACCGGTTTTATTGGTGAACGGCAATGGCGTTTTGGAAATGACCAAAGCCACACCAACCGCAATACCCAAACCAATAATGAGGCCGAGAATCAAGCCGAGCAAAGTGCCACCGGCCTGCTTTTTGATTTCCCGCTGTTTCATCTTTTTAATCATAAATTTCCTGTTACATCCGGGTCGGTGCCGAAACACCAATCAAGGCCAGACCGTTACGTAATACTTGTCGTGTTGCATGCATCAGGGCAATGCGCGCCATCTTCAATGAGACATCATCTACCAGCACGCGTTCTGCATTGTAGTAGCTATGCAATTCGCCTGCTAAGTCGCGCAGATAAAACGCAACCTGGTGCGGGCCCAATTCTTCCAATGCCTTTTGCAGCATCTCTGGATATTCGGCGAGCTTGGCGAGCAGCGATGCTTCGCGCGGTGCGGTCAATGGCGACAGATCGACATTCACCAGCGCGGCTTCATCAAAGTCAGCACCTTCAGCTTGTTTCAGCACTGAGCAAATACGGGCATGAGCGTATTGCACGTAGTAGACCGGATTCTCGTCGCCTTGCGTCAATGCGATATCGACGTCGAAGACGAATTCGGTATCGGCCTTGCGCGAGATCAGGAAGAAACGCACGGCATCGCGACCGCGTGTCAGATCGCGTACTTCTCCCTCAACTACTTCGCCATTCGACCATTCGATCAAATCACGCAATGTGACGTAGGAACCGGCACGTTTGGAAATTTTTACTTCTTCGCCGTTACGCATGACGGTGACCATCTTGTGCAGTACGTAATCCGGATAGCCTTGCGGGATGCCGATATCAAGTGCCTGCAAACCAGCGCGCACACGAGCAATCGTGCCGTGGTGATCGCTGCCCTGCACGTTGATTGCTTGCGTAAAACCGCGCTGCCATTTGACTGTGTGATACGCGACGTCAGGTACGAAGTAGGTGTACGTGCCGTCGGACTTCTTCATCACGCGATCTTTGTCATCGCGGTAATCGGTGGTGCGCAACCACAGCGCGCCATCCAGCTCATAGGTCTTGTCGGCCTTGATCAAGGCGTCGACTGTTTGCGCGACTTTACCGTCGTTGTACAAAGACGATTCGAGATAGTAGTTATCGAACTTGACGCCAAAAGCCTGCAAGTCCAGATCCTGCTCGCGACGCAGATAAGCGACAGCGAATGCGCGTATCGATTCGATATCGTTGATGTCGCCACTAGCGGTTACTGGCAAGCCATCGCTGGCAGAGACTGTTTTCTTCGCGAGGAAGTCGTTGGCGATGTCTTGAATGTAGTCGCCGTTGTATGCGGATTCAGGCCAGCCTTCAACGCCTGGCTTCAAGCCTTTGGCGCGTGCCTGTACCGAAGTTGCCAGCGTCGCGATTTGTACGCCTGCGTCGTTGTAATAAAACTCGCGGGTGACGGCATAACCTTGCGCCTGGAACAAAGACGACATCGCATCGCCCAATGCGCCCTGACGACCGTGACCTACATGCAAAGGACCGGTTGGATTGGCGGAGACGAATTCGATGATGACTTTTTTATCATTGCCGAGATTGCTCTTGCCGTATTCAGCACCTTGCTGCAAGACGGCTTTGACCACGCCTTGGCGTGATGCTGCGGTCAGGCGCAGGTTGATAAAACCTGGACCGGCGATATCAGCCGATTCGATCAAATCACGGTTAGCCGGATTGTCGAGCAGTGCGGCGACCAGCGCCTGCGCTACTTCGCGTGGATTTTTCTTGAGCGGTTTGGCAATTTGCATTGCCAGATTGCAAGCTACGTCGCCATGCGATGGATCGCGTGGACGTTCCAATGTGATGGTTGGCTGCAAATCAGTACCGGCCACCAATGGTGCAACGGCGGCTTGGAAGAGTTCGGTGAGGTGTTGTTTTTGTGCTGCGAGCATGGAGTTGTTTCTGACGGTACAAGACCGAATATTGAATAGGAATAAACGTAGACGGAATTATACTGGCTAGCCAGCTCTCATCCGCCCAATTTGTCGCGGCAATCGGTGTCTATATAAGCACCGATAAAGCGTGATATCTGGAAAGCCTGCGGCTCCCACGGCACAACCGAGAGGCGATGCTCCGCCAAAAAAATGTAAGTACACGCTATCACGGTTTCGCCTGATTTTATTACAACATCTACAGAATCGCGACGATATTCACTGCCTTCGAAGGCATCCAGCGCAGCGATGTCTTGCGCATCCACATCGAAGTAAACCACGCCTTCCACTGCCGCATCCGGCCGCGTAATCATGCCGGGATAAGTATCGTCAGCCAGCGCATAACGGGCGTAACCTTGCGCCGTCGCTGCTGCGGATCGGTAATCGCCGCGCACGACGCGCTGCCAAATTTCCGGAAACATCAGGGAGCCGTAGGTAAATATATGCATAGCAACTAATTGAATAGATGAAATAGATGCAACAGAGAAATGTGTCTGCGCTGAGGCGCGTCCATAGCATCCTGACATGTGACTTCGTATTCTAAGGGAAGTGCCTGTTTCTGGCGCGGCGTGAAATTGCCTTGATCAGATACTTGGATGCGGAGGAAAAATCAGCCCGGATACACGCGATGGCATCCGGGCACAGTGACTTACTGACGAGTCCTGTTGGTATGAAAAGGCGCATCGTCATCCGACGACAGGATGCCATCCAATGCTGCCACGCGTTTTGCCAGCGATTCTGCGCTATCAACCAGACGCTCGGCCGCTTCCGCCACCAGCGCAATGCTGCCAAAGGCAATCGCTTCGGCCACACCTGCATGCAAAAGCGCCGTCACCGACAGGTAATCGAAGGTTTGGTAATGACAAAACCAGAAGCGGCGCGACAAGCCTTGAATCGAACGCAGGCTGCCGGTGAGGAATTCATTGCGTGCGCAATTCAGGCACAGTTCATTGAATTCTTTATCGCAACGGATGAACAACATCTTGTCTCCGGCTTGTGCCGAGCGACGGAAATTTTCACCCAACATGGCGAACTGACGTCTTTGCTCCGGCGTTGCACGACGTGCTGCGTTTTGAAAAACCAGTCTATCTATTTCACGTCGTACTTCCAGCAGACGCAGTTGCGCGACCGGATTGATCTCGGTCACATAAATGCCGCGCTTGGGCTTGACCACCAGCAAATGTTCAAAGCAAAGCTTGCGCACGGCTTCGCGCACCGGCGTGCGACCGAAACCGGCGATGTCGCTCAGAAAGGCTTCGTTGACATCCGTGCCCGGTTGAATCTCCATCGTAACGATGGCTTCTTCAATCCGGCGATAAGCACGCTCTGCTGAACTTGCAACCGAAGGACGTGGCGATGGCAAGGGCTGACGCGCAACCGGGATGTCGGCGGGGCTGACAGGTTTGGGAGCAATACGATTAGTCGACATGTATATATTCTTTTCTTTTTTGATTCTTGTTGCACGGATTTTATTACGTGGAAAGTCGTGTCTCTACCCATTTGACGATGCCATCCAGGGTACGAAAATCTTCTACTGAACGCGCCTCAACGGGTGCTGCCATTTCATCCAACATGCGGCTCAGCGCGCGACCGGGGCCTAGTTCCAGCACCACAGTCACACCACGCTCCAGAGTCGCATTCATGCAATCCTGCCAGCGCACCGGCTCGGCAATTTGTGCCGACAAGGTAGACGCAATCGTGCTCGCATCCGTCGGCACACCATTAATACCAGCCAGCACCGGCGCCATGAGTGGATGTAAGGTCATCGTCGTCAGCAATTGCCGGAAGGGCTGTACCGCAGCCTGCATGACCGAGGTGTGCGATGGAATCGCCACGTCCAGCGCCTTGCACCAATGACCAGCGGCAGTGATACAGACAACTGCACGTTCGATATCAACTCGTACACCACCAAGCACGAAATGATCTTCGCCATTGATGATGGCAAGCTCCAAATCATATTGTTGGCATAGCGTGCGCATCGCTGCGGCATCCAATCCTTTTACCGCCAGCATGCCTGCATCCTTAGGCGCAACCTGATCCATCAAGAGCGCGCGTTGCGGCACCAGCACCGCCATCTCTTGTACATCCCATGCCCCGGCGCAACCGTAAGCTGCAAGTTCGCCGACGCTGTAACCGATAAATAATTCCGGTTGCGGTAGACGTTCCTGCAATGCGGTCCAGGTTGCAATCGCAGCGCCGCAGATCAATAACTGCGCATTGCGGTTATTGAATAAATCTTCACCGCGTGCAGCAAGATCGACGACGTCCACACCAAGCGCATCGGAATAAGTTTTTAACCAATCACGCGCAGCGGAAGACTGCAAGGCGAGATCGAACATCTGTGGATGCTGCGCACCTTGACCTGGGCATGCGATTGCCAATCCACTCATACCGCAATACTCCGTTCGCTCAAACCATCGATGAACAAAGTGGCTGCCAACATATCGGCGGTGCCACCCGGACTCAAACGACGTGCAATGAATTCATGATGTATCTGTACAGCACGCTGCTGCCAGTCCAACGTGAATACACCACCGGCCGCAAGGAAGGTAAGTGCTGCAGTTCGCGCATAGTGCAAACCATGCGCACCACCTCTATGCAGCAAATTCGTATCTTCCAGTGCAGCCATGATGGCGAAAAAAGCCTGACAGCGTGCCGCCGTATCATCACCGCCCGCATTACGCACAGCAATAATAGCGGGCAAGCCAATTTTAAAAACATGCGGAAATCCCGCAGCCGCTTCACCACGCGCACCACCGACAGCATATTGTCGACACACGACACTGCCGTTGCTATTGCTGCTGTTCCTGCTATCTGCCGCCTTGATGTCATCGCCCCAAGTATCGATCAGCAATTGCGGCAGATCAACGCGATGCTCACTGACATCGGCCTTGCCCAAGGTCGCGCACAACAAACCAAGATTGAAGATCGCACCGCGATGCGTATTGATGCCTGCGGTTGCGCGCAACATTCTGGCTTCCGCGGCCAGACCTAATTGCACCAGTTCTGCAAAGCCGGCATCACGCGCACCAGCTTGATAAATTGCACTGAAAAAATGGCGCAGCGAAAACAGACTCTTCACAAAAGAAGCCGGCGTCATGTCATCGTGACTGCCATTGTCTATCTTGCTGACTAGGCCTGGCTTGGGATACAGACACATCTCATCGTAAAGCGCGCGCACGGCAGCTTGCACGACTTGTTGCGTACGCAGCGTCGTGACTGAAGTCGATATCAATGCCATGCCGCCTGCTTCCATACGCACTCCATCGATGTGAGCGTGACACCTGCCAAGGTCTTGACCAGCACCAATCGTGTATTCGCCAACAATTCCTTCCATGCGACGGCACGACCATCCGGAAAAATCATTTCACCATCCAGTCGTACATTGCCTTCTTTTTCCACCGCATCCAAAAAGCGCAAAGCTGCACGCGCCTGTTCTTCCGAATCTGGAATCACCAATAAATCGATATCCGAATTGTCCGCCATGTATTGCGTAGCACTTGTAATTTGCCAAGATAAAGAACCATACACGCGCAACGTCAAACCTATGCGTTCTGCATCGGACTGCAAATGCGATAGCGTTTCTTGCCAACGCGGCGGCAAGTTGTTTTCAGATGACAGTGCTTCCGATAACGATATCGCATCGGCGACATCCCGTATGACCGATGCCGGTACACAAAAAGCGAGCGAACGCGCCGCCTCTGTACGCGGCATACGCAAACCAAGCGGCACAAAATCAACGGCATCGTCAGGTTGCCTGCTGCGTGCAACAAAGGGCAAGCCACGTGCTGCGTGTTGGTGTATCGCTACACGCTGCGCTGCATTATTCAAACATATCTGTTCAGCCGCATCCGGCCAATTCAGCCAGACGCGTGCATGGCGCTTGAATACGAATGAAGGTGATTGCAGCTTGATCATTTTTTCAAACGCTATGTTCGCGCACCAGTTTTGCTATCTTTACCGCACCAGTACGACCACCACGACTGGCACCTAATTCACGACGATGATCGATGGTGTTTTTCTTTGCCAATGCATTTTTCAAACATACATCGAGCGGACCTTCCCAGATCGCTTCGACGGCACCCAGCGCAACGAAGTTATGTGCACCCGGTCCGAGTATCGGTGAGGTACGACAGAGCGCTTCCAATTCTTCCAGCGGCAATTTGGTAATGCGCGACATCGCAGGCAAAGCCATCACACGTATCTGCGCACCGGGTACGGCATAGGTCTCGTCTGCCATCATGCCGAACGACAGGAAACCACCGCTGACTGCTTCGCTATACACCACGCTCAACAGTTGATGCCCACGCGTGCGCGCCACTGCAAAGCATTTCGCCAGATGCGCGAGGAAAGGGCTGTTGCCCAATAATTCATCACGACGTGAAAGCTGCTGCCCCTGCGTATCAACCAGCATCAGAATAGGCGCACCGGGCTGCTGGTTCATGATGTCTATCACCACATCCGACAACTGCAAGGCGATGTCCACACCGATGGCGGCGTGACCGGAAGTGCCTATCACGGCTATCGTCGCGTCACCTATTCGTCCTTGGCCACTCAGCACGGCACCGTTGGCGCTGACTGTATGCCCATCAGGGAAAAGCTGATCACATAATTCTTTCCACTCAAGCATGTTCTTCTCTCCTGACGTGCGCACTCATTTCAAGAAATTCCGGGATCTCTGCCAGCGGCACATTCTTAGGCTCGGCCACACCCAAGGCTTGCCAGATCTGCGTCGCATCGGCACAAGCAGAGAAACGCTGCATACGTGATTGCAGTGCTTGATGTTCTTGCGTGATGGTTTCTAAAGTGAGCGGTTTTGACGCGCCTAGCAAACTGACTGCAGCATCGCGGAATGCGGCTACATCGTCCGGCACGATCATGTCAGCATCACCCATCAGATAACGATGCTTGCCTCCCATGGTGCGCCAGACCAAAGCGCGATCACGTGCATCGAACTCTTCCACTCCTTTGGCGGCCTCAATGACTTCAGGGCCGGACACCGACAAGCGGCCTTCTTCCGAAATAATCATGTGATCGCAGCATTTGGCAACAATGCCTATGCCGCCGTAACAACCGTTAGAACCGCCGATCAAGACGATCACCGGTATGCCTGCATGGCGCACGTCAAACACGGCGCGTTGAATTTCGGAAATGGCAATCAAGCCTGCATTGGCTTCATGCAAGCGCACGCCGCCGGTATCGAGCAAGAGCAACACTGCAGCTGGATGCTGCACCAGTGCACGTTCCAGCAGGCCGGTCATCTTGGCACCGTGAATTTCTCCGACCGAACCACCCATGAAGGCTGGCTCCTGTGCCGCGATCAAAACCTTGGCACCACTCAGCAATCCTTCACCAATCACGATGCCATCATCAAATGCAACCGGTTGTCCGAGTACTGGAAGATGTGGACTGAAATGTCGTTCCGACGGCGGTAGAATTTCGTGGAAGCTGCCGGCATCGAGCAAATCCGCGACGCGTTTTCGTGCCGTTCGCTCAAGATAACTTTTATGCTGTTCGCTCATTGTGTACTCCTGAATTCTTCCACCGCTTGCATCAGACGCAAACTCACGACCGCAGGCGTGGCGCCGGCATCGTTGATGGTGATAACCAGATTGGCGAGGCGATAACGTTCTGCGCAAGTGCGTGTGACGGCACGCCAGGTTTCATCGAAACCATGCACCGAGGTTTCAATCACAAACTTCACCTTGTCGTTCAGCTCTGCTGGTTCAAACAGCACTTCCAGATTGCCGGAACCGACTACGCCGACCAAACCGCTGCCTATGCTGCGATCAGGGTTGGCACAAGGACCGATTTCAAATTCAAGTGTTTGCATGGATGCCTACCAATTTCTGAATCTGTTAGGGGGTTGATAGAGATTGCCTGACCATCTGACCAAATCCTTCATGGACTTCGCGGCCAGCAGATCACGTGTCGCCAGTGACACATCGACGCCTATATCTTCCGGACGCTGTATGACACCGCGATCGCGCAAGTTATCGACGACGCGTTGATCGCGCTTCATGCCTACTTCGGTAAAACCGGCGACACCACGTACCGCTTGCTCGCGCTCTTGTGGATTGCTGCATTTATGCAAATGCGCGATGCCTTCTTCCGTCACGATCTGCGTGACGTCATCGCCGTAAATCATCACCGGTGGCAAATCGAGCGAGAGGTCTTCCATCAACTGCCATGCATCCAGCTTTTCGGTAAAAGTCGGACTCATTTTTTCGCGGAAGGATTCGACCATCTGCACGACCAGCTTGCGGCCACGCGGCATGGTGGCACCTGTGGCTGCTGCCGATTCCTGACCTGCCTTCAGCCACGGATAGCTGACGTGACGACGTGCACGTGATTCGGAACCGAAGTTGGGTGCACCACCGAAACCAGTGATGCGATTGAGCGTGGCGGTTGAACTATTGCCTTGCGTATCAACCTGCAAAGTAGAGCCGATGAAGAGATCAGCGTAGTGACCTGCGATCTGACAGAACACGCGATTGGAACGCATGCTGCCATCCGGCCCGTTGAAGAAGACGTCGGGACGCGCACGCACATACTCTTCCATACCGAGTTCGGAGCCAGCGCAATGTATGCCTTTGACGAAGCCGGATTCAATCGCTGGAATTAGTGTCGGACACGGATTGACCGTCATGTAATTGCAGATCTTGCCGCGCAAGCCTAATGACTCGGCATACGTCGGCAGGATCAATTCAATCGCAGCAGTATCGAAACCGATGCCGTGATTCAAGCGCGTGACGCCGTAGGGCGCATACAAGCCCTTAATGACCATCATCGCCATCAGGATTTGTGTCTCGGTAATCTGCGCCGGATCGCGCGTGAAGATAGGTTCGATGTAATGCGGCTTGGGCGCTTGCACTACATACGAGACCCAATCACCAGGCACATCAACGCGCGGTACCGTATCCACGATTTCATTGACTTGCGCGATGATGATGCCGTTCTTGAATGCTGTGCCTTCAGCGACAGCAGGCGTGTCTTCGGTATTCGGTCCGGTATACAGATTGCCATTGGCATCCGCACTTTGTGCGGCGATCAGCGAGACGCGCGGTGTCAGGTCCATGAAGTAGCGACCGTACAGTTCCAGATAGGTGTGGATCGCACCGACATTGATTTTTCCGGCTTTGATCAGGCGCGCCAGCCGCACGCCTTGTTCACCGGAATAGCAAAAATCAAGGCGCGATGCGACTCCACGTTCGAACACATCCAGATGCGAAGCCAAAGCCAGATTCGATTGAATGATGTGCAGATCGTGCACAAGATTAGCATCGAGTTTGGATAAAGCCCGTGCCAGAAAATCGGCATGCTTCTGGTTGTTGCCTTCGACGCACACACGGTCACCAGATTCAATGACTGAGTGCAGCAGCGCAGCGATATTCTCTGCTGCAACTACTTTGCCGTTGGCGTGCGGCGCGCCACGTTTAAGGCGCGCCGCTGTGTTACGTGCCAGCGTATCCCACTGAAAGTCCGGGGACATTTTCATGCTACGACCTCCACTACTTTAATGCGCTTGCCCAGCAAGCTGGAAATCAAAGGCCATACCAAGGTAATCAATGCCAGCGTGGTGATAGTGCCGACCAGATAGTTGGACCAGAAAATGCTCATGCCGCCATGCGACAACAGCATGGTTTGACGGAACGCATCTTCTGCCTTGTCGCCCAGCACCATCGCCAACACCAAAGGTGCCAATGGATAATCGAGCTTCTTCAATACATAACCAACTACGCCGAACACAACCATCAACCACACATCGAACATCGCACCATGCACGGTGTAAGCACCGATCGCACATAACAGGATGATGATGGGAGCAACGATGGTGAAAGGCACACGCAAGATCGCAGCGAAGAAAGGCACGGTACTCAAGACCACAATCAAGCCGACCACGTTACCGAGATACATACTTGCGATCAAACCCCAGACGAAATCCTTCTGTTCGACGAACAGCATCGGTCCCGGTTGCAAACCCCACACCATCAAACCACCCAACAACACTGCAGCTGTGGCTGAACCCGGAATACCAAGTGCGAGCATAGGCAGCAACGCTGTAGTGCCAGACGCATGTGCTGCTGTTTCCGGTGCCAGTACGCCTTCCAGACTACCCTTGCCGAACTGATCTTTCTCTTTCGAAAAACGCTGTGCAATGCCGTAACCCATGAAGGATGCCGCCGTCGCACCACCCGGCGTGACACCCATCCATGCACCAACCAGGAAACTACGAACCAGCGATGCCCAGTAACGCGGCAACTGACGCCATGTTTGCAAGACGACCTTGAGATTGATACCAGCCTGCTTGCCGCGGAAGGCCAACCCTTCTTCCATCGTCAACAGAATTTCACCGATGCCGAACAAGCCAATCACGACGATCAAAAAGTCGACACCACGCAGCAACTCATCGAAACCAAACGTCATGCGCAAACCGCCGGTGATGGTATCCATACCGATAGTGGCAAGACCGAAGCCGAGCATCATCACGAGTATAGTTTTGAATGGCGAGCCGCCGCCCATACCGACAAAGCTGCAGAAAGTCAGCAAGTACACTGCGAAGAATTCCGGTGGACCAAACTTCAACGCGAACGAAGCAACCAGCGGCGCGAGGAAAGTGATCAAGACCACTGAGAAAAACGCACCGATGAAGGAACCACTAAAAGCCGCCGTCAATGCTTCGCCGGCTTTACCTTTCTGCGCCATCGGATAACCGTCGAAGGTCGTTGCAACCGACCATGGCTCGCCTGGAATGTTGAACAGAATCGAAGTAATTGCGCCACCGAACAAAGCGCCCCAATACAGACACGACAACAAGATGATGCCGGCAGTCGGCTCCATCGAGAACGTCAACGGCAATAGAATCGCCACGCCGTTCGGCCCGCCTAATCCCGGCAATACACCGATCAGGATGCCCAGCGTGACGCCTATAAACATCATCAAAATATGCTGTCCCGTAAGGGCGACAGAAAACCCGTGCATCAAATAACCCAGCTCTTCCATGAATGTCTCCTTCTATGGATTTCTTTTTTAGCGGATTCAGTACCCGAACGCCGCTTCAAGTGGGCCCTTGATCAACGGAACCATGAATTGAATTTCGAACAACCAGAACACGACTGCTGCCACTGCCAAACTGACGCTTGCCGATTTCAGCCAACTGTATTTACCCAGCACGCGCATGAAGCCAGCGATCAATGCAATCGCTGCGATGTACATGCCGAGGAATTGCGCCACGATGACGAAGCCGATAATCGGCACCAACACTTGCAGCACCGGCTTGATCTGTTCACGCGTGACAAAAGATGAATTGCTGAGTGCCTTGTTGCGCGTGCTGTTGTACATAACGAACAAGGCTGCAATACACATGATGACGCCGATGCGGAAGGGGAAATAACCGGACTTGGGTCCGGTAGTTCCCCAACCTGCGCCGCGGTGGTAGCTATCCCACATCAGCACACCACCGGCGATCAGAAATGCCAGCGCGCAGGCGAATTCCGCCACACCGTGTTTGATAAGCACACGGCTCTCTTTTTCATTGCTATCCATTTGTAGACGCTCCGTTTATTGAGGCGCTGCCAGGAAACCTGCTTTTTTCAACAAGTCGTAATGCATGTCTGCATCTGTCTGGAGGAATTTTTGCAAAGCTGGGCCAGTCAGGAAGGCGTCTTTGAAAGCATTACGATTAGAGAAATCTTTCCACTCCGGTGCTGCAACGATTTTCTTCATCTGATCGACGTAATAGGCAACCTGATCCGGCTTAACGCCTGATGGCAGGAACACGCTACGTTGCATCAGATACGTCACATTCAGGCCAACCGATTTGCAAGTTGGAATGCTGGACCATGATTCCGTCGCAGTAATCTTGTCAGTTTGCGCCATCGGCTTGTCATCGAATACGCACAGCGGACGCAGCTGACCTGCACGCCATTGCGAGACGGCTTCTACTGGATTGTTGACGGAGACATCGATGTGATTACCAACCAGTTGGGTCGCTACATCACCGCCACCTTTGTATGGGATGTAATTGAATTTGACGCCTGCTGCTTGTTCGATCGCAGCAAACAAGAGATTGTCTTCGCGTTTGGAACCAGCGCCACCTGCGCGGATTTCACCTGGCTTGGCTTTGGCTGCTGCCAGCAATTCAGCGGCAGTCTTGTATGGCGAAGCGGCATTCACCCACAATACGAACTCATCCATCACCAGATTGGCAACCGGCGTCATGTCTTTCCAAGTGAAAGGAACATTCGCCGTCAGCGGCAACATGTACATGTGTGATGCAGAAATCAGAATCTTGTTTGGATTGCCTGGCGAGGTTTTCAAATCGATGAAACCTTCAGCACCACCGGCACCACCTTTAGGCGTCACAATGTATGGCTTGTTGGCAAGACTGTGTTTGACGACGATGCTGGACATCAAACGTGCCATTTGATCGGTGCCGCTACCGCTACCGGAAGGCAAGACCATTTCGACGGCTTTGGTTGGTTCCCACGCGAAGGCTGTGGAGCAGAGCATAGTTGCGGCGACGAAAGAAAGCGACGCACGCGTGGCGTTGAGGCGGTTGAACATGTTTTGTCTCCTGATTATTTTGCCGCGCAAACTCGTAAATCGCACGGTCTGGTTGGTGGTGCTTTTGCACCTGATTGATATATTCTGCTTATATATTAGTTGTGTCAATCAATTTTACAGAAGGGTTTTCAAGTTTGTTTGGGCGACGTAAAAATGCCACAAGAGGCTGGTTTACTTGCCCTGTTCCTTGGCTGGCTTGTGTTGTTGCTGATAGCGTTCTTTCTTCGGTCAAACTTGGTATGCCGGGGGTAGCCCGGCATGCTGAGCCAGACCGAAGAAAGAACAACATCAACAACCAAAGCCCAAACAAAAAAATGCCGCTCAGTCAAAAACTGAACGGCACCAAAGGCGTTGCACACATAAAACCAATTCCCATCAAATGACGCTCAATTAAACAAGCGCCACCCAATCACAAACAAACATCAACCAGACACTTCCTCCAGCGAAAGTCCTTTGGTCTCAGTTCCCATCACAATCACAACCAACGCTGCGATAGCGAACGAAATCGCGCCCAGTGTGAACACACCTGTATGACCCGTGAACGGCAAGATCACGCCAACTGCGAACGGTCCAAGCAGCGAGCCAAGACGACCAACCGATGAAGCGAAACCTGAGCCGGTTGCACGTGAACGTGTCGGATACAGTTCCGGTGTGTACGCATACAACACCGACCACATACCAAACAGGAAGAACTGCATGCACAAACCCGCACCGATCAACTGTGCCACTGGTGCTTGTGCCGTCGCAACCTGTCCATAGACATACGCCGCGCCTGCACTACCCAACAACATCAATACGCAAGTCGGTTTGCGTCCCCATTTTTCCAGCAACTGAGGTTGGTCGTGAATTTCGGATACCGACGGTAACAGTTTAAACTGATTACTGG
>JAZJXV010000005.1:0-49341 GCA_040390795.1 Pseudomonadota bacterium | reverse complement strand
CTACTTTGGCGGGTCGGGTTAGCTAAGTAAAGACGGTGCTGGGATGACGCTTACGTTTGAACTAATGCCGGGCGATATTATTTACTCTGGAACGCCGGAAAATGTTGGACCTGTTGTTCGGGGTGACATCATGGAAGGTCACATCGATCGCTTGCCGAATATCACGCTGAAAGTCGTCTAAGCTATAGCTGCACACGTATAGCATTTCACAGAAAGCCGGGCAACAAACACGTTGCCCGGCAAATCAATTAAAGGCCAAGCGCCTTTACTCCGCCGGCATCACATGTCGGACCATACTCCGTACAATTTTCAGCGCTTCGTTTCTTGTGGGTATGACCATGAATACAGATATCAACAGTAATGTTGATTAAGATTCGCCAAGTGTGATGAAGACGACCTTGCAGGTGACGCATAGACGTGACCAAGGTCGCAATATCATTATTTAGATACGACTATAGATGTCGTTGGCGCCGCTTAATTTGAATGTACCGTCCTTTTGTGGCTCGGCGGTTCTATCGGTATATTTGACGCGA
This sequence comes from Pseudomonadota bacterium, assembly GCA_040390795.1. Taxonomy (GTDB): domain Bacteria; phylum Pseudomonadota; class Gammaproteobacteria; order Burkholderiales; family Burkholderiaceae_D; genus Oxalicibacterium. Next base: position 48,808 of record JAZJXV010000005.1, on the reverse strand, counting down.
TATCCTACAAAGTCATGCGGTAACTTTGTGCGGCCATAATCCAGATACGTAGTGCCTTTGACGATATTTTGCAGAATGACGACATTGCCTGATTTGCTTTTGACGTTGAACTCTTCAATGCTTTTCATGAAACCTCCTGATAAGGTGGGTTGAGTAGCGATTCAATGACAGCCTGTATTCATCGGCTAACTGAAGAAGTGTTACGTAATCTTTATACCACGTGTTTTATCGCCATGCATTCTTGCTGCGTTGCAAAAACAAGGGTTGGCATAATGAAAAAGCCTGCAAACATGCAGGCTTTTGAGATTGGTGCTGGTATATTTCCCGACCGCCAGCGCCGGTAGTAGCGACCATCAATGATAGCCCTAAGGTTTGCTCACTTACTGAACAAGACCGTATCGTAGCAAGGGTATGTGACCGGAGTTTGACATGGATCAAATTCGGAGCGATGGCTTCCGAATGATGCGTAGTCGTTTAGTGACCACACTCTAAATGTTGCTTCTCCGCAGCGCGCAGTGCTTTGCGTTTTGCACGTGCTTCTTTCTTTATCGGAGCATGGGCAGCATCTTCTTTTGCCCATTTGCTGCGCAGAGCCAGATTTTCGCATTTCTTTTTCTTTGCCTCGTGCGCCTTGAATCTGCTTTGCCGTTCTCTCTCTGTAGCTATTTCTTCCTTGTGGCGACGGGCTTCCAGGCGTTGCAATTCCTTCTTGTCCTGTGCCAGCTTTTGTTGCGCGGCTTTGGTATCGGAAGACGGGGCTGTAACGGCGATCTCTTTCATGTTGCCACTGGCGTTGTGGCAAGGCGTATCGCTGTAGGTGGTTTTGCCACCAGATTCACATTTGTAAATCGCTAAAGCAGGTGCGGAGAAGGACAGTAGGATAAGAAGCAACAGCGTAGATGGCATGGCAATCTCGTAGTTGAATAGGAATATTTTTGTTTTAAATAACTTTGCCCGGATTCATCAAGTTGAGCGGATCGAGCGCTTGCTTGATAGTGCGCATCAGATTCATTTCAACTTCTGATTTATAGCGCAAAATTTCTGTACGTTTCAATGCACCTAAACCATGTTCGGCAGAAATGGAGCCGCCATGTTGATGCACGCTATCGTGTACGACACGATTGACTGCTGATTGTTTTTCCAAAAAAGTCACGTCGGATTCTTGCTCGGGATGCGCCACGTTGTAATGCAGATTGCCATCACCCAGATGACCAAACGTTACCATGCGTGCACCGGGAAATGCTTGCTGCAGCAACTGATCCGTTGTGCTGATGAAGTCAGCTATGCGCGAGATCGGTAGCGATACGTCGTGCTTGATGTTTTTACCTTCTATCGCTTGTGCCAATGGGATGTGTTCGCGGAAATCCCAGATGGACTTGGACTGCGCGATGGATCTGGCGACGATCGCATCTTGAATCACGTCTTGTTGCAAAGCAGCGCCAATCACATGTTCCAGCATGGCTTGCATGTGCTCTTCCGATTCGTTGTCGGATAGTTCCAGTAATGCATATTGCGTATGTGGTTCTGCAAATGGCAGACGCATGGTCGGAAAATGTTTGGTGACCAGAGAGATGCAAAATCCGGACATCAGCTCGAATCCGGTCAATGCCGATCCACAGTGCGCTTGTGTCAGTGTGAGCAGGTGCAAGGCATCGTTAGGCGTGCGCAGTGCAGCGAGCGCAGTGAGTTGTGCTTTGGGTTGTGGGTATAGTTTGAGTACGGCAGCGGTGATGATGCCCAGCGTACCTTCCGCGCCTATATATAAATCGCGCAAATCGTAACCAGTATTATCCTTGCGCAAGCCACGCAGGCCATTCCATATTTCACCCTGTGGCGTTACAACTTCCAGACCCAAGCACAATTCACGGGTATTGCCGTAACGTAAAACGGCGGTGCCGCCGGCATTGGATGAGAGATTGCCGCCTATGGTGCAACTCCCTTCAGCTGCCAGCGAAAGCGGGAACAGCCGTTCGGCATCGCTTGCTGCATGTTGAATATGTTGCAGTATGCAGCCGGCTTCTACCGTCATCGTATTGTTGACGGTATCGACATCACGAATTTGATTGAGGCGCGTCAATGACAGGACGATGGCTGAGCCACTGTCATCTGGAATGCTGCCGAGTACCAAGCCTGTATTACCGCCTTGCGGGACTACAGGCACTTTGTATTCATTACAAAGTTTGACGATGGCTGCGACTTCTTGCGTGGAACTTGGTTTGATTACTGCGAGAGCCTTGCCGGTAAAGCGGCGACGCCAGTCGGTCAGATAGGAGGCAGTATCCTGTGCATCGGTCAATACATGCTGTGCACCGATGGCACGACGGCAGGTATCGAGGAAGGCTTCCATTATTTGGCTGCTTTCTGCAGCGCCTGTTTCGTCAATGCTTTTGCTGCTTTCTTGTAAGGACGCAGATACATGATGGCGCACGTGAAGAAGACGAATACGAGTCCAACTTCTATCCATCCAAGTATGGCGGACAAGCCAGTGTCACTCATACCGCGTACGATGCCTTCGGCGAAGTAGAGCAGGATCAACATCGACGACCATTGCATCGTATAGAGGTTACGTTTCCAGACGCCATGCAAAGGGATGAGCAAGGGAATGACTTTCAATACCAGCCACGAGCCGTTCGGACGTATAGGCGCGAGTACCATTTCCCATGCAATGCAGAGAATGATCAGTGCAATCAAGCTGCCGACTGCGCCGATATGCAGGATTTTTTGTTCTTGCGTTTGCATCAAGCGCCTCGCAGTTTGATGGCGGTTTGTGCCAGTCGCTGGCCTAATGCAATTGCCAGTGCGCGTGTATCGGCGGAAATCGCTTGATTGCCACTGACACCTGACCAGTGCGATGCACCATAAGGAGTGCCGCCGGTGCTGGTCGTCATCAATTCAGGTTGTGTGTAAGGCACGCCGAGTAGCAGCATGCCGTGATGCAGCAAGGGCAGCATCATGGATAACAGCGTCGATTCCTGGCCGCCATGCAAACTGCCGGTGGACGTGAAGACGCAAGCGGGTTTGCTTGTCAGTGCGCCAGATAGCCATTGTGAGGTTGTGCCATCCCAAAAATACTTCATAGGGGCAGCCATATTGCCGAAGCGAGTGGGTGAGCCCAAGGCCAAACCTGCGCATTCTTCCAGATCCAGTAATTCGACGTAGGGTGCACCTTCGTTTGGTACCTCCGGCTCGGTCGCCTCCGTGACGGTAGAGACGGCCGGAACGGTACGCAGGCGCGCTTCGCAACCGGCGACACTGTCTATGCCTTGGCCGATGAGTTCGGCTAATTTGCGTGTCGAGCCGTGGCGCGAGTAGTACAAAACGAGAATAGGGAGCTTGGCTGAGTTCATGCTTGGTATTATAGGATGCTTTATAAGCATCTAAATGCTTGATAGTGTCCGTCTTGCGCAAATCTGCGTATGCCTATCCAGAAGATGAATACACCTACACACGTTGCATGAAGCTACCTACCTTTCCTTTTTTTCGCGAATTATCCTGGCCGCAAGTGCGGAATCTGTTCCATTTTGCTGCACGTCGTCTGAACGAAGAGCGTTTGCCGCAGGTTGCTGGCAGCCTGACATTTACCACGGTGCTGGCACTGGTGCCTATCTTGACGATAGCGCTGGCGATTTTCACGACCTTTCCTTTGTTCAACACCTTCCGTACTTCGCTGGAAGCGTACTTTGTACATAACCTGATGCCCAAAGGTATCGCGAATACGATTCTTGGTTATCTGACGCAGTTCTCCAGCAAGGCAACCCGTTTATCTGCTTTTGGCGCGGTGGCATTGATAGTGACCGCGGTGGCGATGATGCTGATGATAGATCGCGTGTTCAATCAGATCTGGCGCGTCAAAACCAAGCGTCCCATCATGCAGCGCATTCTGGTGTATTGGGCAATTGTCACGCTGGGGCCATTGCTGATAGGTGCATCGATGTCGCTGACATCGTATTTGTTTACAGCGACCGATGGCGTGGTGAAAGGTGTGCCATTTGTGGGCGCCATGTTTTATACATCGGTATCTATCTTGCTGAGTATGGTGGCATTTACCTCGCTGTATATCGTCGTGCCGAATCGTCTGGTCGAGTGGCGCGATGCTGCGTACGGTGGTTTGTTGGCAGCGATTGCATTTGAGATCGTGAAGCGTTTATTTGCCGCCTTTGTGGTGAAAGCTCCTACCTATACCGTGGTGTATGGCGCCGTAGCGGCTTTCCCTATCTTTCTGGTGTGGATTTATCTGGGATGGATGATTACGCTGGCTGGAGCGGTTGTCACAGCGGCGTTGCCTATCGTTAAATACGAACGCTGGTGGCACATCCCGCAACCGGGCAGTGCTTTTGTCGATGCGATGGCTCTGCTGGCGGTGTTATATGACGCGCGGGCGTCGGCCGATTCTTCCGTGGTTGATACCAAGTTGTTGCGCGACAAGACGCTGTTGGGATTTGATGAATCGGAAGCACTCCTGGAAAAAATGCTGGATGCCGGCTGGGTTGCGCGCCTCAAGTCGGAAGGGGCAAAGCGTATGCAATGGGGCAAGCGTATTACCGATGGTCTGGATCGCTGGGTCTTGCTGGCGAATCCGGAGTATCTGACCTTGGCCGATGTGTACCGCTTATTCGTATTCGACGCTTCAGGCAACGAGACCTTGGCGAAAAAAGTCGAATGCGCAGTCGAACAAGGTCTGGATCAGTCGCTTGCCGCCTATTTCAAATCATCGAACTAGAACGAAATCTGTCCTGTCAGCATTTGCCAGTACATCAGCCATGAGCCGACGAAAGAGTAAAACGGCTGCTTGAATGATCGAGGGCGATTTTTCTCAAACTTGAAATGGCCTATCCAGGCCAAGCCGTAGAACGACACAATGGCTGCAAGTAACCACCATGCATTGCCGGTGAGGACAAGAATGGTCAGAAAAATGAGGGCAAGTGACGAGCCGAGAAAATGTAACTGGCGGGAGGTACGGTCAGAATGCTCCGTCAGATAAGCAGCATAGAACTCGGAAAACGATTGATACGTCTTTTGTGCAATCACACTCATGACGGCCTCCGCTGGTTGTTTTTGCTATTTCAGATTAGTCCTCGTTGGGCGGGGATGCAAGTTCTATTGGCAGGGAGCATGAAACGAGGGTGTACGCGTTGATAAGGGTAGTGACAACGAACGTCGTAGGGTATTGTGGTAGTTTCATTTATTTATTCAGGCTTGCGAAGCGATAGTGGATTTTTCGCCGCGCTTGCGCTACATTGAAAGTGTCCGAAGCATAACCACAACTTCTTGAGGACGGTCCCATGAAAGTATCCGAAATACTCAAAGTAAAAGGAAACATTCTCTTCACGGTGACACCAGATAGTCCGATGCTGGATGCAATCAATGCAATGGCGGAAAAAGACATCGGTTCTCTGGTTGTGATGGAGGCGGGCAATCTGATTGGTATGCTGACCTTCCGCGAGGTGATGGCAACCATACATGCGAATGGCGGTGCAGTAGGTAGCGATACTGTACGTCGTCACATGAACAACAAGCCGATCACGATCACATCCGATACAGAGGTCAATGATATCCGTCGTTTGATGCTGGAAAAACATGCACGTTATGTTCCGGTTCTCGATGGAAAAATTCTGGTCGGTGTCATCTCTTTCTACGACGTTGCGAAAGCAGTTCTCGAAGCGCAAAGCTTTGAAAACAAAATGCTGAAGTCGTATATTCAGGATTGGCCGGCGGTCGCAAACGAACAAGACGGTTAAGCCGTATAGAAGAAAATCAAAAGCCGCTCGCGTATTCATAAATACGCGAGCGGCTTTTTGTCATCTGATACCTTACAATCCCTTGATCTGTAATCTGGTGCATCTGAGGCGTATATGAATACGCACGGACTTTTTGAACCTACTTTTATCTCTCATGCGCAAACCTAGTCAGTTCAGCTTGCTCGCACAACGCCGCTTTGCACCTTTTTTCTGGACGCAATTCCTGGGCGCATTTAACGACAATGTTTTCAAAACGGCCTTGTTGACGATACTGACTTTCGAAGCCTTGAATTGGACCACGATAGATAGGGGATTGTTGAATAACCTGATTCCGGGTTTGTTCATTTTGCCGTTTGTCTTGTTTTCTGCGATTGCCGGGCAATTGGCTGACAAGTTTGAAAAATCCGGTTTGGTGCGTTATATCAAGTTGCTGGAAATCGCCATCATGCTTGCAGCTGCAATCGGCTGGATGCGGCACGATTTATGGTTGTTGATTGCAGCGGTTGCGGGGATGGGTTTGCATTCAACTTTGTTTGGTCCGGTTAAATACTCCTACTTGCCGCAAAAACTCGCACCAGGTGAGCTGGTTGGTGGCAATGGCTTGGTGGAAATGGGAACATTCGTCGGCATCTTGTTGGGCGAAGTATTGGGTGCTGTACTGGTATTGCACAAGCCATGGGGAATTGAACTTGTCGCTGGCGGCACGATAGTGATTGCTTTGCTGGGTTGGTTGTCGAGTCGCGCGATTCCGCTGTCACCAGCACCAGAGCCTGAGTTGAAAATCAACTGGAATATCGCAACAGAAACAGTACGCAATATCCGGTTCTCCCGACAGAATCGTCCAGTGTTTTTATCTATGCTGGCTAACTCATGGTTCTGGTTTTATGGCGCAATTCTGTTGGCGCAATTTCCCTTATATGCAAAAGATTATTTGCATGGCGATCACAGTATTTTTGTCCTGTTACTGACGATATTTTCTCTGGGCATCGGTGCCGGTTCCTTGTTGTGTGAGCGACTGTCTGGGCATAAGGTGGAAATAGGTCTGGTACCGTTTGGCGCAATCGGTTTATCGGTATTCGGTTTTGATTTATTCCTGTCCAGCATCGCGTATACCAACACATCGCTAGTTGATATCGGCAGCTTCCTGCAGCAGCAAGGCAGTCTGCGTATCCTGTTCGATTGTTTGATGATAGGCATGTTCGGCGGTTTGTATATCGTGCCGCTGTTTGCCTTGATTCAAACGCGCTGCGATCCCGCGCACATGTCGCGCACGATTGCAGGCATGAATATCTTGAATGCGCTATTTATGGTTGTGGCTGCATTGGTCGCAATGGTGTTGCTGAATCTGGGTTTTAGTATTCCGCAACTGTTTCTCGTTACTGCAATTTTGAATGCGCTGGTTGCTGCGTACATTTTTACCGTCGTACCGGAATTCCTGCTTCGTTTCCTCGCATGGTTGATGCTGCACACCACGCACCGCGTGCGTGCCATCAGCGCCGAACGTATTCCACAGGACGGTGCGGCAATTCTGGTTTGCAATCATGTCAGCTATATGGATGCGATTGTTATCTTGGCTACGAGTCCACGTCCCTTGCGTTTTGTAATGGATCATCGCATTTTTAAAATTCCTTTGTTATCCGCATTGTTCAAGGCTGTAAGAGCTATTCCGATTGCTCCTGCCAGTGAAGATGCTGAGGTGATGGAAGCTGCTTATGAAAGGATTGCGCATGCATTGGAACGGGGGGAATTGGTCTGCATTTTCCCTGAAGGAAAATTGACGAATAACGGTGAGTTGAATGAGTTCAAGGGCGGCATCATGAAGATCCTGGAACGTACGCCGGTCCCTGTCATTCCAATGGCGCTACGCGGTTTGTGGGGGAGTTTGTTGACACGCAGCGCTGACAATCCTTTCCAACGCTCTTTCCGTAGTGGACCGTTTTCCAGGTTGGAGTTGGTCGTGGGTTTGCCGATGTCAGCGGAAGAAGTCACACCGGAAATTTTGCGTTCCCAAGTGCAGAAGCTGCGCGGTGAGATGAAGTGATATGTGCAGTTTAATCCGTACAGTTTAAATGACTGGTATTGCTGCGATTGGATGAAGATGTATTGCAGACGAAAGAAGCATTACGTTTGTGGATGCAATGCGTCGTCGTCATTAGTTCTTTGCGGTGCGATGAGTGGCAGAGTCAGTGTGAAGGTAGTACCGATACCAATTGCACTTTGCACACGAACACGGCCACCTAGCACGCCGCTGACAATGTTGTGAACGATATTCAAGCCGAGACCTGATCCGCCAGCTCCCAGTTTGGTTGTGAAGAAGGGATCAAAAATGCGATTCAAATTCTGCGCAGGAATACCGATGCCATCATCCTTGATGCTGAGTTCTATCCAGTCATCGATAGTGTGGCGGGCGGAAATCACCACGACGCCTTGTTCTTTTCCATCGAAGCCGTGCAACAGCGCGTTATTGATCAGATTGGTCAATACTTGACCCAAGGGGCCAGGATAGCTGTCGAAACTAATATCGTCTGGAATATCCTGTTCGACCACGATGCCATTCTTGCGTATCACTGGCCATAAGGTCAGCAAGATTTCGCTGGTGACTTCCGCCAGAGAAAATGGACGTCTTTGTGAACTGGTTTGATCGATCGCAACTTGTTTGAAGCTGTTCACCATATCTGCTGCACGATGTAAGTTCCTCACTAGAATATCGCCAGCCTTGCCGACATCGGTGATGTAACTCTCGAGCGTTGAACGTTTGATGCCGTGGTTATCGCGATAATTTTCAGTAAGTGCAGAAGTTTGATCACTCAATGTGCTGGCAACCATCAGACTGTTGCCGATAGGCGTATTCAATTCATGTGAAATACCTGCAACCAGTGCGCCCAGTGCTGCCAGTTTTTCGTTATTTACCAATTCTTCATGTGCGAGATTCAGCGCATCCAGTGTGGTTTCCAATTCCTGGTTTGCCTGCTGTAACTCTTCCGTACGTTCGATGACGCGATCTTCCAGCGTAGTGTTGAGATCAAGGATTTCATTTTCAATCAAACGTTTTTCCGTCACATCCTGACAGGCGAGAATGCCAAACTGCTCGCCCTCAAGCAAGAAAACATGTCCGGAAAGTTGAATCAACACTTTTGTGCCGTCACCTCTATACATCCATATTTCGCCATGTGATGCTGTCTCGCCGGTGTTTTTTAATTTTTCCAAAAGAGCATCGCGATCGGCGGGGTTGCAGTACATCGCAAGATCTTGCGTATTTTTTCCTATGACAGACGAACGTGAGCGCAAGAACAATCGTTCGAACGCACTGTTGATGTCTTTGATCACATTGTTATTTTTGACTTGGGTGACGAACATCGGCACTGGTGTCGAATGAAAAATCGTGGCAAAGCGTTGCTCGCTTAAACGCAATTCTTCTTCGGCATGTTTGCGCTCCAGCTCTGCCGAGGCGCGTTCGCTGAATACTTGCAGCAATGAGCGGGTCAGGTCGGGATTGCGTAGCGCGCTAGAGTGCATGACGGCTAATACGCCTATCGTATGCCCGTTTGCATCATGCAGAGGTGCGCCGGCATAACTATCCCAGCCTTGCGCATTCAAAACCTTGTATTGCGGGAAGATAGATTGAGCATCGATGGCAAAGACGCAAATATGGCCTCTTAGCGTGCGCTCACAAGGCGTTCCGGAAATCGTGTATTCGAAGTTGTCGACAGTATTGCCATGTAAGTAAGCTGACAATGTGTGTATGCGCGTTGGATGATCTGGTTTTTGCAGCAAGCCTATGAAGGCGCAGTCGGCACGCAATGCGGATGCCAAATCATGGGCGAGTGATTCAAAGAAGGATTTACCTGTAATGCCATGTGTCCCTTGTGCGAGTCGCAAGAGTGCATGATCGGCTTCCGCTTTTTGTTCTTCCAGCAATTGCTGCACGCTTGATGCCTGACGTTTTTCTGTGATGTCTTCTACCAAGGTCAGTAGTCTTCCCTTGTTGCCGTCGCTTTCATCTATTGTTGTGTAACGCCATGCGCAAGTAATCGTACGGCCATCTGCAGTCAGATGGTCGTGGATGCTTTGTGCATTTTTAGTATCGGGTTGTTGGGTTAATGTATCGATGAAAGTGGGTTGCACGTAAGGAGACAGAAAGCGTGCATCTCGTCCCAGAACTTCTTCACGGCGATAACCGAATATCTGTTCGGCGGCATTATTCCATTCAATGATCTGGCGACTCTTGCTCCATTCAATGATGGCGAGAGGACTTTGTTCCAGCAATAAACGCATACGTGTTTCGCGCTCGTGCAGTACTTTTTCTATCCGAATACGCTTCTCGATATCGTCCAACAGCTCTTGATTCTTTCGGTCTAGATCGGAAAACAGAGAGCGCAGATGAATACGCGTATTTTCAAGTCCTTGTGCAAGCGCACCGATTTCATCTTGATGCTTCCATGTGAATGGTTCATCGAGTTTACGATCGGCTAATTGTTTGGCACTCGTATTTAAACGCAATAGGGGACGTACCAAGCGTCGTTCCAGCAAGATCAGAATGAGTAGAATAGACAAGCCGGTTTGTACGGCCAAGAGCAAAGCTTGGTACGCAAGGCCTTCCGTCATAACTTGCTGTAAATGCAGGCTGTTGACTTCGACGCTTACCGATCCTGCGGCTTGACCGCGGTGATAGACATTGATATTCGAGCTGGCGGTAAAGCCTATGCGCCTATCGTGATGAGCAGCGATGGCAAAAGGTGTGCGTTTGTTGTCGCGTGCCTCAATCCGTACGATGTTATTGTTTTTGGACAGCACAGTATCGATGGCTGTGCTGACGTCCTGATAATTGAGGTTCCACAAGGCTGCGCTGATGCTGTCGGCAATCATGGCCGCATTTTCTTCAGCGAGCTTGATGGTTTTGTTTTTTATTTCTGAATCGTAGAGCTTGAACCAGCTATAGCCATTGATCAGAATTGCCGGTATGAGCAAACCGATTACTACCGTTAGTACGATTGAACGACGCAACGTGAGTACGCTTTTTTTCATATCGTCCGGCGGAGAGTTGGGCTGGTCGGCGATGACAGAAAGCAGCCGGCCTTGTGCGCGAGATGGAGTGTTTTTTGTGCGTTCTAGTGTTGTTTGTGATTGCCTAACCAGCTATGCAGTGCGTCGGAAGTCATGGGTTTGGCGAATAAATAACCTTGGCCCAATGGACAGCCAAGCGCTGTCAGTATCTCTGCCTGTCGTTCATCTTCTACGCCTTCAGCAATGATATCCAGTTCCAGATTACGCCCCAGTTGAATAATCATTTCGGCGATGCTGCTGCCTCGTGACGAATCAGTAATTTCTGTGACGAAGGCGCGATCAATTTTAAGCCTGTCTACGCTTAGTTTTTGTAAGTGGCTGAGCGAGGAGAAGCCCGTGCCGAAATCATCAATCGCGATGCTGACGCCGGTTGCCGTGATTTGATCCAGTAATTTGATCAAGGCATCGGGTTCTTCCATTGCCATTGATTCTGTGATTTCAAGTTCGATGCAGTGCGGTGGGGCATTGGTATCGTGTAATGCATTACGCAGCATGCTGAGGAAGTGCGGATGACGGAACTGCACTTGGGATACGTTGACCGATACCATGAAGTCAGTAAAGCCCAGACGTTGAACGCGTACGAGTTCCTGGCAAGCTTGACGTAGTACCCATTCACCCAGTTCGATGATCAAACCTGAATATTCGGCAATCGGGATAAAACGGCTCGGAGGAATCGAGGTGCCGTCTTCAGTCGTCCAGCGTAATAGCGCTTCCGCACCGACCGGCATACGCGTGGCCATATCGACTTGCGGTTGATAGACGACGGACAAATGGCGTTCTTCAAACGCGGCGCGTAAAGCATGCATCATGTTGACGCGTTCACGAATATCGATACCCATGTTGCGGGAGAAATACAGATGTCCGGTGCGTTGCTGATGCTTGGCACGCTTGAGCGCGATGTGCGCATTTTTCAATGCCTCTACGCCGCGGCCTTTATGCTCGGATAGTCGAACCAGACCAACAGTTGCGGAGAGCTGTACATCTTGCCCGTCGATGCTGAACGGACGCTCAAACTGCGCAAGCACAGCGGCAGGGTTGACTTGAATATCGTCGCCCAATACGCCAAAGGTATCGCCACCGACACGCGCCACAATCAGTCTATCACCCAGACGTGATTGCAAGCGCGTTGCCACGGCAAGCAGCAGTAGATCGCCGAATTGATGGCCAAGGGTGTCATTGGTTTCTGCGAAGTGATCAATATCGATCAGTGCCAACGTGGTCGGCTGATTCTTGGTCGAGATTAAATTTTCGTCGATGATTTCTTTGAGGCGTGTGCGATTCGGCAGTTTGGTCAGCGAATCGTAGAAAGCGGAATTGTGTAGGCGTGTGACGAGTGAAATATTGGCAAGCCCGACTGAAATATTGCTGCAGAAAACCTCCAGCAAGCGTAGTTCGATATCGTTTAACGGTCGCTCGGTTCTGAAGAATGCTGCAAAATTTCTGAAGGCATTGCCGGTGAAGTGCAGGGCGGTAAATTCGCGCCCATAGATATTGCGTTTTTCGTGCAGAGCGCGGGTTAATGTCTTGTCGATACTCACATCCTCGATGGAGGAGAGCGGGTGATTGATCAAGTCACTGTATTTCCCAGCAGCGGCGACGATGAATAAGGCATTTTCCTGATTATGAAGTTGCTCTTGTATGCAAAACAAACCGTCAGGAGGCAAGCTAAGCAGGCGAGCAATTTGGGTTATTACGCCAGTGGTGAATTCTTCAAACGTTTGCAATGCCATCAGTTCTGTACTGGCGCGCAGGATCATGTCCAGGCCGCTGCTGCTTGAGTTGATGGTGCAGATTTGTTCGTAGGAGCGGATTGCTGCTGTGACAACGGTGTACAGCTTGATGCGGGTCAGTTCAGATTTGGTTTTGTAATCGTTAATATCGAACTGTTGAATCGCGTCGATTTCAGGAGCGTAACCAGGTTGGCCGGTGCGGAGGATAATGCGAACTTCTGCGCGGTGTAATACATCGCGTATGTAATGCACCAATTGCAGGCCTTCATCCTGCTGTTCCATAACGACATCAAGCAAAATCACCGCAATATGCGGCTCTTTTGCCAGAATTTCTCTGGCTTGCTCTGCAGAATAGGCATGCAAAAATGCCAGAGGTCGATTTTGTATTTCAACGTTGCTGAGTGCAAAAGTGGTCGCCGAATGGACGTCAGCATCATCGTCGATGATCATGACCTGCCATACGTCGCTGCTTGCACCTAATTTGCCGTCACCGGATACGCGCACCGTTTCGTCCAGAAATACAAGGTCATCCTCGCTATGGCTGACCAACTTGCCCATATGGTGCCTTCTCCGAGATTGGTTATTCTGATTTGGAAACCGTATATTGCACACCGATTTGTCATCAGGCAATGATTTTTCTTGAACTATTTGTTTTCTGTGCACTGGTAGAATGACTACTTTATTTAGCTTATAACCATCAAATCATGTCCGGTAATACTTTTGGAACACTCTTTACTGTCACCACTTTTGGGGAATCCCATGGCCCGGCAATCGGCTGCGTGATCGACGGTTGCCCACCCGGCATGGTGTTGTCAGAAGCCGACATTCAGCCGGAATTGGACCGCCGCAAACCGGGTACGTCCCGCCATGTAACCCAGCGACAAGAGTCCGATACGGTAGAAATCCTGTCCGGCGTGTACCAAGGCAAGACCACAGGTACGCCGATTGCCCTACTGATCCGCAATGAAGATCAGCGCAGCAAGGACTACGGCAATATCACGGAAACTTTCCGTCCCGGCCATGCTGACTACACTTATTGGCATAAATACGGCATCCGCGACCCTCGTGGCGGTGGACGTTCTTCTGCGCGTTTGACTGCGCCAGTGGTTGGTGCCGGTGCGATTGCCAAGAAATGGTTGTTTGAAAAATACGGCACAACCTTTAAAGGTTGCATGAGCCAGCTGGGCGATATAGCGATTCCATTCGAAGACTGGCGCCATGTAACTGAGAATCCATTCTTTTCCGCCAATGCGAGCATCTTGCCGCAGTTGGAAGCGTATATGGATGACTTGCGTAAAAACGGCGATTCCTGTGGCGCGCGTATCGATGTTGTGGCTGAAAACGTCCCGATTGGTTTGGGCGAGCCGATTTACGACAAGCTGGATGCAGAAATTGCATTTGCCCTGATGGGTATTAATGCAGTCAAGGGCGTAGAGATTGGCGCCGGCTTTAAATCGGTAGCGCAAAAAGGTACTGAACATGGTGATGAGCTGACGCCGGAAGGCTTTGCTACTAATCACTCCGGCGGCATTCTGGGTGGTATTTCCACTGGCCAGAACATCACCGCATCGATTGCGATCAAGCCGACTTCCAGTATTCGTACCGCACGTCATTCAATCGACAAGGCTGGTAATCCGGTCATGGTGGAAACCTTGGGACGACACGACCCTTGCGTTGGCATCCGTGCAACCCCGATTGCTGAGTCCATGCTGGCACTGGTGCTGATGGATCATGCTTTGCGTAATCGTGCGCAATGTGGCGATGTGTCGGTAACACCGCCGCCGATTCCTGCAAGTCGTTAATCTGCCATCGCTGCATGCTCTGTGCAGCGATCATTTTTTGATGGAGAAAAAATGAAGCCAGTTCGCCGGTATCCTATTCTGTCGTCGGTAGCGCTCATGTCGACCATGCTCCTGCTATCAGCCTGTGAAACTGTACAAACCACGCAAAGCGGGGTCGTGGGTATCGACAGGCAGCAAAGAATGATGATTTCAGCCCAGGAGCTGGATCAGTCTGCTACCAAGCAATATGGCACTTTGATTGCCGAGCAAAAACAAAAGAACACGCTGAATCGCAATGCCGCGCAGGTCGCACGCGTACGCACCATTTCCAATCGACTGATTGCACAAACATCGGTTTTTCGTCCGGATGCACAGCGCTGGCAGTGGGAAGTCAATGTGCTGACCTCGCCGGAAGTGAATGCCTGGTGCATGCCCGGCGGCAAAATTGCCGTCTACACAGGCTTGATTGAAAAGCTGAATGTCACTGACGATGAGCTGGCTGCCGTATTAGGACATGAGATTGCTCACGCGCTGCGGGAGCACGCTCGCGAGCGTGCATCGGAGCAAAGAGTAGCCGGTAGCGTGATTTCGATCGGTTCAATTTTGTTGGGAATGGGCGATCTGGGGCAGCAGGGCGCGCAATACGCTTATATGGGTCTTGTGGGCTTGCCTAATTCGCGTAGCCACGAAACGGAAGCGGACAGGATGGGCGTTGAGTTGGCTGCACGTGCCGGTTATGACCCGCGTGCCGCTGTCACCTTATGGCAAAAAATGGGCAAAGTTTCTACCAGTTCAACGCCTACCTTCCTGTCTACTCACCCATCCAGTTCTGATCGCAGCAGCGATTTGACGGCGTATTCCGAACGCGTCATGCCGCTTTACCTACAAGCAAAGAAATAAGTGACAAGACGGCAAGATGTTGTATTCAAGACCGTCGCCCTCATCTTTTTAGTCAGGTAGCCAGCTTTCTGGAGACCATCCAATGCCGCTTCGTGCAATGAAACGGCACAAATATGGCATAATCGAGAGCTACCTCATCAGTCTTTACTGACTTACTTTTACACACGAAACATGGCCCAAACGCTCTACGATAAACTTTGGCAATCGCACGTCGTCGAAACTGGCGACGATGGCACCACTGTGCTCTACATCGATCGTCATTTGCTGCATGAAGTCACCAGTCCTCAAGCATTTGAAGGCTTGAAGCTGGCTGGTCGTCGCCCATGGCGCGTCTCTGCCAACCTGATGGTGGCGGATCACAATGTGCCAACCACGGACCGCTCGCAAGGCATCGCAGATCCGACATCGCGTCTGCAAGTGGAAACGCTGGATGGCAATGCGCATGAATACGGTTTGACCTATTTCAGCATGCGCGACAAGCGCCAAGGCATCGTGCATGTCATCGGACCTGAGCAAGGTGCAACCTTGCCGGGTATGACGGTTGTGTGCGGTGATTCTCATACGTCTACGCATGGTGCGTTTGGCGCATTGGCGCATGGCATCGGTACCTCAGAAGTCGAACACGTGTTGGCGACGCAAACTCTGTTGGCACAAAAATCAAAAGCGATGCTGGTGCAAGTCGACGGCGTATTGCCGGATGGCGTGACAGCAAAAGACATCGTGTTGGCAATTATCGGCAAGATCGGTACTGCCGGCGGTACTGGTTATGCAATCGAATTTGCCGGTTCGGCGATACGTTCCCTGTCGATGGAAGGCCGCATGACCGTCTGCAATATGGCGATCGAAGCGGGCGCGCGCGCAGGTATGGTTGCGGTCGATGATGTCACCATCAATTACGTCAAAGGACGTCCTCTGTCGCCAGTCGGTCCACATTGGGATCGCGCGGTCGAGTACTGGCGTACCTTGCATTCCGATGTCGGTGCCAAGTTTGATATGGTCGTGACATTGAATGCTGCTGAAATCAAGCCGCAAGTCAGCTGGGGCACTTCGCCTGAGATGGTGGTGTCAGTTGATGGTCGCGTACCTGATCCAGATAAAGAAAAAGATCCAACCAAGCGTGACGGTATGGAAAAAGCATTGGTGTACATGGCACTCAAGCCAAATACGCTGATCACAGATATTCGCATCGATAAAGTCTTCATCGGTTCCTGCACCAACTCGCGCATCGAAGATTTGCGTGCTGCTGCTGCCGTTGTACGTGGCAAGTTCCGTGCGTCGAACGTGAAATTGGCGATGGTCGTGCCTGGTTCCGGTTTGGTGAAAGAACAAGCTGAACGCGAAGGTCTGGACAAGATTTTCAAAGCTGCCGGCTTTGAATGGCGTGAGCCAGGTTGCTCGATGTGTCTGGCGATGAATGCAGATCGTCTGGAGCCGGGTGAGCGTTGTGCTTCGACCTCCAACCGCAACTTCGAAGGTCGTCAGGGCGCAGGTGGGCGTACCCATCTGGTCAGTCCGGCGATGGCTGCCGCTGCCGGTATTGAAGGCCATTTTGTTGATGTACGTTCGCTTAAATAAAACTCACGGAGAGAAAAATGAAAAAAATCGCTGCATTGTTGATTGCTTCCGTTTGGTTGCTGGCAGGTTGCAATACCGTTCATGGTTTCGGCAAGGATGTCGAACATGTAGGTGACAAAATCCAGGGTAAATAAATCTACTGATTAATCAGTCTTCACAATGCGTCGAATAATTTCGGCGCATTGTTGAAGGAAAAGATTTGTTATTCCGGATCGATATTCAAGATTAATTCTGACGACAACATCGTCGTCGATACGCACCAACAGTTGGGCATTATGGAAAAATTTAATATTCTTGATGGTTTGGTTGCACCGCTGGATCGTGCAAACGTCGATACCGACGCCATCATTCCAAAACAATTCTTGAAATCGATCAAGCGCACCGGTTTTGGTCCGAACTTGTTCGATGAGTGGCGTTATCTGGATCACGGCGAACCTGGACAGGATAATTCCCGTCGTCCACTGAACCCTGATTTCGTGTTGAACCAGCCGCGCTATCAAGGTGCGCAGATTTTGTTGGCACGCAAAAATTTCGGTTGCGGCTCATCGCGTGAGCATGCGCCTTGGGCCTTGAGTCAATACGGCTTTCGCGCTGTAGTGGCACCTAGCTTTGCCGATATCTTCTTCAATAACTGCTATAAAAACGGTTTGTTGCCAGTTGCTCTGACGGAAGCGCAAGTTGATCATCTGTTTAATGAAGTCAAAGCATTTCCTGGCTTCCATCTGGTCATCGATCTGGAAAAACAGATTATCGGCACCAGCAGCGGTAGCGTGACTTATCCGTTTGAAATCGACGCCTTCCGCAAATATTGCCTGTTGAACGGCTTTGACGATATCGGCCTGACCTTGCAAAAGGCAGACAAGATCCGTGCATATGAAGAGCGCCATCTGGCTGCACAACCGTGGTTGTCGAACACGATCTAAAGTGCGAGCCAAGCACAACGTAATCCTTTTTTAATCTTTCTCGAAGCTATTAAATGAAAATCGCAATTCTGCCGGGCGACGGCATTGGTCCGGAAATCATGAATCAAGCAGTCAAGGTGATGAACGCCTTGGGTGAAAAGTTTGAAACCGAAACAGTAGCAGTCGGCGGCGCTGCGTATGCAGAGCAAGGCCATCCATTGCCAGAGTCGACCCTGAAGGTTGCGAAAGAAGCGGATGCTATTTTGTTCGGCGCCGTAGGCGATTTCAAATACGACACGCTGGAGCGCTCGCTGCGTCCAGAGCAAGCGATTCTCGGTCTGCGTAAACATTTGGGTTTGTTTGCCAATTTCCGTCCTGCGATTCTGTATCCGGAACTGGCTGGTGCATCTTCGTTGAAACCGGAAATCGTTTCCGGCCTCGACATCATGATCGTGCGTGAATTGACCGGTGATATTTACTTCGGCCAACCGCGCGGCATGCGCGAAGCGCCAGACGGTCCGTTCAAAGGCTCGCGCGAAGGTTTCGATACCATGCGTTACAGCGAACCAGAAATTCGTCGTATCGCACACGTGGCATTCCAGGCTGCGCAAAAACGTAGCAAGCGTCTGACCAGTGTCGATAAAGCCAACGTACTGGAAACATTCCAGTTCTGGCGTGATGTCGTGACCGACGTGCACAAGGAATACAAAGACGTCAAACTCGATCACATGTACGTTGATAACGCAGCGATGCAATTGGTGCGCGCACCGAAAGAATTCGACGTTGTCGTGACCGGCAATATGTTCGGTGACATCCTGTCCGATGCAGCTGCAATGTTGACCGGTTCTATCGGTATGTTGCCTTCGGCTTCGCTGGATGCAAACAACAAAGGCTTGTACGAGCCATCGCACGGTTCGGCACCTGATATCGCTGGCAAAGACATGGCCAATCCATTGGCACAAATTCTGTCGCTGGCCATGATGCTGCGTTACTCATTGGCTAAAACAGAGCAAGCTGACCGTATCGAAGCTGCTGTGAAATCTGTGTTGAAACAAGGTTTGCGCACTGCTGATATTTACGAGGCAGGCACTACCAAGGTTGGCACCACGCAGATGGGCGATGCCGTAGTCAAGGCACTGGCTTGATACAGAAGAAGAGCGGCAGCAGGCAATAAGCCGCAATCAATTTGATAAATAGGGCGACTGCAAGTGCCCCGAACGAAGGAAATGATGATGAAAGTTGTTGGCTTAGTCGGTTGGCGTGGAATGGTCGGATCGGTCTTGATGCAACGCATGCAAGAAGAGAGCGATTTCGATCATATCGAACCTATTTTCTTTACGACATCGAACAAAGGCGGTAAAGCCCCGGCGATGGCCAAGAAAGAAACCACGCTGCAAGATGCCAACGATATTGACGCGTTGAAGAAGTGCGACATCATCATTACCTGCCAGGGCGGCGATTACACCACCGAGATTTTCCCGAAACTGCGTGCTGCAGGCTGGGATGGTTACTGGATTGATGCAGCTTCGACGCTGCGCATGAAGGACGATGCTGTCATCGTGCTTGATCCGGTCAATCAAAACGTGATTCAGGATGCAATGGGCCGTGGCGTGAAAAACTACATCGGCGGCAATTGCACCAACTCCATCTTGTTGATGGGTGTCGGTGGTTTGTTCAAAGAAGGTTTGGTTGAGTGGGTCAGCTCCATGACTTATCAAGCGGCTTCGGGTGGTGGTGCTAACCACATGCGCGAACTGCTGAGCGGTATGGGCGTCGTGCACGGTGCAGTCGCGAATGAATTGGCGACTCCTTCGTCGGCAATTCTCGATATCGATCGCAAAGTGGCTGAATCGATACGCAAAGATGTGCCAACCGAATTCTTCGGCGCGCCACTGGCTGGCGGTTTGATCCCATGGATCGATGCGCAGCTGGAAAACGGTCAGTCGAAAGAAGAGTGGAAGGGCCAGGCAGAAGTTAACAAGATTCTTGGCAATACCCAAGTTATCCCGGTTGACGGCTTGTGCGTTCGTATCGGTGCCATGCGTTGCCACAGTCTGGCATTGACGATCAAACTCAAGCGCGATGTACCTTTGGCTGAGATCGAATCCATCATCCGTTCCGCCAATCCATGGGTCAAATGGGTGCCGAATGAGCGCGCTGTAACGGTCAAGGAATTGACTCCGGCTGCTATCACTGGTGGTCTGGAAATTGGCGTTGGTCGTGTACGCAAGCTGAATCAAGGTCCTGAATACATCTCGGCCTTTGTGATCGGCGATCAATTGCTGTGGGGCGCGGCAGAGCCGTTGCGTCGCATGTTGCGCATCATTTTGGGTAAGTAATACGTCATTATCGTTGTCAGATCGCAACATAAACCCGCCAAATCACCTTGTTAAATGGGTGATTGGCGGGTTTTAAATTAGTTGCCAAGATGGTTGCGCTTGCGCACGTAAGTCCATGATGCTATGGTGAAAGTTCTCAGAAAAACGATAGATAAGCGTTGCTTGTGGTCCTCAACGTACGCCAACGGAATACTCTCCATGCCACTCAAAATGCGGTCAAATCCCAGCTCTAGATTTCCCTTGTTCAAACTGAAAACACTGAGTGCTGCGGTCATCTCCGCTGTCGTGTTATCGAATACGTATGCAGCAGGTTTGGGAAAACTGACTGTCATGTCGTCACTGGGCCAGCCATTGCGGGCTGAGATTGAGTTAACCTCGGTGTCGCCTGATGAGCTTGCCTCTCTGGCTCCCAAACTCGCTTCGGCCGATGCTTTCCGTCAAGCCAATATTGAATTCAATCCAAGCTTGTTCTCACTGCGTTTCGCAGTCGAGCAACGTGGTGGTCAGCCGGTTGTGCGCGTCACTTCGACGCAGCCAATCAACGAGCCATTCGTCGACATGCTGCTGGAGCTGGGTGGTAACAATGGCCGTTTAGTCCGCGAATACACTTTCTTGCTGGATCCGCCGGAAATGCGCTCTGCGCAGCCAGCACAGGTCGCACCTATCGTTATTGCTCAACCATTGCCGCCAGTTGCAAGGCAGCAGCCAGAAAGCAAGCCTGAGCCTGTAGTAGCACCGATTCGCGAAAATCCGGCACCGCGTGCAGCTGCCAAGCCACAGCGCGCCGTGGCAGCACCTAAACCAGAGGCAGCGCCGACAGACGAATACGTTGTAAAAAAAGGCGATACGCTGGCAAAAATTGCGGGGCAATATCGGCCAAGTGGCGTATCGCTCGATCAAATGCTGGTTGCACTCTATCGCGCCAATCCTGAAGCCTTTATCGACAAGAATATGAATCGCTTGCGTGCCGGGCATATTCTGTCTGTGCCAGAGGCAGATACTGCGCAAGGGATCAAGCAATCCGAAGCAAAAGGCGTAGTCATTGCGCAAGCTGCTGACTTCAATGCTTATCGCAACAAGCTGGCTGGACAAGTCGCCACCGCCGCTGCGAAAAAATCGGATGACGTCAAGCAAACTGCTGGCGGCAAAATTTCTACGCGTATTCAAGAAGATTCGACTGCAGCAGCAGAATCCAAAGACAAGCTGAAACTGTCGAAGTCAGGTGCCGCATCGACGGCAGCTTCCGACAAGCTGGTCAATCAGGCCGGCGCTGAAGAGCTGATCGCAAAAGACAAAGCGATAGCTGATGCCAACGCACGCGTCAAAGAGCTTGAAAAGAACGTCAATGAGTTGCAACAAATTCTTGAAATCAAAAACAAGGATTTAGCGGCACAACAGAAACAAGCAGAAGCAGCAACGAAAGTTGCACCTGTAGCGACACCAGCGCCTGCAGCAGTTACTCCAGCTGAACCGGTTGCAGCGACGCCTGATGCAGCGACAGCGGCAGTGACGCCACCAGCAGTGGAAGTGAAGCCTGATGCACCTGCAGCAGTCGAGCCGGCCGTTGTTCCTCCAGTTGCTGTCGTTAAGCCAAAACCAGTCGTTGTCCCACCGCCACCACCGCAGCCTAGCTTCTTCGAAGATTTGACGAATAATGCGATGTTCTTGCCGGGTGCGGCTGCATTGCTGGCATTACTCGCCGGTTTGGGAATCTATAGCTCCCGTCGTCGCAAGCAAGCGCCAAAATCGTTTGAAGACAGCATCACGGATTCCAGTCTGAAAACGAATTCCCTGTTTGGTTCGACTGGTGGTCAGAGCGTTGATACCAATAACAGCGTATTCAATTCCAACTTTGTTCCTTCTGCGAGCCAGTTGGATACCAACGAAGTTGACCCGATTGCCGAGGCAGATGTTTATATCGCTTATGGTCGTGATGCGCAGGCAGAAGAAATCCTGAAAGAGGCGCTGCGCAATCAGCCTGATCGTCACGCGGTACGCGTTAAATTGCTGGAAATCTACTCTAGTCGCAACGATGTTCGCTCGTTTGAAATCCTGGCCAGCGAGTTGTACAGCATGACCAAAGGCGAGGGCGATGAGTGGGCGCAAGCCGCTACGCTTGGTCTGATCCTTGATCCAAGCAATCCTCTGTATGCCAATGGCGCGCTGCCAGAAGAAGTCGCTGCGAAAGCATCCGCATTGACTGCACCGACACAGCGGCTGAATGAGCATGAGGGTCTGAATGCGATTGCGCCAGTCACTGCTGCGGCAGCAGCATTGGGAACCGCAGCTTATTTCGAGAGCAGCAATTCTTCGGCTGAAGAAGCGTCGCAGCAAGAAACATTAATGCCAGAAGTAGAGCCTAAGGCTCTTGTGGAAGATCTGGATTTCGATCTGGAAGGTTTGGATATCGAAAGCCCGATCAAAAAATCAGGCGCAGATGTTTCGGCGCAAACTGATTTGCCGGAAGATGTTGCTGCCATTGATTTCGATTTCCTGGGTGATCAATCTGTAACACCTGCGGCAAAAGAAGATACGGGCCTTTCCTTCTTCGAAGAAGAAAAAGAATCGAACACACTGGCCTTTACGCCAGCACCTGAAATTCTGCTGCCGGAAGATATTGATCTGGATTTCCCTGAGCAGGATGCAGCTCATTTGCATAGCGCTACAACGCCGACTGCATTGCCTGAGTTTGATCTCTCCGATATCGCGCTTGAATTGGATCCGCAAGAACCGTCGCCTGCACATGAAGTGGAAGCCTTGCCAGCCTTGGATAGCTTGGGTGATGAAGAGAGTTATTCCAGCAATGCCGAAATGGCGACCAAGCTTGATCTGGCGATTGCCTATCAGGAAATTGGCGACAAGGAAGGTGCGCGCGAGCTGCTGGAAGAGGTTGTCAAAGGTGGCAATGGCGAACAATCAGAGAAAGCGAAGCATCTGCTCAGCAAGCTTTCCTGACGTACTAAATATGGTTGATCGACGGGCGCAATGCTATGCTTGCGCCCGTTTTCATTTCAGTTTTGATTTTTCCGGTAAATTCTCACCATGAATGGCGAATCCAAACGCATCGTGCTTGGCGTGCAGTATGACGGTACGCCGTGGCAGGGCTGGCAGACACAGCTGAACGGCTTGACCGTGCAGGACAGGCTGGAATTCGCCCTGAATAAATTTACTCTGCAAAACATCTCTACCGTCTGTGCTGGTCGCACTGATGCTGGTGTGCATGGGCTGGAGCAGGTAGTGCATTTCGATACTACGCTGGAGCGCGATATGTCGTCCTGGGTACGAGGCGTGAACACCTTTTTGCCGCCTTCGATTGCAATACGCTGGGCAACTGAGGTTGCTCACGATCCGGACGCTCAGGATAATTTTCATGCACGTTTTAGCGCACGCTCGCGTATGTACCAATACATGCTGTACAACAATCCGGTGCGTTCACCGCTGTTGGAAGGCAAAGCTGGATGGGTATTTCGCAAGCTGGATGTCGAACGCATGCGTGAGGCGGCCGTACATTTGTTGGGTGAGCACGATTTTTCGACTTTTCGCTCCGTGCAATGTCAGGCGAAATCGCCGGTTAAAAGCATGTATTCGATCAAGATAGAGCAGCGTGGCGACCTGATCATGTTTACCCTGCATGCGAATGCATTCCTGCATCACATGGTGCGTAATATTGTCGGTTCCCTCATTTATGTCGGTAATGGTTCGCAACAGCCGGAATGGCTGAAGGAATTGTTGGATGGGCGCGAGCGCAAGTTCGCGGCACCGACTTTTATGCCGGACGGATTGTATTTGGCCAAAATCGATTACGATCCAAAATGGGCCTTGCCGCAGCTGGATGTGCAGAACTTCTTGTGGTCGTGACAACGGCACTGATGCCGCTATGCCAACCAATTTTTAATTGAATAATGACATATCAACAATGACACATCGCACCCGAATCAAAATATGCGGCCTTACACGCCCTCAAGATGTGCACAGCGCGATTGAGGCTGGCGCAGATGCGGTCGGTTTTGTGTTCTATCCGAAGAGCCCGCGCTTCATAGATGCGGTCGCGGCGGGGCGTTTGATTGCACAGATTCCACCTTTTGTCAGCGCGGTCGGTTTGTTCGTAAATGCGACGGTAGAAGAGGTGCAGGCGGTAGTCGCGCAGGCGCCTATTTCCCTGTTGCAATTCCATGGTGATGAAACAGTGGCCGATTGTGCTGCCATCGCCAGTGCAGTGAATCGCCCCTTCATACGTGCAATTCGCGTAAAAGCAGATATGCAGGCAGCCGATTTGCTAAAATACGAGTCTGATTATCGCGCCGCCAGCACATTGTTCACCGGCTTGCTGCTGGATACCTTTGTAGACAGCTATGGCGGCAGCGGAAAGGTCTTCGATTGGTCTCTCATTCCCGAAAACATCGCGCCTCGGGTCGTTTTAAGTGGTGGCTTGAGCGCACAAAACGCGACTGACGCGGTTCTACGCGTCCGTCCCTACGCTGTCGACATCAGCAGTGGTGTCGAGCAAGACAAGGGCATCAAGGACGCAGCAAAAATACGCGCCTTCATCGCCGCGGTGCGAGCGGCAGATGCCGCCGCACCGGATCAGACAAAATAGCAAAGAGAAAAGCCATGAAAGAATTAGACGTGCTGGGCAGTTTTGCCGAGCGACAAGCAATTGCGGAAAGCGCTTTGCATCAGACTGCACCATACAATTTGCCGGATGCCAAAGGTCACTTCGGGCAATACGGCGGCAGCTTTGTTGCCGAAACTTTGAGTCAAGCGCTGGCCGAGCTGAAAGAGGCGTACGCGCATTACAGCAAAGACCCAGCCTTCCTCGCAGAATTCCATTACGACCTGAAGCATTTTGTCGGTCGCCCAAGCCCGATTTATCACGCCAAACGCTGGTCCGAACAAATGGGCGGCGCGCAGATTTACTTCAAGCGTGAAGACTTGAATCACACCGGCGCGCACAAGATCAATAACGTTATTGGCCAGGCATTGCTGGCACGTCGCATGGGCAAGAAGCGCATCATCGCGGAAACCGGTGCTGGTCAGCATGGTGTGGCGACAGCGACGATCTGTGCACGTTTTGGTCTGGAATGCGTGGTCTACATGGGGAGCGAAGACGTCAAGCGTCAGGCGCAAAACGTCTATCGCATGAAGCTGCTCGGTGCGACAGTGGTACCAGTTGAATCCGGTTCCAAAACGCTGAAGGATGCGTTGAACGAAGCGATGCGCGACTGGGTGACGAATATCGAAAACACCTTCTACATCATCGGTACGGTGGCTGGCCCGCATCCGTACCCGATGATGGTGCGCGACTTCCAGTCGGTCATCGGCAACGAGTGTATAGAACAAATGCCGGAAATGACCAGTCGTCAGCCTGACTACGTGGTGGCTTGTATCGGTGGTGGCTCGAACGCAATGGGAATTTTTTACCCATACATCGAACACAAGAATGTGCAATTGGTGGGTGTAGAAGCCGCTGGTGAAGGACTGGAAACAGGCAAGCATTCCGCATCGTTGACCGCTGGTTCACCTGGTGTGTTGCACGGCAATCGTACCTATTTGCTGCAAGATGAAAATGGTCAAATCATCGAGACGCATTCGATTTCTGCCGGTCTTGATTATCCGGGTGTCGGACCGGAACACGCATGGCTGAAGGATTCAGGCCGCGCGCAGTATGTATCGATTACTGACGAAGAAGCGCTGCAGGCTTTTCACGATTGCTGCCATATCGAAGGCATCATTCCGGCGCTGGAATCAAGTCATGCTTTGAGCTATGCAGCCAAATTGGCAGCCACCTTGCCGAAAGACAAGGTCGTGCTGGCTAATCTCTCCGGTCGCGGCGACAAGGATATGCATACGGTAGCGCAGCGCATGGGTTTGAAATTCGATTGATCTTGCGCGACGAGAAAATCGCTTCTTGTGCTCAAGGGCATAGAAGTGATTTTCAGTAGATTGAAATGTACTCAGCTAAACGTAGCTTAGAAAATTTATAAAGTATCTTCATGTCCAGAATTCAATCCACTTTGGCTGCATTGGCGGCAAAGAACAAAAAAGGTCTGATTCCTTTCATCACCGCAGGCGATCCGGCACCGGAATTGACCGTGCCTTTGATGCATGCGCTGGTTGCAGGCGGCGCTGATATTCTCGAATTAGGCGTGCCTTTTTCCGATCCAATGGCAGAAGGTCCTGTGATTCAACGCGCTTGCGAGCGTGCGCTTAAGTTCAATGTCAGCATGCATGATGTGCTTGGTTTCGTTAGCGAATTCCGCAAGACCAATAGCACTACGCCGGTTGTCTTGATGGGTTACGCCAATCCGATCGAACGCATGGGGCAAACCAAATTTGTTCTGGCAGCCAAGGCAGCAGGTGTGGATGGCACTATCGTCGTAGATTACCCACCGGAAGAATGTGAGGAGTTCGCCGCTACGTTGAAGGCGAATGACATGGATCCTATCTTCCTGTTGTCGCCGACTTCGACTGAAGAACGTATTCAGCAGGTTGCGCAATTTGGTAGCGGTTTTAGCTATTACGTCTCGCTGAAAGGTGTCACAGGTGCGGGCAATATCGATACCAAAGAAGTCGCGGAACGTATCGCGGCGATCCGTAAATATGTGAAGTTGCCTATCGGCGTCGGCTTCGGCATCCGCGATGCTGCAACCGCCAAGGCAGTGGCAGCGGTGTCCGATGCAGTTGTCATCGGCAGCCGGATTATCCAGGAATTGGAAAACAGTCCGCGTGAGCAAGCTGTTGAAAGAGTGCAAACGTTTATTGCCGGCATCCGCAAAGCTTTAGACGAATAAGGTGAAAATGTCCTGTTAGGCAAGTAAAATACTGCCCTACACGTAATTGTGGCGAATTGCCGTGCAAACGGTACAATTCGGCCAGTACAAAATTGAAAGAGGTCACGATGAGTTGGCTAGAAAAGTTACTTCCCCCACGTATTCAGCGTTCCGACGCTGCACAACGCAAATCGATACCTGAAGGTTTGTGGGTCAAATGCCCATCCTGTGAGTCGGTCTTGTACCGTACGGATCTGGAGTCAAATATCCACGTTTGTCCTAAATGTGATCACCACATGCGCATACGCGCACGTGATCGCCTCGACGCTCTGCTGGATGCAGGCGGTCGTTACGACATCGGCCAGGAAGTGTTGCCAGTTGATACACTTAAATTCAAAGACAGCAAAAAGTACCCAGATCGCCTGAAATCGGCGCTGGAAGCCACTGGCGAAACCGATGCGCTGATCGTACTTGGTGGCTCGATCATGAGCTTGCCGGTCGTTGTGGCCTGCTTTGAGTTTGAATTCATGGGTGGTTCCATGGGTTCGGTCGTTGGTGAGCGTTTTGCCCGTGGCGCGCAAACCGCGCTGGAGCAAAAAGTACCGTTTATCTGCATTACCGCTACCGGTGGTGCACGTATGCAAGAAGGTTTGTTGTCATTGATGCAAATGGCAAAAACAACTTCGATGCTGACCAAGTTGTCGGAAAAGAAATTGCCGTTTATTTCGGTGCTGACTGATCCAACCATGGGTGGTGTTTCCGCTTCCTTCGCCTTCATGGGCGACGTCGTGATTGCGGAGCCAAAAGCTCTGATCGGTTTTGCCGGTCCGCGCGTGATCGAGAACACCGTGCGTGAAAAATTGCCAGAAGGCTTCCAGCGCGCTGAGTTCCTCGTGACCAAAGGCGCAGTCGACATGATTGTCGATCGTCGCAAAATGCGTGAAGAAATCGCGCGTCTGTTGGCATTATTGCAAAATCAGGCGGCTGAAGTTCTAGCCTGATTATTCGGTCTCGATACAGAAGCCCGAACCTTGTGTGGTTCGGGCTTTTTATTTGCGGTTTCGCCGTCACATACTGTTTCTCTACAGTTAATCAATACGATCAATTTGCATGGAAAACCATCCAATAACCTTAGCTGATTGGCTTGCCCGCCTGGAAACAATGCATCCGAAAGCCATCGATATGGGTTTGGATCGTGTACGACAGGTTAAAGACGCGATGGCGATCCAGTTCGCGTGCCCGGTGATTATTGTCGGTGGTACCAATGGCAAGGGTTCAACTTGCGCCATGCTGGAATCGATACTGTTGCGCGCCGGTTATCGTGTTGGTTTATATACTTCGCCGCATTTGCTGCATTTCAATGAGCGCATGCGCATCAACGGTCAGTCGGTGGGCGATGCAGAGTTAATCGCCGCTTTCGATAAGCTTGATGCGGTGCGCGCAGATGTATCTTTGTCGTATTTTGAATTCACTACGCTGGCAGCGATGCAGTTGTTTGCCGATACCAAGCTGGATGCCGTGATTTTTGAAGTGGGTCTGGGTGGTCGTCTGGATGCGGTCAATGTGCTGGATGCGGATGTGTCTATCGTGACCAGTGTCGATATCGATCACACGGAATATCTAGGCGATACACGCGAAAAAATCGGTTTCGAGAAAGCAGGTATTTTCCGCTCTGGCAAAACCGCGATTTGCGGCGATCCGGTACCTCCTGCATCCTTAGTCGAACATGCTGAGAAAATCGGTGCCGATTTATGGCTGTTCAACCGTGATTTCAATTATTCAGGTGACAAGCAGCAGTGGAACTTCAGCGGACGCGGCCATCGTCGCAACTCGCTGGGTTATCCAAGCTTGCGTGGCGCGAACCAGTTGCTGAACGCCTCATCCGTTTTGGCGGCGCTGGAAGCCTTGCGCTTGCGTCTACCAGTCGGTGCGCAAGAAGTGCGTACAGGCTTGGCCGTAGTCGATCTGCCGGGCCGTTTCCAGGTCTTGCCGGGCCGTCCTGTGATCATTCTGGATGTGGCGCATAATCCGCATGCCGCCGCGACGCTGGCACAGAATCTCGATAATATGAGCTTTCATCCCTATACCTACGCGGTTTTTGGCGCGATGCAGGACAAGGATATCGACGGCGTGATTGCTCACCTGAAAGGGCGCATTGACCACTGGTGCGTCACTGATTTGCCGCTGCCGCGTGCCGCAACGGCAACTGAGATCAAGGAAAAGCTATTGCATGCTTATGGTGAAGAGCCAAGCGCAACAGATACCGAACGCAGCATCCAAACATTCACTTCGCCTGCAGAAGCTTTTGCAAATGCACTCAGCCGAGCGGGGGAGAATGATAGAATTGCGGTTTTCGGATCCTTCCTGACAGTTGCTGGCGTCATGGAATTCCGTAACTCCGAACATCACTGACGAACTTCACACTACATCGTATGGGCTTGTTCTCGTTTTTTCGTAAAAATCAGCAGGAATCATCGGTCGGCAAGAGCGATTTTTATTCGCAGGCTGACGAGGAAAAACCAAGTACGCGCAGCAAGCGCGGACAGGGTAACAAACGCGAAGCGCCGGTCGATCCGGTCTTGCCAGAAAAGAAACGTGCGCGTCGACGTCTGGTTGGTGCCGTTGCCTTGGTACTGGCGGCCATCATCGGTTTGCCGATGATTCTGGATTCCGAGCCTAAGCCTTTGGCTGACGATATCAATATTCAAATTCCATCCAAAGATACGCCGGCACCAGCCGCGCAAGCAAAATCGGGCTTGGTACCGAAAGCAAGCAGCGAAGCAGCAGCAAGCAATGCGCTGAGCGCGGAAGAAGAGATTATCGAGCCTACGCCAACGGCACCAGCCGAAGTGACTAAAGTCGAGACGCCGAAAGCTGATGTCAAAGTAGCTGAACCGGAGAAAAAACCGCAGGTTGCTGTAGCAAAACCGGAGTCTTCCGAACCAAAAGCAACTACGCATGCTCCAACGGTAAGTAAATCCGATGATGCAGCGCGTGCCCGTGCGATTTTGGAAGGAAAACCAGTTGCTTCAGCCGCTCCTCATACGACCGGAAAAGTGGTTTTGCAGGTCGCAGCGTTGGCATCGCAGGACAAGGTCAATGAATTGCAGAAAAAGCTGCATGCAGCAGGTTTGAAGTCATATACGCAGAAAGTGGCAACAGCGTCAGGTGAGCGCATTCGTGTACGCATAGGTCCATTCGCGAACGAAGCAGAAGCCGAGAAAACGCGCGCCAAACTGATCAAGCTCGGTTTGAGCGGTAAATCGTTCCCGGCCTGACGTGCAGTCGGGTGTTAAAGCAGATCGCCTGTGACGATTTTTGATTATCTGGTTTTATTTGTACTGATCTGTTCTATCGTGATCAGTACCTTGCGGGGATTAGTCAAAGAAATTCTGTCCCTGTTGAGCTGGATAGTGGCGTTTGTGGTTGCCAACGCATACGGCGAGGAGCTGGCAGCACTATTGCCGGATATGCTGCCAGGCAACACGACACGCTTGATAGTAGGATTTATTGCCTTGTTCATCGGTGTGCGCATCCTGATGGGCTTGCTGACAATGGCGTTGAATGAAGTAGTCAAGGCAACCGGATTAACCCTGGTGGATCGTGGCTTGGGTGGTTTGTTCGGTTTGGCGCGTGGTTTGGTAATTGTGCTGGCAGCTGTACTTTTATGCGGCATGACGGCGATACCCGAACAGAATTTTTGGAAAGAAGCATTGTTCAGTCCGTTGGCAGAAACTACCGCGCGTACTGTCATTCCTTTCCTACCGGGCGACTTTGTTCGGCATATACAGTTTTGATTCATCCGATTCGTATTGGATGAACTCGCAGTTTTAATTTGTTCTAGTTGAGGAGTCCACCATGTGTGGCATTGTTGGCGTTGTTTCTCACACCCCTGTAAATCAATTGATTTATGACGCGCTGCTGCTCTTGCAGCATCGCGGTCAGGATGCTGCCGGTATCGCAACCGATAACGGCAATACATTCAGTATGCACAAAGCAAACGGTCTGGTACGGGATGTGTTCCGCACTCGCAATATGCGTTCGCTGTTCGGAAATTCGGGCGTAGGCCAAGTCCGTTACCCAACCGCTGGTTCATCCAGCGCAGACGAAGCGCAACCGTTTTACGTCAATGCACCGTTCGGCATCATCATGGCGCACAACGGTAATCTGACGAACTGGGAACAGCTCAAAATCGAGATGTTCAAAAATGATCGTCGCCACATCAACACCACTTCCGATTCGGAAGTTCTGTTGAACGTTTTGGCACATGAAATCCAGCAAGCGACGACCGGTTACTCGCTCGATCCTGCTGCGATTTTCAAAGCAGTAGCGATGGTGCACAAACGTGTACGTGGTTCGTATGCAGTAACTGCGCAAATCGCTGGCTATGGTTTGCTGGCATTCCGCGATCCGTTCGGCATTCGTCCTTTGTGCATCGGCTTCAATGAAACCGATAAAGGTACGGAATATCTGGTCGCGAGCGAATCAGTGGCGCTCGAAGGTTTGGGTTTCCGTTTCCTGCGCGATGTATTGCCGGGCGAAGCGATTTTCATCGATATCGATGGCAAGCTTTACAACCAGCAATGTGCTGAAAATCCTACGCTGAATCCATGCGCGTTTGAGTTCGTTTATTTCGCACGTCCTGATTCCATCATCGATGGCGCTTCGGTTTATGCAACACGCCTGAAAATGGGTGAGTACCTGGCTGATAAAATCAAACGTGAAATGCCTTTGGGCGATATCGATGTGGTGATGCCGATTCCGGATTCATCGCGTCCAGCTGCCATGGAATTGGCGCATAAACTCAATATCGAATACCGCGAAGGTTTCATCAAGAACCGTTATATCGGTCGTACCTTCTTGATGCCGGGACAAGCAATCCGCAGCAAATCAGTGCGTCAAAAACTCAATGCCATTGGCTCCGAGTTCAAAGGCAAAAACGTATTGCTGGTCGATGACTCTATCGTGCGCGGTACTACCAGCCGTGAGATCGTGCAAATGGCGCGTGAAGCTGGTGCGAAGAAAGTGATTTTCGCTTCTGCAGCACCACCAGTTAAATTCCCGAACGTGTATGGCATCGATATGCCTACGCGTGCTGAATTGATCGCTTACGGTCGCACTACGGAAGAAGTCTGCCGCGAAATTACCGCTGATGCCTTGATTTATCAAGACATCGAAGCATTGAAAAGTTCCATCTCCGATATCAATCCAGCCTTGAAGAGCCTGGAAGCTTCATGCTTTGACGGTATCTATGTGACTGGCGATATTTCGCGCGATTATCTGGACCGTATTGAATTTGCTCGTAATAATCCGAAACCGGAAGTGGACGACGCTGTGCGTTCGCAATTGAATTTGAATCTGGCACAGGTCGATTAAGTTTAATTTAATTGACGCTGTAGCCATGCCTGATCTGTACACGCAAGTGTGCGTTCAGGCATTTTTTCTGGGCCACCATGACTGACACCAAAAAATACGGCTTTACCACGACTACTTTGCACAGCGATCGCCAAAAAGCGATTGAGCATGGTTCGCTGCACAAACCTATCCATACCTCTGTCACCTTCGGCTATAACGATGCACGCGAGCTGGCGACCGTATTCCAGGGCAAACAGCCCGGCTATCGCTACGGCCGACAAGGCAATCCAACAGTTGCTGCGCTGGAAGACAAAGTCAACAAGATGGAAGATGGCTTGTCGACGATCTGCTTCGCTACCGGCATGGCTGCGATTGGTGCTGTGGTGCAGGCTCTGTTGCGCGAAGGCGATCATGTTGTTTCGTCGGCTTTTCTGTTCGGCAATACCAATAGCTTGTGGCAAACCGTAGGCGGGCAGGGCGTACAGATCGCGATGGTCGACGCGACCGACGTCAAGAACGTTGAGGTCGCGATCCAGCCAAATACACGCATCGTCTTCGTTGAAACCATAGCCAATCCGCGTACGCAGGTTGCGGATCTGGCGCGTATCGGCAAGTTATGCGCGGAGCGCGGTATTGTCTATATCGTCGATAACACGATGACTTCGCCGTATTTATTCCGTCCGAAGGCGGTTGGTGCCAGCATCGTCATCAATGCGCTGACCAAATCGATAGGCGGTCACGGTAATGCACTGGGTGGCAGCCTGACGGATACGGGCTTGTATGACTGGTCACGTTTTCCGAATATTCTGGAAACCTATAAACGTTATCCAACAGCGCAATGGGGCATGGCGCAAATACGTGCCAAAGCCTTGCGCGATTTTGGTGGTTCATTAGGGCCGGAAGCAGCACATCATCTGGCAGTTGGTGCTGAAACGATGGCGTTGCGCCTGGATAGGGAATGTGCGAATGCACTGGCAGTAGCGCAGATGCTGGAAGCTGATGAGCGTGTGGCAGCCGTGTATTACCCGGGTTTGAAATCGCATCCACAACACGCGATCTCGACGGAATTGTTCCGTGCCTACGGCAGCTTGTTCAGCTTCGAGTTGAAGGAAGGTATCGATTGCTTCGATTATCTGAATCGCCTGCAATTGGGTGTGTCGGCCAGCAATCTGGGCGATACCCGCACACTGGTGATTCCGGTCGCGCACACCATTTTTTATGAAATGGGTGCGGAGCGTCGCGCCAGCATGGGAATTGCAGAATCGCTGATACGCGTTTCGATAGGGATAGAAGATACGGTCGATCTGGTGGAAGATTTCCGCCAGGCCTTGGACGTCGCTTAAATCTTGGTAGGCGCTCGTTCCTAAGGCAATAAAGTCTTGGCAGCGAGCGCATCCAGTACTTTGGTACTTGGTTGCGGCACAAAATTCTGCAAGCGATATAAAAGTTCCGATGCATTTTTCTCATGCATCATCAATTCGGCTTGATTGGCTTTGACAAAACCTTGCGCGACCTGGTTTTGCAAGAACGCGATCAGTCCGTCGTAGAAACCATCTACGTTCAAGACACCTATCGGTTTTTCATGAAAGCCGAGCTGTGACCAGGTGAGAATTTCAAATAGTTCTTCCAGCGTGCCTATCCCGCCAGGCATCGCAACAAATCCATCCGACAGCTCCGCCATCATGGCTTTGCGCTCATGCATGTCTTTAACGACGTGCAAATGGGTTAATTGCGTGTGTCCGACTTCCTTGTCCATCAAGGCTTGCGGGATCACACCGGTTGCTTCGCCGCCTAAACGCAGGATTTCATTGGCGATGGTGCCCATCAAGCCGACGTTACCGCCGCCGTATACTAGTGCGATCTGACGATCGACCATTTCTTTTGCCAGCGTGCACGCAGCTTCGGCGTACACCGGTTTGGCTCCATAGGAAGAGCCGCAATAAACACAAAGAGATTTCATTTTCGAAGCAGAAGTAAGGAATGGGTATTGTGATGCTGTAGAGGACGGGTTTGCGCTAGGCGCAAACCCTGCGGTACGAGATATTAGTCAGGATGAAACGTTAAGCAGTTTTTACTGCAGTTTTGCGAGCAGCAGGTTTTTTCGCTGCGGCTTTTTTGGCCGGTGCTTTCTTAGCTGGAGCCTTTTTTGCTGCTGGTTTGGCCGCTACCTTTTTCGCTACGGCTTTCTTTGCCACGGTTTTCTTGGCAGCCACTTTTTTGCCAGCTGTTTTTTTCGTCGTCGGTTTTTTTGCACCAACGGCTGCAGCGCCTTTTTTGGTCAATGTATCGATGCGCTTATGCAATGCTTCCAGTTCTTTTTTGGTTGAGACGCCAAAATGATTGAGGGAGTTAGCTACTGTGTTTTCGATCAACTGTTCCAGTTTGTCCCATGAGCTGGACGCTTGTTTGCCTACGTTATTACTGAGCTTGAGCAAACCATCCGAGACATCAGCCACTTTATTTTCAGCGATTTTTCGCGTGCGCTTGTGCAGGCTGCTGCCTTTTTTTGCCAGTTTGGCGAGTACTTTTTCGCCTTCTTGCTGCGTCTTTGCAAAGGCTTCCAGACCTGCTTGCCAGATTTGCTGGGCTGAGGCATGTACGCCGTCAGTCAATTGTTTGCTTCCAGATTTAGTTGTTTTTTTCAGTTTCTTTACCATGTGACTTCTCCGCTTTTTGGTTAAACAAAAATGCCATGTCAGGCATGGCCCGTCGATCAAGATGAATACTGAAGTTACAAGCAATTATAGTTGTAATAATCAACATACCACTTGGACTACAGTGAATGGGCAAGATTCACATTTTTATTTATGACGAGGGAGATAACGGCGAAGCGAAGAGCAGTGATGGAAGCACGCCAGCAATATTGCTGGCGTTCATGGTATTTCTTATTGGGCTTTGCTGACTTGGATCAGTTTGGTACCTGCGATCCGATCATGTAAAAACTGTCGACTAGGATGGATATAGGCGGCGAGGGACCAGGCGGTGACATTGGCAAGAACAATGGCAACCGCAGTCCACATTTTGGCGTCCAGTGCCCATGCGATTGCCAGCCCAGGCAAGAACCATAGCCATGCAAGGAAATAACGTGCTACAGCGTGTTTAAAGCTCAATGGATAGCCATCTATTGTGACGAGGCGGATGCGCCATGTTTTCATAGGCAAGGTTTGGCCACTGTGTATCCAGAACCAGACGAAATAAGCGCCTACTACAAAAAACAGCCAGTACTGCAAGGCATGCCGCAGATAGAGGGCATTGCGTTGTTGAAAAATCGTTGAAAACAATAAGCCAGCAATTGCCACGACGCCAAATAACAGCACGCCTTCATAAATCATGGTGGTCAAACGGCGTTTGATTGTAGGCGTATCTGAATTATTCAATTGCATTGCATGGAGTCAGAATCAAGGCGCAGGAGAAGGAGTCGGAGCTGGCGCTTGTATAGGCGTTGATATAGGCAAAGATGGCTGAATCGCTTCTGCACGCGGCAACGGTTGTTTTGTCGGTATCGGTTTTGATATTACTTTTGCTTGCGCAGCATTCTTGCCGATAGGTGGGCGCGGTGGATTCACTATGCGTTTTTTGGGTGGCGAGGTTTCAGCCAACTGTTTTTTCTTTTCATCGGAGAGTTGTTGATACTCTTCCCATTGCTTGGTTTTTTGTTCGGCGTTGAGTTTTTTTGCCCGGTTATAGTTTTCGCGGGCAAGACGCCGTTGGTCAGGCGTCAGCTTGACCCATTCACGCATGCGTTCTTGCATGCGTTCCTGATCGCTAGGCGACATGGTGGTGAATCTATTAGCCAGTTCCAGCCATTTTTCTCTGCGGAAGGAATCCAGTTTGTTCCAATCGCCAGCCAGTGGCGCCAGAGCGGTTTTTTGCGCAGGGCTTAACTTGTTCCAATCGGATTTGTTGCCGTTGGTTTTAGCTGCAGACGTGGGTTTGGCAGTCGGTTTGGCTGGAGGCACAGCGACAGCCAGTGCAGGTGCGTGCACTGGTGGCGCAGGTGCGTCAGCCGGCATTGCCTGTATTGCACCAGTGTATGCAAGAGACAAGACTGCTAAGGATGTAGCGATTTTCCCGAGATGCGGTATATCCAGGGGAAAAGTCCATACCTTCATGCCTATTTATCCCCTTTTGCTAGAAATGCATCAAAACCATGGTCCAGATAAGCGGACAGCGGCAAATCATCAGTTAATACTTCGGCATCGATGGACGCCGAGTCGATGATTTGCTGATGTTGCTCAAATTGATAGATGCCTATCAAACCAAACACCAAGGCGGCCAGCGGTACAGCTAAGCCCATACGGCCTAACCAGGCCCAGAGGTTGTTATGTGAAGACGTGCTGCTATGGCCAGCGAGCGCAGCCTGCGGCACGAATACGGTCGCCTTAGACTCTTGTTTTTTATGTGATAACGCTGTCTTGCGCGCAGATGCCAGACGTTCGGCAGTTTTTGCCGATACATTGTTGGAGCTTTCATCCAGCGCATGGCTCAATTTGTAAGCGAGATTCAGGTCTTTGGTGTTCATAAGTAGATTCCTTTGGCTTTCAGCGCCTGGGCCAGAGCGTGCGTCGCGCGAGAGCAGTGTGTTTTTACACTTCCTTCGGAGCATCCCATGATGGCGGCGGTTTCTGCCACGTTCAGATCCTGCCAATAACGCATCAGGAAGGCTTCTCGTTGACGTGAGGGGAGATTTTGTACTTCATGCTCGATAAATTCGAGTACTTGCTTACGCTCCAGCTTGCCCAAACCGGTCTCGGCACCGTAGCTGCCTTCCTCCGCCTCTATCATGTCCATCGCATCGAAATTTTCCTGGTCTTCCTGCTTGTTGCCGAAGCTGGAGAACAGGCTGATCCATGAGGAGCGGACCTTTTCGCGGCGGAAATAATCGCGAATAGTGTTTTGCAAGATGCGCTGAAATAGCATGGGTAACTCAGCTGCCGGCTTGTCACCGTATTTTTCAGCGAGTTTGATCATGGCATCCTGGACTATATCCAGCGCCGATTCTTCTTTGCGAACTGCGTACACCGCCTGCTTGAAAGCGCGGCGTTCTACATCTTCAAGAAAATCCGAAAGTTCTTTATCAGTTGCCATTGGATGCAGCGCATTCGAGAGAACGCTGCCGAAGATGTTTCGGGATGAGATGTCTCAACAATTATTCGACCATCACGTTTTTAAACTGCAGGCATGCTAGCAAAAAAGCCTCGTTTGCGGGTGTTTTTTACGCAAAATCGTTGATTCCAAACAGCTTTTCTGGAATTTAGCTTGACCAGAATTGTGCAACGCAGTAACGTATCGTTCCCCTTACCATCTCAAAGGGTACCCATGGTCTTTTAGCATGTTGCGCATAATGCAACTTTGTTAAAAGACGCGCTTCAAAAATTTGAAAGCTGTTTGCTCTAACCCGCGCCACAAGCGCGAGAAATTCGCATATTGCTGCAGAACCTCTGGCTGAACGAGTCGCGTTAAGCGTCTTTTTGAAACACATTCACAGATGTGTGACGAATTGGCGTGACCGCACAAAAAAGGAATGCCTAAGCACTGTCGCATTGAGCGGTTTCATCAGGAGAGAGCATCCGATCAATTTCCAATGGACCTTGAAAGGACGTTAGCATGACCTCAGACGCAAGTACTACTGCAGTTAACAGTAATAAAATCGGTGAAGAAATCACCGGCGCAGAAATCGTCGTACGTTGCCTGGCCGAAGAAGGTGTTGAACATGTGTTCGGCTATCCTGGTGGCGCAGTGCTGTACATCTACGACGCGATCTTCAGCCACAGCAAATTCCAGCATATCTTGGTACGCCACGAACAGGCTGCCGTGCATGCTGCTGATGCATATTCCCGTAGTTCCAATAAAGTCGGCGTTTGCCTTGTGACCTCTGGTCCAGGTGTAACCAATGCTGTCACTGGTTTGGCTACTGCGTATATGGACTCCATTCCAATGATCATCATTTCCGGTCAAGTGCCTTCGCACGCGATTGGTCTGGATGCTTTCCAGGAATGCGATACGGTCGGGATTACCCGTCCATGCGTCAAACACAATTTCCTCGTCAAGGATGTCAAAGATCTCGCGGCGACGATGAAGAAGGCTTTCTACATCGCCACCACTGGCCGTCCAGGTCCGGTGTTGATCGACATCCCTAAAGACATCACGATGCACAAGACGACCTTCGAATATCCGAAGGAAGTTGAAATGCGCTCGTACAAACCAGTCGACAAAGGTCATTCCGGTCAAATCCGCAAAGCGGTGCAATTGTTGCTGCAAGCCGAACGTCCGATGATTTATACCGGCGGCGGCGTGATCTTGGCCAATGCATCCGAAGAGCTGAACCGTCTGGTCGACAAACTCGGTTACCCATGCACCAACACCTTGATGGGTTTGGGCGCGTACAAAGCATCGAGCGACAAGTTTGTCGGTATGCCTGGTATGCACGGTACTTACGAAGCCAATATGGCTATGCAGCATTCCGACGTGATGATCGCGATCGGTGCGCGCTTCGATGACCGTGTGATCGGCAATCCAAAACATTTTTCGTCGAACCCGCGCAAAATCATTCACATCGATATCGATCCATCGTCGATTTCGAAACGTGTCAAAGTCGATATTCCTATCGTCGGTAACGTCAAGGAAGTGTTGGTTGAATTGCTGGCACAACTGGATGCCGCCGAAGCCAAGCCGAACAGCGTTGCGCTGTCCGCATGGTGGAAGCAGATCAATGAATGGCGTGCGCGCGATTGCCTGAAGTTTGCTGACTCGACCGAAGTGATCAAGCCGCAATCAGTGATTCAGAAAGTCTGGGACATCACCAAAGGTGATGCATTCATTACCTCGGACGTCGGTCAACATCAAATGTGGGCGGCACAATACTATCCGTTCGATAAGCCACGTCGCTGGATCAATTCCGGTGGTTTGGGCACCATGGGTGTTGGTTTGCCGTACGCCATGGGCGTGCAGATGGCGAATCCAGATGCGACCGTTGCCTGTATTACTGGCGAAGCATCGATTCAGATGTGTATCCAGGAATTGGCGACCTGCAAGCAATATCACCTGACACCGAAAATCATTCTGTTGAACAATCGCTTCCTCGGTATGGTTCGTCAGTGGCAGCAGTTGGAATATGGTTCGCGTTATTCCGAGTCCTACATGGATTCTCTGCCAGACTTTAACAAGCTGGTTGAGTCTTACGGTCACGTCGGTATGAAGATCGAAAATCCGGCTGATGTCGATGGCGCACTGAAAGAAGCGTTCGACATGAAAGACCGTTTGGTATTCATGAATTTCATTACAGATCAAACCGAAAACGTCTGGCCTATGGTCAAGACAGGTAAGGGTTTGACTGAAATGCTGTTGGGTTCGGAGGATCTGTGATGCGCCATATCGTTTCTGTTTTACTGGAAAATGAAGCGGGTGCCTTGTCGCGCGTAGTTGGTCTGTTCTCCGCGCGTGGTTACAACATTGAAACGTTGACCGTGGCCCCAACCGAAGATGCAACCTTGTCGCGGATGACTATTGTCACCAGCGGCTCGGACGATGTGATTGAGCAAATCACCAAGCATTTGAACCGTTTGATCGAAGTGGTGAAAGTAGTCGACCTGACCGAAGGTGCGTTTATCGAACGTGAGCTCATGCTCATCAAGATACGTGCAGTCGGCAAGGAACGTGAAGAAATGAAACGTACTGCGGATATCTTCCGCGGTCGTATCATCGACGTCACGGACAAGACTTACACCATCGAGTTGACCGGTAACAAAACCAAGCTCGACGCGTTTATCGATTCGATCGATCGCACGGCGATTCTGGAAACTGTCCGTACGGGCGGCTCCGGTATCGGTCGCGGCGAACGCATACTCAAAGTTTAAGTAGTTCATTCACACCAACAACATCAATTTAGGAACATCATGAAAGTTTTCTACGATAAAGATTGTGATCTGTCGCTGATCAAAGGTAAAAACGTTGCCATCATCGGTTACGGTTCGCAAGGCCACGCACACGCGCAAAACTTGAACGATTCCGGCGTCAAAGTGACAGTCGGTCTGCGTAAAGGCGGCGCTTCATGGGACAAAGTAGCGAAAGCTGGTCTGAACGTTGCTGAAGTTAACGATGCAGTCAAAGCAGCTGATGTCATCATGATCTTGCTGCCAGATGAAAACATCGCGCAGGTTTACAACGAAAACATCGCTCCACACGCAAAACAAGGCGCAGTGTTGGCATTCGCTCACGGCTTCAACGTGCATTACGGTCAAGTCGTGCCACGCGCCGATCTGGACGTAATCATGGTTGCTCCTAAAGCACCAGGCCACACAGTGCGCGGTACTTATGCACAAGGCGGCGGTGTTCCTCACCTGATCGCTGTGTACCAAGACAAATCCGGCGTCGCACGCGACATCGCTTTGTCGTACGCAATGGCTAACGGCGGCGGCCGTGCCGGCATCATCGAAACCAACTTCCGTGAAGAAACAGAAACCGATTTGTTCGGTGAACAAGCTGTTCTGTGCGGTGGCGCGGTTGAACTGATCAAAGCTGGTTTCGAAACATTGACCGAAGCTGGTTACGCTCCGGAAATGGCTTACTTCGAATGCTTGCACGAACTGAAATTGATCGTCGATCTGATCTATGAAGGCGGCATCGCCAACATGAACTACTCGATCTCGAACAATGCAGAATACGGCGAATACGTCACCGGCCCACGCATCGTGACCGAAGACACCAAAAACGCAATGCGCCAATGTCTGAAAGACATTCAAACCGGCGAATACGCGAAGAGCTTCATCCTTGAAAACAAGGCTGGGGCACCTACGCTGATCTCCCGTCGTCGTTTGAATTCCGAGCATCAAATCGAACAAGTTGGTGCAAAACTGCGCGCCATGATGCCTTGGATTGCAAAAAACAAACTGGTAGATCAAACCAAAAACTAAGTTTGGTTTAACTATCTGCGGGCATCAAACGGTATGTGCTTGCAAGCACATACCGCGCTCAGCCGAAAAGCCACGCACTAGCGTGGCTTTTTTTAGTCTTCACGTGCCTTGGGTCGCTAAAAACAAACTGGTCGATCAAACCAAGAACTAATATTCTTGCTCGATGCGACGGTATGCGGCTTTCACTGAAAGCCGCATACAATAAAAAGCTACGCTCAGGCGCAGCTTTTTTCGTTTACCGATCTTGTAAAAAAGTGTGACGATTGCCATTCAGAAAGAACTTAGCAAATAAGCTTACTGTCGAACTGCCAGCTTGCCTTTCTTTTATGTTTTTGGGAGATATCCAATGTCACGATTAAAAAATCTTTTCCTTGCCTTGAGTTGTGTTGCCGCGAGCGCGACATCTTTTGCACAAACACCTATGCAAACCAGCGGCACCTTGGTCGTCGTTCCTGCTTACGGTGAAGTCAAACATGCGAATGACCAAGCGCAACTGACCTTGCTCGTTGAAGAGCAGGACAAGGACAAATCAGCCGCCGCTTCGCGCGTGAATCAAAAAATGAAGCAGGGCATGGACATCGTCAGAAAAGCAGATCCGCAAGCAGTGTTGACGACGCGTGGCTATTACACTTATGCGGTTTACCCAGAAGATCAACCACGTCAAAGCAATAAGGTACGTCAACCTACCAGCTGGCGCGTCGGCCAGTATCTGGAGGTAAAGACCACCAATCTGAGCGCTTTGCCAAAAACAGTCGCTACTGCACAAGGCGTATTGGCATTGAGTGGTCTGCAATTCGGTCTGACCGAGGCCACTGCCAAAAAACTGGATGGACAACGCATCGATGCCACATATAAAAATCTGACTGAGCGCATCGCGTCGATTGCACGTGCAATGGGCCGTAATCCTTCAGATGCTGTGCTGGATACGGTTGATTTTGAAGGTTCCGGCAATTATGCACAGGAAGCTGCTGCGCCAAAAATGATGATGCGCTCAGCGATGGCGGCAGATGCAGCCCCGGTTGAAGAGCCTAGCTTTGAACCGGGAGAAACAACCTTGACCATGCGCGTCGTGGGCAAAGTCAAATTTCGTTAAAAGTTTGATGTCGTATTGAGGCGTATTTGCTTCAATACGGCACCGATGGTGTGCCGCAACATAAAATCTCTTCATACGCCGCTTGCTCATGCAGCGGCGTTGTCATTTCCGCCTTTGTTTTGGGCAAGATTTACGACATGTTTGCAAGCACTGCCTGCCGGTTGCATTGCCCGTCTGATACACTACGACTCCTGATCTTCCACCCCCACAGCTACCTGAAAACGGGATTCGCATGTCAAGTTTCAATCGTCGAAAAGCGAAAAATAGCAAAGCCCCTTTTACCAAGGTTCGTCCGCTGGGAAGGCTTGCGCGCAGCAACCAAATCCTGCAGCAGGATTTAGGTGATACCACCATGCCG
The DNA here is from genome assembly GCA_040390795.1 of Pseudomonadota bacterium. Taxonomy (GTDB): domain Bacteria; phylum Pseudomonadota; class Gammaproteobacteria; order Burkholderiales; family Burkholderiaceae_D; genus Oxalicibacterium. The sequence goes on along the minus strand of JAZJXV010000005.1, from coordinate 6,291 downwards.
AGAGCAACCTTGCGTCGGCGCGGTATCTATCTGTTACCGAATGCATTTACGACTGCAGGATTGTTTTGCGGGTTCTATGCCATCGTGATGGCGATGAGCCAAAAATTTGATTATGCAGCGATCGCGATTTTTGCCGCGATGGTGCTGGATGCAGTGGATGGCCGCGTGGCGCGCCTGACGAATACGCAGAGTGAATTTGGCGCGCAATACGACAGTCTGGCTGACATGGTTTCCTTTGGCGCTGCACCGGCCTTGGTGGTGTATGTCTGGGCTTTGCAAGACATGGGTAAGCTCGGCTGGCTGGCGGCATTTGTCTATTGCGCTGGCGGTGCCTTGCGACTGGCGCGCTTCAATACCAATATTGCTGTCGTCGATAAACGTTACTTCCAGGGCCTGCCTAGCCCGGCAGCGGCGGCTTTGGTTGCCGGCTTCATCTGGCTGATGCAGGACCTCGGTTTTGCCGGACCTGATCTGAGCTGGATCGCATGGGGTATCACCTTGTATGCGGGTCTGACGATGGTGACGAACGTCCCGTTCTACAGCTTCAAGGACATCAATTTCCGTAAATCGGTACCGTTCATAGGCATCTTCCTGATTGTTCTGGCTTTCGTAGCAGTATCGAGCGATCCGCCTAAAGTGCTGTTCGGTTTGTTCGTGTTGTATGGCTTGTCGGGCTACTGTGTCTATTTCTGGCGCATGGCCAAAGGCAAGCCGGTGAGCAGTATCGTGCAAACAGAAATTGAGCCGCACGACGACCATTGATTACGTTATATCTCTTCCGTCTTTTTGCTGTTGCGGAAGGGTAGTAAAACGATTTAAACAGAGCAATTCCGAAGGAATAAAACATGTCTGCTAATCCATCAAACAAACTCATCATTTTTGACACGACTTTGCGTGACGGTGAACAATCGCCCGGCGCATCGATGACGAAGGATGAAAAAATCCGTATTGCCAGACAGCTGGAGCGTTTGAAGGTCGATATTATCGAAGCTGGTTTTGCGGCGGCGTCGCAAGGTGATTTCGAATCCATACATGCGATTTCCGGCATCATCAAGGACGCGACGATTTGTTCTCTGTCGCGTGCCAATGACAAGGATATTGCACGTGCGGCAGAAGCGCTGGCACCAGCTGAAAGAAAGCGTATTCATACTTTCCTCGCGACATCTCCTTTGCACATGGAGAAGAAGCTGCGCATGACGCCGGATCAAGTCTTTGAGCAAGCCAAGATGGCAGTGCGTTACGCACGTAACTTTACGGACGATGTGGAGTTCAGCCCGGAAGACGGTAGCCGCTCGGATATAGACTTTCTGTGCCGCGTGATTGAAGCAGTCATCAAGGAAGGCGCGACCACAATCAATTTTGCCGATACGGTCGGTTACGGCGTGCCAGGTTTGTACGGCAATATGCTGAAGACCTTGCGCGAACGTATTCCCAACTCGGATAAGGCCGTATGGTCGGTTCACTGCCACAACGATCTTGGCATGGCGGTAGCGAATTCGCTGGCTGGCGTGATGATAGGTGGCGCACGTCAGGTCGAATGCACGATCAACGGTTTGGGCGAGCGCGCCGGTAACACCGCGCTGGAAGAAATCGTCATGGCCGTACGTACTCGCAAGGATCACTTCAATCTGGAAGTCGGTATCGATACGACGCAGATTGTGCCAACATCCAAACTGGTATCGCAGATCACAGGCTTTGCCGTGCAACCGAATAAATCGGTGGTTGGTGCGAACGCATTTGCACATGCTTCCGGTATTCATCAAGATGGCGTGCTGAAAGCGCGTGACACCTATGAAATCATGCGTGCCGAAGATGTGGGCTGGGCGACCAACAAGATCGTTCTGGGTAAATTGTCTGGACGCAATGCATTCAAACAACGCTTGGAAGAATTGGGTATTACGCTGGATTCCGCGGCAGATATGGATGCAGCTTTCGTGCGCTTCAAGGAATTGGCTGATCGCAAATCAGATATCTTCGATGAAGACATCATGGCCTTGGTGTCTGATGAGCAGCATTCACACGAAAAGGAATACTACAGTTTTGTATCCTTGTCGCAGCAATCAGCAACTGGTGTTAAACCTGCGGCGAATGTTGTCTTTACAGTAGATGGTAAAGAAGAGAGCTGCAAAGGCGAGGGCAATGGTCCTGTCGATGCTATCGTGAATGCGATTGAATCCAAAGTCGCCAGCGGCGCTGAATTACTGTTGTTCTCAGTCAATGCCATCACTACTGGTACTGAGTCGCAAGGCGAAGTAACGATGCGTTTGTCTAAAGCTGGACGTATCGTGAACGGTGTTGGTGCTGATCTGGATATCGTGGTTGCATCGGCAAAAGCCTATATCTCTGCGCTGAATAAATTGCACTCGAAAATTGAGAAATTGAATCCGCAGTTGTAACTGCTACGATTCATCTCAAGTTAAAAAGGCCTTGCTGAGAAGCAAGGCCTTTTTGTTTGTGTGCTCGTTAAGCGATATTGGTGCAGGAGAATAAGTTGGCTGATTAAGTGCGAAAGCGCACAGACTGCATGTCATAGCCAACCATATAGTCAGCCCTTCTTGCGTAGCGTACGTAATCAATCCGGGCTTAATTTGTAAATGGAGGCTGTATGAGCCATGCAAATAATTCGCATATCTTCCATCTGTTTCTGGCAGCCATTACGCTCGTTCTTTTTACAACAATGGCAGCGATAGCGATTGTTGCCTGGATTCCTATTCTGCCTGAAGCGATCGCTGCCGATATCGGGCGGAGCCAGGATTTATCGCAATATATGTTTTTGCATGAGTCGTGGCATTACAGTGCGCGATTGCCAGATCAGCTTGCTCTTGCTTACTGCGTCAAGTAATGATCAGATAGCTTGCATGCCCTGGATATTTGGATTCGGCATTGAGCGTTGATCTGCCTGTAGAACTTCGGCTGCATGGATGGCGGCCATGAACTGTTCAGAGCCTACAGGGCGTCCCATGAAATAACCTTGCAAAGTGTCACATCCCAGTGTGGTCAGATATTCCTGCTGCTTCCCAGTCTCTACACCTTCCGCAACGATGCGCAGATTCAATGAGCGACCTAATGCAACGATGGCAGAAACAATGGAAGCATCGTCTGTCCCATGTGCAAGATCACTGATGAAGCCGCGATCAATCTTCAACTCGGTTGCTGGCAAACGCTTCAGATACAGCAGGCTGGAATAACCAGTGCCAAAATCGTCGATGGAAATTTCGACACCCAAACTAACCAGTTTCTCCAGTATCGTCAGACTGGCTTCTACATTGTGCATGGCTGTTGATTCTGTCACTTCCAGCATCAGGCAAGTGGCAGGCAAGTTGTTGCGCTTCAAGGTCGACTGTACGAGTTCAATCAAATTGTCATTGCTGAACTGTACGGAAGATAAATTAACCGCGATCTTCCAATGTTTATAGCCTTGGTCATACCATGCGCGCATTTGACGACAAGCTTCATCCAGTACCCATTCGCCGATCGGCACAATCAATCCCGTTTTTTCAGCCAGACTAATAAAGTCGCCAGGTGCAATCATGCCGCGTACCGGATGCTGCCACCGCAGCAGTGCTTCTGCGCCGATGACCAAACCATCCGACGTATTGAACTTGGGTTGGTAGTGCAAGCAGAATTCTTTGTGTTCCAGTGCTGCGCGCAAATCCTGTATCAATTGCAGTTGATTATGCGCATTGGTATTCATCGACGTTTCAAAAAAATGATAGCCGTTTCGTCCCGTGCTTTTGGTGTGATACATGGCTGCATCCGCGTGGATGAGCAGATCGTGACGTGTCTTGCCATCTTCCGGATAAACGGCAATACCAATGCTAGCTGAGATACCCAGATTGTATTGAGAGATCTGGAAAGGTTGATTGAGCATGCCGCACAATTTGTCTGCGACTGAGGCCGCATCTTCTGGCTCGCTCACTTCAATCAGCATGACGAACTCATCGCCACCTAAACGCGCAGCGGTATCTTGCGCTCTGATGCTATTGCGTATGCGTTGTGCAACGTCAACCAGTAACAGATCGCCAATATGATGTCCCAGCGAATCATTGATAGCCTTGAATCCATCGAGATCGATAAACATTACGGCAAAGCGACCTTGCTCGCGCACAGCCTTGTGCAGCATTTGATCCAGTCGGTCTTCCAGCAGAGTGCGGTTCGGCAGTTTGGTCAGATTGTCTTGCAATGCTTGCTTGGTCAGCTCCTGATTGGCGAGTGCCAGTGATTTGACCAATTTTCCTGTTTGCGATTCCAGTCGTGCATCGAGGACAGAAGTCAGCAATGCAATCGCCAGCACCGCCAGCGTCACGACTATCACGACTATTGCCAGCCAGCCGGGACCGACGCCTTCTCTAGCGGCGCTACAGATGCTGCCGATAGGGAAGTTTGCTGCAGCCATGCCGGTGTAGTGCATGCCGATGATGGCAATACCCATGACAACAGCCGCCATCGCGCGTGAACGTTTGACGTGCGGTGTATTTCTGCGCAGCAGGAATGCAATCCACAAGGCGGCACCAGAAGCAGTAATGGCGATGAGGACCGACAGAGAGAAAAGCAGCGGATCGTATTCGATGCCAGGTTCCATTCGCATCGCAGCCATGCCGGTGTAATGCATGGACGCGATGGCAATACCCATCAACACAGCGCTGCCCGCCAATTGCATCATCGGGAGTTGAGGTTGGCTGATGCGCCATAAGGCAAATCCGGAAGCAACGATGGCAATCAGCAGCGACAGAAAGGTAATACCGAGGTCGTATCCGAGCGGGATCGGAAGATTGAACGACAGCATGCCGATGAAGTGCATGGACCAAATGCCTATGCCCATAGCAGTCGCACCGCCGGCGAGCCACCAAGTGGCACTTTTTTCGGACGTTGAATTGATTCTTCCTGCCATATCCAGAGCGGTATATGAGGCGAGGATGGCGACCAGTAACGAAATCGAGACTAGTAATGAATCGTATTGTGCGGTCAGCATAAAAAGGCTTTATTAATTTAATCAGGCAGGCTGTTTTGATGCGAAGTTTGCAGGGTTTCTTAATGTGTCATACAGCATGAATCTTTGCTGATGAGATCAACAGTCACCGCACTTATGTTCATTTAATCAATGAATCTTGAATTGGTATTTCGATAATTCTTATCGTCTTGAAGACAAGAATATTGGTGCTGGCAAAGGTTATTAAGCAATTGCCCAGACTACTAAATGCTTGACGACATTGTACCTTGCTGGACGGAAACCTGAATTTACAGATGCCAAAACTTCATTGTCCTGAATGAAATTGATATGAAGCTGAGCATAACTGACATGGCTTGAATACATCGGCGTTAATGTGCGTTGCCGAACAGAGTCATGCGCAGCTTTCCTTCATATTCTCAAGTTCGCACCTGCCTCATACCGAATATTTCATCGCTCTCGATGAAGAAAATATTTCTACAGCCGGATGGATTGGTAGCGCCGATTTGCTGTCGAAATAAGGCTGGACAGAACCTTCTACGGCTCTTGTGAGGAAAACATGAGGGCTGGGCTTGATGTTTTCTGAAAGGAATGATGATGAAAGATGATGTAATTTCAACTCTCAATGATCTCATCGAGACATGCAAAGATGGTGAGGAGGGTTTTAAAACCTGTGCGGAAGATATTGGTGACACTCAATTGAAGCAATCATTTCTGACGCTTGCAGCTGGTTGTAGTGCCGCTGGCCAAGAGCTGAAGAGATTGGTGACCGAGCGCGGTGGCAATCTTGAAACAAAAAGCAATCTAGGCGGTACTTTGCATCGCCGCTGGATAGATATCAAATCATCGTTGATGGGTAAAGACGATGAAACCATCATGAATGAATGCGAACGTGGCGAAGATGTGGCGCTCAAGAGTTACCGCCGCGCGCTGGAGAAGGATTTGCCGCTTGATGTACGTACTGTGGTCGAGCGTCAGTATCAAGGTGTTATTCAAAATCATGAAGTGATGAAAAATTTGCGTGATCGCATACACGTAACAGTGACGTAATCATCTTGTGTAAGCGAGGCAAGGTGTTTATTGCAGCTGAATATTCAAATCGAATTCAATTCAATTTTTAGGAGCTGAACATAATGGAATCGAATGTAGATAGTGTTAATCATGACGTGAAAGCCTTATCCAAGGACGCAAAGGAATTGGCACATGAGGCTAAGGAACTGGCACTGAATAAATCCGGTGAACTGAGTAAGAAATACGTCGAATTCCTTGACTCTGCGTTGACTAAAGCGAGGGTGTAAATAATTTTGTGTAAACGGTCATTTGGCAGGACACTGCCGCCATCA
>JAZJXV010000004.1:0-33098 GCA_040390795.1 Pseudomonadota bacterium | reverse complement strand
CCGGGTGCCGCAGGCTTAAACGAAAACCCGTTTACACAGAATCCAGTACACCCCCACTAAAGCAAAAGAAATGCCTTCCGTAGCAGCGAAAAAGACCAAGGAAGTAGCTGTCACGACTGACGATTTTGTAAATCAAAATCCGTGGCGTGCTGTGACCATTTCGGCTGGCCTTGGCCTAGTCTTGGGTTTTTTATTTTCCAGAAAATAAATGGACGTTTGAATCATCAGTATCTGGTTTGACGTAACGATCATCCTGTACAGAAGCATGCGAGCACGCTGACTTCGTACAGGATTTTTTATGGGCGATGATTTTTCTAATCGGCTGCAGGTGGATAAAACGATTTCTTTGTATTCACAGTGCTGCTTTGTACGTAACCGATGCCTATGTTTTTCAACTTGTCCAAGGTCGCTTCATCATCAACGTTAGGTGCGATCGTTTTGATGCCCATCACATTGCTAATGTGTTGAATCGCCTCTATCTTGGCAAAATCGACCGGGTCGCTTTCCATACCTTTGATGTAGCTGCCATCAATCTTCAGGAAGTCCACATCGAGATGTTTGAGATAGGCGAATGAGGACATGCCGCTGCCGAAATCATCCAATGCAAAGCGGCAGCCAAGCGGCTTCAATGTATCGATAAAACTCAACGCGCGCGTTAGATTGGTGATGGCCGTTGTTTCTGCCATCGCAAAACAAATCGAATCATAGGGCAGAGCGAAATGTATGAATTGTTCGCGCACAAAGTCGACGAAGCTTTCATCGTCGAGTGAGGTGCCGGATATCTTGATCAGAAGGACATGCAGACTAGTGCCATCCGATTTCAATACTGCAGCAGCTTGTCGTGCAAACACGGTACGTATTACCCAGCGATCTATGGTCGGCATAAAGTGATAGCGTTCTGCCGCAGGGATGAAGGCAGAAGTTGGAATCAGATTGCCGGCATCGTCAGCCATGTAGAGGCGTAATTCGTCAAAAAAGAAATCTTTCTTGCCGGGGCGGATATTGGTGATCTCATGCGAGAACAGGCGGAAGCTGTCGTTTTCAAATGCTTTTTGAATACGCTCGTTCCATTTTATTTCACCTTGCTTGACCGCTGGCTGATGATCTTCCGCGCGGTAGATATGAACGCGATTACGACCCGTATCTTTTGCGACATAACATGCGGTATCTGCGGCGCTGAGTAAGTCCGGCAAGGACAAGGCATTACTGTTGAAGTTGACCAGGCCGATACTGACGCCGATAGGGAATATCTTGTCTTGCCAGACAAAATGGAAGTCACAAATTGTTTGGCGCAATTTTTCTGCAATACGGACGGCTGATTCGGGTGTGCAATTTTCAAGGAATGCGCCGAACTCATCACCACCCAGACGCGCCAGCGTATCGCTGTCACGTACCAGTGGTTGCAACAATGCGGTGATTTGTCGCAGCAATTCATCACCGGAACTATGGCCGCAGGTATCGTTGACGATCTTGAATTGATCCAGATCCATATACAGCAGCGCATGTTGTTTGGTTTGGCGCCCAAGAGTATCGATTGCTACTTCCAAGCGACGTTCGAATTCGCGACGATTGAACAGGCCAGTTAATGGATCATGTGCCGCTTGGTGTGATAGTTGGATAGCAAGTTTGCGCGAGTCACTGACATCGTGGAAAACCAGGACGACACCTATGATCTCGCCTTCACGATTACGTATCGGTGCGGCAGAATCTTCCACCGCATATTCGATACCGTTGCGGCTGAGTAGGACCGTGTCCTTAATCAGTTCCACATTGCTTTGCTGTTCGAATACCAGTTCAACTGGATTCGGCACTGGTTCGCGCGTATGGCCGTTGATGATCTTGAAGACGCGGGTGGATGGCAAGCCTTCTGCCTCAGCTTTGGTCCAGCCGGTCAGTGACTCGGCGACCGGATTCATGTATTCGATATTGCCTAAATTGTCGGTGGTGATAACCGCATCGGCAATCGATTCCAATGTAACTTGAGCACGTTCTTTCTCTGCAAACAGAATGGCTTTTGATTGCTCGCGTTCTGTTTCGTGTTGTTGCAGCGAGATCACCATGCTGTCGAATGCACGCGCAAGTTGGCTGATTTCTTCCTTGCCATATTTGATGCCAGTACGTGCTTGCAGATTGCCTGCAGCGACTTGATCTGCAGTACGAACTAGCGTCTTGACGCGACGCAAGATGATGACGTCGCCGACAAACCAGGCAGCGACCAACGCTAACAGTGCAATGATGGCCAGGGTAATCAGTTCCATCATCTGCAAATGATTTGCAGGCGCGACGATGTCGTCGATAGGTATACCGATGCTGACCTTGAAGTTGGAAATATTATTAGTGCCGACTGGGGCGAATGCATGCAGCCGCGTAATGCCATCAGAGTCGGTGAGGGCAGAGGTGCCGAAACCAACTTTGATCATCACGTCGAATAGCGTTTGCGGTGTGCGAGTTCCTATCCATTTTTCGGGATTAGGTCGTCTGGCGATGATAGTGCCATTGCTGTCGGCAGTGACCAACACGGCGCCAGCTGGCAATTCGATATCGCTGACAAAGCGATCCAGCACACTCAAATCGAGGGCGGCAAAGATGACGGATTGCACTTCACCAGCGTTATTGAAAATCGGATAAGTCAGATTGATGGTGTGCTTGCGCGCAGTACGGCCGAGGACATAATCGCCAGCGGAGAATGTACGGTTACGAACTGCGCGCTGGAAATGCGGACGATCACCCAGGTTGATTTTTTCGGTGAGTGGCAGGGCGCTGCAGCTAACGTCGCCATTCAATTGGATCAGACCGAAATTGACGTAGCCCTCATTCTTTTTGAGGATGGTTTCGAGGAACTGGCTGCAAGCCTTGGAGCTGCCGCGCAGTTCAGGTACGACGGACAGCACGGTGAGCAATTGTCGGGCACCTTCAATTGAGCGGGCTTCGCTGGTGGCGGCTAATTGCGTCAATTGCTGGAGGTTGTCTTCCGCCATGCGAACGGCTTGCTGGCGTTCCTTCCATGCGCCGTATACGGTCAAGATGACGGGTGGCACAATGGCGAGCAATACCAAGACCAGCAAGCGCACACGCAAGCTGTCGAAGTTGAACTGGGAAGGAAATATTTTTTTCAATGCATGATCTTTTCAAATGGCGACGAAATGCGAGTGGCGCTGAAAAAATACTGGCTGATGATGCTTTTCAGCTGCCGCTTGATGCGTGGCGATGCAAGGTCTGCTGATAGTGTTTCCCAATTAATCAGACCGTAACGGCTAGTAGTAGCTTCCGTCAAGCGGGTCATACACATTTTGAATCCGTCGGGTTTCAATTTCTTAGACTGCGCTTCGCATCTTCTTGATCGTATAGTCTTTGACTTCCTTGGTCGGCTTGACGAGTTTGACGATGGCTAAGGTACAGTTGTCTGCCTTGCTGCCTGCTGCGCGTTTGCGCGCGTTGGCGATCAACATTTCAGATGCCTTGCGCGGGGTATTCATCGCAATGGCAGCGCCTAATTCCGCATCGCTGAAGTATTGCCACAGCCCGTCGGTACAGAGGAGGAAGGAATCGCCGACCTTCAAGCCGTCACGTCTGTTCATGCTGAGCTTGAATTCATTCGTGCTGCTGCCCAAGACGTTGACTAAGAGATTGGCCAGCAAGGGATCTTTCGCCTTTTCTTCGTCCAGCTTGTTTTCAGTTTTTAATTGTTCGCGGTATGTATGGTCTATGGTGCGCTTGCCGCAGTTCGGTCCATCGAAGTAATAGAGGCGGGAATCGCCTGCATGAGCCCAGATTGCACTGTTTTGTGGCGTGATGATCAGCAGGACGACAGTACTGTGTGGCTTCTTGTCGGACGACATTGCAGACAGCTTGATGACGGTATCGGCTTCTTGCGCGATAGTCTGCAGAATGCCTTCTACGGTATCGGTGAGTGGGGAGAAGCGTTCGAAAATCTGTTGCGCGCTACGCACAACTTGCTCTGCCGCCAACGCACCACCGGATAAACCGCCCATGCCGTCGGCAATGACGGCTAACATATAGCCAGGTGCTTTGGGTGCGCCGAACAATGCGGTTCTATCTTGTTGTTCTTCGCGGTCACCGATATGCTGACCTGTTCCTGCTTGTATCTCGTATTGGCGCATGCGTCTTAGTGGATTAAACTTGCGGATAGGAATGGTTGCGTTTGATTATTGCATGCACAGTCCGCAGGAAGTTAAATGAGAACCTTTAAAATTGTAAGAATTTTTTACAATTGGGTTTCGGCAGAATAAGTGGCATTAACTCAATAAATTCGATGGCGTCTTTGTGCTGAATGGCGATCAGCATTTTTTGTAAATACTTTGCTTTATATCGCTATGTAATTGGCTTACTCCATCGATAAAGATGACAATATGACTATGAACTCTCAGCACGATATTCTTTACCAACGCATAGTCGAACTGGAAGTCGAGCATCGGGATCTGGATGCCGTGATCGAAACCTTGATTCATGATGGACGTCATGAGGAGTTACAATTGCGCCGTTTGAAAAAACGGAAATTGCAACTGAAGGACAATATCACCTTGCTTAAAATGCAATTAATCCCGGATATCCCTGCGTAATACGAATTCCCTCACTATGCAGACCTTGTTCTGCATAGATTTCTCTACCCTAACGCCTACTCCAAGATAGTTATTTTGATCGACGAACCTTCTGCATTGCCTGTACCCGCCACACACGATGCCGAGATCGATCAGCTGTTTGGTGTTAATAGCCCCTTAGGTCATGCGGTGGGTGCTTTTCGTCCGCGTCAGTCGCAGACCGAGATGGCCAAAGCCATTGCGCATGCGATTTCCAATCAAAGCACGCTGATTGCAGAAGCCGGCACTGGTACCGGCAAAACCTTTGCCTATCTGGTGCCAGCGCTGCTATGGGGCGGCAAGGTGATTGTTTCTACCGGTACCAAGAACTTGCAGGATCAGCTTTACTTGCGCGATATCCCGAGCGTACGGAAAGCCTTGAATGCACCAGTTTCTGTCGCCTTGCTGAAAGGGCGCGCAAATTACGTTTGCCACTTCCATCTTGAACGCACGCTGCAAAACGGTAGGCTGACATCGCGTGACGATGTAGGTTACTTGCGTGAAATTTCACGCTTCATGAAAACCACGAGTTCAGGCGACAAGGCAGAACTGTCGAAAGTCCCGGAAACAGCTTTGGTGTGGAATCTGGTTACTTCGACCCGCGATACTTGCATGGGTGCAGAGTGTCAGTACTACCAAGATTGCTTTGTGATGAAGGCGCGCAAGGAAGCGCAGCAGGCCGACGTCGTCGTCGTCAATCATCATCTGTTCTTTGCCGATGTGGCATTGAAGGATACCGGCGTAGCCGAGTTGCTGCCTTCTGCCAATACGATTATTTTCGATGAGGCGCATCAACTGCCGGAGACAGCAACGCTGTTTTTTGGTGAGACGATTTCAACCTCGCAAGTGCTGGAACTGTGCCGTGATGTGCTGGCAGAAGGTTTATCGCATGCACGTGATGGTGCGGACTGGGCTGGCACGGTGACGCCGGTGGAGCGCGCAGCGCGTGATTTACGCCTGACTTTCCCGCAAGATATCGTACGTTTATCAGTCAATCAGATCGCACCTTCCAGCGCGTTTTTCCCGGCGTTGGAAACCTTGAAGGAAGAGCTGGACAGCATGATTTCGGTTTTGCAAAAGCAAGCCGAGCGTGCCGAGACGATAGAGCAATGTCGCGTACGTGCAATCGAGTTGGCGACGCGGCTGGATGCATGGAATAAACCAAAAACCGCGGAAGTAATCATCGGGCAAGAGAGCGTGCTCTGGGTTGAGGCGTTTTCTTCCTCCTTGCAGTTACATCAAACACCGCTCTCGATTGCGCCCATCTTCAACAAGCAGCGTGAAGGCGTACCGCGCACCTGGATTTTCACTTCGGCCACATTGGCGGTGAAAAACGACTTCAATCATTACAGCGCGCAAATGGGTTTGTGGAACGAGCCCGCACATTCGTGGCCGAGTCCGTTTGAATATGGCGAACAAGGTTTGTTGTATGTGCCGACCAGCTTGCCGCAACCGAATTCGCTCGATTACACCGATGCCGTGATCGATGCCGCCTTGCCGGTGATTGAAGCTGCTGGCGGTGGCGCGTTCTTGTTGTGTACAACGATACGTGCGGTAAATCGTGCCGCCGAGCGTTTGCGTGAAGAATTCGAACGTCGCAAATTGCCGTTTCCGTTGATGGTTCAAGGCGAAGCCGGGCGTACTGAATTGCTTGATCGATTCCGTGCCGCCGGCAATGCTGTGCTGATTGGTAGTCAGAGTTTTTGGGAAGGCGTCGATGTGCGCGGCGATGCGCTTTCTGTTGTGATTATCGACAAATTGCCATTCTCACCACCGGACGATCCGGTGTTGGCTGCGCGTATCGAGGCGCTGGAGCGTAAGGGCATGAACGGTTTCATGCATCATCAGTTGCCGGCGGCGATCATCAATCTGAAGCAGGGTGCAGGACGCCTGATTCGGGATGAAAGAGATAAGGGCGTGTTGATGATTTGTGATCCGCGCCTGATCTCCAAGCCTTATGGCAAACGGATTTGGCAAAGCCTGCCGCCATTCAAGAGAACGCGCGAACTCAATGTGGTGCAAGAATTTTTTGCATCGATAGACGCTGAGGCTAGCGCAGAAAAATAGAAGTTTCGCAGCGGTTTGCCTCTAAAAAGATGAGAAGTCGAGCTTGTTGCTGGGACAGATATTTATCTTGCGTGGCATGCAAGCTTATTCAGCAGGCGGTCTTGCTTCAGGTAAAATTCATCCATGAAAATCCTTATCAGTAACGATGACGGCTACCTGGCACCTGGGCTGATTGCCCTCGCCGATGCGATGGCAGCAATCGCCGACATCGTTGTCGTGGCACCAGACAGCAATCGTTCCGGCAGTTCCAATTCCCTCACACTTGATCGTCCGCTTTCTGTCTATCAGGCATCGAACGGGTTTTATTTCATCAACGGTACGCCATCCGACTGCGTGCACATCGCACTGACCGGGATCATGTCATCGCCGCCGGACTTGATTGTTTCTGGCATTAATCAGGGACAAAACATGGGCGACGACACACTGTATTCCGGTACGGTAGCGGCGGCGACTGAAGGATTTTTGTTCGGCATTCCGTCGATTGCATTTTCCCAGGTCAATAAAGGCTGGGCAGAAATTGATGCTGCGGCACGTGTCGCCCGCGATATTGTCGAACGACGCTTGGAGTCGTTTTCCAAACATTTCCTGCTCAACGTTAATATTCCCAACTTGCCTTACGAGCAACTGAAACCAGCCGTTGCTACTCGTCTCGGCAAACGCCATCAATCGGAAGCCGTGATCAAGGCGCAAGATCCAAATGGTCGCGAGATATTCTGGATAGGCCCATGCGGCGGACAAAAGGATGCGGGCGAAGGAACTGATTTTCACGCGACAGCACTCGGCCATGTATCGATTACGCCATTGCAGATCGATCTGACGCATACAGCACAATTGGAAGCCTTGAAGAAGGTTTTGGCATGACCGATAAAAGCAAGCGCTTCCCGCTTTCACTCTCCTCCATTGCAGAGAAGTCACCTCGTAACGGTACGCGGAGCGAGGTAAGCCGTACTACCAGCACTACTTCAGGCAGGGTCGCAACACCGCAAACGGCCACACTGAATGCCTCGCAACATGGAAAACGTCCAGTTATCCCTGTGCGGACTGTTGATGCACCACGTAAGGCCGGCACTACGCCAGTTCCAGCGGATAGGCCAACGCCACTGGCGTCGGAAGCCGTGCGCAAGGCGATGGTGGCACGCGTGGCAAAGCAGGGTGTGAAGGACAGTAAAGTACTGGCGGCGATGGAAGCTGTGCAGCGTCATTTATTCATGGAGCCGGCGCTGGCAAGTCAGGCTTATATCGATGCATCGTTGCCAATTGGCTATCATCAGACGATTTCGCAGCCCTATATTGTGGCGAGAATGATCGAAGTAATGCGGAACAATAGTAACGGTGGAGTACTCAATCACGTGCTGGAAATCGGCACCGGTTGCGGTTATCAGGCTGCCGTGCTGTCCTTGGTGGCTAAGGAAGTGTATTCAATCGAACGCATCAAAGGTTTGCATGAGTTGGCGAAATCCAACTTGCGACCTATGCGTGTGGCAAATATCCGCTTGCATTACGGAGATGGTATGCTTGGTCTGCCCCAAGCAGCACCGTTTGATGGCATCATTTTGGCTGCGGCTGGACTGGAAGTGCCGCAGGCTTTATTGGAACAAATGACTATAGGCGGGCGTTTGGTCGCCCCGGTTGGCGAGCGTCATCAGGTTTTGCAACTGATAGAACGCGTCAGCAAATTTGAATGGAAGAGTTCGACGCTGGAGGATTGCCATTTTGTGCCGCTCCGTCCAGGTACCGTAACTTAGTCTCCAACTCACGAACATCGCTAAAGAACAATTGAACGTAATGAGAATGAAAAAAATTCGACAGATATTTTTGATATCGCTGGTCGGTTTGCTCACCGCCTGCAGCACCACACACAATTCCGCCCCTGTCAGCGAGCGCAGGATAGGCGGTACTAGTCCTTCCAAAGCAGCTGCTGAAGATCGTACGACTTACACGGTGAAGAAGGGCGATACGTTATATCGCATCGCGTTAGATTTCGGTCAAAGCTACAGTGAAATTGTTGCCTGGAATAATCTCGCCAACCCAAACGATATCAAGGTAGGGCAAGTCCTGCGTGTAGCACCACCTGATGCAGCTTCTGCTCGCAGCGGTGGCGCACAAACCGGTGCTGTGGCTGTGTCTTCTGGTGTAGAAAGCAGACCTCTGTCAGCTCCCGCCACTAGCACAGCAAGTAATAAAAATGCTCCTCGCGGAGAGAAGCGTCCTTACTCCGATAGTACTTTGGCAGAATTGCAGAAGCCAGAAGGTGCTGTAGTCGCAGCGCCAGCAACTGCACCAAAGGCCGCAACGCCTGCTGAAAAAACGGTAGATGTTGCGCCTGCTACTGCTGCGGTAGATGATGACAGCGTTGCTTGGATGTGGCCTGCAGAAGGCAAGGTCATTGCCACTTTTGATGACGGTAAAAAAGGGATCGATATTGCAGGCAAGTCCGGGCAGGCGGTGATGGCTGCCGGTGCAGGTAAAGTCATGTACGCAGGTAGTGGCATACGTGGTTATGGCAATCTGGTCATCGTTAAGCACACGAGCAACTTGTTGTCCGCATATGCACATAACAAAGCGATACTCGTAAAAGAAGGCCAGAACGTCACTAAAGGACAAAAGATAGCGGAAATGGGTGATTCCGATTCCGATGCAGTGAAGCTGCATTTCGAAATTCGCCAGCAAGGCAAACCTGTTGATCCATCCAAATTTTTACCTAACCGCTAATGACACGCAACCGCGACGCACAGGCAGAAGACGAGGAAAGCTCGGACGCACTGCCTTCTGATCTCTCGCTGCAGCCGGACGATGCGGAAAAATCCGATATCGACGACGAGGATAGTGACGTTGTCGAGTTGGCTGAGCGCGCGGCACCGATTGAAGTTGCCGGTATTGATGAGTTAAAGAAGGTTCTGGCAACGGAGTTGTCGACCGATGCGACGCAACATTATCTGAATCAAATCGGTGCGCGCCCCTTACTGACAGTTGCTGAAGAAGTACATTTCGCGACCTTGGCCAAGCAAGGCAATTTTGCTGCGCGCCAGAAAATGATTGAGCACAACCTGCGTCTGGTTGTATCGATTGCCAAGCACTACATCAATCGCGGCGTCATCCTGCTCGATTTGATCGAAGAAGGTAACCTTGGCTTGATGCGCGCCATCGATAAGTTTGAACCGGAGCGTGGTTTTCGCTTCTCGACTTATGCGACATGGTGGATACGTCAAAGCATAGAGCGTGCGATCATGAATCAGGCCCGTACCGTGCGTTTGCCGGTACATGTCGTGCGTGAATTGAATCAAACGCTACGTGCCAAGTTTCACTTGGAAGCACAGCATCACGATGGCAAGGATGCGACTGCGGAAGATATTGCACATCTGGTTGATCGCAGTGTTGAGGATGTACAGGATATTCTTGCCTTGTCAGAGCATGCAACGTCATTGGATGCGCCGTTGGATGGCGATCCGCAATCAAGCTTGATGGATTTATTGCAGGGCGATCATGCAAATGATCCAGACACACTGGCTGAGCATCATGAAATGACCGTCTTGGTGCGTGACTGGCTGGACAAGTTGCCCGATAAGCAGCGTTTGGTGATTACTCGCCGCTTTGGCCTGGATAACGACGATCCGGCGACGCTGGAAGCGCTGGCGGCAGAAATGCATGTCACGCGTGAGCGGGTTCGGCAGATTCAGCAAGAAGCATTGGTGAAGTTGAAGCGTTCACTCATGCGAACTGGCGTCGGCAAAGATTCATTGTTATAGATATTAGACAGGATGGGTGTTTGTCATCCTTTGCGATGTCGGCAATGTAGTTTGCTATCATTCGTCCTTCCGGAAATAGTTCACACTTCTTATCTCATTAAACACAAGCCGATCTTCGGCTTGATTATCTGATTCAATCCCTATGCAGCAAACCATTATTGATATCGAATCCCTCGACATGGAAGCACGCGGTGTCGGCCATCTGAAAAATGAAGATGGCACGCCGGGCAAAGTTGTTTTTGTCGAAGGTGCATTGCCGAAAGAGCGCGTTGTTTACTCTTCCTACCGCAAGAAAGCGAATTGGGAAGCCGCCAAAATGATGGTCTTGCTGAAAGAGTCATCGCTGCGTACCAAGCCAAAATGTACGTATTTCGGTATTTGCGGCGGTTGTTCCATGCAGCATCTGGAGCCAACGGCACAGGTCGCACTGAAGCAACGCATACTTGAAGATAATCTAAAGCATATCGGCAAAGTAAAAGCTGAAACCATGCTGCGGCCGATACACGGACCGACTTGGGGTTATCGTTATCGTGCACGTATATCGGTGCGGAATGTGCCGAAAAAAGGTGGTGTGTTGGTTGGTTTTCATGAGCGGAAATCATCCTTCATTACCGACATGAAGACTTGCGAAATCTTGCCGGCAAATGTGTCAGCAATGCTGGTGCCTTTGCGTCACTTGATCGCTTCGCTCTCCATCATTGATCATGTGCCACAAATTGAATTGGCCATCGGGCAGGGCGAAGAAGTGAAAGTGACGGCGATGGTGTTGCGCATCATGACCGAGTTATCGGCAGAGGATGAGGTCAAACTGAAGTCGTTTGCGGATGAATATCAGGTGCAATGGTGGTTACAACCGGCTGGTCCGGATAGCGCTTATCAGTTCTATCCGACGGATAATAATCTGCATTACTCTTTGCCAGAGTTCGGTGTGAAGATGCCATTCAAGCCGACCGATTTCACACAGGTAAATCACCAGATCAATCGCGTTCTGGTTGCGCGCGCTTTACGTTTGTTGGATGCACAGCCAACGGATCGCATTGCTGATCTGTTTTGTGGGTTGGGTAACTTCACCTTGCCGATTGCCACGCAAGCGCGGGAAGTTGTCGGTATAGAGGGCAGCACAACCCTGACTGAGCGCTCGTTGGAAAATGCAACGGCGAATGGTTTGGCTGAGAAAACTTCGTTTTATTGCCGCAATTTGTTTGAGGCCAAGGGAGAGGATTTTATCGAGCTGGGTAAATTCGATCGTATGTTGATTGATCCTCCACGCGATGGTGCATTGGCTGTATGTGAAGCCTTGTCTGAGTTGGGTAAGAGGCATCCTGACATGCTGCCAAGTCGTATCGTATATGTCTCTTGCAATCCATCTACGTTGGCGCGTGATGCTGCCGTATTAGTCAATGACGGTCATTACATTTTGAAAAATGCAGGCGTGGTGAACATGTTCCCACATACCTCGCATGTGGAATCGATGGCCGTTTTTGAATTGCGTGATGCAGAGAATGCAGTTGCTTGAATAACTGTTAGCACATGAAAAAAGCCGACTTTCAAGTCGGCTTTTTTATTTGTTTCAATTGCAGTGATTAGTCGCGTTCGCCGCCAAAGATGCCAAGCAAGGACAATAAGTTGGCAAAAACGTTATAGACGCTCAAATAAATGCCCAGCGTAGCAGTGACGTAGTTTGTTTCGCCGCCATTGATGATGCGTTGTACATCATACAAGATGAAGGCGGAAAAGATGCCGATCGCTACGACCGAGATGGTCAGTTGCAATGCTGGCAATTGCAGCCAGATATTTGCGATTGCGGCCACGATGATCACCAGCACGCCCATGAACAACCATTTGCCTAGGCCGCTAAAGTCACGCTTGGAGACAGTTGCTACCGTTGCCATCGTGCCAAGAATTGCTGCCGTACCGCCAAAAGCCGTCATGATCAGCGTAGTGCCGTTGGCAAAGCCGAGGATGTGGCCAATCAGGCGAGACAACATCAAGCCCATGAAAAATGTGAAGCCCAGCAATAGAGCTACGCCCAGGCCAGAATTTTTCGTTTTCTCAATTGCATAGAAGAAACCGAAGGCGATTGCCAAAAAGATAATCATGCCCATGAAAGGGCTGCCGGCAAAGAACGCAAATTTGAACTGCACGCCCAGCCATGCGCCAAGTACGGTTGGAATCATCGAAATGGCGAGCAGCCAGTATGTATTTCGCAATACGCGATGGCGAACCGCCGTGGTGTCATAGGTGGACCCGAAGGTCTGCTGTAGATTGCTCATGTTTTCTCCAAGTTGATATCAAGCTCGAGTTGTTGCCAAGCAGGCTCTTGACATGTTCATAGTATAAACGGTTCTGTTCTTAACGCTATCTTCACATTTAAAAGAGCTTGTTGCTACTTCAAGTAAAGGGGCTTTCGTGGTAGAATTAAAGGTTAGTTGAAATATCAGAATTTTGTCTTAACCCTTTCATTTTATTGGAGTTTTTCAGATGGCAATCGAACGCACACTGTCGATTATTAAACCGGATGCAGTAGCAAAAAACGTAATCGGTCAGATTTATAGCCGTTTCGAAGGCGCAGGCCTGAAAATCGTCGCTGCTCGCATGACGCAATTGTCGCGTGCTGAAGCCGAAGGTTTCTACGCTGTGCACAGCGCACGTCCTTTCTTCAAAGACCTGGTTGATTTCATGATCTCCGGTCCTGTAATGATCCAAGTGCTCGAAGGCGAAAACGCAATCATCAAGCACCGCGACCTGATGGGCGCAACTGATCCGAAGAAGGCAGAAAAAGGCACCATCCGTGCTGACTTCGCTGATTCGATCGATGCAAATGCAGTACACGGTTCCGATGCAGAAGAAACAGCGAAAGTTGAAATCGCTTACTACTTCCCAGCATTGAACGTTTATTCGCGTTAATTTGAATTTCCGTTCGTCGCAGAGTGATCTGATGATTGAACGGTTTCAAGGAATAGTTTTATGACGACTCTCACCAATCTGCTGGATCTGGATCCTGCGCAGCTCATCGCTTATTGCGGTGAGTTGGGTGAGAAGCCGTTTCGTGCCAAGCAATTGCAGCGCTGGATACACCAATTTGGCGCGAGCGATTTTGACGCGATGACCGACTTGGCTAAATCGTTGCGCGACAAGCTGGCTACGCGCGCGATCATTGCTGCACCCGCTGTGATTTCTGATCACACCTCTTCCGACGGTACGCGCAAGTGGCTGGTCGATGTGGGGCAGGGCAATGCAGTAGAAACAGTTTTTATTCCTGAAGAAAATCGCGGCACCTTGTGTATCTCTACGCAAGCCGGTTGCGCGGTGAATTGCCGTTTTTGTTCAACGGGCAAGCAGGGCTTTAACCGCAATCTCTCGGTTGGCGAAATTATAGGTCAACTGTGGATGGCAGAATTCGAATTACGTAGAACCAAAGGCATAGAGCCTGGCCCTAAGGGCGAGCGCCAAATCACCAATGTTGTGATGATGGGCATGGGCGAACCTTTGCTGAACTACGAACCAACCGTTACGGCATTGAAGTTGATGCTGGATGATAATGCTTATGGTTTATCGCGCCGTCGCGTGACACTGTCGACTAGCGGCGTGGTGCCGATGATAGACAAGCTGTCGCAGGATTGTGCAGTCGCGCTGGCAGTATCGCTGCATGCGTCGAACGATCCTTTGCGTGACGGCCTGGTGCCATTGAACAAGAAGTATCCGCTGGTCGAGTTGATGGCTGCTTGCAAGCGCTATCTGGAATTCGCGCCGCGTGATTTCGTGACCTTTGAATATTGCATGCTGGATGGTGTTAACGATACGGATCAGCATGCACGTGAACTGGTCGCGCTGGTGCGTCAGGCGGATGTGTCGTGCAAATTTAATCTGATCCCGTTCAATCCTTTCCCTGAATCGGGTTTGACGCGTTCGCAAAATCCGCGCATCAAAGCCTTTGCGCAGGTGTTGATGGATGCGGACATCATTACCACGATACGCAAGACACGCGGCGATGATATCGATGCCGCTTGCGGGCAATTGGCAGGTGAAGTGCAGGACCGCACGAAAGTGCAGGATCGCATGAAGAAGATGGCGGAGTACCAGGAAAAATTTGGTAAGAATTTTGGACGCATTGTGGAGATTTCATCTTGATGACAGTGCGCCGATCGGGCTGGTTGGTAGTTTCTTTGTTATCTGCAATCCTGTTGCTGGGTTGTGCTGCCAGACCTGCTGTTCCTGATGGCGAGCTGACAACCAGTTTTGACAAGACAGAGAATCAAAGACGTGCACGCATACGCTTGCAATTAGCCATTGGTTATTATCAGCAAGGTCAAATGACTGTTGCCTTGGATGAGACCAAGCTTGCATTGCAAACCGATCCGAATTTTGCCGATGCATACAGCATGGCCGCATTGATATATATGGATCAAGGCGAAGCACGTTTGGCCGAAGAAAACTTTCAGCGCGCGATTCGATTGGCTCCGAACGATCCGGATTTGAGTAATAACTACGGCTGGTTCTTGTGCCAAAACGGACGTGCTAATCAATCTATCGCATATTTTGAATCAGCCTTGCGCAGCAAGAATTATCAGTCGCCTGCCAAAGCGTTGAATAACGCGGGTACCTGTAGCTTGATCTTGCAAGACAAGGTTGCTGCGGAACGCTATTTTACCGAGGCATTCCGTCAGGATCCGGGTAATCCAACAACGAGTACGAATCTGGCGCGTCTTAATTATGAACGTGGCGATTTGGAGCGTGCAAAGTTTTATATCAACCGCGTGACGAAGGCAGATGTCTTGAGCGCGGAAGTGTTGTGGTTGGCAATAAAAATTGAACGCAAGGCAGGGGATCGTGCCGCGGAAAGTAGTCTCGTGACGCAATTACGTCGCCGCTATCCAGACTCGACAGAATTTGCGGCCTATCAGCGCGGAGCTTTTAATGAATGATGACGTTCCAGTGAATGAAACAATGAATAATGATGCTGCGCCAGAGCAAGCACCGGAAGTGGAAAACCTCGAACCGCGTATCTCGGCTGGTACGCAACTCCGCGCTTTGCGCGAAGAACGCGGCTGGACGGTAGAACAGGTTGCCAATCAATTGAATCTGGCCAGTCGTCAGATACAGGCCTTGGAAGACGATAACTATGCGGCTTTGCCAGGCATGGTGATAGTGCGTGGATTCATTCGTTCGTATTCCAAAGTGTTGCGAGTTGATCCTGCGCCTATCCTCGCCGCTATCAAGGATGATACTGCTGCACCTAGCGTATTGCCTCCTGAACGTAGTCCGCTTTCGGCATCGTTTTCAGAAACGAGATTGCTGTCTGTGAATCAACGTGGTTTCCGTTCGAAAGCGGTAATCGGGGTTGGTATTCTGGTTGCACTTGCTGTCTTGGCTTACGCTGGTCAACGCATGGGTTTGCTGCCACACGGTGCTTCGTCCTCTGGTTTGTCCAAGGTTGAATTGGCGCCTATCGAACTGGTCGAAACTCAGTCGGATGCTGTGGTTGAAACGCCCCCAGCCCTTGAAGAAGTGATTGAGACAAAAACAACTGAAACGAAACCAGTTGAAACAAAAGTTGTTGAAGCAGCCAAGCCTGTCAGTGAGCCAACTCCTCCCGTTGTAGCGGTCAAGCCGCAGGCAGTGGTAGCACCAGTTACGAGCGCTGTGGTTACAGCCCCAGCTGTGAAACCTGTACCAACAACAGCGCCAGTACCGGCAACTCCAGTTGATAGCAAAAACGCGCTGGCAATTAATGTGCGTCAGGATTCCTGGGTGGAAATTAAACGTCCGGACAATAGTGTGATTGTTTCCCGTTTGATGAAAGCAGGTTCCTCCGAGGCCATCGCCGTCACTGGACCGGTCTCGGTTGTGATCGGTAATGCTGCGGGTGTAGATGTGACCTTGCGTGGTGATCCAGTAGACGTGGTTACCGGAAATAGCAGCAACGTCGCCAGATTGAATTTGAAATAAATCGCTTATGTCGTCATCCAATCCGATTGCCACAGGTCCTTTGACGCGTCGCCAAAGCCGCACAGCGGTTGTCAGTTATGGCGGACGCGAAGTTCGCATAGGCGGAGATGCACCGGTTGTCGTGCAATCGATGACTAACACCGATACGGCTGATGTGATCGGTACCGCAATTCAGATCAAGGAATTGGCGCGTGCCGGTTCTGAGTTGGTGCGCATTACCGTGAATACTCCGGAAGCTGCAGCTGCCGTACCGGCGATTTGCGAACAACTCGACAAGATGGATATCGTTGTGCCGCTGGTCGGCGACTTCCATTACAACGGTCACAAATTGCTGAACGATTATCCGGACTGCGCGAAAGCGCTGGCGAAATATCGTATCAATCCGGGTAACGTAGGCAAAGGCAATAAGCGAGATACGCAATTTGCGCAAATGATAGAAACCGCATGCCGCTTCGATAAGCCGGTGCGCATAGGTGTGAACTGGGGCAGTCTGGATCAGGAACTGTTGGCGCGCATCATGGATGAAAACGCGGCAAGAGCAAATCCATGGACTGCACAGGCCGTGATGTATGAGGCACTGGTGACGTCTGCGATTGAAAACGCGATGCGTGCTGAAGAAGTTGGCTTGGCTGGTGACCGCATCATCCTGTCTTGCAAGGTATCCGGCGTGCAGGATTTGATCGCGGTGTATCGCGAGCTTGCGCGTCGTTGTGATTACCCTCTGCATCTAGGTTTGACTGAAGCAGGGATGGGTAGCAAAGGTATCGTGGCATCGACCGCGGCGTTGTCGGTCTTGCTGCAAGAAGGCATAGGCGACACGATCCGTATTTCACTGACACCAGAGCCAGGTGGTGACAGAACCAAAGAAGTCATCGTGGGACAGGAAATTTTGCAAACCATGGGCTTGCGTAAATTTACGCCCATGGTGATTGCATGCCCAGGTTGCGGACGTACGACGTCTACTGTATTCCAGGAGTTGGCTGACGGAATTCAAACCTATTTGCGTGATCAGATGCCGGTTTGGAAGAAACAATATCCAGGTGTGGAAGCGATGAATGTTGCCGTTATGGGTTGCATCGTCAACGGTCCTGGAGAGTCGAAGCACGCGAACATCGGCATCAGTTTGCCGGGTACTGGCGAATCGCCGGCAGCACCGGTATTCGTCGATGGTGAAAAAACAGTTACCCTGCGCGGCGACAATATTGCCGAAGAATTTCATGCGATTGTGCTGGACTACGTCAAGAGCCATTACGGCAAAGAAAGTAGTACCGTTTAAATCGCAGCAAACAAGTTATAGAAAATAAGTCTTTAAAAATAAATGTCAGATACCAAGAAAATAGAAAAAATCGTCGGCGTGAAGGGAATGAATGACATTCTCCCTGCGGATGCCCCATTGTGGGAATTGTTTGAAAACACTGTGCACACTGTACTCAAGAGCTACGGTTTTCAACAAATCCGTACGCCTATCGTCGAGCCGACTGCATTGTTTGCGCGTGGCTTGGGTGAAGTCACCGATATCGTTGAAAAGGAAATGTATTCCTTTACCGATTCGATGAATGGCGATGAGCTTACTCTGCGTCCAGAATGTACTGCCAGCGTAGTGCGTGCAGCGCTTGAGCATAATCTGACTTACGATGGCCCGAAGCGTCTTTGGTATTCCGGTCCGATGTTCCGTCACGAAAGACCGCAGCGCGGCCGTTATCGTCAGTTCCATCAGATCGGTGCAGAAGCAATCGGTTTTTCCGGTCCGGATATCGATGCTGAATTGATCATGATGTGTCAGCGCTTGTGGGACGATCTCGGTTTGCAGGATGTGCGTCTCGAGTTGAACTCGATTGGTAACGCAGAAGAACGCAACAAACATCGCGCAGACTTGATCGCGTATTTTGAAAAAAACGCCGATGTGCTAGATACAGAGGCGCAAAAACGTTTGCATACCAATCCTTTGCGTATTCTTGATACCAAGAATCCAACGATGCAGGATATGGTTAATGCAGCGCCTAAGCTGCTTGATTATCTGGGTGAAGAATCGCGTGCACACTTCGAAGGCGTGCAAAAGATTCTGCGTCACAATGCGATCCCATTCACGATCAATCCGCGTCTGGTCCGCGGTATGGATTACTACAATCGCACGGTATTCGAGTGGGTCACAGACCAACTAGGTTCGCAAGGTACGGTGTGCGGCGGCGGTCGTTATGATCCGCTGGTTGAAATGTTTGGCGGCAAGCCAACACCTGCCTGTGGTTTCGCGATGGGCGTAGAACGTTTGTTGGAATTGATGAAGGCTAGCGGCGAACAGTTCGCGCCAAATCAATGCGACGTTTATATCGTGCATCAAGGTGATGCTGCGCAATTGCAGGCATCGGTAGTCGCGGAACGTTTGCGTGATGCAGGACTCGACGTTGTATTGCATTGCGCATCAGCTGCCGGTATCGGTAGCTTCAAGTCGCAAATGAAGCGCGCAGACGGTAGTGGCGCCGCATACGCGGTCATTATTGGTGAAGATGAAATCGCGCAAGGCACTGCAGTCGTCAAGGAAATGCGTGGTGCTGAAGGTGCCAATCAATCGAATGTTGCATTCGATAGCATCCCGGATTACTTGGTCGATCAAATCGTTGGTGCGCACGATCATACGCACGACGAACACGTACATTATCATCACTAAAACTGGACCATCATGGCATACGATCACGCAGAACAAGAACAACTGGCCACTCTTAAATCCTGGTGGAATCAGTACGGCAATCTCGTCACATGGTTGCTGATTATTGTATTGGGCGCTTATGCAGCCTGGGCTGGCTGGGGTTACTACCAGCGTACGCAAGCTTTGCAGGCTTCTCAGTTGTACGAAGAATTGCAAAAAGCTGTCACTGCGCAAGATAAAGAAAAAATACAGCGTGCGGCTACCGATATGGAAGACAAGTTTTCGCGTACTGCTTACGCGCAAATGAGTGCTCTGGCAGCAGCTAAATCGGCCTTTGATTCGAATGACTTCAAAACGGCAAAAGCGCAATTGCAATGGGTGATCGACAAAGGCCTGAATGACGAATACAAGGCGATTGCCAAAGTACGCTTGGCAGGCATTTTGCTCGACGAAAAAGCTTACGACGAAGGGTTGAAGTTGCTGGCTGGTGATTTCCCTGCGCAGTTTGCCAGTGTGGTTAGTGATCGCAAGGGCGATATTCTGGTCGCACAAAACAAGCTGGATGAAGCGCGTGCCGCGTATCAAGCAGCATTGGATAAAATTGATTCAAAGAATCCTGCTCGCCAGCTGATCCAGATCAAACTGGATGCTATCGGTGGTGCGCCAGAAAAAAAAGCAGCATAAATGCTTAAAGGAAAAGAGATGCAGAAGTTTCGGACCGCATTAAAAGTTCTGTCTGTTGGCTTGCTGTTTGCAACGGCAGGGTGTTCTGTTTTGTCTTCGATGAATCCGTTTGCGAGCAAACCATCGACGCGTAATGCGCCGGCTGCGCTGGTTGAAATCAAGCAGCCGACATTGAATGCGCGCACCGCGTGGTCTGCATCGGTTGGTAAGGCAGGTAACTACGCGTTTACGCCAGCATTGGTTAGAAGCGATATATTTACTGCAGCAGCAGACGGTACGATTACACGTATTAATGCGACGAATGGCCAATCCGTATGGCGCATCAATGCTGGCATGCCATTGACAGCTGGTGTAGGCAGTGATGGTGAAACGATAGTCGTTGCAGGTGAAAAAGGCGTTGTGCTGGCATTTGATGGTCAAGGCAAATTACGTTGGAAGGCACAAGCCAGCAGCGAAATATTGTCTACGCCTGCGGTAGGACAGGATACGGTCGTTGTGCGTAGTTTGGACAATCGTGTAGTTGCGTATGATGCAGAAACAGGCACACGCAAATGGTTTGTACAACGTACGGCACCGCCGCTGACATTACGTACATCACCAGGTATGACGATTGCCAATGGGAATGCATATATCGGCTTGGCTGGTGGTCGCTTGTTGGCCGTAGCGTTGAGTACGGGCGCTCCTCGTTGGGAGGTTGCTGTAGGTGATCCACGCGGTACGACAGAACTTGAACGTATTGCTGATATTTCCGGCGCGCCTTTCGTAGCCGGTCGCGATATCTGTGCCGTGTCTTATCAAGGGCGCGTTGCGTGTTTTGATGTGGTCAGTGGTACGCCGCGTTGGGGCAAAGCATTTTCCAGTGATGTCGGCGTGGATGTCGATGAACGCGCAGTGTATGCGGCGAATGAGCGTGGCGAATTGCAGGCCTTTGCACGCGATACTGGTACCAGTTTTTGGCAGAACGATCAGTTGAAAAACCGTCGTCTGTCGACACCGATTTCCTCCGGTCGTGCAGTTGCAGTCGGAGATTATCAGGGTTATATCCATTTTTTCTCTAAAGAAAATGGCTTGTTGTTGGCACGTGTGAGTACTGATGGCAGCCCGATTCTTGGCGTGCCGGTTCTCGCTGGTGCGAATTTTATTTTTCAAACTCAATCAGGAACATTGGTCGCAATTGCGGCTGAGTAAAACATTTGATGAAGCCGGTTATTGCACTTATAGGTCGACCTAACGTCGGCAAATCCACGCTATTCAATCGACTAACCCGGTCGCGTGATGCGTTGGTCGCCGATCTTCCGGGCTTGACGCGTGACCGGCATTACGGCGAAGGCCGTGTGGGCGAACGTCCTTTTCTGGTGATCGACACTGGCGGTTTCGAGCCTGTTGCCAAAGAAGGCATCATGCATGAAATGGCCAAGCAGACGAAGCAGGCCGTGGCTGAAGCCGACGTGGTAATTTTTATCGTCGATGGTCGCCAAGGTTTAACGCCGCACGATAAAACCATCACAGATTTCCTGCGTAAATCCGGTCGTTCGGTGATGCTGGTCGTGAACAAGGCCGAAGGCATGAAGTACACGATGGTGACTGCTGATTTCTATGAACTCGGCATGGGTGATCCGTATGTGATTTCTGCAGCTCATGGCGATGGTGTAAATGATTTGGTTGAAGAATCGCTGAATATCGCTTTCGCGCAACGTCCGCCGGAAGAGGAGCTTCCTGAGTCCAAAGATCGCAGCGTTCGGTTGGCGATTGTCGGTCGTCCGAATGTCGGAAAATCAACGCTGGTCAATACCTTGCTGGGCGAAGAACGCGTCATCGCATTCGATTTGCCTGGCACTACACGCGACTCAATCGAGATTCCGTTTGAGCGCGAAGGCAAGCAGTACACTCTGATCGATACCGCCGGCATACGTCGTCGCGGCAAAGTGTTCGAAGCGATCGAGAAGTTTTCAGTCGTCAAAACCTTGCAATCTATTTCTGAAGCGAATGTCGTGCTGTTGCTGCTGGATGCGCAACAGGATATCTCCGAGCAGGATGCGCATATTGCTGGTTTCATATTGGAATCGGGTAGAGCGTTGGTCGTCGGTGTGAATAAATGGGACGGACTGACCAGCGATAGACGCGACGAGATCAAGATTGATCTAGAGCGCAAGCTGGGTTTCCTTTCGTTCGCGAAAACGCATTTTGTCTCTGCGCTGAAATCCAGTGGTATCGGTCCGATGATGAAGTCAGTCGATGGTGCTTATGCTGCGGCGATGTCGAATTTGTCGACGCCTAAATTGACACGTGCCTTGATCGAAGCGGTTGAACATCAACAACCACGCCGCAAAGGCTCTATTCGTCCTAAATTGCGTTATGCGCATCAAGGCGGCATGAACCCACCGATTGTTGTCATTCACGGCAATGCATTGGACGCGATCGATGCAAATTACAAGCGCTTCCTGGAAAAACATTTTCGAGAAACTTTTTCGCTGGTTGGGACTCCACTACGTATCGAGTTGCGTTCTGGGAAAAATCCTTTCTCGCGTTCGGAGAAGTAAGGCGATTTGGCGAAAAAGTCTGAAATCGATTACATTCCAATAGGTAAGACTCTTGAAAAAAAGCAAGATGCCTCAACCTCTTAAACACAACAACACACTGGAGCTGTCATGACCAACAAAGGGCAACTGTTACAAGACCCATTCCTCAATGCTTTACGCAAAGAGCATGTTCCCGTTTCGATTTATCTCGTCAACGGTATCAAACTCCAAGGTCATATCGAATCCTTTGATCAATACGTGGTTTTATTGCGTAATACCGTCACGCAGATGGTTTATAAACACGCAATTTCGACCGTCGTCCCTGCACGTGCCGTGAACTTGAGCCTTGAATCAGAAGCTGAATAAGACCCGTGTAATCCAGTCGCTGGTGCAGTATTAATATGCGCGCAGTACTGGTAGGCCTTGATTTTGGCAAAGGCGATTTCGCTGCAAGCCTAGAAGAACTTTCCCTTCTTTCCAGATCGGCAGGCGCCGATCCGATCATGACGATTACAGGCAAGCGTTCCAGTCCGGACGCGGCTTTGTTTGTCGGGTCGGGCAAAGCGAATGAAATCGCCGATGCGATTGTCGATCACGAGCTTGATATAGTCATTTTCAATCATGCCTTGTCGCCGGCGCAGCAGCGTAACCTTGAGCGTCATCTGAAAGTGCGTGTAGTTGATCGCACCAGTCTGATTCTGGATATCTTCGCGCAGCGTGCACAAAGCCATGAAGGTAAGGTTCAAGTTGAATTGGCACAGTTGCAACATCTTGCGACACGCCTGATTCGCGGCTGGACTCACTTGGAGCGGCAAAAGGGTGGTATCGGTTTGCGCGGCCCGGGCGAAACGCAGTTGGAAACAGATCGTCGCTTGCTGGGTGATCGGGTTAAAGCTTTACGTGCCAAGCTGGAAAAATTACACAAGCAACGTGCAACACAACGCCGTGCCCGTGGTCGCAATAATGCATTTTCTGTTTCCTTGGTTGGTTATACCAATGCAGGGAAATCGACCTTGTTTAACGCGGTAGCCAAGACCAAGGTGTTGGCAGCTGATCAGTTATTTGCAACATTGGATACCACGTCGCGTCGCATTTATCTGGGCGAAGCCGGTAATGTGGTGATTTCGGATACGGTAGGTTTCATTCGTGAGTTACCGCATCAACTGGTGGCAGCATTTCGTGCCACCTTGGAAGAGACGATTCATGCTGACTTGCTATTGCATGTTGTCGATGGTGCCAGTCCGGTTCGCATGGAGCAGATCGAGCAGGTAAATATGGTGTTGCGTGAAATTGGCGCAGATCATATCCCGCAGATTCTGGTTTGGAACAAGATTGATGCCGCAGGTCTGGAACCTGCTTTAGAGCGTGATGAATATGATAAAATTCGTCGTGTTTTTATAAGTGCCCAGACTGGAAGTGGATTGGATCTATTGCGTGAAGCGATAGCCGAATGCGCAAAAGAGCGCGCCGCTGGATTTGAAGATGTATCACTAGTTGCATCTGACGACGTCAAGATATAAGAATTACTTGGCATTCCAACTTATTGTTTTTCAGCCCGGACCGCAAAAGAATGCTTGTTTCCCTACTCAAAAAATTTGGTTTGAAGTTCTCGCTCAATGACCCTCGGTGGGGTCGTGGTTCCGATGATAACAACAAGAACCAGAATCAAGACGGCAAACGGCCGAATGATGGTCCGCCTGATTTGGACCAACTATGGCGCGATTTTAATCAACGCTTGAGCAACCTGTTCGGTAATAAAAAAACCGGCGGTGGTGGTAATGGCGGCGGTGATTCTGGTGGTGGCATGAACTTCAAGCCAGACATGAAGGGTGCCGGTATCGGTGCTGCGGTGATCGCAGCTATCGTGGCATTTTTGTGGCTGGTCAGTGGCTTCTTCATCGTGCAAGAAGGTCAGACCGGCGTGGTTATGACCTTTGGCAAATTCAGCCATATGACACCTGCCGGTTTTAACTGGCGCTGGCCTGCTCCGATTCAAAGCCACGAGATTGTGAATGTTTCACAAGTCCGTACGGTTGAAGTCGGCTATCGCGGCAACGTCAAAAACAAACAGCAGCAAGAATCACTGATGCTGACTGAAGATGAAAACATCATCGATATTCAGTTTGCTGTGCAGTACACATTGAAAAATGCATCCGATTGGATATTTAATAATCGTGAGCATGAAGAAATGGTCAAGCAAGTCGCGGAAACCGCAATGCGCGAAGTCGTTGGTCGCAGCAAGATGGATTTCGTGCTGTATGAAGGTCGCGAAAAAATTGCATTTGATAGTAGCCAGTTGATGCAGCAGATCGCTGATCGCTATAAATCCGGTGTACAGATTACTAACGTCACGATGCAGGGCGTACAACCGCCAGAGCAAGTGCAAGCGGCATTCGATGATGCGGTTAAAGCAGGACAAGATCGCGAACGTCAAAAAAATGAAGGCCAGGCTTACGCAAACGATGTGATTCCTCGCGCACGTGGTGCTGCATCGCGCCTGATGCAAGAGTCAGAAGCGTATCGTTCAAGCGTTACTGCAAATGCGCAAGGTGAGGCTTCTCGCTTCAAGCAAGTATTAGTTGAATATCAAAAAGCGCCTGCAGTGACGAGAGATCGTATGTATCTCGAGACGATGCAGAAAATTTTCTCAAGCACTACTAAGGTCATGGTCGATTCAAAAGGTAGTAACAACCTGCTTTATTTGCCGTTGGATAAATTGATTGCTCAAACTGCTGCGCCAGCTTCGACGGCAAGCGATGTTGCAGCGATCAGACCGCCAACATCGTCTGTGCCACCACCGGACACGACGGCATTAGAGGCGCAGGAGTCTCGTGCGCGTGAGAGCCGTAATTCACGTGATCGGGAGGTACGATAATGAATCGCCTTATTTCTTATGTCATCGTTGCGGTGATTGCAGTTGTTGCCTTGTCCTCGACCTTGTTTGTGGTTGATCAACGTCAGTACGCAATCGTGTTTGCTTTGGGTGAAGTGAAAAGCGTCATCAGCGAACCTGGCTTGCATTTCAAATTGCCGCCACCGTTCCAGAATGTCGTCTTTTTGGACAAGCGTATCTTGACGCTGGATACACCTGATGCAGATCGTTTTATTACTGCAGAGAAGAAAAATATTCTGGTCGATGCGTTTGTTAAATGGCGCATTGTTGATCCGCGTTTGTACTTCGTCAGCTTTAGTGGCGACGAGCGTAGCGCGCAAAATCGTATGGCGCAAATCGTCAAGGCATCACTGAATGACGAAATTACCAAGCGCACTGTGCGGGAAGTAATTTCCGGTGAGCGCGGCAAGGTGATGGACGGCATTCAGAAAAAAGTAACCGAAGAAGCCAAGCAAATCGGTGTCGAGATTGTTGATGTCCGTCTGAAACGCGTCGATTATGTAGAGCAAATTAATGCGTCTGTTTTCGATCGGATGAAATCAGAGCGTGCACGTGTTGCGAATGAATTGCGTTCGACCGGTGCTGCGGAATCTGAAAAAATTCGTGCAGATGCAGATAGACAGCGCACCGTGATTTTGGCGGAAGCCTATCGTGATGCAGAGCAGATTCGCGGTGAAGGCGATGCCAAAGCATCGCAGATTTATGCGCAGGCTTTTGGACAAAGCCCAGAGTTCTACAAGTTCTATCGTAGCCTTGAAGCATATCGCGCCAGCTTTAAAACACGTAACGACATGCTTGTGATGGATCCTAACTCTGAGTTCTTTAAATATTTCAAGAACCCGGGAGCTAGTGGAGCTGCAGCGAAGAAATAATGTAGGGATGTCGTAAAAACGATATACCTGTATTTTGCATGAAGTGATTTTCCATTCACTTCATGCAGTTTCTTTTTGTGGCGACTGCATGCATAAACGCAAATGAATTTCTCGGCAGACACGATCTGATTTTGGATTTGACTGCTGCCAAGTACCTTGGTGATATGGGCTTGATATATGCCATATCCCTTTTTCTTTTTTCTGACTACTTAGTTTCCCGTCATGCCAAATTGGCTATTGCCTGAAAATATTGCTGATGTTTTGCCGTCTGAAGCGCGCAAAATTGAAGAACTGCGTCGTGTCATTCTCGACAATTTCCACCTGTATGGGTACGAACTTGTGATGCCGCCGATGCTGGAGTATCTCGATTCATTATTGGCCGGTGCCGGGCATGACATGGATTTGCGTACCTTCAAGTTAGTCGATCAGCTATCTGGTCGCACCTTGGGCTTGCGTGCAGATATGACAACACAAGTAGCGCGCATCGATGCACATTTGCTTAATCGTGCCTCCGTGACGCGTCTTTGCTATTCCGGCAGCGTACTGCATACGCGTCCAAATGGTTTGCATGCAACACGCGAGCCTTTGCAGATCGGAGCTGAAATATACGGTCACGCCGGACTGGAAGCGGATGCAGAAATCCAGGAGCTGGCGCTGGCTTCTCTGGCTTTGGCTGGTTTTACGCATGTGCGCCTGGATTTATGTCACGTTGGCGTGTTGCGCGCCATTATCGAAAATGACATAAACGCGCAAAAAGACGAGGGCGCACTGTATACTTTCTTGCGAGCGAAGGATGTGCCTGCGCTGGAAGAGATTACTGCTTCGTACGGCGAAGAATCGCGTCGTGCTTTGCTCGCTTTGCCTAGCTTGTACGGCGATGCAACAGTACTTGCGCGTGCGCGCAAAGAGTTGCCGGCATTGCCTGGTATCACCAAAGCATTGGATGAGTTGGCTGCACTGGTTAAGCTGGCCGGTGAGGCAAGCGTGACTATCGACTTGGCGGATCTTGGTGGATACCAGTACGAGAGCGGAGCGATGTTTGCGATCTACGTACCAGGCTTGCCGAATGCTGTGGCACGCGGTGGCCGTTACGATCACGTTGGTGAAGCATTCGGTCGCGCACGTCCGGCCACTGGCTTTTCTATGGATTTACGCGAG
This sequence comes from Pseudomonadota bacterium, assembly GCA_040390795.1. Classification (GTDB taxonomy): domain Bacteria; phylum Pseudomonadota; class Gammaproteobacteria; order Burkholderiales; family Burkholderiaceae_D; genus Oxalicibacterium. Next base: position 5,968 of record JAZJXV010000004.1, on the reverse strand, counting down.
CTGGCGCGCTTGTTGCCAGTCGCAGAACGCAAACGTGCGATTCGTGCGCCTTGGGGCCGCGAACCATTGTTGCGTACAAAAATTGTCGCATTGCGCAAAGCAGGGGAAGTTGTGATTCAAAGCTTACCCGGCTACGAAAACGATCAGGACGAGTTTGAGTGCGATCGCGTACTCGTACTTGAAGATGGCAACTGGATTATCAAAAATTTAGGTTAAGTGATGTCAACAAAAAGCATGGCAAAAAACGTTGTAGTAGTCGGCACCCAATGGGGCGATGAAGGCAAAGGCAAGATCGTCGATTGGCTGACAGATCATTCGCAAGGTGTAGTGCGATTCCAAGGCGGTCACAACGCTGGCCACACACTGGTGATCGGCGGTCATAAAACCGCACTGCAATTGATCCCATCCGGCATCATGCGCGAAGGCGTAGCGTGCTATATCGGTAACGGCGTTGTTTTGTCGGTACCTGATGTGCTGCGTGAAATCGACAAATTGCATGCGATTGGCGTTGAAGTTCCTTCGCGTCTGAAAATTTCAGAAGCTTGCCCTATCATTTTGCCGTACCACACCGCACTGGATGTGGCGCGTGAAGTGGCACGTGGCGATGCAAAAATCGGTACGACCGGTAAAGGTATTGGCCCAGCTTACGAAGATAAAGTTGCACGTCGCGCGATTCGCGCGGCTGACTTGCTGAACGAAAAACGCTTTGCAGAAAAACTAGCAGAAAACCTCGATTATCACAACTTCGTGTTGGCGAATTATCTGAAGGTCGCGACTGTTGATTATCAAAAAACCTTGGATGAAGCGCTGGCTGATGTGCCGCGTCTGAAGCCTATGGTTGGCGACGTATCAAGTGCTTTGTATGCTGCTCACAATGCAGGTGCAAACCTCTTGTTTGAAGGCGCACAAGGCAGCTTGCTGGACGTCGATCACGGTACGTATCCATACGTTACTTCCAGCAACTGCGTAGCAGGCAATGCCTCCACCGGTTCTGGCGTCGGCCCTGGCATGTTGCATTACATCCTCGGTATTACCAAGGCATACACAACACGCGTTGGTTCGGGTCCTTTCCCATCGGAATTGCCAACAGATACAGGCGTAGGCAAACATCTGGCAACAGTGGGTCATGAGTTCGGTACAGTTACCGGCCGTGCACGTCGTTGCGGTTGGTTCGATGCAGCCTTGTTGAAACGTTCGGTACAGATCAACGGCGTAACCGGCATGTGCTTTACCAAACTGGACGTACTGGATGGTTTGGAAACGCTGCGTATTTGCACCGGCTACAAACTCAATGGCAAAACTGTTGATATCTTCCCGGTTGGTGCGGAAGATGCAGCAGCATGCGAACCAATCTACGAAGAAATGCCGGGCTGGAAAGAAACCACAGTTGGCGCGAAAACGTTGGAAGCTTTGCCAGCCAATGCGCGTGCCTACATTGACCGCATTGAAAAACTGGTCGGTGTGCCTATCGATATGATTTCGACCGGTCCTGACCGCGAAGAAACAATCGTATTGCGTCATCCATTCAAATAAGAAGAATTAGTCCGGACGGAATGCGCGATGCCAGAATCAAGCGATAAGGATTTATGGGTTACATGGGATGAATATCACCATGCAATTGAACGTTTGGTTTTGCTCGTGCATGAGTCTGGCTGGAAGTTTGATCAGGTATTGTGTCTGGCCCGCGGCGGCCTACGGCCTGGCGATGTGTTCTCGCGTATTTTCGATGTGCCCTTGGCGATTTTATCGACCAGTTCATATCGTGAAGAGGCGGGCACAGAGCAAGGCATACTCGACATTGCCAAACACATCACAATGAGTCGCGGATCGCTGGGTGGCAAAGTATTGCTGCTCGACGATCTGGTTGATTCCGGCGTGACGCTGGAAAAAGTGCAACGCCATCTTTCCGAGCAATTCCATGCGGTGACAGAAGTAAAGTCTGCCGTTATCTGGTACAAAGCTTGCTCATCAGTTAAGCCGGATTTTTATCTCGACTATTTGCCTAGTAATCCGTGGATACATCAACCGTTTGAAGATTACGACGGCTTGCGTCCGCACCAATTGGCTGCATGGTTGAAACGGGGTAATGTGGAATAAGCTCTATTGCGATGCAGTCACTGCCGTGTCATTTTATGCAGGCAATATCGATTCGTTGAAAAGCGCAGAGAGATGATTGTTCGCAAAGAGTTTTGCAAAGATGGAGCTGTGAAACGCGACTGTGAAAAAATACAGCCTGAAAAAGAAAAACCCCGTTGACGAATCAACGGGGTTTTAATAACTTGGTGCCACGGAGGGACCATATTTTAATTTTAAGTATTTGATTTAATTGAAAAAATTATACATATATAATTTTTGTACCAACATATGTACCAACATATGTACCAACATATGTACCAACACATGTTAGGGATTGAATATAGCGTCTCATAAAAGAAAACTCTGTTGACAAGGTGCTATGAGTTACTGGCTATGACGCCATAATAGAGGCATGTGGGCAATCTTGACCATTTTCGTGATGCCACGAAAATGGTCATCTATGCGTATCCGTTGATTCGTATAACTCATGAATGAATTTTTGAGCCTCCGAATTGGTTTAACTCGTCTTGTATATGAAATTAGAGCCGATGAGAGATAAGCAACAAGAAAAAAAATGCATTCCGGATTCTTGGATGCAAAAAGGCTACGATCTTCGCTATCCGACTGACATAAGCAGATTTGATGACAATTTTTCACATGAAGGTTTGGCGCCTGTACGAGATGTAAAAATCCTCAACAAACTAAAACTAAAATGCGAAGAGGCCAAAATCCTTTGGGAGGCAGCGGATCAAAGTAGTATCTACAATTTGGAGGATGTTTTTGATCTAAGGAATGATTCTGCATCCTATGTTTTCACTCAACACAAACAATTCCTAGTTTATTTGCATCTGGCAGTCAGTTACGCCAAGTTATTGACTTCCAATGGTAGATTGAATAGGCATCGGTCGCTGTTGTTAGAAGCAAAGGCAATATATAGTTTCTACGTAGATAGTTTTAATAAAGCCAAATTTTGTCTTGAGAGTTGGCAATCTTCATACGACCTAAACTTTTCTCACCCCTTTGCCAAATTAATATTTCTCGGTTCACCCGATACCGCTCTACAGGAAGTTCAATCCGCTATCTACAAGAAAGAGGAAGCGTTATTTATTCGTGTAAGCAATGCTGACCAGAAAATTATTTTAGACACACTGTCCGAAAATCTAGCCCGTAACAAAAATGTTGTAATTCATAGATTTCAAATATCTACTGAAGTCATTTTTGCTCCACATACCCGCATTGACTCGAGTCAGTTTAAAAGTGATTTGAATATTGTTTTTGATAGGATTAATCACCTTTCAAATAACAACTTGATATGTGCGATAAATTCCATTTTTCCTAGCGCTTTATCTCAGACTGGCCTACAAGGTTTCGAAGGAACGATCGGGCATCTTGCTCTAATTTTCTCGAAGAATGCGTTCACTCAGAACAAGAACTTATTTTCATCCCTTCAAAATTCTTCTTTGAATGACGGCATTGTCTTTGGGGCGGTCGCTATGGATCCAACCCAAGATGGCTATAGAAGCAAAGCCGTTGGCAACCTGTCTTCTTCCCACCCGCGCCAGGCGCTTGAACAATTGGCTGACTATATGACAATTGAGCGCCGATACTTAAGACCCGGATTCAGGATCCCTTCAGTCCCTAGCCTTGCGCCGTTTTTAAAACAACAACAACACACTCTTTTCGTAAAACAATTCAAATAAAAGTCGCTGGCAAGCATACTTCTTGCGCATTTTATTTTCTCTTATTTAAGTTTTAAAACATCTTTAAGATATTTTAAATGTTCTTTAAGATATTTTTAGTTAAGTAGTTTATATATGGTAAGTGCCATTAAATGATGTTAATTTACTGGTTGTAGTATTTCTTTGGTAGAGTTTTTCTTACCAGCCTAAAAAAACGACGTAAATCGGATGTGCCGCCGATTAATTCGTCTCGACAGTGCACGGCAATGAGGTGATCTCACTGCATTTTTTTGAGCCATCGAAATGCATAAGCGCGAAATTGAAGCAGTGGATGCGAGGATTGGCGTCAAGTTTCAAGATGCCGGTAGAACCGCCAAAGGTTATGGCGGGCCGCATTTTAAAATTGATAATCTAGTAGTTAAAGGGCATAGGCACATCAGTCTCGAAGACTGCCAGATGCTACGCAAAGTGATCCACGCCTACATGGCATTCGCCAATGAAATTCCTTGTGAGCATTTCAACTGGAACGATGAAACGAATTCTGCTGAATTCTCGGATCTTGGAATGCGACTTATCGCATGCTTTGATCTTTACCAGAAACAAATCCTAAAACTAGGTAATGAGGCAAGTGTCGAACTCTCTTGGAATTCGGATATATACGCAGAGTCAGCCAATGTCCGAATATTTCGAAAAGTTTTGGTCCGGGCTGCGGACGACATCAGGAAAAAACATCGGGCTGAATATGCATGTCTAAGCAATACTCAATTAAGGCGTGAAGAGGTGGAAGCGCTTCAACGAAGTATGCAGGGAGCGCTTGCGCTTATGAACAGACCACGAGCACGTCGTCTGAATAAACGGCTATACGACGAGATGTTCAAAACCAAGCGTTCGATTCAGGAGTGCCTGCCGAAGATAAAAAATATCCATCCTAGATTCGGCGTACTTCCTTTGATTCTTTCGTTTTCCAGTGAGGAGAGATTCCGGCTGCTAAGCATGCTCCCAGATTTAAACATATTGCGGGTGCTGCCTTTTCCCGCGAACTATTTGAATCATTTCGAGCACGTATCCGCATTTGTTTCCACTTTGAAGACGGAACTCAATAGGGAGGTGGTAGGACATCTCATCAAACTGACAGGTGTGAATCCATCAGATCCACGATGTATATTGCTGTTGTGTATTACGCAGCAGGCATGCCAGAACATTGCATTACTTCAGGCGCGCATAAAATTCATTTGGGCAGATCATGTCTTGGGTACGAAAGATAAGAACCTTAGAGATGTTTCTTTTGTTTCTGGTATCAAAATCAATTCGTTGATCGAAGTATCGAAGAGTTCGAAGGAATCGAACACCTTTGCAAATTTGGTGGAGAGCGTTTTTATTCAGGAACTCAAATACCAGCGTTTAAGGCTACCGGCGCGACGTCGATCTTGGGGTAAAAGTAATTTTTGATTGGCCGGATGACGTGCAGTTAATCTCAGAGTACAAAGCACCCCTGCGCCCCCATTTGTTGGTCTGATTTTCGCGTATTGCGTGGCTGATATTCATTATTTTAGGGTATGCCAGCTTGTTGGTTTAGTAGTATAAATAAAGGAGGGTGATTCTAGCTATAAATAGTCTAATGAATGCTGAGATAGATATAGAAATAATAGAAGAAGAAAATTTACATTCAAGAATGTAAGTAATAAGCCATCATCACTTACCTGCCTGACAGTGAGCATTGAAGAAAGGTGAAAAAATAATCAAAGCATTACTCCATATGTACAAACCGTACAAACTCAAATGGAGAAACGCTATGAATACTTTTACCTACAATCCCAACTATCAGTCCCGCATTGCTACCACCGTAGATAAAGCCCTGCAGTCACATAACCGTGTCACAGCCATACGGGTAGATCTCAGACTGCCCAATAACTTTGGTGGCTTAGACATGTCCAGTTCCATCATGACCCGTTTTGTAGAATCACTGAAAGCCAAAATAGCTGCTGATCTGCGTCGAAAGGAACAGGCTTGGGGTCGTAAGCTCTTGTGCAGCCTGAAAGACGTTTGGGTACGTGAAGTCGGACCCATCAACGGCAAAAAGCATTTTCATGTTTTGTTATTGATGAACAAGGACGTGTATCACTCCTTGGGAGATTTCAACGCAACGTCAGGAAACCTGTCTGAATCACACCGAGTTTTGAGGAGGCTCTAATTCTTGAGAGAATAGAGCCATG
>JAZJXV010000003.1:0-154002 GCA_040390795.1 Pseudomonadota bacterium | reverse complement strand
CGGGTGCCGCAGGCTTAAACGAAAACCCGTTTACACAGAATCCAGTACACCCCCTGTGATTGCAAGAAAAAAGCGCCGATGGGCGCTTTTTTTTCGTCTATTTTCTGGCTGGGCAGTGTGATGACGTTGAGCTGTCAGGCCTCGTTAACGAGACGGTGATCCGGTTTCGGCATTGTCTTTGCGTCTTTGAATGTTCCCGCATTCGGTGCAAGGCCTCGCCATTTCGGCGCATGAACTTGTGTCATTCCCATCTTTTTTCTGGCTGTTGTTACGTCTTTACCACAGTCGATTTCGCCCCTTCACTATATAGAGACTCACTCTTCATTTTCCGATTGGCACGGTTGTTGCTGAATGTGATTCAAGGTACTTGAATATGTAGGTTTTTGTTGTTACTGTCATTCAAGCAACTTGAATTGTTCCCGTCGACCCATTCTCAAAGGAGAAAAAAGTGAGCAAGACTAATACAGTATTAAAGGCAGCAGCATTATGTGCCGCCGTGGGCATGAGTTTGCTGAGCATGCAGGCATCGGCCAAAGAAGTCGTGAAAATTGCATTTGTAGGTCCGTTGACTGGTGGCGTCTCCTCCATCGGCCTCGGTGGGCGCAATTCTGCTGATCTGGCGGTGCGCTTGCGCAACGCCGATCCAAAAGCCAAATATACCTATGAACTGGTCACTCAGGATGATGAATGCCGTCCTAACGTCGGCGTGCAGGTAGCGACCAAAATCGCTGCTGACAAAAGCATCATCGCTGGCGTAACGCATTTCTGCTCGGCGGTTGCAATGGGTACGGTCGGTGTTTATAACCGTTTTGGTTTGCCAGTCGTCGTGTGGGGCGCAGTGCTGCCGGAAATCACTTATGGCAATAACTTCAAGGAAGTCCATCGCGTCAACGGCACGATGATTAACCAAAGTGAAGTTGCCGCCAAGTTCATGATTGCGCAAGGCTACAAGAAGTGGGCGATCATTCATGACACCACCGATTACGGCAAAGGTCACAACAAGTACTTCTCCGAATTCGTCAAAAAGAATGGCGGTACTGTGCTGGCAACATTCGGCGTAACTGCCGATCAGCAGGATTTCAGCACCGAGCTGACCAAAATCCGCGAACTGAAACCTGAAGTCGTGTACTTCGGCGGCCTGACACCACTGGGCGTACGTATCCGTACCCAGATGGAAAAACTGGGCATCAAGGCACAGTTTGAAGGTACTTCAGGCATTAAGTCTGACGCTTACATTCAAGGCGTAGGCGAGAAGCAGGCTGAAGGCTCACTGTCCTTCATCGAAGGCGCGCCATGGGAAAAAATCCCGGGCGGTCTGTACTTCACAGCCAAGTATCAACAGCAAAAATACAGCGAACCACCTGAAGCCTACGGTCCATTCGCTTTCGCAGCTGCCAACCTGATCATGGATGCAGTTGAAAAAGTCGGCCCGGATCGCAAGAAGGTACGCGATGTCCTGAATCAAACCAAAGATGCTGACACGCTGATCGGTAAAGTGACTTTCGATGATCATCGTCAAAACATCGTGCCATTGGTAACCAAGTACGTGGTTCAAGATGGTAAATGGGTGATCTGGGAAGACAGCCTTTACGCCACCGGTAAACGCAAATTGTCCGGTCTGTAATACAGATACGAAGCAAATGTAAAGCAGACACGATCTGTTGCAGGCTGGCCGATGGCCATGCCTGCAACACGATAGACATGAAGTGGAGAAAACGATGAGTGAAATCGGTCAATATATATTCAACGGACTGATGCTAGGCATGATTTACGCCATGGTTGCAGTTGGTTTTACCTTGTTTTTCGGCGTACTCGATGTCATCAAGTTTTCGCATGGCGATACTTTGATGGTCGGCGCTTTTGCAGGCCTGACGGCCTCAACCGGGGTCTTGATGCTGGATATCGGCTCACCCTGGATACGTTTGATAGCAGTGGTACTGAGTGCAGTGTGTGTGACCGGACTGTTGGGTGCTGCGATTGCTAAATTCCTGATTCTGCCTTTGCACAAGGCGCCGCCGCTCAACACCTTATTGGCGACGTTGATGCTGGGTACTGTGATGCGCGAGTCTGTGCGTCTGTTCTATCCCGATGGTTCGAACTCCAAACCATTCCCGTCTTTACTGCCTACAGGCTCGATAGATTTCGCCGGCTTTGCCTTGCGTGCAGATAACGTGATTCTGTTGCTCAGCGGTCTGGCGATCATTGCTGGTGTTCACTTTCTGATTACACGCACACGCCTCGGCATGGCGATACGTGCGGTGGCACAGGATGGCGAAACTGCACGTCTGATGGGGATCAATTTTGAAGCAGTCGTTTTGCTGACCTTTGCACTCGGTTCCGGCATGGCGGCATTGGCCGGCGTGATGAACGGTTTGTATTACAACGAGATCAATTTCAACGTCGGTCTGCTGTTGGGCGTGATTGGTTTCTCGGCTGCGATTCTCGGTGGTCTTGGCAATATTTACGGTGCGATTCTGGGCGGCTTCCTGTTCGCTGGACTGCAGGTGTTTGGTAGCGCGATGCTGCCAGCGCTGATACCGGATATTCCAAGTGCATACAAAGACGTCTTTGCATTTGCCGTCGTCATCATTGTGATGGCCTGGAAACCAACCGGGCTGATTGCCGAAAAATCAAGCGAGCGAGTCTGATATGAGCGACAACAAATTGAAAACACATTCAGCCAAGCTGGTACTGGCTTTGGCGACCTTGCTAGTGACCGGTTACATGTGGTTGTTCCTGCATGCGGAATCACAAGTAGCGATCGGCGTATTGATCGTGGTGGCGCTGGCCTTGGTTATGATAGGGAAAAAGCTGGGGACTACTCAGCAGATCGAACAGGCAGCGGCCAGCCGTCCCGGTTTGGCGCGCATCTGGACTGTCGTTGGTCTGTTGGCACTGGTGGCTGCGTTTTACGATAGCCACTTTGTGCTGATGATGATCTGCGCAGTCTTGCTGTACTCGACTGCTTGCATGGGCTTGACCTTGCAGTTCGGTTTTGCCGGTGTGGCTAACTTTGCTGGTGCTGCTTTCTTCGGTATCGGTAGTTACACTACAGCGGTACTGGCGACGCATACCGGTTTGCCGCAGTTGGCGAATATTGCGATCTCTGGTGTGGTTGCTGCGATCATCGGCTCGGTGCTGATCTTGCCGGTGTTGCGTACACGCGGTCACTATGCTGCGCTGGTCACGATTGCTTTCGGCATCCTGTTCAAGACCTTTATTGAAGTCAACGATGTACTCGGTGGACCGCAAGGTTTGCAAGTGCCGGGCATGCAGTTGTTCGGCCATGCATTCAATGAAGGATTCACGCTGTTCGGCATCGAGTTCTCGTTCTACGTTTCCTACGTTCTGTTGAGCCTAGTTATCTGCGCCAGTGCTTTCGTGTTGATCAAGGCGCTGGAACGTTCATGGGTAGGCTTGAGCATGGACGTGGTGCGTACCGATGAAACGGCTGCCGCTACTTTCGGCCTGCATATCGCACGCTGGAAAGTCATCGCTTTCACGATGGGTAACTTGTTCGCCGGTATTGCCGGTAGCGTGTACGGCATGATGGTGGGCTTTATCGCGCCGAATAACTTTACCTTCTCCGATTCCTTGCTGATGTTGTCGATCGTGATTCTCGGTGGTCTTGGTAATCCTGTTGGTTTGATTCCTGCTGCGATTATCGTCTTGATGCTGCCGGAAAAACTCCAGTTCATTCAGGAATATCGCGTGTTGTTGTACGCAGCATTGGTGATTGCTATTTTGCTGTTCCGTCCAGATGGTTTATTGCCACGCAAGACACGCCTGTTCTTTAGCAGAAAGGGTGCGCAATGAATGCTAAAAACATGAACGCAGAAAACACGACATTCATGAATCCTGAGTCCAGCGCAGCCGTGAACACTAAATTAGTTGCAGTCTCCGATCTGACGATGCGCTTCGGCGGTCTGACGGCATTGGATAAACTCAATATGCACATCAATGAAGGTGAAGTGCTGGGTTTGCTGGGGCCAAATGGTTCGGGTAAAACCACTTTCTTCAATGTCCTGACTGGTTTGTACAAGGCTAGCAGCGGCTCCATCATTTATAACGGGCAGGAAGTCATAGGCCAGACACCGCAAGAGATTTATCGCAGCGGTGTGGCACGTACTTTCCAACGTTCGCGTTTGTCATTGCCACTGACGGTATTCGACAACATCGTCATCGGCGATTACCAGCACATGCAGCACGGACTGTTTTTTAATCTGTTCCGTCGCAAGGCTTTCCGTGCTGAATACGATGCTTATGTTGCCAAGGTTGAAGCCTTGCTCAATATCTTCAGCCCACCCTTGGTAGCACGCATGTTCGAGCCGGTGGAAACCTTCACCATGATCGATAGACGTCGTATTGAAGTTTGTCGTGCCTTGTTGAGTGGTCCACGTTTGTTATTGCTGGACGAACCTTCCGCCGGCATGACGCACGATGAAACCGAAGCCTTGATGGACGATATCTTGCAGGTGCGCAGCAAGCTGGCGAATCTGACTGTCGTACTGATCGAACATGAAATGAATGTCATCGAGCGGATTACCAATCGTTGCATCGTGTTCAATTACGGCAAAAAAATTGCTGAAGGTACGTACGCAGAAATCACTGCCGACCCCAATGTGCAAACCGCTTATCTTGGAGAAGCAGAATGAGCAACCTGAGCGTCAAGGGACTCACCACCGGATACGACAAGGTGAATGTATTACACGACGTTTCCATTGAAGTGGCACCAGGCAAGATCACTTGCATACTCGGCGCCAACGGTGCCGGCAAGAGCACGCTGATCCGTTCGATATTGGGTTTGACACCGCCGCGCCAGGGAGAAATTCTGTGGGGCGGGCGCAATCTTGCTGGTGAAAAAACGCATGCGATTATCGCCAGCGGCATCTCTTGCATACCGGAAGGCCGCAAGGTTTTTCCGCGCATGAGCGTGGCAGAAAATCTGGCGCTCGGCGCTTTCCTGGAAACCAACGGCGCGGTAGTGCGCGAACGTTTGGCACGCGTGTATGAAATTTTTCCACGCCTGAAAGAACGCGCAGCACAACTGGCCGGCACCATGTCGGGCGGCGAGCAGGCGATGGTCTCTATCGGTCGCGGTTTGATGGCTGAGCCGAAGTTGCTGGTGATCGATGAACCTTCGCTGGGTTTGTCTCCGCTCTACGTTAAAGAAAACTTCAAGGTCATCAAGCAGATCAACGCGATGGGCATCACGGTGCTGCTGGTGGAACAGAACGCGCGGCAGACGCTGGCGATCTCACACTATGGCTACGTGCTGTCGCAAGGCCGTGTCATGGCGCAAGGCACGGCAGAAGCGCTCTCTAGTAACGACGACGTACGCTCTGCTTACTTCGGTTAAATGGAAAAAGCTGCATGAAAGATTACGCAAGTTCGTCCCTGAAGGAGCTCGCTGCCTGTATCGCGCGTCGTGAAGTGTCGGTGGAAATGGTGGCACGTGCCGGTATCGCACATATTGAAGAATATGAGCCTGCAGTACACGCATGGCAGCATTTTGATGCAGCACACGTGATTGAACAGGCTCGCAGCCTTGATGCGCAGCCGCATGCCGGTTTGTTGTACGGCTTGCCAATCGGTGTGAAGGATTTGATGGATACGGCAGATATGCCGACCACTTATGGTTCACCGATTTACAGCAACTACCGCCCATTGGTGGATGCAGCTTGCGTTGCTAGCACCCGTAGCGCAGGTGCGGTGGTGATGGGTAAAACGGTCACGACAGAGTTCGCTACTTTCCGTCCTGGACCAACGCGTAATCCGCATGGAGCTGTCGATCATACGCCGGGCGGTTCGTCCAGCGGTTCGGCAGCAGCAGTTGCATCCGGTATGGTGCCGGCAGCTTTCGGTACGCAAACGGCAGGATCTATCGTCCGGCCTGCTGCGTATTGTGGGGTGGTTGGCTATAAGCCGACCTTCGGCACTTTGCCCTTGGCCGGTATCAAATCATTGGCACCCAGTCTGGATACTGTTGGCGTGTTGACGCGTAGCGTGGACGATGCGGCTTTCTTTATCGGTGCGTTGGCACGTTTGCCTTTGTCGTCCATGTTGTCGTCGAATGCTGCGACACCGCGACTGCGTGTCGGCATTTGCCGTACGGCACATTGGGATAGAGCCAGTGTCGGTGCGCGTGAAAAACTGGAGCAGGCGGCGCGCTTGCTGGAACGCGCTGGCGCAATCATTAGTGATGTCGATTTACCGGCACCTTGCGGTGGTTTGACCGATGCGCAAATTCGCATCATGGGTTATGAGGCAGCGGCGGCATTTGCATCTGAAGCACGTACCAGTCCGGATGGTTTCAGCGATGCCTTCGCGGCTTTGCTGGAAGCGGGTAGAGCCATCGATGGTCCTGCGTATGTCGCGGCACAGACCGTGGCTGCAGCGTCGCGCCAGATGGTCGCTGGCGTGTTTGAAACGGTAGACATTCTGCTCTCGCCAAGTACCGAAGGCGAAGCGCCAGCAGGACTGGCTGCTACCGGCGATCCAATTTTCAATCGTATGTGGTCGCTGCTCGGCAATCCCTGCGTGCACGTGCCGTTGGGAAATGGCCCGGGCGGCATGCCGTTGGGCGTCACTCTTACGGGGCCGCGTTGGGGCGATGCGCGCGCACTGGCGGCAGCACATTTACTCGAGCGCACTTTTGCCTCGATCAACTGAACAGGAACACCAATATGACTCAGAATCAAACGGCTACTTCATCTTCTGCTGCAGAGAATGCACAAGACCACGTTAATAGCGCACGTCTGCAAGACGCGATTACTGCGTTGGCCGCTTTCGGCGGACGCGACGATGGTGGTGTCGCACGCGAAACATTGACGGACATCGATTTGGCATCGCGCCGTCATCTGATCGATACTGCGCGTGCCTTGGGTTGCGAAGTGGAGATCGATGATTGTGCCAATCTGTTTTTCCGTCGTCCCGGCACGACAGATTTACCACCGGTGCTGACGGGTAGTCATGCCGATACACAACCGGTCGGCGGCAAGCTGGATGGCGCGTATGGTGTATTGGCTGGATTGGAAGTGATCGCTGCTTTGAACGATGCTGGCATTTCTACGCGTCGTGCGATTGAAGTGGTGGCATGGACGAATGAAGAAGGTAGTCGCTTCGGTCCCGGTGCGATGGGGTCAAGCGCTTTTGTCGATCCATCCCGTTTGCCTGCTTATCGCGCAGTGAAAGATAGCGACAACATTACATTTGGCGAAGCAGTTGATAAGGCCTTGCAACAAGCAAAGGATGTCACGCATAGAGAACTCGCGCTGCCTATCGCTTCTTGTGTGGAATTGCATATCGAGCAAGGTCCGGTATTGGAGCGTGCCAATGCAGCGTTGGGCGTTGTAACCGGCATCCAAAGCGTGCGCTGGTATCGTGTGTCATGCACTGGTATGGCAGCGCATGCAGGCACTACACCTATGGATGAGCGTAGCGATGCGATGAAGGCAGCAGTCACGATTGCTAATCAGTTGTATGCGCATGCCGCTGCAGAAGCCGCCAGCAATTTACGCCTCACTTTGGGGCGTTGGCAGGTCGGTCCGAATTCCGTCAATACGATTCCGGGCAATGTCGATTTCACGATCGACGTGCGTTGTGTCGATGCGGAGGTGCTGGAACGATTTGAGAAGTTTTTACAACAGATTGTTGCTGCCTATACATGGCGTGGCAACATTGCTTTTGAATGCTTCTTCTCGCGTCCGCCTACGCATTTCCCGACAGATATGCTGACGCTGATAGAGCGTGCGTGCGTGCGTGCCGGTCATCTGGCCCAGCGTGGCGATCCGCAACATTTGACCTCAGGTGCCTTCCACGATGCGATGTATCTGGCCGAACATTGCCCGACCGCGATGATTTTTGTGCCAAGCAAGGGCGGAATCAGTCACAATGCCGCCGAGGAAACCGCGCCGGAAGATTTGTATTTAGGCGTGCAGGCACTTGCTTATACGGTAGTGGAGTTGGCCAACCGTTAAGTTGCATCGACGCCTGATGTTCGAGAGTGCCATTTTTAACGGGTAGAGAAAGTGAAGATGAAACGCGATTCTGCTGCAAGCATCGAATCTGTCGACAAGAAGGCGTCGGTATCCAGTCTCGGCGTGCGACTGCGTCATACACGTCTGGTGGCGGGCTTGACGCTGATACAACTGGCGAAAAAGGCTGAGTGTTCCGAGAGCTTGATTTCCAAGATCGAGCGTGGCTCGGCTACACCATCGCTGGCGATGCTGCACAGATTGGCAATGGCGCTGGATACGAATATTTCGACGCTGATGTCGGAAGAGGCGGTGGTGGTTGGCCCGATCTTGCGCGAAGGTGAGCGGCCGGTGATTAAAACGGGTGGCATCTCGATGGAACGTCTGGTGTTGCCTACGCGTGGTGGCTTGCTGCAGGCCAATATCCATATCGTGGAGCCGGGTGCAGCCAGCGATGGCCAGATCGAACACACAGGTGAAGAAGTCGGCTATGTGCTGGAAGGTATGCTGGAGTTGAACCTCGGAGACGAGAGCTACAAACTTGGGCCGGGTGACGCTTTTACTTTTTCGAGTAGCGTGCCACATGGCTACAGAAATATTGGAAAAGTCGTTGCAAAAGTATTGTGGGTTAATTCACCTGCCACGTTTTAGTCTTCAAACTGTTTGATGGTTGTACCGAAAATAAAAAAGCACCTTCATGGTGCTTTTTTATCGACCGCATTGCATATCATGCAGCCATAAAAAAACCGCCCGGTTTTGACCTCGGGCGGTTTGTATTGGAGCAAGTGCAACTTACTTCACGACAGCCAGTTCTTCACGTTTGCCACCGCGATAGGTGTACAAGGTCAGCGTGCCATCCTTGATATCGCCCTTGGCATCGAAAGCGATATTGCCAGTCACGCCTGGGTAATTGATCTTAGTCAGTTCAGGCAAATACTTGGCTGAGTCCCATGATTTGGCTTTTTGCATTGCATCGATGACTGCATACGTTGCATCGTAAGCATAGGCTGCGGTGTAGATCACATCGATGCCGTAACGCTTCTTGTAAGCAGCGCGGAATTTATCCATGCCTGATTTCTTGGAATCTTCCACGCCACCAGCTTCCGCGCAGTAGACATTGTTTTCACCGAGGCCTGCACCTGCGAGGCCAGGCAGCGAACCAGTACAGATACCGTCACCGCCCATGAACTTGGCATTGATGCCGAGTTGCTTCATTTGGCGCAGCATAGGACCGCCGACTGCATCCATGCCACCAAAGAAAATGATGTCAGGTTTCTTCGCCTTGATCGAAGTCAGGATCGCGTTGAAGTCGGTTGCCTTGTTGTTCGTGTACTGGCTGGCGACGACGGTGCCGCCAGCAGATTTGACGCCCTTGGCAAACTCTTCAGCCACGCCTTGACCATAAGCGGTACGGTCATCGATCACGGCGACATTTTTTCCGCCCAGGGTTTTGACTGCATATTGACCCAGCACGCGGCCCAGTTGTGCATCATTGGCTACGACGCGGAAAGCGGTTTTAAAACCTTGCTGCGTGTATTTTGGGCTAGTGGAGGAAGGGGAGACTTGAATGATGCCGGCATCCGCATAAATTTTGGAAGCAGGGATGGTCGCGCCTGAATTCAAGTGGCCGATCACGACGGCAACATTGGCATCAACCAGTTTGGTTGCAGCAGCAGTCGCCTGTTTAGGATCTGCAGCGTCGTCTTCCGGCATGAACTGGAGTTTGACCTTCTTACCGTTAATCACCACGCCCTTGGCATTGAGTTCTTCGACTGCCAAGCGTGCGCCGTTTTCATTGTCTTTGCCCATGTGCGCGTCAGTACCAGTGATCGGACCGACGTGGCCGATCTTGACGATTTGTTCCTGCGCAAACGCACTGCCGGCGAGCGCGAATACGATTGCGCCAGCCAATGGAATCATTTTGGTCCTGAACTGCATATATTTTCTCCTGAGGATTGTAAAAATACAGAGTAGCTGCAACACTGGGCACGCCTGTCTTTCAAGACAATGACCTTACAACATAAGAAAATGCGACGCAAAGCGTTTTTGTGTAATTTTCGAGGTTCACACGATTTTATATGAGCAAACTTCATACCCTGGATAAAGTTGACCGCAAGTTGCTGAACTTGCTGCAAAAGGATAACCAGACGCCGACGCGCACCTTGGCGGACAAGGTACATATCTCGCAACCGACCTGTTTACGCCGTATTCGCGATATGCGCGATGCCGGCATTATCAGTGCGGATGTAGCGATGATAGACCCGTTTGCGCTGGGTTACGGGATGTTGGCGTTTCTGGAAGTGTCTTTGGGGAATCAATCCGATGAACACATGCAGGAATTTGAAGTGCGCATGGGCAAGGAATCGGAAGTGATGCAGTGCTACTTCGTATCAGGCGATTACGATTACTTTCTGGTGGTGCACGTGGTCGATATGGATGCGTATTATCAATTTGTCCGTCGAGCGATTTCCGGCTCCGGCAATGTGCGCCATTTTCAATCGCGCTTCCCGATGAAGCGGGCGAAGTTCGATACGCGGATTGCCTTCGACGAGAAGTCGGCAGAGGTGCAGGTACGTATCAAGAAATAAGATGAAATTTTCAGACAATAAAAAAACGCTGCGTGTGAAGTACACGCAGCGTTTTTTTATGGGCAATGCTGTTTAAGCAGGGGAGAGCGTAGTTGCTATCTGCTTGGACGGACGATATGGCATGCCGGTGAATTTGAAATCCAGATCCGGTTGACGTCCCGAAACAATATCCGCCAAAGCGCGACCCGAACCGCAACCCATGGTCCAACCGAGTGTGCCATGACCGGTATTCAAGAACAGATTGCTGAACTTGGTCTTACCGATGTAAGGCACGTTCGATGGCGTCAATGGGCGCAAGCCAGTCCAGTAAACCGGATTCTCATAATCGCAAGCGCCAGGGAACAGTTCTTTGGTACGACGCGTGATGGCTTCGCAGCGTGCGGTATTGAGCTCACGCGTGTAGCCATTCAATTCGCAAGTGCCGGCCACGCGCAGGCGATCACCGAGGCGCGAGACCACTAATTTATAGCCGTCATCCGTCAGGGATACTGTCGGAGCGGCTGCTGGGTCGGTCACCTTGTAGGTGGCCGAATAACCTTTGCCAGGATAGATCATGAGGTCTATGCCTAGTGGACGAACCAGTTCTGCCGAGAAGCTGCCCATCGCCATGACATAAGCGTCGGCATGCAGCACTTGGTGACGACCATCTGGGCCGATGACTTCAACGCCGGTGATCTTCGCATTGGCGCCGCTGCCTTCAGTCAGCAAACGCGTGACGGAAGTGTTGTACTGGAAATTGACGCCAGCTTCTGCAGCTTTGGCGGCCAGACCGCTGGTGAATTTATAGACGTCGCCCGATTCATCGGTAGCAGTAAAGTCACCACCAACGATTTTGTCGCGGATGCTGGCCAGCGCTGGTTCGATACGGACGACTTCATCAGCGCCGATAGAGTCGCGTGGGCAACCAAGGTCGCGCATCAATTTGGCCGCTGGCAGGGAGTCGTCGAATTCTTTTTGATCGGTATAGAAGTGCAGAATGCCGCTGGTCAACTGATCGTAGTTGATGCCGGTTTCTGCACGTACTGCTTGCAGAGTTTGGCGGCTGTATTCGCAGATGGCAACGATTTGGCGGATATTGTCGGCGGTGCGTCCCGGCGTACATTCACGCAGGAAGTTGAGCGCCCATTTCCATTGCAGCCATTCAGGACGGAAGCGATACAGCAGGGGCGCATCTTCCTTGCCTAGCCATTTCAGGACTTTCATCGGTGCGGCCGGATTGGCCCAAGGTTCTGCGTGCGAGACGGAAATCTGACAGCCGTTGGCAAAGCTGGTTTCTTGCGCGGCGCCGGGTTGGCGTTCGATCACGGTAACTTCGTGCCCCGACTTGTTCAAAAACCATGCAGACGAGGTACCGATAATGCCCGAACCCAATACAATTACTTTCATCACAATCTCCAGCCATTTAGTGTTGTCCAATGGCTAAATTGTAGAAAGTTATTTGTTTTTTAGGCGTTCATTATTGAAGTGATTTTTTACTTATAAAAACAAATGAAATCTTACTTTGTTTAAAAAACAAAGAATTTAAAGATAAATTTATTTATTTGAAAAATGAAGTTTGTCCACTTCTTGCGCCACGGCATCGCTAATGGCTTCGGCCAGAGTTTGATGCAAATCCTGCTTGATTCCCTCTGCGGCTAGCTGCATTACTTGCGCCAGACTGTCCTTGATGCGTTGTTCCAGTACCGGTTCGATACGTTCCAACAGTTGTGTGAGCACACGCTCACTTACCTTTTGTTCCAGACGTGACCATTTCTCGTCGAGCCAACCATCTATCGGTTGGTGTGCCGCTGGAGTCGTTTCCGCTTCCACTGCATGTGCGCTGATGGTGTCGTCTAGTTCTTCGACAATTGGCGCGACGCGCGGCGGTGTCTGTATGACTTCCGTCAGTACGGGAATGCCGAAATCTTGCGAGGATGAGTTACTCATGTAGGTTCAGCCACAAAATGAGTGAGCGGATAACCGCGCTGTTTATAGAAACTGTAGCGCTCACGTCCGGCCGACTTGTCCGCATCGTCGGAGGAGATAACCTCAAACATACGCTCGAAACGCGCGAAGTGCGCTGGCGAGGTGTCCGATAGATTGATCAGGATTTGCGTATGAGGCGACTCCATCGTCTGATCTGCTGTGAGCAGGATAGGTGTTTGCGCTGCCAATGCATCACCCAGCATCACATGCGGCAGGAAGTCTTGTTCGGAAAACGTCCAGAGCGCTTCATCCAGTTCGGCCAATTGCGCTTTATCTTGCGCCAGGATCACGATCTGGAAATTGGCATTACGTGCCTTGCGTGCCAGACGGCATGCATAAGCGATTTTGTTCGGCACGTTGCTGTGGAAGTCGATACGGGTCATGGCAAATTTTCAAAAACGAACTATCAAGAGAAGCGCAGAGCTGTATAGCACGCAATGTGTATTACAGAATCAGAAGCGAAAGCCCGGCGGTGCATTGCCGGCAGCAGGCAGGCTGTCACTAGGCGTTTCATGGTTTTGCACGGTGCTAGCTTTTTGCTCGACGGTTTTTTTCGGTGCTGCTGCCTGCGGTGCAGGATTGCGATAACTGTTCGGCAGTTGGCTGCTTTCCGGATAAGACGCGGCGTTCAGCATCGTATTCCATGATTCAGTTTCAAAACCGGATTGTTTATTGCGTCCTACCGTTAAAAATGGCAATTGCTTGTCGCCGCCAACTTGCTGCAGGCGTGCGATGTCGTCATTGTTGTTCACGGTTTTTTCCGTAAACGGAATGCCGCGTGCATTCAACAAGCTGCGTGCGCTATCGCAAGCGCTGCAATTGGCTGTGGTGTACAGCGTGACGGGATTGGCTTTGACGGCCGTGGCCAATTCAAACGGCAAGCCGGAGCCGACGGGGCCGGATGAAGAAAGGTTTTTCTCTTCCACTTTTTTGATGGAAGAGGGCGGTGGCGTATCGCTGTACGACACCTTGCCATCCGGGGCTACCCATTTGTAGAGCTGCGCATGCGCGTTTGCTGAAACCAGCAAGGAGAGCAAGAGCCAGGACAACCCGTTTTTCATTTCATCGTCTCCGTCGTATAACGTTTTCGCCCTTGCGAAAGTTCGTCAGGCTGCCATGCCGCTGTGACGCAGCAAGGCATCGATAGTTGGTTCACGACCACGGAAAGCCTTGAATGAATCGATCGCAGGACGCGAACCACCCATCGCCAGAATCTCACGCAAGAAACGTGCACCGGTATCGCTGGACAAGACATTGCCGCTGGCTTTACCTGCTTCTTCGAATGCGCCGTAGGCATCAGCAGACAAGACTTCTGCCCATTTGTAGCTATAGTAACCGGCTGCATAGCCGCCAGCGAAAATATGCGAGAACGAATGCTGGAAACGATTGAAGGGTGGTGGCGTCATGACCGAGACTTGCGCGCGCACTTCATTCAAGACGTCTTGCACCGTTTTGCTGCCGTCTGGATTGTAGTCGTAATGCAGATGCATATCGAATAACGAGAACTCCACCTGACGCAGGGTTTGCAGACCAGATTGGAAATTCTTGGCTGCGATCATCTTGTCGTACAGCACGCGCGGTAAGGCAGCACCGCTATCAGCGTGTGCCGTCATGTGTTCCAGCACATCCCATTCCCAGCAGAAGTTTTCCAGGAATTGCGATGGCAGTTCAACTGCATCCCATTCCACACCGGAAATGCCGGACACGCCCAGTTCTTCGACGCGTGTCAGCATGTGATGCAAGCCGTGACCGAATTCATGGAACAGCGTGATGACTTCATCATGCGTGAACAGCGAAGGTTTGGTCTGGCCGTTGACGACTGCCGGTTCGGTGAAGTTGCAGGTCAGATAGGCAATCGGTGTTTGTATGCCGTCCTTGCCTTCGGCAATGCGGCGGCGACCGCGTGCATCGTCCATCCATGCACCGCCGCGTTTGCCTTGGCGCGCATACAGATCAAGATAGAACTGACCAACCAAAGCACCGTCTTTTTCGATACGGAAAAACTTCACGTCCGGATGCCAGACTGGTGCGTCATCGGGTTTGATAGAAACCGAAAACAAGGTTTCTACAGTGCGGAACAAACCAGCAGTGACTTTTGGTTCAGGGAAGTATTGTTTAACTTCTTGTTCTGAAAATGCATAGCGTTGTTCGCGCAGTTTTTCCGAAGCGTAGGTGGTGTCCCAGGCTTCCAGTTTTTCGATACCGAGTTCTTTTTGCGCGAAGCTACGCAGTTCTGCCAAATCTTTTTCAGCAAACGGACGTGCGCGTTTAGCCAGATCTTGCAGAAAGCTGATGACTTGATCCGGCGTCTGCGCCATTTTCGATACCAGTGATACTTCGGCGAAGTTCTTATAGCCGAGCATCTGGGCTTCTTCATTACGCAGTTTCAGGATGTCGACGATATTTTGCGTATTGTCCCATTCTGGATGGCCGCCAAGCTCGGAGGCCTTGGTCGCATTGGCGCGATAAATCGTTTCGCGCAGATTGCGGTTGTCGGCGTATTGCAGTACCGGGAAGTAGGAAGGGAAATGCAGCGTGAACTTGTAGCCTGGCTTTTCATCCTTCTCGGCTGCAGCGTGCGCAGCTTGCTTCGCATCGTCCGGCAGACCGGACAATTCCGCTTCGTCTTCTATATACAAGGCGTAATCGTTGGTCGCGTCGAGGATGTTTTCGGAAAACTTGGTCGTCAATGCAGCGTGCTTTTCCTGAATTTCAGCGAAGCGCGGTTTATCTTCTTCTGCCAGTTCGGCACCGCCCAGGCGGAAATCGCGCACTGCATTTTCGATGATCTTCTTACGTGCAACCGAGAAGCTGGCGTAATCCGGGCCCAGTTGCAATGCTTTGTATTTAGTGAAGAGCGTCAGGTTTTGTGCCAAGCCAGTCCAGAACTCGGTGATCTTCGGCTGGTTCTCGTTATAGGCAGCGCGCAGTTCCGGCGTATCGACGACGGAATTCAAATGACTGACGATGCCCCAAGCCCGGCTGAGTTTTTCCGTTGCGTTCTCTAACGGTTCGACAAAATTTTCCCATGTGACTTGCGCGGTCGGTGCTTCGAGCTCAGTGACAACAGTGCGGCACTGGTCGAGCAGGCTGTCGATGGCAGAGCCGATGTAATCGGGCTTGATTGCATCGAATTGTGGGAGGTCGGAAAAATCCAGCAGTGGGTTCAGGGCAATATTCATCAGTTGGTTTCTCTCTCTGCTGCTTCAATGGTGTTAACCAGAAGCATGGTGATAGTCATAGGACCGACGCCGCCGGGGACTGGAGTAATGTGACTGGCAACTTCCTTGATATTCGGGAAGTCGACATCGCCGCACAGCTTGCCGTTGTCGTCGCGGTTGATGCCGACGTCGATCACGATGGCACCGGGTTTGATCATGTCTGCAGTCAGGGTGTTGCGGCGGCCGGTGGCGGCTACGACTACATCGGCCTGACGTGTGTGATAAGCAAGATCCGCGGTTCCACTATGACAGATGGTGACGGTTGCGTTAGCTTGCAAGAGCAATAATGCCATCGGTTTGCCGACGGTATTGCTGCGGCCGATGACCACGGCATGTTTGCCAGCCAGTTTGAAACCGGTGCTTTCGATCAACTTCATGCAACCGTAAGGCGTGCAAGGGCGGAAGCCGGGCAGACCGGTCAACAACTCACCTGCACTTAATACTGAGTAACCATCGACGTCCTTGCGCGGGGAAATCGCTTCAATCACTTTATTCGGGTCTATATGCTTGGGCAAAGGCATTTGCACCAAAATACCGTGGATCTTTGGATCAGCGTTCAGAGCAGCGATACGCGCCAGCAGGGCCGCTTCCGTCATGTCTGCCTCATATTTTTCCATCAACGAATACAGGCCATTGTCTTCGCACGCCTTGACCTTATTGCGTACATACACTTGGGATGCCGGATCGGCACCGACCAGGATCACGGCCAAGCCAGGTTGCTTGCCTTTGGCAGTCAGCGCGGCGGCGCGGACGGCGACGTCTTTGCGTAGTTGTTGAGAAAGCAAATTTCCATCGATGATTTGAGCGGTCATGAGTTAAATGTAGGTGATTGAAGGAGTAAGTCCTAGATTATAAAGGCTTATCAGGACATGTCTGAATGGTGCTTTTGCGGCGAGTTTACATGCTCTTAAAATGCCGCTAAAAGCCCGCAAAAATGCTGCTATGCCGCATAATTTCGCATTATGAGAAATGATATCGCCATTTGAAAATAACAAAAACTGCTGTTAAACTCAGCGCAAACTACACGACTATACGTGTTATCAGTTTTAAAAATGACGGTCCGCTCTTACAAAGAACGGCACTAAAGACAAATCAGGAGACAAATTATGTCAGCCCAGCTCGACCAGGTATTGGCGCAAGCCGCCAACGATCCCGATGTAATGGAAACGCAAGAGTGGCTTGATGCCCTCGAAGCGGTTATCGAAAACGAGGGCCCTGACCGCGCCCACTACCTGATGGAGCGCCTGATTGATCTGGCCCGTCGTCGTGGTTCGCAGATTCCATTTTCCGGCAATACCGCATACGTTAATACCATCCCTGCCGACATGGGCGAAAACTCGCCGGGCAACCTCGAATACGAAGAACGCCTGCGCTCATGGATGCGCTGGAATGCGATGGCGATGGTTGTTAAAGCCAATCGCGTAGACGGCGATCTGGGTGGTCATATCTCCAGCTTCGCGTCACTCGCGAACATGCTGGGTACCGGCTTCAATCACTTCTGGCACGCACCGACCGAAGATCATGGCGGCGATTTGCTGTACATCCAAGGCCATTCATCGCCAGGTGTATATGCACGCGCTTTCCTTGAAGGTCGTCTGAGCGAAGAACAATTGCTGAACTTCCGTCGCGAAGTTGATGGCAAAGGCTTGTCTTCCTACCCGCATCCAAAATTGATGCCAGACTTCTGGCAGTTCCCGACTGTATCGATGGGCCTGGGTCCATTGATGGCAATTTATCAGGCTCGCTTCCTGAAATATCTGCACGCACGCGATCTGGCTAAAACAGATAACCGCAAAGTCTGGGTATTCTGCGGCGACGGCGAGATGGATGAGCCGGAATCGATGGGCGCAATCGGCGTAGCTGGTCGCGAACAACTCGACAATCTGGTCATGGTCGTCAACTGTAACTTGCAGCGTCTGGACGGTCCGGTACGCGGCAACGGCAAGATCATTCAAGAACTCGAAGGCGAATTCCGTGGCGCAGGCTGGAATGTCATCAAGGTTATCTGGGGCTCCAACTGGGATCCACTGCTGGCCAAGGACAAGGACGGTATTCTGCAACGCGTGATGATGGAAACGCTGGACGGCGAATACCAGAATTACAAAGCCAAAGACGGCGCTTATGTACGTAAGCACTTCTTCGGCAAGCATCCAAAATTGCTGGAAATGGTTTCGCGCATGTCGGACGACGACATCTGGCATCTGCTGCGCGGCGGCCACGATCCACACAAGATTTACGCTGGCTTCAAGCAAGCGCAAGAACACAAAGGTCAACCGACCGTCCTGCTGGTCAAAACCGTCAAAGGTTACGGCATGGGCAAATCGGGCGAAGCGCGTAACACAGCGCATCAAACCAAAAAACTGGACGACGAAGCAGTACGCGAAATGCGCGACCGCTTTGCTTTGCCTATCCCTGACGATCAACTGGCTGATATTCCATTCTTCAAGCCAGCAGATGACGCGCCGGAAATGAAATACCTGCACGAACGTCGTGCAGCGCTCGGCGGTTACTTGCCACAGCGTCGTCAGAAGGCAGAAGAAACATTGCCGGTGCCAGAGTTGGCTGCATTTAAAGCAGTGCTGGATCCAACCGCAGAAGGTCGTGAAATCTCGACCACGCAAGCGTATGTACGGATTATTTCTATCCTGTTGCGCGATGCTAATCTGGGCAAACGCGTTGTACCTATTCTGGTCGATGAGTCCCGTACCTTCGGTATGGAAGGTTTGTTCCGTCAGATCGGTATTTACAACCGTCAAGGTCAGTTGTACGAGCCAGTCGATAAAGATCAAGTCAGCTTCTACCGTGAAGATAAAGCCGGTCAGATTCTGCAAGAAGGTATTAACGAAGCTGGCGCGATGGCTTCATGGATTGCAGCTGCAACTTCGTACTCGAGCAACAACCGTGTGATGGTGCCGTTCTACACCTTCTACTCGATGTTCGGTCTGCAACGTATCGGCGATCTGGCATGGGCAGCGGGCGATATCCGTGCACGTGGCTTCTTGCTTGGTGGTACTGCTGGTCGTACGACGCTGAACGGCGAAGGCTTGCAGCATGAAGATGGTCACAGCCATATCTTGGCTTCGACTATTCCGAACTGTATTCCTTACGATCCAACCTTCGCACACGAAGTTGCAGTCATCATGCACGACGGCTTGAAGCGCATGATCGAAAATCAGGAAGACGTGTTCTATTACATCACCCTGATGAACGAGAACTACGCACAACCAGGTTTGAAGCCGGGTCAGGAAGAGGGCATCCTCAAAGGTCTGTACCTGCTGCAAGAAGGCGCGAAAAAAGCGAAGAACCGCGTACAGCTGATGGGCTCCGGCACCATCCTGCGCGAAGTGATCGCTGCAGCCGATTTGTTGAAAGATGACTGGGGCGTTACTGCCGATGTCTGGTCAGCGCCATCGTTCACCTTGTTGGCGCGCGATGGTCAGGATGTAGAACGCTGGAATATGCTGCACCCGACCGACAAACCACGTCAGGCGCACATCACTTCGTCCTTGCAAGGCACTGCTGGTCCTATCGTGGTGGCGACCGATTACATGCGTACTTTTGCAGAACAAGTACGTGCGTTCGTACCAAAAGATCGTACCTACAAAGTACTGGGCACTGATGGCTTCGGCCGTTCGGACAGCCGCGCGAAATTGCGTGAGTTCTTCGAGGTCAACCGTTACTTCGTCACGATCGCAGCACTCAAGGCATTGGCAGATGAAGGTGCGATAGCTACTTCCGTGGTTGCAGAAGCAATTGCGAAATACGGCATCAATCCAGAAAAAGCCAATCCGGTTACGCTGTAATCTACAACCAAAAATCCTTCCTCATCACTGAGGCGACGGGGACGCAAATGGAATCACCATTTGCTTCCCCGCTGTCGTGATGGTGGACACGCAAACAAGCGGAGATAAAAGATGAGCATGGTCGAAGTCAAAGTCCCGGATATCGGGGACTTCAAAGAAGTCGAGGTCATTGAACTGTTGGTCAAAGTGGGCGATACGATTAAAGTCGATCAGTCCCTGATCACGGTTGAATCCGACAAAGCCAGCATGGAAATTCCATCCAGCCACGCCGGTGTTGTCAAAGAATTGAAAATCAAACTCGGTGACAAGATCGCAGAAGGTGCGTTGGTCTTGTTGCTGGAAGAATCAGCATCAGCTCCTGCTGCCGCTCCGGCGCCTGCAGCACCGGCTCCGGAACCAGTCAAGGTTGAAGCCGCACCTGCTGCTGCACCAGCGCCTGTAGCTGCTGCGCCTGTCGCCGCGCCAGCTCCAGTTCAAGCTGCACCGGCCGCACCAGTTGCTGCCGCAGCTCCAGCGACTGCTGCCAGCCACAAAGCACACGCCTCGCCATCGATACGCAAGTTCGCGCGCGAACTCGGTGTTGATCTCGGCAAGGTTGTCGGCTCAGGTCCTAAAGCACGTATCACGCAGGAAGACGTACAGAATTATGTGAAGGGCATCATCGCTGCGGGTCCAGTTGCGACTGCTGCTGCGGCACCAGTGAAATCTGGTGGCGGTGCAGGTCTGGACCTGTTGCCATGGCCATCGCTGGACTTCAGCAAGTTCGGTACGACTACTTTGCAACCGCTGTCACGCATCAAGAAAATCAGTGGTCCGAATTTGCATCGTAACTGGGTCATGATTCCGCACGTTACACAATACGACGAAGCGGACGTTACCGAGTTGGAAGAACTGCGTAAATCGACCAACACCGCGCTGGCAAAATCCGGCGTCAAATTGACGATGCTGGCATTCGTCATCAAGGCTTGCGTTGCTGCTCTGAAAAAATACCCAGAGTTCAATTCCTCGCTCGATGCATCTGGTGAAAATCTGATACTCAAGCAGTACTACAACATCGGCTTCGCTGCGGATACCCCGCAAGGTCTGGTGGTTCCTGTCGTCAAAGGCGTCGACCAGAAATCGGTTACGCAGATCGCACAGGAAATGGGCGAACTGTCAGCACTGGCACGCGACGGCAAGCTCAAAGGTTCCGACATGCAAGGCGCGACCTTCACGATCTCGTCCTTGGGCGGCATCGGTGGTACTTACTTCACACCGTTGATCAATGCACCGGAAGTGGCAATTATCGGTTTGTCGAAAACATCGATGAAACCGGTATGGGACGGCAAGCAATTCGTGCCGCGCCTGATCATGCCTTTGTCGCTGTCTTACGATCACCGCGTGATCGATGGTGCTATGGGCGCACGTTTCGTGACGTATCTGAGCGAAGTACTGACCGATCTGCGCAAGTCGCTGCTGTAATTGATCGCACCGCAATGAGCGATTTCAAACATTCTGTTCACCTTCATGAGGTGTTGGCATGACTACTTGTGTGGTTGTCAAAAAGAATAATGAAATCGCGATTGCCTGCGATTCACTGGTGACCTTCGGCGATACGCGTTTGTCTCATGCGTACGAAGAGAACAACAAGATGTTCCGTATCGGCGATTCCTACATCACCTTGGCCGGCACGGCTGCGCATTTTCCCGTCATGCGTAAATTGCTGACGAGCATGGGCGAAGACTGCAAGCTGAATAGCCGCGATGAAGTATTCGATACCTTTACCAAAGCGCATCAGATTCTGAAAGATAAGTACTTCCTGAATACGAAAGAAGAGGAAGACGATCCTTACGAGTCTTCACAGATCGCGACTCTGGTAGCGAATCCGCACGGCATCTTCGGCATTTACTCGTATCGTGAAGTATTCAGTTTCGATCGTTTCTGGGGCATAGGTAGCGGACGGAATTTTGCTCTGGGCGCAATGTATGCAGCTTACGACGGTGCAGCCAGCGCCAAGGAAATTGCAGAAATCGGCGTGCATGCAGGAGCAGAGTTCGACAAGAATACGGCAGCACCGTTTCAGATCATCAGTTTTCCCATGCAGGGATAAATGTGTAATGGATAAGCGTGTAATTCAGGGTTACTAAAAAATATCAATCCAGACTCGACGCATAGAGCGGGACGAGCAGGATAAAAAATACGGAGCTAAAGCGATGAGCATGATTGAAATGAAAGTCCCCGATATCGGCGATTTCAAGGAAGTTGAAATTATTGAAATGCTGGTCAATGTGGGCGATACGATCAAGGTTGATCAATCGCTGATTACAGTCGAATCCGACAAGGCCAGCATGGAAATTCCATCCAGCCACGCCGGTGTCATCAAAGAACTGAAAGTCAAACTGGGCGACAAAATTGCCGAAGGTTCATTGTTGCTGATTCTGGAAGCAGCGGAAAGCGCGCCGGCACCGGTTGCGACTCCTGCACCTGCCCCAGCCGCCGCACCAGCTCCTGCACCGGTTGCAGCAGCACCGACTCCAACTGCTGCTCCAGCACCTGTTCAGGCTGCAGCGCCAGTCGCCGCACCAAGCGCGGCCAGCTTCGGCGGCACTGCAGATATCGAATGCGACATGATGGTCTTGGGCGCAGGTCCTGGTGGTTACTCCGCAGCCTTCCGTTCTGCTGATTTGGGCATGTCTACCGTCCTGATCGAACGTTACTCGACGCTCGGTGGTGTCTGTCTGAACGTTGGTTGCATTCCATCCAAAGCTCTGTTGCACGTAGCGGCAGTGATCGATGAAACAGCTTCGATGGCAGCGCATGGCGTGACCTTCGGCAAGCCGCAAATCGATATCGACAAACTGCGCGGCTACAAGGAACAAGTCATCGGCAAGATGACCACCGGCCTGGCCGGTATGGCTAAAGCGCGCAAAGTCAACGTCGTACAAGGCGTAGGTCAGTTCGTCGGTCCTAATCACATTGAAGTGACGGCAGCAGACGGCAGCAAAAAAACCATCCAGTTCAAACAAGCAATCATCGCTGCCGGTTCATCGGTAGTGAACCTGCCGTTCGTACCGCAAGATCCACGCATCGTCGATTCCACTGGCGCGCTCGAATTGCGCAGCGTGCCTAAGCGCATGCTGGTCATCGGCGGCGGCATCATCGGCCTGGAAATGGCAACGGTCTATTCAACACTCGGTGCACGCATCGATGTGGTCGAAATGATGGATGGCCTGATGCAAGGTGCAGATCGTGACATGGTCAAGGTCTGGCAGAAATTCAACGAGAAGCGCTTCGACAAAGTCATGTTGAAGACAAAAACTGTAGCGGTCGAAGCATTGAAAGAAGGCATCAAGGTTTCTTTCGAAGCAGCCGAAGCTGGTGTGACAGCACCGGAACCGCAAGTCTACGATCTGGTATTGGTCGCAGTAGGCCGCAGTCCGAACGGCAAGAAGATTGCAGCGGACAAAGCAGGCGTAGCTGTTACAGATCGTGGCTTCATCGAAGTCGATGCGCAAATGCGTACCAACGTGCCGCACATCTTCGCTATCGGTGATCTGGTTGGCCAACCTATGCTGGCGCACAAAGCAGTACATGAAGCACACGTGGCGGCAGAAGCTGCAGCCGGTGAAAAGGCATACTTCGACGCACGCGTGATTCCTTCCGTTGCCTACACCGATCCTGAAGTGGCATGGGTAGGTATCACCGAAGATGAAGCCAAAGCCAAAGGCATCAAGCTCGAAAAAGGTCATTTCCCATGGGCAGCATCGGGTCGTGCCGTGGCTAACGGTCGTGACGAAGGCTTCACCAAATTACTGTTCGATGCAGAAACACATCGCATCGTTGGTGGCGGTATCGTTGGTACACACGCAGGTGACATGATTGGTGAAATCGCATTGGCGATCGAGATGGGTGCAGATGCAGTTGATATCGGCAAGACTATCCATCCTCATCCGACCTTGGGTGAGTCGATCGGTATGGCGGCTGAAGTGTATAAAGGCGTTTGTACTGATTTGCCACCTATGCGCAAAAAATAAACTGTTCTTTGGCTCCAATAAAAAGCGACGCGATGCGTCGCTTTTTTACTTCAAATCTCAAATATTATTTCGATATGGGATTGCCTAAACCAAAGCGATTTTTTATATTCACACAGTCGTGAAAATTAGAGCTGCATAGCAAGACGAATACATCAGGAGAATTTTTGAATATTACAAGTGAACAGAACAATGCGGCCGGGCAGATAGTCGAGCTGTTGGCAATGCGTATAGGTCAAAACCGTGCGATACATCCGGAGACAGTGATCGCGGTGGTTGCACGTTTATCTGGCAGTTTTCTTTTGAGATCATTTAACTTCGATCTGGATAAGCTGGAGCGAGGAGCGATTGTTTTGTCGGCAGAGGCAAACGAAAAAGCTCCGGACTTACTGGCGCTTTTGTCCTCTGCGCTTACAAGCCGGGGGATACCACTGGATACAGAGAAGTTGGGCGGAGACAAGTCTTTGCGCGGCGAAGAACCTAACTTGTCCTTCGAGGAATCAATTACCTCGCTGCAGGATGGTCTGTTTCTCATCATGCAAGAAAATAATCTGGATTTTGAGCAAGCTGCACAAGCAGCAACTCTGGCGACTGCTTTTATCATTGCAGAGTGCAGCAGAACAATAGGCGCTGAAACAGCATTGAACGTCGCAGTCTATGGTTTGATCGAGGGCTCGAAAACCGTTCCGCCGCCGTTTACGCTGGCCCAGAATACATAAGGTATAAGTCCTTGATTACCACTCTGGTACTGGCAGGAAAAATATGCCTGTATTCGTTTCTATGGGAATAGATTGCAGTACTATTTTTGCTCGTATACCTAATGTAGGTAACAGGAATTTCTTAATATAAAAGCGACGCAATGCGTCGCTTTTATATTTAAATTGATGTCAATCCCATAGTTATGGCTTGTCCCCAAAAAATGAAATAGGTAACTTAGTCAGATCGAAAAATTTTCAAGGAATAATATGGTGTCTCCTCGTCTTTCCATCCTGTTGATTGCCATTAGTTTGGTTGGCTGTGTCACGATGTCCGGCAATTATGTTGTGAGTGGTACGTTGCCTGATGGATCAGATATGAAGTGGAAAGTTGGCGCACAAGGCCGTGGTATATACACAGTGAGGAATGCAATGTGCTCCGCCCACCCTGGCGCAACTGTACTTATTCGTGATGCGCAAACTGGACAAGAGTTGAAAGGTGAAAGCCCGTATCAGTGCAGAAAATAGCGTTGTCCGGTATCACTCCGCAATAGGTGAGCAGAGTTATCTAAACCACCATCCTGACCAGTTCTGTACCAATCCGGCCAAGCGGTCATACCCATACTTACGCGGATGCGCAAAATCATTGGCAATTGCTTCCTTCAGCCAATGTTCGTCTTTGCGCAGATTTTCAAATATCGATAAGTATTGAATATTGAGTCTGGCCGCGATTTCAGCAAACTTTTGATCCAGTTGTGCAACACGACGATTGTGCGG
The DNA here is from genome assembly GCA_040390795.1 of Pseudomonadota bacterium. GTDB lineage: Bacteria > Pseudomonadota > Gammaproteobacteria > Burkholderiales > Burkholderiaceae_D > Oxalicibacterium. The sequence continues at coordinate 128,967 of JAZJXV010000003.1, read as the reverse complement.
CGCATCCGGCATAGGCGGTGGCCCAACCATCAATGTCTTGTAGCGCGCTGAAGCAGAGCGCAGGATGTTCTCACAATTAGCTAGGCTTTCTTCTTCAGGAACACGCAACACACCTTCATAGATAGCGCTGTCGTTGACGCCGAACGAAAACACCACGTGCTGTTCACAGTCGGCCGGCAAGCGCGCCGCGCATTCTTGTTCCCAGCGCGCTGCAATGTCGCGGCTAGTATCACGACGAATACCGAGGTTGTAGTGGGTGACATTGATGCCGCGTGCTACGGCATCTTGTGTGACGCGTCCGGCCCAACCCAGACACAGCGGATCGCTGGTGCCTTGTACGAAAGAGTCACCGACAAAGCAGATGCGATGATCTGTGCTGGCCTTGGGTTTGGAATCGCTCACGATGGGCAGTCGAAGAAGGTTCAGTCGAAGTAGGTGCGCGCCATCTCGAACCTGGGCGCGAAGTAGACATTGTCCATACGCGCTATGCGCACTTTGCCTTTGCTGGAGGGTGCATGGATGAAGCGCCCATCGCCTATGTAGACGCCGACGTGCGAGAACGGCCGATTCATGGTGTTGAAGAACACTAAATCGCCGGGACGCAAGGTGCGCGGATCTATCTCTTTACCTAGGCGTGCGATGTCTGCGGCACTGCCGCTGACGTTCATGTTGAGCGCTTGACGATAGATATAAGACACCATGCCGCTGCAATCCAGACCGGCTTCTGGATTTTTGCCGCCGAACTGGTAACCGGTGTCTATCATGCCCATCGCATAGAGCGCGATTTCATTCCCTTTTTCGCTGATAGGTTGAGGCTCATACAGTATGCTTCCTGTCGATTGCCGCTTGACCGGTGCTGAGGTGCCGCAGGCAGCGAGTAGTGATGCTGCCAGCAGCGCGAGCAATAGTCCGCGCAAGCTGGCTATCTTGATCGAGGCGCGATGCAGCATCATCAATCCGCTCAAGACTTCAGGTCGCTCAACACACCAGACAGCATGTCTATCATCTGGTCTATCTCTTCATACGATACGTTCAGCGCAGGCATGAAGCGCAGCAGGTCAGGGCGCGGTGAGTTCAGCAACAAACCGACTGGTGCCAAGTCACGTGCTTTTTCCACGATTTGCGGGCCGATGTCTGAGCCCAGTTTCAGCGCGCGCAACAAGCCGTCGCCACGTTCACCGGCCAGACCGTGCTTCTCTGTGAGCTTCAGCAAGGCTGTGCTGAGGTAGGTGCCTTTGTCTTTGACTGATTGCAGAAAGCCCGGTGCCAGCAGTGCTTGCGCGACGGCGATACCGACTGCGGTCATCAATGGATTGCCGTTGTAGGTGCCACCTTGATCGCCCGGTTCAAAGCAGGCCACTTCTTCACGGCACAACATCGCAGCCAGCGGTACGCCGCCACCTATGCCTTTGCCCAGCGTCATGATGTCTGGTGTGATGCCGGACAATTGATAGCCGAACAGTTCGCCAGTGCGACCCATGCCGGTTTGTACTTCATCGACAATCAGCAGCACGCCGTGTTCTTTGGTCAGTGCGCGCAAGCCTTGCATGAATTCACGCGTCGCTGGAATGACGCCGCCTTCGCCTTGTACAGGCTCGAGCATCACGGCGATGGTTTTGTCGGTGATGAGTTTTTTGACGCTATCGAGATCGTTCAGTGTGGCTTTGAAAAAACCTGACACTTGCGGCGCATAGATCGTGTCCCAGCCGGCTTTACCGCTGGCCGACATGGCAGCGATCGTGCGACCGTGGAAGCTGTGATCGAAGGTAATGATTTCGTAGCGATTTTCGCCAGCTGCATTCTTGTTGAGCTTGCCCCATTTGCGCGCGAGCTTGAATGCGCTTTCGTTTGCTTCAGCGCCGCTATTGGCGAAGAACACGCGATCGAAGCAAGAGTTCTCAGTCAGCAAGGCAGCCAATGCGATCGACGGTTCGTTGTAGAAGGCCGGCGATGGATTGATCAATTTTTTCGATTGCGCTGCCAATGCATCTTGCATGCATTGCGGCGAATGGCCGAGACAGTTGACGGCCCAGCCTTGCAAGTAGTCGAGGTAGCGTTTGCCATTATGGTCGGTCAGCCACATGCCGTCGCCTTCGGTGAAGACCAGTTCAGGACGGTTGGTGATGTAGAGCAGTGAATTGACGGGGTACTGGCTGAATTCCATTTCGGCTACTCCTGAGCGCAAATAATTGAAAGAATGTCTGGTACGAAATTACTAAGAATTACTAAAAAAAAAAGCCACAGGATTTGCCTGTGGCTGAGTGATCGGCTTACGCTTACACGCACGGCATCCAAGGCTGGGGCAGCTGGTTACGGCGTCGCAAGAGTTTGGCGGTCATATTCATGTGAAGAATATTATGACGTTTTGCGCAGTGCGTCAAAACGTTTTTCGCCACTCTTGCTCAGCGGTACGCCGCATGGTTAAAAGCTTAATAGCTAATCAACAAGCGGATTAACCCTGCGCCAGATCTGCTTCCGAGGTGAAGGCGTCGGCGTAGAACTCGTCGACAGGCAATTTGCATACAGCGCTGAAATCGGCCTGTGCTGCTTCCACCATCGCCGGTGCACCGCATGCATACACTTGATAATTCGACAGATCAGGCAGATCGGCCATGACGGCTTGATGTACGAAGCCGCTACGGCCTGTCCATTGATCGTCCGCTGTTGCGTGCGAGATCACAGGAACGTAAGTGAAGTGCGGCACGGTGCGTGCCCATTCTTCGCACATGGCATGCATGTACAAATCTTTCGGACGACGTCCGCCCCAGTACAGCGTCATCGGGCGTTCGCTCTTGTCGTGCAGTGCTTGCTCGACGATGGCCTTGATAGGCGCAAAGCCGGTGCCGGATGCCAGCAAGACCATCGGTTTTTTCGAGTCTTCGCGCAGGAAGAAAGTACCTTGCGGTCCTTCGAAGCGCAGAATGTCGCGCTCCTTCATCGTCGTGAATACTTGATCGGTGAAGAGGCCGCCGGGCATGTGGCGTACATGCAGCGTCAATTGCTCGTCCAGATGCGGTGCATTGGCCAGACTGTAGCTGCGACGCTTGCCGTCTTTTAAAAGAAACTCGATATATTGGCCGGCGCGATATTGCAGGCGTTCGCTGGCAGGCAATTGCAGAGAAATGGCGATGACGTCATCAGCCAGTCTTTCCAGCTTGGCGATGCGCGATGGCAATTTCTTGATTGGGAACTCGCCGACGCCGAGCACTTCGCGTGCTTCGATCTCAATGTCGCTATGTGGACGGGCGCAGCAGAAGAGGGAAAATCCTATGGCTTCATCGGCTGGTGACAAGGCGCGTGCCTGATGCGGGCCATGCGTGACCGTGCCGGACAAGACCATGCCCTTGCAGCTACTGCACGCGCCATTCTTGCAGCCGTAAGGCAGGCCAACACCGGCGCGTATCGCCGCATTCAAAATGGTTTCATCTGCTTCGCAGCTAAATTGCCGACCACTCGGCTTAACAGTTACTTGGAACGTCATACAATCTCGATTATGAAAATAAATACTAAAAGCAAAAATACTGCCAACACTTTCGGCAAACCGCGTCTGCTGATACTGGGATGCGGCGATGTGGGCATGCGTTTGCTGCCGCTGTTACGCGACCGTTTTCGCATTTTTGCCGTCACTACGCAGTTATCCAGGCAGGAAGAATTACGTGCTGCCGGTGCGGTTCCTGTCATCGCCAATCTGGATGAGCCGGCCACACTGGCACGTTTGGCGCGCTTGTCCTCGCATATTGTGCATTTGGCACCGCCGCAATCGGCAGGCACTACGGATAAGCGCACACGTAATTTGACCGCCATTTTACCCGACCACGCGACACTGGTTTATGTCAGTACTTCCGGCGTGTATGGGGATTGCGGTGGCGAGTGGGTAGATGAGACGCGTACGGCGCAGCCGCATAATCCGCGCGCGACCAGACGGGTTGATGCTGAAAAAGTGCTGCGTGCCTGGGCACGTCGTTCGCAATCACGTCTGAGTATCCTGCGCGTGCCTGGTATTTATGCTGATGATCGCTTGCCTATCGATCGTTTGAAGAAGGGCTCGCCAGCCTTGTTGGCTGAAGATGACGTATATACCAACCATATCCATGCCGAGGATTTGGCACAGATCATTGCGTTGGCCTTGTTCCGTGCGCAGTCTTGCCGTATTTATCATGCGGTCGACGATACCGATATGAAGATGGGGGCTTACTTCGATGCGGTGGCCGATGCCTTGTCACTGCCGCGTCCGCCGCGCTTGTCGCGTGAGAAGTTGCAGCATGAGGTGTCGCCGATGATGTTGTCCTTCATGTCGGAATCGCGTCGTTTAGCGAATCAGCGGATCAAGGCCGAGCTGGGTGTGCGCCTGCGCTATGCGACGGTAGGGCAGGCTTTGAGTCATTTGAGCGAGGTTACTGACGAAAATTGATGATTGTTAAGAACTTGTTATGAAAATTAGTATGAATTAATCATGTTTTAGCCATATTGCCGATCGGGAGCGCCAACCCGCGTATTTCTCCCGATTCACTCTTCTGTTTTTCTCCCTTCCTGTGTAAATTCAGCAACTTATCTATGTAATTGGCATCTTCAATGCCAATTTATATGGCTTTAATCATCCGTTTTTATCCGTTTAAAAATAATACTCTTCGGTTTTTCCGTATATAAATCATGCTAAATTCGATTTCCAGTAATGTTAGGATTCCGTTAAAGTTCGTCCACCTGCCAGAAACGGTGGTTTGAAAAGGGGAAGACCGATGTAGGAGCACCGGTGCTGATTGTTGAAAAGGCAATTGGCTTCAAGCATAAAAATATTTGCCAAAACGAAATCTACGATCAACCCACCCTGTTGACGTGAGATACAGCGCAAGGCATTCACCAATTTATTCGAGACTATTATGGAATTTCTACAAGTTTTTACTACGCCGGAAGCATGGATCGCATTAGCAACGTTAGCGATGCTGGAAATCGTGCTCGGCGTCGATAACATCATTTTCATTTCGGTTCTGGTTGATCGCCTGCCGGCGCATCAACAACAAAAGGGCCGCATCATCGGTCTGGGCCTGGCGATGGGTACGCGTATCCTGCTGCTGTTGAGCTTGTCGTGGATGATGGGTCTGGTCGAGCCGATCTTTAGCGCGTTCGGTCAAGGCTTCTCCGGCCGTGATCTGATCTTGTTCTTCGGTGGTCTGTTCCTGTTGTACAAGGCATCGTCTGAAATCAAGGAACTGATGACAGGTGGCGAGCATGAAGAAGGTGCGGCGGTCGTCAAGAAAGCCAGCTTTGCAATGACATTGGCACAAATCGCCGTGATCGATATCGTGTTCTCGCTGGATTCAGTGATCACAGCGGTCGGTATGGTGAAAGAAGTCGAAATCATGATCGTCGCTATCGTGATCGCAGTCGGCGTGATGATGTTCTCGGCAAAAGCAATTGGCGAATTCGTCAACGAGTACCCAAGCATCAAGATGCTGGCACTCTGCTTCCTGGTCATCGTCGGTGCTGTGCTGATCGCTGAGAGCTTCGAGTTCCATATCCCGAAAGGCTACATCTACGGTGCAATGGCATTCTCGCTGGTGGTTGAATTGTTCAACATCCGTATGCGCAGAAACCATAACATGGCAGCATGTGATGCACCTGAGTCGGTACAGCACGGTGTAACTGCTTAAGCTGAAATAGGGAGATGCGGCGCTGACGTGTCGTATCTCTCATCAAGCAATGCTGGAAATGAAAAAGGAACCCTGATCGGGTTCCTTTTTTTATGCGCTAGAGAAAAGTACGAGACTTATCAGAAACGATGCTGGATACCAGCGGTCACACCGCGTTGATTGTTGCCGAAACCAGCATCATCACGCGACAGACCAGTCAGTAGTCCGTTCTTTGCCTTGGCGTAAGCACCGCTCAAATACAGATCGGTACGTTTCGACAAAGCATACTTTGCGCGGAGCGAGAGCATGTATGGATCCGCATCGGTGTTGGCCGCGACGTTCTTGATGTCTTGATAGGAGAGCAGTCCGATCAAGGTCAGAGCCGGTGTGGTTTTATACGTGACGCCAGCCCAGTAGAAATCGCTGCGTCTGTCTGGAGCATTGCTCGCCAGCGTCATTTTGTAATTGCGATAACCAAGATCGACAGCCAGGGCATCGGTGATTTGATAATCGCCGGCCAAATGCATGATGGTGGTTCTGTCACCAAGACCGGTTGTCGTGCCATTGGCGCGCTGTACTGTCGCAGCGAGGCGTAATGGACCTTTTTCGTAACCTGCACCCAGGTCATATTTGGCGTTATCGCTCATGCTGCCTGCTACTTCACCAAAGCTATAGGTTGCACCGACTTTGAAGTCGCCGAATTTGCCTAAATATTTAACCATGTTAGCCAGATTGGTCACCATGCCGTCTTTGCGAACGGTGCCTCCAGTGGTTGATGCCGTTGCGCTGCCACCGGTAATCCATGAATAGTTGGCCGAATAACCCATAGGATCGAAAGGCAGGATGAAATCATAGGTGGTGGTGAAAGAACGTCCGGCAACGATGCGGCCCCAGCTGCCTTCGAGGCCGACATTGGCCTGGCGACCAAAATAGTCGGCAGTATCTTGCGCACCGGTATCTACTTTGAAGCCGCTTTCCAACTGGAATACTGCCTTTAAACCGCCGCCCAGATCTTCAGTGCCGCGGAAGCCTAAACGCGAGGTATTCATGGCGCCAGAGCTCAGACGCGCCAAGCCATCTTTATTGGCATTAGCGTTGTTTACATATTCAACACCGGTATCGACGATACCGTAGACAGTGACGTTGGATTGCGCGTAAGCGCTGGCTGCCATAGCGCCGAATGCAGCGAGCATTGCTGTCGCCAGATATTTCTTCTTCATTTGTGATGTCCCCATTATTTGATATTTTGGTGTTGGTTGTGCGATACGACTACGCTGCACAAAGGCTGTTGCGTGCTACGGATGTGCCCCCTTTCTGTGATGCTGGAATTGATAACTAAACAGTTTGGAAAGCCCATAGCGAGTTCTGCGGCAATTGCAGCCAGTACTCGCCCGGCGCCAGTCGTTGTTTTGCATAAGCGCGTAGAACGGTGCCATCAGTGCCGTTCTCGTTTGTATTGCGGAATACGCATTCCCAGCGATCACCCAAATACATGCAGGTGGAGAGCGGCAACTTGATCGCGTTGTCGACAGATGTATCGGAGATGTTGATTTGCTCGACGCGGATGATGGCGGTGGCATCGTTGCTGTCGCTGCTATGACCACGCAGCGTTGCCTTGACATTGCCGCCTGCAATTTGCAGTACGACATGCTCGCCTTCGCGTTGCAGTACCTTGGCTGGCAAGCGGTTATTGCTGCCCATGAATTCCGCCGTGAACAAGGTGTTCGGCGTTTCATACATGCTTTGCGGTGTGCCTTGCTGTTCGATCTTGCCGTTGTTGAGCAAGAGAATGCGATCAGAGATCGCCATGGCTTCGGCTTGATCATGCGTCACCATTAATGCTGACAAACCGAGCCGTACGATCAGTTCACGCAAGAAGGCACGCGCTTCTTCGCGCAACTTGGCATCCAGATTCGAGAGTGGTTCGTCCAGCAGAATGACTGGTGGGTTGTAAACCAGAGCGCGCGCGATGGCGACGCGTTGTTGCTGACCACCGGACAATTGATGCGGAAAGCGGTCGCCCAACTGGCCGAGGCCGAGCTGGTTCAATACGGTTTTGACGCGTTCGGCAATGTCGCTGCTGCTCATCTTGCGCAACTTCAAACCGTAACCAACGTTGTCGGAAACAGTCTTGTGCGGCCACAGCGCATAGGACTGGAACACCAATCCGAGATTGCGTTCTTCCGCCGGAATTTCCAGTTTGTGATTGCCGTCGAACATGGTGCGTTCGCCGATTTGGATGTTGCCTGACTTCGGCGATTCCAGACCTGCTACTGCACGCAGCAAGGTGGTCTTGCCGCTACCGGATGGTCCCAGCAAGGCGACTACTTCGCCGCGTTGCAATTCCATCGAGACACCTTTGAGAATCTGGTTGGCGCTGGCGCCGGTGCCGTAGTCGAGATGCAAGTCATTGACGCTTAATTCGTTCATGATGATTTCCTGATTAGTCGTGCAACTTGACGCCGAAGCGCAGTGCGATGCCGAGGCCAATGGCCACCAGCGTGATGTTGATAAAGGAGAGAGTGGCGACCAAATCGACGGAGCCAGAAGCCCACAGCGAGACGATCAGTGCACCTATGACTTCGGTACCGGGCGAGAGCAGATAGACGCCGGTCGAATATTCCCGTTCGAAAATCAGGAACACCATCAGCCATGCGCCGAGTACGCCGTAGCGCACCAGCGGCAAGGTGACGTCACGTGTGACTTGCGAACGACGCGCGCCAACCGCACGTGCGGCTTCTTCCAGTTCCGGGCCAACCTGCAACAAGGCTGTGGTGATCAGGCGCAAACCGTAAGCCAGCCACACCACCGAGTACGCCAGCCACACCGAGAAAATGGTGGAGCGCAGTTCACGTAATTGCGGAATGACGTTCTCGACCAACCACATCGCGATGAAGTTGTCGTAACCCTTCAACATGTTGTCGAGGAAGGAAGGTACGAACAGGAACACCCACAAGAAGGAAAGGCCAGCCAGCAAGCCCGGTACCGCGCGTGGAATCAATACGCTGTAATCGAGGAAACGTGTGATGCCATCCGACTTGCGATGCATGGCCAGTGCGATACAGCAGTAGCAAGCTACTGCCAGCGCGCCGCCGATGACACCGATCATGATGGTGTTGACGATGCCGCGTACCAGTGATGGTTGTTCCCAGATATCGCGGAAATGCTGGAAGGTGAAGGCATCAATCAACGACACGCCATAACCCCAGTGCGAGACGAAAGCGCGCAAGGCGATGCCGGACAATGGAATCACTATCGTGAAAATCAACCACGCTGCGATCAGGCTGAAGGCCAGCCATTTCCATTTACCCAGAGGTAGCGCTTTTTGACGCGAGCCTTTGCCTTTGATCGACACATATTTGTTGGCGGAACGCAGCAACCAGCGTTGGATCATGACCAGCGGCAGCGTGACTGCTACCAGACACACCGCAACTGCTGCCATCAAATGATAGGAAGGTGTGCCGAGTTTATTGGTCAGCTTGTACAGATAAGTTGGCAAGACCAGATGGCCTTCCGGATCACCCAGTACCAGCACCAGACCGAATACTTCAAAGCCGAGGAAGAACACCAGTACGCCGGCATAGGCCAGCGCCGGCATGATCATAGGCAGCGAGACATTCAATGCAACCTGCAGTGGTGAAGCACCAGCTACGCGTGCCGCTTCTTCTACGTCGGCACCCAGACTCTTGAGTGCAGCGGAGGCGTACAGATAAACGTGTGGTACGTGTGTCAAGCCGGCGATGATGACGATGCTGGGGAAGGCGTATACATTCCATGGCGTTGCTTCTATGCCGATCAAACGCAGCATGTCTTGCATCCACACCGTATAGAAACCAACAGGTCCCATAGACACTACATAACCGAAACCGATCACCATAGGTGATACAAAAATCGGTACCAACAACAGCGGCGCAATCCAGTTGCGACCAGGCAGATCGGTACGCACCATCAGGAACGCCAGCATGCTACCCAGCGGTACGGCGATCAAGGCCAGACCAGTGGCGAGGGTTAAACCGTTAATGAAAGCCTGGCGAAAATCAGGATCATCGAAGATGAAGCGATATGGCTCCAGGCTCAGTGTTTTGATAGGCGCAAAAAACGGCGCAGATAAAAAGCTCTGATAAAAAATCAATATCAGCGGCAGAAAGATGGCAATCGCTGCCAGTGTAACGACCAGTCCGCGCGGCCAGTTAAGGCGCGACAGCCAGGAACGGCTGGGTAGCGGATGGGTAGAAGTAAGCGTAGTCATAAATAGAAATACCTTGCATAAGCTGTGTTAAATCGCAGGGCGGATACAGCCTTAAGCTCTGCAGTCATCTCGAACGCAAGGTGGAAGACATCACGCTTTCCACCTTGCTTGCTACCGATGAATTACTTCTTGCCTGCGGCTTCTTTCCATTGCTTCAGGAATGCCAGGCGTTTGGTTTGATCCAGGTATTGCAACAAGGATGGTGTGATCGCAATCGGTTTGAGTGCGGTACCGAGTTGTGTCGTCAGCGCGGCCAGAGTTGAAGTGCCGGTAACGTCGGAGCGCAGCGAATACAGTTGCGATTCATTGGCGATGATGGTTTGGCCGCGTTTGGATAACAGATAGTCGATCCACAATTTGGACGCATTCATGTTTCTTGCCGACTTGTTGATGAACACCACGCGCGACAAGACCAGGTTGTAATCCTTGGTGAAGACCACACCGATCGATGGATCTTTGGCAGCACGTGATTGTGCGTAAGAGCCGATTACGTTGTAGCCAATCAAGTTCTCGCCGGAGGAGATACGTTCCAGCATGGTGCCGGTCGACGACTGTACGCGGAGCGCTACATCGCCGAAGGACTTGGCCAGATTCCAGAATTGCGGATTGGTTTGCGCATCTTCGGTAATGAACAAGAAGCCGACGCCTGATTTTTCAATGTCGTAGCTGGTGACTTTGTTGCGGAACTTGTCCGCCTTGGTGGTCAGCAGTTTGAGCAGGTCGGCATGGGTAGATGGCACTTCATCTGGGCTGACCAAACGCTTGTTGTAAACGATGGCGAGTGGTTCGAAGGTCGTGCCGTAAGCACTGTCTTTGTAATTGGCCCAGGCAGGAATGGCAGCAGATTCTTGCGATTTGTAGGTTGCGCCATAACCTTCGCTGACCAGTTTGAATTGCAAGTCCATCGCTGAAGACCACAATACGTCGGCAGTCGCGCCACCGGCTGCGGCTTCCGAAATAAAGCGGTTATACACTTCGGTTGAATTCATATCGTTGAATTCAATCTTGATGCCAGGGTAGAGCGTACCGAAATCTTTCAATAGCGGTTCCACAGCCTTGGAGTCGGTAGCGCTGTAGATCACCAGCTTGCCTTCTTTTTTGGCGCCGTCGATGATCTTGGCGTAGTCGGCAGAGTAACCAGCAGGCACTTGTGCCGATGCATGTAATGTAAAGCTCAACGAGAGTGCAGTTAGTGCGATTGCTATAGGTTTTTTGATCAACATTTGCTTCGTCTCCTAGTGGATGTGGAACTCATTTCATAACTATCCGCGAGTGCGAACGCGGCTATTTGGGAGGTAATGCAAGGCGTGTCGCGCCGCCAAGGGTGGTTCCCTTGGCAAGCGGCGCAACGTAGCAGTACGCCCAAATAGCCCGTTCCCTTCGGGTTCTTACCAAAAGAGGCGCTGGCCGCGTTGTGCTCCTTGCGCATAGCTCGCTATGCGACGCGTCGCACGCCTTGCCAGTACCTCTTTTGGTAAGAACGCATCTCACGGATAGTTATGAAATGAGTTCTACTTATTCAATAAGGCGCAGGGAACCCAGAGCAAGTCCAAACAGACTTGCCGCCTTGTGCGCTTCACGGAATTTTTTTGCCGAACGAATCGGCGTGGCCAGAACTATCTGATCAGGCCAAGTTGGTCGGATTGTTTGCGATAGTCTTCAACGGTTTTATGGATGTAGTGGGTTAATTGGTCGCCGGTCAGGGCTATCGGATACAAGCCATTAGCAGCACGTAATCGGTTGAATTCAGGCGTCGCCATCATCTGATCGAAGGTGTGCACCCAGCGCTTGTATGCTTCATCGCTGACCTGTGGTCCCATGTAGAAGCCGCGTATGATGGGCCAGCTGATATCTATGCCTTGTTCGATGGCGGTCGGCACATTGGCTAATACGCCGGGCAAACGTTTTTCGGACAGGATGGCGAGGACGCGAATTTCGCCATCGGTATGCAAGGTTGCTTCGGATGCATCACCGGAGATCACTTGTACGTGACCGGCACGCAAGGCGGTGAAGGCTTCGCCGCCGCCTTCCAGCGCAACGAAACGCAAACTCTTGGGATTAATCTTGCTTTGCTTGGCCAGCAATGAAACCTTGAGCCAGTCTTGACTGCCGACGGTGCCCGCTGTGCCTATGGTGATTTTGGATGGTTGCTGCTTGAGCGCTTCCATCAAGTCGCGCAGAGTCTTGTAGGGCGAATCATTGCGCACGGCAATCATGCCGTAATCGACGCCTATTGCTGCGACCCAACGTACATTCTTGACATCGGCATGGCCGTATTTGCCTTGTGCCAGATTCATCAGTGAGCCGCCGGAGAAGGCCACGAGCGTATCGGCTTCGGCGCGACGTTGTGTGACGAAGGAGTTCCAGGCGACTGCACCTATGCCGCCAGGCAGGTAGCTGATCTTGACGTCGATATCTTTATCGGTGCTTTGCAAGCCTTGCTGTATCAGCTTGCAGGTGACGGACATGCCGCCGCCGGGTTTGGCAGGCGCGACACATTGCACCGGCGCTGCTGCATAAGCGCTGAATGTGATGCATGCACTGAGTGCACAAATCAATTTGATCGGTGTAGTCATTGTCTCCTGCCATCCTCTATTCGGTCGCTCGTTTTCGTGCGACTCGGTTTTATTTATCTGCCCAGCCACCATAAATTTCTTTACAGCAAATTCATGCGGGCTGATGATGCATCCAGCTGGATCGAGCCAACCGGTTGATGCAGCATTGAATGCAGATGCATTACTCGTTTTTTTCATCATAACGGCTCGAATCTTTCAATTACCTTTCATAGAACGCATTTCACACAAGCCCGTGAGATGTGTTCTGGAAGTCGCTGAATTTTGCCAACGGCGATTTTCTGTGTGAGTATTGGCGGCTATATTTTCTTACCTATGCGTACAAGGCCATGCGGATTTTACTGATAGAAGATCATGTTGAGTTGTCGCGTTGGCTGACCAAAGCATTGCAGGATGCGCACTGGTCGGTCGAATGCGCAATGAATGGCGCTGACGCCGACAGTTTGTTGCATACGCAGCAATATGCGCTGGTGATACTCGATTTGACCTTGCCCAAGATGGATGGTTTAGAGGTATTGAAACGTCTACGCGCACGTGGCAGCAAAACGCCGGTCTTGATTCTGACAGCACGTGGTGGTTTGCAGGACAGGGTACAGGGTTTGAATCTCGGTGCCGACGATTATCTGGCCAAGCCGTTTGAACTGGAGGAGTTGGAAGCGCGCGTCAAGGCCTTGCTGCGTCGTGCGCAGGGCGGCGAAGCACCGGTCTATAGTTGTGGTGCATTAAGTTTTGATACGGTATCGCGCATGTTCAGCTATGGCGATGCGGCGCTGGCGTTGACACCGCGCGAACATGCGGTGCTGGAAGTCTTGATCAGCCGTGCCGGGCGCGCCGTATCGAAGGAAAAATTGTTCGATGAAGTATTTGCACTGGTGGACGACGCCAACCCTGATGCCATCGAAATCTATATCCATCGCCTGCGCAAGAAGTTGCAACGCGATGGCGAGGGTGTGGTTGCCATCACGACCTTGCGCGGTCTCGGTTATCTGTTAGAAGTCGCTGCCAAGAAATGACTTCAAGCGCAGCCGCCAAACCAATCAAATCCATGGGCAGTTTGCGCGGCCAGCTATTGCGCTGGCTGTTGGTGCCGCTATTGCTGGTGGTAGCACTGGATGCTTTTTCGGTTTATCGGAATGCTTTGGACGTGGCGGATCTGGCGTATGACCGCGCCTTGCTGGCGTCGACGCGAGCATTGGCAGAACGCGTTTCTGTTGTGAATGGCAAAGTGGTGGCTGACGTGCCGTATGTGGCGCTGGATAGTTTTGAAACCGATACGCTGGGACGGATCTACTACAAGGTAACAGGCACGCATGGCGAGTTTGTTTCCGGTTACGCAGATTTACCGGCCTTGCCACCTGACGTGCCCCGTTCGGAAATCTATCCAGCGTTGGTGCATTTTTATCACGCGACTTATCAAGGTCAACAGGTTCGCATTGCTGCCTTGTATCAGCCGGTCTATGACGATTCCATGCGTGGTATCGCCTTGATTCAGGTTGGTGAAACCATGGATGCGCGCAGCGATCTGACGCGACAAATTCTCTTCAGTACTTTATGGCGTCAAGGCTTGCTGGTGATGGTGGCAGCTTTGCTGGTGTGGTTTGCCGTGCGTTTGGTATTACGTCCCTTGATGCAATTGAAGGCGCAAGTGGAAGCACGTTCATTGACTGATTTGGCTGACTTTGATGCTGATCGGGTGCACAAGGAAGTGCGTCCGTTGGTTGCTGCAATGAATGGTTACATGGGACGTTTGCAGGCGCTGATTACCAGTCAGCGTCGCTTTATTGCAGATGCCTCGCACCAACTGCGTACACCTCTGACGGTGCTGAAGACGCAGGCTGAATTGGCGTTGCGCCAATTGGATCGAAACCCCAACGATGCACGTGCCTGGCAGGAGATGCGCGAGATAGTGGTAAGCATAGCTGGCACGACCGAATCCACCGCCCATCTGGCCAATCGTTTGTTGACCTTGGCACGTGCTGAACACGGTATGGCTGAAAGCGATATCACGCCGGTTTCGCTCACTGAAGTGACGCGTCAAGTCGGTTTGGAGCACGCACCTGCTGCGGTTAAAAAACAAATAGATCTGTCATTCGATGCGCCCGAGGACGTCATGATCAAGGGGCATGCTCTGTTGTTGCACGAGTTGATTAGTAATGTGGTGGACAATGCCATTCATTACACGCCGGTAAGGGGCAAGATTATTTTGCGCGTGCGGCGGGACGCGCTTGCGCAGCGCGCGATACTGGAAGTGGAAGATAGCGGTATAGGTATTTCCAAAGAAGATCGCGAACGGGTCTTCTCCGCTTTTTATCGCTCGCCGTCAGCACAGCAAAAGAATATTGGCGGTGCAGGTCTGGGTTTGTCTATCGTGCGTGATATTGCTGTGTTGCATGGTGCCGAGATTGCACTGTCGAACTCAGGTGATGGCAATGCTGCCTATCCAGGTCTGAAAATCACAATTAGTTTTCCATCGCCATGATTCTTCAAGTAAGTGGCTGGATGTTGGAAAAGCAGGTCTGGAATTGAAATCAGCACGCTACAAGCGTGCTGATGCTGGAGATCAAAGCTAAAGAATTATTGACGCTTAGATTCTTCTTTCTTCAGTTTCTTCGCTTCCTTTTTTTCCTTCATTGTTTTGGCAGGTTCTTTCTTCACTGCCTTCTTGCTGTCCTGACTTTTGCCCATGATGTTCTCCGTGAAAAGATGTATTGCAGTTAATCAAGCAGCGCGATATCGCTTGTGGTCTCACTATAGCAATGTATTTGCACTTTGCTGAGCATATTTGATGGAAGTTACTTTGCCATGACGTTTATCAATTGGCGAGCATCCAGTTTGACATCTTTCCGACTACATCATTGTCCAGCCCATTAAAGCCGTGATGCGCACGTGAGTTGCAGGCATCGCCCACATCTTCGCCGCCGGTGAAGGAAATCAACTGCTTCTTCGGTGCATCACGCAGTTTATCCATCAAGTTAGATGTGAGGCTGAAGATGCAGAGTCTGCAGCCATCTTGCTCATGATGCACCACCAGTACGGGAATCTTCAACGTGTCCATAGGCATGGAGAGTACGGATGGTCCTTCGCTATCGACCAAAATGGTCGATGTGAGTGCCAAGCCATCCGGTCCTTCTGGTGGTGGCAGTTGTGTCGCTACAAAGGCGGCCGATTGCGTGCCGCGACTGGTACCAACCAGCCAGACTGGCGTCTTTGTCTGTCCTCGTGTCCAGGCAATGACAGCTTTCATATCGGCTAGGTGTTCCGGGGTTTGACGGAAACCTCGCAAGAATGGCGAGGACAGGCGATCGGATGGAGCATCAACCAGCACAACCAGAAAACCTTGGTTGGCGAAGAGTTGTCTGGCACGCACCAGAAAATTATCTTTGCCCCAATGGATGGAACCACCGGATGCAATTTGCAAACCGCCATGACCACCGGCCAATAAGATGACGGCGGCTTTCGGTGCGGCTGGTGTCAGTACGAGCATGCGTAGCGTTACGCCCGGTCTGGTCGGAATATCGACGACTTTTTCTGAGGTTTGCGCGTAGACGATGTTCAGGCAGAACATCAGAAACAAACCTAATATGGATTTCATCGTGCCATTCATCACTCTTCTCCGAGATGGTCGTTCATGATGGGATGAACGGCTTGCGTTTGATGTGGTGTCTGCTTAGGTGAGTGCCGCTGTTACCTTCAAGACTTCTTCTGCAGTTGTGACGCCTTCGATAATTTTCAATGCGCCGGCCAGTCGCAACGGCTTCATGCCGTCTGCAATGCTTTGCTGCTTCAATTGATGAATATCGGTTTCTGCCTTGATCATCTTGGAGAAGGATTGCGTGACAGTCAGCAATTCATACAAACCGGTACGGCCGCGATAACCGGTTTGGCGGCATTCAGGACAACCGACTGGTCTGTAAATGGTAGTCGGTTTGGGCAGGTCCCAGCCTTCACTCAGACTGAGCCAAACGTCGTCCAGCATTTCGCCATCCGGTGATTTGCAGTGCGTGCACAAGGTACGTGTCAGGCGCTGCGCCATGATGCCGATCAAGGTTGATTCCAGCAGGTAGTAGGGCACGCCTAGTTCCAGCAAACGCATCACGGCAGACGGTGCATCGTTGGTATGCAAGGTGGAGAGCACCAGATGCCCAGTCAACGCGGCTTGAATCGCCATCTCTGCTGTTTCCAGATCGCGTATCTCGCCGACCATGATGATGTCGGGATCTTGTCGCATCAGCGAACGTACACCATCAGCGAACGACAAATCGATGCCGTGCTGCACCTGCATTTGATTGAACGATCCTTCAACCATTTCAATCGGATCTTCCACGGTGCAGACATTGACTTCGCTGGTCGCCAGCGCTTTCAGCGTCGTGTACAGCGTCGTGGTTTTGCCGGAACCGGTCGGACCAGTGACGAGGATGATGCCGTGCGGACGCGTTGTTAGGTTGTCCCAACGTTCTGCATCGTCTGGCGGAAAGCCGAGCTCAGGCAGTGATTTAACGACGACATCCGGATCGAAAATCCGCATGACCAGTTTTTCGCCGAAAGCGGTTGGCATTGTCGATAAACGTAATTCGACTTCCTGACCGTTATTGGTACGCGTCTTGATGCGACCATCTTGCGGTCTACGTTTTTCGATCACGTCCATGCGACCCAGCAATTTGATACGCGCAGTCATCGCGATCATCACGGTCGGCGGTACTTGGTAAACCTGATGCAACACGCCATCGATACGGAAACGTATCGCGCAGAACTCGCGCTTGGGTTCCAGATGGATATCGGATGCACGTTGCTCGAATGCGTATTGCCACAACCAGTCGACGATGTTGATGATGTGCTGATCGTTGGCATCGACTTGCTTGTGATTGCCCAGTTCAACTAATTGCTCGAAGTTGTTGCGTAAGGCAACGTCCTGGCCGTTCAGTTTCTTCGCCCCCTTGATCGATTTTGCCAGCGCAAAAAATTGCGTTGTGTATTGCGCGATATCGAGTGGGTTGGCGATCACCAGTTTGACGTTGCGGCGCGTGATCTTGGCAATCTCTGCTTCCCATTCGGTGGAGAATGGTTCAGACGTGGCGACCACCAATTCACTCGGTGTGAGCTCAACCGGCAGGATGTGGAAGCGTGTGGCATACGAAGCCGACATCACATCCGCCACGCGGGTGAAATCGATTTTCAGTGGATCAATACGGAAGAACGGTAATTTGACTTTGCCCGCCAGCCATTCGGTCAACCAGTCCAACGTGACGGGGCGGTGCGGTTCATTGGCGGTCAGTAGTTTGCATTGCGCTACTGCGACCAAGGGATGCATCGCTATCGATGCATTCTTGTAAATGCTCTGTGCCTGGTTATAGAAGACCTTGACGCCTTCTTTGGTAACGATGCCATCTGCCAGCAGCCAGGTAAAAATCTGCTGTAAATCCAGCTTCTTGGGCGGGGCCTTGTTCGTGGCAATTGATGTGATGGAAGCAGTTGGCATAACCATGACCCGTAAGATGGAACAGTTGGACTGATGTTAACACACGGTTTAGCTGTTATTGCTGTGCTTGCCACGCCTTGATGCCATTTACCCACGATTTGGCCGGCAGCTTGGTCGTCGCAGTAATCTGCGCCGCGCGTTCATACAGAGCTGTCATGTCCAGCGTGAGTTTTGTATTGAAGGCGATAGCAATCACATTACCTTCATGAACTTCCGGCAGCGAGATCACGGTATCGAAGGCAAAGTGCATAGCACTCAAATTCTTGGCGTAGCTGGGATGATCACCAAACAAGTTGACCGTCATGATGCCATCCGGCGTCAAACAGGCAGCACAAGCTTGATAAAACTCTGGCGTATCCAATACCGGGCCGCGTGCAGTGGCGTCGTACAGATCAACCTGCAAGGCATCGATACGACCGAGATTGGCTGGATCATTGACGTATTCCAGCGCATCCATCTCGATTACGGTCAGGCGCTCGTCATTCTGAGGCAGCTTGAACATCGAGTAACAGATCGTGATGACGGATGGATTCAGATCGACTGCAGTGACACGTGCTTCGGGAAAACGTTTATAGCTGAATTTGGTCAGTGCGCCAGTGCCGAGGCCGAGTTGCACGATGTGCTGCGGTTTCTCGTTGAACAGCATCCACGCCATCATCTGTTGCGCATATTCCAGCTCGATCCAGTCTGGTTTGCTGATGCGCATCGCGCCTTGCACCCATTCAGTACCGAAGTGCAGATAACGTATGCCGAATTGTTCGGATAGCGTGACCGGCGCAAATTTCACTTTGCGAACGGGTTTCGGTTTGGCCGGCGGCGGAGATTTTTTGCCGGGACCGCTCTTCAGATTGGCGTCGGCTTCTATGGATTTTCGTTTGATCAGCATGAATTCGGTGTGAGAGATTTTTTTACTTACTGCATGATACCGCGCCAAACCGCCAGCTTCTGCTCAAATGTCATCATGGCATAGGCGGGTGAGGACGAGGGCAGGATGAAGGTTTCAAAGCCGGCTTGAGCGAATAAGGCTTCCTGTTTACCCGATGTCTTGCCATTAAAGCAAACACGGCGCAAATTTGGGCATTCTTGTTTGAGTTGGGCAAAGTCATTGTGCTGTGCCAGGC
The DNA here is from genome assembly GCA_040390795.1 of Pseudomonadota bacterium. Taxonomy (GTDB): domain Bacteria; phylum Pseudomonadota; class Gammaproteobacteria; order Burkholderiales; family Burkholderiaceae_D; genus Oxalicibacterium. Next base: position 109,921 of record JAZJXV010000003.1, on the reverse strand, counting down.
GGATGGCGCTATCCAGGCTACCTTCGCGCGCACAAGCGGCGATCACGTCCCATAAACCTATGGAATGGGCTAGTAATCGCTTTAACTTGTCGTCGTAAGGCAGTATGACCAGATCTTCCTTGATCAAGGTGGAGATCAAGCGCCAGAATTGGTTGCGTGGGTGCGCGTAGTATTGTTGCGCAGTCAACGATGCTTGGCCGGGAAAGCTGCCCAGAATCAAAATTTCAGTTTGATGGTTGATGACGGGCGGAAAGCCGGTCAGCAGGGAAGTTGGTCGAGAAGCAGGCATGCTGGTATTTTAATGTAGGCCATGCAATGTGACGCCATTGAAAACACAAAGGATGCTTCATGAGCAAAAAAATAATGATCGTGACTGGCGGTAGTCGCGGGATAGGTGCAGAGATTGCCAAACTCGGTGCAGCCGATGGCTATGCCGTGTGCATCAGTTATGTGAAGAACAAGGTGGCGGCAGATGCTGTGGTTGCTGCCATTGTGCAAGCGGGCGGTGAGGCTATGGCGGTTGCTGCAGATGTAGCGGTGGAGGCCGATATCCTGCATTTGTTTGAAGCCGTCGATAAACAATTCGGCACTTTGACGGCCTTGGTCAACAACGCCGGTATTCTGGAAACACAGATGCGCGTCGATCAAATGGATGCGGCGCGTATGCAACGCATCTTCACGACGAATATAGTCGGCAGTTTTTTATGTGCGCGTGAAGCGGTTAAGCGCATGTCTACATTGCATGGCGGCGCTGGTGGTGCCATCGTCAATATTTCTTCGGTCGCCGCACGCGCCGGTGGGCCGGGTGAATATGTCGATTACGCAGCATCCAAAGGTGCAATTGATACCTTGACGGTAGGTTTGGCAAAAGAGGTGGCCACCGAAGGTATACGCGTCAATGCAGTGCGACCGGGTGTAATCTACACAGAAATTCATGCCAGTGGCGGCGAGCCGGGACGCGTGGATCGCGTCAAGGGCAATATACCGATGCAGCGCGGCGGCGAAGCGCATGAAGTGGCGCAAGCTGTGTTGTGGCTGTTATCGGACCAGGCATCTTATACAACGGGTAGTTTGCTGGATGTGGCAGGCGGGCGATAAAGCGGCGTTTTTATCTCTAAAAATTTCAATGTCAGACCTCAGGAGGACGCATGAAAACAGCATGGATATCCACATTTTTTGCATTACTGATGGCGATGCCGATTGCACATGCCGCAGATGATATGAAAGTATTTCCTCCGCCTGAGAAGGGAATGACGCGACATGTACTGCAACTTCCTCCGCAAGAAGATGAAGCTGCCTTCAAGGTAGAACTGATCGTTGGTAAGGAAGTGTCTACCGATGAAAGAAATCGCTATTTCTTCGGTGGAAAAATTGAAGAAAAAAATATTGAGGGCTGGGGCTATACACGTTACGTCGTGCCTAAAGTCGGACCGATGGCTGGCACCATGATGGCCGTCGATCCGAATGCACCTAAAGTCGCACGCTTTATTACGCTAGGCGGCAATCCTTATCTGATTCGTTATAACAGCCGCTTGCCTGTGGTGGTGTATGTACCTAAAGGTGTGGAGGTGCGTTATCGGATATGGCGTGCTGGAGAGGAAGTGAAAAAAATCGAACAGGGATGACAGGCGCTTTATGTGTATGGATGTATCAGAGTCCGTGCTTATAAATGGATTTCTTGAAAAAGGTAGATTACATGTCATCAGAAATGCTCACTGCTGATCAAGCTAAGTTCGAGAATATTCGCGTTATGGGCGAAGAGTTAGGTTCTGTTTATGATGCTCTTTGGCAGCAGATGGCGTGGTTACACAGAAAATGGTCTGAGTATGTTGTTCTTTTTGGGACGAAAAAATCTCGAGTAGATCTTTTAAATGAGACTGCTCCGGTGTTCACCAGAATTGTTCAAGATGCTTTGTGGGAAGATGTACTTCTTCATATAGCAAGACTTACTGACCCGCCAAAATCTGCTGGTAAACATAACTTGACGATACAGTATCTCGCGCAGATCGTGACTCATGCAGATACGAAAGTTACGGTTGAAATTCTTACTAAAGAAACATTGCTTGCAACAGAGTTTTGTCGTGATTGGCGTAATCGCCATATTGCGCATCGTGACTTGCATCTAGCATTAAAACGGGAAGCTGAACCACTTAAGTCCGCAAGTCGAGAAAAGGTTAATGATGCTTTAAAAGCTCTTGCTGCAGTTATGAATGCTGTGGCAATGCATTATCGTAGTTCGACAACATTTTTTGATTTCGATGTTGCGGCTGGTGGAGCAATGTCATTACTTTACGCACTCGATGATGGTCTTAATGTGGAACGCTCAAGAAATGAACGCCAGAGGAATGGACATTTTGATCCAAACGAATATAGACCATATGATTTATAGTTGTATGAGAAAAAGAAAAGTGTTTCTCTCATATCAGGAATCACTGCGCTGCCATTTCTGTATCTGCATATAGATTACGGTTTGCAGCAGAGCGACGATGCTGCCGGCCATGACTTCGGATACGCGCAATAGTGCGAGATGCAATTCTTCATCCACGCCACCACCCGAAAACGCAGCGGACATCAGTATCACCACAGTCACTGGCCCCAGGCGCCAGTTGCTAGGATAGTTTTGCCACAACATGGCGACGATGACTGCCAGCGTCATCGCGATCAACATGGCGAAGAAGGTCGCGCCGAAAATTACCAATGACAAGCAAGCGATCACGCAGCCGGAAATGGTGTTGACCAGTCGCGCCTTGAAGTTGGCTTTGGCGACGGTCATGTCTGGTTCGGTCACGATGATGAGTGAGATCATCGCCCAATAAGGCTCGTGCAAACCGAGCGCGCGTAGTCCGTACCACAAGATCAATGAACCTGAGAGGATCTTGATGATGTAGACCAGCGCGTTCTTTCTGGGACTAATAAAGTTGAATTCCATGTCTTTCGTCAGACACGTAACAGTGCTGCCAGTTCAAGCATTATTGCGAAAGTTTAGCCTTGGCTTCTTGTAGTTCGGCTTCTGCTTCCTGCAGTTTCTTTTGTTGGCTGGCGATTTTCTTTTGTTTGCCGCTGGCCTGAGCTTTTTCCAGTTCGGCTTTACGTTCCGCTACCTTGTGTTCTTTCTTCTTGACGTCGGCTTCACGTTCACGACGCAGGCCTTCATCGGTGCAGTGATCGATGATTTTCTGGAGTGCGATATTCAGGTTCTTTTCTTGTACCTTGTTGCCATGCGCACGGGCTTGGTCGATCTGGGTGTGTACTTCTTGGCGTTTGGCGGCACAGCCAGTAAGCGGTTCGGCAGCATGGCCGACAGAGATGGTGCCTAACAACAGCAGGGCGGATAAACAGCTGGTCGTGATTATTTTCATTTTGCGACTCCTGGTTGGGTGGAAGTCGTCTTACTGTATAGGAAGCGGCTGGCGGATGGCAACAGAAATAGTGTCCACAAATAACTACGGCGACCTGTGGTCGCCGTAGTAGAGGATGGCAAACAAATTACTTGGATGCCATACCTAACAACATTTCATTCAAACGCTTCACGAATCCTGCAGGATCGCTGAGGTTGCCGCCTTCTGCCAGCAGCGCCTGATCGAACAGGATATTCGACCAGTCGTCGAATTTCGCATCTTCGTATTTCAGGCGTTGCACCAATGGATGGTCCGGATTGATTTCCAGAATTGGTTTGGCATCCGGTGCATTCTGGCCTGCTGCTTTCAGCATGCGCATCAGGTTGCCGGACAACTCATTCTCTTCTGCCACCAGACATGCTGGTGAATCGGTCAGCCGGAAGGTGATACGGACTTCCTTGGCTTTGTCGGCCAGGGATGTTTGCATCTTGGCGACCAGTTCTTTGTATTGATCTTCAGTTTCCTGATGTTGCTTCTTCTCGGCTTCATCTTCCAATTGGCCGAGATCGAGATCGCCTTTGGCAACTGATGCCAATTCTTTGCCTTCGAACTCTTCAATAAACGACAGCATCCATTCATCAACGCGGTCGGTCAGCAACAATACTTCGATGCCTTTCTTGCGGAAGATTTCCAGGTGCGGGCTGTTCTTCGCTGCGTTATACGATTCGCCCGTTGCGTAGAAAATCTTGGTTTGACCTTCCTTCATGCGCGAGACGTAATCGGCGAACGAGACGGTTTGCGCATCATTGTCGTTATGGGTCGAAGCAAAGCGCAACAACTTGGCGATACGTTCCTTGTTGGTCGTGTCTTCGCCTATGCCTTCTTTCAACACTTGGCCGAAGGCATTCCAGAAGGTCGTGTACTTGTCTTTTTTCTCTTGCTCGTCAGCGTTCGCCAGTTCTTCCAGCATGCCCAATACACGTTTGGTAGAACCTTCGCGTATCACTTTGACGTCGCGTGACTCTTGCAGAATTTCACGCGAGACGTTCAGTGGCAGATCGGCTGAATCGATCACACCTTTGACGAAACGCAGATACACCGGCATCAATTGTTCGGCATCATCCATGATGAAGACGCGCTTGACGTAGAGCTTGATGCCGCCACGTTTGTTGCGATCCCACAAATCGAATGGCGCTTGCGTCGGGATGTACAGCAATTGCGTGTATTCGCTGCGACCTTCGACGCGGTTATGCGTGTAGGTCAGCGGTTCGCCGAAATCGTGCGAGACGTGTTTGTAGAACTCGACGTATTGCTCTGGCGTGATGTCGTTCTTGCTGCGCGCCCACAATGCGCTGGCTTGATTGATGGTTTCCAGTTCGTCGCGTACGACGGTTTCTTTTTTCTCTTCGTCCCATTCTTCTTTCTGCATCATGATAGGCAGTGAGATATGGTCGGAATATTTGCGGATGATGGATTTCAACTTCCATGACGACAGGAACTCGTCTTCGCCTTCGCGCAGATGCAGAATGATGTCGGAGCCGCGTGTTGGCTTGTCGATGGCTTCAACGGTAAAGTCGCCTGCGCCTTCTGATTCCCAACGTACGCCTTCGCTGGCAGCAGTGCCGGCGCGACGGGTTTCTACCGTGATGCGATCAGCGATGATGAAGCCGGAGTAGAAGCCGACGCCGAATTGGCCAATCAGTGCTGCATCTTTTTGTTGATCGCCGGACAAGCGGGAGAAAAATTCCTTGGTGCCGGATTTGGCAATGGTACCGAGATGCTCGATGGCTTCATCGCGGGTCATGCCGATGCCGTTATCGGAAATCGTGATCGTGCGTTTTTCCTTGTCGAAGCTGACTTTGATCTTCAGCTCGGAATCGTTTTCAAATAAGGCATCGTTGTTGATGGCTTCGAAGCGCAGTTTGTCGGCAGCATCGGATGCGTTAGAGACCAGCTCACGCAGGAAGATTTCCTTGTTGGAATACAAGGAGTGAATCATCAGTTGCAGCAGTTGCTTTACTTCAGCTTGAAAGCCTAGGGTTTGCTTTTCTGGATTTTTTTGTTCGGAAACGGCCATTTTGTCCTCAGGAATCAAAAAATAAGGGAAATATTGTTGAAAGTCTGACAGCGGGAGCTGCTGTTTATTCGCAATCCGCAATGATGTTGCTTCGCGCGGCGAAGGTCAATCCAGACTTTCAAAACGTTGCGTTGGAAATTGGGGCGAAATCGTCAATTTCAAGATCGACCTATCTCTCGCTCCAGGAAGCGCATGATGCCGGGATCGGCCATGGCAGCCACATTGAAGCGCATATTGGTCGACGGTAGCTGATTTGGCGAGAACAGGCTGCCAGGTGCCAGCAGATAACCATGCTCCATCGCTCTCTCGGTTAGCGCATTGCTATCGCAACCCACATCAGTCCAGACGAACATACCGGCCGGTGTGCTGATATTGATCTTGATACCTATGCGTTCCATTTGTCGCACGGTCTTGTCGCGTACCGTATCCAGCTTGTTACGCAGGCGGTCAGCGTGCTTGCGATAGTGTCCTTCGGACAGGATGCGATACACCACGCGCTCGGTAATTTCTGTCGTGGTTAGCGTGGTCAGCATCTTGCGGTCGCACAAATGCTTGGCGATTTCCGGCGAGGTGGCGATGAAGCCGACGCGTAAATTGGCGGCGAGTGTCTTGGAAAATCCACCCAGATAAATCACGCGATTCAATTGATCGAGTGCGGCTATGCGTGTGGCTGGCTGCACCGCAGTGCCGGGATGCATATCGCAATAGATATCGTCCTCGACGATCATGAAGTCGTATTGCTCTGCGATCTTCAATACCTGAAACGCCTTGGCGGCAGAGAGCGAGGTCGAAGTCGGATTGTGCAGGACAGAATTGATGACGAACAATTTTGGGCGATGCAGTGCAGCCAGTTCGGCCAGTTGCGCGATATCCGGGCCATCGGATAGACGCGGGATGCCCACCACTTTTGCACCAAGCATCGCGAATGAACCGAACATCAGAAACCAGGCTGGGTCATCGACAAAGATGGTATCGCCCGGTTGCACGTAATGGCGTGCGACCAGATCCAGTGCCTGCGTTACGCCCAAAGTGGTGACGAACTGATCGGGTGTTGCGGAAATTTCCAGCTCGGCCAGTTTCAATTGCAGTTGCTGGCGCAGCGGCAAGAATCCTTGTGGATTGCCATATTGCAGTGACAGCTTCTGTCGGCTGACGGCGCGCAAGGCATTGGCGACCAGATCACCATCCAGCCATTCGTTGGGCAAGAGGCCGACGCCCGGCATTTGTTGCGGTGGCAACTGGCGGAACATATTGCGCACCAGCCAAACCACATCGACTGGCTGCGGTGCGGTGTTCGTGCGTTGTGCACGTGGTGCCAGCATGGGCGCACGGTCGCGTACATAGAAGCCGGAGCCGCGGCGCGATTCCAGCAAGCCGCCGGCGACCAGACGGTCATAGGCTTCCACCACGGTGAAGCGCGATACCTTGTGCTGATCGGAGAACTGGCGGATCGATGGCATACGTGCGCCGGTGCGCAGCAATTTATCGTCGATGCGCGCAGTGACCAGTTGCACGATTTGCTCTATCAGCGAACCGCTGGCTTCGCGCGATATCAGCGGGTGAGGCGTTTCGCTGTGAGGTGCTGCAGCGGTCTTGTTCGATTTAGCTGTATTGGTCATTTTGCCGTGACAGTGAGAATATTAATTCCTTAAGTGTACTGGTACTGTATTGGTTTTGTCGATTACGATGTTTTGACGATAAAAACAGCAAAGCCTTAGATCGCTTTGCATCCTCTTGGAACAATATGGAATCCCTGCTGCCACTTTCACTGTTCGCCTTCGTTTCCTCCATCACGCCGGGGCCGAACAACATCATGCTGACCTTATCCGGTATCCGTTTCGGTTTTGTGCGTTGCATTCCGCACATGCTGGGCGTCGTCTTTGGCTTTGGCGTGATCCTGGCGCTGTGTGCGGCTGGCATCGGTAGTCTGATTGTGGCGATGCCTGCACTGCATCTTGTATTGAAAACGATAGGTTCCACTTATCTGGTTTATCTGGCGTGGCAGTTGCGCAGCATGGCATTCAACCAAGGCGAAGACGATAACGCGCGTCCAATGTCTTTTATCGGTGCCGCACTTTTTCAATTCGCCAATCCTAAGGCGTGGGTGATGGCGGTGACTGGTGCATCCGCCTTCCTGCCGCCTATGCAGCCGGTATGGTTTGCGATAGTCGTGTTCTGTCTGATATTCAGCGTGATCAATTTGCCGTGCATAGGCATCTGGGCTGGTACCGGCGCGATGCTGCGTCGTTATTTGACGCAGGCTAAATGGCAGCGCTTGTTTTGCGCAATCATGATTGCCTTGACCTTGTACTCAGCTGTGGCGATCTGGTCATGAGTCACGATTCCATAGTAAGTTCTGTCGCTATGACACCAGAAACCAAAGGCATGCTGCTGGGTGCAATCGGCGTGGCGCTATTCAGCCTGACCTTGCCGTTTACCCGCGTCGCTGTCGCGGAATTGCATCCAGTCTTTGTCGCGCTCGGTCGTGCCGTGGTGGCGGCAATCTGCTCTGCCGCTTTGCTCTGGTGGACTGGTGCTGTACGCCCGAATAAAACACAGATGAAATCGTTGCTGATTACTGCGCTGGGCGTAGTGGTTGGCTTTCCGGTGTTTTCATCGATCGCGATGGCTTATGTCCCTGCCTCGCATGGAGCGATCATCCTGGGCATCTTGCCACTGGCGACGGCCCTGTTTGGCGCACTGCGTTTTGGCGAGCGGCCTTCCATCGGTTTCTGGATTGCGGCAGTTGTTGGTAGTGGTTTGGTCGTTGCGTTTGCATTACAGCAGGGCGGTGGCGAATTGCATATTGCCGACCTCGCTTTATTTCTCGCAGTGATTGCGGCTGCCATGGGTTACGCCGAAGGTGGACGTTTGTCGCAGACCATGGGTGGGCAGCAAGTGATTTCATGGGCGCTGGTGTTATCCATGCCTATCGTTTTGCCGATCACAGTGTGGTTGGGTTGGCAGCATGGCGTAAGCGCTTCGCCGGCGGCGTGGGTCGGTTTTGCTTATGTCTCGTTGTTCTCGATGTTTATCGGTTTCTTTTTTTGGTACAAGGGTTTGGCTTTGGGTGGCATTGCACGTGTAGGACAAGTGCAATTGATACAACCCTTTTTGACCTTGCTCGGTGCGGCTGTGATTCTGGGAGAGTTACTGGAATGGCGCACCTTCCTGTTTGCACTCGCCATTATTGCCGTCGTGGCCATCGGGAGAAAGATGCCTATCAAGCGCAAAAATTGAATATAGATGACTGCTTCTACGCGTTATAGCGTCGATAGTTGGGAAGGAAAGCCGAGGATTTGAGATAATCACGGGTATTCTTTCCGTGAGCGTCGGGAATATGATGGCATCTAGCCAACATCGCGTTCACGGACATCTGTTAATTGCCATTCCTGCATTACGCGGAATGGCATCAATTTTTGGAGCACTTATGTCTTTTTACGACAAACTGAAAGCATTGAATATCGAATTGCCTGCCGTTGCGACGCCTGCTGCGGCTTACGTCATGTACGTACAAAGTGGCAACACGGTTTTCCTTTCAGGCCATATCGCCAAAAAAGACGGCAAGCCTTGGGTTGGTCAATTGGGCAAGAACATGACTACCGATGAAGCCAAGCTGGCAGCGCGCGGTGTCGCGATTGATTTGATCGCAACTTTGCAAGCAGCATGCGGTGGCGATCTGAATCGCGTCAAACGCATCGTCAAGGTCATGAGCCTCGTCAATTCGACCGGCGACTATACCGAACAACATTTGGTCACCAATGGCGCATCGGACTTGTTCGGCGAAGTATTCGGTGCTCAAGGCGTGCATGCACGTTCCGCATTCGGCGTGGCTCAAATTCCGCTCGGCGCTTGCGTGGAAATCGAATTGATCGCTGAAATAATCTAAGAAATATATATGCCCCGGAACGCCGGGGCGTGAGCCTTGTTTATACCGTGAAGTCATCATGAAAATCGAACATCCAACACCGATCAATTGGCAATTCGCTAAACGTGCAGAGCAACTGCAAAGCTCGGTCATCCGCGAGATCCTGAAAATCACGATGCGCCCGGACATCATTTCCTTCGCCGGTGGTTTGCCGTCGCCGGAAACATTCCCGGTCGAGCACATGAAAGCGGCTTTCGATACCGTCTTGTCGAATCAAGGCAAGATTGCCTTGCAATACGGCCCTAGCGACGGTTATGCACCGCTGCGCGAATGGATTGCGAATTCGCTGTCTATCGATGGCGCGACGATTACGCCGGATCAGGTCTTGATGGTATCCGGTTCGCAACAAGCGCTGGATTTGCTCGGCAAAGTATTGATCGAAGATGACAGCAAAGTCTTGGTGGAAACGCCGAGCTATCTGGGTGCCCTGCAGGCATTCTCGGTTTATCAGCCGCGCTTTGTTTCCATCCCGACTGACGACTACGGTTTGCTGCCGGAAGAAGTGGAAAAAATCGCAGACGGTGCACGCTTGTTGTACGCCTTGCCAAACTTCCAGAATCCAACCGGCCGCACCTTGTCTGTTGAGCGTCGTATGGCATTGGTTGAAACCTGCGCACGACTTGGCTTGCCTTTAATTGAAGACGACCCATACGGAGCGCTCAGCTATCGCGGTGAACCATTGCCGAAAATGCTGACGATGAATCCGAGCGGCGTGATTTACATGGGCTCGTTTTCCAAAGTGCTGACACCTGGCATACGTCTCGGCTATGTAGTCGCACCAGTACCGCTGATTCGCAAACTGGAGCAAGCCAAACAAGCTGCCGATTTGCATACATCGCAATTGACGCAGATGGTGGTGTACGAAGCGATCAAGGATGGTTTCCTCGATAAACACATTCCATCGATACGCACGCTGTATGCGAATCAATGTCAGGTGATGCTGGATGCGTTGACGGAATTTTTCCCTGCTAGCGTAAAGTGGAACAAGCCGGAAGGTGGCATGTTTATCTGGGTAACGCTGCCTAAGCATATCGATTGCATGCAGTTGCTAGAGGAAGCGATTGAGCAAAAGGTTGCTTTCGTTCCGGGTGCACCGTTCTATGCAAATGAGCCTGAGAAAAATACACTACGTTTGAGTTTTGTTACCGTGCCGCCGGAGAAAATACGTGAAGGTGTTTCTAAGTTGGCTAAGTTGATTGCTGCGAAGATTTAATTGTTAGTCTGATTTAAAAAGGCCGTTCAGTTTTTGACTGGGCGGCTTTTTTTATTGAATGGTAGGTTTTTGATACAGGTACGCCAGACTTCATTTCCAATCCCGTATCACATGCACAGTGGTGGTTATGGGGGTGCCTGGATCAACAAAAATTTCATTCCGCGACTGATTGCAGGCCTAAATAGCCGACGCAATTTTTGGTCGCCTGCAGCCCAACGCCTTCTAGGCTTGGAGGAACTCGCGGCGAGTGTGAGATTGGGCCTGGTACCTCAAGTTCGCGAGGCAGAAGGTCTAATAAGGCAGTAAGGACATTATGTCCTAGGGCTTTATGTCCAATGTCGATCGCTGTTTGCTTAACCTACAATAAACTGACTTCAATTGAGATGTCATGCAGCATTTTGAGGTAGTGCTCCTCACGATAGATAGTGTCAAGTAATAGCTTGGAAATACTCGGAATCATGGATTGGACCCTTATAGTCTTCGTTACCTTCAAGGTTCTCGTGCTCGGTACGGGCATGTACTTCGCCATCAAGTGGCATTACGATCAAGGGAAGAAGGAGAAGGACAGAGAGAAGGAGAAGCGCGCGGTGCTACGCGCGGGCGGCAAGGTGGTCGTAGTTTTCGTGCTATCGCTCCTGGTCCTGGTGCTCGTCACCTTCGTCCTTGCCAGCAAGCTCGGTTTGGACTTGACCTTCCCATGATGCAAAAGAATAGTCGGTCGATATCTAGGATGCGGCATAGGTCGTTCGGATTATCTGAATCACACCGCATCGATTCGGGCGAAGTGGGCGTTCTGATTAATTCGACGTGAAATGAAAAAGGCGACCTCATGGTCGCTTTTTTTACACCTCCGAGAGGCTGCTTCTGGCCGATAGCGAACTTAGACGAACCCCGAGCTAATTCAGCGGGAGCGTGGAAATGATATTGCTACAGAGGTTTCATCACACATAAAACCTTCGTCTACAGGGTTGTGAGGGGTGGCCTCCGACGACCAATAACGTAAAGAAGGTAGTTGGTTCTGTATTATGCCTCTGAGGTTGGCAGTGAGTTCCGAAGTCATGTGAACGACTTGCTGTACCTTCGACCAGCCAAATGACAGCTCCTTCACGGAATTATCTTTGTCAATCGCTAGAGAAATTGCCGCATCTATTCGTAGTGAATTCGTTTTATCCATCAAATACAAATCCTCCGTGATTTACTGAGTACTACGTCCATTCACGACCCAAAGCGGACAGCTGTTTTAATTATCGACGGGAATATCAAAGCCAGCATTCTTTACAACGCTACGCCAGTTTGACTCGGCAAGGCCACCATTCATCAAAGTATCCCGCCAATCAAGCTGTGAATTAGCGATACCTATCAATAATTCATCAAGCTGACACTGCGATGAAATAACAATAGCAGCTTGTACGCGCATACGAGTAGCGGCCCATTCGCCTGTTGGGGAGGGCTCTTTCATCATCGCTAATGCAGTAATAGCTATTTCCGCATCCTGAGGTGAAAACGACGCTCTGACTTTGGCTTCAACTGCGGAAGAAATTTTGGTCATAGGGTGTAACTTATTAAATCCAAAACATCAATTAACCGAATACGTATGAAAATTTCTGCTTCTGGCCGAGAGCTGTCTTCAGAGTTCTTCTGATTTTAGCTTGCGTGCCAGCAAGTATATTTCTCCACGCAACAGGTTTAATCGCTCATTATTTTCCTGATGCATTAGCAGAACACCACCTTCGTGGCGTTGAAGCACAAGGTCGTTTAGGCTGCCCATGCCACCAAATGCCGACAAAAGATGTTCCACACCATAAAAATCCAATTGATGAATACGGTGGGCGTCATTCGAAAGCCAATCGGCCCAACGTAGTTGCTGGTGGTCGCGCAATAACTTTGCTGTCTCGCGAAGTTTTTGTACAAGCGTTTCAATATCTGGATGCATGGTGCTCATTCTTTTTGAGCCTTATAAACGGCAACTTTTGGTCGGTAACAGACGTAAACAGTGATGTCGTCAATAACCTATCTCGTCAGCAAAATTTGATAGTAGTGTTGAACGTTGTTTTCCGGGCCTTCGATGATTCGACTTGATGCTTTTCCCCATGGCCAAAATTTCGTACCAAATTTTGTTTTTAAACCGGGAAATTTCTGCCCATTGATATCTACTAAACCCCACTCTGCTCCGTGGTTACGCCGATAGACCTCTCCTATGTAACTGCCAAATGCCTTGGCAAATGACATTACTTGCTCGTCGGTTGGTCGTGGCGAAGTTGCTAAATAAGATTCGTGCATTTTGGATAGAATCTTCTCAACTTGTTGCATACTTTCATCGGACCAGTCGAGATTAACCCCGAACTGTTTTTTAGCAAACTCAACCGCATCCAGTGAGTATGCGCCTGCTACTTTTTGAATATTTTTGTCTGTACTGAAATCTGGATTTGTTTTTTCTTGAGCGCATACCGGACCGGTTAAGAAAGCGAATAGGACAAACATCATTGTGCGCATTGCATGTGTAGGCATTTTTTCTATCGTAGTGTTTATTGTTGTTGGGTTGAATAGCGCAAACATCGTTTGCCAATAAGCGGTTAGGTAAGGTTCGCTTTCGATAGCAGACATTTATTTGATAACGTAAGTTTTCTTGGATAGCGACGCACCAACCATGTGATCAAGCGCTTGCTACGTTACTCAACTGCTGAGCACACTCATTAAAACCGCACCATCTCTCCATGCTTGATCGCGACGAAATCAGCGGCCGGAATCTGCGCTTTTCTCAATTCCTGCGCCAATGCTTTCGGCGGCTCGTCCAGCGATTCATCCGCCAGTTCAAACGTCCCCCAGTGAATCGCGATCGAGCGCCGTGCATGGAGGTTGTTGTGTATCTTTATCGCTTCGCCTGGATCTACATGTTGTGCCTTCATGAACCAGCGTGGCGCATACGCACCTATCGGCAGTAGCGCTAAATCGAAGGGCGCAAAGCGCTTGCCTATATCTTCAAAGTCTTTCGAAAAACCTGTATCGCCGGCAAAGAAGAATGACTGCGGCGTTGCTGCATTCGTCGGTGTCGTCACCGCCCAGCCGCCCCACAAGGTTTGGAATCTATCGTTCAAGCCGCGCGCTGACCAATGCTGCACCGGAACAAAATTGAAGTCGAGTCCACTGACTTTTGTTTTATCCCACCAACCTAGCTCTTGCACATTGTTGATGCCGATATCGGCCATCCAACTCTTGATGCCAAGAGGCACCAAAAACAATGGCGCGCCACCTGCCTGCTGATTCAGTTTCAGTACGGTTTCTTTATCCAGATGATCGTAGTGATTGTGCGAGATCAACACTACATCGATATGCGGCAATTGCGCGTAGTCGAGTGCTGGCGGCACTTTGCGTTGCGGACCCATGAAGGTGAATGGCGATGCGCGCTCAGACCAAATCGGATCGGTCAGGATATTGAGGCCGCGCATTTGCACGAGTACTGTCGCATGACCTATCCACGTTGCGGTGGAAACGGTCTTGTTGGCTTGCAGCCAGCGTGCATCTGCCTTGACGATAGGGAAGTGGTAACCGTTCGCAGGTGGCTTCGGCAAGCCTTGCGTGATGCGCTCCCATTGCCACTTCAGGAAAGAGCCGCCTATTTCACCTTGCAGATAATTATTCTTGTATAGCGGAGGAGGGGAAATGAGGTAGGCATGGATGAAGCCATAAGCAGCGACGAGCAAGGCTAGTAGCAGCGTAAATCGAAGACGACGCGTCTTCGATTTAGCCGTTGGTACAGTAGAAACGGGTTTGGATAGTTCCGTACTGGACATGCTGGTGTCCCGCCTATTTTTGCGCTGTCAGCGTTGTTGCCTTGATCTTCGATTCCAGTGCCTTGCCTTTGCGTGCACGTTTGCCGATGTGCACGGCAAGTCCTGATGCCGACAACAAGACTTCCTGTGCCTTGCCGCCGCGTCCAGCGCCGGAGACAAGGACGCCGCGTTGACTGATCGGTTCTGCTGCCAACAGTTTTTCGTTCTTTTCCAGATCCATCAGAATCACACCGCGACCACCTGCACCCAGCGATTTGATTTCATCGATGCCGAATACCAGCACGCGACCTTTTTCCGACAGGCAGGCAATTGCGCTGGCAGCAGCCGTTACCGGGCGTGGTGTCAATGGTTCATCGCCGTCGTCCAGTGTGATGAAGGCTTTGCCGCCGCGGGTACGGCTGACCATGTCACCGGATTTGGCAGTGAAGCCGTAACCAGCGGTTGATGCCAGCAGCAAGGTCACATCGGCCGGACCTGCGAAGTAATGCAGGATGCGTGTGCCACTTGCCAGTTCAACCAGCGTGGTGATCGGTACGCCATCGCCGCGTGCACCGGGCAGGGCGGAAACCGGAACCGAATAGATGCGGCCGTTAGAGCCGAATACCAGCAAGGTGTCGACAGTGCGGCATTCAAAGGTGTCGTATAGCGCGTCGCCAGCCTTGAAGGTGAATTGCGCAGCATCGTGGCCGTGTGCAGTACGTGCGCGTACCCAGCCTTTTTGCGAGATGACGACGGTGACTGGTTCATCGATGACTTTGGTTTCGACAGTCGCTTTCTCTGCAACTTCGATCAGCGTGCGACGTGCGTCGCCAAATTGTTTTTCATCCGCTTCGATTTCCTTGATGACTAGGCGTTTCATCGACGATGGATTGTCGAGCAAATCTTGCAGCGTGGATTTCTCACTACGTAGTTCAGCCAGTTCTTGCTGGATCTTGATAGTTTCCAGACGCGCTAATTGGCGCAAGCGAATTTCCAGAATATCGTCGGCTTGACGTTCCGATAATTTGAACGCATCCATCAATGCCGGTTTCGGCTCATCTGATTCGCGGATGATCTTGATGACTTTATCGATATTGAGCAGGATCGCTTCGCGGCCTTCCAGAATATGGATGCGGTCGTTGACTTTTTGCAGCTTGAATTGCGAGCGACGTGTGATCGTCGTGAAGCGGAAATCGATCCACTCGCGCAGAATATCGCCCAGCGATTTTTGGCGCGGTTTACCGTCGCCGCCTATCATCACCAAGTTGATGGAGACGCTGGTTTCCAGTGAGGTATGCGCCAGCAGCATATTGGTGAATTCGGTCGGATCCTGATTCTTCGATTTCGGTTCGAACACCAGACGCACGGCTGCTTCACGACCGGATTCATCACGTACCGTATCGAGCATCGACAACATGATTTGCTTCAATGCCAATTGATCCGGAGACAGCGATTTTTTGCCGAGCTTGATTTTTGGATTAGTCAGCTCTTCGATTTCTTCGAGTACGCGTTGTGATGATGTGCCGTGCGGCAGTTCCGTCACGACCGCTTGCCACTGGCCACGCGCCATGTCTTCTATCTTCCACGTCGCACGTACCTTGACGCTGCCACGCCCGCTGCGATAGATGTCGCTGATCGCTGTCGGTGAGGTGATGATCTGGCCGCCGCCTGGGAAATCTGGGCCTGGCACAATTGCCATCAATTCTTCATGCGTCAATTTTGGATTGCGGATGATGGCGACGGCTGCGGTCGCTACTTCACGCAGATTGTGCGAAGGAATTTCTGTCGCCATACCAACTGCAATACCGGATGCGCCATTCAATAATACGAAAGGCAAACGGCTAGGCAAGAGTTTTGGTTCTTCGGTCGAGCCATCGTAGTTAGGCTGGAAGTCGACGGTACCCATGTCGATTTCTTCCATCAGTAATTTTGCGATGGGTGTCAGGCGTGCTTCGGTGTATCGCATTGCTGCAGCACCGTCGCCATCGCGTGAACCGAAGTTACCCTGACCATCGATCAGCGGATAGCGCAATGAAAAATCCTGCGCCATACGCACCAATGCGTCATATACAGATTGATCGCCGTGCGGATGCAACTTACCGAGTACATCACCGACTACCGCTGCTGATTTGCGCGGTTTGGCAGTGGAGTTCAAGCCCAGTTCATTCATCGCAAACAGGATGCGGCGTTGCACCGGCTTCTGGCCGTCGCAGACATCCGGCAGGGCGCGGCCCTTGACGACGGAAATCGCGTAATCCAGATAAGCGCGTTCGGCAAATGTGGCCAGTGTCAGCGCTTCGCCGCCATCGGCTGGTACAGATTCAAAAAGATTGGCTTGATCAGTCATTATTATTCTGGAAAATTATTCGATGGAAGTAATGGATTCGACAGAGATATTGCGACGTCCAGGGATGATCAAATGAACGCGTTTGGAATCGGGCTGATTCGAAAAACTCGGTTCATCTGACGTTGGTGCATCCGCTTGCGTCGCGGGTTGAAACATCTTGTAAAACTGGGTCACCAGCTTGACGTAATTGCGCGTCTCTTGATACGGCGGGATCGCGTTATTGTATTTTTGTACTGCACCTTCGCCAGCGTTATACGAGGCTACGACAAGTTGCTGTTGATGCGGGAACATATCGCGCAAGAAGCTGAGGTAGCGCGCACCGATACGGATATTGGTTTCCGGATCGGTCAGTTTTTGTCGAACGCTCTTTTTGCGATCTGCGTGCAGGCCAAAACGTTCTGCGGTTGCCGGCATCACTTGCATCAAGCCGATAGCACCTTTAGGCGATACAACTTTTGGATTGAAGCTGGATTCGACTGTGACCACGGCTTTTAGCAAAGCAGGATCGAGATTGAAATCGTTGGCGACATCGTTCAACAGTTTTTCGTACTTCTGCAGATTCGGATGTTGCGATAAAAAATGGGCCAGCGGCGACTCTGATGCTGCAGATGCTTCCGGTTCGCTTAACTCGGTCAGTGGCGTCAGCTGTTCTGTATGCAAGGCATGATCGCCGCGTACAAACAATTCATAACGCGCATCCAATTTTTCTGTCGCGAAATGCGCGTCGCCGTTGGCATCGGTGTAGCTGTAGATATCCGCATGCGCAGCAGCGGATAGTACAGACAGCGACAAGGCCAGCAGAAACGCGCGCATCGACAACATCAGATATCGGCCTCTGCTTCGTTACCGTGTTCTTCTATCCATGTACGACGTGCAGCAGCTTCGCCTTTGCCCATCAACATATTGAAGCGTGATTCTGATGCTTCCAGATCGAACTCGCCGAGTGTGACTGGCAACAGACGGCGAGTATCCGGATTCATCGTGGTTTCCCATAATTGCTCGGCATTCATCTCACCCAGACCTTTGAAGCGTGAAATGGTCCACGCTGTGTCCTTGACGCCATCCTTGCGCAGCTTGTCTTCGATCGCTTCCAGCTCGCCATCGTCCAGTGCGTAGATTTTCTGCACAGGCTTCTTGCCGCGTGCAGGTGCATCGACACGATACAAAGGTGGACGTGCGATACAGATATGACCGCGATCTATCAGTTGCGGGAAGTGCTTGAAGAACAGCGTTAGCAACAAAACCTGAATGTGCGAACCATCGACGTCCGCATCGGACAGGATGCAGATGCGGCCGTAGCGCAGATTGCTGAGATCAACGTTGTCGTTCTTGCCGTGCGGATCAACGCCGATCGCGACAGCAATATCGTGAATCTCGTTATTGGCAAAGAGGCGGTCGCGTTCGGTTTCCCACGAATTGAGTACCTTGCCGCGCAGCGGCAGAATCGCCTGGAACTCCTTGTCGCGTCCCATCTTCGCTGAACCACCAGCGGAGTCACCTTCGACCAGGAAGATTTCATTGCGCGAGATGTCGCTGGATTCGCAATCGGTCAGCTTGCCCGGCAAGACTGCCACGCCGGAGGATTTTTTCTTTTCAACTTTTTGCGCGGAACGCAGACGCGATTGCGCTTGCTTGATGACGAGTTCTGCCAGCTTCTTGCCGTAATCGACGTGCTGGTTCAACCACAGTTCGAGAGCAGGGCGTGTGAATGAAGACACCAGACGCACTGCATCGCGTGAATTCAAACGTTCCTTGATCTGGCCCTGGAATTGCGGATCGAGCACCTTGGCTGAGAGTACGAAGGAGACGCGTGCGAACACGTCTTCCGGCAGCAGCTTCACGCCTTTAGGCAAGAGCGAATGCATTTCGACGAAGCTCTTTACCGCGCCGAACAAACCTTCGCGCAAGCCGGATTCATGTGTGCCACCGTTGGAGGTCGGGATCAGATTGACGTAAGACTCGCGGACTACCGCGCCATCTTCAGTCCATGCGACGACCCAAGCTGCGCCTTCACCTTCGGCAAAACCTTCGGCATCGGCACCAGCGTATTGCTCACCTTCAAACAACGGAATCAGAGTTTCAGCATTCGATGCCTGCGCCAATGATTCGGTTAAATAACCGCGCAAGCCTTGGTCGTATTGCCAGGTTTGTGTTTCGCCGCTTTTCGCGTGAACTAATGTGACTTTGACGCCGGGCAGCAGCACCGCCTTGGAACGCAGCAAGCGTTGTAGCTCGGCTTGCGGAATGACGGATGAATCGAAATATTTGGGATCTGGCCAAGCCGTGACACGGGTACCGCTGCGTTTTTCATCGCGTGCAATCGAGCGTGACTTCAACGGCTCGATGACATCGCCGCCGGCAAAGGTCAGTGTGTGGACACCGTTTTCGCGCCAGACGGTAATTTCCAAGCGAGTGGAGAGTGCATTCGTGACCGAGACGCCCACGCCGTGCAAGCCGCCGGAGAAGGCGTACGCGCCGCCTGAACCTTTGTCGAACTTGCCGCCCGCGTGCAGACGGGTGAAGACGATTTCTACTGTCGGGACTTTTTCTTCCGGATGCATGCCGACTGGAATGCCGCGGCCGTCGTCTTCAACGCTGACGCTGCCGTCGGTATTGAGCGTGACGACGATGTTCTTGCAATAGCCGCCCAGTGCCTCATCGGAGGCATTGTCGATCACTTCTTGAATGATGTGCAGCGGGTTCTCGGTACGCGTGTACATGCCGGGACGCTGTTTAACCGGTTCCAGACCTTTGAGGACACGGATGGATGATTCGCTATAGTCGGATTTTTTAGTGGCCATTCAATCGAATACTGGTAAGGGTGCTGAGCTAAGGTGCTGAAAAATTGTTAATTGCAAAACACTATGAAGCATGGAAAGTGTCTGCATTCTAATGAAAAAAGGCCTTCAGCATGTTTTAACGTGTCATTCATGCATAGATGCATCGTTCCAATTGTTAAATATGGTTAGATCGTCTAGGCATTTCTGGCGCTTTTTTGTTAAAAGCGGTCAAATGTATCCGTTTTGACAAATTACCGACATGATTTTGTACATATCTATCAGCGCGTTGCCCATTCACATTGGGTGACAGCAGATTTTATCAATGCATAAGTGTCACATGGCAGTGAATTTATTTTCGGTGTTGCCGGGCAATATAGCGCGGTAAGGCTTCCCCAACCACGACGCGATGTCAGCTAATAGTTTCCCTTTTGCAGTGCGCCTGATGGGCTTCAAGCCGCAGGAAATCGAAATTTTCGATGCCACTTTTGCCCTGGACCAAGGCAAGGGATATGGCTACACGCGCCTGTCTGAAGATAACCTGCAAGATCCGGACCTGTATATCGCCAATGCGGAAGAGTTGCGGGCGCTGGTCGCCCTGTCCGATCTGCGCCCCAGCGACGTGCGGCCAGCATTGCTGGTGGGCACGCCCAGCGTTCCTTTGCCGTACGCAAGTGTCGAACGTCCTATCCGCTGGCATAGATTGTTTGAGGCGCTGGATAAGCTGATTGAAAAGCGCGCCGACGCCTTGTCGCGTCTGGAAGCCTCGGATGTGGTTGCCGTACCGGAACGTCGTCGTCGCGATCGCGTGGATATTGATTTGACCGATCCCGCCGATTATCAAAAGATGCGAACTGAGTTGCCGCATGGCGGTGCAGTGTTGGTCATCGACAAGACGCCAGCCTTCCGTGATTACATCGCAGAACTGTTGTTGCGTCACAAGACCGAGGTCTTGTGGGCGAGTAGCGAAGCGGAGGCGGAAGGTGCTTGCGCACGACAGCGTGTAGCAGTGGTGGTGGTCAATACTTCCGTGACGGATATCAATCCATACCGCTTGTGCAAAACGGTCAAGGCCATCCGCCCAGCCGATAAAACTTCAGTCATGTTTTTGGTGAGTAAAGCGAGTGGTTACGATATCGACTTGGCGCGACTATCGCGTGTGGATGGTTTTCTGACCAAGCCGATAGCGGCACCTCACTTCATCAGTGCACTCAAGAAGTTCATGCATCTGCCGCGCTGAACGCGACATCTACCTTCCATACTTATTTGCTGAGTGTGCGCATGCCGCGCTCAAGTCCTTCTATCGTCAATGGATACATGCGATTGTTCATCTGCTGCCGGATGATCGCGATCGATTGACGGTATTCCCAAATGTTTTCCGGCTCTGGGTTGAGCCAGATGTGGTTGGGGAAGGTTTTGGTAAAACGTTGCAACCATTCCGCGCCGGTTTCGTCATTGTGATAATCGACGGCACCACCTGCCTGCAAAATCTCATACGGACTCATGGTGGCATCGCCAACGAAGATGACTTTGGTGTCCGGTGTGTACTTTCGTAATACATCCCAGGTATCAAAGCGTTCCGTGCGCTTGCGTTGATTGTTGCGCCACAGATGATCATAGACGCAGTTATGGAAGTAATAGAACTCCATATTCTTGAATTCGGATTTGGCCGCCGAGAATAATTCTACAGTACGCTGGATATGATCATCCATAGAGCCACCTACATCCAGCAGCATCAATACCTTGATATTGTTTTTGCGTTCCGGCTGCATTTTGATATCGAGATAGCCGGCATTGCTGGCGGTCGCGCGTATCGTATCGTCGAGTGCAAATTCTTCGGCTGCACCATGGCGCGCAAACTTGCGCAAGCGACGCAATGCGACCTTGATATTGCGCGTGCCGATTTCACGCGATGCATCGTAATCACGATAGGAGCGCTGCTCCCATACTTTGACCGCGGTACGATTGCGGCTCTCACCACCTATGCGTATGCCTTCCGGATTGGTGCCGCTATTGCCGAAAGGTGAGGTGCCACCAGTACCTATCCACTTGCTGCCACCTTCGTGTCTTTCCTTCTGTTCTTTCAGCAATTGCTGTAAACGTTCGGCGAGTTTGTCGTAGCCGAACTTCTGCAATAGCGCTTGTTCCTCTGGCGACAATTTGCGCGCCGCATTCTTCAGCAACCAGTCGAGGGGAATGGCAGAGTTTTCTTCAAAAACAGTACTGATACCTTTGAAATACAGGCCGAAGGCACGATCAAATTTATCGAAGTGCGCTTCGTCTTTGACCAGCGTCAGGCGTGCCAGATAATAGAAGTCATCAAAGGATGTGCCTACGACATCTTTTTCCAATGCTTCGAGCAGCAACAGGAATTCCTTGATGGAGACAGGAATCTTTGCATCTTTCAGCATGAAGAAAAAATCGATTAGCACGGTAAATCCTGTAGTTCAGCTATTGATTCAACGATTGGTACGCGACATGAACACCAGTCGTTCGAACAGATTGATGTCTTGTTCATTCTTCAGCAAGGCACCGTGCAGCGGTGGCACGATGATTTTGTCATCATTGCTGCGCAATGCTTCTGGTGGAATATCTTCCGCCAGCAAGAGCTTCAACCAATCCAGCAATTCCGAAGTGGAAGGTTTCTTCTTCAAGCCACCGACTTCGCGTACTTGATAAAACACTTCGAGTGCTTTCGCCAGTAAATCTTTCTTGAGGTTGGGGAAGTGCACGGCGACAATTTGTTCCATCGTGTCGCGGTCGGGAAACTTGATGTAATGGAAGAAGCAGCGGCGCAGGAAGGCGTCCGGCAATTCTTTTTCATTATTCGATGTGATAATGACGAGTGGTCTATGCTTGGCTTTCACCATTTCGCGCGTTTCATAGACGAAGAATTCCATGCGATCGAGTTCGCGCAGCAAATCGTTGGGGAACTCGATATCGGCTTTGTCGATTTCATCGATCAGCAAAACAACTTGCTGGTCAGCAGCAAATGCCTGCCACAATACGCCTTTGATAATGTAGTTATCGATGTTCTTGACGCGCTCGTCGCCGAGTTGCGAATCGCGCAGACGCGACACTGCATCGTATTCATACAAGCCTTGCTGCGCTTTGGTCGTCGATTTGATATGCCATTGCAACAAGGGCATATTCAATGCGGCAGCAACTTCTTCCGCCAGCATGGTTTTGCCGGTGCCCGGTTCACCTTTGATCAATAGCGGACGCTGCAAAGTTAGTGCAGCGTTGACAGCGAGCTTCAGGTCGCTGGTGGCAACATAACTCTGGGAACCTTCGAAGCGTGTCTCTTGTCGCATGGCAGTGTCATTAAAATGAAAAGAAATTGGAGTATAAGCGAGAACAGGTTTGTGAATGCAGAGCGGCTATAGCAGCTGATACGCTTCAGAATAGCCTCTCCTTACAATAAATATAATGAAAATCTCTTTCCTTAGAATCTTCGCTGTTTGGCGCAGATTCCGCCGCGGTTCACTGCGGCATCACGCTGATCATGCGCGTTATCTGCAGCAAATCGAACCTCTGGTGCGTCGCGCAGATCCGAATGCGTCGTGGCATGCGCGCGCCAATTGGATGATCGATCTGGCTGACTGGATACGTCATGAACCCAAGGTATCTTTTCTGGACGATAGCGAATGGCGTCGTATCAAGAATTTGCGCATACGCTTTTTACTTGATTGGCTGGATGAACATCGCGATGTAAGACAGATCGTGCAGGCAACTTTACGCAAAACATTGCGTGAGGCAACTGGTCCTGAGCTTTTTTCAGCGACCGGCTTGCCGCGCGAATCTGCATTCTTTTCAGAATTATCGGAACGTATCGTCAAACTGGTGTTGCCACCGCCTGTAGGGCAACATGATTTGTCGACATTGTTTACAGCAATGTTTCAGGATGAATCGGATGCGGAATGGTTGTTGGAGCTTGATCCCAGAACTTTGTCGCGCTTGTGGAAGCTGGGCGCAGATGATGGCATCGCGCATGGCTATCGCAAACAGATTGATGAAGCGATGTTGTATCTGGTGACGATGATTATTTCCATCGGTATCAGTCCGGCATTTCGTCAGCGCCTAGAGCCTCGCATGCCTTTGCTGGCAACGCCGTTCATGGCCTTGCGTCGTGAGTTGGAAAATTACCTGATGACTGGCGATAGAGATGAGTCTGCATTGCGCAGCGTACGCATGTTGATCGCGGTATGTCAGGCACAGACCGACAAGATCTACGCGCATCTGGATGAATACGGTGTATCGGTTGGTTTGGTTTATAACGTTGAGCGCATGCGTGCACAGCTGACGCGTGTGGCGCGTTTGCTTGATTTGCGTAACACGCAGCATGCGGAAGAAGGCTCAGGGCAAGTACAAGCGGTGTTGGTCGATTTAATCATCGCGCATCACCGTCGTTCATCGGTGCGTGAATTGGTCAATCGCAGTTTTTCCCTGTTGGCGCGCAAGATGGTTGAGCGTAACGCGAGCCATGGCGAACACTATATTGCGAGTGATCGCAGCGAATATCGCGCAATGCTGAAGGCGGCGCTGATAGGCGGTTTTATTACCGCTTTTACTGCATTGGCAAAACTGGGAATTACCGGACTCGGCCTCGCGCACTTTTTCGAAGGCATGTTCCTGTCGATTAATTTTGCGGTCAGTTTCTTAGTGATCACAGCAATCGGCGGTGTACTGGCAACCAAACAACCGGCGGTGACTGCGCCTGCACTTGCTGCGCAAATGGGCGAGCTGGAGACGGTAGAAGGCTTGCGTGAGTTGCTCGCCAAGATTGCTGCCTTGCTGCGTTCGCAAGCTGCTGCGGTCTTTGGTAACTTGCTGGCGGTAGCGCCGGTTATCGTTGGCTTGTCCTTCGCTATTTTGTTCATGACGGGTAAGCCGGTCATGGATGCGGAGAAAGCGCACGCTACCATCGCTTCGCTCTCGGTCATTGGTGTGACACCTTTGTTTGCGGCCTTCACCGGTTTGCTGTTGTGGCTGGCGAGTTTGATTGCGGGTTTTGCCGATAACTGGTTTGCCTTGCGTCGCTTGAGGGAATCCATTACTTACCATAGACGTTTGGTACATGCATTGGGGCCTGCGCGTGCAGAGCGCTGGGCAAACTGGCTGGAGCACAATATTTCCGGCATCGTCGGTAATGTGTCACTGGCGATACTGCTGGGCATGGTGCCGGTGATTGCACAGTTCTTTGGTCTGCCACTGGATGTGCGGCATGTCACGCTATCGACAGCGACCTTGGCCGCAGCGGTTAGTAGTCTCGGCTGGGAAGTGATGGCAACGCCGCAATTCTGGTTGGCCTGCGTGGGTATAGTCGCTATCGGCTTGCTGAACGTGGGTGTGGCATTTGGCTGCGCACTGGCACTGGCTTTACGTGCACGTGATGTGCCTAAACGCGTGCGCCGCTTGGTGTTCCGTGCGATGTTGCGACGCTTTACGCTGACGCCGTATATTTTCTTTTGGCCGACACAGCCAGAGAGCCCGGTACCTGTCGCACAGCTAGAAGACGATACGCAAAAAGAGGAAGAACAAGCACCAGAGCGGCCTCGCAGGGATGAGTAAATTGCTTTGTCGGATACTGTCCACGCTGCCGCGATTGAGCGTGGACTGTCCCAGAGTCTTGGGGTAGAATCGAGCGGTTTTGGTGTGGCGAAGTAATAATTTCACTATATAAAAAGAGCTGTTCTCAGCCACGCCACCCGCAGTTTTCGTCCTACTTACCCACAGCTATCATGAAAAAACTATTTGCGCTTCTCGCGCTCGCGGGTGTGGTCAACATCGCTACCGCAGCGGAAATCGTTGGTGATGCCAAGGCAGGTGCCAACAAGGTGTCGATGTGTATCGGGTGCCATGGCATTCCGGGCTACAAAGCGACTTTTCCTGAGGTTTACCAAGTGCCTATGATAGGTGGGCAGTCGGAGAAGTACATTGTGAGCGCTTTGCATGCTTACAAAAAAGGCGACCGTAATCACCCATCGATGCGTGGTATTGCCGAGAGTCTGTCGGATCAGGATATTGCAGACGTCGCTGCTTACTACACACAGCAGAAATAACGGGAGCCCAATATGAAAAAAATTCTAGCATTGGCTGTCGTATCGCTGTCGGCAGTTGTTTCGTTCAACGCATCGGCTGAAAGCAAGATCGACGCTGGTAAAGCGGCTGTTGCCAAGTTCAATTGCGCAGCGTGCCACGGCGCTGATTTCAATACACCAATTGATTCGGCTTACCCAAAACTGGCTGGTCAACCCAAGGATTACCTGAAGCACGCGCTGGTTGCCTACAAGCGCGGCAACGGAGTGTCTAACGGTCGCAGCAATGCCATCATGGGACCGCTGTCCAGCGCATTGTCGAGCCAGGATATCGACAACATCGCTGCTTACTTGCACAGCTTGCCAACTACTTTGGTACTGCGTAAATAAGAACGCGATTTGTTCGCTCAATAAAAAAGCCACGGTTTCCGTGGCTTTTTTGCATTTTCCACCTGTTCAGCGGCGCTTGTTGATGCACTCGATATAGGCAGCACCATCGGGTGGCAGGCCGCTGCGCTGCGAGGTCCAGATCATCTCGCCCAGACATTCCATGATTTGGTGATGGGCGTCATGTTCTGAATCCAGTCGGCGCGCGAGCCCGGTGTAGGCTGCGCGTATCCCCGGTGGCTGATCGATCGAGATTTGTTCGGCTATCGACAAGTGCATGGACAGATGCAGGAAGGGGTTGGCCTGACCGGATTCCACAGAATAGTCTTGTGCCAGTGCTGCTTCTACATCGGCCAGCGCCTCGGCGTATTCCGGGTGCTGGATGATCCAGTCGCGAGCAATCGCTTCTAGCGGCGTGAGGATGGCGTTGGTGCGCTGCTTGTGAAAGGTTTCGCAGAAAAAACGGCGTACATCGTGTTGTGAAGGAGTAAACATTAGGTATGGAAAAAGCCGAACATTGGGTACAGAACGCAATTGTACGTGGCTTGCTCCTGAACTGCTGAGCGCGTTTCGGATAACATACGCGTCTGTTACGTTTTCTTTATTACTATTGCCGCCATGCGGCATGCCTTTGAATATCTGAAAGTGAAAGTCGCCATGTTGAACCAGGAAGCGCTCGATACCCTCTTTACCCAAGCCCATACCAACACCGTTTGGCTCGATAAACCGGTTACCAACGGCCAGTTGCGTGAAATTTACGAACTGATGAAGTGGGCACCGACCTCGATGAATTCCCAGCCTGCACGTATCGCCTTCGTGAAATCGCCGGAAGCGAAGCAGAAGCTGGCGGCATGTGTATCCGCTGGTAATGTACCAAAAGTATTAAGTGCACCGATTACCGCCATCATCGGCATGGACATGGCCTTCCCACGCAAGATGCCACAATTGTTCCCGCATATGGATACGCAGGCGATGTTTGCCGGTAACGAGAAATTTACTGAAGATACGGCTTTCCGTAATTCTTCACTGCAAGGCGCCTACTTCATCATGGCGGCGCGCGCGATTGGTCTGGATTGCGGCCCAATGTCAGGCTTCGATGCGGATAAAGTGAATGAAGCTTTCTTTGTTGGCACCAAGGTAAAAGCCAACTTCATTTGCAGCATCGGTTATGGCGATCACGAAAAAATCAAACCGCGTTTGCCGCGCCTGACCTTTGAAGCTGCCTGCGCTATCGTTTTGTAAAAACGGTTTTACCGGCTGAGGCTTACACGCCTTTAGCCGGTAGCGGTGTCTTCTGCTTGTATTCGCACAGATCAGCAATGATGCAGTTCCAGCATTTTGGTGTGCGTGCGATGCAGGTGTAGCGACCGTGCAGGATCAGCCAGTGATGTGCATCCTGCTGAAATTCTGGCGCAACAAACTTCATCAATTTCTGCTCGACGATATCGACATTCTTGCCTGGTGCCAGGCCGGTGCGATTCGAGACGCGGAAGATGTGCGTATCGACTGCAATTGTCGGTTCGCCGAAAGCGGTATTCATCACCACATTGGCCGTCTTGCGTCCTACGCCCGGTAGCGCTTCCAGCGCTTCACGCGTGCGTGGCACTTCACCGCCATGTTCTGCCAGCAAAATCCGGCAGGTTTCAATGACGTTCTTGGCCTTGGTGCGATACAGCCCTATGGTTTGTATGTAAGGCATCAAGCCTTCTACGCCGAGTGCGTATATCTTCCTCGGTGTACCAGCGTGTGGATACAGTTTTCGCGTGGCTTTATTGACCGAGACATCGTTTGCCTGCGCCGACAACAGCACAGCGATTAATAACTGAAATGGTGTTTGATATTCAAGTTCTGTAGTTGGATGCGGATTGGCAGCGCGTAGTCGATTAAAAATTTCACGTCGTTTCTCTGCGTTCATTTAGCGTCCTTTTCCGCTTGTTCTTTTTTCAGTCGTGCGCGTTCTATCGCGGCTTGAATGATGGCTTTCTTGCGTGCCTGTTCGGTTTTCTCTTCTTCCGAGATCGGTGTTTCCGATTGCACAGCTTGTAACTTCGCTGCGGCCTTGGCGGCCAGGCGCGCGTCGTTTTCTTCTTTCTCTCGTTGCAATCGTTTAGTGCGGAAGTCGTGTCGTTCGCGTGCTGTATCGGCTTGCGCTTGTGACCATGCATCCCAGCCGGTTTTGCCCGGCGTGACGTCTACCATCGCAATGCAATCAACCGGGCAGGGCGCAACGCATAGATCGCAACCGGTGCACAAATCGTTGACGATGGTGTGCATCTGCTTGGCGGCACCGACGATGGCATCGACCGGGCAGGCTTGTATGCACAGCGTGCAACCTATGCACAGGCTCTCATCGATGACGGCAACTGGCCGTGGTCGTTCATGGCCATTAACGGGATTGATGGGAATAACCGGTTTGCCCAGCAGATGTGCCAGTCTTGTCACGCCTTCGATACCGCCAGGAGGACATTGGTTGTAGCTGGCTGTGCCATCGGCCATCGCTTCTGCATACGGACGGCATGCGGGATAGCCGCATTTCGTACATTGCGTTTGTGGCAGCAGATCTTCAAGCTGATCGGCAAGCGATTTTTTAGGAGGAGAGGACACAGCGGGCAAGTAAGAGATAAAACAGAATTATCGTCTTATACGGGCCGCTGCGCCAAATAGAAAAGGACTTTGATGTTGCTACTGGCGATTTTTTATAAGCAGGAAGTGGCTAATCAAGAATGCTTCGCAATAAACTCACCGATTTTCGGGCAAATGATTTCACGCCACTTACGGCCGGAGAAGATGCCGTAGTGTCCGCATTGCGGCGCGGTGAATTGCTGTTTGTTCGATTTGGCTATCGATGAACACAAATCCTGCGCTGCATGCGTTTGCCCGAGACCGGAGATATCATCCTTCTCGCCTTCGATGGTGAAGAGTGCGACGGTTTTGATATCTTGCGGCTTGACCAGCTTGCCTTCGATTTCCCACGTGCCTAGCGGCAAACGATGCTCCTGGAAGACGGTCTTGATTGTTTCCAGGTAATACTCGGCAGGCATATCCAGCACAGCGTTGTATTCATCGTAAAACTTGCGATGTTCTTCTGCGGACTCGTTATCGCCTTCGCGCAAGTGCTCATAGAAATCCCAATGGCTTTGCGCATGACGACCTGGATTCATCGCGATGAAGCCGGCATGTTGCAGAAAGCCAGGATATACCTTGCGGCCAAAGCCCGGATAGTTGTTAGGTACGCTGAAGATCACCTGATTCTCAAACCACTCGTACGGTTTTTCGGTAGCGAGGTTGTTGACTTGCGTTGGTGATTTACGTGGATCGATAGGGCCGCCCATCATCGTCATCGACTTCGGCAAATGCGCATCCTTGTCGCTCGCCATCAATGAAATGGCAGCGAGTACCGGCACCGTGGGCTGACAGACGGAAATGACGTGCACATCCGGCCCCAGCTGGCGGATGAAATCTTGTATGTAATAGACGTAATCGTGCAGATGGAACGGACCTTCAGTCAGTGGCACCATGCGTGCATCGCGCCAATCAGTGATGTAGACATCATGGTCCGATAACAGACTGCGTACGGTGTCGCGCAAGAGCGTGGCGTGATGGCCGGATAAAGGTGCTACCAGCAGGACGGTCGGTTGCTTCAATGCGGCGAGGGCTTTGATGCTCAATGCTTTTTTGAAATGAATCAGCGTGCAGAAAGATTTCTCTTCTGCCACTTCTTCGACGATGGCGACTTGCTTGCCATTGACGGGAACGGATTCGATACCGAAATGCGGCTTTTCGTAATCCTTGCCCAGTCGGTACATCAATTCATAGCCGGCAGCGATACGCTGCGCGAACGGCGTATAAGCCAGCGGCGAGACCGGATCGCTAAATAGTTTGGACGATGCTTCCGCCCACTGCATCAGTGGATTGAGCAGACTGCGGTTTAACTCATGCAACTGGTAAAGCATAGGGAAGGCCTCTTCCGATGGCTGTTGTTAAAACGATTGTCACGACAAAACTATTATATTGCAATGCAGCATTGATAACTATTCATCGTTTAACAACGCTTATATGCAAACCAATGAAGTAATTGATGGTTATAGACTTAATAACGATTTGATGCGCTGCGGGGAAAACCGTTCCCACAATAAAAAACGCCCTGTGGCGAACCAGAGGGCGTTTTTGTCGAAAAGAGGTGATTTAGCGTGCCAGATACTGCAGCTTGTCTGTCTTGTCTTTCCATTCTTCCGCTTCAGGCAGCGGCAGCTTGGTTTTGGTGATTGATGGCCATTCGCGCGACAAATCTACGTTCAACTTGATGAATGCCTGCTGATCTGCCGGCACATCTTCTTCTGCAAAGATGGCGTTGACAGGGCATTCGGCTACACACACTGCGCAATCGATGCACTCGTCCGGATCGATAGACAGGAAGTTCGGGCCTTCGCGAAAACAGTCCACCGGACACACATCTACGCAGTCTGTGTAACGGCAGAGAATGCAGGATTCGGTCACTACGTGGGTCATACCAGTCCTAACTGTAAATATTTGAAATGGAGCCGACTACTCGATGGGAGGCAGATGACATTCATCTTGCCGGGCAGTAGCCGCAAAGCGTTGTATTTTAAGGCATATCGCTCTTTCTCACAAACCGGAGTTATACCGATTCCGAATAAGCAAATGCGTTGCATGTCTTATGTGGGAAAGATTTCGGCGGTTTTTTGTACGGCATAGGCTGGATCGCGATGTTTGCATTGCTGCCAAGACACATTTTTTCTGGGCTAAAATGGCATCCCTTCAATACGGAGCCACCATGCGTGCAAATTTTCTCGTCGGCTTGCTTGCCTTGACCCCTGCGCTATGTGGCGCGGCAGAATTGAATGGAAGCGGTTTGTCGATGCTGTGGGGTGTTCCCTTTGCTGGCTTGCTGCTCTCGATTGCGCTCTGCCCATTATTGACGCCGAATTTTTGGCACCATCATTTTGGCAAAGTGACTTTGGCATGGGCTTTGGCCTTCTTGCTGCCTTGCGCGTATTTCTTCGGTGGTGCAACGGCGGTACATGGCGCCATGCACGCCTTTATTTCTGAATTCTTTCCTTTCCTGATTTTGATCACGGTTTTGTTTGTGGTCGCGGGCGGTATTTGCGTACGTGGTAATTTGCACGGCTCGCCGGCATTGAATACGGGATTGCTTGCGATCGGTACTGTGCTGGCCAGCTTCATGGGGACGACGGGCGCATCAATGTTGTTGATCAGACCTCTGATCCGCGCCAACGATAATCGCAAACATGCGGCACATATCGTGGTGTTCTTTATCTTCCTGGTAGCGAATGCCGGCGGTGCCTTGACGCCGCTGGGCGATCCACCTTTGTTTCTTGGATTCCTGAAGGGCGTGGATTTCTTCTGGACGATGCAGCATTTGTTTGCACCTACCTTGTTCCTGTGCGTCGTGTTGCTGATTATTTTTTACTTGCTCGATAGTCACTACTATCACAAGCGTGAAGAAATTAAACCGCCAGAGCTGGATCCAACGCCGGATTCCGCGATTCGCTTCGAAGGAAAAATCAACTTTGCCTTGTTGGCGCTGGTAGTTGTCTTGGTTTTGATGAGCGGTTTCTGGAAGTCGGGCATTACCTATGTTGTCTTTGGCAATGAGGTGGAGCTGCAAAACCTGTTGCGTGACGTCGCCTTGATAGGCGTGGTTTTCCTTTCCTTGTGGCTGACACCTAAAAGCGCGCGTAGCGGCAATGACTTCTCATGGGGACCGATACAGGAAGTCGGCAAGTTATTTGCAGGTATCTTCATCACCATTATCCCGGTCATTGCGATGCTGCGTGCTGGAGAGTCGGGTGCATTTTCATCTATCGTGCGTGCTGTGACGGACGGTAATGGTCAGCCTATCAATGCGATGTATTTCTGGGCGACGGGTGTTCTTTCCTCCTTCCTCGATAATGCACCGACGTATCTGGTCTTCTTCAATACTGCTGGTGGTGATGCAACGGCCTTGATGACGACACTTGCTGCAACGCTGGCTGCAATCTCTTGCGGTGCTGTATTCATGGGCGCCAATAGCTACATAGGTAATGCACCGAACATGATGGTCAAGGCCATTGCAGAAGAGCGCGGCATCAAGATGCCATCGTTTTTCGGTTATATGGCATGGTCGTGTGCGATCCTTGTACCCTTGTTCATTGTGATGACCTTCATCTTTTTCACCTGAGGAGACGTATATGAAGCAAAAAGTACTCGTCGCACGTGCAACGTTTTCGGATGTGATCGAACGCTTGCAGCAACACTTTGATGTTGAGTCAAATCAGGAAGACAAGATTTTTTCAGCGGCAGAACTGCATGAAAAGATGCAGGGCAAAGATGCGGTGGTAATTACCGCCAGCGAAAAGATGTCGGCTGAAGTCATTGCTGCTAATCCGCATTTGAAAGCCATCTGTAATGTTGCGGTCGGCTATAACAATATCGATGTTGCCGCGGCTACCAAGGCCGGCATCATGGTGACCAATACACCAGATGTGCTGAATGAAACGACCGCCGATTACGCGTGGACTTTGTTGATGGCGAATGCGCGTTGCGTATCGGAATCTGAACATTATCTGCGCGCTGGCAAATGGAAGAACTGGCGTTTCGATCAATTTTTGGGTGCGGATGTGCACGGCGCCACGCTGGGCATACTAGGCATGGGACGCATAGGACAGGCGGTCGCACGCCGCTCCATGGGTTTTGACATGAAGGTGATTTATCACAATCGCAGCCGCCTCACACCAGAGCAGGAAGCACACGCAAACAATGCGCGTTATGTCAGCAAGGAAGAATTATTGCGCGGTGCCGATCACCTGATTCTGGTCTTGCCATATTCGGCACAAACGCATCACATCATCGGTGCCGCTGAACTGGCATTGATGAAGCCGACTGCGACTTTGGTAAATATTGCGCGTGGCGGGATTGTGGATGATGCCGCGTTGATTGCAGCACTGCGTGAGAAACGCATCGCATCGGCTGGACTGGATGTGTACGAGAATGAACCGGCCTTGCATCCCGACTTTCTGACCCTGTCGAACGTCGTCTTGACGCCGCACATCGGCAGCGCCTCGGAAAAAACGCGTAGGGCGATGTCCGATTGCGCTTCTGCCAATCTGGTCGCAGCCTTAAGCGGACAACAACCACCGAATTTACTCAACCCGGAAGTGAAAGCGAAGAAGTAAGCAAATGGCAGATATCAGTATCAAGCAGGAGCATCAGCTTCCGCTGCAACAGGCAAAAGACGCTGCACAAAAAGTGGCAGACAAGATGGCAACAGAGTTCGATATGACGACGCAATGGGATGGCGACATCCTGTCGTTCAAGCGTAGCGGAGTAGCAGGCACGCTGGCCTTGCGTGAGAAAGAAGCGCAAATCGATATCACGCTGGATTTTCTGTTCAAGGCTTTCGCTGGTCCACTGGAAGAAAAAGTGGCGCGCAATATGAAGAAGTATTTTGCTGACGCAGCATAGTTGATAGTCTGCTCGATAAAAAAGCCCCGTATTCACATACGGGGCTTTTTAATTTCTGCGGAAGAGCTGCTTACATCAAGCCTTCAAATCTTCCACCAGATCGATGTACTGCTGCATCGCATCTTCTTTCGAAATGCCTTTCAGATTATTCCAGGCATCCCATTTCGCACGTGCGACAAAGTCTGTCATCGCAGGTTGTTCACCAGTTGCATCGCCACCGCTAGCCTGTTTGTACAGACCATAGATTTTCAGCAGCGTCAGATTATCCGGACGCTCCGGCAAAGTCTTGGAATCGGCTAATGCTTGATCGAATTGCTCTTGCAGGCTCATACGTACTCCCGATAAATAACAAGCTGGTTGAAGATACTTGCTCGCAGCGCGAACCGGATTTGCTTAGACGCCCAGCAAGTCCACTTCGAAAATCAGAGTTGCGTTTGGTGGGATCACACCGCCAGCGCCGCGTGCGCCGTAGCCCAACGATGCAGGGATGATCAGGGTACGTGTACCGCCGATTTTCATGCCTTGTACGCCTTCGTCCCAGCCTTTGATCACATGACCAGCGCCGAGCGGGAATTCGAATGGATCGCCACGATCCTTGCTCGAATCGAATTTTGCGCCGGCGCTGCCGTCGTCATTTTGCAGCCAGCCGGTGTAATGCACGGTCACGTGCGCGCCAGCAGTTGCTTCTGCGCCGTCGCCGACAACTTTGTCTTCGAATTGCAGGCCGGAGGAGGTCGAGGTAGTAGCCATGTTGTTCCTTTGAAAAATAAGTCAGAAAGTGGGCAGATTGTAGCAGGTGAAGGCGCTTTTATCCGACCTTGCACCTGGACTTGATTGTCTGCAAGACGCTAAAGAATCCGGCACGGTAAAATGACTGTTCTTTGCGCGGGCTTGTCCGTATTAGCAAGCTATGACGTGCGAATCGAATTTTTCTAAGGATTTTCCATCATGCGCCCGGTATTTACGTCTTTCGGACGAGCCTTGCTATCCCAGTTGCACTTCAGGATGCTGATGCTGAGCGTGATTCCATTCGTGCTGTCGATCGCGGTCTGGGGTGTCGGCTTGTGGCTGTATCTGCAGCCCATGATTGATTGGCTGCAAAACTATTTTGTTGAGAACGATGGCTTTCGCGTCAGCAATGAATTACTGATGTGGTTGGGCATGGGTGCATTCAAGACGGTAGTCGTGCCCTTGATTGCCATGTGGATATTGTTGCCGCTGATGATACTGACGGCATTGATTTTTGTCGGTGTGATGGCAATGCCGGTCATTGTTAAACATGTGGGTAGCCGTCGATACAAGGATTTGGAAGCGCGCAAAGGCGGCACTTTCTTTGGCAGCTTGTGGATGTCGACTTCGTCATTCACGATATTTTTGGTGTTGTGGCTGATTACGCTGCCGCTGTCCCTGATTCCGCCTTTGACCTTTGTGATTCAGCCAGTACTGTGGGGCTGGTTGACGTATCGCGTGATGGCCTACGACGCCTTGGCTGATCATGCGGATGCAGAGGAACGCAAAATCATTCTGCGCATACATCGCTGGCAGTTGCTGGTGATAGGTGCGATTACCGGTGCGATGGGTGCTGCACCGACCTTGCTGTGGCTGGGCGGTGCTTTATCGGTGATTTTTTTCCCGGTGCTCGCAGCCGGAGCGATCTGGCTGTATGTACTGGTCTTCATCTTCAGCGGTTTATGGTTCCAGCATTACTGCATGGATGCATTGACGCAGTATCGCGCGGCACAGGCTGCTGGAAAAGCTGCAGAGCAGGCAGTCACGCAAGCTACAGCGCCGACACCTGCAGAAACTGTGATCGTGTTACCGCCGCCGGCAGACGCGCAAGTGGACAATCAATCAAGCAATTCACAGACGCCTCAAATCTGACACAAGAAGGAAAACCATGGCATTCGGACTCATCATCATCGGCGACGAAATATTGTCCGGCAAACGCATCGACAAGCATTTTTCCAAGGTTGTTGATCTGCTGTCTGTGCGAGGCTTGTCACTGGGCTGGGCAGAAATTCTGGGTGATGACAGAGCGCGCATCACCTCGACCTTGAAGCGTACTTTTGCCAGCGACGATATCGTGTTCAGTTGTGGCGGCATAGGCGCGACGCCGGATGACCATACGCGTCAATGTGCGGCAGCAGCGCTAGGCGTGCCTATCGAGTTACATCCGGAAGCCAAACAAAAAATACAAGAGCGCATGCTGGAGATGGCGCGTGAAGCGAATGTACCTTTTGACTTGAACAAGCCGGAGAATCTGCATCGTCTGAAGATGGGCGAATTCCCGCAAGGTGCAGAGATCATACCGAATCCATATAACAAGATTCCTGGTTTCGCTATTCATCATGGCAATGGCGGTGGTGCGCATTATTTCATGCCGGGTTTTCCAGTGATGGCGTGGCCGATGATTGAATGGATACTGGATACGCACTATGGGCATCTATTCCATCAACAACCGCGATTTGAAAAATCGGTGTTGGTTTTCCAATCGATGGAATCGGCATTGACGCCTTTGATGGAAGCGATAGAAGATGAATTCCCGCAAGTGAAAGTATTCAGCTTGCCGAGCGTGGGCGATGCGGAGACACGTCGCCATATCGAACTCGGTGTCAAAGGTGAGCCGGAGCAAGCCGCTGCAGCTTTTGATAAATTGATTGCTGAATTAAATCTGCTGAAAGTGGAAGTTCAGCACCTCTGATTGATCATGCAGTCCGTTCAATCCTGCTTGGGAAAGGTGACGACGTGATCGGCTTCCAGTCGTATGCCTATGCGTTCACCCAAGGCATGATCGTGATGCGAGGGAACGAGTGCCAACAATTGTTGACCGCTAGGTAATTTCAGAGTGTACAAAAATTCAGCACCACGAAATGCCTTGCGCACGACTTCTGCTTGTAGCGGGCTACTGTCGTCGTGCACCACATCATCAGCGCGCAGCAATACATCAACCTGTTGCGTATCTTGCTCATTCGGATCGCATACTTCCAAACCGTGACAGAGCGGCAAGCTGCCCAATTCAATACTTACATCCTGTTTGTGCTGATCAATGCGGCCGGGGATAAAAACGCCGAGGCCGACAAAGTCAGCGACAAAACGTGTGGCAGGACGATGGTACAAATTGTAGGCATGATCCCATTGCACGATGATGCCGTTTTGCATGACGCCGATCTGATCAGCAATCGCAAAGGCCTCGTGTTGATCGTGCGTGACCAGTACAGCGGTGGTGCCGACTTCTTTCAGAATATCTCGTACCTCAGTCGCGAGTCGTTCGCGCAAATCCACATCAAGATTGGAGAATGGTTCATCCAACAATAACAAATCCGGTTGCGGCGCCAATGCGCGTGCCAGCGCCACGCGCTGTTGCTGTCCACCGGATAATTCATGCGGGAATTTTTTCTCTTGCGAGGTCAGACCAACCAGCGTCAGCAATTTTCCTATGCGTGCACGACGTTCGCTTGCCGACAGCTTGCGCAAGCCGAAGCCGATATTGTCAGCCACCGACAAATGTGGAAATAGTGCGTAATCCTGGAACACCACGCCAACATGGCGCGCTTCCGGCACGGTGGTGTGTGATGCGTTGCTGAGTTCCTTACCACCCAAGGCAATGCGACCGGCGATCAACGATTCAAAACCGGCGATGGCGCGCAACACAGTCGTTTTACCGCAACCGGATTGACCGAGCAGGCAACCGATCTCGCCGCGTTGCAAGGCAAACGACAAGCTGTGCACGATCTCGTGCATTTGATGCGCGACTTGGTAACCAACGCGTATGGCTTCAACCGACAAATGCGCAGACGGAGCGGGAATGGCTGACATGAGGTGCAGTGTTCCGGAAATAATTACATGGGCGAAATGAGCGATTGATTATAATTCTCGTTTAGCCGATCGCGAGAGTATTCATGCTTTTTTATATTCAGGTTTATCTGCGTGCATAAGAGACAAGGTCAAAGCGGCGCTTTGCATCCCTTGCTGATTGCATCGCTGGCGATTGCCTGTCTGGTGGGTTTGCCTATCGTCGGCGTGCTCTCCAATCTGGTTTCCGGTGCTGAAACCGGTACTGATATCAGCACTTTCTCGCATCTGTGGGCAACGGTGCTGCCGGAATACATCGTCAATAGTGTCGTGATTGCCGCGATCGTTGCGATCTTGACGGCGGTGATGGGCGTAGGTTGCGCATGGCTGGTGGCGGCTTTCAATTTCCCCGGCAAGAAGTTCTTTGAGTGGGCACTGATCCTGCCGCTGGCGATGCCGGCGTATGTGGTCGCTTACGCCTATACCGATTTCCTGCAATTTACCGGGCCGGTGCAAAGCGGATTGCGCGCGCTGTTCGGCTGGCAAGGACCGACTTACTGGTTCCCACAAATTCGTTCGGTCGGTGGTGCCGGTTTTCTCTTCGCGTTTGTCTTGTATCCCTATGTGTATCTGCTGGCGCGCAATGCCTTCATCGAACGCAGTCCGCGCATGTGGGATGCCGCACGCACTTTGGGTGCTGGTCCATGGCAGGCATTTTTTCAAGTGAGTTTGCCTTTGGCGCGTCCGGCTGCGGCAGCGGGTATTGCGTTGGCGCTGATGGAGACGTTGGCTGATTACGGCGCGGTTGCTTATTTCGGCGTGCCGACATTGACGACGGGGATTTATAAATCATGGTACATCTTTTCTGACCGCTCAGCCGCGGCACAAATTGCTGCGGTTTTATTGATCGCGGTAATGGTCTTGATGCTGCTGGAACAAAAGAGCCGAGGCCGGGCGCGTTATTACGCAGTCGGTGGACGTAGCACAACGCAATTGATGGCTACGCTCAAAGGACGGCAGGCGTGGAGTGCAACTTTATTTTGCGCCTTGCCGGTCGTGCTGGGATTTTTTGCGCCGCTATTGATTCTACTGCGCTTGATGTTGCAGGAAGAAGCGATCTCGTTCAGTGCGCGTTATCTCGGCTGGTTGAACAACACGATCATTCTTGGTGGCGTGACAGCAGTGATTGCCATCGTGATTTGCGTCTTGATGGCGTACGCAGCACGTGTGACGAATAGCAAAGTGCAAGCGGTCTGTAATCGCATCGTCAGCATGGGTTATGCGATACCGGGTGCGGTGATTGCGGTGGGGATTTTGATTCCCATGTCGCGCATCGATACATGGAATGCAGAACACGGTGTGGCGCTGGTCTTGAGCGGTAGTGTGATTGCACTGATCTACGCTTATCTGGTGCGTTTTCTCGCGGTGTCCTTCCAAAGTGTACAAGCCGGTTTGATCAAAATTACGCCATCCATGGATGCCAGTGCACGTAGTCTGGGACATGGCATGACATCGATGTTGATGCGCATACACTTGCCTTTGTTATGGCGCAGCGTGTTGACGGCGGGTTTGTTGGTGTTTGTCGATGTGGTCAAGGAATTGCCGGCCACGCTGACGATACGTCCATTCAACTTCGATACGCTGGCTGTGATCACGCATCAATTGGCATCGGATGAACGTTTGGGGGAAGCAGCCTTGCCTGCATTGACCATCGTATTGATTGCAATCGTACCCGTCATCATTCTGGCGCGTGCGATTGCATCGGGGCGTCGCTAGCGCTTGCTGCATAAAAAAATGCCCCGATTTTCCGGGGCATTAGAAGTGGCGCTGAGGCCAGTGAGGAGAGATCTGAGAAATTACGATTTACGTGATTTGGTCGTGGTTTTTTCAGCAGCGCTGGCGAATTGGCTCGCAGCTGCATTCAAATTGCCTTCCAAGGCTTCAACTGCTTGCTTGGTTGTTTTGGAGAGTTGTTCGTAGCTGGCGCTGGCATTGCCGATTGCAGACTTGAGCATGGAGACAGCGTTTTCAGAACCGGCTGGTGCGTTCTTGCTCAGCTCATCGATCAAGGACAAGACCTTGCGATTGGTTTCTGCGATTTGTGTTTCTGCTGCCTTGGTAAATTCAGCTTGCGTGCTGGTTGCGATGCTTACCAGATGACGACCATAGGCCAGTGCTTTTTCAGCATTCGGTTGTGCATGCGAAGCGCTGAGTGAGAAAAATTCTTGTGGATCTTTGGCGGTGGCGAGCTTCTGTGCAGCCGCGCCGGATTCCTGCAATGATGACTTCGCCGCGCTCAGGTTCAAGTCGACGATTTTTTGTACGCTATCGAATGCTGTGCTGGTGAGTGAATTCAGAATGGCGAGTTGCGATTCAAACTGGTGTTTGGTTGCGGCGGAAAACTGCTCTGGAATAGCAAACATGGGTTTCTCCTTTGTGAAGGTAGTACATCACTGCGGTAGGTAAAAACGATCATTGTGCGTTGCAACATGACTCATTGTAAGTATTGTAAGGATGGTGTCAAGTGATATTTGCTGCGATGCACAAATAAATATTTTTCTGAGAAAAATGCGAGAATTTTGCCCGGCAGGCGTCAATCAAGGCATGTCCAAGGCCAGGGGCAAGTACTCCTTCACTCGGAATTGAAAGAATAGAAAGCAAGAATGCATACAGATTCAAGTAAGACGGCAAGTCCATGGCTGGCAGCGATGCCTTTCCTGTTCGTGCTGATCTGGAGCACCGGTTTTATCGTCGCGAAGTTCGGCCTGCCGTACGCGCCGCCGTTGACCTTCTTGACGCTGCGTTTTGTCGGTGTGTTGATTATCCTGCTGCCGCTAGTTCTGCTGCTGCGCGCGCCGTGGCCGCTTGGCACTATGCGCCATATCGCCGTTGCCGGCATCCTCGTGCAAGCCGGGTATCTGGCGGGCGTGTGGTGTGCGATCAAACTAGGTATGCCAGCTGGCTTGTCTGCCCTAATTGTTGGCATGCAGCCGGTATTGACTGCGTTTGCCGCGCCCTTGATCGGAGAGAAAGTACGCGGTCGTCAATGGATAGGTCTGATCTTCGGTCTGTGCGGTGTGGCGCTGGTGGTTGCCAATAAGATTACGCTGATCGGTTTGACCTGGGAAAGCATCGCCTTGTGTTTGATGGCTTTGCTGTCGATTACGGTAGGGACGATGTATCAAAAGCGCTATTGCCCGCATTTCGATTTGCGTACCGGCACCATCATTCAATTCGCGGCATCGTGCGTGGTGGTAGTGCCTTTCGCAATTTTCTATGAAGACTTTTCGCTGTCATTACAGACCGTACAGTGGACTCCCAGCTTTATCGGCGCGTTGTTGTGGTCTATCGTTGCGCTCTCGATAGGGGCGATCTTCCTGCTCTTTGCATTGATCCGTAAAAGTGCCGCGACGCAGGTCACCAGCTTGCTTTATCTGACGCCACCAACGACGGCATTGATGGCGTGGGCTGCGTTTGGCGAGACCTTCAGTTTGATAGGCGTGGCTGGCATGTTGCTTGCTGTCGTGGGTGTAGCGTTTGTTGTGAAAAAGTAGCGGAAAAGATGCTGATTCCTATGAAAATTATTGTTGCACAGCAATAAATTCCGGGTGTAAGCGGTGTGTTTTCAGTCGAAAATTGCACCAATAATGTGAAGAAAAAGATATCGTTAGTTAGAAAATAGATTAATGAAAACAGCTAACTATCTAATTATCTTGCACATTTTCCGATATTTGCTAAACTGCAAGCCATATTTCATCGTATGAATTGGGGAGTCGCAGATGCTTAAGTCCGCGCTGGGGATATTTTTTTCGTTATTCGTCATTTTCAACGCACCTATGGCGTTGGCTAAAGAGCCGAGCTCCACTACTGCGAAGAAGGCGACTAACAAGAAAGTCGCATCCAACGCACAGGCTAAAAAAGCACAGGCACCCAAACGCGCTGCCGCTGCGAAGAAGCCAGTCGCGCAAGCCAAACAAGCTAGTAAATCAACTACTAAGTCGACCAAACGCGTCAACACCAAGCAAACGGTTGCATCCAACAAGAAATCCAAACAGCGCAACAGTGTCTCGCTTAACAGCAGCGAGAAGCTCGTCAAAAAAGAAGTTGTTGTGCATGGCAAGCGTCAGGCCATTTATCAACGCGTTGCCAAGCCAGTTATTCCAGCCGTTCCTCCAGTCTTGACCGCAGGCGATATCGCCGGCTTGAACATGACACGTGATTCATTGGCACTCGCATCGAACGTGGCGCTGGTACTGGATCAATCTACATCGGCAGTCTTGTTTGAAAAAAATGCGAACGTGACTTTGCCGATTGCATCGATCACTAAGTTGATGACAGGTTTGGTTGTGGTCGAAGCACAGCAAGACATGAATGAAGTGCTGGAAGTCACGACAGAAGATATCGATCGCGAAAAGAA
This sequence comes from Pseudomonadota bacterium, assembly GCA_040390795.1. Taxonomy (GTDB): domain Bacteria; phylum Pseudomonadota; class Gammaproteobacteria; order Burkholderiales; family Burkholderiaceae_D; genus Oxalicibacterium. Next base: position 68,352 of record JAZJXV010000003.1, on the reverse strand, counting down.
TAGTTCATCACGTCTGCGCGTAGGTTCGCAATTGTCGCGTGCGAACATGCTGCACATTGCCTTGATGAGTTCAGAAAATCGCGCAGCTTCTGCTCTTGGTCGTCATTACCCAGGTGGTCTCCGCGCATTTGTCGTTGCGATGAATGCCAAGGCAAAATCATTGGGCATGAGTGGTACGCACTATGTTGATTCGACCGGCTTGTCTAGCAATAACGTGGCAAGTGCAAGTGATCTGGCGAAGCTGGTGATGGCTGCGTATAACCATCCAATCTTGCGCCAATATTCAACTGATACGAAATACATAGTCGAGCCGGGCGGACGTCCACTGCAATACGCTAACTCGAATCGTCTGGTCACCAATCCTGATTGGGAAATCGGTATTCAAAAAACGGGTTATATCTCTGAAGCAGGTCGCTGCCTCGTGATGCAAGCGAATATCGGTGGCCGACCTATCGTCATGATCTTCCTTGATTCCAAAGGCAAGCTCTCGCGTCTGGGAGATGCAACACGGATACGTAAATGGATAGAAACTCAACAGCCGCAAAACATCGCAGGCAAACACCATGCAGTTCAAAGCTGAACGATCCTAACAATAAAAAAGGCGAACTACGGTTCGCCTTTTTTATTTGTCTTTCATACGTCAAGCAGATGTTTATTTGCCGTCGATGATCATGCTGTTTCTGTGTAGCCGAGCGCAGCAGAAATCTGCTTGGCAGTATCCATCAAATCTTCCAGCCACTCTTCCTGTAGCCGATCTGCCGGCGCAGAAATAGACAAGCCTGCAATCAGCCTGCCACTATCGTCGTGTATGCCAGCCGCCATGCAGCGTACGCCCAATTCTAGCTCTTCGTTATCGCGCGCATACCCATGTGTGCGTACCTGATTCAGCTCGCCTTGCAGCTTCGATAAATCAGTAATGGAGTTCTTGTTGTGACCGGCGAGGCCGGTGCGTGCCGCGTAGGCTTGTACCATTCTTGGTTCATCTATCGATAAGAACAGTTTGCCGGTTGACGTCAGATGCAAAGGTGCGCGCCCGCCAACTGCACGTACCACTTGCATGCCGGAGCGTTCCGAGAAGGCGCGGTCGATGTAGATGATTTCGTCGTTTTGTCGTACCGACAAATTGACGGTTTGATTGGTCTTGCGGTGCAGTTGTCGCATCAGATCCAGCGCGGCTTCACGCACGTCCAGGCGACTCTTGACGATATTGCCTAGTTCCAACAGGCGCATGCCGAGTCGGTAAGTACCAGGCTCGGAGCGATCGACAAAGCGTTTGATGACCAGGTCATTCAGGATGCGATGAGCCGTGGACGGATGTAAACCCGTGACGCTGGAGAGTTCCTTCAAGCTGACTGGATCGGGGTAGGTCGCGAGTGCATCCAGAAGCGAAACCATACGTTCAATGACTTGAATGGAGGTTTTGTCTGTCTCAGCCGTATTCGTTGTTCTCATATTCCAATGTGGGCATTGCAGTCTGGATGTTATATCACATTGTGAAAGATGAAAGAAGCCCGGCTCTTGTTTTGTCGTTTGAATTGCCACGATTTGGTTTGTGCAAAATAAGGCTTAACGCCATGTTTACGGTCTGGCAGGGATAATCCGGCAAGCATCAGGTGTCGCTTGTGTCTATCTACCGTTGCACTGATAATCGCAGCAACTTGTCGCCTCGCTTGCCCTCTTAACCCATTCACTGTGAAATCGCATGAGCTATCCAGAACAACCTATTAGTGAATTCAAAAGCAAAAGCGGTTTGAAGCGTATTTTTTCTGCCTTGGGTTATTCCATTGCAGGTTTCAAGACAGCATGGAAAGGTGAACACGCTTTTCGGCAGGAATTATTCGTTGTCGTGATCGCGACGATTGCCGCATTGATGTTGCCGGTATCTGCATTGCAGAAGCTGTTGCTGATAGGCGTGTTTGTGCTGGTATTGATTATCGAGCTGCTTAATTCAGCAATCGAAGCAGTAGTCGATCGCGTCTCGCTTGAACGCAATCCCTTGTCAAAAAATGCGAAGGATTTTGGTAGTGCTGCGGTGATGCTGGCACTGTTTCTGGCAGGCGCAACCTGGTTGGTTATTTTGTGGCCTTTATTCACCGGCAACTGAACGCAGCTTGATCGTTTAAAAAATAAGAAGCAAATAAAAATCGGCACAGCAAAGGATAGAAACCTTGCTGTACCGATTTTTTTATTTGAGTCTTAGATATTGCGTTCTATCCACTGATCGAATGCGATGAGAAACTTCTTCAGAAATTCTGCCGTCGATTGCTCGGTAAGTTCACCATTCTCATCGAACAATTTTCCACCGTTACCGATATAAGCTTCCGGTTGCGGCATGGTTGGTACATTGACGGAAGCCAGCACCTGACGCAGATGATGATTCGCACCGAAGCCACCTACTGCACCGGGCGAGACGCTGATGACTGCGCCTGGCTTGCCGCTCCACGCACTTTGACCATAAGGGCGCGAGCCGGTATCAATCGCATTTTTCAAAAGACCAGGAATCGATCGATTGTATTCTGGCGTAACAAAGAGAACCGCATTTGCAGCCTTGATCTTTTGTTTGAAATCGATCACTGCTTGCGATGGATCACCTTCATGATCTTGATTGAAAAATGGCAGATCACCAATTTCCACGATGGTTAACTTCAACGATTCCGGTGCAAGCTTGCTGAGAGCATTGGCCAGCTTGCGATTCATTGAATCCTTGCGCAAGCTACCAACTAAGACTGCGACGTTATAAGTTGTGCTCATGGTCCTCTTTCGTAAAAAAGTTTTTATGCGAGTACATATCTATGGGTGCCATCGATTGCATTCATACACAACATCATGATGCTGGATTCGGATGTCTGGCGTGTATCTCTTCGATTGCGTTCAAGACGGTTTCGTTTAACGTTAAATTAATGCTGTCCAGATTGCTTTGCAATTGCTGCAAAGTAGTTGCACCGATAATCGTACTCGTTAAAAAGGGCCGTGTGTTGACATATGCCAAGGCCATTTGCGCCGGATCGAGACCATGCTTGTGCGCCAGATCGACATAGGCTTGTACGGCAGTTGCCACTTGCGGTGCCTTGTAACGGACGAAGCGCTCGAACAGTGTCATGCGTCCATCCGCAGGCTTCGCACCATTCAAGTATTTTCCCGATAACACGCCGAAGGCGAGTGGTGAATAAGCGAGCAAACCTATTTGCTCCTGATGCGAAAATTCAGACAGCGCGATTTCAAAATAACGATTCACCAGACTGTAGGGATTTTGTATGCTGACGATGCGCGGCAGATTCAATTGTTCTGATGCACGCAGAAATTGCGACAGACCCCACGGGGTTTCATTCGATACGCCTATGTAACGTATCTTCCCTTGCTTGACGAAATCAGCCAGCACCGACAATGTTTCTGCGATAGGTACGGTGTCTTCATCTGGATGATGCTCGTAATTTTGTCGACCAAAAATATTCACGCTGCGGTCCGGCCAGTGCAGTTGATAGATATCGATGTAATCCGTTTGCAAGCGTTCCAGATTGCCGTGCAGTGCTTCGGTCAAGCTGGTGCGATCGAAGCTGTTTTGTCCATTGCGTACATGTTTCGGGTTGTGCGGCAAACGAGCAGGCCCGGCAGCTTTGGTGGCGATGATGAGTTGATCGCGCTTGCCAGATTTTTTCAACCAGTTACCGAGATAACGTTCGGTCAATCCTTGCGTTTCCGGTTTAGGCGGGACGGGATACATTTCTGCGGCATCGATCAGATTGACACCAGCGGCGATCGCCATATCGAGTTGCGCATGGGCATCGGCTTCGCTGTTTTGCTCACCCCAGGTCATGGTGCCTAGTGCGATATTACTAACTTTGATATCTGTTTTTCCAAGTTGTTGATACTTCATTGCATGCTTTCCTTTCTTGTTGGCTTTTTTAGTCTAGCAACAAAAACGAAAACGAGTACAAGGTGGAAAAAAGCGGGAAAAGAGTGGATTCTTCAGCAGAAGGGCAGAAATTCCTTATTCGGAAAACGCATAAGGATCGATGAAACAATTCGTTTTGTTTTTATTTGAGCGGCTTTAATCTTCAATCTCCAGAAAACGAATTGCCCAAGGGGAAAGAAAATGTTGCTCAAAAAATTATTAGGCACCGCTCTCGCATTCGCATTGATTGCGCCGACCGTGCATGCCGCAGAAGTGTCGTTGTTGAACGTTTCGTACGATCCAACACGCGAACTGTATCAGGAATTCAATAAAGCTTTCGCTAAAGAGTGGAAAGCCAAATCGGGCGATGACGTCAAACTGAAAACATCGCATGGCGGTTCCGGCAAGCAAGGTCGTGCCGTGATCGACGGTCTGGATGCAGACGTAGTCACTCTCGCATTGGCGTATGACATTGATGCGATTGCAGAGCGTGGTTTGCTGGCTAAAGACTGGCAAAAACGTTTGCCGCACAACAGCTCACCTTACACCTCGACCATCGTGTTCCTGGTACGCAAAGGCAATCCTAAAGGTATCAAAGATTGGAACGATCTGGTCAAACCAGGCGTATCCGTGATCACACCTAATCCAAAAACATCTGGTGGCGCGCGTTGGAACCATTTGGCTGCATGGTTGTATGCATTGAAACAACCGGGCGGCAATGAAGCGACTGCAACTGACTTCATCACCAAACTGTATAAAAACGTTCCTGTGCTGGACTCCGGTGCACGTGGTGCAACGACTACCTTCGTAGAACGTGGTATCGGCGACGTATTGCTGGCTTGGGAAAATGAAGCGATTCTTGCCATTAAAGAATTAGGCCCGGACAAAGTTGAGATCGTTGCACCTTCTTCCAGTATTTTGGCTGAACCACCAGTCGCTGTTGTCGACAAAGTTGTTGATCGTCGTGGCACACGCAAAGTAGCTGAAGCGTATCTGCAATATCTGTACTCGACCGAAGGTCAGGAAATCGCAGCGCAAAACTACTACCGTCCTATCGATGAAAAAGTAGCGAAAAAATATGCAGCACAATTTCCAAAATTGAAGTTGTACACGATTGCAGATGTCGGTGGCTGGACTAAAGCGCAGAAGGATCATTTTTCTGACGGCGGCATCTTCGACAAGATTTATCAACCAGGCAAAAAATAAGCCGTATCTCTGGAATAGAAATGAATATTTTGTTGCTCGCGGGTAGTCCTTCAACACCGTCTCGTTCTACCCGCTTGCTGCATCACGTGGGCGAAAGACTGGCTTTGCTTGGTCATCGTTATGTGAAGCTGCATGTACGTGATTTGCCTGCCCAGGCGCTGGTGCATGCAGACTTTACGGATGAACTGTTGAAAACGGCAAGAGAGCAAGTTGCGCAAGCGGATGCCGTTGTGATTGCAACGCCGGTCTACAAGGCGGCGTACAGCGGAATCCTGAAAGCCTTTCTCGATCTGTTGCCACAAGATGGTTTGCGTGGGAAGTTGGTCTTGCCTCTGGCAACAGGTGGCAGCCAATCGCACATGCTGGCTCTCGATTACGGTTTGCGCCCTGTGTTGTCAGCGCTGGATGCCAAGCATGTGTTGCCCAGCATCTATGCGACTGATTTGCAGATCAATTGGTCGGCAGAGCAGGGTTTGACATTGGATGCTGCAATTGCCAAACGCGTGAGCGATGGCATAGAGAACCTTTCTGCCAGTTTGTCTGCGCTGAATGATGCAGCAACGCTTAACGAGTTCGACTCGATTCCTTTCTCCAGCGTGCGCTGTAGCGTTTGATTTACCGGGCCTGCGCAAGCAGGTCTGACGCACAAATCTCTATCCGATGTGTTGAAAAAATCGGTGCTTCTGCACCGATGGGGAGATTTCTTCTCAAAATTTTGCATAACAAGGAAAACGACATGACCATTTCTAACGATAAACGCTTGGCTAAGCGCCGCACACTTGGATATTTATCTGCCGCTGCAGTGGGTGCATTGAGCATAGGTTTGCCGAATCTTGCATCGGCCCAGGCGAAAAGTGTATTGCGCATCGGCTATCAAAAGTACGGCACGCTGGTGATCCTGAAAGGTCGCGGCTCGCTGGAAAAGCGCCTGGCTGCAGAAAATATCGAAGTGAAATGGACGGAGTTTCCAGCCGGCCCAGTGCTGCTGGAAGGTTTGAATGTCGGCAGTATTGATTTCGGCACAGTAGGCGAAGCGCCGCCGATTTTTGCCCAAGCTGCAGGTGCTGATTTGGTGTACGTCGGTAATGAACCGCCATCACCAGCCAGCGAAGCGATCATCGTGCCGAAGAATTCGACGCTGAAAACAGTGGCAGATTTGAAGGGCAAGAAAGTCGCATTGAACAAAGGTTCGAATGTGCATTACTTGCTAGTCAAGGCGCTGGAAAAAGCCGGCCTCGACTACAAGGATATCGAAACCATTTTCCTGGCACCTGCCGATGCGCGTGCTGCGTTTGAACGCGGCAGTGTAGATGCATGGGTGATCTGGGATCCATTCCTGGCTGCGGCAGAGAAACAAATCGGTGCGCGTGTACTGGCTGACGGCACTGGCATCGTTGCCAATCATCAGTTCTTCCTCGCAGCGCGTTCTTACGCCGAGAAGAATCCAAAAATTATTTCCATCTTGCTGGACGAACTGGATCAAGTCGATCAGTGGAGCAGCAAGAATCTGGCAGAAGTTGCGAAGGTACTCGTGGCGCAGACCGGCCTCGATTTACCTAGTGTGGAATTGGCAGCCAAGCGTTATTCGTATGGCGTCAAACCAGTGACAGCAGAAGTGATCGCTGAGCAGCAAAAAATTGCGGACGTATTTAGCAATCTGAAACTGATCCCGAAAAAGATCACGGTCAAGGATGCGTTGGTCAAGCGATAAAAAATGTAACAGCAGATTGTATGCAGTAAGCGCTGCATGAGAGGTGGCGCTGATTTGTTTTAAGGATGAGATCATGAGTTTGAATGTTTTTTGGTTTTTGCCTACACATGGCGATAGTCGTTATCTGGGTACCTCGAAAGGTGCGCGTCAGGTTGATTTCGATTATCTGAAACAGGTAGCGGTATCGGCAGACACGCTGGGTTACGACGGCGTGTTGCTGCCGACAGGTCGTTCGTGCGAAGACGCATGGGTTGCAGCGTCGAGTTTGATCGGCGAAACCAAACAATTGAAATTTCTGGTCGCGGTACGCCCAGGTTTGAGTACACCAGGTCTGGCAGTGCGCATGGCAGCTACTTTCGATCGTTTGTCGAAGGGGCGCTTGTTGATCAATGTCGTGACCGGTGGCGATCAAGCCGAACTGGAAGCTGATGGCTTGCATGCAAGCCATTCCGAGCGTTATGAAATCACGGATGAATTTCTGAAAGTATGGCGCGCCTCATTGTCTGGTGAAGGCGGTGATGCCGGCTACGATTTCGAAGGTAAACACATACAGGTCAAGGGTGCGAAGACCTTGTACCCGCCAGTACAAAAACCATATCCGCCGCTGTACTTCGGCGGCTCGTCGCCAGCAGCACATGAATTGGCAGCGGAACAAGTCGATGTCTATCTGACTTGGGGTGAACCACCGGCAGCCGTTGCAGAAAAAATTGCCGACATGCGCGCACGTGCTGCTAAACACGGCCGCACTTTGAAGTTCGGTATCCGCCTGCACGTGATCGTGCGCGAAACCAATGAAGAAGCATGGAAAGCCGCCGATGAATTGATCAAGTACGTGGACGACGATCTGATCGCACGTGCACAAGCTTCATTCAACAAGATGGATTCTGAAGGCCAGCGCCGCATGGCAGCGCTGCATGGCGGTAAAAAAGACAAGCTCGAAGTGTCGCCTAATCTGTGGGCCGGTGTCGGTCTGGTACGCGGCGGCGCAGGCACAGCATTGGTGGGTGATGCGGAAACGGTTGCGGCACGCATGCAGGAATACGCCGATCTCGGTATTGAAACCTTCATCCTGTCGGGCTACCCGCATCTGGAAGAATCGTATCGCTTTGCCGAACTGGTATTTCCGTTGCTGGGCAAAGGCAAGGCACGTTCGAGTGACGCGGTATTGACTGGCCCGTTTGGCGAAGTCATTTCCAATGACATCCTGCCTAAAGTTTCGCAGAGCTAAGGAATCACCATGAGTGCTGTTCTCCCAACTCTTGCCACTGGCAGCGCTGCTGCCGGTAAAGCAAAATCGACATGGCGCGCCAGCGGTTTGAAAAAACTGGTGCCGTGGATAGTGCCGATTTTGTTGATCACTATTTGGCAGATTGCTGCGCAAGTCGGTTGGCTCTCCAGCCGTATTTTGCCGGAGCCGTTTGCGGTGGCGAAAGCGGCGTGGGCATTGGCGATATCTGGTGAGTTGTGGACGCACGTCAAAGTCAGTTTGTGGCGTGCGACGACCAGTTTTGCCGTAGGTGGTGGTCTGGGTTTATTGCTGGGCTTGCTGACTGGTACGTTTAAAACAGCAGAGACTTTGCTCGATACCACGCTGCAGATGATCCGCAATATTCCGGCTTTGGCATTGATTCCATTGGTGATTCTGTGGTTCGGGATTGAAGAGACATCGAAGATATTTTTGGTCGCAGTCGGTGTGTTCTTCCCGGTGTATTTGAATACCTTTCACGGTATCCGCTCGGTCGATAAAGGCTTGATCGAAATGGCGAAGAGCTACGGCTTGTCCGGCTGGTCGCTGTATCGCGATGTGATCTTGCCGGGTGCCTTGCCTTCGATATTGGTTGGTGTGCGCTTCTCGCTGGGTTTGGTGTGGGTGTTGCTGATCGTGGCGGAGACTATCTCTGCGCAATCAGGTATCGGTTACATGACGATGAATGCACGTGAATTTCTGCAAACAGATGTCGTACTGGTAGGCATTCTGCTCTACGCCTTGCTCGGTAAATTGGCTGATGTTGTGTCACGCGCATTGGAAGGTTACTGGTTGCGTTGGCATCCCGGTTACCGCCATTAAGAAAGTGGAGCACACCATGCAAACAAATCAGATAGAACAACAAAACGTCGCTGCGGCGACGCCGGCATCGGCCAAGCGCGGCATCCGCGTCACGGTAGAAAACCTTTTCAAGTCATATAGCGGTCGCGAGGTTTTGAAATCGATCGAGCTGGTACTGGAGCCGGGTGAATTTGTCGCTGTCGTAGGTCGCAGCGGTTGCGGCAAAAGTACCTTGCTGCGCCTGATCGCAGAACTGGAAACAGCAGACAGCGGCAAGCTCACTTTCGGTGATGGCAAGAGCGCGCCGGAAACTCGCATCATGTTCCAGGACTCGCGCCTGTTGCCGTGGAAACGTGTGCTCGACAACGTCGCACTCGGCTTGCCGAAAAAAGAAGATTCCCTGAAGGCACTACGTCAGGTCGGATTGGAAGAACGTGCAGGTGAATGGCCGGCTGTCTTGTCTGGCGGTCAGCGTCAACGCGTCGCTTTGGCGCGTGCTCTGGTGCATGACCCGGAACTGTTGTTGCTGGATGAACCGCTGGGTGCGCTTGATGCATTGACGCGGATCGAGATGCAGCAATTGATAGAAACGTTGTGGCAAAAGCGCGGCTTCACCGCCTTGCTGGTGACGCACGATGTACAGGAAGCGATTGCTCTGGCTGATCGCGTAGTACTGATCGAGGATGGTCGCATCACATTGGATGAACGTATTCCGCTGGCGCGACCACGTGCGCGCGGCAATGCAACCTTCGCACAACTGGAAGAACGCATCCTTGCACATGTATTGCAGATTCCACCTTCCGCCGATGCGCAAGATTCTTCTCTGGGCGATGTCTCTCTGTTGAAAACAGTGAACCAATTTGCCTGGGCAGTTTGATCATTTTATTGAAATGAATTTTTAACCTACACAAAGGAAACATCATGAGTATCGAAAAAATCAATGCACGCAATCAATTCAAAGGCAAGATCAGCAACATCATTCTGGGCGACGTCGTATCGGAAGTTGATGTAGAAACGCCAGCTGGCATTGTTACCTCTGTCATCACGACACGCTCGGTCAAAGATCTGGAACTGAAAATCGGTACCGAAGTTGTTGCGCTGGTCAAGGCAACTGAAGTATCGATCGCCAAATTGTTATGAACTAAAGGCGCGTCTGAAAGCGTGTTGCCATAGATGCACGCGCTTTCAGATGTCTCCTTGATGATCAAGGAAGAGCAGCATGACTTTCCCCGCCTTGCAACAATATCTCTCACGGCTGCACGCTGCACCTCGGGCCGACAGCACCTTGTGGCTGGATGAACAGGGACGGGCGCACGGCCGTTATTTCAATTCCACACTGACCAGCGCCTTTCAACCGATACGTACGCCGGAATCCGGCGAGATCGTCGGCGTGCAAGGTTTCATGCGCAGTTATTCCAAAAGCGATGCAGGCCTGAGTCTGTGGAAGTTGCTGGATACTGGTGCGACCGATGAGCAATCGATAGAACTGGATAGACTGTGCCGCCTGCTGCATGCGGTCAATTTCTATCGTCAGCCAGAAATGGTTGATTACGATCTCTATCTCAGCGTGCATGCGCGTCTGCTGGCTGCGGTCGACAGCAATCACGGTATGTCCTTCCGTCGGGTGCTGGATGTACTCGGCTTACCGCATAAAAAAATTGTTTTGCAACTGCCATTGATCCAGCCGGATCAAGCCTGGTTGTTGAACTACGTTGCCGATAACTATCGCCGCAATGGCTTCCGTCTGGCAGTGAATGCGGCCAATGCACGACAAGGCTTGGAATTGCTGGAGCAAGTGCATCCCGATGTGATCAAGGTCGATGTACGTGAAATTACTGATGAAGAAGCGACACTGCAGTTATTGCGCGTAGCTGCGGATCAACACGTCAAGCTAGTTTTCAAGCGTGTAGAATCAACAGCGATTTATGACAAATTGCGCACGCTGGGTTCACAAGCTCAGCAAACAATATTGGCGCAAGGTTATTTGTGGGATCAACCCAAGGCAAGCTTTGCGCAGGAAGCGAGTGCAAGCGAGCTGGAGACTATCGCAACGGCAGGCCTTGCATCATGACTTCTTTATCCGACTATCGTGTACTGGTGGCACCGGGCTTGCACAGCAGCGGTACCGAGCATTGGCAAACGCGCTGGGAAAACCGGTATCCAAATTTTCAGCGGGTGGAGCAAGACGATTGGGCGCAACCGGAATTGCTGCGCTGGTCGCAACGCATGACTGAAGTCTTGCTTGAATCGGATCAACCAACTGTGATCGTGGCACACAGCTTCGGCTGTCTGACAACCATGCATGCGGCCAGTCGCGGTCGCTTTGATCTGGCGGGTGCCTTGCTGGTTGCGCCGGCCGATCCCGAGAAGTTCGGCGTGGATCATCTCTTGCGTGATGCACACTTGCCGTGCCCATCCATCGTGATAGGCAGTACCAACGATCCGTGGATGGCTGGTGATAGAGCTGCTTACTGGGCGGATATCTGGGGTAGCGACTTCATCAGCGCTGGCGCTTTGGGTCACATCAATTCCGAATCCAATCTGGGTGATTGGGAGCAGGGCTTGCAGCAATTGCAAAAGCTGCTGGATAGAGCGCAGGCTGATTACAACTAATTGCAGCAGATTTATTTGAAGGTTTGCAGATAAGCCAGCAAGTCCGTGACCTGCTTTTCATCGCTGATTCCAAAAAAACGCATCTTGTTACCTGGCACGACATCATGCGTGGACTTGATAAAAGCCCGTAAATTCTTCTCTGTCCATACGATGCCGGATGCCTTCATCGCTGGCGAGTACTTGTAATCTGTCGTTGTCCCCGCTGTTCTTCCTACGATGCCATTAAGTTGCGGTCCAAAGTTGCCACGTGCAGAAGGGCCTACCTGATGGCAATTCACACATTTTGCAAATACTCTTTTACCTGCGATTACATCGCCAGCTGCATGTGCGATGGTCGTGCTCAAGCTGAAGGTCAGCGCCAGTAATAATTTTTTATGCATGTTTCTCGTATTCGTGACTTTGCTGTAAATCGAAGTCATCAACGCGGTGTAGCGGGAAGTGCTGCGAGTTTAGCAAAGTAAGGAGCCTATCTTGTTGCGGTTATCGGTGGATATGACACTGTTTGATATTGGGCTTGTGCCATTCACGGTATTTCACTATATTCATTCATAGTTGTTGCAATGTTGTTATCCCTGTTTTTCGGGTACTTATTTGAGTGAACATGAAAGGGTAGATGAATGCGCACACGATTACTGAATATTTTGTTTGTTACCGCGTTAGCGATGTTCGTGACGCCGTCTATACAAGCTGCCAATTTACGATTCCTGAACTATTCGCCGATTACCTACTTAAAGGCTAAGGACAACGCTTCTCTTCACAAAGCTGCAGGCGATGTGCTTGATAATAAAAAAGATGGAGAGAAACTCGACTGGAGCAACAAGGGTTTAGGCAATGCGACACAGGTCACCGCAGAAATCACCGCGTCGAATACAACGACCACAGGTGATAAAACTTGTCGTGATCTGAGCATCGTGTTGCATGCAAAAGGACAAGACCAAACCTTGGGACTGCAAGTCTGTAAAGCCAAGGCTGGGAAATGGGAGTTGGTGAAAAAATAGTCGTTCACTCGCAATAACTTCATCACAAGCCGCGCTTAAGTTAGACGATATTCAAAAAAATAAAATGCGTGATGACCTGAAAAGGCATCACGCATTTTTTATTGCAGTCGCAATTTTTATCCCTCCGGCCGCGAAGTGAGTAAATACTACGCTCTGTTTCCTTTGGCATGCATGCGATGGTGAATCGACATGTCGCCATATTTATATTGGTTTTGATTTTGGCTAGGCGATGCCGTGCATACAGGATCAAGCCCGGTTTTGAGGCTCTCTTCAAGTATGTCGCGCAGCGATATCAGTTCAGCACGTTGTGCCATCAGAGTCGCTTCAAGCTGCGCTACCTCTTCGAGACGAATATCGATTTGCTCAAGGGTTCTCGATTTGGAGCATTGCCCATCATGTATGAACAAGCCACGTATGGCATCCAAAGAGAAACCCAGTTTTTGCACCTTCAGCACCATATGCAAACGCCGCAGATCATTATCGTCATAGTAGCGATAGCCATTGGCGCCACGGGATGGTGGCTGTATGAGTCCTTGTTCCTCATAAAACCGTATGGTTGACGTTGCCAGACCGGTTTTCTGCGCTAGTTCGCCTATCTTCATTTTCGCTTGACCTTCAAGTTAACTTGAAGCTTAGTATACGCTGAGACACAACCCGATGCTTGGCTGGTTTTACCGTCTTGTATTTGATTGGGTTCGGTTTGCTTCCCCTATCACAGCTATTTGGAGTAACAACATGACAGCAGTAATTAAGCAATTGAATTGGCGCTATGCAACGAAAAAATTCGACCCTTCAAAAATCGTTTCCGACGAAAAGCTGGAGCGCATACTGGAAGCAATACGACTTACTCCAACCTCAAGCGGTCTGCAACCTTACGAATTGCTGTTGGTAAGGAATCCCGACATACGCAAAAAAATCAGGGCAGTCGGTTGGGATCAGGCTCAAATTACCGATAGCTCCCACTTACTCGTGTTTGCTGCCTGGGATGACATCACGCCTGAGCGCGTGAACATGATGTTCGATTTAACCAACGAGGTGCGCGGCGTTGTGAATGAGGGATGGGAAACTTATCGTCAAATGCTGCTTGGTATCGTTGCTGCACGAGGAAAGGAAGGCAACTACCAGAGCGCGGCAAGACAGGCTTATATCGGACTTGGTTCGGCCTTGCTCGCCGCCGCGTTTGAAGAGGTCGATGCGACACCGATGGAAGGTTTTGACCCGGCAGCAGTCGATGAAATCCTGGGATTGCCAGCGAAGCATTTACGCAGTGTCGTGATCTTGCCTATCGGTTATCGCGCCGAGGAGGGCGATTGGTTGGTTGATCTCAAAAAAGTACGTCGTACACGTGAGAACTTCATCATCGAAGTAGAGTAGTCGATCACTTGTTGACGTTTGATGCCTGGCGACAATAGTTCGCTTGTCATCGTCGTTCCCCATAAAAATCCCCGCGTCCGTTTGACGGCCTGCGGGGATTTTTATGCATATTGTTGTCATGCTGATGTGGTGCCGATCATACGGAGATAGCTATACGCATTGCGTAAGTACATTTGCGCGAGATAAAATGAGAACAATTCTCATTCAATAAGTATTCGCTCCCTCAATGGCCTCAGCCAATTCCTCTCTTCAGCAACAGGTGCACACGCTGTACGCCGACCATCACGGTTGGCTGTATGGCTGGCTGCGCAAGAAGCTGGGTTGCGGACATCAGGCGGCTGATCTGGCGCAAGACACTTTTGTGCGTGTGCTGCTCAAGAGAGAATCCCCTGATGTGCGTGCCCCGCGTGCTTATCTGGGGACGATAGCGAAAGGCTTGGTGGCCGATTTTTTCCGCAGACAGGATTTGGAGCGTAACTATCTGGATGTGCTGGCTTCCTTGCCGGAACCAGAAGTGCCATCACCTGAAACTCGTGCCATTTTGCTGGAAGCTTTGCTGGCCATCGATGCCATGCTGGATGGCATGAAACCGATCGTGCGTCAGGCGTTTCTTTTGTCACAACTGGAAGGACTGACTTACGAGCAGATCGCGCAGCAACTGGGCGTCACCAAACGCACGGTCAGCAACTATATGTGCACGGCGATTGAACACTGTTATCTGCTCGCGCCATGACGCCATCTTTATCTACTGGCATTGCCGACAACTCTTCCAACTCTTTAGTGCCGCGTGACGAGCTCGCGCTGCGCAAAGAAGCTGTCGCCTGGTATGCGCGCTTGTGTTCGGGCGAGGCTAATGAAGCTGATCAGCAGGCACTGCAAGGCTGGTTGCAGCAACATCCCGATCATCGTCGGGCGTGGGAGCGCATGCAGTCGATACGTCAGTCGATGCAAGCAGTGCCGGCCAATATCGCATTGCCGACTTTACAGTCGGTACGACGCGGGCGACGTGCTGTATTGCGCGGCGTGTTCCTGCTGGCGTCTACAGGTGGACTGGCTTACGTTTCCTATCGCGCCAGTACGGACCGCACCTTGCTGCAACCGTGGATGGCGGATTACCGCACAGGTGTGGGCGAGCAGCGCAGCGTATTGCTGAGCGATGGTTCGCGCATGGTGTTGAATACCGATAGCGCGGCAGATGTCCGCTATTCCGAAACGCGTCGGACGGTGCGACTCTGGTCGGGCGAGATCCTGATCGAAACGGCGAAACATAGACACGCGGTTGAAGACACACGCCCCTTCGTTGTACAAACAGCGCAAGGATCGATACTTGCGCTGGGTACGCGTTTTACGGTTCGTACTTTTGATGACCGCACGGTGGTCGCTGTGCTGGATGATGCGGTCGAATTACGCACATTGAACAATGGTCTTGTGCGCGTCTTGCAAGCCGGTCAATCGGCGGTGTTGATGCGCAATGAGATCAGCGTAGCCTTCGCCACCGATGATGCTCTGGTGGAATGGGAGCAGGGTAGTTTGGTCGTCAACGATTGGCGGCTGGGCGATGTTGTAGCCGAACTATCGCGTTATCGCCGTGGTCGGCTGGCATGCGATCCGGCTGTGGCAGATATTCGCGTATCCGGCGCTTTCCCGCTTGCGGATACGGATAAGGCATTGCAGGTTTTGGTCAAATCCTTCCCGATACGCATGACCAGCACGACACGCTACTGGGTCACGCTCGGCCCGATCTAATTCCTATGCTGTTGTCGCGTAATGACATGAGCGGCGTCATGCCGTTCGCAGCTTGTTTTGCGCTTATTTGAATTTTTTCAAAAATTATTTTCATCTTTTTGCGTTTCGTTCGGCCTACATGACAGGGGTATTCAATACAACCATTTCATGCAGGGTCCACATGTTTGATCATCGATTTTCTCGTCGCCATTCCAATTCTTTGCAGCGGGCTGATGCCTTGCCTGCCATCCGACCAATGACACTGGCGATGCACGTAGCCTTGCTGGCTCTTGCTGTGACGGCAATCACGCCACATGTTGCGCAGGCGGCGGATGCCGACTCGTCAACCAGCCAAGCAAGCGTGAAGTCATACCAGATTGCACCCGGTCCCTTGGCTGCGGTGCTGGGACGTTTTGCCGCTGCCGCTGGTGTGGCCTTGTCGTTTGATCCAGCGGTTACTACTGGTGCACAGTCGACTGGATTGCAGGGCAATTATTCGGTCGCTGCCGGGTTTGCTGCACTGTTGAACGGTAGCGGTCTGGAAGCGGTGCATCGCGGCAATGGGCAGTACACCTTGCGCAGTCTGCCGGCGGTTGATGCTGCGTCACGTCAGGATGCTGTTCTACCTGCAGTCACAGTGAAGGCTGCGCAGGAAGATGGCTCGGTAGTCGGTTATGTGGCGCGGCGCACCAGTGGCGCGACCAAGACCAGCACCTCCATCCTCGAAATTCCGCAATCGATCTCGGTAATCGGACGCACTGAGATGGAGGCACGCGGTGTGCAGGACATCATGGATATCGTGGGACAAACGCCGGGAATTGCAGTCAATACTTACGGACCAGACCCGCGCGGTTGGGAATACATTTACATGCGCGGTTTTCCCGGCGACAGCGGCAACTATCGCGATGGCCTGGCGCAATCGCGGTTCGAGGTGATTTACCGCATGACTGAACCGTATGGTTTGGAGCGGGTCGAGGTGCTGCGTGGACCGTCGTCCGTGATGTACGGTCAGGGCGATGCCGGCGGCATCATCAATCGGACTAGCAAGCAGCCGACTGGCGAACGCATACGCGAAGTAGAAGTGCAGTACGGTAGTTTCGATCGCAAGCAAGTGGCCTTTGATCTGGGCGATGCGATAGGTGATAGCGGAGAGTTTAGTTATCGTCTGGTCGGTGTGTCACTCGACGCTAACGATCAGGATCGTTACCCGGATGGACACAAGATCAACCGCACGCGCAACTATCTGGCGCCGTCGTTCCGCTGGCAGCCGAATGCAGCTACTTCGTTGACCGTGCTGGGTGAATTTCTCAAGGATGAATCCGGCGAAGATGCTTACTATGCGCTGGCAGCGGATCTTAGCGTGACGAAGGTAAAGATGGGCGATTACTCTTACTCGCGTTTTGCGCAGAAGCAGAATTCGATCGGCTATCAGTTCGAGCATGCATTCAATGATGAATGGTCGTTCAAACAGAATGCACGCTACACGGATATCGCTATGGACCGTCGCGCATTATGGGTCGACGAACTGCAGCCGGATGGACATACTTATACCCGTACAAAGCGCTCATGGAAGGATCAGCTCCAACAAGTCTCTCTCGATAGCCAGTTGCACGGAAAAATTCGTAGTGGTGCCATTGAGCACAATCTGCTGTTCGGTATGGACTGGAACCGCGTGGAAGGTACAGCCTTACGTTATCGTGGCGCCGGCCCAGATCTGGACTTGTTGAATCCGGTTTATGGCTTGCCGATTTCGGATCCGACTACCTTGAATGCGGATTTCACACAAGTGACGAATCAGATTGGTTTCTACGCGCAGGATCAGATCAAGATCGCAGATCGTTGGGTACTCTCACTGGGCGGTCGGCAGGATCATGTACGTTCGACGACCGACAATCGGCGGCTTTCAACTTTGACCAGAAAGAGCGACGATGCTTTCAGCGGGCGTGCCGGCCTGTCTTATCTGGTCGGTAATGGTTGGGCGCCGTATGTTAGTTACGCAGAATCCTTTTTGCCGACAGCCGGGCTGGATGTAAGTGGCAATCCATTGAAGCCAAGTAAGGGCAAGCAGACCGAGGTCGGCGTGAAGTTCCAACCGGCTAACAGCAATACTTTGTTTACGGCTGCACTATTCAATCTGCAAAAAACTAATGTCGTTACTACCAATCCAGGTACTGGTGAAAGTCGCCAGATCGGCGAGCAGCGCTCGCGTGGATTGGAGCTTGAAGCGAAATCGGAAGTGGCACGTGGCCTGAACGTAGTGGCTTCTTATACGCTGATGGATGCGAAGGTCGTTCAGAGCCTGGATCCAGACGAGCTTGGCAAGCGGCCGGTCGCTATCCCGAGACAGTCTGCGTCGATTTGGGTCGATTACGCACTAGCGCAGGGATGGGGCATCGGTGCCGGTGCCAATTACATCGGTGTTCGTCAAAACTGGGAAGACAACCGTTCTGCCGAACCTGGCGTGACCTTGTTCAATGCATTGCTGCGTTACGAGACCGGCCCGTGGCGCTTGTCGTTGAACGCAAACAATCTCTTCGACAAGCAATACAACACTATTTGCTTTAGAGGTGAATGTTATGCGGGTCGTGAGCGGACAGTGACGATGACGGCGCGATACAAATTCTGATCTCGCGCTAAAACATGGTGCAAGAACGCGCCACTATTGCACCATGCAGGCATTCACTTGAGTCTTGCCGATCGACACTGGACTAGGAGCATTCCTGCTGATCGACAGCGGCATCGTGAGTGGAACGCCTCGCGTCGGCGGTATCACGACAGGTGGTGTGTTCAGGTTGGCGACATAGCCGAACTGACCGGCTGGAAATACTTGCGAGCCGGCTGGATTGGTGAGTACCACCGCTCCCTGGCTGACATCGACGTGCAAACCGTTAGCCGGCGTCGTGCCACTGGCTGTTGGCACGCCGCCGCAATCGTTCTGGCAAAACAAGGCACCGAAGTTGGTGCCGCGTATGCCTATGGTCGCCATCGGCGTTTCGAAACTCACCACATCATGATTGCGCTTGCCGACCAAACCAGTGACTGTGCGCAAGCCGCCCTTGACGAGGGTGATGGCAACGTTGTCCTTCTCGGGTTTTTCAGCATCGTACAGATAGCTTTTTACAATCAGTTCGGATCCGGGTCGCAGCACGATTTCTGCGTTGTCCACGAACTTGATGCGCGCATACGTATTGGCCTGCGTCATCAGCGTGTCGCCTTGCAAGATCTCTGATCTGGAAGCCATGATGCGCACGTTGCCATCGGGATGACGCGCCGTCAGCACGCCGGATAAATTACCCACCGTGCCGACTACCTGCGCAAGCGTCGGATTGCCCCAGACCAGCAGCGGCAATAACAGTAGCGTCGGCAAGTGTCGGATTTGTCTCATCGTTATATTCATGCGGCGATCTTCCAGTTTCATTTTTCTAGTCCCTCGCAACATCATGTGCACATCAGCAATGGATTGCTGCTCTTGGGCGCACTCTTATCATCGTCGCCAAAAGTGCCCGCGCTACCACCAACGGTATCGGCGTCGGTGGAAGAGCTTGTGTCGGAGCTGAGTGTCGGCGGAGAGACATTAACCGTCGTCACGCGCGGTGTAATCACACTAGCCACAATTTGCGCCACCGAGGAAGTGATGGCAGGTGTGACGACAGGTGTTGCAACATCAACACGAGGCCAGGTGCCGTTGACGTCGGTGATTGTGACGCCGGGAGCATAGCTGATCACACCGCGGACTGCGGTAAAGGATGTACTACCCGATGTCACCACGTTGGCGTTGATCGCCATATCATTGCCGGCCAACAGCGTAACGTTGCCGTTGGTGGAATTGAGCTGCCCGTTGATCGTCAGATTGTCCTCTGCCGCATTGTTGTCGCCAGCGGTCAGGACGATGCCAGTCGCGGCATCGACGCCGCCGCTGCCGATAGTCAACGGGCTGTTCGCAACGATAGTTACCGACCCTGTAGCGGACTTTATGCCGCCGTTGGTAGCTATGCCTAGTATGCCGAGTTGGGTCGCAGCGCTGCTTATTGAACCGTCAGCATTGGTCGGAATGTTTGCCAGAAAATCGGCTTTGCTGCCGATGGTACTGGTAACGGTACCGCCGTTATTGTTGATGGACACATTGCCGCCGGCGTTGGTGATGCCATTTAATACCACTGCCGTCGTGTCGGCGCTATTGAGTATATTGACCAGCGTGATATCGCCGCTGACTTTATTGTTCGCGGCGAAAGCGGCGATCTGGTTGTTTGCGTTGGATAAAATAATGCCCGTCGCTGCAGAAGCAATCAGTTGCTGTGCGATGTCTAGTCCCCCAGACTGTGTGATGGCACCGTTTTCAGCATTCAGTACGAGGTTATTGGCGCTGATGTCGCCGACGTTCATGTTGCCGCTGGTCTGGTTCAATGCTGCATCAGCCAGCGTCAGCGTGCCGCCAGCCTGCTGGAACGATTGTGCAACATTGAGCGAAGAACCCGCAGCACCGGTAACCATGCCGCCGCCGACGGTCAGTTGATTCAAACGCGTAGCACCGGAGAAATTGAAAGAGCCGTCGCTCAGATTAATAGCGCCAGTGCCGGTCGTCGTGCCGTTCAATGTCAGCGTCGCATCGTTGATGTTGAGTGCGCCTGCCATTGCCGTGGAAGTCGCGACCGTCAAGTCGCCGCCGCTGAGGCCTAGCGTGGTGCCGTTGGCGATGCTCAACTGATCGATGGTATCGATGCCGGACACATGCTGCACCGTGCTGCTGGTGAGAAACACGCGATCAACGGCCGTCGGGATATAGTTCGTAGACCAGCTAGTTGCCTGTCCCCAGTTGGAGTTGATGTCGCCGATATAACTGATGTCCTCGCCGGAGGCCATGGTCAGGCGTACGCTATTGCCGTTGACGATGCTGGCCTTGAGCATTTGTTTGTCGCCGCCATTGGCCACCACGTCGCCCAGCACATTGCGGAAATAGCCGCTTGTCGCGCCGCCATTGATGACGCTTAACGTTGTGCCCGAGGTCGGCACGTAGTTGTTCAGCAAGGTGCTTTGCAAAGTGCCGCCCAGACTGACCGACTGCTGGCCTCCATTGTTGCTGATGGATAGCGTGTCATAGTCGCCGGCACTGGCAACGTCGATCTGCAAGATGCCGCTAGCAGTTTGCTGGTAACTTCCGTCTATCGTCAGGCTGCCGATGGTGCCACTGCCGCCCGGCGCGATCGTACCGCTGTTGACCAGTGTGCCGCGCACACCATCAATATCGACGATGCTGATTGTTCCGGTGCCACTGATCGTGCCGCCGATCTGATTCTGCACCTGCGTCGAAAAAGACAGCTGCGCGTTGTCTTGCATATTGAGCATGCCGCTATTGGAAAGGGAAGTGCCGCTTAAGGTGTTGGTGTTGCCGACCGCAATTGTCCCTGTTGCAGCATTGGTGAAGCCGCCCTCGGCAGTGACGGACAAGTTGTTGCCGCCGTTGATGAGCAGATTACCGTTGTTTGCAAAATTGTTGACATACAGGTTCACCGTACCCGAGGTGCCACTCAGCATGATGGAGCCGTTGTTGATCCAGTCGCCGTAACCAGTGACCGTGAAGCTTTGCGCGTCCTCCCCCAGATTAATGACGCCGGTGGCGTCATTGGTCATCGTGGCGTTGGTAAACAGTGCGCCGCTGACATTCATCGTGCCAGCGTTTTTCAGGATGCCGCTGGTGAAGCTGGACTGATAGCCCAGATTCAGCGTGGCGCCCAGGCTATTGATAAAACCGTTCGCCGTATTGATGGTGGTATTGGTAATTGAAAACTGGCCTGCATTAACGATCTTGCCGCCGGCGTTGATTGTCGAAAAATTATTGATGGAAACCGTGCCGCTGTTGCTCAGATCGCCGAGCAAATTTATTGCGGTGTTATTGACCCCAGAGAGGGTAGCACCGCTCGCTACCGTGACGTTGCCGGCGTTCAGCGAACCGGACGTATTGAGCTCGAGAGACGAACCGCTGTTGATAGCAAGATCGCCGTTATTGTTCGCGCCAAGTCCGTTGCTCACATTCAGCGCACCGCCGTTCAGATTAATGGTGGCGCCGTTGACTTGCGCCGTATGATCGATGCCAGCGTTGCTACCACCTTGATAGTTGCCGTTCAGATTCAGTCCGAGTGCACCGCTGGTGCTGGTGATGTCGGCATTGATGATGATGTTGTTGTCAGCGTTCAAGGTCAGGCTGGCGCTGCTACCGCTGCTCTTGTTGATTGCGCTGTTGACGGTGATATTGCCGCCCGTTGATGAACCGCCGGCGCCGGTCGTCAATGTCACGTTGACGTCGTCGTTAAGCTGATTTGAAATCGTGCTAGCTCGGATCTGGGAACTATTGCCCACCGAGGTGATGACATTCGAACTGCCGTCACTGCTGCTGGAGATATTGCCCGAGCCG
Organism: Pseudomonadota bacterium; assembly: GCA_040390795.1. Lineage (GTDB taxonomy): Bacteria > Pseudomonadota > Gammaproteobacteria > Burkholderiales > Burkholderiaceae_D > Oxalicibacterium. The sequence continues at coordinate 46,377 of JAZJXV010000003.1, read as the reverse complement.
ATGCTATCGGCGACCACTTCAAGATCGTAAGGGTCGATATACCACGTGCCGCCCGCACCGACCTTAGGCAGTTTGACCACGCTCAGTGCTTGCTTGCCGGAGGTTTCCACAAAGCCACCGAGTCCGGCCCCGGCTGCACCTTGCGCCGATATATCGCCGTCGAGATAGGCCGTGTCGTTCACATACAGCACGATGTTGCCACCCTTGCTGCCGTCGGCGCTGATGCTGGAGCTGGCAGTGGTGGTCAGGTTCTGCGACGCGCGCAGAAAGATGCGGCCGCCTTCGCTCACCACGCTGCTGGCGTTGATGTTGCCGCTGTTATTGATCAATCCGGCGGCGATGCCGATGCGACCGGCTTCTGCCGTGAGCACGCCGAGGTTGGTGACTTTGCCTGTCGTGCCCGTGACTGCGACCGAAACACCAGGCGTGCCAGTGTCAACCAGTTGCACGGTCTGGCCGGCTGCCAGCAAAATTTCGCCGCCGGGACTACGAATGACACCGCTGTTGTCTACGTTGGCGCCGATCAGGTAGACACTGCCGCCATCTGCGGTCTTGATAGTGCCTTGATTGCTGACATTGCCGGCGGTGGCGCCGTTATTGAAGGTCAGGCGTCCCGCCAGAAAATCGCTGTCGCTGATATTGAGCGTGCTGGCGATGAAGCGTGCGACGTCGACCACGCCGGTCGGCCCGACCAGTATGCCGTTCTGGTTGATCAGCGCAACTGTGCCGTTGGATTTCAACATGCCGTAAATCAACGATGGATCAGTGCCGGTGACGCGCGCCAGAAAAGCTGCCGCAGCGCTCGGCTGATTGATGTCTACCGTCGCATTGGCACCGATGCTGAACGTCGTGAAATTGGCAATCGCCTGATTGGTGGTTTGATTGATGTTGAGCGTATTGCCGTTCTGCGTAAACGTGGCATTGCCATAAGTCACAGTGCCGCCAGTCGGCAAGGTATTTGGCGCCAGATCTGCTGCCATCACCGGAATATTCCATGCTGCGCAAACAGCAGCGGCAATCATTGATATACGCAGCGACGAACCGAACATGGTGCGCCAGGAGCGTCGCAGCAAACCTGTCAGCAGTTGCGGTATCTGCTTGCGTGGTCGCCAACTCAATGTCATGCGTCGATTGCCTATGCGCATCGTCATCGATGGCACTAACTGTTTGATGCATGTGTCTGCAGCATTGCTTGCTGCTGCCTGTTTTTGATTGTTCATATCAGAACCCCAGTGTCGCGCTCAGATGCGCATTCAAATCGCCGCGGCTTTCGGTAAGCGAGGTGCCGGCGTTCTCTACGCGGGCAAGATCCAGCCGCACATTGAAGTCACGGCCCATCGTATAGCGCGCGCCTATGCCTATGCTGGATACCGTCATGCTTGATGGAATGCCGCTGTTGCCAACCTTGCTGTTGTAGCCGCGTCCGATGTCGAAAAACGCCAGCAGGCGCAGATTGCCTTTGCTTGCCAGTTCCGGCGTATAGAGTTCGGCGTTGAGGATCAGGCCGCTATCGGCTGCTACGGCACGTTCGTTGAAACCACGCACTGCCGTTGCACCTACCAGCCCGAATTGTTCTGCTGATACCAGCGGGTCCTTGGCATATTGTGCCGAGCCTGCCACGCGCATTTGCCAGTCATTACTGAAGCCCTTGAAGATAGATGCGCCGCCGCGCAAGACGACGAAGTTGTCGTTGGTGTTACGGCTACCCGGAGTCAGATAGGAGTAACGATCGGTCCTGCCGTCGGTGACGGTATTGGTGTAGGCCGTGCCAGTGCCCACGTTGCGCGCGATGCCGATGTTGTAATCGATGTTTTGGGCAACGCCACGCGTCTGGCCGCTATAAGTCACGCTCAGCGGCATCGTCGTATAAGGCACGCAGGAAGCCACTGGTGGCGTTGGCGGTGCAGTGCTCAGTTCGATGCCATTGACGTTGCAGCGTGAATCTATTTTTTTGTAATCGAGACCGAACACAAGTTTGGTGCTCGTTTCACCCTGACGTGCGAAGAAATGATTCCAGCGCAGTCCGAAGATGTCGCCTTTGCCGGTAAAGCCGAGCAAGCCACCCAGCGTCGGCGACGCGCCCGGTGTATTGACGCTGGATTTACCGTAGATGAAATCGAGACTGTCGCCCATGCCGTACAGCGGAATGCGATATCCCAGCGAGTACAAGTTGACGCGTACGCCACTCGGACTGTCCGGCGAGGTTGTATATGCCAGCGTGCCAACCTGATCGCGGTCGAACAGATTGGCATGCTGTATCGCCACACCGGTGCGCCAGTTGCCGGTGGCGGCTGTGCCGGTATTGTCGAGCGTCATGAATACGCGCAAGGAATTGTTATCGCTGACCTTGACCTCGGCGTCGATCTTGCCTTCTTCTTCGCTTGCGCCGAGGACGACGTTGACCTGCTTGGCAGGGCTGTCGTTACTGAGTTGAACGGCTTCGGAAATTGAGCGCAGATTCGGCGTCTTGCCGCTTTGCAGTTGCGGCAGGCTAGTGCGAATATTTTTTTCGCTGAAGTTGTTGTTGCCGCTGACGACGACTTTGCCTATGACGTTTTCTTTCACCTGGATTTTGACTATACCGCTGGTGAGTTCCTGCTCGGGAACGTAGACCTGTACCGCGCCATAGCCAGCTTTGCGATAAGCGTTCTGTAGCGCTTCGAGCGCCTTTTGCACATCGCCGTAGGCGCGATCCGATCCGGTCAGTGGTGCCATCAAACTTTGCACTTCGTCGCCCGGCAATAAGGTATTGCCCTCTACCTGGAAGCGCGCGATGTTGAATCGATCATCGGCCAGTGCGCCCGCAGCCGCGACCGTCAAGGTCATCGCCAGTAAACATTGGATGATGCCGGGCATCAGTCGTCGTCCCAACGACAAGTTGTCGTTCATGAAGGTGCTACTGCTGTCGCTGCACTTGCGATATGCGCGGGTGAGTTCAGAAACGACGGTCCGAGTGCCGAGGAGTGGGGTACAGAGATTTTGGTAAGTAGTGTTCATGGCAAAAGTAAAGCTAATGTCTTGCCATGCTTAAGCTTTTCCCTGGAAGAGTAAATACTGCGAATGCAGTAGTCGATCTGACGGATGAACAGTGTTGCAAGCAACACAATGCGGTGCCGGAAACGATGTTTCAGAGGGGAAATATGAGGGCGGTGCGGACATCCTGTGTTTGCTGCGCCGTATCGTAAGTAAAGAATATTTTTGAACGTGGCTCAGTTTTCGATGCAAATTAGCAACTAGAGCGTCTGGCTGGGTGATTCAATTCAATTGCTATTGATGTAACTATTACGACAAGAAGCTCAGCTTGCGCGTCACTTGGAGGAAATTCTATATACGTTTTTCTTCTAACAAAATGCAAAAAGATTCGTTTTCTTTATATCGCCTAAGTGCAATTATTGCAGCCTGTTAGCCATATTTGTAATAAAGAGAGCTTATGTCCGCTGCTGCCATCGCCATTCCTGTCAGGAAACAAACTGCATCCAGGGTACTCCCCGGATTCAATTTGTCGCTTGGTTTTACCATCTTCTATCTCAGCCTGATCGTCTTGATACCGCTGTCGGCGGTATTTCTGAAGACGTTCACGATGACGTGGGATGACTTCGTTACTGCGGTGACTTCAGATCGCGTGATGGCTTCTTATAAGTTGAGCTTTGGCGCGTCCTTGATTGCGGCAACCTTGAATGCTTTTTTCGGCGGCATCGTGGCTTGGGTGCTGGTACGTTACAAATTCCCTGGCAAAAAAATTATCGATGCAATGGTTGATCTGCCGTTTGCTTTGCCGACTGCAGTGGCTGGTATTGCATTGACGGCACTGTATTCGCCTAACGGTTGGATAGGTCGTTATCTGGAAGCGGTAGGCATCAAGGTGGCATTTACGCCGCTGGGCGTTGTGATCGCATTGACGTTTATCGGTTTGCCTTTTGTTGTGCGTACGGTGCAACCAGTTCTGGAAGATGCCGAGCGTGAGTTGGAAGAAGCCGCCGCCAGCTTGGGCGCCAGCCATTGGCAGACTTTTACCAAGGTTATTTTCCCTACGGTATTCCCTGCATTGCTGACTGGTTTTGCTTTGGCTTTTGCTCGTGCTACAGGTGAATACGGTTCTGTCATTTTCATCGCCGGCAACATGCCTATGGTGTCTGAGATCACGCCGCTGTTTATCGTGACCAAGTTGGAACAGTATGACTATGCCGGTGCGACAGCGATTGCGGTGGTGATGTTGACGGCTTCGTTCCTGATGTTATTGGCGATTAATTTATTGCAAGCCTGGACCCGCAAACGCGGTCAGGCAGAGAAGGTTTGATATGACAGCGATTGCTTTTCCTGCTAATGGCGTGACGGTCGCAAGTGGTTCGCGTACTGCGCCGCGTGTACCGGCTGCGACGCTGGAGCCGATTTGGGTACGCACTACATTGATCGTTGTTGCGCTGGCATTTTTAACCTTGTTTCTGTTCGTGCCATTGGCATCTGTTTTTGCCGAAGCATTGAAAAAAGGTTGGGATGCTTATATCGCAGCGATTGTTGAAGAAGATGCCGTCTCTGCGATCAAGTTGACCTTGATTACGGCGGCGATTGCGGTGCCTTTGAATTTGATATTTGGTGTGGCTGCTTCCTGGTGTATCGCGAAGTTCGATTTCCGCGGCAAAAGCGTTTTGCTGACATTGATCGATTTGCCATTCTCGGTTTCTCCGGTTATCTCCGGTTTGATTTACGTACTGTTGTTTGGTGCACAAGGCTGGTTTGGCGGTTGGTTGCAGGAAAACAATATCAAGATCCTGTTCGCAGTTCCGGGCATTGTGTTGGCAACGATATTCGTGACCTTCCCGTTTGTGGCACGCGAATTGATTCCACTGATGCAATCGCAGGGTAGTGAAGAGGAAGAGGCAGCGCTGGTATTGGGTGCTTCCGGTTGGAAAACCTTCTGGCATGTGACGCTGCCTAATATTAAATGGGGTTTGTTGTATGGCGTGATTTTGTGTAATGCACGTGCAATGGGTGAATTTGGCGCAGTATCGGTGGTATCCGGTCATATCCGGGGCCAGACAAATACGATACCGCTGCAGGTTGAGATTCTCTATAACGAATACCAATTTTCCGCAGCATTCGCTGTAGCATCATTGCTGGCAATGTTGGCACTGGTTACACTGGCGCTCAAATCATTCATTGAATGGCGTTTAAAAGATACACACGAACAGTTTCAGGAGCAGGGATCATGAGCATCGAAGTCAAGAATATTCAAAAACAATTCGGCAATTTTGTCGCACTCAACAACGTATCGCTGGAATTCCCAGCGGGTGAATTGACCGCATTGCTCGGACCTTCCGGTTGCGGCAAGACTACCTTGTTGCGCATTATTGCCGGTCTGGAACAACCGGATCACGGTCAGGTATTGCTGGATGGTGAAGATGCTTCGGCGCGCCATGTGCGCGAACGCCAGGTTGGCTTCGTGTTCCAGCATTACGCCTTGTTCAAGCACATGACTGTGTTTGAAAACATCGCTTTCGGTTTGCGTGTACGCCCTGCGGCAACGCGTCCTTCCGAACAAGTAATCAAGGAAAAAGTCACCAAGCTGTTGGAACTGGTGCAGCTGGATTGGTTGGCGGATCGCTATCCACCGCAATTGTCTGGTGGTCAGCGTCAACGTATCGCTTTGGCACGTGCCTTGGCGGTGGAACCACGCGTGTTGCTGCTGGATGAACCGTTCGGCGCGCTGGATGCAAAAGTGCGTAAGGAATTGCGTCGTTGGTTGCGTCGTCTGCATGACGATCTGCATGTCACCAGTATTTTCGTGACGCATGATCAGGAAGAAGCGTTGGAAGTTGCTGACCAGATCGTGTTGATGAACAAAGGCAACGTCGAGCAGATCGGTGCGCCTAAGGATGTCTATAACAATCCGGCTTCGCCATTCGTCTATGGTTTCCTCGGTAACGTCAACTTGTTCCACGGTCGCGTGCATGAAGGCATTTTGCAATCGTCCGGTATCGCATTCGATGCGCCTGAGCATGCAGAAACACAAGATGCCAAGGGTATCGGCTATGTGCGTCCGCACGATCTGGAAGTGGACCGTTACACGACTGGCGCAGAAGGCATCGTGGTGCAACTGCGTCGCTCACATGCGATCGGCCCGTTGGCACAACTGGAGCTGGAACGCGACGATAACGGTGAATTGATTGAAGCCGTGATCTCGAATGAGCGTTTCGGTCAATTGAAATTGAAAGACGGCGAAACACTGATTGTTCGTCCTAAACGTTTGCAAGTGTTCGTTGACGAATCGGTGTAAGCGGAATAACGCACACCGATAGTCAGCGCACTATTGAGCAAGTAGAGAGAGGTGCCTGGATATGAATTTTCAACAACTACGATCGATCCGCGAGACCGCGCGTTGCGGTTACAACTTGACAGAGGTGGCGAATGTGCTGTTCACATCGCAGCCTGGCGTCAGCCGGCAGATACGCGAGTTGGAGGAAGAGTTGGGCGTCGATATCTTTGAGCGCAATGGTAAACGTCTGACTGGTTTAACCGATCCTGGCCGTGGCATCTTGCAGATCATTGATCGCTTGCTGCTGGAAGCAGAAAATTTGCAGCGGGCCAGCCAGGAATACGCAGGACAGGAAATTGGTACGCTGGCCGTAGCGACTACCCATACGCAAGCGCGTTACATGCTGCCTAAGGTCGTGCAGGTGTTCCGCAAGGAATTCCCTAAAGTACGTATCGCATTGCAGCAAAGCACACCGGAACACATTGCAGAGTGGGTGTTGTCGGGCAAGGCGGATATCGGTATCGCGACTGAAGGTTTGAGCCAGTTCGAAGATCTGGTGTCTTTCCCATGCTATCGCTGGCATCACTCGGTAGTCGTACCGGATGGTCATCCTTTATTGGAAAAGAAGCTGATTACGCTGGAAGACCTCGCGCAGTATTCATTGATTACGTATGACTTGGGCTTTACCGGTCGTGGTCATATCGACGATGCATTCAAGAAGGCTGATATTACGACGGACATCGTATTAACAGCGATGGATTCGGACGTTATTCAACAATACGTATCGCTCGATCTTGGTGTCGGCATCGTGGCATCGATGGCGGTAAAGCAAAATGGCAGTAACGGTTTGAAGGTCATCGACGCTTCGCATTTATTTGCAGAAAATGTGACGCGACTGGCTGTACGGCGTGGTGCGTACTTGCGTCAATATGCGTATGACTTCATTCAACAGTTTGCACCGGAGCTGTCGCGTGCTGATATCGATGAAGCAATGAAGGCGCATGCGTAAATAGTTTGGTGTTGTCTGCATCACTTGAACGATGGAAAAAATAAAGCGTGCTGTCTACATAAGACAGCACGCTTTTTACTTTCTAATTCGCTCTTTCCATGCATCGTTCAAGGCAGGGGAGTTATTTCCGATAACGCATTGTGCACAGCCTGCTTTTCACGGCGAGATTTTCGCCACGTGAAGAAAACTTGTGCTGCAATCATGAAGACGCACAGCGACAGAAACGCGCAACTAATCGGATGCTGGAGGAACACCATCATGTCACCGCGTGACAGCAGCACTGCACGCCGGAAGTTTTCTTCTACCATCGGTCCCAGTACATAACCGAGCAGTATCGGTGCCACCGAAAAATCCAGTGCGACGAACAATGCGCCGACCAACCCGAACACCAGCACTTCGCCCACTTCAAACAAACTGTTGTTGACGCTGTAGACGCCGACTGCGATGAAGAAGAGTGCCGATGGAAACAGGAAACGATAAGGTACGCGCAAGAGCTTTACCCAGATTCCGATCAAAGGTACGTTCAGTATGATGAGCAGTACATTGCCGATCCAGAAGCTGGCGACCAGTCCCCAGAACAAATCAGCATGTTCGGTGATCAGTTGCGGTCCTGGTTGTATGCCTTGTATCAGCAGCGCACCGAGTATCAGCGCCATGACTGCATCGCCAGGAATACCTAGGCTCATGGTCGGTACGAAGTCTACTTGCGTCTTCGAGTGAGATGCAGCCTCTGGCGCTGCGACTCCTTCTATCATCCCGGTGCCGAATAGCTCTGGCGTTTTCGACATCTTGCGTTCGAACGCATACGCGATGAAAGTCGTAATCGTCGGACCAGTGCCTGGCATGCAACCGAACAGGGTGCCGATGAATGTGCCGCGCAACATGGGCATGAAGGAACGCTTGAGGTCCGCCTTGCTGGGACGCATATCGCGCAGACTGACCTTGGTGTTGTGCGCACCGATTACCTGTATTTGATTCACGCTACGCAAGAATTCGGTCACGCCGAACAGACCCAGAGCAAGGGCTACCAACTCGACTTTGTTCGACAACTCCAGAAAGCCAAAGGTAAAGCGCATGGTGCCGCTGTTTACATCGGTACCTGCCGTGCCTATCAACAAACCGACCAGCGTCATCGCAACGCCCTTGAGTGCAGAACCGCGCGACATGGTGCCACCGCACAGCAAACCGAGCAGCATGATGGAAAAGATCTCGGCCGGGCCGAACTCGAACGCGATGCTAACTAGCAGCGGCGATGCGATGATCATCACGATGATGCCGACCGAGGCCGCGAAGAAGGAAGAGATCATCGTGATGCCAAGCGCGGTCCCTCCCTTGCCTTGTTGCGTGAGCGGATAACCGTCCAGACAAGTGACCGCATGCGGCGGGTGGCAGGGCAGGTTCAGCAGGATCGCACCGATTGCGCCGCCATATTGCGAGCCGTAGAAAATACCGGCCAGCATCAGGGTCGCAGGTATGGGATGCATCGCGTAAGTGAGTGGCAGCAGGATGGAGATCGCCGACAAGGCACCCATTCCTGGCAGCACGCCGATCAGATTGCCGATCAACACGCCAAAGAAAGACCACATCAGATTGTGTGGCTGCAGCGCAATGCCAAAGCCATGTTGCAAGTCCATCAGAGATTGCAGCATTTTTCAACCCCACTGCAGTAATGGAAACTGCACACCGAGTGCCCAACGGAATACGACCACGCTGACTATCATTAAGGCCAGTGCGAGTACGAATGCATCCTTCAGGCTGTTGTTGCGATCACCGAGCGCCGAGATGAATACGATTGCAAAACTTGCCGGCAGCAAGCCGCCATGTTCGCCGAGGATCACAAACGCAATCAATCCAGATACGATGCACAACCAGCCGCGCCATTGCGGTGTGCCGGTTTTTTTTGCCGCAGGTGCCGTGCGTGTAGCTTGCAATGCGATGGCGGCGCCGACCAGCGCGAGCAGTACTCCTTCCGCTACAGGCATAAAGCCGGAACCCATGTTTTCCAGTGTGCCGACCTTGTAGTCGATTCCACGCGCGGCTGCAGCGAGGCCGATCAACATCATCAGTGCGCCGCCGTAGTAGTCCTTGTTATATTTGTTAAACCACTTATTGAAAGACATTTTGTGCTCTTCTCGTAAACCTGAGATGCGCCAACATGACGCATCTCAGGATGCAGCGTTTACATCACGGTGTGCTCTTAGTGCGCTCCTGCCGATACATACACTGGAGCGGGCTGAGTAAAGTAGGCGTGCAGTATTTGATAAACCATCATGTAGTTTTTCTGTTGAAAACTAGCGTGAGAAATTCCGTTCAACATGGTGAATTGTTTGTCCGGGTGCGGTAGGAGTTTGAAGAATTCAATCAAGTCATCGAATGCCGCAATGCCATCAAACTGACCACGCAACACGACGGTCGGTACCGTAATTTTTTCTGGATCGACCAGCGGCAGCTTGGAGCACATATCGATATAAGTGCCATTCGGCATCGAATCATCGAGCGCCAGAATTGCATCTGCGAAGGCTTCGACTACGCGTTTTTCCGCACAATCAGCATGATCGCGTTCGAAAATCGAATACACATACGCTCTATCGATAGGGCGACGATTCGATGACAGGAATTCCGGTAGCTTCTTGCGTCGTTGTTCCAGCGTGTGCGCACCTTCACCGGTCCAGACAAAGGCATCGAGTGCCAGTCGTGACACGCGCTCTGGATGGCGTTGTGCGAACAAAGCGGCGCGCAGTGCACCGGATGAAATGCCATACGTCAAAAAATTCTCGATGTCGCGTGTGCGGCAGATGTAGTCGGTCGCAGCAGCGAGATCGTCGGCACCGTTGGAAATGTCGCAGGTGATGTCACGTGTCTTGTCGGAGCGGCCATATCCTTCCATGTCCACGCACCAGCAAACGAAACCACGTTTGGCGAACCAGTCCATCACCGATGAATCAGCCCGGCCTGGTACTGTCAGATCAAAGGTCGGTTGTGATGCCATCGACGAACCGTGGACGAATAACACCGCAGGTTTGTTATCTGGCGTACCGACAAACTTCTCCCACATGAACAGTCGCACGTCGCCTTTGTTGGTCCAGTGTTCGATGCCTTGTACTTCGTCATCATGCGTCTTTTGTACTGCACTCATTTAATTCTCCTAAAGTTATTTTTCAATTGAAACTACGTGATCCGAACTAAGTGATTGATATGGGTCAGAGTTGCACGCCGCTTGCTGCTTCCCAGTACTTGACGATGGCGGAGTGATCGCTGCTTCCACCAAGCTGTTCGCAGGCGGCGCGCCATAATTTTTCTGTTGCTTCGCCTAGCGGTACCGCGGCGCCTACACTGTGTGCACTGTCGACTGCGATCTTCACGTCCTTGGCGATCAGTTGCATCGCCATGCCGGTGCCGAACTTGCGCGTTAGTACATGTGGAATTACTTTCTTGACGACCGGATGCTGGCGACCGTTGCACATCGCATCGATGGCTTCGGCCATGACTTTGCTGTCGAGACCGAACTTGCGACCTATCGTCATCGCTTCCAGCGTGTTGATGAGGGCGCATGCATTGATGTAATTGGTCATTGCCTTCAGTACATGCGCACTGCCGATGTCGCCGCACGGCCAGAGCTTGCGTCCCATCGCATCGAACAGCGGTCGACAGCGTTCTATCGCTGCATCGTTGCCGCTGACCATGATGTCCAGGCTGGCATCTTTCGCAAATATCACACCGCCCATGACAGGTGCATCGAGGTAACCAATGCCGAGTGATGCGAGTTTGGCGCTGATGCTGCGGGTGACGGCAGGTGCAGAAGTGCCCATATCGATGGCGATGCTGCCGGGTGCGAGTTGCGTCGCGAGTCCATCGTCGAACAACACTTGCTGTACGACTTGATCGTTAGGTAGCATGAAAATCACTACGTCCGCACCATCTCCAACTTCGGCTGCAGTGCGTGCGGCGCGTGCGCCATGCTCGCGGGCGAATACGTCGGCAGTCGTCGCATTCGCGTCGTACACGGTCAAAGAAAAACCTTTGCGTGCGAGCTGCCCGGCCATGGGCGCACCCATATTGCCTATGCCGATAAAGCCGATGTTTCTGATGTTAGCCATCGCTGTCTTTCTCCTGTGTCCTGCTCAAGCTGGCTGTCATTGCATGACAGGCCTGTGCAACTTATTTGTTCTCGAAGCCAGGTTCGAAGTAACCGCCATCCGTGGTGCCATCGACCGCCTTGCCGTGGATGCCATGTGACAAATCCTTGACGGTGAGGAAGACGACGTCTTCGTCCAGTGTTGCGACTGTCGAATGCACGATGTTGGCGGGGAAGTAGAGCAGCGTTCCCGGGCCGCACAGACGTTCAGGTTGATCGCCTATGCTGACGCGGAGCGTGCCTTGCACGATGTAATTCCATTGTTCGTTGGGATGGGTATGCGGCTTCGCACCGGTACCGCGACGCTTGTTGATTAATCCGACCTGCATGCGTTCGCCTTCGACGACCGGGCCGAACGCGGTTGAATAACCGATGCCGGCATCCATGCCTGCCATCTCGGGCAAGGCGAAGATATACGTGCCATCGCCTGCTTTCACTGCGCCTTTGTTTTTGGTATTTGTATTCATGTTGTTCTTTCCTTGAGGTTGCAGTTGTTCCGCACTTTATCCACGCACTTCATTCATGCGGCATTGGTACGCAGACCGGCAGCTTCTATACCTTTGACGCAGCAGGCTTCATCTTCATCGCCGGTACCGCCGCTGGCACCGACTGCGCCGAGTATCGTGCCGTCTTCAGCCTTGACCAGTACGGCTCCGGTTTGCGGCAGGAAGCGACCTTTTGCAGTCGCTGCCAGCGTGGTGAAAAATGCCGGATTGTCTTTGGCGCGCAAGCCGAGTGCGCGACTGGAGCAGCCCATCGCCGCCGCTCCCCAGGCTTTGCCTAGCGCGATGTCGAGGCGGAACATGCTGGCGTTGTCTTCGCGCTGTGCGGCGATGATGTTGCCGCTGGGATCGAGCACGACAACGGCGAGCGGCTTGATGTCGCTTGCGTGAGCATGTGCGATAGCGTTTTCAATAATGTTGTTTGCTTGCTTCAAGGTTAGAGCTGACATGCAGAATCCCCAGTTAATGTGATGGTTAAGATTGAAGGTGAAGTTAAAGCGCACCACGTGTGTCCCGAGATGGCGGAGCTATCTCAGGGTTTGCGTGCCTATGTCTTTTATGAGCGTGGCGAACTGCTGGTTTTCGTTGTGTACTAATGTGGCAAATTCTTGAGGTGTATTGCCGACCGGTTGTGATGCCTGTTGCGCAATTGCGCTGGCGACGCGTGGATCTTTCAGCACCTGGACGATGTCGCGGTTCAGACGCGCGATGATGTCGGGTGGTGTACCCGCCGGCACAAAAATCCCGAACCACGAATTGATGTCAAAACCGGGCACGCCCGACTCGGCAATCGTCGGTATTTCCGGCATTGCAGACTGGCGCGCTATGGTGGTAACTCCCAGTGCGCGCAACTTGTTGGACTTGATGAGAGGTAGCACTGCGGTGATCGGTGCGAACATCGCCTGGATCTGGTTTGCGAGTAAGGCGATCACTGCTGGGCCGGATCCCTGGTAAGGCACATGCATCATCTTGATATTGGTCTGCTTGTCGAACATTTCACCGGCGACGTGACTAGGAGAGCCTATGCCGGCAGAGCCAAAGTTGAGTACGCCTGGCTTCGACTTTGCCAGGGCGATGAACTCGGCGACGGTTTTCGCTGGTACTTGTGGATTGACGACCAGAATGTTCGGTACGCGGATGACCTGTGTCACTGGTACCAGATCCTTGAGCGTGTTGTAGGATAGTTGTTCGTAGATATGCGGCGCGATCACGATGCTGGTGGATTGCGCCATCAACAAGGTATAGCCGTTCGGTTTCGATTTGGCGACCAGACCGCCGGCGATGGTACCGGATGCGCCGGCCTTGTTATCGACCACTACCGGTTGTCCCAGACTTGCCGACAAGCCAGGACTCACCAGACGGGCAATGGAATCAGCGCCACCACCGGGGGATGCTGGAACAACTAACCGTATCGTCTGCTGCGGATACGTATCATCGGCGTGGGCAGTTACGCCGGTCAGCGTCAGGCATGTAGCGACCGTTAGTGCAAACAGCTTTTTCATCCTTGTCTCCTTCGTTTTTTTGTTACCGGATAAATCTGGTTAATTACGCGTCGTTGCACGTTTTTTACAGACTAATCCCGCGTCATCTGTCTGCACAAATGATTTAAATTTATATAATTTATAGATAGTATCTATTGATTTCTTTATGGTATTGATGGAATCATAGGGAAAGCCAGCCTTATACGATGGCAAAAGAAACCTAAAATCAGGAGTGAAGACAGTCATGGAATTGCGACATTTGCGTTATTTTCTTGCGGCTGCACAATCGCAGAGCTTCACACGCGCGTCGGAGAGTCTGCACATCACGCAGCCAACGCTGTCGCATCAGATCAAGCAGATCGAGGATGAGCTCGGTATACAGTTATTCGATCGGGTTGGTCGTGTGGTCAAACTGACGACTGCGGGCGAACTGTTCCAGACCTATGCGAAGCGTGCGTTGCTGGAAGTCGATGCGGGCATGGATGCGTTGAATGAACTGGAAAATCTCAAGCACGGGAGGGTCACGTTTGGCGTGCTGTCTTCATTCGGGACTTTTCACCTGCCGCCTATCCTGGCCGATTTCAACAAGGTTTATCCCGGCATCAAGATTACGGTGTTGCGTTTGCGTTCAGGGGAGATAGAAGATCGTCTGCTGGAAGGCGAGTTGCATTTCGGTGTGGCATACGCACCGTCAAGTACAGAGCAGATCAATGTCGAACCACTCTTTACCGTGCCGCTTGCACTGGTGGTTGGTGATCGTCATCCACTCGTAGGTTGTGCGGGAATGGCGCTGAGCGAATTGAGCGAGCACGAACTGATCATGCTGTCGAACGAATACAATTCGCGAAAAATGATCGATGCGATTTTGCTGGCGAATGGCATCACGCCGCGCATCGTGATGGAAATGAATGCGATAGAACCGATACTTGCAACTGTGCGTAATAGCTCACTCGCGACGATACTATCGGCGAATCTGGTCGAGGAAATGCCGGGTCTGCATCAGATTCCGCTGACGCCGACGGTCACGCATACCGTCGCTCTCTTTACACGTCGTAATAGCCACCTATCGGCGGCTGCACGCGCTCTGGTGGAAACGATACGGCAGCGCTTCTGACATTGTTGGAATTGGCACTCTGCGATATCAAAATATAGCCGGAGAAACGCAATAAAAAAGGAACGCAAAGCGTTCCTTTTTTATTGTTTATACGACTAGCTGAATTAAGGCATCAACGGTTTTTTTGCCGCCTGTTTTGCCTTGATTTCCGCTACAGTTTTGTCGATGGCAGACAAACGATAAGCGGTAGCTGGATGTATCGCTGTATAGCTGTTCGATACGCTGACTGGATATTGATTTGCCAGACGTTGCCAGAAACTGTTTGCACCGTCGATGTTGTAGCCGGCGCGTGTCAGCATGTAGAGCGCGAGTCGGTCTGCTGCTGCATCCGATTCCTGTGGCATGGCTTTGACGCCACCAGTGCCGCCCAGCGCGCTGGTATCTGGCGTGATGCGGATCAGATTGTCGATGATGCCGCCCACGGTCGCGCTCATTCTTTGTTGTGCGGGATGACCGAGAGCATTGTGCGCGAGTTCTTTTGCCAGCACGTAAGCCAGTTCATTGTCGTTGCGGACAAAATTCAACATGCCGCGTGTGACGAGTACGCGACGGCTGTCGGCGTAGGCGTTCACATTATCGGTATTGCCCAACTCGATGCCAAAGCCGCAAGCCAGCGTCAAAGGAACTGTGACGGTTGAATTGTTGCCGTTGCGGATCAAGCCGAGTTTGACGGAAGAGCGCGAGCTGACCAAGGGGCCGAGTATTGCTGCCGCCTGACGTTCGGCGTTCGGGCCTTGCGGCATGGGCTTGTCTTCTACGCTATTCAGAATGTCGCCACGTTTGATGCCGGCACGCGCTGCGCCGCTGTTGTTCAAGACGCCGGTGACTTGTAAGCGATCTTCAAAGCCGAGCGATTGTGCTGCGTCTACGTAATCTTCAGAGAATGAGTATTTTGTTTTTGCGCTGAAGCCGATCAGATTGCGCGCATTGCCTTTGCACAAGGGCGCATTGCTGACCAGCAGCGGTGCTGCGACGCGATACAGACGATCTTGCTGTGTCGTGATATTGCGCAAGGCTTGCTTTTGCGCCGATTCAGTGACGGGAGCAGTAGTGCCAGGACGAGTGGTAGGCGTATCAAGCGAGACTGTGCTGCAACCAGCCAGCAATAAAGCGAGTGGAAATAAGGCTGCGTTGGCAGGTGATAGACGCTTTACTTGGTTCAATACAGGTTGCAGCAGGTCATGCATAAAAAATTCTCCTAAAATTTAGTGCTTCCCGGTGCTGCCAAAACCGCCGACACCGCGATCGCTGGTATCGAATTCTTCAACGACATTGAAGCCGACTTGCAAGACCGGGACGATGACCAATTGCGCCAGACGTTCCATCGGATTTAACGTGAATTCCGTTTGACCACGATTCCATGTCGATACCATCAATTGGCCTTGGTAATCGGAGTCGATCAAGCCGACCAAGTTCCCCAAAACGATGCCATGTTTATGGCCCATGCCGCTGCGCGGCAAAATCATCGCGGCGTAACCTGGATTGGCAATATGGATCGCCAGACCGGTTGGCACCAGATGCGTTTCACCCGGTTTGATGACGATAGGCGCATCTATGCATGCGCGCAAGTCGAGACCTGCACTGCCGGTGGTGGCGTATGCAGGCAATTGTTCTTTCATGCGTGGGTCGAGGATTTTTACTTCGATTGTTTTCATGGAAATAGTGTTGAGATAGATTGATCTGAATGCTGTCGTTATAAACGATTAAGCCTTCAGGCGTTGTACGATTTCATTGATGAGTTGGCGCGCGAGTTGTTGCTTGTCAGCCAGTGGTAATGCAGTGTGACCTTTGTCGTCGAACAGCACCAATTCATTTTGATTCTGGCCGAAAGTCTGATGACCGATGTTGCCGACCAGCAGCGGAATATTCTTTTTCTTGCGCTTGGCTTCGCCGTATTCCAGCAGGTTTTCCGATTCTGCCGCAAAGCCGACGCAGTAAGGTCGTTTCTTCAAGGCAGCAACAGCGGCGAGGATATCTGTGTTTTGTTCGAAGGCGAGCGATGGTGCTTCGCCTGCAGCATTTTTCTTCAGTTTCTGTGCGCTGACATTCGCGACGCGCCAATCAGCTACCGCAGCGACGGCGATGAAGATATCTTGCGCGCTGACACGCGACATCACCACATCGTGCATCTGTTTGGCAGTTTGTACATTGATGCGTTGTACGCCATAAGGCGTAGCCAATGCGGTCGGGCCGGAAATCAGCGTCACGTCGGCACCAGCTTCACGTGCAGCACGTGCAATCGCGTAACCCATTTTGCCGGAAGACAAATTGGTGATGCCGCGTACCGGATCGATAGGTTCGAAGGTTGGGCCTGCGGTGATCATCACGCTTTTACCAACCAATAGATTTGGTTGAAATACGGCAATGATTTCTTCCAGCAGTTGTTCCGGTTCCAGCATGCGACCCATGCCGGTTTCGCCACAAGCTTGCTCACCGGCATCTGGCCCGAGTACGGCGATACGGTCGGCTTTCAATTGTGCAACGTTGCGTTTGGTCGCAGGGTTTTGCCACATTTCTACATTCATCGCTGGTGCGACCAGCAAAGGCAGAGTATCGGGGCGTGCCACGCATAAGGTGGACAGCAGATCGTCGCATGCACCATGCGCGAGTTTGAAAATGAAATCGGCGGAGCAGGGCGCAATCACAATCGCATCAGCATCGCGCGTCAGATCGATGTGCGGCATATTGTTGGCCACGCGCGCATCCCATTGATCGATGACGACAGGATTGCCAGACAAGGCTTGCATCGTCACAGGTGTGATGAAGTGCGTTGCCGCATTCGTCATCACGACTTGCACTGATGCACCAGCCTTGCTCAAGGCACGTGTCAATTCTGCTGCTTTGTAGCAGGCAACACCACCGGTCAATCCCAGTACGATTTTTTTACCAGCAAGATCCATGAGGACTCCTGAAAGATGTGCGGGCTAGTGTATCAGTTTGAGTGTTGCAGGCTCAATTTCCGAGCTTATTTGCCAACCCGGCGTAATTCATCATAGATGAACAATACTGCGCCTATGCAAATCGCGCTGTCGGCGACGTTGAAAGCAGGCCAATGCCAGCCCGCTACATGCACATCGAGGAAATCGACAACGTGGCCGTACAGGAAACGGTCGATCACATTGCCGATGGCGCCGCCGAGTATCAGCGACAAGGCCCAGCTGAACAGACGCTGACCGGAATGTTTCTTCAACAGATAAATGATAAAAATCGAGGCAGCAACACCCACGATGGTGAAAAAGTAGCGCTGCCAGCCGGTTTCTGATGCGAGGAAGCTGAAGGCAGCGCCCTTGTTATAGACCAGAACCAGATTGAAGAAGGAGGTAACTGCGTGCGATTCGCCATAGGAGAACAGGCGCAGGATAGTGAGTTTGGTAATTTGATCGATCAGCAGCACGATGGTTGCTATGCCTAGCCACGGGATGATGCTGCTAGGTGAGGAGTAAGTAGTATGTTTCTTGGTGGCCATTGTTATGGTTGCCTGTTAAGTGTCATGAAAATCGCTCCGGTTGCAGCCGGAGCGAGGTGGTGCTGGAACGATGTTGTGTTGCGTAAAACTTGTTTATGCAAAACGACGTGCTTCGCCTTTGCCGAACAGATTGGATACGCAACGGCCACACAAACCTTCATGTTCCGCATGTGTACCTACATCGGCGCGGTAGTGCCAGCAGCGTTCGCATTTTTGATATGCAGACGGTGTGACAACTACTGATTCTTCTTCGGCAGTTGCGACTTTGCTGACGCTGGCTTGCGAAGTGATCAAGACGAATTTCAGATCGTCTTCCAGACTTTCCAGCGCTGCAAATTTTTCGCCGCTGACTTTCAGTGCAACCTCAGCCTGCAATGATGAACCGATGCCGCCGGCAACGCGTACTTCTTCCAGTTGCTTGGTGACGTTGTTGCGTACATCGCGCAATACCGTGTACTTAGCCAGCAGTGCTTCGCCGTCTGCAACCTTCGGCAATTCGTAATGCGTTTGCGTGAAGATGGTGTCGCCCGCGTTGTCGCCGGCAAAAATTACCCACGCTTCTTCTGCAGTGAAAGATAGAACTGGTGCCATCAAACGCAACAGTGATTGCGTCAAATACCAGATCGCGCTTTGTGCGGAACGACGGGCATGCGAAGTGACGCCACTGGTGTACAGACGATCTTTCAAGATGTCGAGGTAGAAGCCACCTAGATCTTCCGAACAATACATTTGCAATTTGGATGTGATCGGATGGAATTCGTATACGTTGTAATGCGCAACGATCTCAGTCTGCAGCGCATTCATTTGCGCAATCGCATAGCGATCGATTTCCAGCATGTCAGCAACCGGCACCAGATCCGTGTTCGCATTAAAGTCGGTGGTATTCGACATCAAAAAACGCAGTGTGTTACGGATACGTCTATAGCTTTCCGTTACGCGTTTCAGGATTTCGTCAGAGATCGACAGTTCGCCGGTGTAATCGGTCGATGCAATCCACAGACGCAAAATGTCCGCGCCCAAGGTGTCGGAAATCTTTTGCGGTGCCAGCGTATTGCCTAGCGACTTGGACATCTTCTTGCCTTCGCCATCGACGGTAAAGCCGTGCGTCAACAATGCCTTGTAGGGCGGGCGACCGTTCAGCATCGACGACGTCAACAAGGACGAATGGAACCAGCCGCGATGTTGATCCGAACCTTCCAAATACAAGTCAGCAGGGAAGGCCAATTGTTCCTTGTGCGAACCGCGCAATACCGTTTGATGCGTCGTGCCGGAATCGAACCAGACATCCAGCGTGTCTTTATTCTTTTGGTACATCGTTGCTTCGTCACCGAGCAGATCTTTCAGATCCAAAGTTAGCCACGCATCAATGCCACTTTTCTCAATCAGTTTGGCGATCTGTTCCAGCAACTCAGGTGTGCGTGGATGCAATGCGCCGGTTTCCTTGTGGACGATGAACGCCATCGGCACGCCCCATTGACGTTGACGCGATAGCGTCCAGTCAGGACGATTTGCGATCATGCCGTGCAAACGTGCTTGACCCCAGTCTGGGAAAAACTTGGTTTCGGAAATGCCTTTCAATGCGGTTTCACGCAAGGTCGGGCCGCCATCTTTCGGCGTGACATCCATGCCGGCAAACCACTGCGAAGTGGCGCGATAGATGATAGGAGTCTTATGACGCCAGCAATGCATGTAGCTGTGATCGAACATCTTCAGTTCGAATAATGCGCCGGCTGCAGTTAATGCATTGCAGATCGGTTTCGACGCTTCCCAGATGGTCAGGCCGCCGAACAAGGGCAGCGTTGATGCGAACTTGCCGTCGCCCATCACAGGCGTGATGATCTCGTCATCTTTCAGACCGTGCGCTTTGCATGAAATAAAATCTTCGATACCGTATGCAGGTGCGGAATGGACGATGCCGGTGCCGCTATCGGCTGCGACGTACTCAGCCAGATAAACTGGTGAAGTGCGATCGTAGCCGGCATCTTGCGATGCCAGCGGATGCTTGAAGCGTATGCCTTCCAGTGCTGCGCCAGCGCAGGTGGCAATGACTTTGCCTTCGAGCTTGTAGCGTGCCAGACAAGCCTCGACCAGATCGGCTGCAAGGATCAGCAACAATGGTTTGTCATCGCGCGATGTTTCGACCAATGCGTATTGCAATTCCGGATGCACGTTGAGAGCCTGGTTCGATGGAATGGTCCACGGTGTGGTGGTCCAGATCACGACAAAACCATTGTCGGTTGGCAGTGCAGGCAAGCCAAATGCTGCAGCGACTTTAGCCGGTTCCGCAAACTGGAAGCCGACATCGATAGCCGGATCGCGTTTGTCCTGATATTCAACTTCTGCTTCTGCCAATGCAGAGCCGCAATCGAAACACCAGTTGACTGGTTTCAAGCCGCGATAGACATAGCCTTTTTCCAGCAAGGTACCGAGTGCACGCAACTCGTCGGCTTCATTGCCGTAAGCCATGGTCAGATAAGGATTGTCCCATTCGCCCAAAACGCCGAGGCGGATGAAATCTTTCTTTTGACGCTCGATCTGTTCGGTCGCGTAAGCGCGCGCCTTGGTCAATACGTCAGCGGTAGGCAGATTTTTGCCATACAGTTTTTCGATCTGGATTTCGATCGGCATGCCGTGACAATCCCAACCCGGTACATACGGCGCGTCGAAACCTGCCAGCGTTTGTGATTTGACGACGATGTCTTTCAGGATCTTGTTGACCGCGTGACCCAGATGGATGTCACCGTTTGCATACGGTGGGCCGTCATGCAGGATGAATTTCGGGCGACCTTTTGCTGCTTCACGGATTTTTTCGTAAATCTTTTTATCCTGCCATTGCTTGACCCATTGCGGCTCGCGCTTGGCGAGATCGCCGCGCATAGGGAATGGAGTATCGGTCATATTGACCGGATATTTGCTTTGCGGCTTTGCGGCCGGCTTGCCAGGTTTGTTTTGATTGTCAGACATAATATTTTTTCGAGGGTGGTCGGTGAAACAACGGTCGTGATACTTCAGCGGGCCATCGTCAAATTCGGTCGGTCGCGGAAGTTGCCGCGTCGGTCAATTGCTTGAAATAGGTACGTGCCTGTACCGCATCGCGCGCAATGGCAGCGGTTAGAGTTGGCAAGTCTATGTATTTTTCTTCGTCGCGCAATTTTTTTAAAAACTCTACGCGTATCAGACGACCGTAGCATTGTTGCGAGTAGTTGAACAAATGAGTTTCCAGCAGTACGCGGCCACTGTCGTCCACCGTCGGGCGCACGCCTATGCTGGCAACGCCGGGTAAAGCTTGTTCGTCCAGGCCATGCACTTGCACTATATATATGCCGGACAGCGCAGGATGCTTGTGTGCGACGCGTACATTCAAGGTCGGGAAGCCGATAGTGCGTCCCAGCTTCTTGCCATGAATGACATGGCCGGACATTGCGTACGGATGGCCGAGCAATTCTTCGGCGCGAGCAAAGTCGCCATGCAACAAAGCTTCACGCACTGCCGATGAGGAGATACGAGTGCCGCTGCTGGTGACCGTAGGTTGTGACTCGACGTGAAAACCGTATTGCTTGCCTGCTTCGATCAGTGTGGCGACATTGCCGGCGCGTTTGGCACCGTAGCAAAAGTCATCGCCGACGATCAGCCATTTGACGTGCAAGCCTTGCACCAGGATTTTTTCAACGAATTCCTGCGGCGAGAGTGAAGCGAAGTGCGCATTGAAGTGTTCGACGATGACGCGATCAACACCGGCTTTGGCCAGTGATTGTAATTTGTCGCGCAGGCTGGCGATGCGGGTCGGCGCTTTCGATGGGTCACCGGCACGCGCGGCAAAGAATTCACGCGGGTGCGGTTCGAAAGTCATGACAGCCGATTCCAGCTCCATTTTCGACGCGACTTCACGCAAGCGTGCCAGCAGCGCCTGATGGCCACGATGCACACCGTCGAAATTGCCGATCGCCAGCGCGCACGGCGCACGGGAAGCAGCATTGGGAAGTCCGCGAAATACCTTCATGGAATGAGTAAGAGAATCTGTCGCAAAACCTTGAATTATAAATGCTTTCGACCAGTTTCCCTGCGACTAAGATCGCTGAATGGACTCTGGAAAGCAGATTTTGTTATCAAGATGGCTTGATGGAAGCGGATGTCAGAGCTGCAATACGGTCTTGCTACATTGAGCCCCAAATCGCATTGAGCGCTGCCAATGCTGATAATCCGGCCGTTTCCGTGCGCAGGACGCGCGGTCCCATCGATAGCATCAAGGAACCTTGGGCAATCGCCAGATCCTCTTCTTTGTCGGTAAAACCGCCTTCCGGACCTATCATCAGCGCGACCGATTGCGGCGGATGATGGCGTGCCCAATCGGACAGAGATTGCTCAGCGCGCGGGCTGAGCATGATGCGTACGTGTAAATCTTTTTGTTGTACCCACTGATTGAAATCGACAGGTTCGGCCAGTGCAGTCAGACGATTGCGTCCGCTTTGCTCGGATGCGGCGACGATCACACCTTGCCAATGCTGCATCTTTTTGGCGGCACGTTCGGCTGACAGGCGCACCACACAACGCTGTGAAGCCAGCGGCTGTATCGAATGCACGCCCAGTTCAACTGCTTTTTCTATGATCCAGTCCATCTTGGATGCTTCCGGCAAGGCTTGCGCGACGGTGACGGCGTAAGGCAGCTCCACTTCGCGTGGAGTGAAAATCTTGATTTCTGCGGTGGCACGTTTTTTTTCTATGGTGGCAATGGTGGCGGTGTATTCGCCGCCTTCGCCATTAAACAGTGTGATGTTGTCACCCGCGCTTAAGCGCACGACCTGAATGTGGTGTGCAACATGGTCGGGCAAGGCGACGACTGCGCCGATGGCAAACGGCTGGGGGCAATAAAAACGAGGCATCTGTGATCCGTTGCTTGTCTATTCGACATGGTTTTGCGGCAAATTAAGTTGCTGCGGGTATTAATTAAAAGGAATCGCTGGAATTCGATTTTAGTCTGATGGCGCCACTCTGGTAAAATATGCGGCTTCGCAGCAAAGAGTTTTTTTGTTTGCATGCGCGTCAGTATCTTGTACTGCATTTGATTCTATTCCATTCGACTCGCCATCTACACAAATCACATGACTTCAACGCTCCCGACTACCAAAATGGCCAACGCAATCCGTGCGCTGGCAATGGATGCAGTACAAAAGGCCAATTCCGGTCACCCCGGCATGCCGATGGGGATGGCAGATATTGCCGTCGCTTTGTGGACAAATCACTATTCGCACAATCCAGCCAATCCAAAATGGGTCAACCGTGATCGCTTTGTATTGTCGAACGGACATGGTTCGATGTTGCACTATGCATTGTTGCATCTGACAGGTTACGACTTGTCGATGGATGAGTTGCGCAACTTCCGTCAAATGCATTCCAAGACACCAGGTCATCCGGAAGTCGATATCACACCAGGTATCGAAACCACGACCGGCCCACTCGGACAAGGTTTGACCAATGCAGTCGGTATGGCATTGGCAGAAAAACTGCTCGCGGCTGAATTCAATCGCCCAGGCTTTGAAGTCGTCAATCACCACACTTATGTTTTCCTCGGCGACGGTTGCCTGATGGAAGGCATTTCGCACGAAGCATGCTCGTTGGCCGGCACTTTGCGCCTGCCTAAGCTGATCGCTTTGTACGACGATAACGGTATCTCGATCGACGGCCACGTTGAAGGCTGGTTCACCGATGACACACCGAAACGCTTTGAATCCTACGGCTGGAATGTAATTCGCGCAGTTGACGGCCATGACGTCAGCGCAGTCGATGCTGCAATCAAGCAAGCCAAATCGTCCGACAAACCAACCCTGATCTGCTGCCGTACCGTCATCGGTAAAGGTTCGCCGAACATGGAAGGCACACACAATGTGCACGGTGCTGCTTTAGGCGACAAAGAAATTGCAGCTACCCGCGAAGCGATGGGCTGGACCTATCCTCCATTCGAAGTGCCAGCTGATGTTTACGCTGCATGGGATGCCAAAGAAAAAGGTCTAGCGCTGGAATCCAACTGGGATGCATTGCTGAAATCGTACGGCGAAAAATTCCCGAAAGAAGCAGCTGAATTGGCGCGTCGCATGGCAGGTGAATTGCCGGGTGATCTGAACAAGGCTGTTGATGCTTACATCGCTACCTGCGTAGAGAAAAAAGAAACCATCGCAACTCGCAAAGCGAGCCAAAACGCGATCCAGGCACTGGCGCCAGTATTGCCGGAATTCCTCGGCGGTTCGGCCGATCTGACGGGTTCTAACCTGACCAACTGGAAAGAATGCGTAGCTGTTCGTGCGGACCAAGCTGGTAACCATATCAACTACGGTGTGCGCGAATTCGGTATGAGCGCGATCATGAATGGTATCGCCTTGCATGGCGGTTACATCCCGTTCGGCGCAACCTTCCTGACCTTCTCCGATTACAGCCGCAATGCCTTGCGCATGGCTGCATTGATGAAGCTGCGTTCCATCTTTGTATTCACACATGATTCGATTGGTTTGGGCGAAGATGGCCCGACTCATCAATCGATAGAACATGTTTCCAGCCTGCGCCTGATCCCTAATCTGGATAACTGGCGTCCATGCGACACGGTGGAATCTGCAGTAGCTTGGGAACAAGCGGTCAAGCGCCATGATGGCCCGACCACATTGATTTTCTCGCGTCAGAACTTGCCGTTCCAGGAGCGCACTGCAGAACAAATCGCCAACATCAAACGTGGTGGTTATGTCTTGCGTGATGCTGAAAACGTCAAAGCAATCCTGATCGCTACCGGTTCCGAAATCGAACTGGCGACCAAAGCCGCAGATGAATTAGCCAAGCACGGTGTCGCAGTGCGTATCGTCTCGATGCCATCGACTGATGTCTACGATCGTCAAGATGCAGCCTATAAAGCCAGCGTCCTGACCAAAGGCGTGCCACGCGTGGCGATTGAAGCTGGCGTCACCAGCTTCTGGTACAAATATGTCGGCCTCGAAGGCGGCGTCATCGGTATCGATACCTTTGGCGAATCGGCTCCGGCTGGCGTGTTGTTCAAGCACTTCGGTTTCACGGTCGAGAACGTCATCGCTGCTGTTAAAAAGACGCTGGCGTGACCGAAATCACTTTCCGTCGCGCGACAGCCAACGATGCCGAGGCGATCGCCGCCTTGCGTGTAGACAGCTGGCGCACGACGTATCGCGGTGTGATGCCGGATGCTTATCTGGATAGCATGCGTGCGGAAGAAAGCGCGGCAATGTGGTCGCAAGTGTTGATGGCCGATTTGCCGACGATTTCGATTTTCGTGGCAGAAGCTGGTTCTGAATTGGTCGGCTTTGCTGCAGGCATGTTGTTGATGCCGGAGAAGTTTGAGTTGAATGCTGAATTGACGGCAATCTATCTCAAGCCGATTGCACAGCGTGGCGGTGTAGGTCGTCGCTTGCTGGCCTTGATTGCAGAGGCATTGCAAAAACAAGGTGCGACTGGTTTGCTGGTGTGGGTTATTGCCGGTAATCAGGTTGCGCGTCAGTTCTATGAG
Organism: Pseudomonadota bacterium; assembly: GCA_040390795.1. Lineage (GTDB taxonomy): Bacteria > Pseudomonadota > Gammaproteobacteria > Burkholderiales > Burkholderiaceae_D > Oxalicibacterium. The sequence goes on along the minus strand of JAZJXV010000003.1, from coordinate 20,900 downwards.
CAACTTGGCGCAGAACTTTTGATCGAACAGCCGTTCACATGGGACGGGCTGGATTTGATGGAAACCGGTTACGGCTGGCGTGATCTGACTGCATTGCAGCAGGCATGCGCTGAATAATTTTTTATACTTGATGTTGAATTTTTTCTGGAGAAAAAGATGACCATCCGCGTCGCAATTAACGGCTACGGCCGCATCGGCCGCAACATCCTTCGTGCACATTACGAAGGCGGCAAAAAGAATGACATTCAAATCGTTGCGATCAACGATTTGGGCAACGCTCAATCGAATGCACATTTGACCCGTTACGACACGACACATGGCAAGTTCCCAGGCACCGTTGAAGTTGACGGCGATTACATGATCGTCAATGGCGACAAGATTCGCGTATTTGCACAACGTGATCCAGCGCAAATCGGCTGGGGTGAATTGAATGTAGACGTTGTGCTGGAATGCACAGGCTTCTTCACCACCAAGGAAAAAGCATCGGCTCACTTGAAGGGCGGCGCCAAGAAAGTCATCATCTCCGCACCAGGCGGCAAAGATGTGGACGCGACCATCGTGTTCGGCGTCAACCACGGCGTGTTGAAAGCAACTGACACCGTGATCTCGAACGCATCGTGCACCACCAACTGTTTGGCACCACTGGTTAAACCATTGAACGACACCATCGGTCTGGTGAACGGTTTGATGACCACAGTCCACGCTTACACCAATGATCAAGTGTTGACTGACGTGATGCATGAAGACTTGCGTCGTGCACGTTCGGCTACGCAATCGATGATCCCGACAAAAACGGGCGCTGCAGCAGCAGTTGGTTTGGTCTTGCCGGAACTGAATGGTCGTCTGGATGGTTATTCGATCCGTGTTCCAACGATCAATGTTTCCATCGTCGATCTGTCCTTCATTGCAGCACGTGATACGACCGTTGAGGAAGTCAACGCGATCATGAAGGCAGCGACAGAAGGTGCGTTGAAAGGTATCTTGACCTATCAAACCGAACCACTGGTTTCGGTCGATTTCAACCACAACCCAGCATCGAGCAATTTCGATGCGACCTTGACCAAGGTCTCGGGTCGTTTGGTAAAAGTCTCATCGTGGTACGACAACGAGTGGGGCTTCTCCAACCGTATGTTGGATACGACTGTTGCATTGATGACTGCCAAGTAATTACTTGTACGTCTCATGAAAAACGCCCCGGATTCGGGGCGTTTTTTTATGTGCTTTGCAAAGTAACGGGCATCTATTTACGCGAACATAGAATTCCATAAAGCAGTGACAGCAGCAATTTCTTTGGCAACACGTTCCTGGTCTACGCGCGCCCGCTCTGCACCTTGCAAGCGAACCTGATGCTGTAACTTGCGGAAGACACGATAAGCGTCGGCAACTTTTCCTGCCAAGGTTGTATCGATCAAGCCCAATTCTCCGCACAATTTCAACAACGCAATATTCCCGATATCGCCAGTCAAGCCCGCATGTTGTGCCGAATCGCGTAACACCAAAAATTGCACCATGAATTCGATATCGATCATGCCGCCATCGTCGTGCTTGAGGTCGAACAGGTCGGTGCGGTTGGGATGCGCATCATGCAGCTTCTTGCGCATTTCCAGCACGTCTTTTTTCAACTTCACCGGATCGCGTGTTTGTCGCAAAACATTGATACGGATTGCTTCAAAGCGTGCGCCGATTTCACTATCGCCGGCGCAGAAGCGTGCTCTGGTCAACGCCTGATGTTCCCATGGCCATGCCGAGTTGGTTTGATATTTCTCGAAGGAAGAAACGGTAGATACCAGCAAGCCACTGGCACCATCTGGTCGCAAGGCAATATCCACGTCGAATAAAATCCCTGCCGGTGTGTGCGCAGTCATCCATGTGATGAAGCGCTGTGCCAGTTTGGCGTACAAGGCAGGTGCATCTTGATCGTCGTCATCGTAGAGAAAGATGACATCGAGATCGGACGCATAACCCAGTTCTTTGCCGCCGAGCTTGCCGTAGGCAATGACAGAGAATTTAGGTTCTTCGCGATGCCGATTCGGCAGCATTTTCCAGATCGCGTGTATGGTCTCTGCAACCAGACGATCAGCCAGTTCAGTCAAATGATCAGCCAGACGTTCTACACTCAAATCACCAACCAGATCCTGTGCCAGTAGGCGTATCAATTGCGCATGATGCATCTCGCGCAAGACATCCATTTGCCGTTCGGTATCGCCCGGCGTTTCATCCAGTCGGGCGCGGCAGTCGAGTGCGAATGCATTCCAGTCTGGTGCAGCTTTCAAGGTTCTGTCATCCAGCAGTTCATCGAGCAGGATGGGATGACGCGTTAAATACTGCGCCGCCCAATCGCTGGCGGCAATCATGCGGATGACGCGTTCCAGTGCATGCGGATATTCTGTCAGCAGCGCCAGATAGGCGGCGCGACGTGCGATTGCTTCAAAGAAATTCAGCAAGCGATTCAAGGCAACGGAGCGAGTTTCCGTGACTTTCGCAATGATGGGCAAGGATGCGTTGACCAATGCGACCAGTTTGTTGCGGCTGGCTTCAGGCAGCGATTGCAGGCGCGGCGAATGCCAGGTCGCCAATAGACGTTTGGCGCCATCAGCTGCGTGATCGAAGGACAAGCTGGTCAGATAGGTCTCAATTGCTTCCGCGTTATCGGAGTCGCTTAATACCGCACTCAGTTCTGCATCGACGTTTTCATCGTTGGCGTTATCGCTGGTCTTGTCGCTGAAGATTTCATCGAATTGCGTTGCGACCAATTTGCGTTGTTCTTCCAGTGCTGCCAATAGCGATGCGACATCGCTGTAACCCATCATCTGCGCCACGATGAGACGATCTGCCTCATTCGCTGGCAGGGTATGGGTTTGCGCATCGTCCAAATATTGCAGTCGGTGCTCCAGATTACGCAGGAAGGTGTAGGCGTGCAGCAATTGTTCGACTACTTCAGGTTTGAATAACTGCTTTTCCGCTAGCGTGTGCAGGGTGCGACGCGTTGATCGATCACGCAGAGCGGCGTCACGGCCACCGCGTATCAACTGGAATACCTGCGCTAGGAATTCGATTTCGCGTATGCCGCCGCGTCCCAGTTTGACGTTGTTACTGCGGTCGGGGTGACGCGCTTCCTGCCGTGTGACTTCGGCACGGATTTGCGCATGCATATTGCGGATGGCATCGATGGAGCCGTAATCCAGATAACGACGGTAGACAAAGGGACGGACGATTTTGTCCAGCGCTTCGATATCAGCAGGGTTGCCAGTCAGCGCGCGTGCCTTGACCCAGGCATAGCGCTCCCATTCGCGGCCTTGCACGATCAGGTATTCCTCCACCATATTGAAGCTGGCTGCCAGCGGACCGGATGCGCCGTTGGGACGCAAAGCCATGTCGACACGGAAGGTGAAACCGTCTTCCGTAATCTCCGACAGGGCGGCGATCAGCTTCTTGCCGAGTCGGGTGAAGAATTCATGATTGGAGAGCTGGCGCTGTTCCGGTGTGGTGACGACAGTTTCGCCATCTTCCGGGTAGACAAAAATCAGGTCGATATCAGAAGAAACGTTCAGTTCGCCACCGCCCAGTTTGCCCATGCCGAGCACGATCATTTCCTGCGGGGCGCCTGATTCCGCGCCTATGGGCGTGCCGTGGATGGCGATCTGCTCGGTCATGACGGCAGCTAGATGCGTCTGCACGGCGAAGTCGCCAAAGGCGGTCATGGTATCGACCACTTCAGCCAGATCGGCCTGACCGCTGAGGTCGCGCCGGATCAGGGTAGCGATGACCAGATTACGCAAACGTCGCATCGCCGCCGGCAAGGGGACGCCGCTATCTGTTTCGTTTTGTAAAATCCGAGCGAAAACGTCAGGGTTCAGGGATAATTTGGCAACTTCGGCTACCTTTTGTGCGCGGGTATCATCCGCGTTAATCCATCGGGTATAGAACCGGGATGCAGCAACTTGGGTCAAAGGTATGTTCGTCACGGGCTTGGAGAGAGTATCCTAGGGGTTCTTGATGATTGCGGTGTAAGTCCGCGCTGTTGTCGGCTATTGTCAGTTTATTGCTTGCCGGCTGTTTTATTCTACGCGAAGTCGACTTACCAACTTTTTTGATTGATGCCTACAGATCAACGCCAACCTCACCAGACTCAAGCAGCCGACCGGCTGCGGATGTGCTGGCGTTCGATTAAAGGATCGCTTCGTTACGCTAATGAAGTCAGTTTCCATGCCTTGTGCTGGCTCGGCAAGTTGCTGGTGGTGGCATATTTCATTTTCTGTGCCTTATTCCTTACCCTGCGTTATGTCGTGTTGCCGCAGATTTCCAATTATCGCGTCGATGTGGAGAATGTGGCGACCAAGGCGATAGGCCGTCCTGTCACTATTGGCGCGATTGCGGCTTCGTGGCATGGCTTGCGGCCGTATCTAGCGCTCGACAATGTGGCGATCTATGGACCTGACGGGCAACCGGCATTGCGTTTGCCTAAAGTGTCGGCGACGGTGTCGTGGTGGTCGGTATTGGTTGCGGATCTGCGCTTGTACAGTTTGGAGATCGATAAGCCGGATATGGATATCGAGCGCGACGCCAGCGGCAATTTTTATGTCGCAGGATTACTCCTTGATCTGAAAAAAGAAAGTGATGGCAAGGCGGCCAACTGGATCTTGTCACAAGAAGAAATCAGAATTACTGATGGACAACTAAGCTGGAAAGATAATCTGCGTCAGGCACCGGAGCTGGTGCTCAGTCACGTAGACGCCGTATTGCATAACGCAGGACGTCGTCATCAATTTGCATTGACAGCAACGCCACCAAGTACGATAGCTGCGCCGCTGGATTTGCGCGCCACATTTGATCATCCCTATTTTTCACAAAGAATATCCGACGCAGCACGCTGGACCGGTACCTTATATGCCGATCTGCGCGATACCGATCTGGCAGCGTGGAAAACCTATATCGATTTCCCATTCGATTTGCAGCAGGCAAAAGGATCAGTACGCGCCTGGCTGGCATTCGATCACGCGCGCGTCGCTGATCTGACTGCCGATGTGAGTTTGTCGGATGTTGCTGTGCAACTGCGCAAGGATTTGGCACCGCTGGAATTGACGACGGCTAACGGACGTATTTCGGTGAGCGAACCTTTGGATGCAGGTCCGCGTAATAGCGCGCTGACTTTCGGCACGCAAGGGCATGCGATTTCACTGGTCGACTTTTCCTTGCAGACACGTGATGGTTTGGTGTTGCCAAAAACCACGCTCAGCGAGCGTTATGTCCCGGCCAAAAAAGGTGTGCCGGAACACACGGAAGTACAAGCCAAGTTGCTTGATTTGCAGACACTGGCAAACTTTGTCGGTCGCTTGCCTTTACCGGCAGATCAATTACGTTTGCTGAATGACTTTGCACCGCGTGGCCAATTGAAGAATTTTTCGGCGCAATGGCAGGGCACTTATCCAGAGATCGTGTCTTACAAGCTCAAGGGTGACTTCCTGAAATTGTCGATGAATGCGCAGGCGGCACGTTCTGCCCGGCCTGCAAGTGGGAAGTTGCCTGCGCAAGCTGCCATGCCGGCGATTCCCGGTTTTGAGAATTTGTCAGGGCGTATTGACGCCAATAATCAAGGTGGTTCTTTTGTACTGGCATCGGACCAACTCAAGCTGGAGCTGCCTGCTTATTTTGCCGATCCGGATGTTGCATTTGATACCTTCAATATGGATGCGCAGTGGGCCTTCCAGAAAAATGATCAATTGCTGTTGACGGTCAAGAATCTGAATTTTGCGAAGCAGGGTTTAACCGCATCCTTGTCCGGCACACATTTGATGCCTTTGCATAAGCAGCCGGGCCGTGCCTTGGGCACGATAGACATGACAGGTAGTGTGTCCGGGCTGGAGTTGAATAAGGTCGGCAACTATTTGCCTATGGGTATGAATGCCGACTTCCGCAACTGGCTGGCGCATGCATTGATTGCCGGTACCTTGCGTGATGGCAGCATCAAGCTCAAGGGCGATCTTGCGCATTTCCCCTTCCATACAAGCAAGCCTAGCGAGAAGCCGAAGGGCGAGTTTACCTTTGGCGGCAAGATCGATGATGGCGGCTTGAACTATGCACCTGATTTGTTCGCAAAGGATGGCAAGGCACCGATGTGGCCGCTGCTGGAAAAAGTCAAAGGTACGATCCAGTTCGATCGCACCCGCATGGAAATCAAGGGTGAAAGTGGCAAGACGAATGGTGTAGACGTATCGAATGTGAAAGCGGTTATTCCAGATTTATTGGCCGACGATCCTATGCTGGAAATTGACGGCAGCGCAGCAGGCACTATGCAGAATCTGGTGAAGTACACGGTGGATAGTCCGGTCGCAACCTGGATCGATCACTTCACCGATGAAACCAAGGCAACTGGAAACGGCACGCTGGGTTTGAAATTGCAATTACCCTTGAATCGATTGATCGATGCCAAGGTGCAGGGCGTATTGAAATTCGCCAACAATAATGTGACTTTGCAGAATGTGATTCCGCTCATGTCGGGAGTGACAGGACAGCTGGAATTCAATGAAAAAGGTTTGACGCTGAACGGCATCAAATCCACTTTCCTCGGTGGCCCGTTGACAGTGGGCGGCGGTACGCAAAAAGACGGCAATATTTTAATCAAGGCAGACGGCACAATGACGGCTGCGGGTTTGCGCAAGAATTATCCATCGCCTGCGATGCAGAAGCTGGTCGATAAGATTAGTGGTAGTACGCGTTTCGGTGCAACGATAGCGGTCAAGAACAAGCATGCCGATGTGGTGGTGGAATCCAATTTGCGCGGTTTGGGCCTCGATTTTCCGGCACCTTTGAACAAGGCTGCCAAGGATGCAATGCCGCTCAAATTCGAACAGACGGGATTGTCTGCTAATGCCACGACCATGCGTGATGCGATCAAGTTATCGCTGGGATCTGCCATCACGGGTAGCTATACGCGCGAGAAAAGCGCGAATGACCCAACTGCAAACTGGCGCGTCTTGTACGGTGGGATAGGCGTCAATACACCGGCACCGATACCGGATAGCGGCTTGATGGTGAGCGTGAACATGCGGTCACTGAACGTCGATAACTGGATTGCATTGATGTCGTCGTCGACAACAACGAATACGCAAAAGAAAGTTGCTGGCGACCCGCTGGATGCACTCAATATGGCGCAATACGTCGAGCCGAATGTGATCGCCGCGCGCGCCACCGAGATGTATCTGATGGACAAGAAATTCGATGAGGTCGTGGTCGGCGCCTCGCATGACAAAGGTGCATGGCAGGCGAACGTCGATGCCGCGCAGATGTCGGGCTATCTGACATGGATAGAGTCTTCTTCAGGACGTGGTTTGGGCAAGGTGACGGCGCGACTTTCTTCGCTGAGCGTACCTAAAACAGCGAGCACCGATGTCAAGAATTTGCTAGACGACGTGGATACGGCGACGGAGATGCCAGCGCTGGATGTGGTTGCCGAGAATTTTGAATTGATGGGCAAAAAACTCGGTCGTCTTGAATTGCTTGCTCACTATGTGCGTGCAACTGAAGGACGGGAATGGCGTATCAGGAATCTGGCGCTGACCAATGTCGATGCAACACTGAAGGCAAGTGGTAGCTGGCTGGCGAAGAAGAGCGGCAATACTTCCAGCCTGGACTACACCTTGAACATTAACAATGCCGGTAGTTTGCTTAATCGTTTCGGTTTTGTTGATGTGATCCGCGGTGGCAAAGGCAAGATGGATGGCGATATCAGCTGGAAGGGTTTGCCGTTCTCTATCGACATACCTAGTCTGTCCGGTAATATCAATCTGAATATGGAGTCAGGCCAATTCCTGAAAGTCGATCCGGGCGCAGCCAAATTGTTGGGTGTATTGAGCTTGCAATCGATACCACGTCGCTTGACGCTGGATTTCCGCGATGTGTTTTCAGAAGGTTTTGCCTTCGATGGCATTACCGGCAGCGCGCGCATTGCGAACGGTGTGGCAACGACGGATAACTTCAAAATGCGCGGTGTGAGCGCCACGGTGTTGATCGATGGTTCGGCGGATATCGCCAAGGAATCGCAGAATTTGCGTGTAGTCGTGATTCCAGAAATTAATGCAGGGGCTGCATCGGTTGCGTATGCGCTTGCCATCAATCCTGTCATCGGCGCAGGTACTTTCCTGGCACAACTCTTTTTGCGCGAACCTTTGATGCGTGCATTTACTTTTGAGTATGCGATTACCGGACCATGGAAAGATCCGAATGTCGTCAAGGTTGAACATAAAGCTGAACCAACTCCAGCGCAGCCGGGTTCAAGTACCAAAACAATTCCAGCAGAAGGTTGAGTCATGACAAGTTCTCTCTCTCGTGTTGCCGCCATACAGATGGTATCCACGCCATCGGTGCAAGAAAATATTGCGACAGCAAAGCGCTTGATTGCCGATGCCGCACGACAAGGCGCAACTCTGGTGCTGCTACCTGAATACTGGGCAGTCATGGGCATGAACGAGAACGACAAGGTTGGTCTGGCAGAGCAGATCGATGTCGGTCCGATTCAATCCTTCATGGCAGACACCGCACGTGAGCATCAAATTTGGTTAATCGGCGGAACCTTGCCGATGGCAGCGCCTGTGGCTGACAAAGTGTTGAACACGATGATGGTCTACAACCCGGCTGGTGAACGTGTGAAGCGCTACGACAAGATTCACTTGTTCAGCTTTAGCCGAGGCGAAGAATCGTACGACGAAGCGCGTACCATCGTGCATGGTAATGACGTCACGACTTTTGACGCACCGTTCGGCAAAGTAGGATTGTCGGTTTGTTACGACTTACGCTTTCCTGAGTTGTATCGTGCGATGGGTGATTGCACCTTGATTGTGGTGCCGGCAGCATTTACTTATACAACAGGCAAGGCGCACTGGGAAATCCTGCTGCGCGCTCGTGCGATTGAAAATCAGTGCTATGTGCTGGCAGCCGCACAGGGCGGACGTCACCAGAATGGCCGTACGACCTGGGGCCACAGCATGTTGATCGACCCTTGGGGCGAGGTGAAAACCGTGCTGGCAGAGGGCGAAGGCCTTGTAATTGGGGATATTGAACCCCATTATTTATCAGGTATCCGGGAAAATCTTCCTGCATTGAAACATCGCAAGTTGTAGTGCCAGTAACAGTACATGCAGGGTAGTACGGTCATATGCTCTACAATTCGCTTATCAGCATTAATTCGAATCAATTTTCTTCGCGCATGAAGCGTGAATGGCAAAGACACAATGACTCCATTTGAACCAAATCTTAAAACGCTAGCCGTCGCCCGTGATGTGTTGTTGACACCTTTTGGCCTGGATGAATCCATCCTGATCAAAACACTGGGCACGATGTTTACGCATCGCGTCGACTACGCAGATTTGTATTTTCAATTCACGAAGAGTGAAGGCTGGAGTCTGGAAGAAGGCATCGTCAAAACCGGTAGCTTCTCTATCGACCAAGGTGTCGGCGTGCGTGCTGTATCGGGCGATAAAACAGCCTTCTCGTATTCAGATGAAATTTCTGAACGTGCACTGACTGAAGCCGCACTGGCAACGCGTACGATTGCACGCCAAGGCGCAGGCAAGATCAAAGTCGCTTCAGCGATTCAACAGGTGGGCGGCCGTGATTTGTATTTGCCGAACGATCCGCTGACTTCGCTGGACGCAACTGAAAAAGTAAAACTGCTGGAAAAAATAGAACGCATCGCACGCGCCAAAGATCCGCGCGTCGTGCAAGTGATGGCCGGCCTCGCTGGTGAATACGATGTCGTCCTCGTGGTTCGTAGCGATGGCGTATTAGCGGCTGATATCCGTCCATTGGTACGTGTATCAATCACAGTGATCGCCGAACAAAACGGTCGTCGCGAAATGGGCTCCAGCGGTGGCGGTGGTCGCTACAGCTATGGTTATTTCAGTGATGAATTGCTGGAAAAATATGCGAGCGAAGCAGTTGCGTCCGCACTCGTCAATCTTGAAGCGCGTCCTGCACCTGCTGGTCCGATGACTGTGGTGCTTGGCCCTGGTTGGCCTGGTGTGTTACTGCATGAGGCGATTGGTCATGGCTTGGAAGGCGACTTTAATCGTAAAGGCTCCAGTGCATTCTCTGGTCGTATCGGTGAACGCGTCGCTGCCAAAGGCGTGACGGTAGTGGATGACGGTACGATAGCTGATCGCCGCGGCTCGCTGAATATTGATGATGAAGGCAATCCGACGCAATGTACGACGCTGATTGAAGACGGTATTTTGAAAGGCTACATTCAAGACACGATGAATGCGCGTCTGATGAAGATGCCGGTCACCGGTAATGCACGCCGTGAATCGTTTGCGCACTTGCCTATGCCACGTATGACAAATACTTATATGCTGGGTGGCGACAAGGATCCGGCAGAAATTCTGGCCTCGGTGAAGAACGGTTTGTATGCAGTGAACTTCGGCGGCGGTCAGGTTGATATCACTAACGGCAAGTTCGTCTTCTCGGCGAGCGAAGCCTACATGATTGAAAACGGCAAGGTCACGTATCCGGTCAAAGGTGCAACCTTGATCGGTAACGGTCCAGACGTATTGAACCGCGTATCGATGATAGGCAACGACATGAGCCTCGATAGTGGCGTCGGTGTCTGCGGCAAAGAAGGGCAGAGCGTGCCGGTCGGTGTTGGTCAGCCTACTCTGCGTATAGATGGCGTTACGGTGGGCGGTACGGCTTGATAGTGTTGGTATTCAAGCCATAGTTGCTATATCTATCACGCGTTTTTACCGCTTTGCTTGCCAAATGGGCTGATTTATTGCACTATTACTGACAGATAAATGTACTACCAGTAAAAAACATGACTTCTTCGCGCTTCCAATTTTATTTTTACTTTAGCTATTCCAGCCCAACGGCGGTGGAGAAGCGGTAAGCGCGCAGGTAAAAAAAGCTTAAACCGAAATTCTTTAAAAAACCGCCCGCGATGGCGGTTTTTTATTTTTGCAGAACAGATTTTTGACCGGAGAAAAACATGCCACGCACAGATGATTTACGGATTCGAGAAATGAAAGAACTGACGCCACCATCCCATTTAATTCGTGAGCTCGGCATCTCCGATAAAGCAGAAACGACCGCAGCTAACGCACGTATTGCGCTGCATCGGATTTTGCACGGACAAGACGACCGCTTGATGGTTGTGATCGGGCCATGCTCGATTCATGACACCAAGGCTGCGATGGAATATGCCAATCGACTGGTGAAAGAGCGTGCACGCTTCGCCGGCGAACTGGAAATCGTGATGCGTGTCTATTTCGAGAAACCACGTACGACGGTCGGCTGGAAAGGCCTGATCAACGATCCGTACATGGACAACAGCTTCCGCATCAATGACGGTTTGCGCATCGCGCGTGAACTGCTGTTGAACATCAACGAGCTTGGCTTGCCTGCCGGTACCGAATTCCTCGACGTGATCAGCCCGCAATACATTGCTGATCTGATCAGCTGGGGCGCTATCGGTGCGCGTACGACTGAGTCGCAAGTTCATCGCGAACTGGCATCCGGCCTGTCGTGCCCGGTTGGCTTCAAGAACGGTACCGATGGCAATGTGAAGATCGCCGTTGATGCGATCAAGGCCGCATCGCAGCCGCATCATTTCTTGTCAGTAACCAAGGGTGGTCATTCCGCGATTGTGTCGACGCTCGGTAATGAAGATTGCCACATCATCCTGCGCGGCGGTAAAACGCCTAATTACGATGCGGCCAGTGTGGAGCAGGCATGCAAGGACATCGCGTCGAACGGACTGGCTTCGCGTCTGATGATCGATACCTCGCACGCGAACAGCTCGAAGAAACCGGAAAATCAAATCCCGGTATGTGCAGATATCGCCAAACAAGTTGCAGGCGGCGATACACGCATCGTTGGCGTGATGGTCGAATCGCATCTGGTCGCTGGTCGTCAGGATCTGATTCCAGGTAAAGAATTGACCTATGGCCAATCCGTGACCGATGGCTGCATTAGCTGGGAAGAAAGCTTGGGCGTGTTGGAAGGTTTGGCAGAAGCGGTTAAACAACGTCGTCACGTTAAAGATCCAGACGCTTGATGTATTTGAGCTGAAATGAAAACGGGCGCTGAATTCAGCGCCCGTTTTTTATTGTCTTTAATGTCTAAAAGCGTTTGGTCAGCATCATCTGTTCACCTTCGCGCCGCATCTCAGTGCGCTTCAAAAAGGACATGCCGAGCAGGGCGAATCCAAGTTCGTTTTCTTGCACCAGTGCTTCGACCTGATTGAGCACAATGTCACCAACTTTGACCGTGTTCAGCATGACTTGATAGGCGGGAACGGTGCCGTTTGCCGTGCTGACGTAAGCCTGACGGCCTTTCTTGTAATCGATACCTAACCGCCTAGCATCCGAAGCAGAGAGTGAAATCATCGACGCGCCGGTATCGACTAACATGCGCATGGTGCCACCGTTGATTTGCCCTTGTACCAAGAAGTGACCGCGCGAGTCGGCTTGTAGGGTAACGCTGCTGGCGCCGGATGGTGCTGCGCGATTGACGTGGCCGCCAATATCAATGCGCTGCTTTTTGCCGTTGCTATCAAAGGTAGCGCTGGTCTGGTTCACATCGACCAGCGTGATGCCAGAACTGACGGTGCTACCTATGGAATAGGTTTTCGGCGAGCCGCCGTCTATGACTAGTACGGCTTTGCCGGGAAACAAGCCGACTACGCTGATGTCGGCAGCCTGCACCTGCAAGGCGCTGAGGCAGAGCAGGGCGGCAAGCAGGGAAGTTTTCATGGGTAGCCTGGGCTTGAATGAACTGCTTGCCGCGTGTGGATGGTGCGTGGATGATTAGTCGCGGAAGTTATTGAATTCCAGTGGCAGGTCAGCGACTTCCTTGCGCAGCATCGCCATTGCGGCTTGCAGGTCGTCACGTTTGGCGCCAGTGACGCGTACGGCGTCGCCCTGGATGCTGGCTTGTACTTTCATCTTGCTGTCCTTGATGATGCGTACGATTTTCTTGGCAGCTTCGGTTTCGATGCCGTTTTTGATCTTGATGATTTGCTTGACCTTGTCGCCACCGATTTTTTCTATCTTGCCACGGTCGAGGAAGCGCACATCGACATTGCGTTTGACCAGTTTGTTGGTCAGGACGTCCAACACTTGATTCAACTGAAATTCGGAATCGGCATAGGCAGTCAGGTCACGGTCTTTTTGTTCGACGCGGGCATCGCTGCCTTTGAAGTCGAAGCGGGTGGTGATTTCCTTGCCTGCCTGATCGACGGCATTTTTTACTTCAACCATATTGGCTTCGGACACGGTATCAAATGATGGCATGGTGATTTCCTTCTTGCTTGGCTCGCGGCAGGTAGCCGCGAAAGCCTGTTGTTTATTCGGTTTGGCTGCCATTCTAACGGACAAAAAACCGAGGGGCTAGAGCTACGATTATAATCGCCCACTATGACCCATTCTTTACCCATTCAGTACAATTTTTCCTTGCGCGACCTTAACACCTTTGGGGTGCAGGCGAGCGCGCACGCCTATCTTCCGGTTACGTCAGTTGATACCTTGCAAGGCGTTAAGCGGGATGCTGATCTTGTCGCCATGCCGCGCCTGGTGTTGGGTGGCGGCAGCAATATTCTTTTGACACGTGATTTTCCTGGCCTGGTGCTGCATGTCGGTATCAAGGGAATAGAAATCGTTGGGGAAGACACAGGTGCGACCTACGTACGGGCTGCTGCGGGCGAGAACTGGCACCAGTTCGTGCAATGGACGCTGACACATGGTTTGGGCGGTCTGGAAAACTTGTCGCTGATTCCTGGCAGCGTTGGTGCTGCGCCTATTCAGAATATCGGTGCGTATGGTATCGAGATTAAAGACCTTTTCCATTCTTTGACGCTGTTTGATTTTGAAACAGGCGAGCAAACGACGCTGAACAAAGCAGAGTGCATGTTTGGCTATCGCGATAGCGTCTTCAAGCATCGTTTGCGAGATAGAGCCGTGGTGCTTGATGTGACTTTCGCTTTGCCTAAGCAATGGCAGCCGAATCTTCGTTACGCCGATGTAACGAATGAATTGGCTGCACGTTCGATTACGCAGCCGACCGCGCAAGACATTAGTGCTGCTGTTATCGCGATACGCACGCGCAAATTACCGGATCCGGCAGTGATAGGCAATGCCGGCAGTTTCTTCAAGAATCCGGTCGTGACGACAGCGCAGCGCGATGCCTTGTTGCAGCACTATCCGAATATGGTGAATTACGCACAACCGGATGGCAGCGTAAAGTTGGCGGCAGGCTGGTTGATAGATCAGTGCGGCTGGAAAGGTAAAACCGCTGGTGCTGCAGGCGTCTATGAAAATCAGGCGCTGGTGCTGGTGAATCGCGGCGGTGCCAGTGGCGCCGAGATTGCTCAACTGGCGGCAGCGATACAGGCGGATGTAGTACAACGTTTCGATGTGCAACTGGAACCTGAACCTATCTTCCTTTGATTTGCCGAAAAAAATTCGGAAGCAAATTTCAGTAATAAATTTTAGAAGCAAATAATGGATACGAAAATTTTATTGCCGGTAGTAGGTAGCTATTTTGCGCTTAGCTTATTGAGCTTTGTCGCTTATGCGATCGATAAATCGGCGGCGCGCAAGGGGGAGTGGCGTATCAGCGAAAACAATCTGCACTTGCTGGATTTTCTTGGTGGTTGGCCCGGTGGCTTGTTGGCGCAGAAATTCCTGCGGCATAAAACTGGCAAGGCCAGCTTCCAGCGTATTTACTGGGTGACGGTGGTACTGCATTGTGCGGTTGTAGGCTGGTTACTGTCGCCTTACGGCAGTGATGTGCTGCAGGCATTAGGGAATGCTAGATAGTTCAAAAAAGAGTGCTGGTTCAACCTGAACCGGCACTCTATCTGTATTGCTTAAGAAGCCTTACGTAGACACCTTACTTGGACAAGTAAATATCCTTGTCTTTGTCTTGCAGGAAGACTTGCGTGTAGCGTCCGATGGTCGCATTCGCGTATTGCTCTTCACCATAAGCACGGCAAGGCGCGCAGACATAACGCGGGATTTGCACTGCGAGGATGTGATTGTGCGTATCGTCGCAACGCGAATCGATCACGACAGTACCGCCGCAATCCGGACAGGAACGTACCGTTTCATTGATGGTCTCGCGAATGCCATCGGTATCGTAATAGACATCCATGCTGCGCTTGTGGAATTCCTGTTCCGGATAAACCTGTTCGCGTAGCACGTGGCGATTGTTCCAGTGATGGAAAGTCGCATCCTTCAATTTTTCCAAGTAGGCAGTAATGTTGGCGGGCTGCTTCTGGCTTTCTGCATCGTAGTCGGGTTCCTGGATATGGCTGAAATCCATGCCCGCCATCGCCAGGATGATGCCGGTATTGATGTAGGGCAGTGCGGTTTCGATCGAGTAACCGCCTTCCAATACCGCCAGGTCGGGTTTCAGGCGCTGGTTGAGTACTGCGTAACCATGCGCGGTGAATTTCATATTGGTGATTGGGTCGGAGTAGTGGTTATCCTGTCCGGCCGAATTGATAATCAGGTCCGGCTTGAATTCATCCAGGATAGGCATGACGATTTCATCCAGCACGTACAGAAAACCTTCTTCGCAGGTGTCCGGTGGCATCGGCAGGTTGATCGTGGTGCCGAAGGCATTCGGCCCGCCCAGTTCATCCGCAAAACCTGAGCCCGGGTAGAGCGTACGACCATCCTGATGCATGGAGATGAACAGCGTATTCGGATCGTGCCAGAAAATGTCCTGTGAACCGTCGCCATGATGGCAATCGGTATCGACGATCGCGATTTTCTTCACGCCATATTTGTGGCGGATGTATTCGACCATGATCGCTTCCATGTTCAGCGTGCAAAAGCCACGGCTGCCATGTACGACACGGAATGAATGGTGACCACAAGGGCGCACCAGCGCGAAGGCATTATCGACTTCCTTGGTCATCACCTTGTCGGCTGCGGTAATACAGCCGCCGACCGCGATCAGGTGCGAGGCATGCACGATCTCATCTATGCCGGGCACGCAAAAGTGCACGCGCTGGATGTCTTCAGCAGTGGCGACGCCGGGTTTGAATTCCTTGATATTGTCGAAGTCCAGCAGGCCTTCTTCAAATACCTGATCTTGCGTGTACAGCAGTCGCTCTTCACGCTCCGGATGCGTTGGTGAAATCGCATAATCAAATGCCGGGAAAAATACCAATCCTGTTTTTTTCTTCACGATGTCTTCCTCACGCTTGTTCATTGCACTTGCTCATTCACTTGTTTGATCAGGCCGGGTTTGATCTGCAGCCGGACGCGGATGTTCTTGCCAGTAGTTGCATAACCATGGATGACGTTGAAGGACTGGCAGTCAGCGATTTCGACTTCCAGATCTTCATCGCGTGCACCGGCAGCCTTGGCGATTTCCAGCAATCTTTCTTTGCCGATCTCGCATACGTCATCGACTGTGGCGCGTGCAGAGATCTGCACCTTGCGGCCATCTTCGGCAAAGGTCAGCTGTTGCGATTCGGTATCGGCCAGGAGATTCAATTCGACCGTGGTACGCGCCATCGCGGCACCGCTGGCATTGATCACTTCCGAATCCTGCGGCACCAACGCCGGCATGGCCAGCAATTCGCCCACCTGTTTGGCGATATACGGAGCAGGGCCACCGACGGCGATCAATTGCTGCGGATTCAGTACTTTGCCTTCCAGCAGTTCATGGATGGTGTAGACCGGCTTGCTGTTGACCTCTGCAATCATTTGCGTGACCTTGGCGGCAATGCTGGCGCACATGCTGTCGACAATGGCTTGCGCCACTTGTTGTGGCGTTTGCTTTAATGCGGTCGCCAGGCTTTCCATCGCTTTTAAAGCCTTGGCTTTGTCACCGATGGCGGCTAGGCCGAGGGTGATCAAGGCATCAGTCGGTGTCGGTACCGGACCATCGAAGGCCATCGCCGAGCCCTTGCGTTCCGGACCGATCTGCAATGCACTATTGACTACCTGTACATGGCTGTCGCCACCGAGCGCCATTGAATGCGTGAGCAGGCCGCGGATCAGGGTTTTGTGTCCTTCGATCTCTACGCCTTGCGGTTCAAGCAGTGGAGCGCCATCGGCGAAGAGTGCGATGTCGGTGGTGGTGCCGCCGACGTCTATCGATACCGAATCCTGCGTGGATGAGACGAAAGGCAGCACGCCCATGATGGTGGCAGCCGGTCCGGATAGGATGGTTTGTACCGGATAGTTGCGCGATTGCTGTATGCCTATGGTGCCGCCGTCAGCCTTCAGGATGAAGAGCGGAACATCGACTGCGAGTTCTTGCAGATAGCTGGTGAGCTGGTCGACCATGCGGCTGTGCAGGCGCCAGATCGCGGCATTGAGGTAAGTGGTAGCTATGCGACGCGGAAAATTGAGCACGCCGGATTGATGATGGCCGAGCGAAACATGGCTGGATTGATCCGCGAACCAGGCACCGACTTCCTGTTCATGCACCGGATTGCGGGTAGAGAACTTGCCGATCACGGCCAGGTTCTCAATC
This sequence comes from Pseudomonadota bacterium, assembly GCA_040390795.1. GTDB lineage: Bacteria > Pseudomonadota > Gammaproteobacteria > Burkholderiales > Burkholderiaceae_D > Oxalicibacterium. The sequence goes on along the minus strand of JAZJXV010000003.1, from coordinate 3,416 downwards.
TTGTCTGCGCGGAATTGCTGTTTCAGCGCTTCCAGTTCATCGTCTTCCAGCGCTTCGGCTTCTATCCCGCGATGGTTCATATAGCCGGCAATCAGATGCGTCTTGTCGGCGAGAGGCAAATCTTTGGGAGAAACGCCAGGTCCGTTCATCACTATCAGGCCGACTGGATCAAGCTGGTTCTGTGCCACGGCATTGGTGGAAATCGTGGTGCTGAGCACGATGCGCTGCAGCTGCTTAATATCGTCAGCATTCGCGACAGCTTGGGTCGCGCGCATTACGCAACCTAAAATATCATTCTTGTCGGTCAATACTTTGGACTTGCGGATGATTTTGCGGTTGTGCATCAATACCGAATCGGTATGGGTGCCGCCCACATCAATGCCAAGGATCATATATTTCTTTCTTGGGAAGTAGGTCCAGCGAGGCTATCGAGCTGACAGAATCGCGCTGGCTGTATCAATTTAAATCGTCAATTCAAACCAGCGGCTAGCGCCTGATTTTTAATGCAGCATCTATTATAAGTAGAAGTCCTGCGAGCCAATCTGAATAAGGCTGGCTCTTAGTAAAAAGCCCGGATAGTCCGGGCTTTTTTATTTGTGTCTTACACGTCTTATTAAACGCGTCAGATGAAATGGCAAACGTAGTCCAGTGTGTCTACGGTTTCAATATCGAAGCTCGAATTTGCCGGCACTTCGAATTGCTGGCCACCTTCGTAGGTGTTCCAGTCAGTTGCACCAGCCAGACGAATGCGGCATTTGCCTGCATTCAATTCCATGATTTCTGCAGCACCGGTGTTGAATTTCAACGTCGATGGAAAAATGATGCCGATGGTTTTTTTGGTGCCGTCAGCGAACAGTACGGTGTGTGACACGCATTTGCCATCAAAGTAGATGTTGGCTTTTTTGACGACGGAAACGTTATCGAATTGAGTAGTCATGATGTGTATGTTTAATGTTGAAGGAATTATTTCTTATCTTTTTCAAAGCTAGGCAGCGCAACAGACGAGTTGCCAGTCAGCAGACCGGCGTTGCTGTAGATAGCCAGCTTGTGACGTGTGTCTGTGATGTCCAGATTACGCATCGTCAATTGACCAATACGATCAGCTGGTGAGAACGGTGCATCTTCCACTTTTTCCATCGACAGACGTTCTGGCGCGTAGGTCAGATTGGCCGACTCAGTGTTGAGGATGGAGTAATCGTTGCCGCGACGCAGTTCGATGGTGACTTCGCCTGTGATTGCGCGTGCGACCCAGCGTTGGGCTGCTTCACGCAACATGATGGCTTGCGGATCGAACCAGCGACCTTGATACAACAGGCGACCCAAACGACGGCCGCTTTCGCGATATTGCTCGATGGTGTCTTCGTTGTGAATGCCGGTGACCAGACGTTCGTAAGCAATGAACAACAGTGCTAAGCCTGGAGCTTCGTAGATGCCGCGGCTCTTCGCTTCGATGATGCGGTTTTCAATTTGATCGCTCATGCCGAGACCGTGACGACCGCCGATACGATTGGCTTCCAGCATCAGTTCGACCATGTCGGAATAGACGACGCCATTCAATGCGACTGGACGGCCTTCTTCGAAACGTACGGTGACTTTTTCGCGTTTGACTTCAACATCGTCGCGCCAAAATGCAACACCCATGATCGGTTCGACGATCTGCATGCCGCTGCTCAGTTCTTCCAAATCTTTCGCTTCATGCGTCGCACCGAGGATGTTGGAGTCGGTCGAATACGCTTTCTCAGTCGACATCTTGTAGTCGAAGCCGGACTTGATCAGGAATTCCGACATTTCCTTGCGACCGCCGAGTTCGTTGATGAAGGTATCATCCAGCCAAGGTTTGTAAATGCGCAGCGCCGGATTCATCAACAAGCCGTAGCGATAGAAACGCTCGATGTCATTGCCTTTGAATGTGCTGCCATCACCCCAGATGTCGACGTTGTCTTCTTTCATCGCGGCGACCAGCATGGTGCCGGTAACTGCACGACCCAATGGCGTGGTATTGAAGTAGGTAACACCAGCGGTCGAGATGTGGAACGCGCCGCTTTGCAGCGCTGCAATACCTTCAGCAACCAGTTGTTCGCGGCAATCGATCAAACGTGCCAGTTCAGCGCCGTATGCTTTGGCTTTTTCCGGAATCGCGTTGTAGTCGGTTTCGTCAGGCTGACCCAGATTCGCAGTGTATGCATAAGGGATCGCGCCTTTTTGACGCATCCAGTGCAAGGCCGCGCTGGTGTCGAGACCACCGGAAAAGGCGATACCTACTTTTTGATTGACTGGAACGGATTGGAGAATATTCGACATGGTGTTTGCTTCGCTTGCGTGGAATGTGATTGTGGGTCAGTTGGAACTTGAGCTGATGAATTAGCTGAGCTAACTGAGTCTTTAATTAATTGAGTTTGCCCAGGACGAGATATTCGAGCAGTGCTTTTTGCGCATGCAGGCGGTTTTCTGCTTCGTCCCAGACGACCGATTGAGGTCCGTCGATGACTTCGGCGGCGACTTCTTCACCGCGATGCGCCGGCAGGCAGTGCATGAACAAGGCATCAGGCTGTGCACGTTTCATTTTGGCTGCATCGACGATCCAGCCGTCGAAGGCTTTCAGGCGTGCTGCGTTTTCTTCTTCGAAGCCCATGCTGGTCCAGACATCGGTCGTGACCAGATGCGCGCCTACACATGCATCGGATGGTGCTGCAAACAGCGTGTAATGCGTATTGTCGGCGGCGATCAAGGTCGGATCGATTTCGTAACCTTTGGGTGTGGAAACATTGACATGGAAATCGAATACCTGCGCTGCCTGTAACCACGAGTACAACATATTGTTGGCATCGCCTATCCAGGCCACGGTTTTACCTTTGATCGAGCCGCGATGCTCAATGAAGGTGAATACGTCGGCCAGAACCTGGCAAGGATGATGTTCATTGGTCAGACCATTGATCACTGGTACGCGCGAATTGGCAGCGAAACGCTCAATGATGTCTTGGCCGAAGGTACGGATCATGATGACGTCGCACATACGGGACATCACTTGCGCCGCGTCTTCTACCGGTTCACCGCGACCAAGCTGGCTGTCGCGCGTGTTCAGATAAATCGCCGCGCCGCCGAGCTGGTGCATGCCGGCTTCAAAGGACAGGCGGGTACGGGTGGAATTCTTTTCGAACACCATCACCAGCGTACGGTCAGCCAGCGGATGGTAGGGCTCGTAGTTCTTGAATTTGCGCTTGATGACACGGGTGCGTTCGATCACGTGCTCGAATTCATCTAGCGTTAAATCGGAAAACTGCAGAAAGTGTTTGATTGCCATAATTGAAAACGGCGGCTAGGTTGGCGCCTGCCGCCGATTGTTGTGTAGGGTAGGAGAAATCCATTACTGGAATCTCTCCCCCCTAAGAACCGTGCGTGCGACTTTCACCGCACAC
>JAZJXV010000002.1:0-50665 GCA_040390795.1 Pseudomonadota bacterium | reverse complement strand
CTTTAGTTACAGGTCGAATGCTACTCCTGTCTACTAAATCCTGGTAACTCCACTTCCAGATTGCCGGTGAAGTTGCAGGCAGGGATGGCCCAGTATTCGGTGCTGCCTTTATTGTCTTTGACCCAGCTTTCGACTTGGCAGGCTTTAGCATCGACGATACGCGCATCATCTGTAATCATCGGTCGAGCGGCGTATGCGCTCGTGCTACCCAAGCCAATAGCGAATAAACCCAGCGTAAATAATGTGCATGCAAGCAGCGGTGAGGTATTGCCGCTGGATCGGAGGTCGCGGATAAAAGGCATCTCTTTTATTTTCATTCTTCGATTACCTTCCAGGTAAATATTGTTCTTGTCTATTAAATCAGCCTGTCGTGGCTATCGCTACGCGTCGCCGTCCCAGACTCTTTGCCTTATACATAGCTCCATCCGCACGATGCAATATTGCTTCGCTGGTGGTGCCTGAATCAGGATAGGCGGCGACACCGATACTGGCGGAAATATGTGCAGTCAAGGTGTCACTGATGACATACGGCGCAGACACGCTTTCAATCAATTTTTCCGCAACAATGCTGGCATCTTCCATATGCGCGCCGACCATCACCATTGCGAACTCATCGCCGCCCAGACGCGCCACGACATCCGAGTGACGACTGCCAGCTTTGAGGCGCGCCGCTACAGTACGTAATAGTTTGTCGCCGGTTTCGTGGCCGTATTCGTCATTAATTGCCTTGAATCCATCCAGATCAATATAAAGGATAGATAAGACAGCATTATTACGTTCGCACAATGTCAGTTGCTGGCCGACGATTTCATGGAACAAAGTGCGATTCGCCAAGCCGGTCAGTTCATCATGATTGGCTTGGTGCTGGGCTTGATGCAGCATTTCTGATGCGCGGACCAGTGATGCGCCAACTTCATCTGCTTCCCGTAAATGTAGCGGCGGAACGGTGACAATTTCGCCTGTACCTAGCGCCAGAGCTGGACCGGTCAAGCCATGAATGGAATCGGCGATACGCCCGCCTATCAACCATGCGGCGGTTACGCTGCTCGCCAAGAGAGCGATGGTGGCAAAAATCAGCCAGAACAAGGTATAGCGCAATTCGTGCACGATGTTCTTGGTCGGAATCCCGATCGCCAGCGACCAATGCGAAAGCTTGGAACGGCTGAAGACGGTTTGCACTGCTACGCCGTCGTAAGTCACGCTTTCAAACATGTCTTCTTTACTGGCTAATAAGTGCTCGACTACCTCTGGTACGCCTTTTTTACCGATCAGGTGCGGGCTGTTACCAGTTCTGGCGACGATGGTGCCTGTGCCGTCAAAAATCGCAGCGATCCAGCCTTCTGGCATTTCTTGTTGTCGCAGTAATTTGTCAAAGCGCTCTGGGAAGATGCCTGCGCTGAGGCTGTAGCGCGCTTTTCCCTGATTTAAAACAGGGACGCCTATGGCGAACATATTCCGCTGCGTGATATCGCCACGGAACAAATTGGAAATTACAGGCTGCCCCGTTTTGAACAGCGTTTCCAGTTGAATAAATCTTCTTTTCCCGTCCAGCGGATCACCGAAGGTGCGGCGTGTATTGAGAAGCTGTTTCCCAGTAACGTCGGCAAGAGCGATGTTGATATCAGACTGATCTCGCTGGTTTCTCAACACTTCTTGCGCCTGCATGTAGAAGTCGCTCAAGTCATCTGAGTCGAGATAAGGGGAGGTTGCGAGTGCTGTCAGTGAGGATTCGATGCTGGCGAAATCGCGGTCAACGGCCGACATCATTGCGCGTGCCGTGCCTAGCGAGTTGAGCAGTAATTGGTCGCGCGCACGTTGATAATCATGTGCAATCAGCAGCACGGCCATTAACGCCGCGGGCACCACGCATGCCATTACGAGTAAAACCAGCTTTGAGCGGATAGTTGGCGCGAGCTTGGTTTTCATTCTCTACGGCAATAGGGAGCAAGAGGCGGTGAAAGAGCAGGGAAGCGCGAATTCTATAACAACTCCTCTCTTTGTCCGGGATTTTCTTGTCAAAAATAGAATTTACTATTAGCAATATTTTGTTAAACAGCAACGGACACAGCAGGTCGATTAACTTGACTCCATACCTACTAGTATGTAGACTGCTCGAAATGAAACCAAACAACACATCCGACGAAATCATTAACTGCGCCCGTACGCTGATAATTTCCGGCGGTTATAACGGCTTCAGTTACGCCGATATTGCCAAAGTGGTTGGGGTGCGCAATGCGACCATTCATCATCATTTTCCAACCAAATCGAATTTGGTTCGCGCACTGATAGTTAACTATCGATGGGAAGCTCAGCTGGGTATAGCTGAGTTAGAGCGTAATGTTCCCGATCCAGTTGAGCAGCTTCGTGCGTACATTCAATATTGGGAATCCTGCATCGCTGACTCTAGTGCCCCGTTCTGCGTATGTGCACTGCTTGCAACTCAATTACCTGTTCTTCCTGAAGAGGTCGCACTCGAAGTACGTGCCCATTTTGGGACGCTGTCAACTTGGTTGGCTTCTGTCCTGGAGCGTGGTGTAGCACAAGGCAAGATTCGACTAACTACATCAGCCGGCATTGAAGCCGAAGGTTTTATGGCCACGGTTCATGGTGCAATGCTCTCAGCGCGTGCTTACGACGACGCGAAAATGTTCGGTGTGATCACTCAACCACTGCTGAAGCGTCTTCTGGAAATCTGAGGCGATCAATGGTTGTAGGCACAATTTCGCTTTTTTATCTACCAACTAGTAGGGATACTGGTTGGATACATTGTTTTTAATTTGCAGCTTCATTTGGTCAAAAGACGAAAGGAATCACCATGTTTGGAATATCGCCCCTAGGCTGGTTACATACACTTGGCAGCCTGCCTGCCATTCCTTTAGCCATATACATGTTTGTACGGTATGGCAGGATTACACCTCGTAATGGAGCAGGCATTGCGTACTTTATTTCGATGCTTATAGGCGCGATGACGGTATTTCTTGTTGCGCATCAAACAGTGAGTTATGGCATTGCCATAGCTACCATTCTGTTTTTGGTGATTGGCTATGGAATAGGGCGCATGACTTCTTTGGGACGAGCAGCCATTTACATCGAAACGATTTGCCTCAGTCTTACTGCCTTTTTATTGATGGTTCCTACCGTAAGCGAAACGCTGCGCCGCGTTCCGAACGGCCATCCATTTGTGACTGATCCAAAATCTCCATTGCTTCTCGGATCACTGGCCGGTCTCGCAGCTACTCTTGTCATTGGAGTGACTGCTCAAATACTCTTCTTGCGCAAGAAGAGTAAGTCATCCAGTTGACGTGCGAAGCTGAGGCAGCAGCGACGGATGACGCCGCTGCTGCACACAATCTCCGGGCAATTGATTAATAACGTTCCAGCCAATGCGCGTAGGGCGCTGGCAAGGTCCACGATGCACGCTCGACATTGAGTTCTTTCGCTGCCGCATAGCTCCAGTGTGGATTGGCCAGATGCGCGCGTCCTACCATGACGAGATCCAATTGCTCTTCTTCGACGACGCGTGAGGCGATCTCCGGCGTGCCGAAACCCCATGCCGACGATACCGGCACATCTGCTTCGCGACGCACGCGTTCTGCGATAGGCCCCAAGAATGCTGGCCCCCAGGGAATCGATGTTTCTGGAATCGTGAATCCGACGCTGACGCTGACCATGTCCATGCCGGCTTTTTTAAATTCACGTATCAGTGCTATCGATTCAAGCAGCGTTTGTTCATCGCGTCCGTCGTATTCGATCACACCAAAGCGCACGGTCAGTGGCAGGTTTTCCGGCCAGACTGCGCGTACTGCACGTAATGTCTCCAGCAGGAAGCGAGCGCGGTTTTCGGCGCTGCCGCCATAAATGTCATCGCGCTGGTTCGAATGTTCCGAAAAGAAACTTTGTGCCAGATAACCATGTGCGAAATGCAGCTCCAGCCATTCAAAGCCCACGTCGCGTGCACGTACGGCAGCATCAACGAAGTTCTGTTGTACGCGGGCAATGTCATCCAGGCTCATCGCTTGTGGTTGTTTAGGCAAACCTTTGCCGTATGAGATCGCTGACGGCGCGATGGTTTGCCAACCGCGTGCGTCGCCTTCGTCGATATGATCATCGCCTTCCCATGGACGGTTGGCGCTGGCCTTGCGTCCTGCATGTGCGATCTGGATTCCCGGTACTGAACCTGCTGCCTTGATTGCCTGCACGACAGGTACAAAGGCTTGCGCCAACTCTTCATTCCAGATGCCGGTGCAAGCAGGGGTGATGCGTCCTTCGGGCGCAACCGCAGTCGCTTCAACAATTACCAGGCCGGCGCCGCCGCGCGCCAGACTGGAGTAATGCGCCAGATGCCAGTCATTGACCATGCCATCAACGGCCATGTACTGGCACATAGGTGGAATTGCAATGCGATTACGGAGGGTGACGTCTTTGAGTGTGTATGGCTGAAATAGGGCGGACATGGTGACCTTAAATAAGTGAGTGACATTACTTCGTTAGTTCGTATATATACGAACAATGGAAGAAGTATAGCTGAAAGTGTATGATGCTGCTTATGCGCCCATTTAAACATCCTGCTGCCGATGAGTTATCGCTCGAACGCGTGCTGTACGCCTTGAGCGATTCGATACGCTTGGACATAGTTCGGCATCTTGCCCGCGTGGAAACCGCGTCCTGCGGTGAGCTGGATGGTGGACGTCCCAAATCGACTGTGTCCCATCATTTCAAGGTGCTACGCGAGTCCGGTCTGGTCCTCACGGAAAACACCGGCACCATGCACATGAACACGCTGCGGCGTGTCGACATTGAAAGTCGATTCCCGGGATTGTTGGCAGCGATATTGGCGCAACAGACACCTTGAGTCTTTGAGCGAAAATGAAAACATTAATTGAAGTTTCGGGTTGCTTCCCGGTATTGAATGCCTTGAATGAGCAGCAATTCATCAACGCGATAGAACCGCGTTTTATCGATATCCGCAATCCGATCACCGGCTTGCAAATCGATTTATTCGGCAAAGTGACCGGGCTCACGATTTCTCGGGAGCAGGGAATAGTGACTGCGGAAATAGAAGTCCCGGACTCGTTTCTTGTACAACACAAACTAGAACCGGAACAGTTACGAGAGGTTTTAGTCGGGCGCATTAGCAAGCTCAGGCACCCGGCAACTGGCGCTATGGCCAAGGTAGAAGCGTGTTTAGCGCAAGATAATGTAGGTTAAATTTCTTAATAATTAAATTTAAATAGATTTGATATCTATTTGAATTTAAACAAAATAGTATTAATTAACAATTGCTTCCCGACTACTTATTTGTTGCTCTTTGCAAGTTTGTCAAAATCCTGGTCAAGTTTGGCTAATGAAGAATTGATACGGGTCTGCTTTTCCTTCATCCATGCATCTTGTTGGGCAAGTCTTTGTTTTGCGGCTTTCAGCATGCGATCCATTTCAGCTGGCTGAGGGCCGCCAGCAGTTGCGCGGTTCTTGATGATGGTGATGGGATTCAGCGTTGCGCGGAACTCTTCCTCACTCATCGGTAATTCCTCATTACCGTGTCCTTTAAGGGCTTCTGCGTAAATACGCTTTGCCTCGCTATATGGGAACTCGCTAGGCTTGATGTTGTTTGCTTTCGCGTAGTCCACGATCTCTGAAGCGAAATGATGGCCGGCACGGAATGGCAATTTGTACTTCCGCATCAAGACATCGGCCAATTCCTGCGAAGCCGTCCAGTCGCTATTCAACTCTTCCAGCGCGCGTTCAGGGCTGATGACCAAGGCGTTCAGGATGGTGTCCCAGTTCTGCAATACCTTGATGGCACTGTTGATCATTGCGCTATTCGTCTTGGCATCCTTCGCATCCATCATGCCTGGAGGAATATTGTGCGCTTGCAGGATGGGGCCCATTGCAAGAGTGATAGCAGTGGACGCATTTTGTCTTGTTGAGTTGAGTAAGCCCGGATTGCGTTTTTGCGGCATTGCGCTTGAGACGTATGTATTTGCGCCACCTTCCTGCAGCAGTATCCAGGGCCGAGGTTGAGCGTACTGGGTCATGATGTCTTCTATGAAACCGCCTGCATGCAACGCGATGCTTGTGACTATCGAGCCGGCTTCGACCGGATAATCCACCGAAGCAATCTGGCCAGCGTCATAGGCGTTATCCACTATGGTGGAAAAGCCGAGGTAATCCGCCATCCTGCTGCGGTTCAGTGGCCAACTGCTGCCATTCAAAACAGTTGTTCCCATCGGTGAGCGATCGAGGCGCGTATAGCCTTCGCGTATGCGTTGCGCATCCCGATCCAGCCCGGCGGCGTATCCAAACAGGTAGTGGCCATAACTATTGGGCTGGGCCGCCACGCCATTCGTGTAATTAGGAACGACGGTATTAACGTGCCGTTCGGCCAATTTGACGATGGTGTTGGATGTCTTGTTAAGCTGGCCGGCCAATCTAAGCATGTCTTCCCGCATGATTGCTGCGCGCGCGGTGGCATGCATATCCTGGCTTGAGCGACCTGCATGTAGCAAAGTCACTTCCACTCCAGCCGCTTCAATCAATAAGGGTTCAAACTCAATGACCCGAGCCGGGCGTTTGCCACCTGGCTGGTTGCCGTTATTAATTACTTTGGTCAGACCTGAGGTAATGCGTGGCACCATCGACTTGTCCAGTAATCCTTCCTCGGAGTTGATGACAGTCGTGGCCTTGTTAATCTCACCCAGCCAGAAGAACTCGTCGCGAGGGCTGGCTTGTTGCGCAAAGGCGGGAATTGCTTGGGTGGAAACGATCAATAGAAAAAGGGATGCAGTGGCTCTCAGCATAGTCAAAATGTCTCGTTAATTGTTATAAACGGCAGCGGTAGGCTCCACTGCTCGGACCTGCATTTATAGCAGATTTGACTAATGCACAGATTTTTTGCGCAGAGCTTAGGGGAAACCTCGTGATGGGAAATTCTTTAAATCGATGAAGTGACTTACTTCAAGCGCGGGTCGGAGCCCGGCGTGGTTTGGCTGATTTGGCCAAAGTGGAGAGTATCCGCCGCTGATTCAGTGGCGACAAATGTTCGACAAAGACCATGCCTTGCAGGTGATCCATCTCGTGCTGTATGCACATGGCCTGCAAACCTTCGGCCTGGACATCGATGGTTTTGCCATTCAGGTCCAGCGCACGAACATGTATCCAGGCAGCGCGTTTGACCGTTTCATACACGTCAGGCACGGATAGGCAGCCTTCTTCAAACTCTGCGCTACCACCTGCCTTGATGATGGTCGGATTGATCAATACCAATAGCTTGTTTTGCTTCTCGGATACGTCGATGACGATGACTCGCAGGTGCACATCGACCTGTGTTGCCGCCAAACCTATGCCATCGACCGCATACATGGTCTGGGTCATGTCTGCGACCAGGCGGCGGATATCCTGATTGATCTGCTGTACCGGCTGCGCGACGGTGTGCAGACGCTCGTCGGGGTATTGCAGGATGGATAATCTGGTCATGATTTACTTTAGCTAATTTACATTCAAATACTCTTGCAAGTATTTGAATTTATTCTATTTTCGCTTCTTGCTTGGCTTTGCTAGCATTCGGATTATCGACTTCCCAGCGACCGGCGATGTTCTTCAGCAATATGTTGACTGCGGCCAATTGACGGTTCTGCGTGCTGAGCAAGCTGTTCTCACTCGTCAGCGCTGTGTTCTGCGCGATGACTACATTTAAATAGCTGACAGTGCCGGCGCGGTATTGGTCCAGCGTAATTTCCAGCGTACGTTGCGCGGCTTCCAGACTTTCTCGCTGCAACTGTGCTTCTTGCTGCAGTTGCGCGGCGAGGATCAGATTATCTTCTACTTCCTGTAAAGCCGTCAGCACGGTTTGGCGGTAAGTCGATGTGGCTTGATCAGCGGTGCTTTGTGCTTGTGCGCTGGCCAACTGTCTTTGCCCGCCATCGAAAATAGCCTGTGCCACGGATGCGCCCAGCGACCAGAACAGGTTAGGTGCGCTGATCAGGTTGTTCAGCGAACTATTCTGGTAACCGCCACCCGCCGACAGTATGAGTGACGGGAAGTAGGCGGCATGAGTGACGCCGATCTGGGCATAGGCCGCGGCGACCCGTCTTTGTGCAGCAGCAATATCCGGCCGACGCTCCAGTAAGGTGGCCGGCAGCATCTGCGGTACCAGCGGTGCTTGTGGCAAGGCCGCATTACGCTCTAGTGCCAGCGCCGAAGGCGGTACGCCCAGCAATACGGCAATTGCGTGTTCGAGTATGGCGCGCTGCGCGACGGCTTCTGCCAGTTGCGCCTGCGCTGCCTTGAGTTGAGTTTGTGCCTGCAAGACATCTACTCGTGCGGCCACGCCGCCGCCATAGCGGAACTGCGTCAGGTCCAGTGAACGCTGGTAGGCCGTGACACTACGCTCAAGTACGACCATCTGCGCATCTGCGGTACGTAATGAAAAGTAGGTTTGCGCCAGCGTAGCTTGAGCTGATAAGCGCGCCGCAGCCAGATCGTCAACACTGGCTTGCAAGCTGGCTTGCGCACCGGTGGTGGCTTGCGCCAGACGCCCCCAGAGGTCGACTTCCCAACTGGCATTACCGGATAGGGAAACGTTATTGCTTGGGTTTTGTACCGCAGTCGAACGCGTGGTACTGGTCGCGTTGCTGCTGCGCGTGCCGTCCAGTCCTACCGATAAGGTCGGGAGGCGCGCGCTATAACTGGCAGCGACCGCGGCACGTGCGGCGGCAACTTGGGCCACCAGCGACTTAAGGTTTTCATTACCGACTACCAGCTTGCTTTCCAGATCGTTCAGGACTGGGTCCTGGAACAAGGTCCACCAATCATCCGGCACGTTCGGCGCGCTATTGGCAGTTCCTTCTTGCCACAGTCCGGCTTCTTTGTACTGCGACGGAGCGGCTGCCACAGGCGGCGGAGTAGGTGCAGTGGCGCAAGCTGCCAGCAGTAGGGTGGGCGCGATTAATAAGAGGTAGGGGCGCATAAAAAATCCTTTAAAACTCAGGCTGTAGCCAATTGTGGAGCCGGGCTGTGCTTATGCTTGTCGCGGCGCAGCTTGTCCATCAGCACAAAGACGACAGGTGTCGTGTAAAGCGTCAGTAACTGGCTCAGTATCAAGCCGCCAACGATGGCAATGCCTAATGGCTGGCGTAATTCAGCACCGTCGCCGCTACCCAAAGCCAGTGGCAGCGCACCGAAAATGGCAGCGAAGGTGGTCATCAAAATAGGTCGTACGCGTAATAGCGCGGCACGATAAATCGCAGGACCGGCGCCAACTGTGCCGTGGCGTTGCCGTGTAATCGCAAAGTCGATCATCATGATCGCGTTCTTCTTGACGATGCCAATTAGCAGGATCACGCCGATCAACGCAATGATAGAGAACTCGGTATTGAACATTTTCAATGCAAGCAGGGCACCAACACCGGCCGAAGGCAGGGTTGAAAGAATCGTAATCGGATGGATCAGGCTTTCATACAGTATGCCTAGCACCAGATAAATCACGATGATGGCCGCGCCTATCAGCAGTGGTTGTGAAGACAGTGATTCCTGGAAGGCATTTGCCGTGCCCTGGAAACCGCCGCGTACTGAAACCGGCACGCCCAACTTGCCTATCGCATTATTGATAGCGACCGTAGCATCCGACAGCGACACACCCAAAGGCAAGTTGAAGCTGATGGTGGACGCAGGCGTACCGCTTTGATGGCTGACCGCCAAAGGCGTATTCGTGGTTTCGACTCGGGTGAAAGCGGACAAGGGCACTTGTGCGCCGCTACTGCTGGTCACGTACAGGCGTTTCAGGGTTTCCGGCCCTTGCAGGAATTCGGGAGCCAATTCCATCACCACCCGGTATTGATTGAGCGGATTGTAGATCACACCGACCTGACGCTGGCCGAAGGCATTGTTGAGGGTGCTGTCTATTGTGGCGACGCTGATGCCGAGGCGCGCGGCGGCATCACGGTCTATTACCAACGACGTTTGCATACCTTTGTCTTGCTGGTCGGAGTTAACGTCCGTCAGCTCAGGTATTTGCGACAATGCATTGCGTATCAGCGGATCCCAGGTGCGCAGATCTTCGATGGTATCTGCCTGCAGCGTGTACTGGTACTGCGCGTTCGATTGGCGGCCACCGATACGAATATCCTGCACCGGCACCATGAAGAGGTTGGCACCTGGTTCATGCGCCAGCTGTTTGCGCAGTCGAGCAATGATGACATCGGCAGAAACCTTGCGTTCGGCCAAAGGTTTAAGCGTGATGTAAAACATGGCGAAGTTACTCTGACCACCGCCAGTGTTACCGCTGACGTTGGCAACTGCTGGATCGGAACGGATGATGGTCGAAAATGTATCCAGACGTTTTTGCATCATCTGGAAGGAGCTGCCTTGATCCGCTTGCACGCCGCCGATCAAGACGCCGGTATCCTGCTGCGGGAAGAAGGTCTTCGGAATCGTAACGTAGAGATGAACATTCAGCGCTACTACCGCCAGCAAGACCAGAATGGCCAGTGGTTGATGTCGCAAGGTCCAGATCAGTGTATGCCGGTAACCGCGCAGGACGGCGCGATTGAAGCGATTAAACCATTGCATGACACGTCCGGGCTTGCGCTTTTTAGTGTTTTGCTTGAGCAGGGTGGCGGCCATCATCGGCGTGGTGGTCAGTGATACGACCATCGAGACGAGAATTGCCGCTGTTAGCACCACCGCAAATTCACGGAACAGACGACCAACTACGCCACCCATCATCAGCAAGGGGATGAAGACTGCGATCAATGACAGGCTGATCGACACGACGGTAAAACCGATTTCACGCGCGCCTTTCAGCGCGGCCTCGCGCGGCGTTAAACCTTGCTCTATATAGCGTGTGATGTTTTCAAGTACGACGATCGCATCATCGACCACGAAGCCGGTCGCCACCGTCAATGCCATAGCTGATAGGTTATCCAGACTATAACCACATAAATACATGACGCCGAAGGTGCCAGCCAGCGAGACGGGTACGGCAACCGCCGGGATCAACGTCGCGCGCCAGTTACGCAGAAAGAGCAGCACGACCAGGATCACCAAGCCCACCGCGATGCCCATAGAACGTTCGACTTCACGCAACGAAGCCTTGATCGTTGGTGTGCGGTCAGTGATGACGTCCATCTTTATCGCTTGCGGGATCGAAGCTTGCAGGCGCGGCAAGATGTCACGTACGTTTTGTACGGTTTCTATGATGTTGGCGCCCGGTTCCTTCAACAGGAACATGACGATCGCCGGTTTGCCGTTGGCGAGACCGTAGTTGCGCACGTCTTGCACGGAATCGACCACATTCGCGACATCGCGCAAGCGCACCGAAGCACCATCACGATAGCTGATCACAACCGGCGCATATTCAGCAGCAGTACGCGCCTGGTCATTCGCACCTATCTGCCAATACTGATCATCCAGTTCAACCGAACCTTTGGGGCGATTCGCATTGGTATTGGTAATGGCGGTACGGACATTGTCGAGCGAGATACCGATGGCCGCGAGCTTGTCCGGATTCAATTCCACCCGCACCGCAGGTAAGGCACCGCCGCCTACATTGACCTGGCCTACACCTTCAACCTGCGATAGGCGCTGCGCCAATATGGTCGAGGCCGCGTCATACATCTGACCGCGCGTCAGCGTATCGGAGGTCAGCGAGATGATCATGATAGGTGCGGCTGCCGGATTCACCTTGCGGTAAGTCGGGTTGCTCGGCATGCCGGTCGGTAGCAGCGTGCGCGCCGCATTGATCGCCGCCTGCACATCACGCGCCGCGCCATCAATATCGCGGTTGAGGTCGAATTGCAGCACCACATTGGTCGAACCCAGCGACGAGCGTGAAGTAATCTCGTTGACACCGGCGATGCTACCGAGCGCGCGTTCCAATGGTGTCGCAACGGTGGCAGCCATCGTATCCGGACTGGCGCCTGGCAGCGAAGCACTGACCGAAATAGTCGGGAAGTCCACTTGTGGCAAAGGCGCAATCGGCAGCAAGCCAAAGCCCAACATGCCGGCCAGAGCGATACCTATCGTGATCAGCGTCGTCGCGACTGGCCGTGCAATAAAGGGCGCAGAGATATTCACGTAGCGCTTCCACCTGCGGCACGTGCTGCAGCGCGGCGCTCTTGCCATTCTTTCAGTCGTTGCGCCTGTTTGGCAAAACCGAGGTAAATCACCGGTGTCGTAAACAGTGTTAGCAACTGGCTGACGATCAGGCCACCGACCATGGTCACGCCCAATGGATGACGCAATTCATGTCCGGCACCGGTACCCAGCATTAGCGGCAAGGCACCGAGTAAAGCTGCCATGGTGGTCATCAGAATAGGGCGGAAGCGTAACAGGCACGCTTTGTAGATTGCTTCGCGTGGTGCCAGATGTTCTTCGCGTTCCGCATACAAAGCGAAATCGATCATCATGATCGCGTTCTTTTTGACGATACCGATCAGTAGCACGATACCGATGATGCCAACGATGCCCAGATCCTGGCCGGCCACCAACAGAGCAAGCAAAGCACCGAGGCCGGCCGAAGGCAGGGTAGATAAGATGGTGATCGGATGGATATAGCTTTCATACAGCACGCCCAGCACGATATACATGGTGACTACCGCAGCCAGAATCAGCATCAAGGTGCTACTAAGCGATGCGCGGAAGGCTTCGGCGGCACCCTGGAAGCTGGTTTCCACGCTAGGTGGCAGGTTCAACTTGGCTTCTTCTGCCTTGATTGCATCGACCGCCTTGCCGAGCGAGGCACCCGGCGCCAGATTGAACGAGATCGTAGCCGATGGGAATTGCGCCACATGGTTGATCGCCAGTGCGGTAGGACGTTCTATGATTTCCGCGACCGAAGTCAGCGGTACTTGTCCGGTGGCGTTAAAAACGACCGTGGCACTCGTGCCGCCGGTGCCGTTCAAACTATTATTATTGTTGTTTGTCACCGGCACATACAACCCTTCCAGCGAAACAGGGCCGCGACGGCGTCCGGCTTCCGCTTCCAGCACCACGCGGTACTGGCTGGATTGCGTATAGATGGTGGAAATCAGGCGCTGGCCGAAGGCGTTGTACAAGGCCGTATCAATGGCAGCGACCGTCACACCAAGACGCCCGGCGGCTTCACGGTCTATCTGTACATAAGTCTGCAAGCCCTGATTCTGCAAATCGCTGGCCACATCGACCAACTCAGGAATGTTTTTCAGGCTTGCCAGTAATAAGTCATTGGACTTGGCCAGATCATTTGAGTCCGGCGAGCTGAGCAGGAACTGATACTGGGTTTTGGAGACGCGATCTTCGATCGTCAAATCCTGTACCGGCTGCATATAGGCAGTAATGCCGGGCAGGCGTGAGGTAGATTCATTCAGACGGCGAATAATGTCTGAAGCAGAGTCACTGCGCTCAGCAAATGGCTTGAGCGTGATCTGCATGCGTCCGGTACTGAGTGTCGGATTCGCACCATCGACGCCGATGAAGGAGGCGAGGTGATCGACATCCTTGTCTTTCAAAATGACATCGGCCAGTGCTTGCTGTTTACGCGACATCGCTTCAAATGAACTGGTTTGTGTGGCTTCGGTAATGACCTGGATCAAGCCAGTGTCCTGTACCGGGAAAAAACCTTTCGGCACGACTACATACAGCAAGGCCGTCAGCACCAGCGTCAGACCGAATACGCCCAACGTAGCGCGTGGTCTGTCCAACACCCACACCAGCGCACGACCGTAAGCGGCGACCATACGATTGAATTGCTCTTCACTCCATTTGCCAATACGGCCAGGTTTGTTTTCATGTTCAGGGCGCAGCAGGCGGGCGCTCATCATCGGCGTCAAAGTCAGCGATACGACAGCCGAAATCAGGATGGCGACCGCCATCGTAATCGCGAATTCGTGGAATAAACGGCCGACTACATCGCCCATGAACAACAGCGGAATCAATACGGCGATCAATGACACCGTTAGCGAAATAATCGTGAAACCGATTTGTTTCGAACCTTTCAGCGCCGCTTCCATCGGCGAGTCGCCTTCTTCAACGAAGCGCGCGATATTCTCGATCATCACAATCGCATCATCGACCACGAAGCCGGTCGAGATGGTCAGCGCCATCAGCGTCAGGTTATTAATGGAGAAGCCGGCGAGGTAAATCACGCCGAAGGTACCGATCAATGACAACGGTACGGCCACGCTCGGAATAATTGTGGCGGATGCACTGCGCAGGAACAGGAAGATCACCATCACCACCAGCGCGATCGCGAGCAGCAACTCAAACTGCGTATCGTTAACCGAGGCACGGATGGTGGTAGTACGATCGGCAATCACTTGCACATCGACTGAACCAGGCAGCGAGGCTTGTAACTTGGGGAGCAAGGCTTTGACGCGATCTACGGTTTCGATCACGTTCGCGCCCGGCTGACGTTGTACATTCAAGATCACGCCAGGCGTGCGATCTACCCATGCGGCCAAGCGCAGATTTTCCGCATCATCGACTATAGTCGCGACGTCGCTCAGGCGCAGCGGATTACCGTTCTTCCACGCAATGATCAGATTTTGATACTCGGCGGCAGACTTCAACTGGTCGTTCGCATCGATAGTTGAGGCGCGTTGCGCACCATCAAAACTACCTTTAGCCTGATTCACGTTGGCAGCAACGATGGCGGTACGGATATCGTCCAGCGATAAACCGAGTGAAGCCAAAGCTTGCGGATTACCTTGTATGCGCACCGCAGGGCGCTGGCCACCGGCAATGCTGACCAGACCGACACCATCGACTTGCGACAACTTTGGCGCCAGGCGGTTTTCCACTAGGTCGTGCACTTTAATAATAGGCAGCGTTGGCGAGGTAATCGCTATCGTCAGAACCGGCGCATCGGCTGGATTGACCTTGCTATAGATAGGCGGCATCGGCAAATCGCTAGGCAGCAAATTGCTACCTGCGTTGATCGCTGCCTGTACTTCCTGTTCAGCTACATCCAGTGACAGACCCAGTGAAAAGCGCAATGTGATGACCGAAGCGCCGCCGGAGCTGGTCGAGGTCATTTGGTTCAGACCTGGCATTTGGCCAAACTGGCGTTCCAATGGAGCAGTGACCGTCGTCGAAATGACATCCGGGCTGGCGCCCGGATACAAGGTCGTGACCTGGATGGTCGGGTAATCGACTTCCGGTAATGCAGACAAAGGTAGTAGCCGGTAGGCCAGCAAGCCAGCCAGCAGGATCGCAAGCATCAAGAGCGAAGTGGCAACTGGACGCTCGATAAAGATGCGTGATGGATTCATGATGCTGGCTTAGTTGGTTGAGGCCGCTGGCTTGTCTTTCTTGCTGCCGTTTTGCTGGAACCAGGCGCGGCGTTCATCTGGACTCATATTCTTCAGCTTCTCTGCCATTTCCGGCGGAATGTTACGTCGCTTGCTATCGGCTGGCGGTGCGGCGGCACCGGGACGTTGTTTTGGATCGGCGGCGATCACTTCGACCTTGGCACCTTCACGCAAGCGGTCAGTGCCGTCGATGACAACTTTCTCGCCTGGTTCCAGTTTGGCTTCGATTGCCATCCAGCCACTGTCGATTGCACCGGGTTTGACGACACGAGTGTTTACCGTATTGTCGGCATTGACGACGTATACGTAGAAACCTTGCGAACCGCGCAAGACAGCGGCTTGCGGCACTGCCAGCGCATCTTTCAATGTATTGAGCTGCATGACGACGCTGACCGCCTGATTAGGGAAGAGCGCATCATCCAGATTCGGGAACAGAGCTTTGACCTTGATCGTGTCTGTTGTCACATCGATGGCATTGTCGACTGTTGATAACTGACCGATAGCCAGTTTGGTTTTGCCGGTGCGATCCCAAGCTTCGACCGGAACAACCTCGTTGGCACGCAAGCGCGTGGTAATCAGTGGCACGTTAGCTGACGGCACCGAGAACACGAGTGCGATAGGGCGGGTTTGCGTAATGATGACGATGCCATTGGTGTCTGAAGGCTGCACCACATTGCCAAGATCGGATTGTTTCAAGCCGACGCGTCCAGCGATAGGCGCGGTGACGCGTGTATAGGACAACTGCAATTTGGCGCTATCGACCGTACCTTGATCAGATTTGACCGTACCTTCGAGTTGGCGCACCAGTGCTTCCTGCGTATCCAGCTGTTGCTTGGCAATGGCGT
Organism: Pseudomonadota bacterium; assembly: GCA_040390795.1. Classification (GTDB taxonomy): domain Bacteria; phylum Pseudomonadota; class Gammaproteobacteria; order Burkholderiales; family Burkholderiaceae_D; genus Oxalicibacterium. Next base: position 34,536 of record JAZJXV010000002.1, on the reverse strand, counting down.
CTTTAGACAGCAAATCCTTGTAGCGTGCAAGGTCGATACGGGCATTGTCCAGTTGCGCCTTGTCGCGCGCGAGTACACCTTCGGCTTGTCCCAGCGTAGCCTGGAAGGCACGTGGATCGATTTGCGCCAGCAGTTGACCGGCTTGCACTTGCTGACCTTCTTTGAAATTGATTTGCTGCAGTACGCCGGTAACCTGCACATGAACAATCGCAGTGTTGGCCGCATTAATGCTGCCGATTGCATTGACGGTCACGCGTATATCTTGTCGCCGTGCTTCTTGTACTGACACTGGCTGCACCATATTCGCGCCGCCGAAACGACCTCCGCCATTGGCTTGCGCGGCTTTATTGGCAGAAGAAGGACTCTTCCACCACCATAGTCCGGCACCTACTGCCAATAACGCGATAAGAACCCAGATTATCGTTCGGCGTAACTTACCTTTGGGCAAGCGCGTAGAGCGGGGTGAAGATGTATTGCCAGTATTAGTGTCGGGGTGATTTGTCATGTGCGGCAAGTGGTATCTGCGCGATTTGGAAAATTAATTATATGGCGCATTTGCATAAAAAAGTTGCGCGATGAATTACTTTACAAAACGTATTGAAATCGAAGGAATTTCTTTACATTCGCATGCTTAAATAAGGCAATACATCGGGCATTATTTGTGTATGAAGACCGAGCAGTGCGCTCGCAAAGAGGAGGTGAATTGCAAATGGTTGATTCTGTATTCGTTGAAATTCAGTTCTTTCTGCTCATTGCTTCAACATTCATCATCCCAATCGGGATCTACAGCTACATGATGTGGAAACGGTCCATTTCCCGCAAAGTCGTGCTGTTATTCGGCATTATCCTGATTCTTGTCTCTGGGGCGAACATTTTTCTTTTGCAGCTGCTCCGGGTCATGGCAAGGCATTCGCCGTCTTTGCTGGATGACAGAATTTTTGCGTCAGAGATGTCTGTAGCGCTTTATTTGATTCCTGCCATTTTTGCCGGTATAGGCGTCAATATCATTTCGCACATATTGATCGCTCATCTCGGTGATGCAGAGAAAAAATTCGATAGAGAGCATAAAGAACGCAGGTGAGACGGCGTTCTTTATGTCGGCCTGAATAAGCCAGAGAACTGTTTATGCCTGATGCGCCTTGCGTGAATCAGTCGGTGCTTCTGCTCTTTCGTTCAAACCATAATCACGCAGCACATGCGCCACGCGCAAACGGTAATCGGCAAAGATAGTTGCTCTACCGGCAGACTGCGCCTGACGATGGACTTCAAGATTGCGCCAGTTTTGCACCGCTTCTTCATCGCGCCAGTAAGACAGCGACAGAATTTTGTCCGGATCGATCAGACTCTGAAAACGCTCTATCGAAATAAAGCCGTCAATTTTCTCCAGATATGGACGTAGTGCGGCAGCAGTATCCAGATAATCCTGCTTATGGTCGGCGTGGGGGATGACTTCAAAAATAACGGCAATCATTGGGTGTGTATTCCTTTATTGAAAGGCTTGTAGATTAAAAGCTCAATTTTCCGCGTAATTCATCGAAGGGAAGCATGACATGTTCGCGGTAGGCTGGATGAGTTTGGAGACGTTCATACCACGCAGTCACGTTTGGAACGTCAGGGTGCGGAATGTCTAGCTCAAAGTAACGATAGAGCAAGGTGCCCGCAGGAATATCGGCTAGCGTCAGGCTGTCACCGGCAAGAAATGGGTTCTTGGATAATACGCGATCAAGAAGTTGAAAGTATTGCGTACAGAGGGCAATATTTTCTTCTATCTTTTTCAGGTCACGCAAAGCTTCGGGCGTACGATAGAAATTCCAGAATACGCCCGCGATAAAGGCCGGTTGCAAGCTGCTCTGCGACCAATCCATCCAACGATCCGTCTGCGAGCGTCGACCAGCATCCTCATCCCAAAAACGGGAACCGCCATACTGCGCGGCCAGATATCTCAAGATGCTGTGCGATTCCCAAACAACCGTATCTCCATCTTTGATGAGTGGAACATGCCCATGCGGATTCATGGCTAGAAATTCGGGCGTATCCTTGATGCCAAATTTTCCACCGGCGGGAATATGTTCATGTGGCAAACCAAGCTCACCGATTAGCCACAAGACCTTTTGCACATTAATCGAGTTACGGCGACCCCAAACCTGCAGCATGAAATTCTCCTGATGTTTGAAGCAATTGTACTGTGCTCACACGTAAAGGCGTTCATGTCTGCATCAGGAAAGCCAGTCACACATCATTGATGTGCGACTGGCATAAGAGGCTCAAGTTCATTCGGCCGGCGTCGCTGCCGGCGCAGGAGCATTTGGATGCGTCAATTTTTCCTTGGCAATTTGTTCGCTGTGATCTGTGCCGATGAAGAGATACATCGCAGGAACAACAAACAAGGTGAAGAGTGTACCGATAGAGAGACCTGTGAAAATTACCAGACCCATCGCATGCCGTCCTGCTGCACCAGCGCCAGATGCAATCACCAGTGGAATCACGCCGAACACCATCGCCGCCGTTGTCATCAGAATAGGGCGCAGGCGAATGCCGGAGGCTTCTTCAATCGCTTCGCGCTTGCTCTTGCCATTTTTCTGCAATTGATTCGCGACTTCAACGATCAAGATGCCGTGCTTGCTGATCAAGCCCATCAGCGTCACCAACCCGACCTCGGTATAAATATTCATTGAAGCAAAGCCGAGGAAGATGAAGATCAGCGCACCAAATAAGGCCAACGGGACGGAAACCAGAATCACGATAGGATCACGGAAGCTCTCGAACTGTGCCGCTAGCGCGAGGAATACGATGATCACCGCAAACAGCATCGTCACCAGGAAACCGCCTGATTCCTTGATGTACTGCCGCGATTGTCCCGCGTAATCAACGTAGTAACCGCTAGGTGCCACGTCCTTGACCGCATCGCTCAAGATTTTCAAGGCATCGCCTTGTGACGCGCCGGAAACGCCGGAGATCGTTGCCGAGTTAAGTTGCTGGAAGCGACTAATGGACTCCGGCACAACGTCAAATCGGATGCTGGCAATGGTGCTGGCCAATATCAAACCGGCGTTTGGCGTCTTGATATAGAAGTCGAGCACGTCGTCAGGATTCAAACGATCGACTTGCAGCGCTTGCGGGATCACCTTGTATGAACGCCCGGCTATCGAAAAGTAATTGACGTAACCGCCGCCCAGGCCGGCACCGAGTGCTGCACCCACATCCTGTTGCGTCATGCCCAAGGCCGCGACCATATCGCGATTCACCACGACGGTGGCTTGCGGCTGATCGATCTTCAGATCGACATCCAGAAAGTAGAATTTGCCTGAAGCTTGCGCCTTCGCCAGCACTTGCTGCGCAACCGTATTCAGATTCTGGAAAGGTTCGGTGCTACTGATCACGAGCTGTATCGGCAAGCCGGAAGAACCGGGCAAGGCAGGAAACTGGAAGGCCGCGACGCGTGCGCCGGCGATTTTATTCCATTTGTCTTGCAGGTCGAGCTGGATCTCATGTGCGCTGCGTGTACGTTGATCCCATGGCTTCAACAGCACACCACCGATACCGGAATTGATGGAAGGCACGCCCGTCAACTGGAACATCTGACTGTATTCAGGCGCGCCTTTGGCAACCTTGAAAACTTGCTCGGCATAAGTTTGCATCTGATTCGCAGTCGCCGTTGGCGGGCCGACCACTTGCGACAGGACTATGCCTTGATCTTCTTCCGGCGCCAGTTCGGATTGCGCCATTTTGAACATCACGATCAACAATACGCTGAGTATCACACCCATCAAAATCAGCACTGGCCAGGTATCCAGCAAGCTATGCAGCAAACGACCGTAACCACGATGCAGACGTTCAAAAACACGATTGATTGCTTTGGCGAACTTGCCTTCATCCTGGCTCGGTTTGAAAAAGCGCGAGCACATCATCGGCGACAAGGTCAGAGCCACAATACCGGACACCGCCACCGCGCCAGCCAGCGTAAAGGCGAACTCAGTAAACAGTGCCCCAGTCAGACCACCCTGGAAGCCGATAGGCACGTACACAGCAATCAGTACGATGGTCATCGCAATAATCGGACTACCCAATTCACGCGCGGCAATCATTGAGGCTTCCCACGGCGTTTTATGTTCCTCTACCATGTGTCGGTCGACGTTCTCGACGACGATAATCGCATCATCGACTACCAGCCCGATCGCCAACACGAGTGCGAGTAGCGTCAACAAATTGATCGAGTAACCGAGCATCAGCATCACGAAGAAGGTACCGATCAGCGATAGTGGCATCGCGATCACCGGCACCATCACCGCACGGAAGCTGCCGAGGAAAAGATAGATGACGATGGTCACAATGAGCAGCGCTTCGACCAGCGTTTTGATCACTTCAGTGATGGATGTGCTGATGAACTCAGTGGAGTCGTAGACAATCTCGCCGGTTACACCGACCGGCAATTGATCGCGCAGTTCCGGAAAGGCTTCACGCACGCGTTTGGCAACATCGAGCACGTTCGCTTCAGGTGCAACCTTGATACCGACGAAAACCGAACGCACACCACTAAAGGCAACGTTGAAGTCATAGTTCTCGGAACCCAGCGTGATGGTCGCGACATCTTCCAGCCGTACGATGGAGTCGCCGCTGCGCGATACGATGAGTTTCTTGAATTCTTCCACCGAATGTAGATCGGTACCGGCCGTCAGCGGCATCGTCACCATCTGACCTTTCGACGAACCGAGCGCAGCCAGATAATTATTGTTGCCCAGCGATGTACTGATATCAGCCGGTGTCAAACCATGGCCAGCCAGTTTCTTCATATCCAACCAGGCGCGCAATGCGAAGAGCCGTGCACCTAGCAGTTCTGCATTTTGTACGCCCTGTATCGAATTGAGTTTAGGCGTCACGACCCGCGATAAAAAGTCCGTCACATTATTGGTCGGCAAGGTATCGCTGTAGAAGCCGATATACATTGCATCGGTGGTCTGACCAATAGACACGGTCAACACCGGCGCCTGCGCTTGTGCCGGCAATTGATTCCTGACTGAGTTGACCTGGCTACTGATCTCGGTCAAGGCGCGATTGGCATCGTAATTCAGACGCAAGGTCGCCGTAATCGTGGAGACACCGCTGGTGCTGGAAGACGATAAATAGTCGATGCCTTGTGCTTGCGCGATGGCACCTTCCAGCGGTTGCGTGATAAAACCGGCTATGGTTTGCGCATCCGCACCGAAGTAAGTGGTCGAAATCGTGACCACCGCATTCTGCGTTTTCGGATACTGATTGATAGGCAGGCTGAAGAGCGAACGCATGCCCAACACGATCAGCAGCAGACTCACGACGATGGCAAGAACCGGCCGGCGGATGAATATGTCAGTGAAGTTCATGTGCTGGCCTCACTTCTCTTGCGGAGTAGGATTCGGATCGTTCGCCGGCTGTACCGTGTTATCAATGACCACTTGCGTACCATTTTTCAACTTGACTTGACCGCTGGTGACGACTTGCTGGCCTTCCTTCAAGCCTTGCAGAATTGCGACTTGATCACCGCGCGTTTCGCCAGTAGTGACGAAGACTTGCTGTACCACCAAACCGGAAGTAGCGGCCGGTGTTGCCGGTGCAGGTGCTGCTGCGTTCTTGTCGGCAGGTTTTGCTTCAGCTGCTTTCTCGCTGGCATCCTTGATGATGAAAACTGTCGAGCCATAAGGATTGTAGGTAATCGCTGTTTGCGGCAAGGTCAGATAACTCTTCTTCTCGCCGACATCGACATTTGCGTTGGCGAACATGCCGGGCAGCAATTTACGTTCGGCATTCTCCAGCGTTGCCTGGATCTGCAAGTTGCTGGTGGTGGTATCGATCTTCGGGCTGATGGCGGTGATTTGACCTGAGAAATTCTGATCGGGGAAGCTATCGGTAGCAACATTGACCTTTCGCCCTACCGTCAATTTGCTGACCTGTTTTTGCGGCAGATAGAAAGTCACGTAGATAGGATTGATACGCTGCAAGGTCACGACCTTGTCGCCAGGATTCAGGTACTGGCCGGGATTGACGGTCGTGATGCCGAGCTTGCCGGCAAAGGGGGCGCGTATTGTTTTCTTCGCGACCAATGCAGCTTGTTGTGCTGCCAATGCGCGTTTGCCTTTCAGATCGGCGACATCGCCATCCAGTTGCGCCTGGCTGATAGCTTGTACTGCGAATTGCTGTTTATCCCGCGCCAACACACTAGCTGACAATTCGGCGGCGGCCTGCAAGGATTGTAATTGCGCGATATCGGCATCGGCATTCATCTGTACCAGCACCGTACCGGCTTCAACTTCTTGACCGGATTTGAAATTGACGCTGGTCACCAAACCAGCGATCTCGCTGGTGACATCCACACCACGCACCGCGCTAAGCGTGCCGACTGCGGCGAGCTGCGGCTGCCATTCAAGCGAACGTACCTGCATCGCCGTCACCGTTTGTGCAGTCGGCTTGGGAGCCGAGGCAATCAATTTCTGGATATGCAGATAGAAACCCAAAGCCAGTACCAAAACCAGTACCAGCACAGCCAGCAACATGATGATTATTCGTTTTTTCATGGTCATCTTTCAAGACGGTTCATGCATCGATTTTTTCAAATTGAGTTCGGCTTTTGGCAAGCGTTACGGGGAGGGCGGTTTGGCATCAGGTATCGTGCCGTCCACGGTGGTCGTTGCTGGCACTTGGGCCAGTTCTGGACGATTCCACCAGCCGCCGCCTAGCGCCTGGAACAGGGCTGCTGTATCTGAGTAGCGTGCTGCCTGTGCTTGTGCCAGTGATATCTGCGTTTGTTGATAAGTGCGTTGTGCATCCAGCAGGGACAGATAACTGATTGCGCCCAGTTTGTATTGACCTGATACCAGATCAAGCTGTTGACGCGCCAGTGATGCTGCCTCGGCTTGCGCTTGCAAAGTCTGCGCATCGCTATCTAGAGCTTGCAGCGTGTTGGATACGTTCAGAAATGCGTTGAGGACTGTCTGCTGATATTGCGCTTGTGCCTGTTCAAACGCTGCGACCGCGCCACGTTTTTGCGCGCGTAGAGCACCGCCATTAAAGATAGGTTGTAACAAACTACCGCCGATGCTCCAGACTCCGCTGCCGGCGGTAAACAAATTGCCGAATGTCAGACTCTGCGAACCAACGCTGCCGCTTAATGTTATTTGTGGATACATATTGGCCGTGGCTACGCCGACTTGTGCGCTGGCTTGATGTAGCAACGCTTCGCTGGCACGTATGTCTGGACGTTGACGCACCAGTGACGACGGCAGACTCACCGGCAATTCTCGTGGCAGTTGTAGCGACGCAAGTGAAAATTCAGGCAATCCATCATCGTTGGGCAAGCGGCCGGCATACACAGCAAGCTGATTCCGTGTCTGTGCCAAAGCGCTTTCAAGAGCTGGCAGTGTTGCCAGCGTTTGCGCTAATTGCGTGCGTTGTGCCAATAAAGTCGAGCGAGCGATGGCACCAAGCTTCGCCTGATTTTCGACAATGGTGAGCGATTGGGATTGCGCATCTATCACTTCGCGCGTGGCTTGTATTTGCGCACGCAATGACGCTTCCTGCACTGCAGTTGTGACCAGATTCGCGGTCAAGCTCAAATAGGCGGCTTCGACTTGGTAACGCTGATAATCAATTGCGGCTTGCAAGCCTTCGAGGTCACGCCGTGTAGCGCCGAAGACATCGATGTTGTAGGAGACATTTACTGAGGCGTTATACAAGGTATAGATCCCGCCAGTCGTTCCACCGCTCGTAATTGGAGAGACTTTCTGTCGCGTCGGGCCAATCTGAGCGGAGACACTAGGGAAAAGCTTGTTACCGACAGTAGCTTCATACGATGCCTGTGCCTGCCGCAGTGCTGCCTGAGCCGACGCAAGCGTTGGGCTGCGCGTTAATGCCGAACGTATCAAGCGATCCAACGGTTCTGAGTGAAATACTTCCCACCATTGCGCAGGAATATCTTGCTCGTTAACGAAGCTTTGAGCGCTGCCACCTACGACTGGTGCACTGACAGTTTGTGCCGGCAATGGCTTAACGGTGTAAGGCCGATTTGTATCAGCGACCTTGGGCGCTTCTGGTTCTTTAAAATCTGGACCAACGGCACAGCCTGCAAGTAGCGCCACGGCTATGCAGGCAGCGATACGTGTGCGGTGCGGTGCTGACAGGCGGGTAGTGGAGTTCATACCTTCTTCCGTGTGGTTTGTTGACAGACGTTAACTGTGGGGAGTGACGCTAGGTTCTGATCTTGTGCAACGCTTACGCTTTGTATTGCTGTTTGGCATGTCTACCGACGTACGCAAGCGCTTTGCAATCCTGTTTTGGAACAAAGTGTCTTGAGATAGTCGTGTGATTTTTACTGCCTGGACGGCACGGATACGGTGAACAGAAGCAGGAATGCTTGAAATGGGAGCTTGTTGCGCGATGACGATGCAAGACATCGCACGCAGTGTGTTGAATGTGCCGCTGTTAGTTCGTAACTGAATAAGCTCGATCTCTGGCATGCAAGGCTCATTTTTTGACGATGAACACCGACGATCCGCTGGTAAATCGCGACTGCCCAGGGAGCGCTTCCCGGAACTAATAAGACAGATTGATACTGTCTCGACAACGTTTGGATGAATATACGCCAAATCTGGCGATTTGTTTTAGGAACCGTTCGTATGGATACTCAATGCAGGCCGTGACGGCATCGTTACATAGAGTAGTACTGGGTTGAAAAAGATCCCAAAGGCAAGACTAGATGGCGGCCAGGAAAAAATCCACATAATGTAAAAAAACGCCTGCGATAAGCAGGCGTTTTGAAAAGCAATTTACTCCGGCACTAAGTGCAAACTCGTGACGTCAAGACTCGGGCTGCCAGATGTAGTCGAACTGATCTACCGTGGTGATCCATACGATGCCGTCGCCTATGTGCTTGGTTGAGCCGACACTTTTGATGGTGTCGTACACGGCTTGCGCGTATTGATCGTCAACGACGATATCAATACGTACCTTCGGTGAGTAATCGAGCAACTCTTCCTTCAGGTTATGTGGCTGATGCCGTGCAGGTGAGCTGCAGCCTTCCACTTGCGTGATGGTCATGCCGGGGAATCCGACTACTAGCCCCAAGGCTTCGCGCACATCGTCCAGACGCGCCGGGCGAATAATAGCTTTGATTTCTTTCATGCTCTGACTCCTATATTCAATATGAAACAATAGGCGTCGCCCTCTACGGCGACGCCATGCTCAAGATTGCCGATCAGGCTTCGCCTTCTTCATCATCGAACCAGCGATACAGAGTCGGTAGTACCAGCAAGGTCAGCGCGGTACATGTGATCAAACCGCCAATCACCACGACTGCCAACGGACGCTGTACTTCCGAACCAGGACCAGTCGCGAACAGGAAGGGGACTAGTCCCAGCATCGCAACTGTGGCCGTCATCATTACCGGACGGAAACGCATGGTCGCGCCTTGTACCACGGCATCTGCAATGCTCAGACCTTCGGTACGCAGTTTCCTGATGTAAGACACCATCACCACGCCGTTGAGCACCGCAATACCCCACAAGGCGATGAAGCCCACCGATGCCGGTACCGACAGATATTCGCCGGTAACGAAGAGGCCAATGATGCCGCCGATTGAAGCGAAGGGCAGAACGGTAATGATGAGCGTCGCGTAGCGTACCGATTTAAACAGCAGGAACAACAGGAAGAAAATTGCCGCTACTGTCGCCGGTACGATGATTGCCAAGTGGCCCAATGCACGTTCCATGTTCTGGAACTGGCCGCCCCATTCGAGGTAGTAGCCAGGCGGTAGTTGGATCTTGGCTCCGACTACTTTCTGCAGTTCTGCTACGAAGCTGCCCAAATCGCGATCCTGTACGTTAATCGCCACTACCACACGACGTTTGCCACCTTCGCGGCTGATCTGAGCCGGTCCGTCGCGCACCTCGATGTGAGCGAGACTATCCAGTGGCACTCGCGCACCATTCGGCGTAGTCAGCATGATCTGCTTGATCTCTTGCACGTCACCGCGGAAGTTTTCAGGCAACCTGACGGCAGCCGAGAAGCGTCGTTCACCCTCGTAAATATCGGTCGCAGTTTTACCTGCGATGGCTACTTCGATGACGTCATTTACATCAGATACATTCAAACCGTAGCGCGCGATCGCTTGTCGATCAATATTGATCGACAAGTATTGCTGACCGCTGACCCGATCCACCCGAATGTCGCGTGCACCAGTGACCGTTTCGGCCACACGTGCAATTTCATGGGCTTTCGCCAATAAGCGATCCAAGTCTTCACCGAATACTTTGACCGCGACGTCGGAACGTACACCTGTCACCATTTCGTCCACGCGATCAGAAATCGGTTGCGCCATGATGATTTGTGCACTTGGGATAACCTCAAGTCGCTTCTTGATTTCGCTGGCGATCGAGTCCTGATTCCAGCCATCTGGCCATTCATCCTGTGGTTTCAGGCTGACAATCGGTGTCGATTCATTCTGCGCTTGTGGATCTGCCGGACTTTCACCACGACCGACACCCGAAATCGCAGACTTCACGCCAGGTACTTTCATGATGATGCCCATCGCTTGCTTCTCAAGTGCGATGGATTCTTCCAGCGAAATGTTCGGCACACGATTGATACCAGGTACCAGTGAACCTTCCTTCATTTCCGGAATGAAGGCAGTACCCAGCAGCGGCAGCATACCTACCGCTGCGACGAAAGCCAGTACTGAGAACAGTACGGTTTTCTTGGCATTGGCCAATACCCAGTCGAGCATACGCAGGTAGTGTTTCTTTAAATATCCGACCAGGCGCGTGTCATGTTCGGCACCGCCTTTGAGTAGATAAGAAGACAGTACCGGCGTCAAAGTCAGCGACAGCAATAATGAAATCGCCAACGCAATCGCAATGGTGAAAGCCAGCGGCGCAAACATCTTGCCTTCCATCCCCTTGAGCGTCATCAGTGGCAAGAACACCAGGATGATGATGCCTATGCCGAACACGACAGGTGTCGCGACTTCGGTGACGGCTTTCAAGATGATATGGACTTTGCGCTTGCCGTATTTATTGGGTCGTCCCAGATGTCCGAAGGCGTTCTCCACCACGACCACCGAGCCGTCCACCATGAGTCCGATCGCCACCGCCAAACCGCCTAGCGACATCAAGTTGGCGGAGATTCCGAACTGATTCATCACGAAGAAAGTCAGCAATGGCGTCAGTATCAAGGTGGCGACGACGATCACGGATGAGCGTATATCGCCGAGGAATACCAGCAAGATCACGACCACCAAGGCAACGCCTTCCAGCAGGACTTTGGCGACGGTCCATAAAGCGGCATCGACCAGTTCGCTCCTATCGTAGTAGGGCACGATCTGCAAACCATCCGGCAACATGCCTGCCTTGTTGATTTCAGCTACGCGATCTTTGATGCGCGACACGACTTCCTTGGCGTTACCGCCTCGCATCATCATCACGATGCCACCTACGGACTCGGTCACACCATTCTTGACCAGAGCGCCGTAACGGACCTCGTGCCCCATGGTGACTTGGGCAACGTCACGTATATAGACTGGTGTGCCGTTGGACTCGGTCAATACGATGTTACGGATATCATCGAGATTCTCGATCAGACCCACGCCGCGGATCAGATATTGTTCCGCATAGTGAGGCAGAATGCCGCCGCCCGAGTTGGCATTGTTGCGTGCCAATGCTTCGTACACCTGCTTGAGCGAAATGCCGTAGTGACTCATGCGATCAGGATTGACCAGCACCTGATATTGCTTGACGTAGCCACCTTGCGAGTTGATCTCGGCTACTTGTGGAATGGAGCGCAATAGCGGTCGTACCATCCAGTCCTGCACGATACGCCGCTCGGTCAGTTCCTTCTGTGTTAACTCGCGGTCACCATCATCTGGCTTGTCGAGTGTGTATTGGTAAACCTCACCCAGACCGGTCGACACCGGACCCAAGACTGGCGTAACACCAGTTGGCATGCGTGCACCGATCTCAATGAGCCGTTCCATCACCAGTTGCCGTGCGAAATACACGTCAGTGGCGTCGGTAAAGACCAAAGTGATCAGCGACAAGCCCGGTTTATTGAGCGAGCGCATTTCTTCCATACCCGGCAGGCCGGTCATGGCGATTTCAATTGGCACCGTCACGAAACGCTCGACCTCTTCAGGCGAGCGGCCAGTGGCATCGGTAGCAATCTGGACCTGAACGTTGGTAACGTCAGGGAAGGCGTCGACTGATAACTTGCGCATGGCATCCAGCCCGATTACCAGGGCGATGGCTGCCAGGACGACAATAATCAGTCGCTGCTGCAGAGCAGCGCGAACTATCTTCTCTAACATTGCATTACTCCTGTGCGATACCGGTACGCTGATTGTTGAGATGGAAGGCGCCGTCGATGGCAATACGCTCGCCTGCCTTCAAGCCCGAAGCCACGACGAGCTCATCGTGATTCGACTGTCCCACCTGTATCTTGGTAGCGCGGAAATGGCCGGGTTGCGTTTCAACGTAGACCAGATTTTCATTCTCGAAACGCACTACGGCAGCGGCCGGAATAACCAGTTGCTCGGTAGCTCGGCTCGCGATCAACATGGTTGCCAGCATGGCGGGTTTCAAACGACCATCCTTGTTGTCGATTGCAGTACGCACCTTGACTGTGCGCGTGGCTGGATCAACGATTTGTCCAACGAAGATGAGTTTCCCGGTGATTTTGCGATTGCCGAGCGCAGGTACTTCGATGTCCACTGCCTGACCGACGGCCACCATGTCGGCTTGTTGTTCAGGCACTTCAGCGACTGCCCATACGTGCGACAAGTCGGCTACGGTGAATAGCGCATCTGCCGGCTGTACCACCTGACCAGGGGATACCTGGAGTTCGACGACGGAACCAGCCAAGGTAGAAACCACAGGTGAAAACGAACTGATGTCGCCACTCTGAGCCATACGTGCGATGGCGGCGGATGACATGCCGAGCACTTTGAGTTGTTCGGCTGCAGCGCGCGATTCAGCGGCGGTTACCGCATATTCGTTCTCACGGCGTTGCAGTTCAGCTTTACCGATGACGTCGGCAGCAAACAGTTGGCGTGCACGCGTTTGGTTATTCTGCTGTAGCTCGGATTGTGCTTTTGCCTTCAGATAAGCCAATTGTGCGCTGCCCAGTTCGGTACTGTGCAGACGAGCCAATACATCGCCTGACTTGACGGTTTGGCCGAGTGAGACGGTGATATCGGTGACGCGACCAGTGACTGGAGCGCCGATACGTGCCATACGCTGACGATCAAAATCGATGAGACCAGGAACGCGCAGCACGTCGCTGAACGGTTTCAGACCAACGGTGCCGATTTTGATGCGTTCACGCAGGGAGTCGGGAGCCACGACGATATTAGGATCGACCTTCTGGGCCGGGGCCTCGTTTTTTGGTTCAGCTTTGTCGCCGCAGGCAGCAAGGGAAAAGCACAGCGCGATCATCGCGCCAGTAGTAGAAAGACGGGGCATCATGGTTTGTTACCTGTGGAAGAGTTAGCTAACAGTCGCTGGATTTCTATAGTGGCTACTTGCAGATCGAATTGAGCCGCGATGAGGTCGTTGCGTGCAGTGCGCAATGCACGCTGCGCATCGAGGTAATCGATGATGCCGCGCTCACCGTAGCGGTAAGCGGCTTCTGCTACACGCAGAGCACTTTCAGCCTGACGTACGATGCCGGATTCCAGTGCTTCGACTTGTGAGGACGCGATCTGAGATTGCTGATAGGCAGAATCCAATTGCTGTGTCAGTTCGAATTCGCGTGCTTCCAGCGCGTAACGTACGCGCATTGCACTGGCGGAGGCTTCATTGATCGGCCCGCGATTACGATCCCATAGTGGAATAGTCATCACGACACCGAACTGCGTATCACGCACCTCTGGATCGCGACTGGAAGTCGCTTTCAGCGCAACTGAAGGCAGACGCAGCGAACGCTGGTAATCCACCGCGACACCGGCACGTTGTAATTCCATCCGGAACTGAGTCAGTTCCGGATTGGTGGACAACATGATTTCGCGCAGACTATTCAATGGCGCCAAAGGAGGAACCTCGCCCATGGAACCAGCAATAGCAAAGCTCATCGGCAGAATGTCGCCTACCTGCTGACGCAGGAAAGACTTCGCCTGATTCGCGCGCAACAGAGAACTATGGCTATTCTTTTGCGCGTTCAACAGCTCGGTCGAAACACGGATCGCTTCGTATCTTGGTGCTTCGCCCACATCGACTCGCACCTGTGCCCGATCGTATAACTGTTGGGTTACGGCTAAATCTTCCTGCGCCGCTTCGAATTCAGCTTGGCGACGCAGTGTTTCGTAGTAGCCGTGTTTGACCCGTGCGACCAATTCAGCCGTGAACTGATCCTGCCCCGCGATAGTTGCGCTGACGGTCTTGCGCGCTATTTCCTGACGCAAGTAACGCTGGCTAGGCAGATCCAGACGCTGAGTGATCGATACAGTTTGACCAGTACCGGTCGCAGCGCCAGGCACGCGAGGTGATACGCGACCGCTTGTGTATTCGACTTCTGGATTGGGATAAGCACCTGCCGTGGTGACACCGGCGCGTGCAGCTTCGACGCCAGCGGCGACTGCTTGCACTCCTTTGTTTCCTTGCAAGGCCAGCGACAGTAGCTGATCCAATGTATATGGCTGTGCTGCGGTCGCGTGCGACCACATGCCTGCCAGCCACACTGACGTAATGAGTAGTGTGATAGGTTTCATTGATTTAAGTTAAGCGTGTACACGCCGCGGACGAATTGCCACATAGCGTGCGGACGGCTCGAAAGCCGCCCTGGAAAAATGGACGTAGTTAGCCTACTAGGCCGTCAGGGCCGGAGGACGGTAAGCGCGGAAGACTGGCGCTGGTAGAGGAGGGTGTTGCGATGCAATAAAAGGTTTGTCGCACAATGCCAAACAAACTAGAGATATAGGCAGTGGAAGGTCGACTTCGTAAGGGTCATGCGACTGCGAGACAATATTGGTGCTCTTCTTGGACGGCACACTGCACGACAGATTATCTATCATCATATCGCCCCAATCCGGTGCGTAAATCTGCGCAGCGATGTCCTCTCTGCTACTCACTTCGAATTCCCAGCGCGATATTTCACTTTGGCCAGTGGAGTCTTCGATAAAGATAGAGCGAGAAATGACTGTTTCCGGCGCTGTCGGCGTCCGTGATGATGTTTGTTCTGCGATAACTGCCGGCTGAGGATTGCTCATTCGGAGCATTTCGCCCAGCGTTATATATGTTACTGGCACCTGTGCCTCAGCCCCGCACGGGGCGGAGTTAGCCCATCCCCATTGAAGAGGTAAGGCGAGCAGGAGGAATAGCACATAAATATGACGCATCTGCAGCATTTTACGCGAACGCCAAGAAATATAACAATATCTACGATGCAAGTTGCATGCCTGTACAGTTTTTAACTGCGGCGATCTGCGGCTCGCATGATTTTTAAAGTAGGGAAGATGGAGTTTTCCGGCTTGCCACTGGCGGTAGTAACAGCTCTAAAACTTAAAGTCATTACATTGAATATTGCGATAAGTTTTTGAATTTATGGAATATTGTGTGCATCGGTCTTTTCTGCCTGACGTTCCAGTGGCAACCACAGCGTGAACTGCGTTCCCGCCTTGCTCGACGTCCAACTGATCGTTCCTTCAAGCGCCATTGCGCGGCGCTGCTGGTTATGCAAGCCACGGCCAGCGGCGCTGTTCAGTGTTTTTTCAACATCAAAGCCTTGGCCGTTGTCTTCTATGCTGATCGTCACGCCTTTGGCATCTTTGGACGTGCTGATACGAATTTCATTGGCGCGAGTATGTCGCAGGATATTGGCAATGCCTTCTTGTACGATGCGCAGAATATGTAGAGCACTGGAAGGATCAAGCCAGCCCAGTGCAGGCAGATCCTGCACCTCCCACAATAAAGTGATACCCGTGCCTTCTAGGCGCGGTTCCAGCCGGAAACGCAGGGTAGCGAGCAACAACACCAGATCCGCCTCTATTGGTTCCATCGAATCGATGGTTAGCTTCAGATCATCCAGACAATCCTTCAGAATTTGCGAAATCTTGAGTTCGCTCACGCCGCCTTGTTCCAGCGAACGGATTGCACTGATCAACGATGAACCCAAGCCATCATGCATATCCTGCATGAGGCGCTGACGTTCGTCGCTGATGGTTTGACGCAGTTCTGCTTCACGCAATTGTCGATGGCTTATTTCAAGCTCGGCTTCACGCTCTTGCAGGCGTTGCGCCAGATGGGCATTGGCTTGTTCGACTTCATCAATCGCATTGATGTAACGTCGATACATCAACGTGCCGAACACGGCGAATGTGACCGCATTGGTATAGGCCCCGAGGAACCAGCCTTCTGGATTGATGAAGTTGGAATACAGCAGCCAATCAGACAGTCCTAACAATGTTCCTATCGCGACGCAGATTGCCACCAATAGCCCATCGCCAGAACGCTTCCATGAATACACCGCACCAGTGATCGAAACAATTGCGCCTATCAAAACGGCCAAGCCATAAATCACCGGAACGAGTATCGACGTGCTGGGGTAGTAGGGCAGTATGTTGACCAAGGTCAGGACGCTGATGAGGATGGCTACAGCGAAGATAACGCGCGTCAACCAAACAAGTGGGCGGCCATGTAGTTGGCAGAGGAAAAGATGTACGACGGCGACCAACCAGAACAAGGCGTTACTGGTGAGCCACGCAAACCAGTCATGTGTGATGGGCCGCTCAACATAGTAATGAAGGTGTCCAACAAAGGAGATGGCTGCGAGATTGAAAAAAAGCAGATAGGTGATTTGTCGCCCGCGTCTAAGCCACACAAACAAGGCAAATATCCCTACCGCCAAAAATGCAGCACTGAGCGTTGCCGGCAATTCTCGCTGCAACCATTGACGTGCGTAGTAGCGCGCTTTTAGCGCTTCGGCAGTTCCCACCCACAATGAAGACATGCCGACTCGGGTATTCGACGGATGCTCGATGCGAACCAGAATTTCATGCAAGGGCCCATCAAGGTTGCTCTTGTCCAGCGTGACCCATAGCGGTGTGAACAGGCTATTCCAAAGCGGACCTTGTTGTTGCGCGCGATAGATCAGTCGACCATTGGCATACAACGCGACGCTACCTTCGGTTTTGATACGCACGCCATACAGGGTCAACGACTCGGAAGAAAGCGGCAAGCCATCTGTTGGTAGTCTGATCCAGGTTGTGCTGATAGACGCTTTCGCATCGACGAGTTGATCCTCATGTTTTTCAACAAGAGGCAATGACAGTGGCAACGTAATTTGATGCCACGAACCAGACAGGGTTTTGCTATCGAATGTAGCTGGGGGCGCATTCAAATCCGGCGTGTCGGTCACTTGCCAATCCGCTTGCGTCAGATGCACACTTTCCTGCGCTGACTGGTCGTTGCCTGCGGCTAGATACCATGCACCGACGGCGACTAATAACGTCAGAGAAAAGACGAATACCGCATTGGCAAAAAGTCGTGCAGATGAATATCGCATACTCAGTTAGTGTTTCGTTCGAGGCGCTGGAATAGATAACCGGCAATCTTCCTCCAATGCAATACAAGGCGCAATGTTAACGTCCTGCTAATCGCTTGCCACCGTTGTTTCCTGAACGTCATCAGCGAGACTTTACTAAGCCACAACTTATCGATATTCGCGCCATAAGTTGGCGGATATTGACAAGGTTTTGTCGGGAAAATGCAGGCCCGTCACTTTATGATCGGCTTCATCAAAATGAAGTCAGGCTTGCAGTTCTGCTCGGCGGATTGGCTTTTTTGCATTGATGATTCGCCTGTTATGGAATGACCGCTTCTTGATTCACGCATAAAGAGACGATGCAGCAGGCATCGGTAGTTTCTCTTTTGATTGATTTCTTTTGCCAGCGGGCAATACCTTCGCTGCGCCATCAACGCACATCCACTATCTGCGCAACCGTAGTTCTACACCGCCTTGTTGTGATTTTTGACTGCCTTTTTTCGCAACTATATCGGTCCACTATGAACAACGAACGCGCCTTCCGTACATCTTTCCAAACTCCTTTAACGCGTATTCCATTTAAGCTTTCCCTGATCACGATGTCGGTCTCTGCTGTACTTTCCGGTTGCGGCGGTGGAGGAGGTGGCAGTGCCAGAAATCCAGGCTATAGCGTTCCGTCTTATGTCGTTGCCGATCCCAGCAATGTTGGTGGCGCACATGCACGCGGCATTACCGGCGCTGGTGTGACGGTCGGGGTGGTTGATACCGATTTCAACGTCAATGATCCCGAACTTGCAGGGCGTATTACCAAAGAGGTGTATTCGTCGGCAGGTTTTGTTGGTGCCAACGGCAACGGCGATTCACATGGTACTGAAGTGGCGGAAGCATTAGGTGGAACTCACACGGGCATTGCGCCGGATGTACATATTTACGGCATCGCCGCTGGCACCAGCGGTAACGGCGTGCAACTCAATACGGATATCTATAACCGTCTGTACAACAGCGGCGTACGGATTTTCAATCAGTCGAATGCGGCAGGCTCGATTGCCGCGCCATCCAATAGTGCAACGTATAACAATATTTATCAGCCCTTCGTCGCTAAAGGGGCATTGTTCGTTTGGGCTACCGGTAACGATTACAGCAGTCAACCTAGTATGACAGCGGGCTTGCCAGCGCTGTATCCGAGTTTGCAAACTGGCTGGCTGGCAGTCACGGCCGTGAATTCCGGCGGTGGGCAAGGATTTTCCAGTGCGGATACAACAGCTGGTGCTATTTCCAGCTATGCCAACCGCTGCGGCGTCGCCGCTAATTGGTGCCTGGCAGCGCCTGGTGATTTCGTCTCACCAACGGCTGGCGGCCGCGTGTATGGCACTTCGTTTGCTGTGCCTGCAGTGACCGGCGCACTGGCACTGGTGCAACAGGTTTATCCGTGGATGAATGCGGATTTGTTGCGACAAACGATTTTATCTACCGCTACCAGCATGGGTGATACGGCGACCTACGGTTGGGGCTTGCTCAACGCTGGCAAAGCGATCAACGGACCGGCCTTGTTTACACAAAGCCTGGCGCTGGGGCCAAATGTGAATGTCAGCTTTAATGGCATGTCATCGACCTTCAGTAATGACATCGGCGGTGATGCAGGACTAATCAAAAGCGGTACCGGGACGCTGACCTTATCGGGCAACGACACTTACAGTGGTAACAGTCGAATTTCTGGCGGTACGCTCAACATCACCGGCTCAGTCAGCTCCGCTGTGCAAATTGATGCCGCAGGCAATCTGTCCGGCGATGGTGGTCAGGTCGGTGGCAATGTCACCAATAACGGTCGTTTGAGTAATACCGGCAAAGGCTTGACTATTGCAGGCAACTACACTGGCTCCGCTGGATCGATATTGGCAAACGATATCAATTCGACCTTGGTAGTTGGCGGTACCGCGACGCTCGGTAATTCTCACCTGGTGGCGACAGTGCCAACTGGCAGCGGCAACGCTTCTAACTATGTCACGGCGCAAGCTAGTAACACACCGAAGACAGTATTGACCGCTGGCTCTATCGTCAATACCTTCGGTGATGTTGGCTTTCAGACTGTGGGTGCCGCTTTCCCGCCTTTGTTGACAGCTAAAGTGACGTACACAGCTAAAGAAGTGGATCTGACCATCAGCCGTGTATCTACAACGTCCGTTGCTACGCAAGCGTTTGCCGCTGACGCGACGCGTATGAATAGCGCTGCCAATATTGAAAAAGCCATGCTGGTTGCAGATGCTTCCGCAGCCAACAGCACCAACGGCAACGCCTTGCTCACCAGCGCAGCAGCATTGCAACAGACAGCCAGCATTGCGGCATTGGGCGCTGCACTGGACAGTCTTTCCGGACAAATTCATGCATCGTCGCAAGCACTGACGTTCCAGCAATCGCAGACAGTCAACCGCGCCTTGTCGGATCGTATGGCTTTATTGGGCAATCAAGACAAGCAAGTAACAACAGGATTGTGGGGCTCCACTTTTGGCGCATCCGGCAAGCTGGCGCAAAGTGGCTATGCAAGTGCAGATACCGCGATATGGGGCGGGCAGTTCGGCGTCGATAAACAATTCGGTGAGCACGCTATCGCTGGCGCAGCAGTGTCTTACTCCGACAGCCGAGCCAACTTTGATCGCCTTGGTGGTGCCGCAAAGGGCAGGGATGTTGGCGTTTCTTTATATGGGCGTTACGCGATACCGACAACGGACGGTAGCAATAGCAGGGCGTATGTAGCTGGTCGAATCGGTGCGTCAACCGTGTCGAGCACGGTTAACCGAGTAGCACTGGCCGGAAGCGAAGTCGAAAGCCTGCAAAGCACGCATAGCGACCGCATGTTATCGGCTTATGCAGAAACTGGATATGCGATGCAAGTATCCGCCAACGCCTTGATCACACCGTTTGCCGGTATCAGCTACGACCATCTGCGACGCGGTGCTTTTGCAGAAAGCGGCGGCAGCTTCGGCCTAGTCGCCGACAGCCAGAAATATGGGCAGTCAATCGCACAGCTCGGTGTACGTGCCCAGTCTGACTTCAATTGGTTTGCCGGTCGCAGCACGTTACAGACCTATGCCTCGTGGCAGCATGCAATGACAGACGGCAAGCTGGATTTACAAGCCACATTTGCAGGAGCACCAGGCAGCAGCTTTACGGTGCAAGGCATTGGTCTGGCGCGCAACACGGGCTGGAGCGGCATCGGCATATCGACTGCCATCAACCGTCGCGTAAGCTGGTACGCCAATTACGATGCGCAATTCGGTCGCGGTGGTTTGATCAACAATGTGATGTTAGTGGGCGTTCGGGTCAGGCTTGATTGAAACCACCTACATCAGCCGATGCTTGATTTTTGCGGCATCTGCGACGAGAGCAGATCCGCAGAAGTATCGATATCGTAATGAATACCTGGATCGTCAACTTCGACCATTGTGACTGGATAGGTCTTCAACAAGGCACGCGCGCCCTGATCACCACCAAGTCGCAGTAACTCATCAAAGTGTTTCGCACCAAAACCCACTGGATTGCCACGCGCGTCGTTATAAAACGGCGCGACTATATCTGCACCATTCTTCAGCTCGTCTACCAATGCTGCAATCGTTGCCGTTTGCACGCCGGGCATATCGCCCAATCCTATGATCCATCCTGCCGCATGCTGGTTTTGTGTCAAGGCACAAACCAAAGATGCGCCCATGCCTTGATCTGCGTCGGGGCAAACGACAACTTTGCAGCCCAATGCCGATAATTCGGCGGCGACTGTATCGTCAGCGTTACGCACAACCGCAGTGACAGTCGGAAGGACTGTTAGTAGTGTCGTAGCGGCTGCCACAACAATTTTATCGCCGGCTGCGGTCGTTTGTAGCAGCTTGTTTTGCGCTCCGGACGGATCAAAACGCGTGCCTTTTCCTGCTGCTAGCAAAATGCCGACGATTTGATCGTGATGTGGTGATTGCATGGATTGAGTTATTACTTAAATAGAGGAGTATCAACTGAATAATAACTGACAGTGAAATTATGGCGCAGTACAAAACACCTGGTGTGTATATCGTCGAGAAGAACGTTTTTCCGAACTCTGTCGTAGAAGTTGCGACGGCAGTACCGGCCTTTGTCGGCTATACCGAATTTGCAGACCACAAGGGTGAATCGCTGACCAGGAAAGCCTGGCGCATCTCTTCGATGGCTGAGTATCACGCTTATTTCGGGAATGCGCCTAAGAATTCGTTTTCGATCAAGGCGATTCCAGTAGTGACCACAGCACCGGTCAGTAAGGCCATCGTCGCCGATTTTTCAGTAACCGACATCGCCACCCAAAAGCGCGTCGAATATACAATCACCCAGGACAGTACGGCTTACATTCTGTACTACAGCATGCTGCTGTTTTTCCAGAATGGCGGTGGCTCTTGCTACATTGTTTCGGTCGGTACTTATCAGGATGACCTGGACGCCGACGCGATCAAGGCTGGTATCGATATTCTGCTCAAGGAACAAGAGCCGACGATGGTCGTGGTGCCTGACGCCGTGCATCTTTCGCTGGCCGACTGCATCGACGTGCAGACTGCGGCGTTGATGCATTGCGGCGTCAAGATGCGCAATCGCGTCGCTTTGCTCGACGTGCATGACGGCTACAAGGATCGGCAGGACCCGTCCGGCGATTGTGTGAACACGTTCCGCAATGCTATTGGCACTAAATTCCTCGATTTCGGTATGGCGTATTACCCATGGCTCAATACCTCGATCGTCAAAGAAAAAGACATCGATTTCACATCGATTAACAATCTTGATGTCCTGACCACGCTACTCAAGCACGAGCTATCACCGATCATCGACACCAAGGAGCCAACACCTGCGGCGAAGGTCAAGATAGACCAGCTTAACGCAGCACTGATCAGTATCACAGCCGATCGCAGCAAGTCCAAGGATCCAGTGACAGATATCCTGACGCTTAACAAAACCCTGCTGGCTGTCAGCAACCTGTATCCGCAGATCATCGTGGCGATTCAGAAAAAGCTCAATCTACTGCCGCCAAGCCCCGGCATTGCAGGCCTGTACACGATGGTTGATAGTACGCGCGGCGTCTGGAAAGCGCCCGCCAACGTCAGCATGAACGGTGTAGTGTCATCAACGGTAGCCATCTCTCATGACGAACAGGAAGACCTCAACGGCACGCCGTCCGGCAAGTCGATCAATGCGATCCGCTCATTCATCGGCGAAGGCCTGTTGGTGTGGGGCGCGCGTACGCTCGACGGTAACAGCCAGGACTGGCGCTACATCAACGTGCGCCGCACCATGATCATGATCGAGGAATCGATCAAGCAGGCGTGCAAGGCTTATGTGTTCGAGCCGAATACAGCCAACACCTGGGTCACCATCAAGAGCATGGTGCGCAATTTTCTGACCAGCATCTGGAAGCGTGGCGGTCTGGCTGGCGAGAACCCGGATGATGCGTTCAGCGTATTCGTCGGCCTCGGTGAAACGATGACCGCCGACGATATTCTGGAAGGCTTGATAAATGTCACCGTGCTGGTCGCAGTCAGCCGTCCGGCTGAATTTATCGAAATCACGTTCCAGCAGCAAATGCAGAAGTCCTGATCGGATGTAGCACGTTTGTTCTACATACAGAACTCGCGATCACACCTAAACTCGATACTATTTAAGTCTGCTACTGCATTTGTAGTATTTACCTCGCCCCAAAAACCTCTAAACTTGCAATACATAAAGTAGAAGAGCCCTTGTCATTACTGACATTTGCACCCGACATACAACGACAGATTGTAGAAAAGCCTCTCCATGACATTTCGCTTTGCGCGCCTGCTAGCTGGTTCCGTGCTTGCCGCCGCCGTCAGTTCCGCCTGGGCGGTCGACCAACCCGCCTCAGGCGTGCTCCACTTTGATATCAATCGCTTTGACGTTCGCGGGAACACGTTGTTGTCTACGCAGACAGTTGATCAATTGGTTGCCCCCTTCATAGGCAAACATCGCGATTTTGCCGATGTGATGGGCGCACTGGAAGCGTTGGAAGCGGCTTACCATGCGCGCGGTTATCAGCTGGTACGCATCGATCTGCCAGAGCAGGAGCTGGATCACGGCACCGTCGTGCTGAATGTCGTGCAGACCAAGATCGGTAATGTCGTCATCGAAGGCAACAGCCATTTCGATGATGCCAATATCCGTCGCTCGTTACCCGCCTTGCATGAAGGACAAACGCCTGACTTGAAAGCAGTGTCCAAGAGCCTGAAGCTGGCCAATGAGAATCCGGCCAAGAAGGTCACGATGCGCATGAAGTCGGGCGAACAGAGCGATGAAGTGGAAGCAACGTTGGCAGTCGTTGATGAATCGATCTGGCGCACCACAGTCAATCTGGACAATACCGGCACGCCATCAACCGGCCGCACCCGCGCCGGTGTCGTACTGCAGAACGCCAATATGTTCGGCCTCGATCATGTGATGAGCTTGCAGTACACGACTACATTGGAAGAGCCTAGCCGCGTTGGCGTGTATGGCATTGGCTATCACATACCGTTGTATGCGCTCGGTGACTCGATGGATTTCTATGCGAGTTATTCAGATGTGAATGCCGGAACCGTGACAGCAGGTATTTTCGATGTGGCAGTGAGCGGTAAAGGTTCGATGTATGGCACACGTTATAACCAGAACCTGGCAACGGTCGGTAATTACGAATCCAAGATTTTGTACGGCATCGACCTGAAGGAATACAAGAACAGCATGCAGTTACTCGGTGTCGAGCTGGGCGCTGACATTACCGTGCGTCCGCTCAGCATCGGCTATCAGGGCGACTGGGCATTGGCGAATGGTACGGCCAGCTTTGTCACCACCTTGCTGCATAACATTGCCGGCGGCACGAATGGTCGTCAAAGCGATTTCGATAAAGTGCGTTTCGATGCGAAAGCGAATTACACCGCAGTACGCGTTGGTGCAAGCCTGACACAAGCGTTGCCGGAGCAATGGTTGGCACGCGCCATCATCAATGGCCAATACACCAAAGATGCCTTGATACCGGGTGAACAGTTCGGTGCGGGTGGCGCTACTTCGGTACGTGGCTTCCTAGAGCGTGAAGTCGCGAACGATTCAGGTATCACCGGTAATTTTGAGGTGTACACATCGCCGCTGTGCGGCAGCGGTAAATGGCAATGCCGAGCATTGGCTTTCTATGATCATGCCTATCTGACACGTAACCATGCCTTGCCGGGTGAATTCACCAGCATTTCTATCAATAGCGCCGGCTTGGGTCTACGCTTGCAGTTAGCCAATGACGTGAACTTCCAGGTCGATGTAGCCCATGTGTTGCGCGATTCAGCGATGACCGTTACCCGTAGTGGTGACAACCGCGTACACGCCCGTCTTGCCTTGTCTTTCTAAGGTGCCATGATGAAGAATCCTATGAATATGGCTTTGAACAAATCAGCAACGCTGGCCTGATCTATACGCTGCGCCTTCCTGCCACCTATGCTGGCAGCATGCCTGGGCGTTGCCAGCATAGGTAGTGCTCAAGCAAGTCCTGCCAATCCTACTGTCGTGAATGGGCAGGTGACCTTCTCGCAGAATGGCAATGTCTTCACGATTACGAATAGTCCGAGCGCAATCATCAACTGGGCCAGTTTCTCGATCAATGCGGGCGAGATGGTGCGCTTCCTCCAGCAGAACAGTAGCAGCAGTGTATTGAACCGCATCACCGGTCAAGACCCGAGCCGCATCATGGGTGCACTGGAATCGAATGGCCGCGTCTTCTTGATCAATCCGAACGGCATCATGTTTGGCGCCGGTTCGCAAGTGAATGTGGCTGGTCTGGTGGCGTCAACGCTGGCGATTTCGAATAGTGACTTCCTCGCCGGTAAAAACAAATTCACCGCAGGTGATGTTGCTGGTGCGGTGAGCAATCTCGGCGCGATCACCACACCATCGGGTGGACAGGTGTATCTGATCGCACCGGATGTCAGCAATAGCGGCATCATCACGTCACCACAAGGTGATGTAGTGCTGGCAGCAGGACGCAGTGTGCAATTGGCAGACTCGAGCAATCCGGATATGCAGGTCGTCGTATCGGCACCAACTGACCGCGCATTGAACCTGGGTGAAATCATTGCGCAAGGTGGCAAGATTGGTATCTACGGTGCTTTGATCAATCAGCGTGGCAAACTCAATGCGAATAGCGCAGTAGTGGGTGAGAACGGCAAGATCATCTTGAAGGCCAGCGGCACGACGCTACTGGAAGCTGGTAGTACGACCACGGCAACCGGTGCAGGCACGGGCGGTGAAGTGCAAGTGCTGGGTGAAAAAGTCGGTTTGATGGGCGATGCGTTGGTTGATGTGAGTGGGCAGACCGGTGGTGGTACTGCATTGATCGGTGGCGATTACCAGGGCAAGAATGCGGCCGTGATGAATGCACAGCAAACGTTTGTCGGTGTCGATGCAATTGTTAAAGCTGACGCAATCGAGCGTGGCGACGGCGGCAAGGTCGTGGTCTGGGCCGATGGCGCGACTTCGATGGTCGGGCATTTGTCGGCGCGCGGTGGTACTGCTGGCGGCAACGGCGGCATCGCCGAAGCGTCCGGCAAACAATTCCTCGATTTCCGTGGAACGGCCGACCTGCGTGCGCCGCTCGGAAAAAAAGGAACCCTGCTACTGGATCCGGATAATATTTCCATCGCGACCGGAAGCGACACCTATATCAGCCAGATGGGCGGCGTTCCATTCTTGTTCGAGGCTAACAACACTCCGGCAGTGCTGACGCCGCTAACGATAACGAACCAGCTCGCCTTGTCGGACGTGAATATCTACACCGGCACGGGCTCTATCACGGTGCTGAACCCGGTTAACTGGTCCAACTCCAGCGAGCTGACGCTGTCAGCCGCCACCGGCATTGCAGTCAACGCTCAGGTAACCAATACCGGAGGGGGCAAACTGTCGCTGTACACTAGCGGCGGCAATATCACCCAGACCGCAGCGATCTCGGTGCCAACGCTGGTAGCGATCGCCGATAGCGGCGGCGTGTTCCTGACGCATAACGGCAATACGGTCGGCACGCTGGCCGGTTCGGGTGCCATCGGCTTCTCTTTCCATGATAGCGATGCATTGACGATCGGTACGGTGTCAGGCGGTGCGATTCCGACGCAGAGCGGTATCACCTCCAGCAGTGGCGATATCGAGATATCGACCGGTGTCGGCAACGTCAGTGGCGGCCTGAGCATCGAGGCGGAAATATCGACGCCGTCCGGCATTCTCAATCTACGCAATTACAAGGGTGATATTAGCCAAAGCGCAGCAATCAACGCGCTACGGGCATTGATCATCGCCGACGAAGGAGTGATCACGCTCAATAACATCGCCAACAGCGTGGGGACTTTGGCTGGTTATAGTAATGCACCCGGTGGCTTTAGTTTTGTCAATTCCGGTGCCTTCACGGTTGGTACAGTTGCAGGTTCAAGCGGTGTGCTGAGTTTTGGCGCCGCGCCGGTGAGCCTGACGGCGCTGAGCGGCAACCTGACGGTAGACGACACGACGTACGGCGTTGCCGCCGGCGTCGGCGGTTCGGGCAGCTCCGTGCTGACGTTGACCGCGAGCAGCGGCCAGGTGCTGGGTAGCGGTATCGTCAAGGGCGGCGGCGTCACCATCAATGCGGCCGATGGCATTAACCTCACCGGAACGCAAAATGAAATCGGCTCGCTGACTGCCAACGTCACCAACGGCGATGTTACCGTGGTCAACAACAAGGCCCTGTCGATCGCTTCGATCAGCGCCAGCGCGGCCAACGCCGCCGTCGACATTTCAACCACTGCTGGCTCGGCCTTCGGCATCGAGATAGCCGGCGCGATCAACACTGGCGCTTCCGGTTCGGTTTCACTCAATGCTGGCGCTAGCGGTGCGATCACACGCACAGGAGCTTCTAGCATCATCAGCACAAACAATCTGGTGCTGCAAAAAAACAGCAGTGGCGCGATCGGTACTTCGTCGATGTCCTTGCTGACCAGTGCGGTCAGCGGCGGTAATACCAACCTCCAGGTCGGCGCATCGGGTGCCGGGCCACAAGGTTTGTACCTGAACCATACCGGTCAGATGACACTGAACTCGGCCTCGAACTATGGCAACAATGCCGCTGTCAACATCGACGCCACAAATAATCTGGCCATCGCCGGCAACCTGAATGCGGGCAGCGGCGCATTGACGCTCAATACCGACGGCAACCTGAGCAGTGACAATAATTCTGTCATTACCGGCGGCAACGTGAATTTGTCGGCGACGCAGAACATTGATATCGGCACCGTGGTCTCTTCGACCGGCAACATCAATATGACGGCGCAACAGGCACTGACCGCACGTGGTGTCAGCACCAGTGCGCTCAATGCCGGCAATGTCACATTGACGGCGAACGGCGGCGACATGATCTTAGGTGCTGGTGGTGCGCTCGACGCACGGTCGAATGCGGCTGGCACCCACGGCACCGTGACGCTCACCAGTGCCGGTGCAATCCAGATGCTGAACGGAAACATCATCAAGGCCGGTGCGCTAGACATGAAAGCTGCTACCGGCATTTACGGCAGCAGTACTGCCAGCCCACTCGCGATCATGGCTGATAGCGTACAGGCACAAAACACGTCGGCGGGGGCGATTCGCCTGTCCAACAGCGGCACCAATCTGTCGGTGGGCGGCACCAGTAACTACGGCATCCAGCAGCAGGGGACCGGCGACGTGTTCCTGGGGAACGGCAGCGGCCACACGACGACGATCGACAAGGCCGTAACCACCGTCGGTGGCAACGTTGCGATCGACGGAATGGGCGGGCTTATGCTATTGAGCGACGTGCGCACCTCGGGTGGCAATGTGGCTCTGACGGTCGCCGGCAACGCTACTAGCGAGCTGGCCATCTTCCAGCCGATCAACGCCGGTAGCGGCAACGTCGTGCTGACCTCGTCAGGCGCCGTATACGGTGGCACCGGCACCAACGACATCACTGCCGGTACCCTCAGCGTCACAGCCAACGGCACCTCCACGCGTGGCGGCGGCATTGGTGCTATCGACGGCAGCGGCGGCTTGCATACAACGGTGTCGCGTATCGTTGCTCTGACGGCGCCAGCGGCTGGCATCCGCGTCAAGAGTCTGTCGGACCTCGTCGTCGGCCCAGTCACAGCCACGGCGGGCGACGTGGTGACCACCACCGGCAATGTGGCGCTGACCACGGTCAGCGGCCATACGTTGACCATCAACGGAGATGTTGCCGCGACTGGCAATATCGATTTGACTGCTGGCTCAGCCGGTTCTACTAATATCTTAGACAAGATTAATTTCGCACAAAACGTTACCTCCAGCGGCGGCAACATCAGAGTCAACGCGAACGCCGTCACCGGCACACATGTACCGACCGGCAGCAATGTCGCCTCGAACCTATACGTCGCACCGATGCAAGGCTCGATGCCGTCGCAGTTGCAGCCGAGTGGGGCACTTGCGCAAGCGTTCAACACCATTACTAACGTGATCAACTCGGCGACGATGAACCTGGGCGACACCACGCCGTCAATCGCCGCCACTCCGAGCACGCCGGACGACAGCAAGGAAAAGGACGACCAGAAAGAGGGCGTCTTTTAGTAAACGAGCCTATCGGCATACGCATACGCAGTGACAGCGCCGGTAGCTACTCCTGTTTCTGCTGCTTGAGTATTCAGTTCGATTAGATGTCGTTGTTACACGCAACAAGCGACAGTCATGGACATGTCCGAAACGATGTACCGCGAGATTTCCAGTCGCGGATATTTCCAAGACTTCAATGACGGTTCACATCAAGAGAACCGCAACATCATCAACGACCGTGCAGATATTCAGCCTATGCCGTCTATTACACATGCTGACGCGCCTATGTCTGCTACCGCATCAAAATCTGATCATTCTGTTGGGTATGGTGTTCTTGGCTTTCGCAGGGATGGTGTCCGCCAGCCTGGCGCTTGAATTAAGCATCTTAAATTAACCCTTGCATGCTAGGATTCCGGCCTACAAAGGGAGCTACAACATGAATAAGTCGTACATTGAAGCAGCTAAAGGTATCGGAATTGCTGCAGGATTATTTATTTTAGGATTTGTCGTTGCTCAAATTGTCCGCAGTCCAGTCGTATTTCACTTTGGACTCGGTGATTTAGCTACTTGGTTTGGAGCCATAGGGACAATAGCTGCTGTTCTCTCAGGTTTTCGACTTAGCAATATTCAATATGCTCGCGAGAGAAAACATATACGAAATGACCCGTTAATAAACTTACACATGATTCTTGATCGTGCCAGCTTTATGATTGCTGGAGCACCTCGACCATTTATTGAACAACTTAATATTGTCGTTGACTATTTTGTTATGAATTTAGACGCACGTAAGTATCGCAATGTCTTAAATGCGTTGAACGAATATCCTATTGCAAATATTTCCGATAATTTTGCTATTGATGCTCTATTTGAGATGCGTCATGCGATGACAAAAATGTCTCAAATAGAGGGTCGGCCGGGATTCGTGCAAAATTTGTCAGAATTCCGGCTAACCTTTTGATTTTAAATAATTTGCGTCTTGTAATTCATCGGAGGCACTTCGCGATCAAAATCTAGCGTGTAATCGCCGAATCGATTGATGTGCTCAGTACGGTATGGTGCCAAACCTGCCAGCACCTCCTCATTTACAGACAGGCCCTCTTCCTGCATTTCTTTCAAGACCCCCGTCATTGCCTCCACGTTGTGCAGAATCGCCAGATTAGCAACGAGCTGATTGTATTTCACGACTTTTCTCTGCTCATGACGCACATTTTCAGCAATCACGCCTTGGTTACCAAAAAATAGCCATTTGATGAACTGATTGAATTCCTCACTCTTATTTGTGGCCGCGTTGATGGTCTTGCGCAGATCCGTGTCGCCGATATATTTCAACAAAAACTCGGTTCTCACTACGCGCCCTAATTCCCGGAAAGCAAAATAGAGTTTATTTTTTCTGCTTGCAGTGCCGAGCCGTCGCAGGATTGTTGATGGCGTAATTTTGCCAGCTTTGATCGATAAGGCGATGCGCAGCATGTCCGGCAAATGGGTCTCGATAATTTCCCAATTTACTGCCTCGCTGAATAATCCATTGATATGTTCATATCGTGTGCCTCGCTCCGGCTTATAAAAAACCAGTTTTTTCAGCTGGCGGATGCGTGGCATCAAATTGATACCCAGCAGATAAGCCAATCCGAAGACTGGCGCACTTTGCGCATGCGTATCGCCATGCAGCGTGTCAGGTTGGATATCGGACTCGTTCTTGATCAGACCATCCAAGATGTAGATGGCCTCATAGACGCCACAGGGAATAAAGTGGCTGAATAAGGCAATGTACATGTCCGAGACGTGGTAATACCCGATGCCACCATATCCGCCGTAACGAATGTGGTATTCGGACAGTAAGTTTTGCTCATACATATTCCATTTGGTGCCATCGGCCGAGGCGCTTTTGCCAGTTCCCCAAAATTTGGGTAGCGAGAATTTGTTATAGGCATTAATGACCTGAACCGTAGTCTCTACCTCGCATCCTGTCTTCGTTGCCAATTCCCCGATTTTCATAAAAATCTCCAAAAGTGCTTGACCCTGTAGCGGCTTCAGGGTGTTTACTCAGCATACCTTATCTGGCAAACGGAATTCAAAATGGCTGAAATATACGGACGTCAAAGTAATCAAAACAGTACAGATTGCTGCTCGTTGACCAATTGTCAGAGCTCTTCTATTACTGCCGCGCCGACGTCTCGCGGTTCGTCGGATGTCCCACCAAATGCACAGTCAGCCCAGTACCGCGTTTCAAATATGGATTGTCCGGTTGAGGAGAAATTGATACGTAACAAGCTTGAGGGCATGAAAGGAATTGTTGGGCTTGACTTCAACCTCATAAACCGACTTTTAACGGTCCACCATCAATTAGAAGACATGGTATCCGTTTCAAACGCACTAAAAGCAATTGGCATGGATGCGCAAATGGTCGATAACAAAGCGCCTCAGCCAAAAGTGCGTGAATCCGCAACGTTGAGTACATCTCAAAAAATGTTACTCGCCATTTCTGGCGTGACTGCATTGGGTGCAGAAATTCTAGCCTGGACGACAGGAGCAGATAGATCGCCGCTGGTGATAGTACTCGCATTGTTGTCGATTGCGACAGGCGGATTACCAACGCTAAAAAAAGGCTGGATTGCGTTAAAGACATTCACGCTGAATATCAATTTCTTGATGAGTCTTGCGGTTACAGGCGCTATCGCGATCGGACAATGGCCCGAAGCTGCGATGGTGGTTTTTCTATTTGCTGTCGCCGAACTGATTGAGAGTCTTTCCCTCAATCGTGCGCGTAATGCCGTACAAGGCTTGATGAAGCTGGCACCTGATGTTGTCACTTTGCGCAACCCTAGTGGCGAATGGCTAGAAAAGCCAGTCGAAGCGGCTGTTATTGGCGATGCAATGCGCGTCAAGCCTGGTGAGCGTATCGGCCTCGATGGTGTGGTAACAAGTGGAGAATCGTCCGTTAATCAGGCTCCTATCACTGGTGAAAGCATGCCGGTAGACAAACGCATAGGGGATGTTGTTTATGCTGGGAGTATCAATGAACGAGGTTTGTTAGAGGTCAAGATATCTACTAATAGCGGAAACAGCACTTTGGCAAAAATTGTTCGCGTCATTGAAGAGACCCAAAACAACAAGGCAGCGACCCAACGTTTTGTCGATACTTTTGCGCGTTATTACACGCCTGCAGTAGTCGTGATGGCTATTCTCGTCGCTGTAGTACCAACGCTAGTATTCGGCGCAGCATTTACACCGTGGCTCTATAAGGCTTTGGTCATGCTTGTGATCGCTTGTCCATGCGCACTGGTCATTTCTACACCTGTAACGGTGGTGAGCGGTCTAACTGCTGCAGCCAGGCTCGGCATCCTTGTCAAAGGAGGAGAATTTTTAGAGGTGGGTTACAAGTTAAAGGCAATCGCACTGGACAAGACCGGTACGCTCACAGCCGGCCAGCCATCTGTGGTCGATGTGAAAACGATAGGTACTAGTGATCGTCAAAGTATCTTGCTACTTGCGGCAAGTCTGGATGTGAACTCCGATCATCCTTTAGCAAATGCAATCGTCAAAGCAGGCCCTGAAAGTTCACAGCATAAAATCATTGCTAATTTTGAGGCGTTGCCGGGGCGTGGTGTGAAGGGAGAAATTGACGGCACGATTTACTATTTGGGTAATCATCGCCTGATCGAAGAGTTGAAAGTTTGCAGCCCAGCGATTGAAGCGCTATTGGATGAAATAGAGGGTGCTGCGCAAACTGCTGTATTGCTTGCAACGGATAAAGCCGTCGTGGGTATTATTGCCATTGCCGATAGCTTGCGTGAGAGTGCTATCGAAGGTGTTCGTCAACTGAATCAACTAGGTATTATCACCGTCATGCTAACCGGCGATAACAATCGCACAGCGCAACAAATCGGCGCTCATGTAGGTATCAGTGTCATTAAGGCGGAATTGCTGCCGGAAGACAAGCTTACCGAAATCAAAAGTCTCCAATCAAGCTATGGAGTAGTTGGGATGCTTGGTGACGGTATTAACGACGCACCAGCATTAGCTCAGGCGAATGTCGGCTTCGCTATGGGGGCCGCAGGAAGCGATACCGCTATTGAAACTGCTGATGTCGCATTGATGAATGATGATCTTCGAAAACTGCCTGCCTTTATCAAACTCAGTCGTGCAACTCGCAGCATTTTGATTCAAAACATCACCGCAGCGATTGGTATAAAGGCAGTATTTTTTATCTTGGCTTTTATGGGAATAGCGACACTTTGGATGGCTGTGTTTGCAGACGTTGGCGCGAGTCTCCTGGTAGTCTTCAACGGTTTGCGCTTGCTGCGGAAATGACCGAAAACAAATGTTAGAGAAAAAAATGATCGATAACTTCGTTCAGCATGGCGAACCTTCTCCACCTCGCGTTCGCCCCGGACGGTGGTGGGCTCTCGCCATGATAGTGCTCATGCTCGATGTCACTTCCAAGGCTGCTATATCCACGTTAATGCCTTATGGAGAATCTATTCCCCTTGCTGATTATTTCAACTTAGTGCATGCCAGGAATACCGGTGCGGCATTCAGTTTTCTGGCTAATGCCGGAGGTTGGCAGCGATACTTCTTTATTACGCTGGCATTCGGCGTATCTATGTGGCTGGCTTTTGAACTGCGTAAGCAGTTGTCCACTTTATCGGCATGGGCCTACAGCCTAATTTTGGGAGGCGCACTCGGGAACGCAATTGATCGTTTATTGCGCGGACACGTAGTTGATTATCTCGATTTTCATTTAGGTGGCTGGCATTGGCCGGCGTTCAATGCTGCGGATATCGGTATCGTCTGCGGTGCAGTGCTACTAGTGGTAGAAAGCCTGCTTTCAACTGTAGACGCCTCAAAAGAGAGCCCTAAGACCATTACCACGGCTGCTCGTTCTAAATCTACGAGACAGTTTTGAGGGCTTGCCGCGTTAAAGTCGGGCAATCTTACAAAGATCGTTTGCGAACGAATCAATCAAAGTAACTACATTCATTTTTATTTATCTTCACAGCACCATGTTCGCATTTAAAAAATTCACTCTTGCAGTTTTTTTTCTACTATTGAGCGCAGCTTTGACAACAGTCGCTATCGCTCAAAATGTAGCCTCCCAAGACAAGGCAAAACAAATCTGGCAGGTCTTGGATTACCTTGCAGTAGATTACGGAGCAGCGGTACAAAGCGGTGCGATCGTAAGCAAGAACGAATATGCGGAAATGCAGGAATTTTCCGCAATTGCAGAGAAGCAACTGGCTAGCCTCCCGAAAACAGACTCTAGTGCCAATTTATTGCGACAAGCAGAAAAGTTACGCAAATTAATCGCAGACAAAGCTTCAGCGAATGAGGTCGCCTTTTTATCGCGGTCGTTAGCGGCTCAAATACTCCAAGCTTACCCTGTCCCTTTGTCTCCATCAAAAGTGAGGTTGGTCGTGAATTTCGGATACCGACGGTAACAGTTTAAACTGATTACTG
>JAZJXV010000001.1:0-89053 GCA_040390795.1 Pseudomonadota bacterium | reverse complement strand
GAAACCGCACATCGTAGACGGAAATCAGCTGTCTACTAAATGCTGGTAATTCCAGACATCGGGTGCTGCTGGAAAGGAATTTGGAGTTAAAGGGATGCCTTCGACGTATTTTTTTGATGCAAACGGCAATTTAATGGACTCTCGCATTGGAGAGGTATCTGACGCAAGTTTGCTGGACAAGCTGCAGAAAATAAATCTCCAGTCCCATCCTCCTGAAGAGAGTCCATGATTTCTAATAGCCGCATTGATCCAATCAATCAGTTTGCCTCGGTCAAGATCTTCGCGCGGAAATGCGAGCAACTTGTGGCTGCTTAGCCTCCGCACGATCTGCAACTCGCAACGGTGCTCTGCTTGCTGGCGGTGACGCAATCGTCACAACTGCTGCTGGCTGCGCAAGCTCTACCGAACTGGAACGGTAACCGATGCGGAAGCCTCCCCAATGTTTTCCATCCACATAAATAGGCACAGATAAATCGTGCATGACTTCGCCGGTATCGCGCTTATACGTTTGCAATAAGAACGGTTTGGTATTGGAGCCGCAGCGCTTGCCGGTGCGATCGGTGAAGATGCGTTTAGTGCGGTTATTTACCAGATCGACATCGTAGTCGCCGGTCAGTGGCTTGGAAAATTTCCGGTTATGGGTAGGGAAGTAACCGTTGTCATCGACGGCCCCGGCATAAGCTAGTTGTGGCATCGCATTCAGTATTGGTTCTTGTATCTCCGGTAAAACACGATCTGTGAAAGCATCGAATTGAGTCGTGTGCTTGGGCGGTGACGTATTCGCTAATGGCCGATACTGACGGTCAAACAACGCTTCGCGAGTGATACGTCCGTTAGCGATGGCTTGTTCAAACATCGTGCCAATCTGACGCGCCGCTTCACTTGCAACGAGACGGATCTGATCGTGCTGGGTAGCTGCTCCGCTTTCGGCTATCGCGTCGTAAACCACTTCGGCACGTTCCGACAAGGCCATCGCTGATGCTGCAACACGCGGCAATTCTGTATCTGTCGCCAGCATGCCATCGCGGATTTTTAGAATGGCTGCTGCAATTCTATGGGTGGTTTCTACGTGCTCACGCGAGGCTTGTGCAATTTGTTGTATCTCTTCTTCGGAGCTACCAGCGGCGCGCTCGATATTGCCGAGAAATCCATGCACCCGTTCTACGTTCTGTGAGGCTTCCATGACCTTGCTGCTGAGTGCATTCATGCCGGCAGTGGCTCGCTCTGCCTCGACATTGATGGCACTCACCATGGAGCCAATATCATCGGTTGCCTCCTTGGTTCGCTGCGCCAGTTGTCGCACTTCGCCAGCAACCACGGCAAAACCGCGACCATGTTCACCGGCGCGGGCCGCTTCGATGGCAGCATTGAGTGCAAGCAAATTGGTGCGAGCAGCAATTTCGCTGATGACTTCAGTGATGCCATGAATGCGACGCGATTTCTCCTGCAGTACACGCATCATTTCCGAAGCTGCCTGTGCATCATCGCGTGCCTTGCTGATCTGCTCCAGTCCCAGATTAACTTCGGCGCGGCCAGCGACGCTTTCGGTGCGTACTTCGGCAGCAACTCGAGAGGCACGTTCGGCATTGGCGGCAATTTGCTCAGTGGTGCTGGCGTTTTGCTCTGAACCTGCAACGATGCCATTGGCTGCCTGCACATCCTGCGCAATTTTGTTCTTGATCGAATCGACAAAAAAAGAGGTCTCGGCAGCACCGATCATGATGTGATCAATTTCGCTTCCTACCTTGTTAACAAAGTCCAGACTCTTGCCGCCGCTCCGATGATGCAGCACCTCGAGCGAACCAGCGCTGACCAACGCTGCTATCAACAGCAGCCAAGGTAATGCCAATGTGCTGTCAGTCAGTTGCCAGATGCCTAGCGCTAATCCGGCACCCACAGCAATTGCTATCAACAGCGTCGCGGCCCGTGTTAGCCAACGGGGAAAACTTTTGTTTTTATTCCTGAACATATCGCGGTCTCCACGCAAATGATCTGTCGTGCCATAATTTTTTTGCTTGGCAGGATGCAGATTGGACTTAAAAAACGACAAGTTTCAATGCCACTGAGGCTTTATAGGTGAGGACGACATTCCTAGCTTCTTCTTGTGGCAGACGTGTAATTCTTGTTTTATGCAACTTGATACTACTCACACTAACTTACGCCGAGCTTATGCCGAAGTGCGTCAGAATTGATTTGTGTTCCTAATCTTAGATGTAAGACCCGAATTTTGTCGGGATTCCGACACCAAAATTGCGTAAATTGACTTG
The DNA here is from genome assembly GCA_040390795.1 of Pseudomonadota bacterium. Taxonomy (GTDB): domain Bacteria; phylum Pseudomonadota; class Gammaproteobacteria; order Burkholderiales; family Burkholderiaceae_D; genus Oxalicibacterium. Next base: position 86,786 of record JAZJXV010000001.1, on the reverse strand, counting down.
CCTATTAATAAATGGAGAAGATCATGAAATCATGTCAACTTTGTGTTGGGATTAGTGAGCAGCATGCTGAAGTTGCGCCGCACCAATTTCTTGATTTGGCAACAGATCGAGAGGAACAAGACTTGAGGGGGAGGGGGAGTAATGGCACGTTGGGGCATTGGATTTCTTATCGTTGCCGGGAATGTGGATCGATTTTGAAGCGCGATATAGATGACAGCAACGAAAATAAAGATCGGATTTGGTGGCTGTTTTCGTAGTTTTTAGATATGCAAATATACGCATATTGGAGATGTTTGAAATGATGCGTACTATGGCAGGCAAGTTGACCTGTACTCTCCGTTCTGATGTAAACATTTGCCAAAATGTTCACAACATGAATGATCATGGTGATTCAACTCACTCCTTTATGCGTTGGCAAAAATTTCATCCATGATTAATCCTCCATTACTGTTGGCCGCCGGTAGCTTGCGCTCTGCGATGGATCAAATCATCGCGGCTTATCAGACGCAGGGTGAAGTCGTCTTTACAGCGAAGTACGGGCCATCGGGGAAGTTGAGACAAGAGATCGAAGCGGGCGCCAAGGTGGATGTATTCGCTTCGGCATCGACTGATCATACTGAAGCGCTGGCACAGCAAAAGCTGCTGGCTGCATCCACAGTATTTACGCATAACGACTTGTGTGTGCTTGCGCGGCCAGAGCTGGATGTGCGTGAGGATAATCTGTTGGAGTTGTTGGCGGATCAGACGGTACGGGTGGCGACTTCTACGCCGTTAAGTGATCCTATGGGTGATTACACTTGGCAGTTTTTTCGGAATGTAGATAAAGAGCAGCCGGGGTTTTATCAGGTACTCAATGCCAAGGCTTGGAAATTATCCGGTTCAAGCATGCCGGTAGCTGGCGAGAAGCTGCCTTACATTACTGCTTTTGAAGACGATAAAGCCGATGTCTATATTATGTATCGCACCAATGCTCTTGTAACGAAGCAAACTTTGCCGGAGCTGAATGTGGTGCGGATACCGGATGACTTGAATGTGCGCAGCGCTTACGGGATTGCAGCGGCTCTGCAATCCGAAGAAGGAAAGCGCTTTGTGCATTTTGTGCTGTCATCGGCAGGGCAAGAGATTTTGAAAAGACACGGCTTTAACGAGCAATGAACGATAACGGTTTTAGAAGAAAAGAATGAAGAACAGTACGACTCAAGATGTAGTCAGTCGAGCAGATACATTTGTTATTGGCGGCATCGTTTAATCATGCAGGGGCTTTTTGACTTCGAACAAGATGGACGCTACCCATTGCGTCGTATTCCTATGGTCATGCGTTTCAACCTGGATGCATGTGGAATTAGAATTTCTCTCACTGCATGGATCACATTGAGTCGTGACGAGCGTGAATTACTGGTGACGCTGCCATGTTCATCAGAAGTAGAGCAGCGCATCTATCGTGAGCGTTTGACCTCGATGCTGGCTCCGCATGCGGATAATCCGGATGCAGCAATTGAGCCTGTAGAAATTGATGCGTCGCCTGCCTGGAAAAATACGCAGATGATCCCATCGCCAGTGATTGCGAGTCTTACGGAACTTGCTCTGCCGTTACCTACACTTGAGCAATGGCGTTCTCTGAGTGATCTGCAGCGATTTGCATTGATCAAGCTAACGCGCTCTGGGCACAAGAATGCCAATCTCATGCCGGCGATGAAAGAGTTTGGTCTGGTCTGAAGTTTATTAAGTTTGGATACAGACTTTATATTTCACGAGAAAAATTATTGCAGTGCATGTATTGCCGACATAGAACGTTACGCTACCGCTTGTCCTACGTGACAATCAGACGTGTCCGATATCCATATCTTTCAATGCTCTATAACATGCATTGCAATTACCGGAGCCGGCGGTTCGAAAATATACCGGCACCAATTCCCTGCATTACCTAGTTGAGTCGCATATTCGACTTCTCAACTTCCTCAAAAAATCCGATACCGCATCAACAATCAACGGCTTTACGATATCCTGTTGGCCATGATCAAGCCAACCATTCGGAAATAAGTGATGACTATCAAAATCAGTTCCCATTTCGATGCCGGTGCAATCGATGTGCTGCGCGCCGAATCAGCACAATTTATCGAGCTTAATTTGCGCAAGGATTCCAATGCAGATATTGCGCAATGGTTTTATTTCCGTCTGCAAGGCGCTCGTGGCGAGCGTTGTACATTGCGTTTTCTGAATGCTGGCGAAGCAACTTATCCGGATGGCTGGAAAAATTATCAGGCTGTTGCTAGCTACGATCGCAAGAATTGGTTTCGTGTTGCGACGGCTTTTGATGGCAAGGTGATGACGATTGCCCACACGCCGCAATTCGACAGCGTGTATTACGCCTACTTCGAACCATATCCATGGGAGCGCCATCTGGACTTACTGGCGCGTGCGCAAATGTCTGCACTGGTACGTGTAGAAGATTTGGGCAGTACCGTTGAAGGTCGCGATATGAATGTGTTGGTAATCGGCGATCCATCAGCATCGAAAAAGATTTGGGTGATCGCACGCCAGCATCCGGGCGAAACGATGGCGGAATGGTTTGCCGAAGGGATGGTCGATGCTTTACTGGATCAAGCGAATCCGCTTGCGCAAAAACTATTGAAACATGCTGTGTTCTATATCGTTCCGAATATGAATCCGGACGGTGCGATACATGGAAATTTGCGCACCAATGCAGCAGGTGCCAATCTGAATCGGGAATGGATGACACCTACGCTAGAAAATAGCCCAGAGGTATTTCACGTCAAAAACAAGATTCATGAAACCGGTTGCGATCTGTTTCTCGATATTCACGGTGATGAAGGTTTGCCTTATGTCTTCGTGGCCGGCAGTGAAATGCTGGAAGGTTTTTCTCCGGAGCAAGCCAGCGAGCAGGAAAACTTCATCGAGCAGTTCTTGCGTGCCAGCGAAGATTTTCAAACCGAGGTTGGCTATAGCGCAGGGAAGTATCGTGCAGACATGCTGACGCTGGCATCGAAATACATCGGCCATACATTCAAATGCGTTTCCTTGACGCTGGAGATGCCGTTCAAGGACAACGCACGCTTGCCAGAGCCGAAAGTCGGCTGGAATGGCGCACGTAGTGCGAATCTGGGTAAAGAAATACTGTCGCCGATTTTGCATCATCTTGAATGAGGTGCAAGATGAGCGTCGAGATAGAACGAAAATTTCTGGTACGCGGTACGGACTGGAAAAAATTGGGGCAGGCTGTTGCAATACGGCAGGGTTATCTTTCGTCAGATCGTGATCGTATCGTACGTGTGCGCATCGAAGATACATCGGCAACCTTGACGATCAAAGGGCGCATGGTCGGCATTACACGCGGCGAATGGGAATATTCGATTCCTATCGATGAAGCCGATGAGTTATTGAATGGTTTGTGCGAACGACCGTTAATCGAGAAAACGCGTACACGGATCGTTTACGATGGTCTGGTGTGGGAAGTAGACGAATTCTTTGGCGATAACCAAGGTCTGGTTGTGGCCGAGATCGAGTTGGAAAGTGAAGGGCAGCTCTTCACCAGGCCCGATTGGGTCGCCGAAGAAGTGACGGACGACCCGCGCTATTTCAATGCCAATTTATTGTGCCATCCATTTACTGCTTGGTAAGCTAGGCGTAATAGATGGGTCGCCGAGCTTAGTGCAGATGTGTTGAACCTGTGGGAGCGCCTTCCGGCATTTCTGCATGGACTAATTCTGCACTCATATCAGCGTAGAGCGGTGAGCCGCAATCGTCGCAGAACTCCATTGCAAAACATTCGGTGTGGCGTTTGACATTCACGATGCCGCATTCTTCCAGCAGGGCGAGAATTTCTTCAATTGGCGACTTACGTTCGATGTCGGCAGAGATCACAGGATCGGTTGACGTTTCAACGCTGCGATACTGCAGCTCTGCATCATCTTCTTCACCATACAGTGGCCACACGATGCCGTAAACCACATCAGTATCTTTTTCCAGTGTGAAACCGATGCGATATTCATCGACACGGCCGTCTGTAGACTCTTCACCAAAGCTACCAATAATTGCCTGCAAAGCACTTGGCTCTACGTTCAGCGTATGCGTCAGGTAATGCACGGCAGCACGTATCGATGCCGGACGGATTTGCTTGTCACCTTCGCGACAGGCGACGAAGTAGGCTTCTGGCAGCAATAACTCAATACCGCAGCCTGGCAGCAAGCGCGCAATGTTCGGCATCGCTTGCGCATTCCATTGCGCCAATGCTTCATCGCGTTCTGCCAAATTGGCTGATGCTTGCCAGCGAAATAGTGGTTCGCCTGCGACGGCTGTGACAACGGCCAGCAAATAGCGTGTATCGGCGAGGAAGGGCGCTGTTTCGGGTGCCTGTGTAGGTTGTTTCAGTGCTGCACCTTTTAAAGCTGCTTGCGCCATGCGGTGTGTGAATGCGAAGGTCTCTGCATGATTGCGTGGCAATTGATCAATTGAGAACAGTGCAGATGCCATGACCATTTTGGTATCCGTTGCTAGCATGTGTGCGTGCAAATGAGCGGACAAGGTCGTCGTCACATCTGTTGGTATTGCACCAGAGGCAATGGAAAATCGTGTCCAAGCCAATATCGGCATGGCAATCAGCAGCGCATCATAAAGTACGCCATCTTGTTCGATCTGACAGGATTCGCTGGCGGCTTCCGCACATTCCATCAAGGCATCATAGGCAGCAGATTCTTGTTTGAATAAATAATCGAGTGCAGCATCAATGGTGTCTTGATGATCATTCTTTAACAGCTTGCGCAGCAATGTATCCAATTGCCGTTCCCAGTTCCGTTCTTCCAGGCGGCTTGCCGCTTGAATGATGGCTTGGGCGAGCGTTGCCAATCGTTGGCTGTCGGCAGACAGTTTCTGGCTAGTATTTTTGGACGGACGACGCATGAATGAATAATCTGCAGAAGGAAGATGAACTTGTATTGTAGTGGATTACACCGGTACCAAGTGCTTGCATGCGACTTTGGACATGAAGCGTGTAGATATCGTCCATACATTAAAAAAGCCGCATGAAAAATTCATGCGGCTTTTTGCATTCCATGCGCAGGAAGCGCATGGAATAAAGTCAGCTTTTACGCAGCCAGCAATTGGCGAAGAACGAATGGCAGAATGCCGCCGTGCTTGTAGTAATCGACTTCGATAGGTGTATCGATGCGCAACAGTACTTTCACTTCTTGCGCTTCGCCATTGGCGCGATGGATTACCAGCGTCACTTCTTGCTGTGGACGCAGATTGCCTTCGAGACCCTTCAGGTCGAAAGTTTCTTTGCCTGTGATGCCTAGCGTGGTCACGCTGTCGTTGCCGAGGAATTGCAATGGCAATACGCCCATGCCGACCAAATTGGAGCGATGGATACGTTCGTATGAACGTGCGATCACAGCTTTAACACCCAACAGTTGCGTACCTTTCGCTGCCCAGTCACGCGACGAACCTGTACCGTACTCTTCGCCAGCGAAGACCATAGTTGGTGTACCGTCATTGACGTAACGCATTGCTGCATCGTAAATCGACATTTCTTCACCGGTAGGTTGGTGCAGAGTGATGCCGCCTTCAACGCGCGAACCGTCTGGCTTGACTGGAATCATCAAGTTCTTGATACGCACGTTGGCGAATGTGCCGCGCATCATGATTTCGTGATTGCCGCGACGTGAGCCGTAGGAGTTGAAATCGGCTTTCATTACGCCTTTTTCGCTCAGGTATTTACCAGCTGGGCTGGTGTCCTTGATCGAACCAGCAGGCGAGATGTGATCGGTAGTGATCGAGTCGCCAAATACGCCCAGTGCGCGTGCAGCAGTAATGCTGGTTGCAGCCGCTTTTGGTTCCATCGTGAAGTCATTGAAGAACGGTGGTTCAGCGATGTAGGTTGAGGTTGGCCAGTCGTAGACTTGACCTTCAGCAACGCCCTTGATGCCTTCCCAGAGCTTGCCTGGTGCAGTTTTGACTTGTGCGTAATTGTCCTTGAACACTTTGGCATTCATCGCAAACTTCATCAGCTTGGCTACTTCCTGGCTGGTAGGCCAGATGTCGCCCAGATAAACGTCACGCATCTTGCCATCAGCACCTTTGCCGCGGCCGACTGGTTCTGTCATCAGATCGCGCGTCATGTTACCGGCGATCGCGTAAGCGACAACCAACGGTGGCGATGCGAGGAAGTTGGAACGGATGTTCGGGTGAATACGCGCTTCAAAGTTACGGTTGCCGGACAATACGGCCGATGCCACGATGTCGTGTTGCACAATTGCTTCGTTCATCGCTGGTGTCAGGTCGCCAGCATTGCCGATACAGGTTGTGCAACCGTAAGCGGTAACGCCGAAGCCGAGTTTTTCCAGGTACGGGAGCAAACCAGCAGCTTGCAGATATTCCGTCACAACACGTGAGCCAGGCGCGAGCGAGGTCTTGATGTGTGGCGATACTTTCAAACCAGCTTCAACCGCTTTTTTCGCCAGCAAACCAGCGGTGAGCAGTACGCTTGGATTGGAAGTGTTGGTGCAGGAAGTGATGGCTGCAATCAATACATCGCCGTTTTTGACTTTAACGCCGTCGCTGTTGGTATAGACCGCATCGAGATCTTCAGCTTTTTTGTTAAAGCCGTTTTCCGAAGTTGGTTTGGCAAACAAATCTGCGAAGTTTTGTTTGACGTGACCGATTTCGATACGATCTTGTGGACGTTTAGGGCCTGCCAATGATGGTGCAACGGAGCCGAGATCAAGCGCGACGACGTGGGTGTAGTCGATTTCGCCGGATTTAGGCACGCCGTACAGGTTTTGTGCTTTGAAGTAGGACTCAAATGCATCGATTTCAGCTTTGGTACGGCCTGTACCTTTGAAGTAATCAATGGTTGCGTCATCGACAGGGAAGAAGCCCATCGTTGCGCCGTATTCCGGTGCCATGTTGGCGATGGTAGCGCGGTCAGTCAGCGACAGCGATTCTGTACCTTCACCAAAGAATTCAACGAATTTGCCGACGACTTTTTCTTTACGCAGCAATTCGGTGATGGTCAGAACCAGATCGGTCGCGGTTACGCCTTCACGCAATTGACCAGTCAAGTTCACGCCGACAACGTCAGGTGTCAGGAAATAAACCGGTTGGCCCAACATGCCAGCTTCTGCTTCAATACCGCCGACGCCCCAGCCGACTACGCCGATGCCGTTGATCATGGTGGTGTGCGAATCGGTACCGACCAGTGTGTCCGGGTAGTAAACGCTGTCTTTCTTGTGTACGCCGCGCGCCAGATATTCCAGATTGACTTGATGGACGATGCCGAAGCCTGGCGGCACAACACCAAAGGTGTCAAATGCCTGCATGCCCCACTTCATGAACTGATAGCGCTCGTTGTTGCGCTGGAATTCCAGTTTCATGTTCAGGTCGAGTGCATTCTTTTGACGGAAGTGATCGATCTGAATCGAGTGATCGACGACCAAATCTACTGGCACCAACGGTTCGATACCTTTTGGATCCTTGCCCAATTTGCTGGCGACGTTGCGCATGGCAGCCAGATCAGCGAGCAATGGCACACCGGTGAAATCTTGCAGCACGACGCGTGCAACGACGAAAGGAATTTCATCGGTGCGAGTCGCATTTGGCGACCAGTTGGCCAATTGTTTGATATGTTCCTCGGTAACTTTTTTACCGTCGCAATTGCGCAGTACTGATTCCAGCACGATACGGATGGAAACCGGCAAACGGGAAACGTTCACGCCGAGTTTTTTACCCAGCGCAGGCAAGGAGTAGAACTCGCCTTTTTTGGAACCTGAAATATTGAATTCCTTGAGTGTATTCAATGTATTGCGCGACATGATTTCTCCTTAATACTAATAACCGATACGAAATTTAATGCACGATGCCGTCAGATTTCGGCGGCGGCTTGCGGCATCGCTATAGCTATTCAACTTTTTGTGGCTTGTGCTTTTACTTGTTCTGGATTTCTGCATTCATTGGCCAATTGCTGGCCTTTCTTTGAGTCGAGCAGCATGGCTTTGGATGGAATGTTGATCCATACCAGACCTGCTTTACGATTTTCAAAACGGTTGGCGCCGGTGCTGGTGCCGATGCGGCCTAAACGATGGACTTTGTCTTTCCAGCGGATTGCGATGTGTTTGTCGTCGTTATCGTTGGTGTAGATGGTGACCTTGTTACCAAGCTCGCAGTTGAAGTTGGTCACGACAGAACCTTCGATATTGGCTTCGCCAAGATCTTCCTGGTTGTCATCATCGGCGACAGCTGCGGCAGCAGGTGCTGCAACGGCTGCTGCTTTCTTGACTGTTTTTTTAACTGGTTTTTTTGTAGTCGTGCTTGAGGTCGCGGCGCTTGATTGTGCAAAAGCAGGAGCGATTGCCGACGACATGCCGATCATCAGAAATGCGCAGAGTATTTTTTTCATGCCGGAATCTCCAGTAATTGATTCAACTGCAGTAATTTTGCTGCAGAGAAAATTGTATTCATAAAATAGTGTGTGCGGATTCAGGCAGCGGTATTCCGCTAGCCTGCGCACGCTGTAATATCGTCCAGTAATAACGGTAGCTGGCGCGATCGTGCAGCTTTCCATTGTGTTGTATTGGGCCCCATTGAACGGCTTGTGCTTGCGACAGTATTTCTGCCGCCTCGTTCACTTCGGATAGTCGTGGTGCAAAAGATTTCAAAATCGGTTTGATCTGGCTCGGATGTATGCTCCACATCCGTGTATAGCCAAATTCAGCTGCGGCGCGATGCGCGTCGCTTGCAACGACGGAGGTGTCGTTGATTTCGGTTGTGACATTGTGGGACGGCGTTTTGCCATGAGCATGGCAGGCCGCTGCGATTTCCAACTTGGCGCGCACCAACAGTGGATGCGTGAATTGTCCCGGAGTGCGCATGGCATTGCCAGGAATGGCGCCGTAATGAGCAGAAACAAAATCCATCACGCCGAAAGACAAGCATTCAACTTGCGGTAAGGCGGCGATGGCAGATGCGTCGGCGAGTGCGCCATGCGTTTCTATCAAGACGTGAACGGGTAAATTGTCGCGGCCTTGCTTCTTTGCATGATGATTGATGAGCGTAATCGCGTTTTCTACATCAGCAACACTATCGACTTTAGGTACGACCAGATAGGCTAGTCGTTGAGCTGCGTGTTGCAGAATGATTTCGATATCCTGCTCGAAAAATTCGCTGGTGACGTCGTGTACACGAGCACCGATTCGGCCGAATAGATTTTCTTCGCCGGCAACGAGTGTGCCGAGCAAATGCGCATGGGCGGCTTCATTGCCATGTGCTGCGCCATCTTCACAATCAAATGTTATGTCGAAGACCGGACCTAGTTCCTGTTGCAGCGCCAGGGATTTGCGCATCAATTTTTCGGAACCGGCATAGTGATCACATACCGGGATAGAAACCGGAGGACATTTGCCTTGAAAGAGGACTTCTGAAGGATGCATGTGTGGTGCGTTAATGACGTAATGGTCAGACTTGCTACGAGAAAAATGGACAAGCGATCCTGCGATCACTTGTCCATCGCTGTGAACATCAGCCTAAGAGATGTTTCACACCTTCACGTTCTTCCATCAATTCCTTCAAGGTCAGGTTGATGCGCTCTTGCGAGAATGCATCGATTTCCAAACCTTGAACGATTTTGTATTCGCCGTTTTCAACAGTGACAGGGAAACCGAAGATGGTGTCTTTCGGAATGCCGTAGGAGCCGTCCGATGGAATCCCCATGGTGACCCATTTACCATTGGTGCCGAGTACCCAATCACGTACGTGATCGATGGCAGCATTGGCAGCCGATGCTGCGGAAGATACGCCGCGTGCGTCGATGATGGCTGCGCCGCGTTTGCCTACTGTAGGCAGGAATACGTCTTTGTTCCAGACTTCGTCGTTGATCGCATCTTTAACCGATTTGCCATCGATAGTTGCGAAGCGATAATCTGGATACATGGTTGGCGAGTGATTGCCCCAGACGGTCAATTTTTCAATTGCGGTGACTGGCTTGCCGGTTTTTGCCGCGATTTGCGACAAAGCACGGTTGTGATCCAGGCGCAGCATGGCAGTGAAGTTTTTCGCTGGCAGGTTAGGTGCCGATTTCATCGCAATATATGCGTTGGTGTTGGCTGGATTGCCGACCACCAGTACTTTGACGTTGCGCGATGCAACTGCATCCAGCGCTTTACCTTGTACGGTGAAAATTTGTGCATTCGCTTCCAGCAGATCTTTGCGTTCCATGCCTGGGCCGCGTGGACGTGCGCCGACCAGCAGTGCGACGTCGATATCCTTGAACGCTGTCATTGGATCGCTGTGTGCTGTTACGCCAGCCAACAGTGGAAACGCGCAATCGTCGATTTCCATGATCACGCCTTTCAGCGCTTTTTGTGCTTTTTCATCGGCGATTTCCAGCAATTGCAAAATGACAGGCTGGTCTTTACCAAGCAAATCGCCGTTAGCGATGCGGAACAGAAGGGAATAGCCGATCTGGCCGGCGGCGCCGGTAACGGCGACACGCATTGGGGCTTTAGCCATGTTGAATCTCCAAGGTAATGATGAAGTTAAGGTCAGGTATTTGGAAAATATTCCGCGTGGCGCAATGATACAGTTGTATACCTGAGAAGTCAGCGCGGTTATTAAAATGCATTAGTCAATAATTGACCTCGATCCGAATAGCGAAAAGAGGTTAGGGCTGTGTTGATCGCGAGTTTAGGCTTCTGTGATTTGGCTGTCAATATATATCTTATGTCTTATATAAGACATGTTAATTTCTATCTTTTGCTAGACGGCAAAGGTGGTTTTGTGGTGAAATCCACGCTATGAGTTCAGCACCTACTTCCTTGCCGAATAAAAATGCAGCCAGTTCTGCTGGCGGCGGGGCGGCGAGTTCTTCCCCGACCTTTAGTCCTCTTTATCAGCAAATCAAGGCATTGATACTGCGCAGCCTGCAGTCTGGTGAATGGCGTCCTGGCGAGTTGATTCCGAGCGAAATGGACTTGGCGACTCGCTTTAAGGTTAGCCAAGGCACGGTGCGCAAAGCTATTGATGAGCTTTCTGCTGAAAATCTGGTTGTGCGGCGACAAGGGAAGGGCACATTTGTCGCAACGCATCATGAAGCGCGTGCGCAATTCCGTTTCTTGCGTCTAAAGCCAGACGTTGGCGAACCACTTTATCCCGATAACACCATTATTGATGCCAAGCGCCTGCGTGCGCCTGCAGATATTGCGCGCCAGCTTGATATCAAGGCAGGGGATTCGGTTGTTTTTCTCAAGCGCATGCAGACATTCGATGGCGCGCCAACGATTTTGGAAGAGCTTTGGTTGCCGGGATCGATTTTCAAAGGTTTGTCGGTTGAGCGCGTATTGCAATACAAAGGGCCTATGTACGCCTTGCTGGAGACCGAGTTCGGTACGCAAATGATACGGGCGGTCGAAAATATCAAGGCTGTGGTTGCCGATCAAGTTGCTGCTGAATTATTGCAATTGCCGATCAACACGCCTTTACTCAGTGTGACGCGGATTTCATTTAGTTATGGTGATAAGCCGGTCGAGGTGCGACGCTCCTTTTATGTGACAAATAATTATCATTATCGCAATGAGTTGAATTAAGCATGCATCGCAATATGCATTTTTATTCGATTAATTATTAAATAGGTAGATCAGTACGTATGAGTAATACATTATGTTGGTGCACGTTATGACAAATAATATGTATTGGTGTGGTGCACCAAAATCGGTGAAAATCAGCGGTTCATCTCGTTTGGGAAAGTCACGCCATGTCTGATTCACTCAAAACAAGCAAGAAGCAGTTCCGTAACATCAACATTACTGACCTCGGTCATTATCGTTTGCCCTTAGCCGGGATTTTGTCGATATTGCACCGCGTCAGTGGCGCCTTGATGTTTGTGTTGCTACCATTTATTTTGCTTTTGCTCGATAAAAGTTTGTTGTCCGAAACCTCTTTTGAGCATTTCAAGGGCATAGCCTCCCATTGGTTCGTCAAGCTGGTTATCCTCGCGTTGGTATGGGCTTATCTGCACCATTTTTGTGCGGGCATTCGTCATTTGTTGATGGATGTGCATGTCGGTCTGGATAAAAACACGGCAAAAAAATCGGCGGTCATCGTCTTTGCGTTCAGCCTGCCTTTGACTGCACTCGTCGCACTTAAATTGTTTGGAGCATTCTGATGGCGAATGACAATATCGGACCACATAGACTGGTCGTCGGTGCCCACTACGGTTTAAAAGACTGGCTGGCACAACGCGTAACCGCGATTGTGATGGCGTCTTATACGCTGGTTCTGCTGATCGCTTTCTTGACCGCGACTGATTTCAGTTATGAAGGTTGGGCGGGCTTGTTCGCGCAGCAATGGTTCAAGATGTTTTCGTTTGTGACCTTCCTTTCATTGTTCTATCACGCGTGGGTTGGTATGCGTGATATCTGGATGGATTACATCAAACCGGTTTCTATACGCCTCGCATTGCAGGTTGCCACGATCTTGTGGCTGGTCGCTTGCGCCGGATGGACGGCGCAGATTCTCTGGAGAGCGTAACGTGGCAGCAATTAAAAGCAGCATTCCCTCACGCCATTTTGACGCCATCATCGTCGGTGCCGGCGGTTCCGGCATGCGCGCATCGCTACAGCTTGCAGAAGCAGGCTTGAACGTTGCGGTATTGTCGAAAGTATTCCCAACGCGTTCGCATACCGTTGCCGCTCAAGGCGGGATCGGTGCCTCGCTCGGCAATATGGCGGAAGACAATTGGTATTGGCACATGTTCGATACGGTCAAGGGTTCGGATTACCTCGGTGATCAGGATGCGATCGAGTTCATGTGTCGCGAAGCGCCAAAAGTCGTCTACGAGCTGGAACATTTTGGTATGCCTTTTGACCGTAATTCCGATGGCACGATTTATCAGCGCCCATTCGGTGGTCACACTGCGAACTTCGGTGAAAAGCCGGTGCAACGCGCTTGCGCTGCCGCGGATCGTACCGGTCATGCCTTGCTGCATACACTCTACCAACGTAACGTTCGCGCCCGCACCCACTTCTTTGTGGAATGGATGGCGATCGACTTGATGCGCGACGCCGAAGGCGACGTGATCGGTGTGGTTGCACTGGAAATGGAAACCGGCGAAGTGATGATGCTGGAAGCCAAAACCACTTTGTTTGCAACCGGTGGTGCAGGGCGTATCTGGGCAGCATCGACCAATGCATTTATCAATACCGGCGACGGTATGGGCATGGCGGCACGTGCAGGCCTGCCGCTGGAAGATATGGAGTTTTGGCAGTTCCACCCAACCGGCGTGGCTGGTGCGGGTGTATTGATTACCGAAGGCGTGCGCGGTGAGGGCGGTATCTTGGTGAATAGCCAGGGTGAACGCTTCATGGAACGTTATGCGCCTACGCTGAAAGATTTGGCGCCACGCGATTTCGTATCGCGCTCTATGGATCAAGAGATCAAGGAAGGCCGCGGTTGTGGTCCTCTTAAAGATCACGTGATGCTGGATTTGCGTCATATCGGCGCAGAAACTATTCAGAAGCGTCTGCCATCGATTCTGGAAATCGCACACAAATTTGCCAACGTCGATGCGACGCGCGAACCGATTCCAGTTGTGCCGACTATCCATTACCAAATGGGCGGCATTCCAACCAATATTCACGGCCAAGTTGTTGAGCCGAAGAACGGCAACCCGAATCACGTCGTGAATGGTCTGTATGCGATTGGCGAGTGCGCCTGCGTATCAGTGCATGGCGCGAATCGTTTGGGTACTAACTCATTGCTTGATCTGTTGGTGTTTGGCCGTGCTGCGGGGAATCATATTGTTCAGAGCAATCTGAAAGGCCGTGAACACAAACCATTGCCCGCTGATGCTGCCGATCTCGCTTTGTCGCGCCTTGCGCATCTGGAAAACAGCACTGGCGGCGAGCGCGTGCAAGACGTGGCGAACGACATTCGTTCGACCATGCAACGTTATTGCGGCGTGTTCCGTACTGACGAATTGCTGCAAACCGGTTACAAGAAAATCATGGAGTTGGATGAACGTCGCAAGCATGTGTCGTTCAAAGACAAGTCCCGTGTTTTCAATACCGCACGTATCGAAGCGCTGGAACTCGATAATCTGATCGAAACAGCCAAGGCAACGATCACCTCAGCTGCGGCTCGCAAAGAATCGCGCGGTGCACATGCACATCGTGATTTTGAAAAACGCGATGATGAAAACTGGATGAAACACTCGCTGTTTTATTCCGAAGGCAACCGACTTGATTACAAGCCAGTGGTGACCAAACCGCTGACAGTTGACACCTTCAAGCCTAAACCACGTACTTTCTAAAAGGTCAGAACATGGCACGGACTCTCAGACTTCAGATTTACCGCTATGATCCTGACAAGGATGCAAAACCGTACATGCAGGATGTGACGGTTGAGTTGCAAGATCATGACAAGATGCTGTTGGACGCTTTGCAGCGTATCAAGGCCGATGTCGATGATTCTCTGGCGTTGCGTCGCTCCTGCCGCGAAGGCGTGTGCGGCTCGGATGCGATGAACATTAACGGCAAGAACGGTTTGGCATGTACGACCAACTTGAATGAGTTGAGCGAACCTATCGTTTTGCGTCCATTGCCAGGCTTGCCGGTGATCCGCGATCTGATCGTGGACATGACGCAATTCTTCAAACAATACGATTCGATCAAGCCTTACCTGATTAACGATACAATCCCGCCTGAGAAAGAACGTTTGCAGACACCTGCAGAGCGCGAAGAACTCGATGGCTTGTATGAGTGTATCCTGTGTGCTTGTTGCTCGACTTCCTGTCCGTCGTTCTGGTGGAATCCTGATAAATTTGTCGGCCCGGCCGGCTTGTTGCAGGCCTATCGTTTCATTGCCGACAGCCGGGATCATGCGACCAGCGATCGACTGGATAATTTGGAAGATCCATACAGATTGTTCAGATGTCATACAATTATGAATTGTGTGGACGTTTGTCCTAAAGGTTTGAACCCGACACGCGCAATCGGAAAAATCAAGGAATTGATGGTCCGTCGCGCTGTATAGTGCGCGGATATTGACGAAACGCATGACGATTTTGTCGTGATGCGTTTCTTTCGCAAGAAGCAATGACGTGGAAAAGCGTTAAACAGGTTGAATAAGAGTCCATGTCCATAACCCATCAAGCTGATCCTGTAAAACGTGCGCGCCTGAGATGGCGTGGTCGTCGCGGTTTACTGGAAAATGATTTACTTCTGACGCGTTTCCTGGATAAGCATGAGGAAACGCTGACGGATGAAGAGGTCGAAGCCTTTTCGATATTGATGGAGTTGCCAGACAACGATTTACTGAATTTGTTATTGGCACGCAATGAACCGGATGGTGAAGTAGATACACCTCAAGTTCGTGCGCTGTTAAGCAGGTTGCGTGCAATTTAAAGCGCACTGCAATACCGATTTTATTTTGCGATTTATTCATAAATCGACTCACCCCCTCGTTATTAGAAGGAAGAGCCATGCCCCACTCCCAATCTGACATCAAAGCCACACTGTCGTTTTCTGACGGTTCGCCATCAGTGGAGTTGCCGATTTACAAGGGAACAATAGGCCCTGACGTAATCGATATTCGCAAACTCTACGGTGCCAGCGGAAAATTCACGTATGACCCAGGCTTTATGTCGACTGCATCGTGTGATTCGACGATCACTTACATTGATGGCGACAAAGGCGAATTGCTGTATCGCGGTTATCCGATTGAACAATTGGCAGTGAAGTGTGACTTCCTTGAAACTTGCTACCTGTTGCTTAAAGGCGAGTTGCCGAACGTAGAGCAGAAGAAAACCTTCGTCAACACTGTGACCAAGCACACGATGTTGCATGAGCAAATGCAATTCTTTTTCCGCGGCTTCCGTCGTGATGCGCATCCAATGTCGGTACTGGTTGGTACGGTTGGCGCGTTGTCCTCGTTCTATCATGATTCGCTGGACATCAATGACCCGCATCACCGTGAAGTATCCGCGATTCGTTTGATCGCGAAGATGCCAACGCTGGTTGCGATGTCGTACAAATATTCGGTTGGCCAGCCATTCGTGTATCCACGCAATGACTTGTCGTACAGCGCGAACTTCATGCACATGATGTTCTCGACACCGAGCGAAGAATACAAAATCAGCGACGTGTTGGTGCGTGCGCTGGATCGTATTCTGATCTTGCATGCAGATCACGAGCAAAATGCATCGACTTCGACAGTGCGTCTTTCCGGTTCTAGTGGTGCGAATCCATTCGCATGTATCGCTGCTGGTATCGCTTGTTTGTGGGGCCCTGCACACGGTGGTGCAAACGAAGCCGCATTGAACATGTTGAAAGAAATCGGTTCGGTCGACAATATCCCCGAATTCTTGGCTAAAGTGAAAGACAAGAACTCAGGCGTCAAGCTGATGGGTTTCGGTCACCGCGTTTACAAAAACTTCGATCCACGTGCCAAACTGATGCGCGAAACTTGCCACGAAGTGTTGGAAGAATTGGGCCTGCATGATGACCCATTATTCAAACTGGCAATGGCACTGGAAAAAGTGGCTTTGGAAGACGAATACTTTGTATCGCGTAAGCTGTACCCGAACGTCGATTTCTACTCGGGTATTGTGCAATCGGCATTAGGCATTCCTGTTTCCCTGTTCACTGGTATTTTCGCGATGGCGCGTACCGTGGGTTGGGTTGCTCAATGGAATGAAATGATTTCAGATCCTGAACAAAAAATTGGCCGTCCACGTCAATTGTTCATCGGTGAGAAACAACGTGATGTCTCGGATATAGCGAAGCGTCCGTAAATCAGTAAATAAGGCAGAAAGTGAGTCATGAGATTCGCTTTTTGCCGATTTGTTTTATGTTATTCTCGTTTCAGATTATTAGATTTCAGCAGCTATAGATTAAAACGTCCTTCCCCACAACTTGATGTGCAATCCGCTAACCGGTCAGGCCGTGCCGCGGAAGGTTAAATTAACCCGCTAATCTCGCGAAACGCGAAGAAAGGTGAGCAAGATGATGCAACAAAGCCAATCCAATTCTTATTTGTTTGGAGGGAATGCACCGTACGTTGAAGAACTGTACGAAGCATATCTCGACAATCCCGGTTCCGTACCAGACAACTGGCGCGCGTATTTCGACGCCATGCAGCATGTGCCTGCAGTTGATGGTTCGACCAAGCCTGACGTCGCGCATGCGTCTGTCATCGCATCTTTCGCTGAACGCGCCAAGAATGGCCCGATACGCACAGTTACCGCATCCGAAGATGTAGAAATGGGACGCAAACGCGTCGCTGTTACACAACTGATCGCTGCTTACCGCGTGCTGGGTAATAACTGGGCCAATCTTGATCCATTGCAACGCCAGGAACGTCCATCGATCCCGCAATTAGAGCCTAGCTTTTACGGCTTTACCGATGCGGACATGGATATCGTGTTCAACATCAGCAATACCCATTTCGGTACAGAAACTTCCTCGCTGCGCGATTTGCTGAATGCATTGCGTGATACATACTGCCGTTCGATCGGACCGGAATTCATGTACATCAGCGATCCTGCGCAAAAGCTTTGGCTGCAGGAACGTTTTGAATCGGTGCGCTCCACACCAACTTTTTCCAGCGAAAAGAAAAAGCACATCCTTGAACGCCTGACCGCAGCTGAAGGTCTGGAACGTTATTTGCATACCAGATACGTTGGACAAAAGCGTTTTTCGCTAGAAGGAAGCGAGAGCTTCATCGCTGCGCTTGATGAAACGATACAACGTGGTGGTGAAAAGGGCGTACAAGAAATCGTGATCGGTATGGCTCATCGCGGCCGTTTGAACGTACTGGTCAACACCCTGGGTAAAATGCCACAGGAATTGTTTGCCGAATTCGAAGGCCGTCATGGTGACGATTTGCCATCCGGCGACGTCAAATATCATCAAGGTTTTTCATCCGATATCAGCACGCCAGGCGGTCCTATCCATCTGTCGCTGGCTTTTAATCCTTCACATCTGGAAATCGTTAACCCAGTAGTGGAAGGCTCAGTGCGCGCACGTATCGAGCGCCGCGGCCAGAACGATCCGTCGCAACAAGTTTTGCCTATCTTGATCCACGGTGATGCAGCGTTTGCTGGTCAGGGCGTGATCATGGAAACGCTGAATCTGGCGCAGACTCGCGGTTACGGCACAGGCGGTACCGTCCACATCATCATCAATAACCAAATCGGCTTTACCACGTCAGATCCACGCGACTCACGCTCGACGCTGTATTGCACCGACGTTTCGAAGATGATTGAAGCACCTGTGATTCACGTCAATGGTGATGATCCTGAAGCGGTTGTTTTCGCTGCGCAGATTGCACTGGATTACCGTCTTGAATTCCGCAAGGATATCGTGGTCGACATCGTTTGCTATCGCAAACTGGGTCACAACGAACAAGATACGCCAGCGCTGACACAGCCACTGATGTACAAGAAAATTGCTGCACATCCCGGCACGCGCAAACTGTACGCCGACAAATTGGTGACGCAGGGAACGATTGCTGCGGATGAAGGCGATGCCATGGTCGCGGAATATCGCGATGCAATGGATGCTGGCAAGCACACGATCGATCCTGTTATCTCGAATTTCAAGAGCAAGTACGCAGTCGATTGGATGCCGTTCCTGAATCGCAAATGGACCGATGCAGCTGATACTGCAGTACCGATGACAGAGCTGAAGCGTTTGGCTGAGCGTATTACAACCTTGCCGGAAAACTTCAAGGTTCATCCGCTGGTTGAAAAAGTACTGGCTGACCGCGCAAGCATGGGCCGTGGCGAAATCAATCTGGATTGGGGTATGGGTGAGCATCTTGCCTATGCATCATTGGTCAGCTCCGGTTATGCCGTGCGTTTGACAGGTCAGGATTCTGGTCGCGGTACCTTCGTCCATCGTCACGCCGTTTTGCATGATCAAAATCGTGAGCGTTGGGATGCTGGTACTTATGTACCTCTGCAAAACGTCTCGGATCAGCAAGCCTGGTTCCGCGTCATCGATTCCGTTTTGTCGGAAGAAGCTGTGTTGGCTTATGAATACGGTTACTCCACAGCTGAGCCAAATACGCTGGTTATCTGGGAAGCGCAATTTGGCGATTTCGTCAACGGCGCACAAGTCGTTATCGATCAGTTCATCAGCTCCGGCGAAGTGAAGTGGGGTCGTGCATCCGGTTTGGTCATGATGCTGCCGCACGGTTATGAAGGTCAGGGACCGGAGCATTCATCCGCACGCCCAGAGCGCTTCTTGCAACTGTGCGCAGACAACAATATGCAAGTGGTGCAGCCGACTACTTCCGCACAAATCTTCCATTTGTTGCGCCGTCAGATGATTCGTCTGTTCCGCAAGCCATTGGTGATTTTGACGCCGAAATCGCTGTTGCGTAACAAGGATGCCGGATCGCCGTTGAGCGAACTTGCCAAAGGTTCTTTCCAGACCGTGATTGGTGAAGTGGATGAGAAGATCGATGCGAAGAAGGTAAAGCGCGTCATCGCTTGTTCAGGTCGCGTTTATTACGATCTGGTCGCTGCTCGCAAGGAACGCGGACAGAACGATGTTGCCATTATTCGTGTCGAACAGCTTTATCCGTTCCCACATAAAGCGTTTGCGGCTGAGCTCAAAAAATTCCCGAATTTCAATGAATTGGTGTGGACTCAGGATGAACCGCAGAACCAAGGTGCCTGGTTCCAGATCCAACACAATATTCTGGAAAATATGGCAGACGGACAGAAACTTGCCTATGCCGGCCGTCCAGCCAGCGCATCGCCTGCCGTGGGTTACTACGACAAGCATTACGCACAGCAAAAAGCACTGATTGATGCTGCATTTGCCAAATTAAAAGGTTTTGTACAAACCAAATAAAGACCCTGCGGCATCCCAGAAGCTGGGGTGTCGTATGAACAACCCGAAACGGAGAGTTAAAAATGGCAATTCTTGAAGTAAAAGTTCCGCAATTGTCGGAATCTGTTGCAGAAGCAACACTGCTGCAATGGCATAAAAAAGTAGGTGAGACCGTCGCTCGCGACGAAAACCTGATCGATATCGAGACCGATAAAGTCGTGTTGGAACTACCTGCGCCTGCCGCCGGTGTGATTACACAAATCGTGCGCGACGATAACAGTACAGTCGTTGCTGGCGAGGTCATCGCGCTGATCGATACGGATCTGTCCGCGGTGGTTATTCCTGCACCTGCTGCTGCAGCCGCTGCGGCGCCAACTGCATCGGTAGCATCCGCACCTGTAAGTGCTCCAGCATCATCGAATGCAGCTAGCGGTATTGCAATGCCGGCAGCTGCAAAAATGTTGTCAGAAAATAATTTGGCCGCAGGCGATGTTGCTGGCACCGGTAAAGATGGTCGCGTCACCAAAGGTGATGTCATCAATCAACTGGAGAAGAAGCCAGCACCTGCACCAGTGGCTGCCGCCAAACCTGCGTTGCAACAAGTTGCTACTCCAGCGCCATCCCTTGCCTCGCTCGCGAATCGTCCGGAAGAGCGCGTGCCTATGAGCCGTTTGCGCGCACGTATTGCAGAACGTCTGTTGCAATCGCAGGCAAGCAATGCCATCTTGACGACATTCAACGAAGTCAATATGCAGCCAGTGATCGATCTGCGTACCAAGTACAAAGACAAGTTTGAAAAAGAACATGGCGTCAAACTCGGTTTCATGTCCTTCTTCGTTAAAGCGGCCGTTGCTGCGTTGAAAAAATACCCAATCATCAATGCATCTGTTGATGGCAACGATATCGTCTACCACGGTTATTTCGATATTGGTATTGCAGTTGGTTCGCCGCGTGGTCTGGTTGTGCCTATTCTGCGTGATGTCGATCAAATGTCGATCGCCGAAATCGAAAAGAAAATTGGCGAATTTGGTAACAAGGCCAAAGAAGGCAAGCTGACGCTGGATGACTTGACCGGTGGTACTTTCTCCATCTCGAATGGCGGCATCTTTGGTTCGATGTTATCGACACCGATTATCAATCCACCACAATCCGCGATTCTGGGTATCCATGCGACCAAGGAACGTGCTGTTGTTGAGAACGGTCAAATCGTGATTCGTCCAATGAATTATCTGGCGATGTCCTACGATCACCGCATCATCGACGGACGTGAGGCTGTATTGGGTCTCGTCGCGATGAAAGAGGCATTGGAAGATCCTGCGCGCTTGTTGCTGGATCTCTAAAACCGGGTAAATAAAAGACACAAAGGCGCAACCATTTTGCTGCCTGCGTGTCTTTTTTTCTAAGTGGATAATTTAGCGGGATAAAGATATGTCGAAGAATTTTGATGTGGTGGTGATAGGCGGCGGCCCTGGCGGCTATGTTGCAGCGATACGCGCGGCGCAGTTGGGATTTACCGCTGCTTGTATTGATGAATGGAAAAATGAAAAAGGTGGTCCTGCACCTGGTGGAACATGCACCAACGTCGGTTGCATTCCATCGAAAGCATTGCTGCAATCGTCGGAAAACTACGACCATGCAGCGCATGCATTTGCCGATCACGGGATCGAAGTAAAAGGCCTGTCGCTGAATCTGAAGAAGATGGTGTCGCGCAAGGACACGGTCGTTAA
The DNA here is from genome assembly GCA_040390795.1 of Pseudomonadota bacterium. Taxonomy (GTDB): domain Bacteria; phylum Pseudomonadota; class Gammaproteobacteria; order Burkholderiales; family Burkholderiaceae_D; genus Oxalicibacterium. The sequence continues at coordinate 65,215 of JAZJXV010000001.1, read as the reverse complement.
ACAGAATAACGACGGCATCCTGTATTTACTCAAAAAGAACAAAGTGACTTTCTTCCATGGTCGTGGATCGTTTGTAAAAGCGATCGATGGCGGTCATGAAATCAAGATAGCCGGTGCTACAGAAGAAAACATTTTTGCTAAACATGTCATCGTCGCGACCGGTTCAAATCCACGCGAATTGCCAGGTGCTGCATTTGATGAAAAATTGATTTTATCGAATATCGGTGCGCTCGCAATGACGGATGTACCTAAGCGTCTTGGCGTGATCGGTGCAGGCGTGATTGGTCTGGAAATGGGTAGCGTATGGCGTCGTCTTGGTTCTGAAGTGACGGTGCTCGAAGCATTGCCAGCTTTCCTCGGTGCAGTCGATGGGCAAATTGCGAAAGAAGCGCTGAAACAATTCACCAAGCAAGGCCTTGCCATCAATCTGAGCGTCAAAATCGGTGCGATTACTGCTGGCAAGAACGATGTTACCGTCAACTATGTTGATGACAAAGGCGCTGCGCAAAAAGCAGTCTTCGATAAGCTGATCATATCGATAGGCCGGATTCCGAATACTATCGGCCTGAATGCAGAAGCCGTTGGTTTGAAGCTGGATGAGCGTGGCTTCATCGCAGTTGATGGCGATTGCAAAACAAGTTTGCCAAATGTATGGGCAGTAGGCGATGTGGTACGTGGTCCTATGCTTGCGCACAAGGCTGAGGAAGAGGGCGTTGCCGTTGCAGAACGGATCGCCGGTCAGCATGGCCATGTTAATTTCAACACCATTCCTTGGGTGATTTACACCTCGCCGGAAATTGCATGGGTTGGAAAAACAGAGCAGCAACTCAAGGCGGAAAACATTGCCTACAAAGCTGGTTCTTTCCCGTTCCTGGCAAATGGTCGTGCGCGCGCATTGGGTGATACCACTGGTTTCGTGAAGTTTCTTGCTGATGCAAAAACGGATGAAATCCTCGGCGTGCACATCATCGGCCCTATGGCATCGGAACTGATTTCAGAAGCTGTGGTCGCAATGGAGTTCCGTGCATCATCTGAAGATATTGCACGAATCTGTCATGCTCATCCTTCTTTGTCGGAGGCAGTAAAAGAAGCTGCGCTGGCAGTGGATGGCCGAGCGTTGAATTTCTAGGAGTGTAGATGCGGTACGCAGCTTTGCTATTACCTTTACTCTTGAGTGCCTGTGCATCAACAGGCTCTGGAGATGGTCGCGTGTTAATTACGACTGCAAGTAATGGACAGGAGTTTGGTGGCGCTAATTGCGTTGTGATGACCAATGCTTCCAGTTGGAATGTGGTCACACCGGCTTCTGTGCAAGTTGGGAAAAGTAATGGCGAACTGCGTATTATCTGTAATAAATATGGTTACAGAACGTCGGAACTAAGATTGCCTCCTTATGGAGGTCAGCCAACGGGTTCCAGAGTTGGTCTTGGTCTCGGTGGTGGTAGTGGTGCTGTGGGACTCGGTTTGGGCCTTAGTCTTCCGATTACGTCGGGTGGCGGTGGTTACCCGGCACGTGTTGTGGTAAACATGAATCCGCAGTAAGCACGTAGTGCTGTTGACATACTTGGGCGAGCAATGACTCGCCCATTTTTATCTTGAGAGTCCATAAAAATTGGGCAGGACCATAAAAATGAATTGGATTTTCACCGAATGAATGTTCGCGAATTTTATGATCAGGCTTTGTCGCAACGTGGATTCATTGCCGATGAATCGCAGCTCAATGCCGTCAATCGTTTACAGCAAGCGTATGACGAATGGGTAGAGTACAAGGCGCAGCGCGCCAATGCCTTTTTACGTTTTTTGCGACCTCCGGAAATTCCACGTGGTATTTATATGTGGGGCGGTGTCGGTCGCGGCAAATCCTTCCTGATGGATAGTTTCTATTCGGTGGTGCCGCTGGTACGTAAGACGCGTGTGCATTTCCATGAATTCATGCGCAGCGTGCATCGCGAGCTGGATGAGCTGAAGATGATCGCTAATCCGCTGGATGAGGTGGCGAAGCGGATTGCCAAGAAATATCGTCTGATTTGCTTCGATGAATTTCACGTCATCGATATTGCTGACGCGATGATTCTCTACAATCTGTTCAAGGCACTGTTCGAAAACGGTGTGTCTTTCATCATCACCTCGAATTTCCATCCTGATACCTTGTACCCGGATGGATTGCATAGAGATCGCATGTTGCCGACTATCGAGTTACTGAAAGAAAAACTCGATATCGTTAATGTCGATAGTGGTAATGATTATCGCAAGCGTGCATTGGAACAGGTCGATGCCTATTACTGGCCGCTGAATGAAAAGTCGAGTGAGGCAATGCGTGTCGCATTTGCGCGCATCGCTGAAACTGTCGATGAAAATCCGCATCTGAGAATTGAAGGACGTGATATCCAGGCGCTGCGGCGCGCCGGCGGTGTAATATGGTTTGACTTCGCGACACTGTGCGGTGGGCCGCGCTCGCAAAATGATTATCTTGAACTGGCCAGCCGTTTCCATACGCTTTTCTTGTCTGACGTTCCGGTGATGTCTGCTGGTATGTCTTCGGCCGTACGGCGTTTTATCTGGCTAGTGGACGTGTTGTACGATCACAAGATTAAGTTGCTGATATCGGCCGAGGTGCCGATGGAGGAGTTGTATACTGATGGTGCTCAGATTGCCGAATTTCAACGTACCGTTTCACGCTTGATCGAAATGCAATCATCCGAATACATGGAAGCCGAGCGCCGGCATGAGGGCAATTCAATTTTGTAAGCTGTATAGCTAGGGTTTAGTTAATGTGGATGCACAGTATATGAAACAGGTATTGAATATATTCATCGTCGGCTCGATTCTGTTGTCGAGTCAGTCAGTTTTTGCGCAATCAACTACGACAGTTGAGGCTGATACACAATCGTACTCAGTGAGTGCCCTGACTGAACGTTATCCTGCCAATTCGATTCAATCATCAGCGGCAGCAAGCAGTGCATTAGCCGATGTGACAAAAGCGCGGTCATTTATTGAGTCGCGTTTTGCTGCGGGTCAACGCGCATGCTACAAGGAGTTTTTTACGAATTCCTGCTTGGCCAAGGTTAAGGAACAAAAACGTGCTGATTTAGCGGTGATTAAGCCGATTGAAATCGAAGCAAATGCATATACACGCCATGCCAAGGTTGCAGAGAGCGATCGTCGTTTGGCAGAAAAGGCAGCACAAAGTGAAGGTAGGGCAGCAACAAGCACACAGAACAAGAGTGATGCGGCGGCTGGCAAGTCGACTGAAGTTAATGATTTGACGAAAGACGCACAACGCAAAGTACGCGCCGAGAATTACGCTAAAAAAAATGCCGACTATGCCGAGCGGCAAAAGCTGTTGCAGGAAAATGAGCAAGCCGATGCCAAGAAGCGTGCCGAAAATGTTGAAAGATATGAAGCAAAAGTGCGGGAATCAGAAGCGCGTCAAAAAGAAGTTACTGCAAAGAAAGCCGAAAAGGCACGCGAGCAGGCGAACAAGCAATAAATTTGGCAATGTTTGTGTAATTCATAATGCTTGTGCAAATGGCATAAGCAGAAGTGAATTACAGGTTTTAAATAGACGAACAAGAAGTGAATGGGGCGATGTCTCAAAGCAATATTAAGAGATTATCAAAATTTAACTCTTTTCTCTTTTATCCGGTATAATCAAGCATCGTTGAGATTCGAGTTAGTAGTGCAGTATTAGTCTGTCATTCCTGTCTTGGTTGAAACGATCTAACGGGCAACTGCCCAACTTAACTGAAATTAGGAATTGCAATGGCAACTGGTATCGTAAAATGGTTCAATGATTCGAAGGGCTTCGGCTTTATTACACCTGACGAAGGCGGCGAAGATTTGTTCGCTCACTTCTCGGCAATTCAGTCGAGCGGCTTCAAATCACTGCAAGAGAACCAACGCGTTTCTTTTGAAGTGACTGCTGGCCCTAAAGGCAAGCAAGCTTCGAACATTCAGCCTATCTAAGCTGAATCTAGCGAAATAAAAAATCCCCGGTTCGCTGGGGATTTTTTTTGTCTAAAAATTCGTTGAAGCTAAATGTTTGTGGCGTTGACCAGGTTTAAACGAATTGAGCAACGCTCAAGTTTGTGTCAATGCTTGTCGCAGATTGCGTTCCAACTGCCACTCTTTATATTCAGTGCTGCTTTGTGTTTGCACCTTGCGCTCAGATGTGCTTTTCTCTGCGTGAGAAGTGACGAGGCGATGCGCAATGCGATGATCGGGCATGGTCGTGCCATAAAAAACGACATCGTCACCGTGTTGAATTAACAGTGTAGGGAAGTTCTCCACATCGAAGTCGCCCACGAGGTCGGCACGATCCTCAATATCAATCCAGATGAAGAGCTTGTCAGGGTGTTGTGACGCTAGCTCATCAAATCCTGGTCGATAGTTTGTGCAGACGTCGCACCAAGCCGCGCACAGACATGCCACGACCCATACGTCGTCTTTCATGCGCTGTGCTAACTGCTGCTGGTTTTCCGGTTCTAGTGTGATGCTTGGCATGGCGGTATTTTACCGGTTTCTGCCGCTGCTAGAGCGACCGTCCTTTTATGAAATGAATAATGCCTGCGCAGAGTTGTATTTGTTCTCAGCACCTACTGCTATGCACACGGTAAAATACCGCTATGTCTACTATTCTCGCTATCGAAACATCCTCTGAGCTGGCATCGGCTGCTTTGTTGTGCAATGGCACAACGACGAGCAGAGAAGCTGCCGGCGTCACTACGCATTCGCAAAGCATCTTGCCTATGGTGCAGGCTTTGCTGGCGGATGCCGGCATTGCATTGAGCGATTGTGAGGCGATTGCTTTCGGTGCAGGGCCTGGTTCGTTTACCGGTGTGCGTACCGCTTGCGGTATTGCGCAAGGTTTGGCGTATGGTGCAGACAAACCGTTATTGCCGACGGTTACATTGCTGGCGCTGGCGCAAGCCTGTCGCGAACAAACTGGTGCATCCGATGTACTTGCTGTTTTAGATGCGCGCATGGGAGAGGTGTATTGGGCGCAGTATCGTTTTGTTGCTGAGTGGCAGATCATCATTCCGCCGACTTTGTCTGCTGCGGTTGATGTGTTACCGCAGGGAGATGTCATTGCATGCGGTAATGGCTTGCAGGCGTATGCGGCAAATTTCGCTACGCGTTCATTTTTTGCGAATGGTTTGAAAGATATGTTGCCGCATGCAGTGCAGATTGCGACATTGGGTGCGACTGCATTTGCTCAAGGACTAGGCGTATCTGCCAGTGCGGCAGAGCCGCTGTATCTGCGCAACAAGGTAGCGCTGACAACGAGTGAGCGTCTGGAAAAGGCTGCAAAGGAGGCTGCATGAGTTCTGTGCAAAGTCCTATCCCGCATTTTGAATCTGGGTCATCTGCGCTCAAGCTCTATTTTTATCGCATGCAACCGACTGATATCAGTGATGTGCTGGCGATTGAAAACGACGTTTATCCATTCCCATGGACGCGTGGAAATTTCCTGGATTCCATTAATAGTGGATACGAAACATGGATATTGCGCGATGGTTCCGGCGCATTGAATGGCTATTTTTTATTGATGCCTTCATTCGATGAGGCGCATTTGCTGAACATCACAGTGCATCGCGATCTGCATGGAAAAGGCATAGGGCTTTTGCTATTAAACAAGGCGAAAGCAATTGCGATGGAAAGAAAGCTGGAAGCGATCTTGCTGGAAGTTCGTCCGTCAAATACGCGCGCAGAAAAAATTTATCAACGCTATGGGTTTACCCGTATCGGCATTCGCAAGGGTTATTATCCTGCGCCCAATAATCAGCGTGAAGATGCGCTTGTCATGAAGTTAGCCCTATGAGCAATCAAGATCGTCGTACGGCATTCCTGCATGAAATGGGATTGGGGCCAGTTTGGTCGCAACGTACGGCTGCATTGCAAGCACTCGAACATGAGCCTGTACTATTGACGGAAAGTGCAGAGGCGGTAGAAATTTCTGTGTCAGTTGCAGCTCCTGTGCCGCAGCAACGTGCCGCCGAGCCGACGCTATCGGCCTGGGGCGATGAGACTCCGGCCGCGCCTGCAACTGTACCTATGGCTGCAGCCATCAGCGCATTGGTGAAACCCACCAGCGATATCGCCAATATGGGTTGGGAGCAGTTGAAAGAGGTCGTCAGCAATTGCACGGAATGCGGTCTATGCAAAGGGCGTACACAAACGGTGTTCGGCGTCGGTGACCAAAAAGCAAAATGGTTATTTGTCGGAGAAGGTCCAGGCCGAAATGAGGATTTTCAAGGCGAACCCTTCGTCGGCCCTGCCGGAAAATTGCTCGACAATATGTTCATTGCAATGGGCTTGAAGCGTGGTGAGAATGCTTATATCGCCAATATCGTGAAATGCCGACCGACCGATGCGACCAAACGTGATCGTCCACCTACAGCGGAAGAGGTCGATGCTTGCATGCCATATCTGCAGCGACAAATTGCATTGATTAATCCCACCGTGATCGTTGCACTTGGCAAGACGGCAGCACTGTCCTTGCTGAAGCTGGATCCGACAACGCCGGTCAGCAAGTTGCGCGGCACAGTGCATCGTTACGACGAGATACCTGTTGTCGTTACTTATCATCCGGCCTATCTATTACGTAGCCTCAAAGACAAGAGCAAGGCCTGGGCGGATTTGTGTCTGGCCATACAAACTTATACCGCCAGGGAAAACGGCTAAGTTGGCCGATTCTTTCCAACATCAATTTCACCAGCGTTGGGGTCATCTCAACGATACGCATGTGCGCGCATTGGCATGGTTGCTGGATGCACCTGATCTACTCGATCCGCAAGCACCACAATGGCAGGGCAAGATCGCCACGCTGCAAGGCAGCTTGCTGGACGATACCGCTGATTGGTTGTTGGCACTTGATCTACAACCTGACGCTCTGCATAGCTACTTGGACGTACAGGCTTTTACGCGTTTAGGACGTTATGCAGAAAAGCTGATGGCTTTCTACTTCGAGTATCGCGGAATACTTGCGGCGCATGGAGTTCAGGTAAGAGCCGGGAAGAACAGCACGATAGGTGAGTTCGATTTTTTATTGCGGGCAGGCGATCAACTTCTGCATTGGGAATTCGCTACAAAGTTTTATCTGCTTGAATCGAGTGGTGCTGGTGAAGATGCAGATTATTTTGTTGGGCCTAATCTGGCGGATACGCTGGGTGCAAAAATGCACAAGATACTGGATCGCCAACTCTTGCTGTCGCAACATCCGGCGGCACAAGTACATCTCCCAATTTCTGTGAGTCAAGCACAAGCCTTGGTAAAGGGGTGGTTGTTTTATCACAGCGCTGATGAGGCTGATACGATTGCATTCGGGACTCACAGCGAGCATTGCCGCGGATTCTGGTGTGCGTTGAATGAGATGGGAAGCGTGCAAGCGGAGCGCTATGCAGTTTTGCCACGTTTGCATTGGTTGGCTCCAGCAAAATTGACACTGAACCAAACAATGGGCAAACAGGCTCTGCAGGATTTGCTGGTCGAACACTTTGTCGATGACACGATGCCGGTATTGGTTGTTCTATTGGAAGTAGAAGGCGAGAGCGCGATTGAAAAAAGCCGCGGATTTATCGTGCCCAACGATTGGCGCACTCGCGCTGGGCAGCGGATAAAACTGGTTCATCCGCTTACCTAGGTATTATTGCATTAGTGCTTGGGTTCGCCTATGAGCGACAAGGAATCGTGCTCACGTTGATTGGCTGCGTGTCTGCGCATGATCAAGAACATGATGCCGGAGACGGACATTCCGAACAGAACGATGACGATATTAATATTCAGATTCAGTTTAACCATCAATGCGTAGAGCAAGAGCATAGTCAGCACAGACAGATTTTCATTGAAATTCTGTACAGCGATGGAGTGTCCCGCACTCATCAACACGTGACCACGATGCTGCAGCAAGGCATTCATAGGTACGACAAAATAACCGGATAATGCGCCTACCAGTACCAGCAGCGGATACGCCAGCCAAACGTTATGTACCATCGTCATGACGATGACGACCAATCCCATGATGACGCCGAGCGGCATGACGGATAGCGATTTCTTTAACGGAACAAAGCGTGCTGCGGCAATTGCTCCGATTGCGACACCAACGGCAACAATGCCTTGCAGAATGGCGGCCTTGTCTAGAGGCATATTCAGGGATTGCTCCGCCCATTTCAATACGATGAATTGCAATGTTGCACCAGCACCCCAGAACAAAGTGGTGACTGCGAGCGAAATTTGTCCGAGTCTGTCTTTCCACAAAGTGGTGAAGCAATTGGCAAAATCACCAATTAATTTGATCGGATTGCGTTCTTGATGAGGATAGCGTGCGCCGGTATCAGGGATACGGAGATTAAAGAGTGCCGCGAGTAGGTAGGAGACTGTGATGATGCACAGAGCGGCTTCTGCTGGTGTATCGATGCCGAAATTGATGATAGGGAAGTCGAATGCAAGTAATTTGGCGGCGAGCTGAGGGTTGATCAGTGCGCCACCCATTACTGTACCCAGAATAATCGAGGAAACGGTGAGACCCTCAATCCAGCCATTGGCTGCAACCAGTTTTTCAGCTGGTAATAACTCGGTCAAAATTCCGTATTTGGCTGGTGAGTAAGCTGCAGCACCAAAACCGACCACAGCATAAGCGAATAGGGGATGTACATCGAAGAACATCATGCCGCAACCGAAGATCTTGATCAGGTTGGTGATGAACATGACGCGCCCTTTGGGCAATGCGTCTGCAAAAGCGCCGACAAAAGCGGCAAGTAATACATAAGACAGGACAAAGAATAGCTTTAGTAATGGAGTCATCCATTCGGGTGACTTCATTACCGTTAATAAGGCTATGGCCGCTATTAGGAGGGCGTTGTCGGCGAGCGAAGAAAAAAACTGCGCCGCCATGATGGTATAAAAACCGCGATTCATTCGCATTAATCTATTTTTACTATTGTCTCTGGCTGACTTTATACCATGAAACTATGGGCCTCCGAATGAATTGCACATCAGTAGCGCAACACGTCCGGTAAAATAAAGACATTCGACTTAACCGAATGTCACGATTTAACTTTTTTCACATTCCCGTATGCCTAGACCGCTTGTTGCCACCATTGATATTAACGCTTTGCGAACCAATTTGGAACGTGCGAAAAAGTGCGCGCCACGTTCTAAAGTATGGGCCGTCGTCAAGGCGAATGCTTATGGCCATGGTTTGGAACGTAGCATACGCGGTTTTGCTGATGCGGATGGATTAGGTTTGATCGAATTGGATGGTGCGGCAAAGTTGCGACAACTTGGTTGGCGCAAACGCATTTTGTTGCTGGAAGGTTTTTTTGACCCCTTCGATCTGATAACCATCTCTGATTACCAGCTGGATACGGTTGTGCATTGTGCTGAGCAGTTAGTTATGTTGGAAAAAGCCAAGCTAACGACAAAAATCGATGTTTATCTCAAGATGAACAGCGGTATGAATCGCCTGGGCTTTACGCCACAACACTATCGCGCTGCTTATGAGCGCTTGCGCGCAATACCTGCAGTGCGCGATATCTCTTTCGTCACACATTTCGCCAATGCGGAAGATCCGAGCAATGCAGGTTTGAGCTTGGCTGAACAATTGAAACGCTTTTATGAGGCGACAGAAGGCTTGCCGGGCGAAAGATGTTTGTCCAATTCGGCTGCAGATTTGATGCATCCGGAATGTGCGGCGGATTGGGTGCGTCCAGGTGTCATGCTTTATGGCGGAACTCCCGGAGATACAACAGCCCAGGACTTTGGTTTGTTGCCGGCTATGACCTTGAACAGTGAAATTATCGGCATACAGCATATCGTTGCCGGCGATGCAGTTGGCTATGGCAGCGCTTTCGTTGCAGACAAGCCGATGACGATAGGCGTGGTGGCTTGCGGTTATGCAGATGGTTATCCAAGGCAGGCACCGACAGGGACACCGGTTGTTGTCGATGGCGTGAAAACACAACTGATCGGACGTGTTTCGATGGATATGATTACTGTCGATCTCACTCCAATTGCCACTGCACGTGTCGGCAGCAAAGTCATCTTGTGGGGAAATGGCTTGCCTATCGATGAAGTGGCCAATGCAGCAGGCACGGTCGGTTATGAATTGATGTGCGCGATTGCTCCACGCGTACAAATCGTTGAACTCAACTAGAAGAATAGAAACCCATCCAGATGGCAAAAGCCAAAACCAATTACACCTGTAGCGAATGCGGCGGCATTACCAACAAATGGGGCGGGCAATGTCCAGCCTGCGGCACCTGGAACACGCTGGTGGAAACCGTCATTGAATCAGGCTCAAATCGTTTTTCTACGCAGCATCAAGGTCTGGCGCAAACTGCGCCGGTGCTGAGTCTGGCCGACATTGAAGCGATAGACGTACCGCGCTTTGGTACTGGCATTGAGGAGTTTGATCGCGTGCTGGGGGGCGGATTAGTCGCCGGCGGCGTGGTGCTGATCGGCGGTGATCCTGGTATTGGTAAATCGACCTTGTTGCTGCAAGCCTTGGCGAATCTTTCACGCATCAAGAAGGTTTTATATGTCAGCGGCGAAGAATCGGGTGCGCAGATCGCATTACGCGCGAAACGTCTGGCTGTCGATGCCAAGGATTTGAAGTTGCAGGCCGAGATTCAACTGGAAAAAATCCTGAATACGCTAGCCGAGCACAAGCCGGATGTGGCGGTAATCGATTCCATTCAGACCGTGTATTCCGACGCATTGAGTTCGGCGCCGGGTTCAGTGGCACAGGTACGTGAATGTGCTGCGCAATTGACGCGTATCGCCAAGCAAACCGGTGTCACCATCATCATGGTTGGACACGTGACGAAAGAGGGCGCGTTGGCAGGGCCGCGCGTACTGGAACATATTGTTGATACCGTGCTGTATTTTGAAGGCGATACACACTCCAGCTTCCGCCTGGTGCGTGCGATCAAAAATCGCTTTGGCGCAGTCAATGAGCTAGGCGTTTTCGCGATGACCGAAAAAGGCTTGAAAGGTGTTTCCAATCCATCGGCACTTTTCCTCTCACAACATGACAATCCTGTGCCTGGTGCATGTGTGATGGTGACACAAGAAGGTACGCGACCATTGCTGGTAGAGATACAGGCCTTGGTCGATACCTCGCATTTGCCGAATGCGCGACGTCTTTCCGTCGGGCTGGAGCAAAATCGTCTAGCGATGCTGCTGGCAGTTTTGCATCGTCATGCAGGCATCGCAGCCTTTGATCAGGACGTTTTCATCAATGCCGTAGGTGGCGTGAAAATTACAGAACCAGCAGCTGATCTGGCTGTTTTGTTGGCGATACATTCATCGATGCGCAGCCGGCCTTTGCCACGTGGTCTGGTGGTGTTTGGTGAGGTCGGTCTGGCTGGTGAAATTCGTCCTGCGCCGCGTGGTCAGGAGCGTTTACGCGAAGCGGCCAAGTTGGGATTTTCTCTCGCACTGATTCCAAAATCGAATATGCCCAAGCAAAAAATTGAAGGCTTGACTGTCATTGGTGTGGAACGCATTGATGAAGCTTTGAACCGCGTGCGCGAACACGAATAGGTCGCGGCGATTTATAGAATCAAGCGAAATGCTGTTTTAGTAAGGTAGCGGCTTTAACGCCGCTGCGTACTGCAGATTCCAGCGTCGCTGGATAATCGCTGGCCAGATAATCGCCGGCGAGAACGAGATGGGGGAATACGGTTTTTTCTTCCGGACGTTGCAAGCTCGGCGTACAGGAAAACGTTGCGCGTTTTTCTGAAATGACCTTACTCCATTGCGGCTGCGCCAATTGTGGCATTTTTAGCGAGCTGGCCAGTTGCGCTGCAATCGCAGCAGCCAATGCTTCTTGTCCCAATTCAGTTGCTGCTGTTGATACGCTTACTACCACCGCAAGCAATCCATTCTGGCTTGCATCTAGTTGTCCACGATCAAATACAAATTGTCCCCAAGCTCCTTGAGCCGCATCGTCGGTCAATGCGTAGAAAGGCGCATTGAGTCGCGTTTCTGCCGGATATTGCAAATAGCAAGTAGTGATGGGTTCGTAGTCGAACGCTGGGACTTGCGCTTCTGCCGCTGATCCAGCCAATAATGCCGCTGCTGTCGTCGCTTGCGTTGCTATGACGACACCATCAAATAATTCTTCAGTTGATTCTTCGTTTTTCAGCGTGAGCAGCCATTGCTGATCGCAGGCAGTTATTTTTTGTACGCTAGCTCCTGCTTTGACGAAACCTTTGTTTTGTTCAATAAAAGCCGCGGCTTGTTGTGGCAGCAAGGATGTCAGGTCCGTGCGCGGGATCAGCATATCGGATGCTGCACGTGTAGCACCGAGGCTATCTCGCAATACATTCAGGAATACTTGCGCAGACGCGCGTTCTGGCGGTGTATTAAGTGCCGCTATGCAGAGCGGTTGCCACATCAGTTTGATCAGGCGTTCGGTCTGGTCGAAACGCTCCAGCAACTCGCTTACGCTGCAATCAGTATGCAAGCGCCAATCCATCCAACGCGCGGTAGTGGAAAAACGCGCGAGCGCCATCTTGTCTGCGCCGCTCAAGCCGGTGGCGCGTAACAGAGCGGCAAGCAAATGTAAGGGAGCCGGTAGGCGAGGTACCACAAAGTCCATGCCGTCACAGCCGGATGGATAGCGCATTTGCAGCGGCAGGCGTAGCAGTGCGTCGTCTGCTGCCGCACCTATGGTTTTTAACAGGCGTAGAATTTCCGTATAGGCGCCGAGTAGGATGTGCTGCCCGTTGTCCAGCAACTTGCCTTGAATCTCGACGGCGCGAGCACGGCCGCCCAAGGTACGTGATGATTCGAATAGTGTGACTGCATGTCCGGCAATTGCCAGTTCAACTGCCGCTGAGCAACCCGCCCAGCCAGCACCGATGACAGCAACTTTTTTTGCTTCAGTCATTAACCGCGTACATAGGTAATCCACGCCAGCCACAACTTGCGGATAGGCGTGAGGGAAATACGTTGGTTCAATACATGAAAGCCATCACGTTCGACTTCGTTCAATACCGCGCGATAGATCGCAGCCATGATCAGGCCAGGGCGCTGCGCGCGTCGATCTTCTTTCGGCAATAAGGTAAAGGCTTCGTCATACAATTTTTGCGCGCGTGTAGCTTGAAATTGCATGAGCTTTTCGAAGTTGTCGCTATGGCGTGCATTCAGGATGTCGGCTGCGGTGACATTGAATTGTTGTAGCTCGTTGACTGGTAGATAGATGCGGCCTTTGCGCGCATCTTCGCCGACGTCACGGATGATATTCGTCAGTTGAAATGCCAGCCCCAGCTTTTCAGCATATTGCAATGTTTGCGGATTCGTTACACCAAAAATCTTGGCGGATAAAATGCCGACCACGCTGGCAACGTGCCAGCAATATTTTTGCAAGCCAATAAAGTCGAGATAGCGATTCTGGTCGAGATCCATCTCCATGCCATCGATGATGGCAATCAAATGTTCGCTATCGAGGTCGTATACGCTCAGATGCGGTTGCAGTGCTTTAGTGACTGGATGCGTAGGTGTGCCCGATGTCATTGTGGCGACTTCTTTGCGCCACCAGATCAGTTTGGTGCGTGCAATTGAGACATCAGTACATTCATCAACGGTGTCATCGACTTCGCGGCAAAACGCATACAGCGCGGTAATGGCGCGACGGCGATCCGGCGTCAGGAACAGAAAGCTGTAATAAAAGCTGGAGCCGCTTTGTGCGGTTTTTTGTTGGCAGTATTCGTCGGGAGACATAAATAGATAGATGCGAGTAGGGCGCTAGACGCTGAATGAAGCCGCTATGCTAGCCGACTAAGGCAATCGGAACAAATAATGTCTGGCGATTTCGAGTAATTTGTTGGGTGAAGCACGTTTGAGCGCTGGGATTGCAAATTAGGCTTGACGAATTATTGCGCCTTCATGCGGATTGCTCGTCCTAATAAAATCAGCCAATCGCTTTTTCCTAGTTTCGGGCGATGGTGGAACATATCGTAGCCTGACGCTTCTATACGTTCCAATATGCGCAAGCCACCTTGCACAACCAAGCGTAGCTCCCAGCCTATGCGCCCGGGCAAACGTAATGCCAGCGGTGCGCCGGACAACAGCATGGTGCGTGCACGCGCCACTTCAAATTGCATCAGCTTGCGCCATGCATCGTCTACGTTTTGGCTTGCAATTTGTTTTTCAGCAATGTTGAACGTTTGCATATCTTCTAAGGGAAGATAAATACGTTCTTTTTTCCAATCGATCGCGACATCCTGCCAAAAGTTGATGAGTTGTAGCGCAGAGCAGATGGCGTCTGAGTCACGCAGATTTTCCGTATTGGCCGCGCCATACAAATGCAGCATCAAGGTACCTACTGGATTGGCAGAGCGGCGGCAGTAATCCAGCAGGTCATCAAAATTTTCGTAGCGCGTGGTGACGATGTCTTGTTTGAATGCAGACAGCAGATCGCGAAATGGTTGCAAAGGTAATTGATACTCTGTCACGACTTGAGCCAATGCTCTGAACAGAGCCGTATCAGGCGTTTGTGCCGCCTCGATTTGATCCAGACCTTTTTCGTATTCTGCCAGCGCAGCTAATCTTTCCTCCGGTGTGGCATCGCCTTCGTCGGCCAGATCGTCTGCGCTACGAGCAAACGCATAAATGACCTCAACTGCCGGACGTAACTTGGCTGGCAGAAGTATGGATGCAACGGGGAAGTTTTCGTAATGGTCGACGGACATGAGTACTTGAGACGCGTAATCGGTAAATGAAGGCTAATTTCTTTATTGGCAAAGAGAAAAAGTTTCTTTTCTGAATGCTGGTTGTCAGCCCGCATAGTAATTGAAAATAGATGCATCTCTGTTAAATCGGCGAGAGTTACTCGTCTATTGATCAGCTATTTTCTGCTCGCTATAGCCTCAATCTATTGCTTAAATGCGTGCTAAATATCTCTCTCAGAGTGTGCGTTTGATTGGTCAGAGTAGGCAAAGTGTCAAAAATCAGCGCAGGCTTCGTAAAATCCAGTAAAATCCCGGGTTGAAGTTGAACAGCCGATACAAAAGGCAGTGCAGGGCGACCCTAATTTTCACTTCGTGGTCGCCTTTTGCTTTTGTATTTGCGCACTTAGTGCACATTCCCGCGAGGATGGCGAAATTGGTAGACGCACCAGGTTTAGGTCCTGACGCCAGCAATGGTGTGGGGGTTCGAGTCCCCCTCCTCGCACCACAGAATTTTTTATTTTTTGGACGATTCACATGGCAACTGCAGTCGAAACTCTGGACAAACTTGAACGCCGTATCACGATCACCGTGCCTATGGCTGATGTACAAGCGGAAGTTGAAAAACGCCTGAAAGTCCGTGCTCGTACGGTCAAGGCGCCTGGCTTCCGTACTGGTAAAGTGCCGATGAAAATGGTCGCGCAACAGTACGGCTATCAAGTCGAAAACGAAGTATTGAACGACAAAGTAGGTCGTGCATTCAACGAAGCTGCTAGTGAAAACAATCTGCGCGTTGCCGGTTTTCCAAAAATCGAACCGAAAACTGACGATGCTGCTACAGATGGCACCATGGTTTTCAATGCAACGTTTGAAGTTTACCCAGAAGTTAAAGTGGGTGACTTGTCGGCAGCCGAAGTGGAAAAAACCACGGTTGACGTTAGCGATGCAGAAATCGATAAAACCATCGACATCTTGCGTAAGCAACGCGTGCACTACCACGTCAAAGGCGAGCAAAGCGCGCATGGCGATGGCGGTTCCGATCTGACAGCTAAAAACGGTGACCGCGTCACCATCGACTTCGTCGGCACTATCGACGGCGTTGAATTCCAAGGCGGTAAAGCTGAAGACTACGCTTTCGTATTGGGTGAAGGTCGCATGCTGGCTGAATTTGAAGCCGGTACTATCGGCTTGAAAGTTGGCGAATCGAAAACCTTCCCACTGGCATTCCCAGCTGATTACCACGGCAAAGATGTTGCTGGTAAAACAGCTGAATTCACGATCACATTGAAGCAAATCGAATGGGCGCATCTGCCGGAAGTCGATGCTGAATTTGCAAAATCGCTGGGCATTCCAGATGGCGACCTGCAAAAAATGCGTGAAGATATCAAAGTTAATCTGCAGCGCGAAGTCAGCAGCCGTATCAAGGCCAAGACCAAAGACAGCGTCATGGATGCACTGATCAAGAACAGCGAGTTGGATGTTCCTAAGACTCTGATCGATCAAGACGTAGAGCGTTTGATGGAAATGACGCGTCAAGATATGACTCAGCGCGGTATGAAAGTCAGCGACTTGCCATTCCCACCTGAATTGTTCACCGAACAAGCAGAGCGTCGTGTGCGTCTTGGTTTGATCTTGGCAGAAGTCGTGAAAGCGAACGATCTGCAAGCAAAACCAGAGCAAGTTAAAGCGCAAGTTGAAGAATTCGCGCAGAGCTACGAAGACCCACAACAAGTTCTGAAGTATTATTTCAGCGACCGTAGCCGTTTGGCCGAAGTTGAAGCCCTTGTATTGGAAGAAAACGTCGTCAACTACGTGCTGGGTAAAGCGAAAGTAACCGAGAAACCGGTTGCGTTCGATGAATTGATGGGTAACAACGCACAAGCTTAAGCACTTGTGCGCTCATAAGGAAAGCACATGACCACAAGCATGACTCGTACTTCTGCTCTTGATACCGATATGCTCGGTATGGTTCCAATGGTGGTCGAACAGAGCGGTCGAGGTGAACGCGCATACGATATTTATTCGCGTTTGCTGAAAGAACGCATCATTTTCCTGGTTGGTCCGGTGAATGATCAATCGGCCAATCTGGTTGTTGCGCAGTTGCTGTTCCTGGAAAGCGAAAATCCAGACAAGGATATTTCCTTGTACATTAACTCGCCAGGCGGCTCGGTTTCGGCTGGCATGGCGATTTATGACACGATGCAGTTCATCAAGCCGAATGTCTCGACTTTGTGCACAGGTTTGGCTGCGTCGATGGGTGCTTTCCTGTTGGCAGCTGGTGAAAAAGGTAAGCGTTTCTCCTTGCCTAACTCGCGCATCATGATTCATCAACCTTTGGGCGGTGCGCAAGGCCAAGCTTCGGATATCGAAATCCAGGCACGCGAAATCTTGTATCTGCGTGAAAGATTGAACGGTATTCTTGCTGAAAGAACCGGCAAAACGATAGACGAAATCAGTAAAGATACTGATCGCGACAATTTCATGTCGGCCGATGCTGCTGTTGAATACGGCATGATCGATAAAGTTTTGACAACGCGCGCTTGATTCGTTGGCTATGTAATAAGTGACGCCCGGGCGCATCAACGTTCGGGCGTTTTGTTTTGTGGCGCAAGCCATTTCACACTAACTTTTTTGCATGGCGTGACGAATTTGTAATTCGCAGGTAATATCAATCCATACCCAACCATAGATAACGCGCACCATGTCAGAGAAAAAATCCTCAACCGGCGAAAAATTGCTCTACTGCTCGTTCTGCGGCAAGAGCCAGCACGAGGTGAAAAAGCTCATTGCTGGACCATCCGTGTTTATTTGCGATGAATGTATCGATTTATGCAATGACATCATCCGCGATGAAGCGTCGAGTGTAGAAAGCGTTGCCGGTCCGCGTACAGATCTGCCGACGCCACAAGAATTATGTGAATTGCTGGATCAATATGTGATTGGGCAGAATGCGGCCAAACGCATTTTGTCAGTCGCTGTCTACAATCACTACAAACGTTTGAAGCATCTCGGTAAGAAGGACGATGTAGAACTGGCGAAGAGTAATATTTTGCTGGTCGGTCCGACTGGTTCCGGCAAGACCTTGCTGGCGCAGACACTGGCACGTACTCTGGACGTACCGTTCGTGATTGCTGATGCGACTACGTTGACTGAAGCTGGTTACGTTGGTGAAGATGTGGAAAACATCATTCAGAAGCTTTTACAGAACTGTAACTACGAAGTCGAACGTGCGCAAAAAGGTATTGTCTATATCGATGAGATCGACAAGATCTCACGTAAGTCAGACAATCCATCGATCACACGTGACGTATCCGGTGAAGGCGTGCAGCAAGCCTTGCTGAAGTTGATCGAAGGTACGATGGCTTCAGTGCCACCACAAGGCGGTCGCAAGCATCCGAATCAGGATTTCGTGCAAATCGATACCACCAACATCATGTTCATCTGCGGTGGCGCATTTGACGGCTTGGCGAAGATCATTTCCGAGCGTTCGGAGAAGAGTGGTATCGGTTTCTCGGCTAGCGTGAAGAGTCGTGAAGAGCGTACTGCCAGCCAAGTCATGCTGGATACCGAACCTGAAGATTTGATCAAATTCGGTTTGATTCCTGAATTGGTCGGCCGTCTGCCAGTAGTGGCAACATTGCGTGAACTGGATGAAGAAGCATTAATCCAGATCTTGCTCGAACCAAAGAATGCGCTGATCAAGCAATATTCCAAGTTATTGCAAATGGAAGGCGCTGAGCTGGAAATTCGTCCTGCCGCTTTGCAGGCAATTGCGAAGAAGGCAATTGCACGCAAAACTGGCGCACGTGGTTTGCGTTCGATACTTGAGCATGCATTGCTGGACGTCATGTTCGAATTGCCGAATGAGCAAAATGTTGCCAAGGTTGTCATCGATGAAGGCACGATCACAAATGGTGCGAAGCCGTTGCTGATCTATCATGAGCAACCTAAAGTATCTGGAGCAAAACAGTAAAGTTTTGTAAAAGAAGGCAGAAATTACCAAAAACGGGCTTTTTTAGCCCGTTTTTCAATTAAAACGCAGTACAATTAAAACCAGCAGGGATCATTCAGGCTTCCATAGTAAAGCCACTTCGAAGACAACTTCGCGGGTGGCTTTTTTATTTTTCTGGATGATTTTTGTTGCTGTCCGGGCTTGTGTTTTGGCCGTTAGCGCCAACATCATTAACACGTTTATAGATAAGGCTCGCCATGACGACTACTATTTCCACTGAACAAACCCAACTGCCGCTGTTACCGTTGCGTGATGTCGTTGTCTTCCCGCACATGGTAATTCCTCTGTTCGTCGGTCGTCCTAAATCAATCAAGGCGCTCGAAGCCGCGATGGAGCAAGGCAAGAGCATCATGCTTGCCGCGCAAAAAGCCGCTGCCAAAGACGAACCGTCAGCCGATGATATTTATGAAATCGGTTGCGTCGCCAATATTCTGCAAATGTTGAAGCTGCCAGACGGCACCGTAAAGGTGTTGGTCGAAGGCGCGCAACGTGCACGCATCCATCACATCAGTGAGCTGGATACGCATTTCGTTGCTGATCTCACGCCGATTGAATCCGAAGCGGGCGATGAGTCCGAAGTGGAGGCGATGCGTCGCGCGATCGTTCAGCAGTTCGATCAATACGTAAAACTGAACAAAAAAATCCCGCCAGAGATTTTGACATCGCTGGCAGGTATCGATGATGCCGGCCGTCTGGCTGACACCATCGCTGCGCACTTGCCGCTCAAACTTGAGCAGAAGCAAGTCATCCTGGAAATCTTCAACGTAGCGAAACGCTACGAGCATCTGCTTGGCCAACTGGAAGGCGAACTCGACATTCTGCAAGTCGAGAAGCGCATTCGTGGTCGTGTGAAGCGTCAGATGGAGAAATCGCAACGCGAATACTATTTGAACGAGCAAGTCAAAGCGATTCAAAAAGAATTGGGCGAAGGCGAAGAGGGCGCTGATCTCGAAGATCTCGAGAAGAAAATCATTGCTGCCAAGATGCCTAAGGAAGCCTTGGCCAAGGCTCAGAATGAGTTGAAAAAACTCAAGCTGATGTCACCAATGTCGGCTGAAGCGACTGTTGTGCGTAACTACATCGATACCTTGCTTGGTTTGCCTTGGAAGAAAAAATCGAAAGTGAATAACGATCTGGCCAATGCTGAAAAAGTATTGGAAGACGATCACTACGGTCTCGACAAGGTGAAAGAACGCATTCTGGAATACCTCGCCGTGCAACAACGCGTCGACAAATTGAAAGCGCCTATCCTGTGCTTCGTTGGCCCTCCAGGCGTGGGTAAAACCTCGCTCGGTCAGTCGATCGCTCGTGCGACGAACCGCAAGTTCGTACGTATGGCTTTGGGCGGTGTACGTGATGAAGCCGAGATTCGCGGTCATCGTCGTACTTACATCGGTTCTATGCCTGGCAAGATTTTGCAAAGCCTGGCGAAAACCGGCGTACGCAATCCATTGTTCTTGTTGGATGAGATCGACAAACTTGGTATGGACTTCCGTGGCGATCCGTCGTCGGCTTTGCTCGAGGTACTTGACCCTGAGCAAAACCACACGTTCTCGGATCATTACGTTGAAGTCGATTTCGATTTGTCAGACGTGATGTTTGTTGCGACGTCGAACTCGTACAACATTCCGCCAGCCTTGCTCGATCGTATGGAAGTGATTCGTCTGTCGGGTTACACCGAAGATGAAAAAACCAGTATCGCGCAACGTTACTTGTTGCCTAAGCAGATCAAGAACAATGGTCTGAAAGAAGACGAGATCAGCGTGGCGGAATCCGCGATTCGCGACATCATTCGTTACTACACGCGTGAAGCCGGTGTGCGTTCGCTGGAACGAGAAATTTCAAAGATCTGCCGCAAGGTTGTGAAAATGTTGCTGCTTAAAAAGCAGGACAAAAAAGTCACGATCTCGACCAAGAACCTCGATAAATTCCTCGGCGTGCGTCAATTCGATTTTGGTGTGGCTGAGAAAGAAAATCAAATCGGCCAGGTCGTCGGTTTGGCATGGACCGAAGTCGGCGGTGATTTGCTGACGATCGAATCGATGGCGATGCCTGGTAAGGGCGGTATCATTCGTACCGGTACCTTGGGCGACGTGATGAAGGAGTCAATCGAAGCAGCGCGCACAGTTGTGCGTAGCCGCGCGAAGAAACTTGGCATCAAAGCCGATATCTTCGAGAAGAGCGATATCCATATTCACGTACCTGAAGGAGCAACGCCTAAGGATGGTCCATCGGCTGGTGTGGCGATGACCTTGGCGATGGTGTCGGTGTTCACGGGTATTCCTGTGCGTGCTGATGTTGCGATGACGGGCGAGATTACCTTGCGCGGCGAAGTACTGCCTATCGGTGGCTTGAAAGAGAAACTGTTGGCGGCGCATCGCGGTGGTATCAAGACTGTTTTGATACCAGAGCAAAATGTGAAGGATCTCGCAGAGATTCCAGACAATGTGAAGAACAAGCTTGAAATCGTTCCTGTGCGCTGGATCGATAAAGTGCTTGAGATCGCATTGGAGCGTGCACCAGTACCGTTGACGGATGAGGAAGTCGCAGTGGTTGATACTGCTGTTGCCAAACCTGCCGAGCCAACTGATCCCAGTGTCATGAAGCATTGATTGTTCGTATTAAAAAAGCGCTCTTCGGAGCGCTTTTTTTTCGCGTGAAATTCTTGTGTGCATGAATGTTGAGAATCCAAAACAGAAAAAAATGTTAATTTTCAGAGGGAAAAGCTTTGCAAAGCGCTTGACACAAGGCTTTGCGGCTTGTTTAATACTTCCTGCAGATTTTTCTGCGTCCGCATCGTCGTCTTACTACTTTTTTGTAAGAACGATATGCGGTATTAAACCTTTGTGAGGGGACGTAAGTGAATAAAACCGAATTGATTGACCACATTGCTGGTTCCGCTGATATTTCCAAAGCTGCGGCAGCACGCGCGCTTGACGCTGTGATCGGTGCAGTCAAAACCACATTGAAAAAAAATGGCACCGTTACCTTGGTTGGTTTCGGTACATTTTCCGTAGGCAAACGTGCAGCACGTACAGGTCGTAACCCACGTACTGGCGAAGCCATCAAAATCAAAGCAGCTAAAGTGCCTAAATTTAAACCAGGCAAAGCTTTGAAAGACGCGGTTAACTAGTAGCAAATTGATTCAACATGCTGTAAAATAATTTCTTTTGCGGCGTGGTGACAACGCTGTATGTTTGTCTGGTTAAGCAAAGATTTGGGTGCTTAGCTCAGTTGGTAGAGCGGCGCCCTTACAAGGCGTAGGTCGGCGGTTCGACCCCGTCAGCACCCACCATCAGTCAAACTCGCAAAATAAACATCAAGTAGTTTAGGAGTGGTAGTTCAGCTGGTTAGAATACCGGCCTGTCACGCCGGGGGTCGCGGGTTCGAGTCCCGTCCACTCCGCCAAAAACCAAAAAGGCGAACGAGAGTTCGCCTTTTTTCATATATGCGACGTATTGATCGCGCTTTGTCTGTGATTGGTTAGCCATGTTTGATTTCATTCGCACCCACCAACGTCTGATGCAGTTTCTGCTGCTGCTGGTAATTTTCCCTTCGTTCGCATTGTTCGGATTGGAGAGCTACACAAGCATGGGCGACTCTTCCACGACTGTTGCAAAAGTTGATGGTCAGCCGATTACGCAACCAGAATGGGATGCGGCGCAACGCGACCAGATGGAACGTTTCCGTCAAATGTTTGGCGAGCAATTCGATCCAAAGATGTTCGATACGCCAGAAGCGAAACAAGAAGTTCTGGAAAATCTGATTGCACAACGCGTGTTGGCAGCAGAAGCCAAGCGTGAAAAATTATCCGTTTCGGATCAAACCTTGCAGCAAACCATTATGGGCATGGGCTTGACTACAGCCGATGGCAAGTTTGATATAGAACGATACAAAACACTGTTGGCAGCACAAGGCATGACGCCAACAATGTATGAAAGCAATTTGCGTCATGACTTGACCATGCAACAAGTCAATGCGGCGATCCAAGCAACAGCTTTTGCGCCAGATTCACTTGCCAAGCGTTTGTCTGAGCTGGGCGAGCAAGAACGTGAAGTGCAATATCTGACGTTCAAGGCACCTGACTATGCTTCACAAGTCAAAGTGACGGACGACATGCTCAAGGCGTATTACGACAAGAGTAATGAGTTTTCCGTGCCGGAAGAAGTGAAGGCTGAGTACGTTGTGTTGACGGCTGATGCGCTTGCTTCGCAAATCAATGTGAGCGATGCCGACATCAAGTCTTACTACGAGCAAAACGCAAAACAATATGGCGTAGATGAACAGCGTCGTGCCAGCCATATTCTGGTTGCAGTGAATAAAGATGCATCGGATGCAGACAAAGCGGCAGCTAAAGCCAAGGCAGAGAAATTGCTGGAAACGCTGCGCAAGAATCCATCGGAATTCGCCAAGCTGGCAAAAGAGAATTCGAACGATCCAGGTTCTGCAGAACGTGGTGGCGATCTCGGCTTTTTCAGCAAAGGCATGATGGTCAAGCCATTTGAAGATGCTGCTTTCAAATTGAAGCAAGGCGAGTTGAGTGATTTGGTGCCATCGGATTATGGCTTCCACATCATTAAAGTAACGGCGATCAAGCCGGCATCGCTCAAGACTCTGGATGAAGTCAAAGGCGATATCGCCAATGACATCAGAAAACAATTGGTTGTGAAAAAGTATGCGGAAACTGCAGATGTTTTCAACAATACGGTTTACGAGCAAGCTGATAGCCTGAAAACAGTGGCTGACAAACTGAAGCTAAAAATTGAAACAGCTAACAATCTGTCGCGCCAACCGAATCCTGCTATTGCACCGACTGCACCGTACAATAATCAGAAATTCCTGGCTGCATTGTTCTCTGAAGATTCGTTGAAAAACAAACGCAACACGGAAGCAGTAGAAGTTGCACCAAATACACTGATCGCTGGTCGTGTGATTGAGTACAAGCCTGCAAGCAAGCGTCCTTTTGAAGAAGTGAAGGCGCAAGTACGTGACCGCGTGATTCAGGTTGAAGCTACTGCTCTGGCTAAAAAAGCGGGCGAAGCGAAATTGGCTGAGTTGAAAGCGAAGGATGATGCGACTGGTTTCTCAGCAACGCAAACAGTATCGCGTGCAAAAAGCCAAGGCGTGAATCCAGCCTTGTTCCTGGCAGTGATGAAGGCAGACACCAGCAAGTTGCCTGCGTATGTTGGCGTTGAAGTACCGAATCAAGGTTACGGTGTATTGCGCATAGTGCGCGTGGTACAACCAACGAAGGTTGATGATGCCAAGCGTCAAGCCGAGAAGCAGCAAATCACTGCAGCGCTGGCTCAGGAAGAGATGCAGGCTTATATCGATGTCTTGAAACAAAAAGCTAAAGTGAAGATTCTTAAGCCGGCTGTCGCCAAGACAGATGTTGTGGAATAAAGACTTTATGCACTAAGGTGCATTCAATAAAAAAGCCGCTGAAAAGCGGCTTTTTTCATGTGTTATACCAGTGAGCAGAAGATTATGTCGGTGGCAATAAGCTGATTTGTTCTGCTGCAGTATTGAATTCGGCGTCAGATAATCCCGATAAATTGATTTTTTGCGCGTCCTTTACATGTACAAAATTTCTTTCTATTGATCGGCTATATGCGGGGTCATAGTGATCTTGCAGCAATTCACCGACCAATTTTTCCATCTCTTGATTGGAAGCCATTGCTTGCCACTGAGCGATCTTTTCACGACCGTGGAGTTGTATCAGGCAAGCAAGTTGGGTATTCAGCAGAGTCGGATCATTGAGGAAATGTGAGTAATCCTGCATGAGCAACTTGATTCTATTGTCGTGACTTAGATTGAGGGCAATGCACTTGGATTTGCGCATGCTCTCTATCAAGACGTCTGGGACGCGCAGATCGCCGACTTTTTTGCTTTCTGACTCTATGTAGATGACTCGCTGAGGATCAAATTGGCGCAATGTTTGCCAAATATCGCTTTCGAATTTTTTCTGCGAAGGTTGTGCTTCGCTTGGTAAATTGCCGAGGACCGAACCGCGATGCGATGCCAGTTTTTCCAGGTCAAGAACTTGAGCGCCGTTGCGAGCGAGTGTTTGCAACAAACGACTTTTACCACTGCCGGTCGGGCCGCAAATAACCTGAAATGTGAAGCGCGATGGCAGCTCTGCCAATTCGGTATTTACATAGCGGCGATATTCTTTGTAACCGCCATCTAGTTGTACGGCCGGCCAGCCGATGCGTGCCAGTATGAGTGCCATGGCACCGCTGCGATTGCCGCCGCGCCAGCAGTAAATCAAAGGCTTCCAGTCTTGCGGTTTGTCTATGAACTGCGTTTCGATATGGCGAGCAATGTTGTGTGCAATCAGTGCTGCACCAATTTTTTTTGCTTCAAAAGAACCGATTTGCCTATACATCGTGCCGACGCGATGACGCTCTTCATCATCCAGCACGGGACAATTGATCGCACCAGGAATATGATCCAGCGCAAATTCGCTGGGACTGCGGACATCAATGACGGCATCGAACTGCTCCAGCGTCGGCAATAATTCAGCAAAAGGGAGCAGGGCGGGGTACTTCTTCATGTATTCACTTTGTGAGCAATGGCTTGAGTTGCGGCCAGATATTGTTGAGTATGATGGGGTGTGCTTCTGCTGCGGGATGCATGCGATCGGCCTGGAATAGTGCAGGTTTGTCGGCGACATCTTTCAGCATAAAAGGCACGAGTGCTGATTTTGTATCTTTGGCAATTTTAGGAAACAGGTCAGCGAACTGTCGTGTGTAATCGGTGCCATAGTTAGGCGGTATCTGCATGCCGACCAACAGAACTTTGGCTTTTGCATTCTTGGCTTCTGTCACCATACCGCGTAAATTCAATTGGATGGAAATGAGCGACAAGCCGCGTAATGCGTCGTTGGCACCCAGTTCAATCACGACGATGGCAGGTTGATATTTATCGAGCAATGTTTGCAAGCGTGTCTTGCCGCCGCTGGTTGTTTCACCACTAATGCTGGCATTGATAATGGATGCGCTGATTTTTTCTGCCGCTAGTTTTTCTTGCAACAGATTGACCCAACCTTCGCCACGTTGCAAACCATATTCTGCGGATAAGCTGTCACCGAGCACGAGTATGGTTTTTGATGCAGAATAAGCGCTCATTGTGAACGATGCGAGTACAACCAATGCAATGGCTCGCAATACTTTTCCCACCTGATACGAAAACTTGAAATCAATCGGCATGCCTGAATCCTCTACTTTGTATCCTGCAATCGAAGCGCTCAACCTGACTAAACGTGTAGCTGACGCGACTGGTGAACTGACTATTCTGCAAGCTGTTGATTTTACCGTGCAAGCGGGCGACACGCTTGCTATCGTTGGTGCGTCGGGATCGGGCAAGTCTACTTTGCTTGGTTTGCTGGCTGGGCTGGATACGCCCTCAGATGGGACAGTCAAGCTGGATGGCACCGATATCTTTGCCTTGGATGAGGATGGGCGTGCCGGATTGCGTAAATCCAGGCTAGGTTTTGTCTTTCAATCATTTCAATTGCTGGGACATTTGAATGCGGTAGAGAACGTCATGTTGCCGCTGGAGTTGCGTGGCGATAACAAGGCGAAGGAAAAGGCTGAAGCCATGCTGGCACGTGTTGGTCTGGCCAGCCGTTTGAAGCATTATCCAAAATACCTATCCGGTGGCGAGCAACAACGTGTGGCACTAGCGCGTGCGTTTGTGAGCGAGCCACCATTACTATTTGCCGATGAGCCTACCGGCAGTTTGGATGCGGCAACAGGGGCGTCGGTGATTCAGTTGATGTTCGAATTGAATCGCGAGCGCGCATCGACGCTGGTGCTAGTGACACATGATCCTTCGATTGCGGCTTTGTGCAAACGAACGATCACGATTGCCGCTGGACGCCTGGTCTAATTTGTTCGCGCTGGTTTTGCATAGACCAGACGATTCAAGATAGAGCGAATTTCAGGAATCAGTTCGCTCGCGGTAAGGCCTATCGGGCCGATTCCATTTCCCACTAATTCATCCGCTGCTTTGCCATGCAGCCATACTGCAGCCACGGCTGCTTCCCACGCCGGATAATTTTGCGCGAGCAAAGCGCCGCATAAGCCTGCCAATACATCGCCAGAACCGGCCGTTGCCAATGCTGGATTACCGGTGGTGTTGATGACGATATCGCCGTCAGGCGTCGCGATCACCGTGCCAGAACCTTTTAGTATTGTTGTCGCGTGGAATGTCACAGCCAGAGTGCGTGCTGCAGCGAGGCGATCTGCTTGTACCTGTTGCGTTGTGATGCCAAGCAGACGTGCGGCTTCCAGTGGATGTGGCGTCAAGATTGTAGGTGCGTGACGTAGCAATAACTTTTGTCGCAAACCGGATTCGACCGCGATGAGATTCAAGGCGTCGGCATCCAATACTAGAGGTGTATTGGCAACGATCGCTCTGGTAAGACAATCGTGTGCCGGTCGCGATGTTCCTAATCCGGGGCCGGCGACTGTTGTCGTACTCTCGTAATCCATATTGCCTGCCAAGCGGCACATCAACTCGGCTTGCTGATTGTCATAAGTAATTGATTCCGCCAGGCTGGTGATAAACACACGTCCGGCTCCACATTTGGCCGCAGAGCGCGCGGCGAGTACGGCTGCACCTACCATGCCATGTGCACCGCCGAGTATGCTGACGTCGCCATAACTACCTTTATTGGAATTGTGTCGCCTAGGGCGTAATGTCGTACTGAATAATTCAGTGTGACTTAATTGCATGAGAGATGGCTGGAACAAATCCTCGGCAATATCCAAACTCGCTACGCTGACTTCGCCAGCATGATCGCGTCCTTCACATGTGTGTAAGCCAGGTTTGTTGCCGATAAAAGTAATGGTATGCGTTGCCTGAATGGCGATGCCGGCATCTTCTCCAACGATGGCGCCAGTGTCTGCGTTTAATCCGCTAGGAACATCCAGTGCGAGAATCTGGCAGGGCAAAGTATTGATTGCCGCTATTAGATCATGCGTACTACCTGTGATTGCACGCGTGAGGCCGATACCAAACAGGCCATCAATGACTAACGCCCAATCGGTTGTGTCTAGCGTAGCAGTATCGACGGTCTCAAGGAATGTCGCTTTGCCGGTTTTGGCGCGTTTCAATGCTTGCTGTGCATCGGCCGGAAGATTCTCGGCAGCACTTGCCAGAAAAATTGAAACATCCAGACCGGCATTCGCTAGCTGGCTGGCAGCTTCAAGCGCATCGCCACCATTATTGCCAGGGCCAGCCAAAACCAGAATGCGGCCTGCCTTGTCGCGCTCTTGTTGCAGCGTGTAGGCAAACTCTGCGGCCGCTTTGCCGGCGCGTTGCATCAAGGTGTAAGAGGGAAGTGTCGCGAGCGCCGCTTGTTCTATCCTGCGAATATCAGCAACGGTGTAAAGCGTATGGATGTCGGTCATGGTCTGATCTGCAATCAAATGTGTGCGATGGCATGGGCGATCGCTGGCGCATTTGATTTTAGACCAATTACATCCGCATTAATTACCGATAGCGTAAAGGCGTTAATCCGTCGATATCAATCTCGGGTGTGCGATCAGAAATGATGTCTGCCAATACTTTGCCCGATCCTGCTGCCATTGCCCAGCCGGTAGAGCCATGGCCGATATTGACGAATACGTTTCTGACCGAGGTGGCGCCGATGACTGGTGGACCATCCGGCAACATCAGGCTGGTACCTGACCAGAATGTGGCGGTGTTGTAGTTGCAGGCATCGGGGAACCAGTCGTATCCGACTTTCAGCAAAGTGTTTAATGCAGACTGACGTAACTCTTGTGCAGACGAACCTAATTCGGCTGTGCCTGCAACGCGAATGCGCTTGCCCATGCGCGTGATGGCGACCTTGTAGGTTTCATCCATGACGGCTGCGACCGGTGCTGATTCGAAGTTGCGGATAGTCGTCGTGGCGGAATAACTTTTTACAGCACAAAGTGGAAGATGCAATCCTAATGGTGCGAGCAGCTTTGCACTGTCTGCGCCAGTCGCGAGGACGACGCTGTCTGCGCTAAAGCTGCGGTCATCGATTTGCATGACTACGCCGCGCTCAGATTGTTGGATTGTATTGACCTTGCTACCGAAGTGAAATTCCACACCCATGGCTTGTGCAAGAGCGCGAATCTGGCGGGTAAAGAGCGGGCAATTACCGGATTCATCCTCTGGCAAATACAAGCCACCGGCAAGCGGCGTATTGGGATTGAGTCCCGGCTCTAGCGCGTGTGCATTGGCAGCGGTGAGTACATTGTGCGGAATGTTGAATTCGGTGAGGAAGTCGAATGCGGTTTGTGCAAGTCGCAGATCCTGTTCAGAGCGAAACAGTTGCAGATAGCCGGGAGTTTGTTCGTAATCCAGTTGATGCTGTTCGCGCAGTTGCTGCATGAGGTCGCGACTGTAAAACGCAATACGCTGCATGCGTTCGCGATTGATGCGATAGCGCTCCAGATTTGATTCTTTCAACCAGCGGCGCATCCAGCGCAACATGGAAGGTTTCCATACCTGGTTGAGTGCTAATGGTGATTCTGCTTTCAGTAGATAGGATAGGAGGGAGCGCGGAACGCCAGGCGCTGCCCATGGTGCGATGCTGCTGGGAGCCAGAATGCCGGAATCGCCAAAGCTGGCTTCTTCTGCCACATTGTTGTGGCGTTCTATGACGACAACTTCGTGTCCTGCTTCAGCCAAAAAATAGGCGGTACTTACCCCAATGACACCTGCACCGATAACCGCTACTTGCATTACTTCTATCCTTCCCAGAATTAGCCCATCATGTTACCAAGCGGATACATATAGACACCAGCAGTAGCAATGCAAATATTTGAAAAAACGTTGGAAAATGGTTGTAAAGCGCGATTTATTTGTGGTTTGACACAAGCCATATGAGGATTCGGACGCTTGCTTGCATAAAAGCAGAGAACAAGGATGTGATCGGGCAATAAAAAAGCCGTACCAAGCTGGCACAGCTTTTTCGGATAAGTGACTCAGATCAATACGTATGACGCGATCTAAAAAGGGATGCTTGAGTTGTCACAAAGGCTTGCGGCCGCTGATGATACGCAGTAATACGATCACGATAGCGATGACTAGCAGAATGTGGATGAAGCCGCCGATCGTATATGAACTGACCAAACCGACTAGCCAGAGGATAACGAGTACAACTGCAATGGTATAGAGCATGAGATCTCCTTTTTGATTAGGTTCATAAATGTGCCTGCCGTTATGCATGCAGATATTCACCTTCCTTTGCAAGATAAACGATGAGCAACTTGTTGTCCGTACGCTATCGTACATAGGACCCTAATGCCTCTTCATGCATAGAAATTGCGATGCGTGATTGAAATGCATGTGGGACAATCTTTTTCATTCTTATATTCAATTTTTAAAGGCGCGGTTTTATTCATTGCGTCATGCCCTCAAACACAAAATGACTGATAAAAATATAGATCCGGTGGCGTCACCGAGCACGGATGTCGTTACTGGCATACCAGTCAATCAGGGCGGCACGACGACAGTCATTCATCTGCCCGTCGATTCGCGTGGTGTGGCGCTGACGATTATTGCGATCGTGGCGTTTGTCTTTGCACTTTCTGTTGCGCATGCATTTTTTATTCCGCTCTTATTCGGTATCTTTATTGCCTATACCTTGAACCCATTGGTCGTCTGGCTGGAGCGCATACGCATTCCACGCTTGCTGGGAACGTCGCTGGTGATCGTTGCACTTCTGTGCAGTGCATTATTAACGGCAAATAATTTGCGTGATGAGTTCAATTCGATACTGGTCAGCTTGCCGACAGCGACGCAAAAGTTATCGCGCTCACTGAAAAATTTGCAGAAAGGGCAGACCAGCACGATTCAGCAAATGCAGGCAGCGGCGACAGAAATTGAAAAGGCAACCAATCAAGCTGCAGGGGTACGACCTGTGATCAAGAGTACGGCGACGGAGCAATCGGTTTTTAATCTGAACCAGTGGTTATGGGCAGGATCGATGGGCGCGGTTGGATTTTTGAGTCAAGCGGTGATGGTGGTGTTTTTGGTGTTTTTCTTTTTGCTATCAGGTGATACCTTCCGTCGAAAATTGGTGAAAATCAGTGGTCGTTCTTTATCGTCCCGCAAGATCACAGTACATATTCTGGATGCGATCAATAAATCGATCCAGAACTATATGTTCATGCTGCTGGTGACGAATGTTTTGTTCGGCTTGCTGGTGTGGATTGCTTTGCGCTGGATTGGTTTGGAAAATGCTGGTGCGTGGGCGGTTGCCGCAGGCTTCCTGCATATCATTCCTTATTTCGGCCCACTGTTGATTGTGGCTGCGACCGGAGTGACGGCATTCATGCAGTTCGGGACGTTTTCATCTGTGCTGGCAGTCGGTGGCGCGACGCTGGCGATTGCAACAATCGTTGGTACTTTCGTGACGACATGGATGACGGGCCGTATCGCCAAGATGAATGCTGCTGCGGTATTTGTTTCCCTCTTGTTCTGGGCGTGGCTCTGGGGCGTATGGGGCATGTTGCTTGGCATTCCCATCATCGTCATCATCAAGGTGATATCCGAGCATATCGACGGTTTGCAAGCGGTTGCAGAATTGTTGGGTGAATAGTTACATTGTTGTCTGAATGACTTGCCACATTGTCCAAATGCAGGCGTATTATATTCACAGCAATATGCCCGGTGGGCTGGTGGGACGGTTCACATTTCGTGATGTTATGGGACCTATCATCGCTCTGCCTATCATCAACCTAAACAAGGATGAGCAACATGCAGAATACTGACGATCTTGGAAAGTTACTTTTGCGCTTGGTGTTGGGCGGACTGATACTGTTACACGGTGTCGCAAAACTCATTGCAGGGCCTGCATTCGTCATTAGTGTGGCGACCGATGCCGGGTTGCCGGCGGCAATTGGTTATCTGGTGTATCTGGGTGAAGTGGTCGCGCCTATCCTGTTGATCGTCGGTATTTGGTCACGTGTGGCGGCGCTGATCATTGCCGGCAATATGGCTTTTGCCATTTTTTTGGTTCATACCAAGCAGTTCCTCACCTTGAATGACCAAGGTGGTTGGGCACTGGAATTGCAAGGCATGTACCTGATTACCGCGCTGGCGCTAGTGTGTCTGGGAGCAGGGCGCTTCAGTATAGGTGGCCGTTCCGGTAGATGGAATTAGCAGATAGATAACAGCTCATTGCTGGTACAAGATAAGGGGCGACATGAGAATGTGGCCCCTTATTGCATTTTTACCTAATGTTTGGCTTCGGTTTCGGCAGTCTAGGGGGCGTGTCGCGGTATAATCATGCTTTCTGATTTAACTCGCGGGATGGCGGCCGTATCTGTCCGTTTTTTCGCATCAACTACCTTCTCGCCATGCTGATTTTGCCAGGTTCCAACGCCCTGTCTGCTTTTCGTACCGAACGTCTCTTAACTCAACTGCAACAAGTCGATCACGCCATAGTCGGCGTCACTGGACGTTTCCTGCATTTTATTGATTCCGCTGCGCAGCTTTCGCCGGATGACATCAAACGTCTGGATGCTCTGCTGACCTATGGCGAACCGTTCACAGCGAAGCTGGAAGGCGATGAGTTTATCGTCATTCCACGTTTCGGCACGATTTCGCCGTGGGCCAGCAAGGCGACTGATATCGCGCATAACTGCGGGATGGCAGATATTCATCGCATCGAACGCGGTGTTGTTTATGTCGTGCACCTGAAATCAGGTTTGCTCGGCGGCGCGAAAAAACTGTCGGATGACAGCATCGCAGCAGTGCAAGCTCTGCTGCACGATCGCATGACCGAAATGGTATTGCGTAGCGCGGATGAAGCGGCTGGTTTGTTCGGCGAGTTGGATGCCAAACCTTTGGCCTTTATCGACTTGATTCAAGGTGGTAAAGACGCATTGGTCAACGCCAATACCGAACTGGGCTTGGCATTGTCTGACGATGAAATCGATTATCTGTTGGCAGCATTTACTACTGCCAAGCGTAATCCGACTGACGTCGAATTGATGATGTTTGCGCAAGCCAATAGCGAACATTGCCGTCATAAAATTTTTAATGCCGATTGGACGATCGACGGCGTGAAACAGGATAAATCCCTGTTCGGAATGATCAAAAATACACATCAACTGGCGCCGCGCGGCACCGTGGTGGCGTATAGCGATAACTCGTCCGTCATCGAAGGTGCAACGGTTACACGTTTCTATCCACGTGGCGCAGCAAGCGGTAACGTGTACGAAACGTCGGAAGAATTGACGCATATCTTGATGAAAGTCGAGACGCATAATCACCCGACTGCAATCTCCCCATTCCCGGGTGCATCGACAGGTGCTGGTGGCGAAATCCGCGATGAAGGCGCAACCGGTCGCGGCGCCAAGCCTAAAGCTGGCTTGAGCGGTTTCACCGTTTCCAATCTGCTGCTGCCGGATGCCGTGCAGGCATGGGAAAACGATCACGATGTAACTACATCGGTCGCAGGCGCTGCGTCATCGCAAGCTTATGGCAAACCAGACCGTATCGCGTCGCCATTGGAAATCATGGTCGAAGGTCCTATCGGTGCTGCAGCCTTCAATAACGAATTCGGTCGTCCGAATCTCGGCGGCTACTTCCGTACCTACGAACAAAACGTAGCAGGTTCGGTTAACGGTTATCACAAGCCGATCATGATCGCCGGCGGCATTGGTAGCATCGCCGCTAACCATACGAAAAAACACGATTTGCCAGTCGGCAGCTTGCTGATTCAGCTTGGTGGTCCAGGCATGCGCATCGGCATGGGCGGTAGCGCTGCGTCGTCGATGGCGACCGGTACAAATACAGCTGACTTGGATTTTGATTCGGTGCAACGCGGTAACCCAGAGATGGAACGTCGTGCGCAAGAAGTCATCAATGCTTGCTGGGCTATGCAGGATGCCAATCCAATTTTGTCGATTCATGACGTAGGCGCAGGTGGTTTGTCGAATGCCTTCCCGGAAATCACGAATGATGCCAAGCGCGGCGCGATTTTTGATTTGCGCAAGGTCCCGCTGGAAGAGAGCGGCATGGCACCGAAGGAGATCTGGAGTAACGAATCGCAAGAGCGTTATGTCTTGGCGATTGCACCGGAAAGTCTGCCGCAGTTCACCTATCTGTGTGAGCGCGAACGCTGCCTGTTTGCAGTGGTCGGTACAGCGACGGAAGAGCGTCAACTGAAAGTGATCGATCCTGAAAACGGCAATAATCCGGTCGATATGCCGATGGACGTATTGCTGGGCAAACCGCCAAAAATGCATCGTGACGTGCAGCATGTACAGCAGGATTTACCTGCGATTGATGTCACTGGCATCGATTTGCTGGAAGCATCGATACGCGTATTGCGTCTGCCTACAGTCGCTGACAAATCCTTCCTGATCACGATTGGTGATCGTACTGTTGGCGGCACGACTGTACGCGATCAAATGGTCGGTCCATGGCAAGTGCCAGTCGCCGATTGTGCTGTCACCACGATGAGCTTTGAAGGTTATCTGGGCGAAGCAATGGCGATGGGTGAGCGTACACCGCTGGCTGTCATCAACGCTGCGGCATCCGGTCGTATGGCTGTAGGTGAAGCATTGACCAATATTGCGGCAGCACCGATTGCCGATATCTCCGATATCAAACTCTCAGCCAACTGGATGGCCGCATGCGGTCAGCCGGGACAGGATGCTGCTTTGTTCGATACCGTTAAAGCAGTTGGCATGGAGTTGTGCCCAGCCTTGGGTATCAGCATCCCGGTCGGCAAAGATTCGCTGTCTATGCGCACCACATGGAAAGATGAGGGCGAAGACAAGGCTGTTATCTCACCAGTGTCGCTGATCGTGTCTGCATTCTCACCAGTGTATGACGTACGTAAATCATTGACGCCGCAATTGCGCACCGATGCCGGTGACACCGTTCTGATCGCAATCGATCTGGGTCGTGGCAAGAATCGTCTCGGCGCATCGTGCTTTGCACAAGTCATGCAACAGATCGGTAATGAAACACCAGACGTTGATAACGCAGAAGATCTGAAAGGTTTCTTCAACGCGATCCAGCGTTTGAATAAAGAAGACAAACTGCTGGCTTACCATGATCGTTCCGATGGCGGTCTGTTCACCACCTTGTGTGAAATGGCTTTTGCCGGTCATAGTGGTTTGTCGGTCAATCTGGATATCCTGACGCTGGAAGGCGAACACGCCAGCGATGGCGGCGATGCGAAAAACTGGGCGACGCAAGTTGCCGAGCGTCGTAACGATCTGACTTTGCGCGCCTTGTTCAGTGAAGAGCTGGGAGCTGTTATTCAGGTACGTGCCGAGCAGAAATCGGACGTGATGAATGTACTGCGTGAATACAATCTCGGCGCATGCAGCCACATCATCGGCAAACCAAATGGCACCGACACGATCGAATTTACACGCGATGCTAAGGCTATCTATAGCCAATCACGTATCGACTTGCATCGTTTCTGGAGTGAAACCAGCTGGCGTATCGCGCGTCTGCGCGACAACCCTGATTGTGCCGATGCAGAATACGATCGTATTCTCGACAAACTCGATCCAGGTATAACACCGAAATTGGTTTTCGATCCGCAGGAAGATATCGCCGCACCATACATTGCGACCGGCGTGCGTCCTAAAGTGGCAATCCTGCGTGAGCAGGGCGTCAATTCGCATATCGAAACAGCGTATGTGATGCACAAATCGGGCTTCACAGCAGTTGACGTACACATGAGCGACTTGATTACCGGTCGTGCACATTTGAGCGATTTCAAAGGCGTGATTGCTGTCGGTGGCTTCTCTTATGGTGACGTGCTGGGTGCGGGTGAAGGCTGGGCTAAAACTATTCTGTTCAATATCCAGTTGGCCGAACAATTTGCAACTTTCTTCAGCCGTCAGGATACTTTTGCATTAGGTATCTGTAACGGCTGTCAGATGATGAGTAATCTGAAATCGATTATTCCTGGTGCACAAGCGTGGCCTAAGTTCACGCGTAACAAGGCTGAACAGTTCCAGGCGCGCTTCTCTATGGTCGAAGTGGCAGATTCCCCATCCATCTTCTTCAATGGCATGGCGGGTACGCAAAGCGCGATTGCGATTGCACACGGCGAAGGTTATGCAGACTTCTCGCTGACTGGTGATATCGATGAGGCGTTGGTAGCTATGCGCTTTGTTGATAACAAGGGTCGTGCGACAGAAACTTATCCGTACAATCCTAACGGTTCGCCGCAAGGGATTACTTCGGTAACAACGCCGGATGGTCGCTTTACCGTATTGATGCCACATGCAGAGCGTGTGTTCCGCAGCGTGCAGCAGAGCTGGCATCCTGAGGCTTGGGGTGAGGATTCGCCTTGGATGCGTATGTTCCGTAATGCGCGTAAGTGGATTGGTTGATGGAGTAGTTGTGAGAGGTTTGCACTGTGGTGCAAATGCTTTGAAAATGCCGTTCAGTTTTTGACTGAGCGGCATTTTTTATTGGTGAGTGGTTTTTTTGTTTGATGTTGCTGATGGGGTTGTCTCTCCGTGGAGAGTTGATTTGCCGGGGGCGGCCCGGCAGCCGCTCACTTTTCTTGCTTCGCCAAAGAAAGTAAGCAAAGAAAGGCGACGCAAAGCCGTTGCCCGCTAAAGCGGGTATCCAAGACAAGCAATCATCAGTCGGGGTCGCAAACCAACTCGCTGCGCTTAAACATGTTTGCGCCCTTATTCCGCCTGACGATTACTTGTCTTGGCAACGTCACATGCGGAACTTCAAAAACAGCGGCAACAGCAACGCAACAGCTTTGTCGCTTCAAACTGAGTAGGTGACTCAAAGAAGCTGTTGAAGTGAACCGCTTTGACGCTGCCGTTTGTGCAGGGCAGAAAATGGATCAAGAAGTGAACGTTGTCTGAGCGTAGCGAGTTTCGTTCGCTTCCCATTTTTTGTCGTGCACAAACGGGAACCCGAAGGGCAGCGGCTTCGCGGTCGCCTTCTTTTGCTTACTTTTCTTGGCGAAGCAAGAAAAGTGAGTAGCTGCCGGGCTACCCCCGGCATACTGAGCTAGTTCGAAGAAAGAACAGGATCAACAACAAACTACGTACCCAATAAAAAAGCGCCCCGAAGAGCGCTTTTTCTCATACCCAAGGAAGATTACTGAATCTTCGCTTTAGCACGCAATTGTTGCTGGAATGCTTGCAGTTTTTTCTGTTGCAGCGATTCAGCGATTTGCGGTTTTACTTCTTCCAATGTTGGCACTTTTGCAGTGCGTACATCGTCGAGTTTGATTACGTGGTAACCGAATTGGGTTTTAACTGGTGTTTCCAGCAATTGACCTTTTTGCAGTCCAACCATCGCGTCCGAAAACGGTTTCACGAAAGAAGCTGGGGAAGCCCAATCCAGATCGCCGCCATTTGCTGCGGAACCAGGATCTTTTGACGATTGCTTGGCCAAATCTTCAAATTTGGCGCCAGCTTTCAACTTAGCGATGATCGCTTTTGCTTCGTCTTCTTTTTCAACCAAAATGTGACGAGCGTGGTATTCCTTGTCGCCAGCTTGTGCCTTGAAACGGTCATATTCAGCCTTGATGTCGGCATCCTTGACTGGATTCTTTTTCAGATAGTCGGTAACCAGTGAGCGAATCAGGATCGATTGACGTGCGATTTCGATCTGGTTTTTGACGTCGGCTTGTGCGTTCAAACCCAATTTGTCGGCTTCTTGCACCAGGATTTCACGGTTGATCAGTTCATCCTTGACCATCGCGCGCAGTTCCGGCGAATCTTGCTGACCTTGTGAGGTCATTTGCTTGATCATGACATCTGCACGGGACGACGGGATTGGTTTGCCATTCACGACTGCCAGGTTTTGTGCCATCGCAGGCAATGCTGCTGATACGATTAAAGCGGCCAGCAAATGAGCAGGTTTTAAGGTCATATATTTTCCTAATGGAAGTTATTTTATTAGAGAGTGACAGCTATTAATTCTTGGCGCGCGTCAGACTTCGGATGGCGCTAAAGCAGTAATGGCTAATGCATGTATTTCTTTGTGCATCATGTCA
The DNA here is from genome assembly GCA_040390795.1 of Pseudomonadota bacterium. Classification (GTDB taxonomy): domain Bacteria; phylum Pseudomonadota; class Gammaproteobacteria; order Burkholderiales; family Burkholderiaceae_D; genus Oxalicibacterium. Next base: position 27,513 of record JAZJXV010000001.1, on the reverse strand, counting down.
TCGAGACAATCATACACCAGCCGATGGCGATTTATACGGCTCTGCTTTTCAAATTGCGTGGAAATAATACGCAGCCGGAAATGCCCACCACCAGAGGCCGCGCCTGCATGACCAGCATGCAATGCGGATTCGTCCTCCAATTGACATTCCAGTGGCGTAAAAGTTTCCGTCAGCCTGGCTCGAATGATGTCCATCCTAGTACTCATTGCGGTTCTTTCACGTGTTTAGACAAGAGCAGGCTTTGTACAACGATGAAAGCAATCATCAATCCCATGCCACCGAACAACTTGAAATTTACCCAAGTCGCGGTAGAGAAGTTGAAGGCGACATACAGATTAATCAAGCCCATCGTGATAAAAAAAGCAACCCAGGACAAATTAACGCGATGCCAGATGCCCTCAGGCAAGGACATTTGCTTCTCCATCATGGAACGAATCAGGTTTTTCTTGAGGAAAATCTGACTGAACAAGAGAGCTGCAGCAAAGCACCAGTAAAGAACGGTAGGCTTCCATTTGATAAAGGTTTCATTGTGGAAGTAAATCGTGGCGCTACCGAAGACGACGATGATGGCGAGTGAGAGCCACAAAGTCTTGTCGATTTTTCTGCCTCTGGCCATCAGGTAGCCGATCTGGAAGACGGTTGCAATGATGGCGATGGCCGTTGCCAGCAGGATAGGTGCTTGCGTTGCAGTCACCAGACCATCGGAAACGACGCCCGACAGATATTGCTGACCGAAGGCCTGCGCTGCTTCGGTATTACCTTCGCCCCATTTAAAGACGCCGAAGAAGAGAATGACGGGGAATAGATCGAACAGGAATTTCATTTCAACATAGCCTTATTTCAAATCGGGAGCTGGATCGAAGCGTAACGATGCAGAATTGATGCAGTAACGCAGGCCGGTTGGTGGCGGGCCGTCATTGAAGACGTGGCCCAGATGCGCATCGCATACATTGCAGATGACTTCTGTGCGGATCATGCCATAGGCGCGGTCGACTTTTTCTTTGACATTAGCCGGGTTCAGAGCCTTGAAATAGCTGGGCCAGCCACAGCCGGAGTCGAATTTGGTGTCGGATGCGAACAGCGGCGTATTGCAGCAGACGCAGGTATAGATGCCGAATTCATGATGATCCCAATAGCGTCCGGTAAACGGTGCTTCGGTCGCAGCATGACGTGTGACGTCATATTCTTCGTCGTCCAGCATGGCGCGCCATTCGGCGTCGGTTTTGATTACTTTGTCTATCATGATGAACAACTCACTTCCAGATCGTTGGCCCAGTCGGGCGGTAAGGCGGCATATTTCTCGTTTTCCGGCTGTTCGTCAAACGGTTTTTCCAACACTTGCAGTAATTTTTTTACTTCGGAAAAGTCTTTATTCTGCGCTTTTTCGATTGCGACTTGTGCGAGGTAGTTACGCAGAATGTATTTTGGGTTGACCGCATCCATTGCAAGCTTGCGCTCGCTGTCTATGCTGTTTTCCTGCTGCAAGCGTGCGCCGTATTGTAGCGCCCAGGCATCGTAGGCGGCGCGGTCAATAAATAGATCGCGTAAAGGCTCTTGCGTTTCGCTATCTGCGATTTGTACATTGCCTAGCTGACGGAAGAAAGTCGTGAAATCGACATGACTGTCTTGCAAGATGCCAAATAATCCATCGAACAGCCTTCTGTCATCGGACTGCTTTGTCTTCAGACCGAGTTTTGTACGCATGAGTTCTTCAAACTTTTCAGCAAAAGCAGGTTTATAAATTCTGAGCACAGCTTGCGTTTCATCGACGTCGCCTATCAACGGAAGCAAGGCTTGGCCTAATGCGTAGCAATTCCATTCGCCGATCTGCGGCTGGCGCGCATACGAGTAACGACCTTGTTGATCCGTGTGATTACAGATGTGAGTAGCGTTGAATGCTTCCATGAAACCGAACGGGCCGTAATCCAGCGTCAGGCCGAGGATAGACATATTGTCGGTGTTCATCACGCCATGCATGAAGCCGACGGCTTGCCAGTGCGCGATCATCTGCGCAGTGCGTAACGTTACCTCGGTGAGCAAGGCTTTGTATGGATTGTCGCTGCTACGGAATTCTGGGTAGAAATTATCGATGACGTAATCAGCCAGCGTTTTTAATTCGTCGTGCTTCTCGTTGTAGAACCAATGCTCGAAGGAGCCGAAGCGTACGAAGCTTTGTGCCACGCGGGTAGCAACGGCAGCCGTTTCACGTTGTTCACGCATGACGATTTGATCGGAGCCGGTGACGCAGAGTGCACGCGTGGTGGGTATGCCAAGCGCTGCCATCGCTTCCGAACACAGAAATTCACGTATCGACGAACGTAATACTGCGCGACCATCACCCATGCGTGAGTAAGGCGTCAGTCCCGCACCTTTTAATTGCAATTCAAGTCTGCCGGACGGATAAACATTGGGCGCAGGAACATCGCCGAGCAAAATGGCACGACCATCGCCCAGTTGGCCGGCCCAGACACCGAACTGATGACCGGAATAGACGGCCGATAATGGTTTGGAATTATTTAAAATCCGATTGCCGCTGAAGGTCTCAATAAAGGATTCAGTTTCGACTTCGGAAAAATCCAGTCCTATCAATGCCGCAGTCGACGCGCTAGCGCATACCAGGTATGGATTCGGTAAAGGAGTCGGCATCAATGCTGCGTAATGCGCCGGCGGCAAGGCCGCAAATGAATTACCTATCGGTAAGTTATCCATGCTGCTCATGTGATTGGCGGGGTACGGCGGTTTCGGGGCATTCATCTAAATTCCTTGAGCATCTGCGTGGCCAATCGTGCGTATTGTCGATCGGCATTGAATACGTATGTGCTTGTCTGTTGTGTGCATCGCTGCAGGCGTAAAACGCGTATTTTGACAGAGAAGAGAGAATGAGATGTGTTCGAGAGCAAATTGCCGCGACCTTGCCCTTGGGCAAATCAAATATCCCATGTTTATGGTATAAAACCATCACTCTTGTACAAATGGCATTTAATCAATGACTATTCGCATTTCTTCTCTTCTCCTGACCGCTGCCTTCTCATTTTCTGCTTCTCACGCGCTGGCGGAAAATGTTCGGATTGCTTTCATCGACCCACTCTCAGGGCCATTTGCGCCTGTCGGTCAAAATCTGTTGCGTAGCTTCCAGATGCTGGCAGAGCTGTCGAATGAAAAACAGTGGGGCGGAAGTAATACAGTTGAGGTGGTTGGCTTCGATAACAAGGGTAGTCCGCAGGAATCATTGATTCAGTTGAAGTCTGCTATCGATCAAGGTTATCGCTACATTACGCAAGGCAATGGCTCTGGTGTCGCATTGGCGTTGATTGATGCGGTGAATAAACACAATGAGCGCAATCCGGGTAAGGAAGTACTGTTCCTGAACCATTCAGCCGGTGATCCAGCGCTGACAAACAGCAAATGCAGCTTTTGGCATTTCCGCTTCGATGCGAACTCGGAAATGAAGATGGAGTCGCTGACCACCTTCATCGCCAAAGATCCGAAGATCAAGAAGATTTACGTCATTGGCCAGAACTATGCGCTGGGTCAGGAAGTCTCGCGTTCGACTCGTGCTTATATGGCTCGCAAGCGACCAGATGTGAAGATCGTCGGCGACGACTTGCATCCTATCGGGCAGGTAAAGGATTTCTCGCCTTATGTGGCGAAGATGAAGGCTTCAGGCGCAGATACGATCATTACCGCCAACTGGGGTGCCGATCTGGCTTTGCTGGTCAAGGCTGCGCGGGATGCGGATCTGAAAGCTAATTTCTATACCTTCTATGCTGCAACGACCGGTGTGCCGACTGCGATGGGCGCGGCCGGACTGGATCGTGTGAAGTACGTGGCTTACTGGAATTTGAATAACGAGACTTATGCCGGCAAGGACATCATCGAGAATTTCAAGAAAAAATATAACGACGATTATTACGCGATGGCTTCCTATACAGTGATGGCAATGCTGGGCAAGGCATTCAAGGAAGCTGGTTCGACCGATCCATTGAAAGTGGCGCTGGCGATGGAAGGCATGAAAGTAAAAAGCTTGAACGGTGACGTGGAGATGCGCAAATCCGATCATCAGGCACAACAACCCTTGTATATTGCTACTTGGGTGAAGCAGAACAAAACCGATGTGAAGTTCGATCAGGAAAATACCGGTTATGGCTGGCGCACCGATCAAAAGATCGACGCCTATGTCGCGGCACAGCCGACATCGTGCCAGATGAAGCGCCCACGCTAATTGACGTGATGCCTGCATCGCAGGACATCTTTCCTTTCAGAGTATCAACGACAAATCGATCGCATCCATCAGCGATCGAACAGGAGAGAGCAGAGTTGTGGAATTTACGCTGATCTCATTGCTGAACGGTTTGAGCTACGGATTGCTGCTGTTCATGCTCTCATCCGGGCTAACGCTTATCTTCAGCATGATGGGCGTACTGAATTTCGCGCATGCCAGCTTCTACATGATAGGTGCGTACTTCGCGTACAGCATTAGTACAGTCACTGGCTTCTGGCCTGCGCTGGTGCTGGCACCGCTGGCAGTTGGTCTGCTCGGTGCGCTGGTCGAACGCTACGGTTTGCGTGCCATCCATAAATACGGACAGATCCCCGAACTGCTTTTTACCTTTGGTTTGTCGTATGTGATCGTCGAAGTAGTGCAACTGATCTGGGGCCGCGTTGCCGTGCCTTACGAGATACCGGCAGAACTGCAAGGGTCGCTCTTCACGCTGTACACCACCACTTTCCCGATTTATCGCGCCTTCATGATGCTGATTGCCATTCTGATGCTGCTGGCGATTTACATCACCTTGACGCGTACGCGCATAGGTTTGGTGATACAGGCGGCACTGACGCATCCGCAGATGGTCGAGGCGCTTGGTCATAACGTGCCGCGTGTCTTCATGTGGGTGTTTGCCGGTGGTTGCGCATTGGCGGGTTTGGCTGGCGTGATCGGTGGCAATGCCTTCGTGACCGAGCCGAATATAGCGCATGCGGTTGGCAGCATCATCTTCGTTGTCGTCGTCGTGGGTGGCATGGGTTCGCTGGGCGGTGCATTACTGGCTTCGCTGTTGATAGGCGTGTTGCAAACGTTTGCCGTTGCGCTGGATTACTCGCTGTTGCATGTGTTGGCGTCGCTTGGTGTGAGTGTGAATGAAACGACATTCGGTTACAGCGTGATGAAGCTGACGATTTCGCAGATCGCACCTATCTTGCCGTATCTCTTGTTGGTGCTCATTTTGATCTTCAGGCCTAAGGGCTTGTTGGGTACGCGGGAATCTTGAGCGTGCGTACATCTTTCAATATCAGCCGTTGGATAGTCTGGGGCGGTTTTGCACTCATCCTGTTGATTGCACCTTTAGTATTCAGCAAGGGCGCATCGCTATCGGTGTTGTGCCAGATGGGTACCTTCATTATTTTTGCCTTGTCATACAACATGTTGCTGGGGCAGGGCGGCATGCTGTCCTTTGGTCATGCGGTGTATTCGGGATTGGGCGCGTTCTGCGCTATCCATGCGATCAATCTGGCGACGGCAGGCAGCTTGTCTATTCCGATCACGCTGATTCCTTTGGTCGGTGGAATTGCCGGACTTTTCTTTGGTGCATTGTTCGGTTACGTCACGACGAAGAAATCCGGCACCACTTTTGCGATGATTACGTTGGGTATTGTGGAGCTGGTCTTTGCTTGCTCGCTGATGTTTCCTAGCTTCTTCGGCGGTGAGGGCGGAATATTCACGAATCGCGTCATAGGCCAACCCTTTTTTGGCATTACTTACGGGCCACAGATAGAAGTCTATTACCTGATCGCATTCTGGTTGTTTATCAGTACGGTGGCGATGTTTGCATACACGCAGACGCCGCTGGGTCGCATGATGAATGCGGTGCGTGACAATCCTGAGCGTGCTGAATTTGTTGGCTACGATCCGCAATGGGTGCGTTATATGACGCTCATGCTATCAGCATTTTTTGCTGGCATCTCTGGCGGTTTGACGGTGATCAATTTTGAAATTGTCAGTGCCGAGAATGTGAGCGCTTTACGTTCTGGCCTTATTCTTCTATTCACCTTCATCGGCGGTATCGGCTTCTTCTTCGGTCCTATTCTGGGGGCGATTGTCGGCGTGTTCCTGACTGTAGTGCTGTCCAATTACACGAGTGCATGGCAGCTTTATCTGGGTGTCTTTTTCGTATTGATCGTGATGTTTGCACCGGGCGGAATTGCGGGTGTGATCATGCAAATAGTGCGTTTGCAGAAGCACGGGCAATTCAAGCCTTTGTTGCCGCAGCTTGCGATTGCAGCGCTGGTCTGGTTATTGATCGCATGCGGTTTCGTGATGGTGATTGAAATGTTGTATCACCTGACCATGGATGCAGCACACGGTAGCGTGGTGAGTTTGTTTGGCTTGATGATAGATGCAGAAGGAATGCACGGCTGGCTGTGGGCTGCTGCATTGATCGTTATTGGTTTCTCAGGATGGTTGCGTGTGCGCGGGAAATTACGAAGTGCGTGGAGTGCTGCTCATCTTGAAATTGAAAATCTGCAGCAGGTGCAACCATGAACAGCTTTGCACTTGAACTGAAAGATGTACGCAAGAGCTTCGGTAAGGCGGAAATCATACGCGGCGTCAATTTGCAGTTGCCGCAAGGTCAGCGCTTCGCTTTGATAGGGCCGAATGGCGCGGGTAAATCGACCTTGTTCAATTTGATCTCTGGCCGTTTTCCAGTTACTAGCGGCGATATCTTGTTGAATGGTTCAAGTATCGTCGGACGCAAGCCTTATGAAATCAATCGACGTGGTTTGTCACGCAGTTTCCAGATCACGAATATCTTCCACCGTTTAAGTGTGTATGAAAACCTGCGTTGCGCGGTCCTGTGGTCGCTCGGTTATCGCTATTCATTCTGGCAACGGCTGAATGGTTTGAAAGATGCGAACGAACGCACGGAGCAAGTGCTGGAAGAAATCGGCTTGCAGGCGCGTCGCCATGTCGAAGCAGATTTGCTGACGTATGCAGAACAGCGCGCACTGGAAATCGGCATCACGATAGCCGGCGGTGCAAATGTGATTTTGCTGGATGAGCCGACTGCGGGCATGAGTCGTTCTGAATCTGATGCCGCAGTCGAGTTGATACGCAAAGTAACTGTAGGCAAAACCTTGTTGATGGTCGAGCACGATATGGATGTGGTGTTTGGCCTGGCGGATCAGATTGCGGTGTTGGTGTATGGCGAAATTATTGCCTGCGATACGCCGAGCAATATTCGCAATAACGCATTGGTGCAAGAAGCTTATCTGGGCAATACGATTACAACGGTAGGTGCACTATGAGCACGCTGCTGGAAATCAAGAATCTGCATGCCTTTTACGACAAGAGTCATGTGCTGCATGGCGTTGATCTTGTCATCAATCAAGGTGAGATAGTCAGCTTGTTGGGGCGCAATGGCGTAGGGCGTTCGACCACGGTAAAAGCTGCGATGGGTTTGGTAACCGCGACCGGCTCCATACGTTTCAAGGGTGAAGAAATTCTTGGCCTCAAGACTTTTCAGATTGCCCATAAGGGCCTGGGTTATGTGGCGGAAAGTCGTGATGTCTTCCCGACGCTGACAGTGGCGCAAAACCTTTTGCTTGGTGAGAAGACGGGATTGCAATCGCGTTGGACAAACGACGATATGTACCAACTGTTTCCGCGCTTGAAGGAACGTCAACATGTACAAGCTGGTGTGTTATCAGGTGGCGAACAACAAATGCTGGCTTTGTGTCGCACCCTGATGGGCGATCCCGATTTGATCATGATCGATGAACCAACTGAAGGCTTGGCGCCGCAAATGGTGGCCTTGGTTGCTGACTTCTTAAAAGAACTGGTGCAACGTGGTGTATCGGTTTTGTTGATAGAACAGAAGCTCGCGATTGCCTTGGAAATATCACAGCGCGTCTATGTGATGGGGCACGGAAAAATCGTGTTTGAAGGAACGCCGCAAGCCTTACAGGCAGATGATGTAATCAAGCAGGAATGGTTGGGAGTCTGAGTTGCGTATAAGGAAAAGTAACTTGCACTCACATGACATATCGTCAGGGCGCTAGGCTAAATTTTAATGCGGCGATAAAAATAATTTAAGCGTTCTATGGTTTAGATAGTTTCGCTCAACGAGACACGATTGCGGCCCTCTGCCTTGGCTACATACAGTGCCTTGTCTGCGATACGTATCAGATCCTGCGGCACGCTGTTGCGTAGTGGCGTGATGGCAGCAGCGCCGGCGCTGATGCTGACCAAACCGCCTGCGTTTGCCGTATGCGTAAGTCCCAGATCAAGGACTGCACAGCGTATCCGTTCTGCAACCGAGACTGCACCGTGGGCGCTGGTGGCGGGGAGTAATACTGCAAATTCTTCGCCACCGTAGCGCGCAACCAGATCACCGGGACGTGCAGGTATGGACATCAATGCCTGCGCGATTTTTTTCAAGCATTCATCGCCTTGCAGATGGCCGTAAGTGTCGTTGTATTGTTTGAAGCGATCGACATCAAGGATGATCAGCGCAAGCGGTTCTGCGTTTCGCATGGCGCGCGCATATTCTGTCTCTAGCGCCACGTCGAATCGACGACGATTTGCCAGACCAGTCAAACCATCTTGCAGCGCTAATGCGGCGAGTTCTTCATTTTTTCTTTCCAGATCTTCTTTTGCCTTGCCCAGTTCAGTTTGGGTTTGTTCTTCTATGGAGATCTGACGCGCCAGACGTAGTCCCAGAAACCAGAGCAAAACAATGACCAAGCTGCCGCCTGCTGCCAGTCGTATAGTCTGGTGCCGCCAGTTGGCAAGAATTTCATTTTTAGATAAGGCGGCGGAAATAATAAGAGGATAGGTGTCGAGATGCCGATAGCTGTACAAACGCTCGATCTTGTCGACCTTGGCTAGCAGCATCGCGCTCCCTGACGGTCCGTGGGAGAGATACTCCTGAAAAAGCGGACCCTTCGATAGGTCTTTACCTATGAGTTCTTCATCGAATGGATTACGGACGAGCAAGGTGCCTGTGTCACTTAACAATACGATCGCACCTGAATTGCCAATATCAAAACTCTCATAAAAAGATCTGAAATAAGCCATTTCGACAGTTGCCAGCATGACGCCAGCAAAACTGCCGTCAGGGTGATTCAATCTGCGTGAAATGGTGACTATCCATTCGCCCGTTGAGCGACTGCGTACAGGCGGCCCGATGTGCGGCCCACGATCGCTGGAGTTGCGGTGATAGATGAAGTATTCGCGATCAGCATTATTCAGATGCTTCATCAGCGTTTTCTGCGAATTGACTACCCATCGCCCTGTTTCGTCATAGACGAAGAGGCCGTGTAACAGAGGGATTTCCGATACGCGCTGCTGCATGAATTGATGAATGCGTTCGAGATGAGGCGCATCCAGTTTGTCTGTTTCCAGAATTTCGACCAGACCGACAATCACATTATCAACACTGCCTATGATGTCATTGGCATTCTGTGCCAATGCACGTGTCATGTTGGTGGTGGATGTCTCTGCCTGTCGCAGTACCGTGACACGCGCATTCCAGCTATTCCATACCAAGAACGAGACAAAGAAAAACGTCACCAGGATGCCAAATGCAAGCGCGGCGCGTTTGAGCGAGTGCTTCTTTGGTGCAGGGCCTGTGGGAGGGGATTGCTTGGTCAAATCGGATACCGGAGGGGAAACCGATGAATTATAACGTACCGAGTTTTGCCTTCTTTTCAGCTCATTCTTGGGAAAGATGCGCTGTGTGTAGCGGAGTACTAAATGTATGGCGTTTAAATTATAAAAACTATCGATTCCATAAAATAAATCAATTTTCTATTAAATGTCTTTCTCCTTACACTGCACTCATCGATGCTTAAGCGAGAGGGCAGTGAAATGAGTGACAAGCAATCTGAGCGATCCCGTTTGGTAGCGCATCTCGCATTCCTCTTGTCGGCAACCAAAATTCCATCACTCGACTTACACTCTGGGTTAAGTTACAGGTAACTTGGGATAGTCACTGGCTATTCGATATAGTTAAATAACAAAATTCTATTTCTTATAGTTTTTGCATGAACTTTGCAGGTCGTCACTATTCAGGAGTCTGTATTGTCCCGTTCTCTGTTTCAGTCGTCATCGCCACTTTGGCTGGAAGTCCTGGCAGCGTTGGCGCACGCCTATTGAGCGGGATATCGAGCAGTGGTTTGTAGCGGTTCATTCTTTTTCATCAATTTTTAGCGGTTCATTTCGAACCGTGACAACACAAGGAGACTCCGTCATGTCAACCGAAGCCAAGTGCCCATTCCATGCCGCCGGTGGTGGTACGACCAATAAAGACTGGTGGCCTAACCAGTTACGTGTTGACTTGCTGCATCAGCATTCCAACAAGTCCAATCCGCTGGGTGAACAGTTCAATTACGCGGAAGAATTCAAGAAGCTCGACTACAAAGCACTGAAGGCTGATCTGGTCAAACTGATGACGGACAGCCAGGACTGGTGGCCCGCTGACTTCGGCCACTATGGTCCACAATTCATACGCATGGCTTGGCATGGTACGGGTACATACCGTACCCAGGACGGGCGCGGCGGCGGCGGGCGCGGGCAACAACGTTTTTCGCCACTTAATTCCTGGCCCGATAACGTTAACATCGATAAATCGCGCCGTCTGCTGTGGCCGATCAAGCAAAAGTACGGTCAGAAAATTTCCTGGGCCGACTTATTTGTGTTGACTGGTAATGTGGCGCTGGAGTCTATGGGTTTTCGTACTTTTGGCTTTGCTGGTGGCCGCGCGGATGTGTGGGAACCAGACCTGGACGTGAACTGGGGTGCTGAAACCACATGGTTGGGCACGGACAAACGTTTCCATGGCGATCGCGAGTTGGATCCGAATCTGGCTGCAACGCATATGGGCCTGATTTATGTGAACCCGGAAGGTCCGAATGCGAGCGGTGACTATATGGCTGCGGCCAAGGATATACGCGCTACTTTTGGCCGCATGGCGATGGATGATGAGGAAATCGTTGCCCTGATTGCTGGCGGCCATACTTTCGGCAAGTCCCACGGCGCGGCGCCTGAGTCGCACAAAGGGCCAGAGCCTGAGGGCGCGCCGATAGAAGCGCAAGGCTTGGGCTGGGTCAGCAACTTCGGTCAGGGTCACGGCAAGGACACCGTCTCGAGCGGTATTGAAGTAACCTGGACCAAGACCCCGACGTTGTGGAGCAATAACTTTTTTGAAAACCTGTTCAAGTATGAATGGGAAATTACTAAATCGCCTGCTGGCGCGAAGCAGTGGGTGGCCAAGGATTCCGAGGACATCATCCCCGATGCGCATGTCAAGGGCAAGTTCCATAAGCCGACGATGCTGACCACCGATCTGACGATGCGTTTTGATCCGGAATTCGGCAAGATTTCCCGCCGCTTTTTTGAAGATCCGCAAGCGTTTGCTGAAGCCTTTGCGCGTGCCTGGTTCAAGCTGACACACCGTGATATGGGACCGCGTGCACGCTATCTTGGTCCTGAGGTACCGAAGGAAGAATTGATCTGGCAAGACCCGATTCCGGCAGTGGATTACAAGTTGGTGGATGCTGCTGACGTGGCGGCACTCAAGGCCAAGGTGCTGACCTCGGGTTTGTCGGTAAGCGAGCTGGTGGGTACGGCATGGGCTTCGGCTTCGACTTTCCGTGGCTCTGACAAACGTGGTGGTGCCAACGGTGCGCGTATTCGTCTGGCACCGATGAAGGATTGGGAAGTCAATCAGCCTGCACAATTGGCTAAGGTGCTTAAGACGCTTGAGGGTATACAGGCAGACTTCAACAAATCGGCTGCGGGCGGCAAGAAGATTTCACTGGCCGATCTGATTGTGTTGGCAGGCAGCGCCGGGGTAGAGCAGTCGGCCAAGGCTGCAGGCGTGAGCGTGACGGTGCCATTCACACCGGGGCGCAACGATGCGCGTCAGGATCAGACCGATGTGGATTCCTTCGACGTGCTTGAACCGACGGCCGACGGTTTCCGCAATTACGACAGCAAGAAGTACGCAGCTTCTGTCGAGGCCTTGCTGATAGACAAAGCACAGTTGTTGAATTTAAGCGCGCCTGAATTGACGGTGCTGATCGGCGGTTTGCGCACGATCAATATCAACGTTGGCGGCGTCAAGCATGGCGTGTTCACCAAGACGCCGGGCGTGTTGAACAATGACTTCTTCGTCAACTTGCTCGATATGGGTACACAGTGGAAACCGCTGGCGACCGATGCCGAGGTGCTCGAAGGTCGTGATCGCAAGAGTGGTGATGTTAAGTGGACTGGTACGCGTGCGGACTTGGTCTTTGGCTCCAACTCTGTATTGCGTTCTGTGGCCGAGGTGTATGCCGAATCCGACGCGAAGGAAAAATTCGTCAATGACTTCATCACGGCTTGGGTCAAGGTGATGAACGCCGATCGCTTCGATTTGGCGTAACGCGATCTTACCTAGTTAGCTTGAGTTGAAAAAATGAAAGCGATGCATCTGTCAGGGTGCATCGCTTTTTAATTTGTACGCAATTAAAAATCAGCCATAATCGCCGTCCATACAAATCCAGACTAACTGCCATGCAAATATCCGCTGCCATTCCCATCATTCGCATCTTTGACGAAGCCAAGGCGAAAGAGTTTTATCTCGATTTTCTCGGCTTCACAACTGATTGGGAGCATCACTTTGGGGATAACTTTCCTTTATATCTTCAAATAAGGCGCTCGGATTTGATTTTGCATCTGAGTGAACACCATGGCGATGCAACGCCAGGCTCCGCGATTTTCATTCCTATTGACGATATCAATACCTTGCACACGGAACTTTTGGGCAAGGATTACAAGTATGCAAAACCTGGCGTACAAGATTTACCTTGGGGCCGCATGATGGACATTACCGATCCGTTTGGTAACCATCTACGTTTTTGTCAGCAAGTTTGAGAAGACGCTTGAAGGGCTGCTTGTATCAAGTTCGATTTGATCTGCTCTGAAGGAAGGAATTTGTCATCACGACAAGAAACCTTTCCAGCGAAAACTTTGTTAACTCTTCAAACAGAAGTTGCAAAAGTTGAAGTGGTAGTAAAATTATGCACGTCTGTATTAAGACGAGTTTCCACTCGGAAATTGATTGCCTAACTGACTACGATTTGGTCGCACTCGACCCTCGTGGTGCTCCTGTGACTTGCTGCATCAGTACTCTGATGATCAGACTATGTCCTCGTGTTTTCTATGTCACGTACACCGTTGCATAGCGAGCATGAAAAATGGATGTCATTTTTAATGAACGTGGATTAAATAATGTTTAAAAAAAACTACCTAGCCTTATTGGCTTTTGCTTTGTCTCTGGTGGTCATGCCGGTGCATGCAGCAGAAGTCAAAAAAGTGGATGTCATGCTCATAGGCGGCGGCATCATGAGTGCAACCCTGGGTATTTGGCTCAATGAGCTGGAGCCTACCTGGTCCATGGAAATGGTCGAGCGGCTTGATGGTGTTGCCAAGGAAAGCTCAAACGGCTGGAACAACGCAGGAACCGGTCACTCAGCTTTAGCTGAACTGAATTACACGCCGGAAAACAAAGACGGCAAGGTCGAGATTGCCAAGGCCATCGAGATTAACGAAGCATTCCAGATTTCACGCCAATTCTGGGCGTGGCAAGTCAAGAACGGCATCTTGAAAAATCCTCGCTCCTTCATCAATTCAACGCCGCACATGAGTTTTGTGTGGGGTGATGAGAACACCAAATATTTGAAGAAGCGCTACGAGGCGCTGCAAGCCAGTCCTTTATTCAGAGGCATGCAGTACTCTGAAGATCCTGAGCAGATCAAGAAGTGGGTTCCGCTCATGATGGAAGGACGTCCTGCGAATCAAAAGATTGCGGCTACCTGGACGCCTATTGGTACAGATGTGAACTTTGGCGAGATTACACGCCAGTTCGTCGGCACTCTTCAAACGAAACCGAATTTCTCCCTGAAGCTTTCCAGCGAAGTACAAGACATCACGCGTAATGCGGATGGCACTTGGCGTATCGCTTACAAGAATCTGAAGGACGGCACTAAAACTCAAACTGATGCCAAGTTCGTCTTCATCGGCGCTGGTGGTGGTGCTTTGCACTTGCTGCAAAAGTCAGGCATTCCTGAAGCCAATGAATATGGTGCATTCCCTGTAGGCGGATCTTTCCTTGTTACCGACAATCCAGCTATTGCCGAACGTCATTTGGCCAAGGCTTATGGCAAGGCATCGGTAGGTGCTCCTCCTATGTCGGTTCCGCATTTGGATACCCGTGTACTGGATGGCAAGCGCGTTATTCTGTTTGGCCCATTTGCGACTTTCTCCACCAAGTTCCTGAAGGAAGGTTCGTATCTGGATCTGTTCACGAGCGCGACTACGCACAACGTTTGGCCGATGGTACGAGTCGGTGTCGAGCAGTATCCACTGGTTGAATATCTGGCTGGTCAACTGATGCTGTCTGACGACGATCGCCTGAAAGCATTGCAGGAATACTTTCCGAATGCGAAAAAAGAAGATTGGCGTTTGTGGCAAGCAGGCCAACGCGTACAGATCATCAAGCGCGATGAGAAAAAGGGCGGCGAGTTGAAATTGGGAACCGAAGTTGTTAGTTCCAAAGATGGCAGTATTGCAGGTTTGCTGGGCGCGTCTCCTGGTGCATCGACTGCAGCGCCTATCATGCTGAACGTGCTTGAAAAAGTGTTCAAGGACAAGGTCGCTACGCCAGCTTGGCAGAGCAAGATACGCCAGATCGTTCCTAGCTATGGCACTAAGCTCAACGACAGCCCAGACAAGGTTTATCAGGAATGGGTATATACCAGCCAGATTCTCCAGTTGACGCCACCTCCTGCAATTGATCGCACAGTGGTTCCACAAGCTGCACCTGCGCGACAACCTAAGAATGAGCCAGCCGATCTGGCGCTGTGATGTTCATTTGCTCGGTACTTGATCCGCTAGCCGCATAGTTGGGATTCAAGATTGAGCAATAGTTATAAAAAAATCCTACTCATGAGAATGAGTAGGATTTTTTTTTGAGCTGATCGATGTCGATTTACTTGAAATGATTTGACGCTCTCGAAGCGTAGTTGATGATTAGATTCCTATAGCCAGTATTCCAAACGTCGTGCCATCCATTCGCGCATGCGATCCGAGAACGGGCGTTGCGTCCATTGCTCAGCAGTGATTTCAATTGAGTTACTCAAATCCTCGTTGAATGCACTTTCCATCACATCGCCAAAATTCTTATCCAGTGCAATCAGATTGACTTCGTTATTGTGCAAGAAGCTGCGCATATCGAGATTGGTGGAGCCGACTGTGGACCAGTAGCCATCGATGACGGCAGTCTTTGCGTGCAGTACGGATGCTTGTAGTTCAAATATGCGTACGCCGCTGGCAAGCAACTCGGTATAAAACGAACGTCCTGCATGCATAACGAGTCCCGCATCAGACATGCCGGGGAACACCATCTTCACATCCACGCCGCGCTTGGCTGCATCGGTCAGCGCTTGTATTAATTGCACATCAGGAACGAAGTAGGCATTCGTAACGTGTATGGATACTTTTGCTTCCTGCATGGCGAGTACATAGGCTTTGTACACCGCGTAATCACCGTCGGGCACGCTGGCGATGACGCGCACGATTTTTTTACCCATGGGTTTTAACGGCGGGAAGTAGTTCCGCTCGGCGAGATTATCTTGCTTCTGGCTTACCCATGTTTGCATGAATAGCCATTGGAACGAAGCGACAGCAGGCCCTTCCACTTGTATATGCGTATCGCGCCAGCCTAGATCAACATTGTCTTTTTTGCGTGAGCGGAATAATGATTTGGATGAGTAATCGCTGGTGATGTTGATGCCGCCGGTGAATGCAATCATGCCGTCGACGACCAGAATCTTGCGATGATCACGATTATTCAAATGCCAGGAAAAGAGCTGTTTGAATGGATTAACCGGATTGAATTCGAGTAAGTTGATACCGCTGTCGCGCAGTTGCTGGAAGAATTCCGGTGGCGTGTTGATGGAGCCTATGCTGTCGTAAATGATGTTGACTTGCACACCTTCACGCTGCTTTTGCATCAGTAATTCTGCGAACTCTTTGCCGAGTGCATCCTGATTGAAGATATAGGTTTCCAGATTAATATTGTTTTGCGCTCCTCTGATGGCGGTGAGCATGGCTGCCATTGTTTCCGGGCCATCGTTGAGCAGCGTCAGCTTATTGCCTGCGATGAGTGGGCTACCGGTTGCAGCTTCTTCCAGCGCCGCCAATTCAGGCAACTTGACGTTATCGCTACGCAAGCGTTTTGCCAGCAGGGATTCTGATTTTTGTTTGGATAGATTGCCTTGGCTGGTTTGTATCGAGATTGAGTCTTGCGGTGTTAATGATGTTTTTAAATAGCGAACATCAGGCAGCGAGGCGCAAGCCGTGAGCGAGAGGCACAGGGCGACGAGAGCAGGTCGAATAAAGAAGCGAATATGCATCACTATGGCATTCTCTGTATGGGAGCCGACAAGGCGAAAATATAGTCAAGCTAGTATGACGCCAAAATATGACAAAGTGATATTTGTAAAGAATTCGAAATACCTGCCGATAAGAATAAGAGAAGCGTCATTCCCGGCGTATTGATTTGAGGCGAATATGGACGTAAGTAATATTGCAAGTTTGGCGACCAGCATGGCGCAGCAGCGCACGAATAGTGACGTGTCCCTGACTGTATTCAAAAAAGCGATAGATATTCAAAGTGCGATGGCGACGACTTTGATCGATGCGATTCCGAAAGTGAATCTGCCTGCGAATATCGGCCAAAACATCAATACCAAAGCCTGATCACCGACTTCCAGATCGGTAGAAGCTATGCGACTATAGCGACACGATTTTTGGAGTAAGGAGAACAGGTATGTCGGTAGAAACGATAACGTCGATACTTGAGTTCTGGTTTGGTACGGACGAGGATGATGCTAAAGCGGCCGCGCAGCAAAGCAAGCTTTGGTGGTCTAAGGATACGGCGGTTGATCAGACGATCAGTGATCGCTTTCAAGCATCTACTTTGGCAGCTGCGAATGGCGAGTTGGATGTATGGGCAGCGACGCCGCGTGGTTTGCTTGCGCTGATCCTGCTGACCGATCAATTCCCTCGTAATATGTATCGCGGCTTGTCGACTTCTTTTGCCTTCGATCCTCTGGCTCTGCAATGGAGCTTGATGGGACTGGATCATGGCTTCGATCAGGCGTTGCGACCTATCGAACGCGTTTTTCTTTATCTTCCGCTAGAACATTCCGAGAACATTGCGCATCAGGAACGCTCAGTGCAACTATATGAGCAGTTGCTGCGTGATGTGCCGGCTGCACAAGAAAAAACCTTTGCCGGTTTTGTGCAATTTGCGATTCGGCATCGCGATATCATCGCGCGCTTTGGTCGCTTTCCGCATCGAAATGCGATTCTGGGACGTGAAACGACAGAAGAAGAGCGTGCGTTTTTGCAAACGGCAGGCTCTTCTTTCTAATTCGTCTTCGATGGATTTTTAAACAGCGGATCTAACCAGCAGTCCGCTGTCATTACTTGGTGACAGGCCAGGCGCGCATTGCTGCAGAAGCAATTGCGAGTAATTTGTCTCGATCGCCGGTATCTCTGGCTTGCGTCGACATTCCCTGTATCACCGTAGCGTAAAAACTGGCGAGTGCGCTGGCATCGGTGCCGGGTGGCAATTCGCCTTTGGCCATACCTTGCTCGATTCTGGTCTTGATCATGACTTCCACATTATCGCGGCGCTCAGTCATTGCGCTTTGCACGTGTTCGGCCGAGGCGGAACAATTAGTGGTGGAGGTAACGACCAAACAGCCGGGTGGATGACTAGGGCAGGTATTGTCTATGGCACTACTTTGCAATAAACGCTCGATGGCGTCACGCGCGGTTGGCGCCTCATCAAACAGGCATTGCAGTGCGTCGCAGCTTTTCGTTGAATAACGTTCTACCGCTTCAAGAAACAATTGTTCCTTGTCGCCGAATGCAGCGTACAGGCTGGGCGGTGTGATGCCCATGGCAGATGTCAGTTCGCTCAGCGATGCGGCTTCGTAGCCGTAACGCCAAAACACCAACATTGCGCGCTCCAGAGCCGTTTCTCTATCAAAAGAGAGGGGACGGCCGGTTTTTTTGCGCGGCTTTTCGGATTTGTTTTCCATTTCCATAGCGATCGATAGTAAACACCTTGACAGCTCAAGACAAGCAATATACAGTCACATCATACTTTCATAGCGATCGCTATGAAATATAAAAGTGACATGAATCGGAAATATTTTTATTGCGTTGCTTTAGGCAAAACGCCGTTTTGGTTTTTGTCTCAGTTTCTATCTATCAATATTTTTTGTCTGTGTAATCAAAAGCGAGTGTGCCAAATGAAAAACCGTCTCTATCAAATCACCATTATTGCTGCCAGTACCTTCGCATTGTCTGCTGCGATGCATAACGACGCGCTGCAAGACATGATTTACGACAGTGCTCTGACAGGTGGCGGTGTACTGGCTGGTGCGACGGTATCGCTTGGTAACTTTGGGCAATCGGTAACGGCAAAGCGCTAACAGTCATGCACAAGACCGACATGATGCCACTAAATGCGGATGCTGGCTGGCAATCCGCATTTTTTGTCGATTTCATAACTGCGTTGAAGACATCTCGCCGCGGGGGAGCTGCGTCGCGATGTTGATGCTTACGCATGTATCGCTTCAAACATTTGCCAATTAGCGGCAAGCACTATTTCTTACAGATCATCTTTTTGCAGATCACATTTCAGGGAATGAAAATGAAAGTATCAACTACACCACGTTTTTCCCGCAGTACCGTCGCGATTGCCGCGGGCATCCTCATCATCGCCGGCGCGGCGACAATTTCACTGACTGGTCGCGCAGAAAAACCGCCAGTTGCAGCACCAGCAGCCGTCGGCGTAACAGTCGCTAATGTGCTGGAGCGCTCAGTAACAGAGTGGGATGATTTTTCCGGCCGCGTCGAAGCCGTTGAGCGCGTTGAAATCCGCCCACGCGTTTCCGGCACGATAGATGCCGTGCATTTTCAGGATGGGCAATTAGTGAAGAAGGGTGCTTTGCTGTTCACCATCGATCCTCGTCCATATAAAGCTGAGCTGGCGCGTGCTGAAGCAGCGCGTGCTGGTGCCGCTGCACGTTTGGCTTTATCCAAAACGGAATTGGAGCGTACCCGTCGCTTGCTGGAAGAGCGCGCCGTGGCACAACGTGAATTGGATACACGTGAAAACGCCTACCAGGAAGCCGATGCCAATCTGAAATCTGCCGATGCTGCAGTACTGACGGCACGCTTGAATTTGCAATACACGGAAATCACCGCACCAGTTGCAGGTCGCGTTTCACGCGCAGAGATCACAGTCGGTAATTTGGTCGCAACTGGCCCGACTGCACCGACACTGACGACGCTGGTTTCTGTCTCGCCGGTCTATGTCAATTTTGAAATCGACGAACCAACTTACATCCGTTACTCAAGCGCTGGCGCTGTTGGTAACACTGGCGTGAATCGTGTGCCGGTTGCGATGGGTCTGACCAGCGAAGACGGTTATCCACGTCAAGGTCATGTCAAATCTTTCGATAACCGAGTTGACACCGGCTCCGGCACGATCCGGGTACGTGCGGTATTCGATAACGAAAATGGCAGCTTGACGCCAGGCATGTTCGCTCGCGTACGTACTGGTGATTCCAACGCCAAGAATGCATTGTTGATTGATGACAAAGCAGTCGGTACTGATCAAGACAAAAAGTACGTGATGGTTGTTGGTGCGGACAACAAGGTCGTGTATCGCCAAATCACATTGGGACCGATTGTTGAAGGCTTGCGTGTCGTACGTAGCGGCTTGAAAAAAGATGAACGCATCGTCGTAAACGGTTTGCAACGTATCCGTCCGAATGACACCGTCACACCAGAAGTGGTTGCGATGGATGCCAAAGTTGCGAGTGCGAACAAGGCGGCAGGGAAGGGCACTGCAACAGCAGTGAACTAAGCCGTCTTTGTTCAGAACATTTAAAAAGAAAAAACTGACATGGAATATCTCTCGATTTTTTATCGATCGCCCTATCTTTGCCGGCGTTTTGTCATCGATCATTTTGATCGGTGGCTTGATCTCGATGTTGAATTTGCCGATCTCTGAATACCCGGAAGTCGTCCCACCATCAGTCGTTGTTAAAGCAAACTTCCCTGGTGCCAATCCGCAAACCATCGCGGAAACAGTCGCCACGCCGATCGAAGAACAGATCAATGGCGTGGAAGGCATGTTGTATATGTCGTCGCAGGCAACCTCTGATGGTTTGATGACATTGACCGTCACTTTCAAACTGGGCACACCGCCCGATCTGGCACAGCAACTTGTGCAAAACCGTGTGAACCAGGCCTTACCGCGTCTACCTGACGTCGTGCAGCGCTTGGGTGTGACCACGGTCAAGAGCTCGCCAGACATGACGATGGTGGTCCATCTGGTTTCGCCAAATGATCGTTACGACATGACGTATCTGCGTAACTACGCAGTGTTGAACGTCAAAGATAATATTGCGCGTTTGCCTGGCGTTGGTGCGGTCCAATTGTTTGGCGCTGGTGATTATTCCATGCGCGTCTGGCTTGATCCACGCAAGGTAGCCGAACGCGGTTTGTCGGCGAATGATGTGGTTGCTGCGATTCGTGAACAAAACGTGAACGTCGCGGCCGGTGTGATCGGTGCATCGCCATCGGTACCAGGTGTTGATTATCAAATGTCGGTCAACGCACAAGGTCGCCTCAAATCTGAAGATGACTTCCGCGATATCGTGATCCGTACTTCGCCGGACGGCGTGGTCACACGTTTGCGTGATGTGGCGCGTGTTGAATTGGGTTCCAGCGAATATGCATTGCGCTCGCTGCTGGATAATAAGTCGGCAGTTGCGATGCCTATCTTCCAATCGCCAGGTTCTAACGCGCTGGAAATTTCAGACAACGTCCGTAAAACGATGGCTGCACTGAAAAAAGATATGCCGGAAGGCGTTGATTACAGCATCGTCTACGATCCAACACAGTTTGTGCGTTCGTCGATTGAAGCAGTTGTGCATACCTTGCTGGAAGCGATTCTGCTGGTCGTGATCGTCGTGATCATCTTCTTGCAAACATGGCGCGCATCGATCATTCCTTTGCTGGCTGTTCCAGTATCGGTGATCGGTACCTTCGCCGTGATGATGGGTCTTGGCTTCTCGATCAATGCGCTCAGTCTGTTCGGGCTGGTGCTAGCGATCGGTATCGTCGTCGATGATGCGATTGTGGTTGTCGAGAACGTCGAACGGAATATTGAAGACGGACTGACAGCGCGCGAAGCAACGTACAAGGCGATGCGTGAAGTGTCGGGTCCGATCGTTGCGATCGCACTGACCTTGTCGGCTGTATTTATTCCACTCGCGTTTGTCAGCGGTTTGACTGGTCAATTCTTTAAACAGTTTGCATTGACGATTGCGATTTCAACCGTGATCTCGGCGTTCAACTCCTTGACCTTGTCACCAGCATTGGCTGCATTGCTGCTGAAAAGCCACGGCGCACCAAAAGATAAATTTCAGTTATTGATCGATAGATTGTTTGGCTGGTTCTTCATTCGCTTTAATAAAGTGTTCCATCGTGGTTCGCAAAATTACGGCACCGGTGTGACCACTGTATTGAAACGTAAATCGGCTTCGCTAGCAGTGTATGCGGTTTTGATTGGTGCAACGATGTTCTTGTTCCATCACGTACCAGCTGGCTTTATTCCAGCTCAGGACAAACAGTATCTGGTTGGCTTTGCACAATTGCCTGATGCCGCTTCGCTTGATCGTACTGAAGACGTGATCCGTCAAATGTCCGAGATCGCCATGAAAACACCAGGCGTTGAATCGGCAGTGGCTTTCCCAGGTTTGTCGATCAATGGTTTTGTGAATAGTCCAAACTCAGGCATCGTGTTCACAACGCTTAAACCGTTCAACGAACGCAAGAGCGCAGATTTGAGTGGTGGTGCAATTGCATTGAAATTGAATCAGCAATTCGCCGGTATTCAAGGTGCATACACAGCGATGTTCCCGCCACCACCAGTGCAAGGTCTGGGTACGATCGGCGGCTTCAAACTGCAGATTCAAGATCGTGGTGCACTTGGCAAGGAAGCATTGAACGATGCATTGAAAGCATTTTTGGCCAAGGCTTATCAAGCGCCTGAACTTGCCGGTATGTTCTCCAGCTATCAGATCAATGTGCCGCAACTGTATGCCGATCTGGATCGCACACGTGCGCAACAACTTGGTTTGTCTATCCCGGCTGTGTTCGATACCTTGCAGATTTATCTGGGCTCACTGTACGTCAATGACTTCAATCAATTTGGTAGGACCTTCCAGGTCCGGGTACAGGCAGACGCGCCTTTCCGTGCGCATGCTGAGGATATTGGTTTGTTGAAAGCACGTAATACAAATGGAGAGATGGTGCCTTTGTCTTCAGTGCTGAAAATGACGCAAAGCTATGGTCCTGATCAATTCATTCGTTACAACGGCTTTCCGGCTGCTGACGTGAATGGTGGTCCGGCTCCTGGTTACAGTACAGGTCAGGCGCAAGCAGTGGTTGAACGTCTGTTGGCGGAAACTCTGCCACGCGGCATCAGCTACGAATGGACCGAGATCACGTATCAAGACAAGATTGCTGGCGATACGCTGTTCATCATTTTGCCGTTGGCGATGTTGCTGGTGTTCTTCGTACTCGCTGCGCAATATGAAAGTCTGGCTCTGCCTTTGGCTGTCTTGTTGATCGTTCCTATGGGCTTGCTGTCTGCAATCTTTGGTGTCTGGTTGACAGGTGGCGACAACAACATCTTTACGCAAATCAGTCTGATTGTATTAGTCGGGCTAGCCTGTAAGAACGCGATTCTGATTGTGGAATTTGCTCGTGAACTTGAGCATCAGGGACGTGAGACTTATGCAGCAGCAATCGAAGCAGCACGTTTGCGTTTGCGTCCGATCTTGATGACATCGATTGCGTTTGTTGCTGGTGTGGTGCCGTTGATTATTTCATCGGGGGCAGGTTCAGAAATGCGTCATGCGATGGGTGTAGCGGTGTTTGCCGGCATGATCGGTGTAACTGCCTTCGGTCTGTTCCTGACGCCTATCTTCTATGTGTTGCTGCGTACACTGGAAAAGAAATTTACGCGCAAGAAGGAAGCGGAAAGTGAGGCCTACGTCGCCCATCCGCATCCTGCAGCGGTAGCGGATACTCCGCACAATTACGAGGTGTAATGATGACGAAATTTAATTTATCCCTAACTACGCTGGTCGCCGCGCTGGTGTTGGCCGGTTGCTCAACGGCCAAACCGCCAGAGCAGTTGAAGCTGGATCTGCCTACGCAGTATCGTGAACAGGCAGAAACACTGGACGGCGCATGGAAGTTGGCTATGCCGGCTGATAGCAAAGACAGAGGCGAATGGTGGGTAGTGTTTGGTGATGACAATCTGAGTGCCTTGATTGTGGAAGCCAGCAATTCGAATCTGAATCTGGCGATGGCTCTGGCACGTGTGAAAGATGCACGTGCTGCTGCGGGTGTCGTTAATGCTGATCGCGGCGTGCAAGTGGATGTTGGTGTCGGGCCTACACGTACCGGCAATAGCCAATCGATTTCTACACAGTACAGCGCGCCTTTGAGCTTCTCTTATGAAGTTGATTTGTTCGGTCGCTTGTCCGATGCGAGTCGTGCTGCCAGATTGGATGCACAAGGACAGGAAGCGGCATATCGCTCGGTCTTGCTGGCTTTGCAGTCTGACGTGGCGCAGCAATACTTCACGATACGTTCACTGGATTCCGAGTTGGATGTATTGCAGAAAACAGTCGCTCTGCGGCAGGAAGCATTGGATCTGACACAGCGCAGATTCGATGCCGGCGATACCAGTGAGCTGGATGTAGCGCAGGCAAAAACGGAATGGGCAACCACCAGCGCCGAGTTGGAGGGCGTGAATCGCCAACGTGCGCAACGTGATCATGCGCTGGCGATTTTGCTTGGCAAGGCACCGGCTGAATTCACTTTGGCAGTGGCACCATTGGCAGCACCTATCGTCAATGTGCCGGCTGGCTTGCCGTCCGATTTGCTGGAACGTCGTCCTGATATTGCACAGGCTCAACGTCAGCTTGCTGCTTCCAGTGCGCGTATAGGTGCAGCGAAGGCAGCATTCTTCCCGAAACTGATACTGACCGGATCGGCTGGTTACGAATCGAATGAGTTACGCGATTTGTTCAAGTGGTCCAGCCGTAGTTGGATGCTGGGACCGGTGGTTGGCACGATGTTGAGCATGCCACTGTTCGACGGTGGTCGTAACCGTTCGAATCTGGAACGTGCCGATGCCAATTACGAAGCGTTGGTTGCCAATTACAGGCAGCAAGTGCTGGTTGGTTTTCAGGATGTTGAAGATAACCTGAGTGCATTGCGCACGCTGGATAGACAAATTCAATTTGAAGATCAAGCCGTCAAATCAGCACAACTCGCAACGCGTCTGGCTGACTCACGTTATCGCTATGGTTCGGCCAGTTATTTCGAAGTGATCGATGCGCAGCGTTCCAGCTTGTCATCGCAACGTTCGAAGATACGCAGCACAGGTCAGCGTGCAGTGGCATCGGTTGGATTGATACGTGCGTTGGGCGGTGGTTGGGAGCCGATTCCTGCTAAAGAGAGTGTCGCGCTAGCAGGCAAGCAGTAAACGTAAATTAGGAAGTCGCATTGTTGCCACGTCGATTGGAACGCATTGTTCCAGTCGGCGTGGCATTTTTATTGAATCAAGCCAATGTATCGACTACTCCGCCATCAACTCTGAGCGCCGCACCTGTCGTGGCAGAAGCTTGCATGGATGCAGTGTAGACAACCAGATTTGCTACTTCCTCTACGGTTGCTGCACGCTGGATGATGGAGCTGGGTCTGTGTTTCATCACGAATGCGGCGGCGGTTTCTTCCATCGTTTTTCCGCTGGCGATCTGTTCGGTTTTCAACATGGCTTCCACGCCGTCTGACAGAGTAGGGCCGGGCAATATCGCGTTGACGGTCACGCCAGTGCCAGCGACGCGTTTGGCCAGTCCACGCGAGATCGATAGATTCGATGTTTTGGTAAAGCCGTAATGAATCATGTCGGCCGGAATGTTCAAGGCAGATTCTGAGGATAGGAAGATCACACGTCCCCATTGATGTTGCACCATGCCGGGAAGATAGGCACGGGATAGACGCACGCCAGACATCACATTCACTTCGAAGAAGCGCGACCATTCTTCATCCGGAATATCGAAAAAATCCTGTGGACCATAGATGCCGACATTGTTGATCAAGATGTCGGTAGCCGGTTGTGCCTCGACCAGAATTGCACAGCCATCTGCTGTGCCTACATCGGCAGCGATGCCCAGAATTTCTGCTTCTGGTAATTCAGCTTTCAATTGCGCGACCGCGCGCTGAACAGCTGCTGCGGTGCGACCATTGACGGTGACTTCAGCACCGGCTTGCGCCAAACCTTTGGCAATGGCGTAACCGATGCCGGCCGTGGAGCCGGTGACGATGGCCGTTTTTCCAGAGAGATCGATGTTCATGGTAGTGAATCCTTCGCTGAAGATGAGTAAGGTCTGTGAGCTAATCAATGCTGCGTGTTCGTGGCTATTGCCTAGGCTGGTTCATGTTACCTCCATCTTCAAAATGAGATGAACGATGCTATGAAGTGCCCATGGAGTGATTGTTGCGATAATATTAAGTAAATATTCATCGCGCAGAGTAATTCGTTATTAACGCCATTTTTCCTCCAAACGCACAATGACATTTTTCTACGGCAACTTTTCAAATAACTCTCTTCATATAAAGAGAGTGATATTGCGTATCGTTGCATGTGTGCTTGCCTTCGTCTTTTTTGCATCGATCTCATCGGCACAGGGGCAAGGCAAACCCGCTCCTGTCATGCTGGCGAATGTCTATCATCCAGGCGTTGATTTGAACGATTACTGGGTGAGTGAAAAATACGATGGCATACGTGCTTATTGGGATGGCGAGAAACTGCTGACGCGTGGTGGTGAACTTATTCATCCGCCTGCATGGTTTATTGCCGGCTGGCCGAAGATGCCATTGGATGGTGAGTTATGGGCAGGGCGTGGAAAATTCTCTGAGGCGGTTTCTACTGCGCGTCGCCAAGTGCCTGACGATGTCGCCTGGCGCAGAATGCGTTTCATGGTGTTCGATCTGCCTGCGCATGCAGGAAGCTTCGATCAACGTCTGCCGGTATTGCAATCTACAGTGAATAAGTTGGCTTTGCCATGGGTGCAGCTAGTCAAGCAATTCAAGGTAAGTGATCATCGCGCTTTGCAACAGTTGTTAAAGGTGACGACGAAGGAGGGCGGAGAAGGATTAATGCTGCATCGTGGCTCTTCTCTATATCGAGCTGAACGCAATGATGATTTACTCAAAGTTAAATTGCATGAAGATGCAGAAGCCAAAGTCATCGCGTATGTACCGGGTAAAGGTAAACATCAAGGACGACTTGGTGCATTATTGGTGGAGACAGCAGCAGGACAACGTTTTAAACTGGGTACCGGATTTAGCGATGCGCAAAGAGATACGCCACCGCCCATCGGTAGTTTGGTGACGTATCGTTACAGAGGTTTGAATGACAGTGGCATTCCACGTTTTGCCAGTTTTGTGCGTAGTCGTGATGATTTAAATGAAGTAAAAAACACGTCATTGAAATAAAAAGAGTGCATTATTCCATTCATCATTATTTATTGAGGAGGCACCATGTCTATCCATCATTTCTCTAAAACGGCGCTAACAGTCTCGCTGGGCTTGATCGCTTCCGCTGCTTTTGCCTTGTCCTTGAGTGATCTCAGCAACACGGATGCATCCAGCGGCGTGAAGGCTGCGCTGGAAAAAGGCGCCACAGTTGCTGTGTCCAAATTAGGTGTGGAGAACGGTTTTCTGAATAATCCAAAAGTAAAAATCGGTGTGCCTAGCGTGATGGAAAAGGCAATGCCTATCCTGCGCATGACAGGGCAAGGGAAGAAAGTAGATGAGTTGACGGTGTCGATGAATCACGCCGCAGAATCTGCCGTCTCTCTGGCCAAGCCTTTATTGCTGAATGCAGTCAAGTCGATGTCGGTCACCGATGCTAAAAATATTCTGACTGGCGGCGATACCGCAGTTACTGATTTCTTCCGCCAAAAAACAGCGACGCCATTGAACGAGCAATTCCTGCCTGTAGTGAAGAAGATTACCGATAAGAACGGTCTCTCATCGCAGTACAACGCTGTGATGGGTAAGGCTGGTTCCAGCGGCTTGGTATCGAAAGACGAAACGACCGTAGAAGGTTATGTGACCAAGCGCGCACTGGATGGCTTGTACACAATGATCGCCGAGGAAGAAAAAGCAATTCGTGCTGATCCTGTTGGTTCCGGCAGTGCAATTCTGGGCAAGGTGTTCGGTGCGTTGAAATAACGCGTTGATCTTGCCCCTATATAACCGGACACGGGTTAGCGCTTAATTTGCGTCATTTT